>NZ_JBNPXQ010000001.1:0-1934305 GCF_050433225.1 Sphingomonas zeicaulis | reverse complement strand
CCCCAACAAAGGTACCGCCGAGATCAGCGAAGCTTGGCCACGCGCCACCAATCTTCGCGTCGATCCGAAATCGCCTTGTTTCGCAGCAGTCCCGCGAAAAGCGGGAGAGGGAGATCTCGCGCCACGTCCTGAAGGGCGGGCTTTGCCAATTCGTGGGGGTGCCGATACGCTCATGCCAGATATAACGAGGAGGGTGGCTGAGATGTCGGCTTGGCGCGGAGTCGAGGAGTTTCTGGCGGTGGTCTCCGCAGGGAGCTTCACTGGCGCGGCCGAAGAACTGGGCGTTTCCAAATCCTTCGTCAGCAAGACGGTGAATGAGCTGGAAGCGCGGCTGGGCACGCAATTGCTGATCCGCACCACCCGCCGCCTGTCGCTGACCGCGGCCGGCGAGATCTTCCACGAACAATGTCATGCGCTGCAGGAACGGCTCGTCGAGATCGAGCAGCGCGTCACCCAGTTCCAATCGGCGCCGGTCGGGCGGCTGCGGATCGGGCTCAGCGACATCTTCGGCACCGACTACATGTCCGCACTGCTTGCCGATTTCAGCGCGCTGCACCCCGATATCGTGATCGAGCCGGTCGCCTATCTCCACGAATCCGACGTGCAGCAGGAGCGGTTCGACGTCGTCATCCGCTATGGCCGGCTGCCCGATTCCGCTGCCAAGGCGCGGCTGTTCGGCTATCTTTCCTACTGCCTGTGCGCCTCGCCCGACTATGTCCGCGAACATGGCTGGCCAGCCGCGGTCGAGGATGTCTCGCACCACCAATGCCTGACCGACGCGACCGGCGTGTTCGAGTTCAACGGCGGCGATCGCGTGCGGCTGAAGGGGCGGTGGAAGAGCAATAGCGGCGTCGCCCTGCGCTGGGCGGCGCGGCGCGGGCTGGGGCTGGCGCATCTGCCGGTCAGCGTGATCCGCGCGGATCTGGCCGGCGGCAATATCCTGGCCTGCGATGCGGAATGGAGCTTCCACGACAAGGAAGTTTGGGTGGTCTTCTCACCCGGCATCATGCCGGCGGCGACGCGATCCTTCATCGATTTCCTCGCCGCGCGCTTCACCAAGCAGAAGATCCGGCCATGGGACTGGCCGCGCATGTCGCCCACCAACTATCCGCACGGGATTGTCCACGAGCAGGCATGATGCGTTTGCCGCGATGGGCTTTCTCTTTCGGGAGCGCGGTCTAAGCTTCCTCCATGGCCGCAGCAGACGGCCCCAGCGTTAAGGAGGCGAGGTTGCCGCAGGTCGAGCGTTTTCCGATGGGCATTCCCTTCGGCTGGTTCTTCGTCGGCTATGCCGACGAACTTGCGATCGGCGAGGTGAAGCCGCTCCATTATTTCGGCCGCGATCTTGTGCTGTTTCGCAATGAGGGGGGCGTGGCTGGGCTGCTCGATGCATATTGTCCGCATCTGGGCGCGCATCTCGGCCACGGCGGCACGGTCGATGGGGAGAGCATCCGTTGCCCGTTTCACGCCTGGGCGTTCAAGCCCGACGGCTTCTGCAGCGACATCCCCTACGCCAAGGCGTTTCCGCCAATCGCCAAGCGCGAACCGATCGCGCGGCCCTATCCGATCCGCGAGGCCAATGGCGTGATCTGGGCCTGGTATCACCCGCTGGGCGTGGCGCCGCATTATGATGTGATAGCGCATGACGAGTTCACCCGGCCGGGCTGGGCGAAGCCGCGCCGGTTCGACTGGCGCTTCGCGAGCAATCCGCAGGAAATCGCCGAGAACGGGGTGGACGTCGCTCATTTCGAATTCGTCCACAAGATGGACGCGGTGCCGGAGGGCACGACCAGCTATGACGGGCATGTCCGCCACAGCCACGCCGCCGGCGAACGCGCGGTGAAGCTGCCGGATGGCACGACGAAGGTCATCCCTTCCACCGTCACCACGATCCAGAACGGCGCGGGGCAGAAATTCACCCAGCTTACCGGGGTCGTCACCTTGTCTCTGATGGTGCTGGCGACGCCGGTGGAGGCGGATGAGGTGGAGCTTCGCTTCTGCTTCACCCATCCCGAGGTCGCGCCCGACAGTTTCGAGGCGCGCGCGATCGAGGCGGCGATCGCCAACACCTGCGGCCAGACCGGCGTCGCGGGCGACATTCCGATCTGGCACCACAAGATCCACCGGAAGCGGCCTTTGCTATGCGACGGCGACGGGCCGATCCTGCGCTTCCGCCGCTATTTCGAGCAGTTCTACGCGGATGCGGACACGCCCGGCAGCATCGCCGCGGCGTGACACGAACAGGGCCGACATGCGGACGCGGAAGGAGGCTCCTTTCGCGACCGGAGGATCGCGCCCGGCAAAGACGAGGAGAGAGGATATGAGCCGACTTCGCTATCTTCAGGGGCCCGCCGCGACGCGCTCGGCAGGTGCGCTGCGTAACACCGTGCGCAGCGTCCGTGCGGTCTATGAGACCGACGAGGCGGTCGCGCGCGCCTTGCTGCCTCAGCCGCTGGTCGGGATCGAGCGGCCCGAGGTGTGGTTGCAGATCGCCCATGTCGCGATGCATGTCGCCGACGATCGCACAGTCGAGATCGGCGCGCTGACGATGGGGATCAACTGCACCTATGAGGGCACGCCCGGCGCCTATTGCTTCCACATGGCGATGGAAGGGGAGAGCGTCGTCACCTCCGGCCGCGAGCGTTTCGGCGAGCCCAAGAAGGTTGCCGAGACCAGCTTCGAGCGCCAGGGCGATCATGTCCGCGCGACCTGCAGCCGCCACGGCATCACCTATTTCGAAATTGAGGGGCGGATCGGCGCGGAGAATGACGCACCGCGGGCGTTCGAAGAATATTTGTTCTGCTACAAGGCGCTGCCGTCGATCGACACGCCCGGCCAGTTCGACGGGGATGTGTTCCTGACCCGCCTCAACTGGAAGCGCAGCTATACCACTCGCCGCGACATGACGGGCGAGATCCGGCTGGCCGAGTCGCCCTACGATCCGCTGATCGACATTCCCGTGCGCCGGCTGGTTTCTATGGAGTATGTCGAGGGCGCGACGCAGACCAGCGGGCAGATCCTGCGCACCGTGCCGGGCGACTGGATCGCGCCGCACTGGATCGGTCGCTATGACGAGCCGACCAACGGCGGCGTCGATCTCGCCCAGCCGGCGGAGAAGGCGGCCTGATGCAGTCGTTCGCGGGGCGGGTGGCGGTCGTCACCGGGGGTGCCAGCGGGGTCGGTCGTGCGCTTGCCGAGCAGCTTGCGGCGGCCGGCGCGCGGGTGGTGATCGCGGATATCGACGCGGCAAAGCTCGATGCGGTGGCGGCCGAACTGGCCGGCGACGTGGCGGGCATCGCGGTGGACGTCACCAAAGAGGCATCGGTCGAGGCGCTCGCCGGTCAGGTGTTCGACCGGTTCGGCGCGGTGCACCTGCTGTTCAACAATGCCGGCGTCGGACTGGGCGAGGCGAAGAAGACGATCTGGTCGCTGCCCGCAAACGACTGGCATTGGGGCATCGACGTCAATGTGATGGGCGTGGTCCATGGCATCAAGGCGTTCGTGCCGCGGATGCTGGCGTCGGGCGAGGAGGGGGTGGTGATCAACACCTCGTCCACCAATGGCGGGCTGCGATCGCTGCCCAACACGCCGATCTATGCCGCGACCAAGGCGGCGGTGACGAGCATATCAGAGGTGCTCCACCAGCAATTGCTACGGGAAGGTGGGACGGTGCGTGCCGCGGTGCTGTTCCCGGGGCCGCACACGGTCAACACCGCGATCATGGCCTCTCGGCTGGTGCGTCCGCGCGAATATGCCGGCGCCGAACCCGAGGAGCCGGTCGCCTATCGCACGATGCAGGATCTGCTGAAGACCACCGGGCTGCAGATGCAGTTGACCGAACCGGAGGAGGTTGCCAGCTTCGCACTGGAGGGGGTGCGGAACGGAAGATTCTGGCTGCTCCCCGAAAGCGAGGAGGGGGACAGGATGATCCGTTTGCGCACGGAGACGCTTCTGGCACGCGCCAATCCGGCATCGGCCTGGTGACGGCGCCGCCGATGGCGTCGATCCTGAAAAAAGCCGCCCCGGCGAGCGATGTCCGCACCGGCGGCGCCTATCGCTGGTATGTCGTGTTCGTGCTGTTCCTGGCGTACAGCTTCAGCGCGATCGATGCGCGGGTGCTCACCTTGCTGGTGGTGCCGATCAAACGTGATCTGCAGCTCAGCGATTTCGAGATCAGCCTGTTGCAAGGCTTCGCCTTCGCGATCCTCTATAGTTTGGCGGCGATCCCGATCGGCCGCTTCGTCGATACCAGCCGCAAGCGCACGCGGCTGGTGGTAGGCGGTGTGCTGTTCTGGTCGGCGATGACGATGGTCTGCGGCATGGTCCGCAGCTTCGGCGCGCTGTTCGCCGCGCGGGTTGGCGTGGGCGTGGGGGAGGCGACATTGAGCCCCTCCGCCTATTCGCTGATCAGCGACTATTTCGATCGCAGCCGTCGGGCGTTGGCGATCAGCTTCTACGCGATCGGCTATCCGATCGGCAGTGGGCTGGCCCTGATCCTGGGGGCGGCGCTGCTCGACCATTTCACTGCGCGGGGGCCGATCGAGATGTTCGGCCTCGGCGCGCACCAGCCGTGGCAGATGGTGTTCATCGCCGTCGGCTTGCCGGGTCTGCTGATCGCCGCGCTGGTGATGACGATCCGCGAGCCGGAGCGGCGCGAGCTGGCGGCGGCGCATGGCGCGCGGATGCCGCTGTCGGCGGTGTTCTCCTATCTCGGAGAGCGCTGGCAGCTCTATGGCATGTTGCTGGGATCAACCGCGTTGATCGCCATGCTCGCGATCGGCACCAGCGTCTGGTACCCGACCTTCCTGATCCGCACCTATGGCATGAGCACGGCCGAGGTCGGCTTCTATTTCGGCACGGTGATGCTGGTGTGCGGCACGATCGGCACCCTGACCGGCGGCTGGTTCGCCGGGCGGTTGGTGCGGAGCGGGCAGGCCGATGCCAATATGCGCATCGTGCTGGTCGCGACGATCCTCAAGGGCGTCCCGTTGGTGATCGGCCCGCTGATGCCGACGCCGCAACTGGCATTGGCGTTCATGGCACTGGGCACATTGGTCGGGCAGGCCTCCCAGGGCGTGCTGCTCGCGGCGATCCAGGATGTGACGCCCAACCAGCTTCGCGGCCAGGTGACCGCGCTGACATTACTCGGCGTCAACCTCGTCGGCATGGGACTGGGCGGCTCGGTTATCGCGGCGATCACCCAGTTCGGCTTCGCCGACGAGGGCGCGCTGCGCTACTCGATCGCGATCACCGGGGCGGTGGTGCTGCCGTTGATCGTGCTGCTGATCGTGGCAGGAATGCCGGCGTATCGGCGGGGGCTGCAGGAGATGACGGATGGCCGGTAGCGCGGGATTTTAACCCCTCCTCTGAAGGAGAGGGGCTGAACATTCCTCCAAAACAAAAGGGGCCGGTCCTACGACCGGCCCCATTACCCCCTTCTGCCTGCGTGCTTACTCCGCGGCGGCGGCCATCGCATGGTCGTCGTTGGCGGAGCGGGGATCTTCGCTGACGGCGGTCGTCCATTCCCATTCGCCCGGCGGCGGCGGGTTGGTGATGCCGAATTCCTCGCGCAGATCCTTGATCTGCCAGTCGAGATAGTCGCGATAGGGGATCAGGAACAGCGGGTGCTTCCACGCCCGGCCCTGCGCGGCGCCGATATCCTCGGCGTCCAGCTCCACCTTGAAGGCCTCCGGATAGAAAAGGCCGCTCTTCAGTGTCGTCTTGGCCTTCAGATAGGAACTGACGCGGTTGAAGAAGGCGGCCAGCTCCGGCACGAAATATTTGTAGAGCGCGCGCGAATTGGCGGCGAGCAGCGCGACTTCACCAGCATGATTGGTCTCGAAGCCGGTAATCATATGCTCGATATCGTGGGTGTGCGTCCGTTCCTTCATGTAGAAGTCGAAGTCGGTCTTGATCTCCATTCCCTGGAAGAAATGGTCCATATTGTAGCCGCTGTTGACGACGAAGTCGTAGATCACCGCGCGCAACGTGCCGGGTTCGGCCCCGGCCAGTTCCTCGGTCTTGAACAGTGAGACCTTGCGGCCTTCAAGCCAGTTCTTGAACTCCGGCAGGCGAGCTTTCTCTTCCTCGAAGAGCTGGAAGATGCGCGGCCAGTTCTCAAGCTCCATCAGGATCTTGACGACATTGGGGATGAAGGCGGTGTTCGGCAGGTCCGGCCCGTTCCGGCGCAGCATCTCCTGCGCAATCAACGTGCGCAGCTCGCCATGGTTGAGATAGGGTGACGAACTGATCAGCGTCGAACTCTCGGTCGTGAACTTCTGGCCGCTGCCGTTGTAATAGGCGAAGTCAGCGTCGCTGACCCGCGACGAGATTTCATTATCCATGCGCTCTCTCCCAATGGCTGGGGCGCCAGGCGGTCGCTCGCACGCCGCCGGCATCCATTTCGGAACCTAATTCCTTAATTGGTTGACGGCAAGCGAAATGGCGGCGAGATGCTGGCCGTCCACCGCGATTTGCGTATCATCGGGCGCAGCATGATAACGCAGGAGATGATGATGGATGCGGATCGTCTGGCGATTGCAAATCAACTGGGGCGCTTTGCCCGTATCCTTGACGCGCGGGACTGGGCCGCGGTGGGCGAGGTGTTCGCAGAAGATGTCGCGTTCGACTATGGCGACGGGCAGGAGCAGGCGGGCATCGCCGCGCTGCGCACGCAGTTCAGCAGTCATCTTGATGGCTGCGGGCCCTCCCAACACCTGATCGGCAGCGTGATGATCGCCTTCGACGATGCCGGGGCGACCAGCCACGCCTATGTGCAGGCGCGGCATCAGGGGCGGGGGGATCGCAGCGATCGCATCTTCGATACACATGGCGACTATGTGGATCGCTGGGAACGCCGCGCGGAAGGGTGGCGGATCGTCCGGCGTGATGCGCATTGGTCGATGCACATTGGCGATCCCGCCATACTTGGCCCAGGCTGACCGAGAGGATCGTACATAGGATGTTTCGAGCGCGGCCGTTGGCACGGCCGGTGTCCGCGCGCTAATCGCAGGACAAAGAGGAAGGGAAGGATCATGGGGAGCATCATCGTCACCGGCGCGTTCGGCGCGCTTGGCCGTGCGGTCGTGGCGGAACTGGGCGCACGCGGGCTTGAGGTGGTCGCTGTCGATATCGCCCCCGCGCCCGATGGCTTCGGCGCGCGGCTGGCGCTGGGGGGTGTCGACCTTGCCGACGAGCAGGCGGTGGAGGCGGCCTATGCGACGGCAGCGGCCGAGACCGGCGCTATCGATGGCCTCGTCAACGTCGCCGGCGGCTTCGTGTGGCAGCCGGTCGAGGGCGGCGCGCTGGAGAATTGGGACCGGATGTATCGCATGAACCTGCGCACCGCGGCGGTCTCGTCGCGTGCGGTGCTGGCGCATCTCGCGGCGCCGGGCGGGGTGATCGTCAACATCGGCGCTGCCGGCGCGGCCCAGCCGGGGATGGGGATGGCGCCCTATGCAGCGTCCAAGGCGGGCGTGCGCGCGCTGACCGAGAGCCTGGCGGAAGAACTGCGCGGGCGCGGCATCCGCGTCAACGCCATCCTGCCGACGATCATCGACACCCCCACCAACCGCGCCGACATGCCCGAGGCGGACGTTTCCGGGTGGGTGCAGCCGATCGGCGTTGCCCGCACCGTCGCTTTCCTGCTCTCCGCCGAGGCGGGCGCGATCACCGGGGCGAGCATCCCACTGTCGCTGCCGGGCTAAGACGTTCGCTCAAAGGAGGGCCTAGGCAATTGTGCGGATCGACGCCGCGATGATGGCGCGTCGGGGCCGGCATCGGGTCTTGCGCTCGCGGTCGCTCGGGTGGCACGGCGGCCGTGACACGCAAAGGGAGATTGCCGATGGATGTCGTTGGGGTGATTGGCGCCGGCCAGATGGGCTCGGGCATCGCGCAGGTGGCCGCACAGGCCGGCATCAAGGTGTTGCTGGCGGACGTCTCGCTTGAGGTCGCCAGCAAGGGGAAGGCCGGCATCCTCAAAATGCTCGACCGCGCAGTCGAGAAGGGCAAGCTCGAAAGCCATGCGCGCGATGCCGCCGCAGCGGCGATCGAACCGGTCGGCGATCTCGATGCGCTGGCGGGTGCCGGGCTGGTAATCGAGGCGGCAACCGAGCGCGAGGATCTGAAGCGCACCATCTTCGGCAATGTCGGCAAGCTGCTCGGCCCCGATGCGGTGCTTGCGACCAACACTTCGTCGATCTCGATCACCCGCCTCGCCCAGGCGGCGCCCGATCCGGCGCGCTTCATCGGGCTTCATTTCTTTAACCCGGTGCCGCTGATGCCGCTACTGGAGATCATCCGCGGCCTCGGCACTGCCGACACGACCGTCGGGGTGGCCGAGGCGTTCGGCAAGAGGGTGGGCAAAACGACGATCATTGCCGCGGACAGTCCCGGCTTCGTCGTCAACCGCATCCTGCTGCCATTGATCAACGAGGCTTGCTTCGCGGTCGGTGAGCGACTGGCCTCGATCCCGGACATCGATGCCGGCGTCAAGCTGGGGCTGGGCCATCCGATGGGCCCGCTGACATTGGCGGACCTGATCGGACTCGACACGGTGCTGGAGATATTGCGCGTGTTCCAGGCGGATTTCGGCGACCCCAAATATCGGCCCGCGCCGATCCTGGCGAAGCTGGTGGAAGCCGGCTGGCTTGGGCGCAAGACCAAGCGCGGGTTCTATGATTATTCGGGCGCGGAGCCGGTGCCGTCGTTTTAATTCTTGCTTAATAGGGTGGGGGGCGGCGCTTTGGCGCCGGGCACTCGCCGTGCGAGCGTAACCCCTCATCCGACTGACCTAGGGCCTCAGCGATGCGCCGCCGTCGACCGCGATGACCTGGCCATTGATCCATTCGCCGTCCGGCGAGAAGAGCATGGCGACCATCGCTGCGATGTCCTCGCTTTCGCCCAGCCGCCAGTGACGATGCACGGCAAGCACCTGATCCTGGAATTCCTGCGGCATCGATTGCTTGATCTGCGCGGTCAGGACCATGCCGGGCGCGATCGCGTTGGCGCGCACGCCTTCCTTGCCCCAACGACTGGCGATGTGGCGGACGAGAGCGTTCACCGCCGCCTTCGTCATCGCGTAAGCCACGCGTTCCGGCTCGCCCATATGCGCTGCCGACGATGAGGTGACCACGAAGGCGCCGCGATTGGCGACGAGGTGGGGCAGGGCGTGGCGCGCGCAGCTGAGCGTGCCGCGCATGTTGACCGCAACGGTCGCATCGAACGTATCGAGCGACAAGGTCATCGCATCGCCGTCCTCGCGGATCGCGCGCATGTTGGCGGCATTGGCGTGCATGAAATCGAGCCGGCCGAAGCGCTCGACCGCAGCGGCGACCAGCGCCGCCACGGCGTCGTCGTTGGCCGCGTCATAAGCCATGCCGGCGCACATGCCGCCGGTTGCCTCGATCGCGGCAGCCGCCTGCACGGCCGAGCCACCATCGAGGTCGCCCAGCATCACCGCGCAGCCCTCTGCCGCCAGCCGCTCGGCGGTCGCGGTGCCGATGCCACCGGCACCCGCGACGACGGCGACCTTGCCCTCCAGCCGGCGCATTACGCCCATTCTGCCAGTGCGACGATGCCGGGGTGCGACAGCGCCGGCGGCTCAGCCGGTGCCAGTGTGTCGCGCGCATCGAGCGATCTTACGGTCAGCGCTTGATCATGCGGCCATTGCATCGAATAGGCGATGCGGCCGGTACGCTCGGCGGCCGGCAGATGGCACATGTCGAGCACCGTCTCGGCGAGATAGGCGACATCCTCGGTCGGATAGCCCTCCGGGATCAGCTGGGCCGCGCCCGGGGTGCGGATCGCGGTGGAGGGCGCGACGACATTGACCGCGATGTTCGCATCGACAAGCTCAGCGGCAAGGCCCTGGCTGAACCGGTTGAGTGCCGCCTTGACTGCGGCATAGACGGTGTCGCCGCCGGCGCGGGCATAATCAAGATAAGGGCGGATCGGCGGCAGCGCGGTGACCGAGCCGATATTGACGATCCAGCCGCCGCCCGCCGCGCGCAGCCGGGGCGCGACAGCGCGGCTGAGCGCGAAGGGCACCTCCAGATAATGGAGCATGGTGCGCGCGAAGGTATCGTCGGTCATGTCTTCGACGCGCGCATAATCGGCGAAGCCGGCATTGTTGACGAGGATGTCGAGCCCGCCGGCGGCTTCCGCGGCACGGTCGATCAGCGCTTCGCGCTGCCCACGGTCTTCGAGGTCGGCGGGCAGGGCGATCGCCTTGCCGCCCGCCGCCTCGATCAGCGCCACCGTTTCGTCGAGCGTGCCGGCCACCCGCTGCTCGGTGCCGAAGCGAAGCAGCGCGGCCGGCGCCGCCGCCGAGCGCGCGGTGACGACCACCGTCGCGCCGGCTGCGGCCAGCCGCTGGGCGATCGCGCGCCCGATCCCACGGCTGGCCCCGGTTACGAGCGCGACGCGCCCGTCGAGCCGGGGGGCGTCAGAATGCGAAGCCGAGTTCGACGCCATAGGTCCGTCCTCTTTCATAGGTGCCAACCAGCGACAGCACTGGCGCGCCGAAGGCGATATAATCCTTGTCGAAGATGTTCTGACCGAACGCCGAGATCGAGATCTTGCTGCCGCCGATCGGCAGGTCGACGAGGCCGACGCGCGCGTCCACCAGCCAATATCCAGGCTGACGGTTGAGATCCTCCAGCGCTTCCTGGCCGGTGGTGATGTTGATGAAGGGCGTGGAGGTCAGATAATAGGCGCTGCGGTAGCGCCCTTCCACGCGGCCCTGCAGATGGCTGCCGTTGGCGAATTCGGGCGCGTCATATTGCGCCGACGCACGGGCCGTCCACCGCGAATTGTAGGTCGTCCGTGCGACGTCCGCGACATCGACGCCGTTCAGGATGAAAGTTTTATAGTCGAGGTCGGCGAGACCGATATTGCCGCTCAACGTCAGGCCAGGCAGCGGGATCAAATCCGCTTCGACTTCGAACCCCTTGATCGATGCCTTGCCGGCATTATCAAAGAACTGGCGTCCATTGATGAAGTTCTGTGTCTGCAGATCCTTGTAGTCGCTGTAGAATGCGGCGAAGTTAAGCCGCAGTCGGTTGTCGAAAAGCTGCGTCTTGGCGCCGACTTCGTAGGAGATCAGAGTCTCAGGCTTGTAAGGGATGCCGCTGAGAATGCCGCCCGCCACATAGCCACTGGAGATCTTGCCATAGAGAGTGGCGGTGTTGGTAGGCCGCCAGGTTACGATGCCGGTATAGTTGAGCTTTTCGAAAGAGACCTTGTATTTGCCGATGCCGAGCTGGCCACCCTGGCCGCCGGCAATGCTGAAGATCTCCAACTGGCGATCGTCGATCGTGTACCGCAGGCCCGCTGCGATATCGATCGTATCGCCGATGTGAAACGTGCCCTGCGCATAGCCCGCCATCGAATCGTTGATCGACAGCGTGTCGGTGGTGCCGCTGCCGAACGCGGCGTCGAGCGGGCTCGGCACCACTCGGCCGCCGGGGATCGGCGAGAGAATTCCGAGCAGATCGACCGCCGGCGAATTCTCGTGGAAGTAGAAGAGACCGGCCGTGAGATCGAAATTGTCGGTCTGTACCTGGAACTGAAGTTCCTGGCTGAACTGCTTCTGCCGCGTGTCACGCGATGTAAGCAGCGAATAGAAATAATCGTTGGGTCCCGGCGCATTGGCCGGGTTGAACAAAATCCCTTGAATCTGCGCCGGCGTCAGCCCCGGCGTGATGAACGCCGCGAACTGAGCGAAGCTGAAGCGCAGACCGCCGGTCGCCGCGAGATCATAGATGTTGGGATCCTGGCGGAACTTGCGGAAGGCGGTAATGCTCTTCACCGTCAGCACGTCATTCGCTTCCAGCGCCAGTGTCAGGCTGTGGCCTTGCGTCACGACATGCTCGACGCTGGTGCCGTTGGCCACCGCATCGAGCCGTTCGTCGGGCGCGTAGTTGGTGATGCCGCCGAAGAAGGGCTGAAGGTTGACGATCGGCTGGAGCAGTTGGCCCGACTGGTCGGGTATCACACCCAGGCTCTGGATCGCGCGGCCGGTGGTGCGCGCGTCGGTATAGTCGAAGCGATAGTCGGCGGTAAGGTTGCCGAACTCACCGCGCACCGCGACCTGCCCGCCATCGATATTACGCACGCCCAGCTTGCGCGCGAAGGTCAGCCTGCCGAAGCGGGGATCGCGCAGCGACAGGTCGATCGTCTGGCCTCCCAGCAGATTGGTCGCATCGCCATCGATCTGGTCGTGCAGATAGGCGAGTTTGATCGAGAAGGGTCCGAACTGCGGCAGGTTGATCACGACCTTGCCGCGGATCGCGTCATAATTGCCGTAGGAGACGTTGCCGCGCACCTCGAACTCGCCGGTGGGCGGCGCGCTGACGAGGCTGATCGCACCGCTGGTCGCGTTGCGGCCGAACAATGTGCCTTGCGGACCGCGCAGCACCTCCACACGCTGGATATCGGCAAGATCGAAGATCGAGCCGACGGTGCGGCCAATATAGACGCCGTCCAGATAGATGCCGACCTTGGGATCGACCGCATTGTTCGACACGCCCGAGGCAACGCCGCGGATCGCGATCGACGGGTTGCTTTGCAGGCCCTGCGTCTGGATCTGAAGGCTGGGCGCTAGGCCAGCGAGGTTCTTGACGTTGGTGACGCGCAACGTGTCGATCGCCTCGGCGCCGATCGCGGTGACGGCGACGGGCACTTTCTGCAGGCTTTCCTCGCGCCGTTGCGCGGTGACGACGATATCGCTGAGCGCGGTCTCGCTGACCGGGTCCGCCTGGGGTGCCGGGCCTTGGGCGGCATCCTGCGCGTACGCGACGGTCGAAAAGCTAGAAACGCCGGCAAGCGCCAGCGCGACGATTGTGAAGCGCATTAATCCTCTCCTGGATCGACGCCGTTTCTGGACGGCCGCATGTGCGGCCAGCCCGGTCAACACGCCCGTATCGGGTTCGCGCTGAACGGGTTTTAGATCATGTCGCCATCCGCGCCGGCTGCTTGCTCTTTGCGCGGTCCGGCGCGGCATTCGCTACGCGGAAAATCCCTTGGCCATCAGATTGCCCCTCTCCTTCGTCTTTATGACTTGCGCTTTATAACACGACGCTCTTTACGCAAACAGTGAAGCGAGTGCTGATCGAATGGCTAAACCAATCAAGCGGGGCGTCAAGAGGGTGATCGACCAAAAGCCCATGCATTGGTGTTTTTATGAGCGGGAGAGGCGGGATAATGGGCGAGATGAATGGACGCGTGGCGATCGTAACGGGCGGCAGCGACGGCATCGGCCGCGCCACTGCCGCGCTACTGGCGCGCGAGGGTGCGCATGTCGTCATCTGTGCACGGCGGCCGGAGGTGCTGCGCGCGGCGCGTGACGAGATCGCCGGGCACGGATCGGTCGAGTCGCATGTGCTGGACGTGGGCGATGCCGCGGCGTTCGCTGCCCTCGTCGCTGATATTACGGCGCGCCATGGCCGGCTGGATGCGATGGTCAACAATGCGATGGCGGTCACTTACAAGGATGTGCTCGATCTCGAGATTGCCGAGTGGCGTTCGGATTTCCGGGTGAATGCGGAGGCGGTGTTCGTCGGCACGCAGGCGGCGATGCGAGTGATGATCCCGCAAGGCTCGGGCGCGATCGTCAACATTTCCTCCCTGAATGGGCTGCGGGCGATGCCGGGCATGGCAAGCTATTCGGCGTCGAAGGCGGCCCTCATCCATTTCAGCGCGGTCGCCGCGGCGGAGGCGGCACCGCACGGGGTACGGATCAACGTCGTGGCGCCTGGGCAGGTAATGACGCCGGCGACGATGGCGTTCGCAGCCGCTGATCCGGAGCGCAACGCGCGCGTGTCGGAAACAATCCCGATGCGGCGCGGTGGGCGGCCCGAGGAGATTGCGGAGGCGGTGCTGTTCCTGCTCTCCGACCGGTCCTCGTTCGTGACGGGGGCATGTTTGCCAGTGGATGGGGGCAAGGTGGGACAGTTGTTCGTGCCGGGGTGATGTGACGCAAGTCCATCGGGCACGTCGCTAAGGTCCGATCAGCGTTTTCATCGATCGTGCCACCGCCAGCACTGCGTGCCACTCCCCCGGCAACGCCGCCGTGCGCCGGTCGTCCAGTTCGATCGCGCGCAAGTCGGCGCGGAAGGCCTCGATGCGTTCGCGCATCCGCGCCACCCCCAACGGCGACAGCTTCACGGTTTCCGCGCCGAAGATTGTCTGCGGATCGGCATAGTCGATCGAAGAGAAGAACTGCTTGAGGTTGCGTTCGAAATGGCGGCGCATCGGCACGCGCTGCCACGCATGGGCGGGGCTAAGTCGCGCGCGGACGCGGCCGCCGGGGAGTCGGTCGACCAGCGCCAGCCGTTCCAGCTTGGCGACATGGCGTTCGACCACTTCGGGGGGAATATGAAAGCCCTCGGTCGCCTCGCTCAGCGGCCAGCCCTTCACGATCAGGAAGAAGATCGTGGAGATGTTGGGATCCTGGGTCAGCGCCTCTTCCTGCGCCAGCGTCAGATGATCATTTTCCTGCGCCGCCAGTCTGCTTTCGTCGGTGAGTTCGGCGAGGCTGGTGCCGGCGAGCGTTGCGAGGCGGCCAAGCGTATTGAGGCTGAGCCCGCGGCCATGCAGCCAGCGCTTCACCGTGGCACTTCCGACACCCAGTTCGGCGGCAAGGCGGGACTGCGTCCAGCCCGCACCGCGCAGTGCGCGACGGAGGGCCGCAAGCAGCGCCGCCGTCTCGCCAGTCGCTGGATCATCCGAAGGCGCGTCGGGGATCGTCGCGTGATCCGTCATGGCAAAGCTCGCACGACGCGCGGATGGGGCATGGCTTAGTCTCTCCCTCGCGATGTCCGGGCCGTTGTTCGACGCCAGCGGTCCGGCGTCCAACCCTTGACTGATCCGGCCGCAGGCGCTGCCCGCGGCCGGATCTCTTATTTGCCACTACTTTCGGAATGTTTCAGCCCAAAGGTCAACGGCCGCCATTCGCCGGAATGTCGATGCCGTTGATGAAGCCCGCGCGCGGATCGGCCAGGAAGGCGACGACATGCGCGATATCGGCGGGTTCGCCGATGCGTCCGGCGAAGTTGGAGATCATCTCGTCCTGCACATGGGCGGTGATCGATGCCCAGTCATCGTCCCACCCCTGCGTCTTCGCCATGCCTTTCAGCCAGCGGTCGGGCCCGTCCGAATGGGTAAGGCCGGGGCTGATGCTGTTGCTGGTGATGCCGGTGCGCGACAGCGCCATTGCCAAGCTGCGGGTGAGCGATCGGATCGCCAGCTTCGCAGCCTGATAGTCGGGGATCACCGTCATCGGAAAATCGGCGCTTTCGCTGGACAGCTGGATGAACCGGCCCCACCCGCGTTCGCGCATGCCGGGCACCGCCAGCCGCACCAGCCGCACGATCGAGCCGACGTTCGAGTTGTAAGCCCTGTTCCAAAGCTCCGCGTCGACATCGAGCCATTGCATGGTGCCGGTGCCGGCAGATTCGCCACCGGCATTGTTGACGAGGATGTCGATGCCGCCGAGCGCGGCCTCGGCGCCCGCGAACACGGCGGCTGCGCCGTCGTCGTCGGAGAGCGAACCACTGACGGCATGGACGACGCCGCCCGCCTGCGCCACCCGGGCACGTGCGGCCGCCAGTCGTTCCTCATCGCGCCCGTGCAGGCAGACCGCGGCACCTTCCTGCGCGAGCCGCAGCGCGATGCCTTCCCCAAGCCCGGAACTCGAACCGGTGACGAGTGCACGCTTGCCATCGAGAGGGCCAAGCATCAGCTATATTCCAGCTTGATGCGGGTCAGCCGCGTCGCCGACATCAGCCAGCGATCGCCGACCTTCGTATAGCGATCCTCATAATGGCCCCAGCCATGCATCCGCCCGGGTGGGAGCACCGGATGCCCCTCGGGCACCCAGAGCCAGTCCTCCATCGACCAGATCGCCTTAGCCTCGGTCTCCGAGACGATGTCGATCCGCGGCATATAGCCGAAATGGGCGGTCTTCACCTGGCCCAGCACAAAAGCGTTGTTCTGCGCGAACGCCCTGGGATCGTGCGACAGCAGGTCCGGATTGTGCGGCTCCACCGCCTCGCGCATGTCGGTTTCGGCGTCGGGCGTGAAGTTGGCGACCAGCGCCTCCCAGTCCTGCTCGTCGATGCAGCGGAAATATTCCGCCTTGCAGCGCTTGACCGCCTCGATCGCGATCAGCGTGTCGAGCGGGCTCATGCCGGCACCTTTTCGTTGAGGAAGGCGGCGCGATAGTCGGCGAAATCATGCTCCACCTGTTCACGAGTGAGGCCGAAATCCTCAAGCGCATAGCGGTGCGGCGCGCGGCCCTCGCGCTTGTTGGCCTCGACCCATTCGGCCATGCCGGCCACGATTTCCGGTGTCACAGTGATGCCGGCCTCGGTCAGCACGCGCTTGCCTTCCTCGATCGGCTTGGTGGTGGTGTCGGTGTAGCGGACGTCGATAAAGCTCTCCGCGCCGGCCTTGCTGCGCACCGACATGAACAGGTCGAGCAGTTCGGCGAGGCGCTTTTCCCAGAAGGCACCGATCCGTTCGCGATCGACCGTCGACGCCATGTGATAGAGCGTCGTCATCATCGAGCAGTAGGAGGGGACGGTCTGCACCGGATCGCGGTGCGTCATCACGATCTTCGCGTCTGGGAAGGTCTCGAGAACGCCGTCCAGAGCCATCAGGTGGCCCGGCGTCTTGAGCACCCATTTCGCACCCTTGCGCCCCTTGTCCTGCCACTGAAGTGACTGCAGAATCTCCTTGAGATCCGCATAGCAGCGCGTGCGGCTGTTCTCGACAAGCCAGCGGGCGTAGCTCGGAACGTAATACATCCCCTCGATCATCGTAGACGAGAACAGAAGGCCGAGGATGATGAGTTCCTCGTCCGACTGGTCGATGCTCATCGGATGGATCGACATCAGGTCGGGTGCATGTTCGAGCATGTAATCGAGATAATATTTGGCGGCTTCGCGACGCGGCTCGGGATTCCCCGGCTGCTCGTCCGCGAACGGTGCATAATTCTGCGCCTCCCACCATTTTACTCCAGTCATCCCCGGCGCCGAGGAGAGCATGCGATGGAGCATCGTGCTGCCGGTGCGCGGCAGGCCGACGACGACCGCGGCGACATCGATCTCCTCATCGAGGATCTCGGGATGATCCTTGATGAGCTGAACATGACGCAGGCGGTTGGACAGCGCGGTGACGATCATCGTCTCGGCACCCGCCACACCGATCTCGGTCAGCTCGGACTCACTGTTGAGCACCGGGATCAGTGCGTCGAGATTTTCGAAGATCCACGGATCCCCGAAATCGCTCAACCCCGTCGCCGCCTCGGCGCGCGCGGCGAGCGTCGCGCGGTCGCTTACCTGGCTCATAGTCTTTCCCCTCCGCTCGATCAGATGCCGTAGCCGCCCGCTACGGCGAGTTGTTGTCCGGTGGTGTAGCCTGCGCGTGTCGAGGCGAGGAAGGAGACGGCGTGGCCGATCTCCTCCGCCTGGCCCCAGCGGCCGAGCGGCAGTTGCGCCTTCACCTCGGCGACCCATTTGTCGTCGAACTGGCCCTGGGTGAGCAGTTCGTGGAACATGCCCGCGTCGATCACGCCGACCAGCACGGTGTTGGCGCGGATGCCATGGCCGCCTTCCTCGCGCGCGATGCCGCGCACCAGCGACTCGTTGGCGGCCTTGGGCGCCACCGACAGGCCGTCGCGCGGCGGCCAGGCGAGATCGCCCGCCGAGCCGAGATGGACGAAGGAGCCGCCGCCCTGTTCGCGGAAATGCGGGATCAGTGCCTGGGTGGCGGCGAAGAAACCGTGGACCTCGACGTCGATCGCGCGCTTCCATTTCTCCAGCGGCGTCTGCGAGAGATAGAGCTGGTCGACCAGCGGCCCCGCCGCCCACACCATGGTGTGGACGCGGCCGTGCGTGGCGACGGCGGCGTCGCGCGCGGCATCGATCGTCGCCGGATCGGTTGCGTCGACCGCGTGGAGCGAAACGCTGCGACCAAAGTCGCGCAATTCGTCGGCGATGGCCTCGGCGGCATCGCGCTTCGACCGGAAGCACAGCGCGATATCGCTGCCGTCGCGAGCCAGCGCGCGCGCGGCGGCGGCGCCGAGACCACCGGTGCCGCCCATCACCATGGCAGCGCCTTTAGGGAAAATCGCTTCTGTCATGCCCGATCCTCTCGGCTGGCATCCGCTTCGCATTCCGGCGGATTGCTCGTTTCGGTTCGTTAAATTGCAGAATGAAGTTCGCAAATCAACACGCAAAGCTTGACATATTGCGTCGATATGCCGAGTCTTGCGTAACAGAGCCGGTGTCAGCCGGCCGACAGGAGGATGCGGATGGGACGACTCGCCGGCAAGGTTGCGATCATCAGTGGCGCAGCACAGGGGATGGGTGCGGCGACCGCGCGGCTCTTCGCTTCGGAAGGGGCGAAGGTGGTGCTGGGCGACGTGCTGGACGAGAAGGGCCATGCGGTCGCAGCCGAGATCGGCGACGCGGCATCCTTCCGGCGACTGGACGTGCGCGAGGAAGAGGATTGGGCCGCGATCGTGGCGCACGCAGGGGAGCGGTTCGGCAAGCTCGACATCCTCGTCAACAACGCCGCGGTAACCCATTTTGGCGCCGCCGAGGAATTGCGCAAGGCGGATGTCGAGCGCGTGCTCGGCATCAACCTCATCGGCACGATGATGGGGGTGAAGCATGCGGTGCCGGCGCTGAAGGCGAATGGCAAGGGCGTGATCGTCAACATCTCGTCGGTGGACGGGCTGCGCGGCTGCAATGGTCTCGTCGCCTATACCGCCAGCAAATGGGCGGTGCGCGGCATCACCAAATCCTATGCTTATGAATTCGGGCCGTGCGGCATCCGCGTCGTCTCGATCCACCCTGGCGGGGTGAATACGGAGATGGGCAATCCCGGCGGCGAGACGGCGGAAGCGGTCAACGCACGCCATTTCAGGCGTGTGCCGCTACAGCGCATCGGCGAGCCTGAGGAGATCGCACGCGCCACCCTTTTCGTATGCAGCGACGAGGCGAGCTACATCAGCGGCGCCGAGATTGCTGTCGATGGCGGCTGGACGGCGGGTCATTACGAACCGGCGCTGCCCGGCTGCGCGCCGAGCCTGATGGCCTGAACCATGGGAACGCTCGACGGCAAGGTGGCACTGGTCACGGGGGCGGGGCAGGGCGTCGGCCGGGGTATCGCGCTTGCGATGGCCGCGGCCGGCGCCCGGGTCGCGGTGGTTGGCCGCACGCAGGCCAAGGTGGAGAGCGTCGCGGCGGAGATCGCGAGCGCCGGCGGACAGGCGGAGGCCTTCGCCTGCGATGTGAAGGATCCGGCGTCGATCGCTGGGCTGGTCCATGCTGTCGCGGCGGCGCTCGGCGGCATCGATATCCTCGTCAACAATGCGCAGGAAGTGCCATTGGGTCCGCTTGCGGATGTGACCGACGCGGCGTTCGAAGCCGGCTTCGCGTCCGGCCCGCTGGCGAGCTTCCGATTGATGAAGGCGTGCCACCCGCACCTTTCGCGCGCCGCGGGCGGGGTCATCGTCAACCTCGCCACCTCGGCGGCGCGGCGATGGGATATGAGCGGCTATGGCGCCTATGCGGCGGTGAAGGAGGCGACGCGCGTGCTGACCCGCGCCGCCGCTGCCGAATGGGGTCCGGACGGCATCCGCGCGCTGACCATCGCGCCGCACGCGGACTCGCCAGGCCTCAAGGCCTGGATCGAGGCGCGGCCGGACGAGGCCGAGGCGTTCTTCCGGACGATTCCCCTGCGCCGGGTGGGGCGTTGTGAAGAGGATATCGGCCGGGCAGTTGCGGCACTGTGCGGCCCGGAGTTCGGCTATCTGACGGGGGCGACGGTGCCGCTGGATGGCGGCCAGGCGAATTTCGATTGAGGTGGGCGATGACAGCTGAGGTCGCGCCGAACCTAGCCCCTCCCCTTGAGGGGAGGGGGTGGGGCGGGGGAGTCAAAGCCCTCGCTCGATATCGGCGGTTTGGCGCGACGGTCGGTCGTCTGGCTTGCCGCGCTCGCCCTCACCTTAACCCCTCCCCTGAAGGGGAGGGGCTTCGAAGGGAGCTATCCCAATGAGCATCGCATTCACGCCGATAAAAGTCGGCCCCGTCACGCTGCCCAACCGCTTCATCCGCTCGGGCGCGAACGAAATGATGACGCGCAACTCCGTCCCCACCAGATCGCTACTCGAATTCCACCGTCGCCTCGCCGCCGGCGGCGTCGGCATGACCACGCTGGCCTATATCGCGGTTTCGCCTGATGGACGGACCTTTGCCAGCCAGGGGGTGATGAACGCGACCAGCGTGCCGCATTATCGTGCGATCGCCGATGCCGTGCATGCCGAGGGCGCCTTGATCTCGGCGCAGATCACCCATGGCGGCAGCTTCGTGCAGCACAAGGAATTGTCGACGCCGCGGGCGATGTCGTCCTCGGGCGGGATCGACAAGATGGGCGTGCTCATGGGCCGCTATTTCCAGCGCCAGATGAACCGCGCGGACATGGATCAGGTGCGCGACGAGTTCGTCGCGGCGGCGCGGCTGGCGGTGGAGGCGGGGTTCGATGCGGTCGAACTGCATATGGGCCATGGCTATCTGCTCAACCAGTACATCTCGCCGCTCTCCAATAAGCGGCGTGACGATTATGGCGGCACCGCCGAGAAGCGGGTGCGCTTCCCGGCAGAGGTGCTGGCGGCGGTGAAGCAGGCGGTTGGCGCGCGCATCGCGGTGCTCGCCAAGATGAACCTCTATGACGGCGCCAAGGGCGGCGCGACGGTGGAGGACGGCATCGTCACCGCACGCGCGCTCGAGGCAGCGGGCGCGGACATGCTGGTGCTGTCCGGCGGGCGCAACATCGAGTCCAGCTATGTGATGTTCTCCAGCCCGCTGCCCTATGACGATCTCGCGGCGATGCAGCCGGGCTGGCTTTCGAAGCTGCAGTTCAAGCTGCTCAAGATGGCGACGCCCAAGACGGTGCGCTTCTCCGAACTCTATTTCCTCGAGGCGGCGCGGCAGGTGCGCGCGGCGGTGACCTGCGGCCTCGGCTATCTCGGCGGCGTGCTGTCGCTGCCGGCGGCCGAACTGGCGCTGTCCGAGGGCTTCGAGGCGGTGGTGATGGCGCGCTCGCTGGTCCACGATCCGGATCTGGTCGCGCGCTGGCGCGAGGATGCCGCGCACCGTTCCGGCTGCACCGCGTGCAACCGCTGCGTTGCATTGATGTATGGCCCGTCGGGCACGCACTGCCCGGTGACGGCGAATGAGATCGACCCAAAACTCAACAGGATATGGGCGGGAGAGGAGATGGCTGATGCTGCTTAAGGACAAGGTGATCGTCGTCAGTGGCGTAGGCCCCGGCATGGGGCAGTCGCTTGCCAAGATCGCGGCGGCGGAGGGGGCGAAGGTCGGCCTCGGCGCGCGCAACAAGGCGTTCCTCGACGAGGTGGTCGCCGACATCAAGGCGAAGGGCGGGGAGGCGATCGCCTTGCCGACCGACGTGACCAACGCCGATCAATGCCGCGCGCTCGCGAAGGCGACCGAGGATGCGTTCGGCAAGATCGATGGGCTGATCAATTCCGCCTATATGCACGGCGAATGGCTGCCGACCGACATCGCCGATGTCGAGGAATATGCCTCCGTCTTCAACGTCAATTGCGCCGGCGCGCTGCGCATGGCGCAGGCCTGCCTCGAGGCGCTGAAGGCCTCGAAGGGCGCGATCGTCAACGTCTCGACAATGTCGACGGTCAATCCCTTCCCGGGCGAGGGCGCCTATTCCGCCGGCAAGGGCGGCATGAACGCGCTGACCCGGCACATGGCCAAGGATTTCGGCAAATATGGCATCCGGGTGAACGTCACGCGGATGGGCTGGATCGGTGGCGCGCCGGTGTGGGGCCATATCGACCGCGAGGTGGCGGGTGGCCGCGACCGTGACGAGGTGGTCGGCGAGATCACCGCGCGCATCCCGATCGGCATCATTCCGCCTGAAGAGGATTGCGCCAAGGCGGTGCTGTTCATGGTCTCCGACTATGCCAAGGTGGTCTCCGGGGCGTCGCTCGACGTCAATGGCGGCCAGTATATGGCGCCATGAGCCGGGGTGGGGATCGCGTCGCGCCGGGCGAGGCCTGGCGCGACTTCTGCCGCCGGCTGGAGAAGACCGGCGAACTGGTGTTCAACGCCGAAGTCGCCGGTTCGCCGATCGACCAGGCGGAGGGCTATCGCTATCTCTCGCGCCTGCTGCGCATCGCGCTCGACATGCATATGGAGAATGCGGACACCGATTTTCCGTCCTTCTACCAGGCATCGCATCCGACCGCGAAGATCGGCGCCGACAATCCGGACAATCTCTACCTCAACGCCTCGATCGACGGCGCGCGGCGCTATCGCATCACCGGCAAGCGCGGTACCGTTCCGATCCTGAGCTTCGGCACCAAGGCCAATCGCTATGCGGTGGATGGCACGATGGCCTCGACCGGGGAGATCGATTCCGCCAACATGCATTTCGAGGCAGATGGGAGCTTCGAGATCATCGCCTCCAAGGATCATGCCAATGGCAATTGGCTGAAGCTTGCCGACGACAGCTCGATGCTGCTCGTCCGCCAGACCTTCCTCGATCGCGACAATGAGGTGCCGGCGACGGTGAAGATCGAGGCGATCGATCCGCCGCGCGCGACGCCGGAGCCGCTGACGCTGGCCAAGCTTGAACAGGGCTTCACCAAGGCGGTCGCCTTCGTCGAGGGCACGGCGAAGACTTTTCTGCGCTGGACCGACCTGTTCAAGGCGGAGCAGCTCAACCAGCTCGCCACCACCGACCAGACGATGTTCTTCAAGGCCGGCGGCGATCCGACGATCTTCTACTTGCACGGCTATTGGAAGCTGGAGCCCGGCGAAGCGCTGGTGATCGAAACGCCGGTGCCCGATTGCACATTCTGGAACTTCCAGCTCGACAATATCTGGATGGAATCGCTCGATTACCGGTTCCATCGCGTCCATGTGAACAAGCATAGCGCGAAGCCCAATGCGGATGGGTCGGTGACGATCGTCGTCGCCGCGCGCGACCCCGGCCATGGCAACTGGGTCGACACCGCCGGGCACGACCAGGGCACGATGCTGCTGCGCTGGACCGGTGCCAGCGAACATCCCGTTCCCCAGACCAAGGTGGTGAGACTCGATGGCTGATCTGGAAACCCGCATCGCGCGGCTGGAGGCGGAGAGCGAGATCCGCAAGCTCAAGGCGCGCTATCTCAACGCCTGTGACGCCAAGGATGTGGACGCGATCCGCGCCTGCTTCACCCCCGATGCCGAGCTGGATTATCAGCCGGTCGGCAAGTTCGGGCCGGACGGACTGATCGAGGCGTTCACCCAGATCGCGGTGAACAGCCCGATCGTCGACGTCCACCAGATCCACAATGGCGAGATCGAGATCCTCGATGCCGACAATGCGACGGCGCGGTGGAGCCTGGGCTTTTCGACCTATGATCCACGTGCCGGCAGCTTCCGCCTGATCGGCAGCTTCTATCATGACGAATATGTCCGCACCCCGGCGGGTTGGCGGGTCTCGAAATCGACGCATGAGCCGCGCACGATCGTCGACGGCACGATCGGCGAGCGGGGCGTTTCTGCGCGGTCGATCCTCGGATGAGCAACCTGCTCGATGAGGCACGGGACTGGCTGACCGCCGCGCTCGACGGGCCGTTCGCGGATCTGCGCGGCATTGCCGATCTCTCCAGCGCCTATGACCGGCGCAAGGCGTGGGAACTGGCGCTGGGCGAGGCGGGGCTGGGCGCGGTCGGCTGGCCGGTCGCGCATGGCGGGCGCGGCGCGACGATCGCTGAGCAGGTTGCGTTTGCCGAGCTCTACGCACGGCTGCGTGCGCCCTCGCGGCTCAGCCATATCGGCGTCGAACTGGCGGGGCCGACGATTATCGCCTTCGGCAGCGAGGCGCAGAAGCAGCGCTTCCTGCCGGGCATCGCCTCTGGCCGCGAACTCTGGGCGCAGGGGTATTCCGAACCCAATGCGGGGTCGGACCTCGCCAATGTCCGTACCCGCGCGCGGCTGGTCGGCGGGCGCTGGGTGATCTATGGGCAGAAGATCTGGACGTCGCTGGGGATGATTTCCGATTGGGCGTTCGTCGTCGCGCGCACCGAGGAGGGGAGCAAGGGGCCGAAGGGATTGTCCTACCTGCTGGTGCCACTCGACCAGCCCGGCATCACCCGTCGCCCGATCCGCCAGATGACGGGGGAGGCGGAGTTCGCCGAACTCTTCTTCGACGGCGCGGTAACCGATGCCGACAATATCGTCGGTAGCCCGGGACAGGGCTGGGGCATCGCGATGGCGACATTGGGGTTCGAGCGTGGCGTCTCTACCGTCGTCCAGCAGATGCAGTTCGGCAATGAACTCGCCGCGCTGATCGCCACCGCACGCGCCAACGGTGCCGACCACGATACCGGCTTGCGCCGCCGGATCGCCGATGCCTGGATCGGGCTGGAGGTGATGCGGCACGGCCTCGTCCGCACCTTGTCAGACGAGGCGACCGAGGAACTGGGCGAGGAGGCGCTGACCTCCAAGCTTTACTGGTCGCGCTGGCACCGCGATCTCGGCGATCTGGCGATGGATGTGCAAGGGCTGGCGGGGCAGGTGGCGGAGAGCGACGAGTATCGCTTCAACCCGCTCACCCACATGTATCTCGCGAGCCGTGCGGACACGATCTACGCGGGATCGAGCCAGATCCAGCGCAACCTGATCGCTGAGCGCGGCCTGGGTCTGCCGCGCGAGCCGCGCGGGGACCGTTGAGGGGACGGAGATGGAAAAGCTGATCTACGCCCTCTGGCGCGATGAGGCAGAGCCGCGCGTGGCGTTCAACGATCGTCTGCTGGGCGCCGTGGCCGCGGAACTCGCGCCGCACACCCGCGCCTTGCGGATCAACGTGCAGGACGAAAGCGTCGCCACCGGCAGCAGCCCCCATTTCATCGTCACTCAGCCGCAGATGGAGGCGATGGTGCAGATGTGGGTCGATACCGCTTATCCTCCGGCGCGAGCGCCGATCGAGAAGGCGCTGGCCCGGGTGGCACCGCGGTACGAGGGCTGGCTGGTCAGCGAATCGATCCCGCTGCCCAACAGCGCCTGCCCGCCAGGCCTGCCCACCGACGGCTTCGCGCAGGTGGTGTTCATCGAGAAGCCGGCGGCGCTCGATCATGAGACATGGCGGCGTAACTGGCAGGACGGGCACACCGACGTCGCGGTCGAGACGCAGAGCAACTTCGAATATGTCCAGAACCTGGTGGTGCGGCCGCTGACCGAAGGGGCTGGGCCCTATGCAGCGGTGGTCGAGGAGTGTTTCCCGCTGGCGGCGCGTACCGACAAGGCGCTGTTCTACGATGCGGTCGGCGATGCGGCGCGACTGGAGGCGAATGAAGCGCGGATGATGGCGAGCTGCGCGAATTTCATCGGCGAGAAAGGCTGCGACTGCATCCCGATGCGGCAATATCAGATCAAGCAATTTGCGTAAGTGATCGGCTGGATGCGTTACGCAAAGCGTTGACGCGTGTCGGCGATGATCCGAATATCGAGCGACAGCCCGGCACGAACCGGCGAGGCGAGGAGATGATGCACATGGCCGACGATCTGAACCTGCCCGATTACCCCGAGGATAGCACCGTCCGGTCCGAGGTGGTGACCATCGACGCGCCCGCCTCGGTGGTGTGGGAGGTGCTGACCGACATGCCCAATTATGGCGCGTGGAACCCGTTTTGCATCGCTGCGGAATCGACGCTGGAGATGGGCGCGCCGGTGTATATGACGCTCGCTAATTATACGATGCCTGGCGAGACCGCGCAAAACCTCGAATATGTCTGCGCCAAAATTCCTGAACGGCTGATCTCGTGGGAGTTGAAGGATAATCCGGCCTGGCCCTATCCGGCCCGGCGCGATCAGATCATCGAGGCGCTGGGGCCGGACAAGTGCCGCTATTGGTCGACCGATGCCTTCTTCGGGCGGAACGGCATTCATGTGATGCGCTTTTGCGGCCCTTGGGTGACCCGCGCGTTCAACGACACTGCGCGCGCACTGAAGGCGCGGGCGGAGGCGATCCATGCCGGGCGGCAGGCGGCCGCGGCATGAGCCTGCGGCTGGAGGATATCGAGCTCATCCGCCGGCTGAAATGCACCTATTCACGGGCGATCGACACCGGCGACATGGCGACGGTGAAGAGCCTGTTCACCGAGGATGCGACGGTCGACTATCGCGGCGGCAGCTATCATGTGCAGCTTTCCGGTCGCGCGGCGATCGTCGAGGCGCTGGCGGGCATGTTCGTGTCCAGCTTTGTCGGCTCGCACACCGTCCATATGCCTGTGATCGACGTCCATGACGATGATACGGCGGACGGCACCTGGACGCTGATCGACTATGCGCTGAACCTGGCGGAAGGCAACAAGACCACCGTCGGCACCGCGATCTATCGCGACCGCTATGTGAAGCGGGACGGTCGCTGGCTGATCGCGCAAAGCGAATATGACCGGGTCTATGAGCGCGTCTATACCGATCCCGCACCCGGCCTGACCGCGCATTATCTGGCGACGCAGGCATGAGCCCCGATCCCGCGGCGCTGCAGGAACTGCTCGATCGCGAGGCGATCCGGCAGCTCATCACCACCTACTGCAACGCCGCCGACCGCCATGACCATGAAAAGATGCGCAGCCTCTATCATGAGGATGCGATCGACGAGCATGGCCACATGTCCAAGGGGCCGGCGATGGATTTCATCGACAAGCTGCCCGAGATCCAGGCGCCGATGGAGATCCTCCATCACAACGTCACCACCATCAACATCGCTCTGGACGGCGACCGGGCGGAGGGCGAGGTCTATCTGATCGCGCTGCACCGGGTGAAGGGGGCGGAGGGGCCGTTCGACGTGCTCGTCGGCGGCCGCTATTTCGACAAATATGAGCGGCGCGAAGGCCGCTGGAAATTCGCGCATCGCGCGATCGTGGCAGATTGGGCCAATATCCATTCGCCCTCGATCGTCGATCTGGAGCATCCATTCCTCCACGGCGCTTATATCGGCAAGCCGGGCCCCGAAGATCCTTCCTATGCCTTCTTCGGTCTGTTGGGACGCGGCGCATGATCAAGTCGATAGCCCTGCTGCGCCGGCGCGCGGATCTCAGCCGTGAGGCGTTCATCGCCTATTATGAGCAGAACCACGCGCCGCTGATCCTGTCGCTGATGCCCGGCATCGTCGACTATCGCCGCAACTTCGCGACGTTCGACGGCGCGTTCGTCAGCGATGGCGCCGCGCCTTTCGATTTCGACGTGGTGACGGAATTGTGGTTCGCTGATCAGGTCGCCTATAACGCCGCGATCGCCGTCGCGACCGCGCCCGATGTGGCGGCGCGGATCGCCGCGGACGAGGAGAATTTCCTCGATCGCACGGGCACGCGGATGTTCGTGGTGGAGGAGCGTCGGAGTGCCGTCGCACCGGTCATGCCGGTATCCGATCATCCTTGAAGCACCGCCGGGACGGGAAGGACACCGTTCCGAAGCGGAGCAACAATATTCTTCACAGACGCAATTTCGTCGTTAGGCTACCCGCCATGCACCGGCTTCGAAAAGCCGGAACCAATGGAATTCGGGAGTCGCCACTACATGGCAGAAACGAAAGGGGAGGCAGGTACGCCTCCGGTCGAGTTGTCCGCTGTTCCGCTGGACGGCGGGCGGACCTGGTTCGGCCATCCGCCGCAGCTTGCCCGCCTGTTCACGATCGAAATGTGGGAGCGGTTCGGCTTTTACGGCATGCGGGCGCTGCTGACGCTCTATCTCGCTAACCATTTCCTCTTCTCGCAGGGCACCTCCAACGGCCTCTACGGCGCCTATACCAGCCTCGTCTATCTCACCCCGCTGATCGGCGGCTGGGTTGCGGACCGCTATCTCGGGTCCAAGGGCGCGGTGAAGCTGGGCGCGGTGCTGATGTCGATCGGTTATTTCACGCTCTGCTTCGGTGGTCAGCAGGCCAAGCCGCACGCGATCATCGACGGCCAGCGCTATGAGGTGGTGATCGGTGGCGAGCGCGGCCAGGAAGCGCCGCCGCAATATGCGGTGGTGGACGGCCGGCAGCTCCAGATCCGCGGCAATGATGACAAGACGGTGTCGCTGCTGGCGGCAGACGGCACCGAGGCGCGCAAGATCCCCGCGGGCAATTTCCGCTCGGATGCGGATCGCTCGCCCTTCTTCGTGCTGGTCATGCTGCTCGGCCTTTCGGCGGTGTCGATCGGCAACGGATTCTTCAAGCCCAATATCTCGACAGTCGTGGGCACGCTCTATGCGCCCGGCGATCGGAGACGCGATGCCGGCTTCACCATCTTCTACATGGGCATCAACGTTGGCTCGCTGCTCTCGCAATTCGCGTGTCCGCTGCTCGCGGTCTATGTCGGCTGGTGGGCGGGCTTCCTGCTCGCGGCCCTTGGCATGCTGTGCAGCTGGGCGCTGGTGCAGTTCGATGGCGGCAAGCTCGATGGCTATGGCGAACCGCCCGCGGGCGTGGCGGATCGGCGGCTGCTGATCATCGTCCTCGCGGTGCTGGCGATCCCGCTGATGTACTTCCTTTTCTCCAACGTACTGGCGAGCGGCGATGCCGCGACCAAGGCGGCGCAGGAAGGTGCTGGCGTGCTCGGCTATATCCGCTCGCTGCCGGTGCTGGGGCAGTTGATGTTCGGCAGCTTCCTGCTCGCGGTGATCGGCATCCCGATCTGGGCGTGGCGGATCGGCAACGCCCAAGAATTCCAGATGATGATGGTCGCCATCATACTGGTGGTGTTCAACGTCGTGTTCTGGACCTTATTCGAGCAGGCCGGATCCTCGCTGACCTTCTTCGCGCAGAGCAACACGGAACTGCAGATCGGCGCCTACACCATGCCGGCAGCGCAGGTGCAGGTGTTCAATCCGCTGTTCATCGTGATGTTCGCGCCGGTGATGGGCTGGCTGTGGGGCGTGCTCGGCCGTAAGCGGCTAGAACCCTCGATCCCGGTCAAGTTCGCGCTGGCGCTGGTCGGCGCGGGCGCGGGCTTCCTTGTGCTGGTGTTCGGCACCCAGTTTGCGGGCGACAATTTCAAGGTTGCGCTGATCTGGGTCGCCGCCACCTATCTGATCCACTCGATCGCTGAACTGTGCATCTCGCCGGTGGGGCTTTCGATGATCACCAAGCTCTCGATCGCCCGCGTGGTCGGGCTGATGATGGGCACCTGGTTCCTGTCGATCGCGGTCGCGCAATATGTCGCTGGCATCGTCGCCCAGTTCGCCAGCGTGGAGACGGTCGGCGGTCAGGTGACCAACCTCAAGGTCTCGCTGGATACCTATACCGGCGTGTTCCAGACGATCGGACTGATCTCGGTCGGCATCGGCGTCCTCCTCCTCATCCTCTCTCCGCTGATCAAGAAGTGGATGCACGGTGTTCAATAAGCTCACCACCGTCCTCGCGATCGCCTTGCTAATCGGTGGCCCGGCGACGGCCGCGAAGAAGAAGAATGATGCCTCCAGCCGCGCCGAGCGCGCGGCGCGGGCACCCAATCCCGATCCTTTTCCGTCGACCTACAAGCGCTATCCCAACGCGCCGACATTGGTCACCAACGTCAAGATCTTCGACGGCGAGGGCGGACGTATCGACAATGGATCGGTGCTGTTCGCCGACGGCAAGATCGTCGCGATCGGTGCCGACGTCGCGGCGCCCGCTGGCGCCACGGTGATCGACGGTCGCGGCAAGGTGCTGACGCCCGGCATCATCGACGTCCACAGTCATCTCGGCGACTATCCGTCGCCCGGTGTCGAGGCGCTGTCGGACGGCAATGAGGCAACCGGCCCGGTCACCGCTGACGTCTGGGCGGAACATAGCGTCTGGCCACAGGATCCGGGCTTCAGCCGGGCGCTCGCCAATGGTGGCGTGACCACGCTGCAGATCCTGCCCGGTTCGGCCAATCTGTTCGGTGGCCGTTCGGTCACGCTGAAGAATGTCCCCGCGCGCACCATGCAGGGCATGAAGTTCCCGGGTGCACCCTACGGGCTGAAAATGGCGTGTGGCGAGAATCCCAAGCGCGTCTATGGCTCAAAGGGGCGCCAGCCTTCCACGCGGATGGGCAATGTTGCTGTCGATCGCCAGACCTGGGCGAAGGCGGCCGAATATAAGCGCAAGTGGGACGAGTATCTGGAAGATGGCGGCGACGTGCCCAGCCGCGACATCGCGATGGACACGCTGGCTGGCGTCCTCTCGGGCGATATCCTCGTACACAACCATTGCTACCGTGCCGACGAGATGGCCATCGTCATGGATATGGCCAAGGAGTTCGGCTACCACGTCACCGCTTTCCACCACGCGGTGGAAGCCTACAAGATCGCCGATCTGCTGAGGCAAAACGAGACCTGCGCGGCGGTGTGGGCCGACTGGTATGGCTTCAAGATGGAAAGCTATGACGGCATCCGCGAAAATCTCGCGCTGCTGCAGAACCAGGGCGCCTGCGCCATGATCCATTCGGACGATCAGGACGGCATCCAGCGGTTGAACCAGGAGGTCGCCAAGGCGCTGTTCGCCGGGCGCCGAATGGGCATCGATATTTCTGATGAGCTGGCTTGGACGTGGTTGGCGATCGGCCCCGCGAAGGCGCTGGGCATTGCCGATCGCACCGGTAGCCTCAGGGCGGGCAAGATGGCGGATGTCGTGCTGTGGAACGGTGATCCGTTCAGCGTCTATAGCCGCCCCGAAAAGGTCTGGGTCGATGGCGCGCTGCTCTATAACAGCAGCGATCCGAAGCGCCGGCCGGTGTCCGACTTTGAACTCGGCATGCCGGGTGAGGGAGATGTGAAATGAAGGCCGCGCTTCTCGCCGCAGCGGCGGCGCTGGCTCTCGCCGCCAGCCCTGCCGTGGCGCAGACCATCGCCTTCACAGGTGGCACCGTGGCCGTCGGCGATGGCTCCGCGCCGATCGAGGGCGGCACCGTCGTCATCAGCAATGGCAAGGTCGTCGCCGCAGGCAAGGATGTGCCGGTGCCCGCCGGTGCGAAAGTGATCGACGCCACCGGCAAATGGGTGGCGGCTGGTATCGTCGCGGGGATGAGCACGCTCGGTATTTCCGAGGGCTATGGCGTCGATACGATCAACGATGCAGTCGCCGCCAAATCTCCGTTCAGCGCGGCTATCGACGTGGTGCCGGCGATCAATCCAGCCTCGCCGCCGATCGGCAACGAACGCGCGGGCGGCGTGACCCGCGCGATCATCGCGCCGGCCACCGCCAGCTCGATCTTCGCCGGCATGGGCGCGGTGATCGATCTGGGGGCGGACAGCGATCCGGTGACCCGCGGCCGCGCGTTCCAATATGTTGAGCTGGGCGAGACCGGCAAGGACGCGGCCGGCGGCAGCCGCGCCGCCGCGCATGTGCTGTTCCGATCGGTGCTGCAGGAGGTGCAGGATTATCGCCGCGCTCCCGCCGCGTTCGGGCAGAGCGGCCAGATGCTCAAGCGCGCCGACGCCGCCGCACTGGTGCCGGTGCTGGACGGCACGATGCCGCTGCTCGTCCATGTCGAGCGCGCCAGCGACATCCGCCAGACATTGGCGCTGAAGAAGGAGTTCCCGACGCTCAGGCTGGTGCTGGTCGGCGCCACCGAGGCGTGGCTGGTGGCGACCGAGATCGCGGGGGCGCGGGTGCCGGTGATCGCGGCAGCGCTTGCGGATCTGCCGGCCTCGTTCGAGATGCTGGCGGCGACTGAATCCAATGTCGGCCGCCTGACCCGGGCCGGTGTGGTCACGGGTATATCCACGCTCGACATCGGGCCGCCGCCCCAGCAGCGCAACCTCACCCAATATGCCGGCAACCTCGTCGCCATCGCGCGCGTGCCCGGTGCGACGGGGCTCGACTGGGGTGCGGCCTTCGCGTCGATCACGTCGAAACCGGCGGCGGCGGTGGGGCTCGATGGCGAGATCGGCTCACTGCGCCCCGGCCGCCGTGCGGACGTGGTGGTATGGAGCGGTGATCCGCTGGAATTCTCGTCCGAGGCCGAGGCGGTGTTCATCGATGGCGTGCAGCAGCCGTTGAACAGCCGCCAGCACAAGCTGCGCGATCGCTATCGCAGCGCCGCGGAAGGGGAGCTGCCCAAGGCCTATGAGCGCTAGGACGCGCAACCACTTTTAACGTCGCCGGCCGGGTGAATGGCGTACAACGCCATAGGTTGCCCGGCAGGTGACGTATGCAAGCCTTGATCGTCGCGCCATCCTTCGGGCTGGCGCCCGCGCTTTCGATCCTTGTGGCGCTGGGTGCATGGTCGTGCCCGACGCAATCCGGTGCGCAGACGATGCACAGTGATGCGCAGGCCTGGCCGTCGCTAACCGTGGTCGTGCCGGTCGCCAAGCGGCTCGATCTCAGGGCGGACGCGGTGCTGCAGCTTACCGACGATGGATCGCATCTCGGGAGGCAACTCTATCGGGCTGTTCTGCTCGTCCGGCTTGACGACGATCTGTCAATCGGCGGCGGCTATACCTGGACGCGCATCGACCCCGGCGCCGCACCCGCGCAGGTCGAACATCGCGCGGTGCAGGATATCGTCTTCCGCAAGGCGGTGGCACCGGGCGGGCTGACCCTGATGTTACGAAGCCGGCTTGAAACGCGCGTGCGAGAGCGCCGCGATGGCGTGTCGTGGCGGCTGCGGCAACTCACGAGGCTGGAGGTCCCGGTGACGCGAAGCGGTGTCCGCGCTGTGGCCTGGAACGAATATTTCCACGGTTTTAACCGCACCGAATGGTCGGGACCGGCGGGGTCGGCGCTGATGCTCAGCTTCGTCGGTGTGCAGGTGCCGGCGGGACGACGCGTCGTGGTGGAGCCCGGCTACCTCAACCAGACCGGCTTCGATGCGGGGCGCAACAGCGTGCGCCATGTCGCATCCGTCACGGTGGTTTTGCGACTGTAAGCGCTCGAGATTGTATCAAAGGATGGCTTTGTGACAAATATTGTCTCAGCTTTTCCATATCTTATTCCGAATTGACCCCCTGTTGCGGCTGAGGCAACTGCGCCTCGGGCGTTTGATAATCAATTGCATTAGCTAAGGGGGTATAAGATGCTTCGCTTCTCCGAACGGCGTTCGCGCCGAACGATGACGCGCGCCAGCATGGTCGCGATCACGCTGTTCACCGCGTCGCAGGCAGCGGCGCAGGATCGCACGCGCACCGTCAATGATACGGCGGCGGAGGATGCCGAGCGCGACGACGGCAAGCGTCGTTCGGGCGTCGCGACGAGCGGGGATGAGATCGTCGTCACCGCCGCCGGTTTCGAGCAGAAGCTGGTTGATGCCCCGGCGAGTATCAGCGTGATCGGCCGCGAGGAATTGCAGGAGCGCCGCTTCGGCAGCCTTGCGGAAGCGCTGGTCAACGTCGAGGGCGTCGATGTCGGGCAGACCGCGGGCAAGACCGGGGGCCTCAACATCTCGATCCGCGGCATGCCGAGCGACTATACGCTCGTCCTGGTCGACGGCCGCCGCCAGAACGCGCCGGGTAATGTCACCCCCAACGGCTTCGGCGAGACCTCGACGAGCTTCCTGCCACCTTTTTCGGCGATCGACCGGATCGAGATCGTCCGCGGACCGATGTCCACGCTGTACGGTTCGGACGCGATGGGCGGCGTCGTCAACCTGATCACGCGCAAGGTTGGTGCGCGCTGGGCGGGCACCGCCACCGCCGAGACGACGCTTCAGGAAGACAGCGATTTCGGCAATCAATATTCGGGCAACGCCTATTTCCAGGGGCCGATCGTCAAGGATCTGATCGGCCTCACCGTGCGCGGTTCCTATTTCTACCGCGAGGCCGCCGACCTCAGCTACGACGATGTATCGGGCGACCCGGTGGAGGTCAGCAAGCGCGGGCCGAGCCCGGTGGAATCGGAAATCTATACCGTCGGCGGTCGAGTGACGCTTACCCCGCATCCCGATCATGACGTCTGGTTCGAGGCGGACTTCAACCGCCAGTGGTACGACAATTCGGATTCTCAACTCGGCACCGGCACGGTGCAGGGCGGCTATGGCCCGGAAATGAAGTTCAACCGCGACAATTATGTGCTGGCGCATAGCTGGCGCGCCGGTTTCGCGATGATCGACACGACGCTGACGCGCAATATCACCGAGACGTTCGGCCGCACCATCCCGCCCGGCACGCCCGGCAAGGTGGCGGGCGAAGCGCGCGAACTGAAGGCGACCAACACCATCGCCGACACCCGCGCGATCATCCCGCTCGATCCGCTCACTGTCACGGTCGGCGGCCAATATTGGAAGGCGGAGATGGTCGATGGCGTCGCAGTCGACAAATATGAGTTCGTGCAATGGGCGCTGTTCGGCGAGGCGGAGTGGAAGATCATTCCCGATCTCTCGCTGACGGTGGGCGGCCGGTACGACGACCATGAGACGTTCGGTGGCAAATTCTCGCCGCGCGCCTATGCGGTGTGGTCGGTCACCGACGCGTTCACCGTGAAAGGCGGCGTCAGCCGCGGCTTCAAGACCCCGCGGCTCGACCAGATCGCGCCCGGCATCGTCGGCTTCGGCGGGCAGGGAACGATCCCGCAGATCGGCACGCCGGGGCTGAAGCCGGAAACCAGCACCTCGGCCGAATTCGGCGTCTATTATGACGATGGCGGCTTCTTCTCGGGCAACGTCACCGTCTTCAACAACGAGTTCAAGGACAAGATCGCCGCCGGTACGCCGATCCCGAACTGCACCTGGTCCGTCCAGCGCGATCGGCCGGGCTGCCTCAACCTCGGCGAATTCCCGCGCGCGGAGAATTTCGGCCAGACCGTCAATGTCGACGAGGCGGTGACCCGCGGCGTAGAGGCCGCAGTGCGCTTCGAGTTCTCGCCCGAAGTGACGCTCGGCCTCAACTACACCTATACAGAGAGCGAGCAGAAGAGCGGGGCCGAAGCTGGCGAGCCGCTGGTCAACACCCCCAGGCATATGGTGAACGGCAATCTGCGCTGGCGCGTCACCGACAAGCTGGCGACGTGGCTGCGCGCCGAGATCCGCTCCAGGCGCTATCGCGGCGCCGGCGCGGCGCAGGACGCGCTGGGCAGCTTCAAGGGCTATTCGCAGTTCCACCTCGGCGCGAACTACGAACTGACCCCGGTCGTGCGGCTGGGCGCTGCGGTCTACAACGTGTTCGACAAGGATTTCACCGGCTACCTGCCTTACGAGAGCAGTGGCGCAGTGACCTATACCTCGGCCTATGCGAACCTTATGGAACCACGGCGATTGTGGTTGTCGGCGACCGTGGATTTCTGATCCATCCCGCTGACGGTGGGCGGGGACGAAGGACACCAATCCACCGCCCCCGCACACCGCGTCGCAACATCGCGATTGACTCGAATCATGCGCCGGGCCAAGCGTCGGCCCGTCGCCACCGGTCAAACGGTGGATGGACGCGCGGGAGAGCGTGGTGCCGGTTCGCCGGTGTCGCCGCCGAAGGAGCAACCGCCCCGGAATCTCTCAGGTCAAAGGACCGCGCGGACAGTCGACACTCTGGAAAGCGTCCGGTGAAAGCCGGGCCACCGAAGGGGTAAGCCCGGCACGTCCGGGTCAAAGCTCTCAGGTCCCGTGACAGAGGGGGTATCGGATCATTGGGACGGCATGGCCGTCCTGTGTCCGGTGACCTTGCTGACATGGAGACGCGCGTGGCGGACGTAGCCGAAGACGATATCGAACAGCCCATCCTGCCGCTCGACGGCTGGCACCGCGCGCAGGGCGCGCGGATGGTGGATTTCGCCGGCTATCAGATGCCGATCCAGTATGAGGGCATCCTCGCCGAGCATCTCTGGACGCGCGAGCATGCCGGGCTGTTCGACGTCAGCCATATGGGCCAGATCTTCCTTTCCGGCGAAGGGCTGGACGAGGCGCTGGAAGCCGTGCTTCCCGCCGACATCGCCGGGCTGAAGCCGAGCCGCATGCGCTATTCGCTGCTGCTCGACGAAAGCGGCGGCATTCTCGACGATCTCATGCTCACGCGCTGGGCCGATGGCATCTACATGGTCGTCAACGGCGCGGTGAAGCATGACGATATCGGCTGGCTGCGTGAGCATCTGCCCGACGAGATCAACATGAACCATCTCGAGGACCATGCGCTGCTGGCGCTGCAGGGCCCGAAGGCGGCGGAAGCGCTCGCTCGCCACGTTACCGGCGAGCAGGGCCTCGACGCGCTGACGTTCATGACCGGCGGCCGCTTCACCATCGCCGGTGTCGAAGCCTGGATCAGCCGCTCGGGCTATACCGGCGAAGACGGGTTCGAGATCTCGATCCCCGCCGAGGCCGCCGAAGCAGTCGCGACGCTGCTGACCGGCGAGCCCGAGGTGAAGCCGATCGGCTTGGGCGCGCGGGATTCGCTGCGCCTCGAAGCCGGGCTGCCGCTGTACGGCCATGATCTCGATCCGGAGACGACGCCGATCGCGGCCGATCTCGGTTTCGCCATTTCGAAGCGCCGCCGCGAGCAGGGCGGCTTCATGGGCGCCGATCGCGTGCTTGCCGAACTCGCCGATGGCGCGACCCTGAAGCGCGTTGGTCTGTTCGTCGACGGGCGTCAGCCAGTGCGAGAAGGCGCCGTGGTGCTCGATAGCGAGGGCAGCGAGGTTGGCCGCGTCACCAGCGGCGGCCATTCGCCCAGCCTCGGCGGGCCGATCGCGATGGCCTATGTGCCCGTCGCCAGCGCCGTACCCGGCGCCACGATCCGCGTCAGCCAGCGCGGTAAGATCCATGATTGCACGGTCACCAGCATGCCGTTCATCCCCCACAATTATCACCGCAAGGGAGCAGCCAAATGAGCCGTTATTTCACTGATGAGCATGAGTGGATCGACGTCGATGGCGAGGTCGCGACCGTAGGCATCACCGATTATGCGCAGAGCCAGCTCGGCGACATCGTGTTCGTCGATGTGCCGGAAGCCGGCAAGACCGTCTCCAAGGGCGATGACGCCGCGGTGGTGGAATCGGTGAAGGCCGCGTCTGACGTCTATGCGCCGGTTTCCGGCACGGTGATCGAGGGCAATGCGGCGCTGGCGGACGAGCCGGCGCTGGTCAATTCCGATCCCGAGGGCGAAGGCTGGTTCTTCAAGCTGACCTTGGCGGATGCGGGTGAGCTCGATGGCCTGATGGACGAGGCCGCCTACCAGGCGTTCGTCGAGAAGCTCTGATCGATGCGTTACCTTCCCCTCCAGCAGGCCGACCGCCAGGCGATGCTCGCCAAGGTCGGCGCCGCCTCGATCGACGATCTGTTCGTGGACGTGCCCGAAGAGGCGCGGCTCGATGGCCCGGTTTCGGGCTTGCCGAACCACGCCAGCGAGATGGCGGTCGAACGCCACATGTCCGCGCTCGCGGCGAAGAACCTGTCGGCGGGGCAGGCGCCCTTCTTCCTGGGTGCGGGCGCCTATCGCCACCATGTGCCGGCGACGGCCGACCACATCATTCAGCGCGGCGAGTTCCTGACCGCCTACACGCCGTACCAGCCTGAAATCGCGCAGGGCACCTTGCAGGTGCTGTTCGAGTTCCAGACGCAGGTTGCGCGGCTGCTCGGCTGCGACGTCGCCAATGCGTCCATGTATGACGGCTCGACCGCCTGCTGGGAGGCGATCACGATGGCCCGCCGCGTCACCAAGCGCGGCAAGGCGATCCTCTCCACAGGCCTGCACCCGCATTATGTGTCGGTCGCGAACACGATGGCGCGCTTCACCGGCGACACGCTGGTCACCGGTGCGCCGAGTCTGACCGCGGAGACCGACGCGCAGGCGCTGCTCGACGCGATCGATGGCGAGACCAGCTGCGTCGTCGTCCAGTATCCGGACATTCTCGGCCGCATCACCGACCTCGCGCCGATCGCGGCGCGCGCGCATGAAAAGGGCGCGCTGCTGGTCGCCGTCGTCACCGAGCCGCTGGCGCTGGGTGCGATCCGGTCGCCGGGCGAGATGGGCGCCGACATCGTCGTCGGCGAGGGCCAGTCGCTCGGCGTCGGCCTGCAGTTCGGCGGCCCCTATGTCGGGCTTTTCGCGTGCAAGGAGAAGTTCGTTCGCCAGATGCCCGGCCGTCTGACCGGCGAAACGGTGGATGCGGAAGGCAAGCGCGGCTTCGTGCTGACCCTTTCCACGCGCGAGCAGCATATCCGCCGCGAAAAGGCGACGTCGAACATCTGCACCTCCAGCGTGCTGTGCGCGCTGGCCTTCACCGTCCACCTCACATTGCTCGGCGAGAAGGGGCTGCGCGATCTCGCCATGCTCAACCATGGCCTCGCAGTGCAGGCGGCGGATCGGCTGGCGAAGGTGCCGGGCGTGACCGTCGTCAATGACGGCTTCTTCAACGAGTTCACCGTGCGGCTCGGCAAGGAAGCCCGTCCGATCGTCCGCAAGCTGGCGGACAAGGGCGTGCTGGCGGGCGTTTCGCTCGGCCGGCTCTACCCCGACGAGATGGCGCTCCATGACGGCCTGATCGTCGCGGTCACCGAAACCGTCACATCCGAAGATATCGAAGCCTTGGCCGCTGGCCTTGAGGAGGCGCTGGCATGACGATCAACCAGAGCGGCTGGCGCCCCGAAATGGGCAGCGCCGAGGGCGGCGGCACCGCTGGCACCTTCACCGGCAATCGCGGGCTGATGCTGGAGGAAGCGCTGATCTTCGAGATCGGTGACACCGAGACCACCGGCGTCGATCTGGCGGAGGCGCCCAAGGTGGCCTCGCGCCTTGGCGGGCTTGAGCGCAACCGTGAGATCGGTCTGCCGGGCCTCTCCGAGCCGGAGGCGATGCGGCATTATACCCGCCTCAGCCGGCAGAATTACGCGATCGACCTCGGCCTGTTCCCGCTCGGCTCGTGCACGATGAAGCACAATCCGCGGCTGAACGAGAAGGTCGCGCGGCTGCCCGGCTTCGCCGATCTCCACCCGATGCAGCCGATCGACACGATCCAGGGCGCGCTCGGCGTGATCGATCAGCTCGCGCATTGGCTGAAGACGCTGACCGGCATGCCGGCGGTGTCGATGAGCCCGAAGGCAGGCGCGCATGGCGAGTTGTGCGGCCTGCTCGCGATCCGCTCCGCGCTGGAAGCGCGCGGCGATCCGCGCGCGGTGATCCTCGTGCCGGAAAGTGCGCATGGCACCAACCCGGCGACCGCGGCCTTCTGCGGCTACAGGGTGGAGAATATTCCGGCGACCGCCGCGGGACGTGTCGATCTCGCCGCGCTCGAAGCACGGCTGGGGCCTGATGTTGCGGCGGTGATGATCACCAACCCCAACACCTGCGGCCTGTTCGAGCCGGACATGAAGAAGATCGCGGACGCCGTGCATGCGGTGGGCGCGTTCGTCTATTGCGACGGCGCTAACTTCAACGCGATCGTCGGCCGCGTGCGGCCGGGCGATCTCGGCGTCGATGCGATGCACATCAACCTGCACAAGACCTTCTCGACGCCGCATGGCGGCGGCGGGCCGGGTGCCGGGCCGGTGGTGTTCTCGGAAGCGCTGGCGCCGTTCGCGCCGCTGCCGTTCGTTGAGGAAACCGAGCATGGCCTCGTGCTGGTCGAGGAAGAGACGGCGGGCGAGCATCACGCGCAGAGCTTCGGCCGCATGGTTGCCTTCCACGGCCAGATGGGCATGTTCACCCGCGCGCTGACCTACATCCTCAGCCACGGCGCCGATGGCCTGCGGCAGGTGGCGGAGGATGCGGTGCTCAACGCCAATTACATCCTGCGCAGCCTCGACGACCTGCTCGATGCGCCGTTCGGCAGCAGCGGCCCGTGCATGCACGAGGCGCTGTTCAGCGACGAAGGCTTCGCCGAAGGCTTCTCGACGCTGGATGTTGCCAAGGGCTTGATCGACGAGGGTTTCCACCCGATGACGGTCTATTTCCCGCTCGTCATCCATGGCGCGATGCTGGTCGAACCGGCCGAGACCGAGAGCAAGGCTTCGCTCGACCAGTTCATCGGCGCGTTTCGCCATGTCGTGGAGCGCGCGAAGGCGGGTGACCAGGCGCTCAAGAGCGCCCCGCACTTCGCCCCGCGCCGCCGGCTCGACGAGACGCTCGCAGCGCGCAAGCCGGTGCTGGTGTGGAAGGAAGCTCAGGTGGCCGCGGCGGCCGAATGACCGCCCGGCTGGATCCGCTGACGCCGGCCGACTTCGCGTCGGCCGGCGCGCTCGCGCGGATCATCTGGCACACCCATTATGATCCGCTGATCGGTGCGGCGCAGGTCGATTATATGCTCGACCGGCGCTTCACCGAAGCGGGCCTCGCCGCCTATGTCGACGCCGCCGATCGCGGCTTCGACCTGTTGCGCGATGGTGAGGCCCTGGTCGGCTATTGCAGCTATGGCCCGAGCGGCGCGCCCGGCGAACTGAAGCTGGAGCAGCTTTATCTGTTGCCGGAGCGGCACGGGCAGGGGCTTGGCCGGCTGATGATCGCCCATGTCGAAGCCCGCGCGGGGGCATTTGGCTGCGACCGGATCATGCTGATGGTGGCGAAGGCCAACACCGGATCGAAAGCGGTCTACGAACGCGCGGGGTTCAGCGTGCGCGGGCCGGTGACGGTGGATATCGGCGGCGGGTTCGTGATGGACGATTATGTGATGGAAAAGCGGCTGGGGTAGGGGCGTGTCTCAGGATCCCGACCCCGTTCGTTCCGAGCGAAGTCGAGGGACGAGTCACACGAAAGTCGGGTCAAACATCAGCACGAGTCCTCTCGTCCCTCGACTTCGCTCGGGACGACCGGAGGAGGGGGCGTCTTTGAACGCCCCTACCACCCTCAAAAATCCATGCTTGCCGAGAAGCGCACCTGCCGTGCCAGCCCAACGTAGAACACGCTGCCGCCCGTCGACCAATAGCGCTTGTTGGTGATGTTATCGCCATTCACCCGGAAGGTGATCGCCCGGTCGCCGTCCAGCCGCAGCTTGTAGTTCGCGCCGAGGCTGTAGGTCGTATAGGCCGGCAGTTCGAACGTGTTGAGCGCATCGGCATAGCGCAGGCCGGTGTGATAGACGCCGCCGTTGATGCCGAAATCGGGCAGCGCTTCGGGCCGATATTCCACAAACACCGATCCGCCCCAGCGCGGCGTGTTGTCGACGCGCAGGCCGTTCTGCGCGGCGACGCCGGTGTCGCGCTGTGTCGCCTTCAGATATTGGCCGGCGATCGCCACCGAAAGCTGCGGCGTGAGATTGCCCTGGAGCGAAGCTTCGACGCCCTCGTGGATCGCGGTGCCGTCGACGACGTAGAGATTGTCGGTATTGATATAGCCGAGCGCGCGGTCGATGCGGAAATAGGCCAGCGAGGCCAGCGCGCCCAGCACCTCGACGCGGCCGCCCGCCTCGATCTGCTTCGAGACGACGGGGCGGAGGATATCGCCCTCATTCTCGGTGCCTGCGGGCGCGGTGCCGGCGCTTTCCAGGCCCTCGATATAGGTGAAGTAGAGGCTGGTCTTCGGCGTCGGGCGGAAGACGATGCCCGCGGTCGGCGTCCACGTCTTGATCGTATAGTCGTCGCCGGCTTCCTCGGTGTCGTAGATCACCCGGCGCACGCCGCCGATCAGCAGGATCTTCTCTCCCACATGCGCGATGTCGAGCGCGTAGAGGCCGGTGTCGATGTTGACGCTGCCGGGCTGCAGGCGCGTGGTGGTAAAGACGAGATCGTCGAACGAGATGTCGACCGGATCATAGATGTTCTGCGCGACCGCGGTGTAGCTGCGCTGGTTCTGGTCCTTCTGGATCTGGCGGTTGCGCGCGACGCCGAACAGCAGTTCATGCGAGATGCCGAACGTGTCGAGCTTGCCCGCCAGTTCGGCGCGGAGATACTCGTTCCGATATGACTGGTCGGGCGTATAGTTGCCGCTGATCCGGCCGATGCCGGTGGTCGGCCCGGTGATCGTCGAGGTGAAGCTGAAATCGGCGCGGCTGCGCTGGCGGCGCGACTGGGAGACGCCGGCTTCGGCGCGCAGCGACCAGCTTCCGCCCAGCGCATAATCGGCGCGGCCGAGAATGTTGGTGGACCAGGTGCGGTAGGGCGCGTTGACCGGCGCATAGCGGTGATGCGGATCGGGGATCTCGGTCAGCAGCCGCGCCGCGGCCAGCGCGATGCCGCCCGGTTCGTCGGTCGCTCGGCGATAATGCTCGACGTCCAGCTTCAGCGAGAGCCGCTCGCTCACCTGCCAGTCGAACGCGCCGCTGGCGAGGTAGCGATAGCCGTTGACGCCATCGATCGGGGTTTCGATGTGGCTGGCATAGCCGTTGAGGCGCACGCCGAACTGGTCGTCCGGCCCCAAGGTGCGGCCGATATCGAGCCCGCCGCCGATGCTGCCCTCGGCATCGCCATTGACGTAGAAATTGGTCACCGGCCGGTCGCCCGCGCGCTTGGCGACGACATTGACGATGCCCGACGGCGTCGACAGGCCATAATAGAGCGCGGAGACGCCCTTGAGCAGTTCCACGCGCTGCTTGTTCTCGATCGGCACCGGGCTGAGATTGATGATCTGCAGCGCGCCGTTGAGGCGGTAATTGGTGCGTGCCTGGATCAGCACACCGCGATTGACGAAATTGTTGCTCGTCGTCGGGCTGGTGGCCTGCTGGGTGACGCCGGGCGTGTTGCGCAGCGCTTCCTCCAGCCCGGTCGCGCCCTGCGCATCGAGCAGCGCCTTGGGGATCACCGCGATGCTCGACGGCGTATCGAGGATCGACTGGTTGCGGAACGCACCGACCTGGACGACCTCGGTCTTGAACGTCGGCCGCTGGCCAATGACGATGATTTCCTCGTCCAGCTTGCGCTCGACGGTTTCGCCGCCGGCGCCCTGTTCGGCCGCGGGGCCGGGGGCGGGAGCGGCAGACTGCGCGGCTGCGGCAGCGGCGATGAGGAGAAGGTTCATTGGCCCCCGAAATGATTGTGATTGTGCGTTGCAGCGCCCTTAGAATTAATGATAATGGATCGCAATTGCGTTCTGCAACATTTTCATACAAAGGGACGGTACGGAAGAGGGTGCCGAGCCTGCGGGGGTCGCGTGACGAGACAGTTCTTCTTCCAGATTCACTGGTTCCTCGGGATCACTGCGGGGATCGTGCTGGCGCTGATGGGCGTCACCGGCGCTGCGATGAGCTTCGAAGACGAGATCGGCGAGGCGCTGTCGCCGCGCATCTACGCGCCCGGCGTGCCAGCCGGTCCAGACCTTTCACCCGATCGGCTGATCGCAAAGCTGGAGGCCGACAATCCCGGCTATTATGTAACGCGGCTGGATTGGGAAGCGGATCGCGCACGCTCATTTCGCGTGCGGATGAACGCCAGCGAGGGCCGCGGCCGCAAGCAGGGGCAGGTCGATCGTGCGACCGGCGCCTGGCTGGGCGATTCCAGCGCCGAGGGCTTCTTCCACACGATGGACGAACTGCATCGCTGGCTGGCGCTGCCCGGCGGCGGCAACGGCATCGGCCGCCAGTTGACCGGGTTCAGCGCGATCGCGTTGATCTTCTTCGCGCTCTCGGGCCTCTATCTGCGCTGGCCGCGCAAGGCGCTCGACTGGCGGTCATGGCTGGTGCTCGATTTGCGCAAGACCGGCCGTAACCTGTGGCGCGCGCTGCATGTCACAATCGGCACCTGGGTGCTGTGCTTCTATCTGATCAGCGCGTTCACAGGCCTTTGGTGGTCCTATGACTGGTATCGCCGCGGCGTGACCTACGCGCTTACCGGCAAGGTCGCGGGTGAAGGCGAGGGGCGCCCGAAGCGCGACGGCAACCCCGCACCGCGTCCCGCGATCGATCCGAGCTGGGCGACCTTCATTCGCGACAATGGCCAGGATTATGCCTGGGCGCGGCTGACCCGCCCGGCGCCGGGCGCGCCGATGAAGGCGATCAATGTCGATGCGCGGCCTGAAGGTGCGCGCCACCTGCGCCAGACCGACAAGTTCAGCTATGATACGAAGACGGGGGCGCTCAAGAAGACCGACCTTTATGATCGCCGTCCGCTCGGGCAGGTGATCACGCAAAGCATGTTCGAAATCCACCGCGGCGCCTTCTTCGGCTTGCCCGGGCGGGTCATCATGCTGATAACCAGCCTCACCATGCCGCTGTTCACCATCACCGGCTTTATGCTCTATCTCTCGCGGCGCAGGCGCAAGCGGGAGGCAAAGGCGCTCGCTGCCCAGGCGGGGGGCGAGACGGGCGGCGGCGATGGCGGTTTCCTGATCGTCTACGCCACGCAGACCGGCAATGCCGAACTCAGCGCGCGGGGGGCGGCGCGTGCGCTTGGCGCCGGCGGTATCGCTGTGGAAGTCGTTGCGATCGCGGCGCTCACGCAGGATAGGCTGCGCCGCGCCGATCGCGCGCTGTTCGTCGTCAGCACCTATGGCGAGGGCGATCCGCCCGATGCCGCCCGCGGCTTCGCCCGGTCGATGATGCGCAAGCGGCTGAAGCTCGCGCATCTTGATTATGGTGTGCTCGGGCTGGGTGATCGCCAATATCCCGATTTCTGCAATTTTGGCGTCGAACTCGATGCCTGGCTGGCCGAGTCCGGCGCGCAGCGGCTGTTCCCACTGATCAAGATGGATGGCAGCGACAGCCGCGCCTATGCCGCATGGCGCCGCGAACTGGTCCGCCTCGGCGCGGCCGAGAAGGGCAGCGAACCCGCCGCGGACGCCTTCCGCCGCTGCCGCCTGGTCATGCGCGAAGTGCTGAACGAAGCCAGCGACCATGCCAAGGCGTTCCACCTCCGGCTGGAGCCGCTCGAGGGCGATGCGATGACGTGGGAGGCGGGCGACATCGTCGAGATCCAGCCGCGCAACGCGCCAGCCGATGTCGAGGCGCTGTTGCAGCAGGCCGCGCCCGATGGGGAATTGCTGGAGGATGTAGCGGCGCTGCGCGAACAACTTGCCGCCGCGGTGCTGCCCGACGATGGCGTGTTCGCGCGCGACAAGGCGGCGACCTTGCGGCCGCTGTCGACGCGCGAATATTCCGCCGCCTCGATCGCGGCGGATGGCGCGATCGACCTCGTCGTGCGGCAGGTGCGGCGCGACGATGGCCGCTTCGGCATCGGATCGGGCTGGCTGACCGCGCATGTGCCGACCGGCGAAACGGTGATGTTGCGCGTCCGGCCCAACCCTGGTTTCCGCCTCTCCGGCTTCAGCGGGCGGCTGATCCTGATCGGCAACGGCACCGGCATCGCCGGGCTGCGCGCCCATCTGCGCGCGCAGGCAAATATAGGCCGCCAGGGTCATTGGTTGCTGTTCGGTGAGCGGGAACGCGCGCACGCCTTTTTCGACGCCGAGTTGCAGGGCTGGCTGGACGATGGCACGCTGGGCCGCCTCGACCGCGCCTATTCGCGCGATGCCGATTGCGGGCGCTACGTGCAGCATCTGCTGCAGGCGGCGAGGGCGGACGTGCTGCGCTGGATGGATGATGGCGCCGCGATCCTCGTCTGCGGCAGCCTTGCGGGCATGGCGCAGGAAGTCCACGCTACGCTCGGCGAGATCATCGGCGAGGAACGGCTCGAGGCGCTGATCGAAAGCGGCTGTTACAAGCGCGACGTCTACTGAGCGGCGCCAACCCGAACCGATCTCGCCGCGTTAACCGAACGCCGCCGTTCCGCTGAGCGATGGATGTAGAAAGGCGCTGCTGACCGGAGCGCTGGCGAAGACGGCGATTGTCAGCGCTGCCATCGCGTCATAGTCACATGGCGGTGCGAGGGGATGTGCGGTGCGGCTTCGCACCGGGGACAGGGGGATGGTCATGATGATGAAGAGGTTGATCGCGGGCGTTGCGCTGTTCGCCGCCACCGGCGCGTTGGCGCAGGGTGCTGCACCTGGCGCCGCCTGCCCGGCGGGTACGCGCTATGCCACTGTCCGGCACAGCCTGATCATGCCGGGCAAACTCGCGGTGTTCGAAAAAGCGGTGGCTGCGCACAACGCCTGGTACGCCGGCAAGAAGAACGCCACGACGACGCGCGTGATGCGATTGGTGGAAAAGGGCGCGCTGGTCGAAAGCGAGGCCGCGACGATCACGCTCTATGCCGATGCCCCGATGCCGGAGCGCGATGCCGCGTTCCAGGCATTCACTGCGCTCTACCGCGACAGCACGACGATCAAGGATGAACTACGCGGCTGCCTGCCCGCGCTGTAAGGGTTGCGGGTGCTCGCCCCACCGCCGCCGATCGGCGACGGTGGGGCAGGGTTGATCAGTTGCTGGCAGGGATGCGCGCGACCACCTTGATCTCGAAATCGAAGCCGGCCAGCCACGTCACGCCCACAGCGGTCCAGCTTGGATAGGGCGCCTCGCTGAAGACCTTGTCCTTTGCTGCGAGCACCTTCTCAAACTGCGTTTCGGGATCGGTGTGGAAGGTCGTCACGTCGATGATGTCGTCGAAGCTGGCGCCTGCGGCTTCCAGCACCGCACCGAGGTTGGTGAAGGCGCGCTCCACCTGTTGCGCGAAATCTGGCTCGGGCGAACCATCCTCGCGGCTGCCGACCTGGCCAGATACGAACAATAGGTCGCCCGATCGTACGGCCGCCGAATAGCGATGGATGTCGTACAGCGCCTGCCGGCCTGCGGGGAAGATCGCGTCACGCTTTGCCATGATGTCACTCCATGAAAGTCGGCGCACTCGCCCATTGATATACGCGCCGTATGCCCGCATATTGTGACATACGTCTCGTATGTCAATTGGCATACGGGGCGTATGCAGAATGAGGAGATGAAACGTGGTCGCGCGGCGTCGGGCAGAGATGGTGGAGGGAACGCGTGCCAAGTTGATCGCGGCCGCGCGCCGGGCCTTCGCGACAAAGGGGTATGCGGCAGCGTCGATGGACGACCTGACAGCCGAAGCCGGCCTTACCCGCGGCGCGCTTTATCATAATTTCGGCGATAAGAAGGGGCTGCTGCAAGCGGTGATCGAGCAGATCGACGCCGAGATGCTCGCGCGTCAGCATGCGGTACAGGAGCGGGCGCCGACGCGCTGGCAGGGGCTGCTCGATGAAGGTGTCGCCTATATCGAGATGTCGCTCGATCCTGAAATTCAGCGCATCGTCCATCTCGATGGACCTGCGGTACTGGGGGATCCCTCGCGCTGGCCCAACCAGACCGCCTGCCTTCGCGCTACCACCGAAACCATCGAGACCCTGATCATGGAGGGCGTCGTTCAGCCCGTCGATGCTGAGGCCGCGGCGCGGCTGCTCAACGGCGCGGCGCTGAACGCGGCGCTGTGGATCGCTGCGGCGGAGGATCCGCCCGCGGTGATGGTGCGCGCGGTCGATGCGTTTCTGCGGCTCGCCTCGGGGCTGCGACGGCAGGACTGAGGCTGAGGCGTGTTCAGCCCGCCTTGGCCACCTGATCATATTTCATGTCGGCCATCACATGCTTGTGATCGTCGCGCACTGGTCGGTGATCGCCTTGCGATAGGCGGGGCGGTCGAGGCAACGATCCTGATAGGCGGTGAGTGTCGGCAGGCCTTCCGTCAGGCCCAGGTTGCGGGCGATCTTCAGGACGGACGCCATCATCAGGTCAGCGATGGTGAAGCTGTCGCCGGCCAGCCATTGCCGCTCACCGAGCGCGGTCTGAAGCTGTTCGAGCCGCTGCCCGGCGGCCTCAACCACCGGCGGCCGGCGTGCCGCCTTCTGCGCCTCGTCCTCCAGGAAATATTCGACCTCGGCGACGTTCATCAGGAAGGGTTCAACCGAGTTGAGCGCCGCGATTAACCCATGTGAGGACGAGCGCACGGGCGTCACCCTCTGGCGGAATTAGCTGGCCAGCGCGGGTTGCTACATCAATTATGATTGCGCCTGTTTCGAACAGCGGCGGGCGGCCATCCTCTTCCAGATAGGGCAGCTGCCCGAAAGGTTGGCGCGTGCGGTAGGCGTCGGATGCCTAGTCGGTCGCGTCGATCAGCCGCACCTCATAAGGCCAGCCCACCTCGTTGAGGATCCATCGTGCGCGATGATCGCGCACCTGGCCGGCAGCGAAGGGCGGCGCCCATTTCATCGCGGTGATCGTGATCATTCGACCTCTCCGGCCGCCTCAACTTGCCGGCAGCGATATGGTCGCGTCTATGATGCGCGCGGGCGGCACAGCCTGTGCGCAGGAGACGATATCTTGACCCGATCCCTCGACGATTTCGCGATCACCCGGCGCTGGCCGGCGCAGCACCCCGATCGGCTGCAACTCTATTCGCTGCCCACGCCAAACGGCGTGAAGGTGTCGATCATGCTGGAAGAGGTCGGCCTGCCCTACGAGGTTCACCGCGTGGACTTCGGCAAGGGTGACCAGCGCACGCCCGAATTCCTCAGCCTCAACCCCAACGGCAAAATCCCTGCCATCCTCGATCCGGACGGGCCGGACGGCGTGCCGATGGGGCTGTTCGAGTCGGGCGCGATCTTGCACTATCTGGCGGAGAAGACCGGCAAGCTGCTGCCCGCCGATCCCGCCAGGCGCTGGCAGGCGATCCAGTGGATCTATTTCCAGGTCGGTGGCGTCGGCCCAATGTTCGGTCAACTCGGGTTCTTCCACAAGTTCGATGGCCGCACCTGGAACGACAAGCGCGCGCTCGATCGCTACGTGGCGGAAAGCCAGCGGCTGCTGAGCGTAATGGACGCGCATCTGGCAGCCCGCGACTGGTTCGTTGGCGACGCGTTCAGCATCGCCGACATCTCGATGCTCGGCATGGTGCGCAATCTGATCGGCTTCTACGACGCCGGCGCGCTGGTCGGCTTCGATCGCTATGCGCATGTTGCGCGCTGGCTGGACCGCGGTCTAGCGCGGCCGGCGGTTCAGCGTGGCGTCACGATCCCGGGCGAGGCGACGTAGGCCGCCCCCGCTTGCCGAGGCTCACTCCGGCACGCGTGGCCCGTCCTTCGCCGGATTCCACACGTCGAAGCGGAAGGTCCGCGCTGGCCGTTCGGGGCGGACCTCGAAGATAAGGGTCTCGCGCGCCGCCCAGCCTTGCGGCCGCGTTACGCTGACTGTGGCGGTGTGTATGCCGGGCGCCAACGTCGCGGGCACCTTCCAGCCCTTATAGGGATCGCCGGGCGCCAGATTTTCCAGCGTGTGGCTATGGCCTGACAGATCGAGCGCCTTGCGGCCCGCCAGCAGCGCGTAGACTTCCGGCGCATTATCGGTCTGGTGCGCCCATCCCTTGCGATTGTCGAAGCCGACCAGCGGAATGTGGTGGCCGAGCACGATCAGTTTGCGGCGCCACGTGTCCGACGCGTCGGCGTCGCGATCGGCATCCTAATCATAGTCGTGATTGCCCTGCACCCACCATTGCGGAACCTTGAGCGTGCCGAGCACCTCTTCCAACCGCGGGATCAGCCCGAGATCGTCGCCGACCAGTTCGCCGAGCCGCGAGCCGAACGCCTCCAGCGCCACCTGCGTCCGCGCGCAGACGAGGAATATATTGCCGATCTGCTCATAGGCGCCGAAGCAGAGAAACACCGCGAGCAACGCCTCGGTCACCCGCACCAGATTCCGCGCACCCGCCGAAGTGGGCACATCGGCCGCGGCGGGGGGAGGGGGCAGGGGGGGCGGTGCTGGCGGCAGCGGCCCCGTCGCGGGCATCCGCCGCACCGCGAGATGAGAGCCCAGCAGCCTGATCAAGACCGCCACCGCCGCCGCCATCATGCTCCACCGCCAGCCGCCCAGCACCGCTAGCGCACCGCAAAGGAAGGGGCCGTAGATCACCCCGGTGTTGAGAAAGCCCAGATGGAAGGCGAAGCCGCGCCGCCGCGCCGCATCGTCTCTGAACAAGGTTTCAACGACGATCGAGAGATTGCCCTTCAGCGTGCCCGCGCTGATGGCGAACAGCACCAGCCCGGGCAGGAAGAAGATCCGCGTCGGCATCGGCAGCAGTCCGGCGACCATCGCCCCGCCGCCAAGATAGACGGCTCCGCGCCGCTCCGCGGCCCGATCCCCCAGCAGGCCGCCCAGCGGCACACCGAAGGTTAGAGCAGGACATTGGCGATGCCATAGATCTGTGAGGCGAAGCCGGCGGCCGAAAGCGGCCCGAACCAATTCTCCAGCGCCCGCTCCGTGGCGCCGGATCCAACCACGTCTTCCCGCCCGACGACATGATCGATCAGCACAAGGGTGAGCATCGACTTCAGCCCGGCAAGCGCCGCTCCCAGAACTCCGTCCCCGCGAGCGCCAGAAACCCCTTCGGCAACTGCAGCCGCCGCGCCACCGACCTCATTACGCCCGTCATTCTGCACCGCCTCGTCGTCGCGGCGGCTTATCGGGCGATTGGTGGCAGGCCGATGACACGCGCTGGCGCCACCCGGCGATCAACGCTTGCGCACGAACTGCGCACGCAGCACCAAGCCCTTGATGCCGTCGAACTTGCAGTCGATCTCCTGCGCGTCGCCGGTCAGGCGGATCGACTTGATGAGCGTGCCGCGCTTGAGCGTCTGCCCGGCGCCCTTCACGTCGAGATCCTTGATGAGCGTCACCTGATCGCCGTCCGACAGGATATTGCCGACCGCGTCGCGAACTTCGGGCTGCGCGGCAGCGCGCTGCCGTTCGGCGAGTTCCGAGGCGGGAAGCCATTCGCCGCTCTCCACGTCATAAATATAATCGTCTTCGCTGTCCGTCATTTGCTCTTGTCCGTTTGCAGTTTCAACCGCACGCCGCGCCCGCTGCCGAGGCTTGGAGCATTCTCACCGATCAATTCGACACCTTCGCGCTCAAGCGCGGAGATCACTTTGACCAGCGTCTCGACGACGCCGCGCACCTGCCCATCCGATGCTTCCATCCGCTGGATGGTCGGCAACGATACGCCAGCCAACTCCGCCAGACGCTTCTGGTCGATCCCGAGCATGGCACGCGCGGCTCGCATCTGTTGAGGAGTGATCATCTGTCACCATTGATGCATGAGACGTCATCATTCAAGCATTATAAATGATAGCCGGTGTGGCGCCGACACCCGGTCGGACCGGAGGTTCGCATGTGAACTTTGATGCGGCTCATTGATTGTGGTTAAGGCGGCGCGTGCATCGATCGCGCGCCGGCTGGGGAAGAAGCGTTTCGTGACCATCTCGCACCACGCTCCCACGGTGTTGCCGGTCGGCCAGTTGGCTCCGGTTGCCGAGGGTGAGCTTTCCGACATCGACCTGCTGCACAGGATCAGCGTTGCGCTCATTAACGAGCAGGATCGCGTCGAACTTTATCGCAAGATCGTCGATGCCGCCGTCACCATCACGGGATCGCAGTTCGGGACGATGCAGCTACTTTGCCCCGCAGACGATCCGTCCGGTCATGGCGGCGAACTGCAGCTTCTGGCGCAGCATGGCCTCTCGCCCGCGGCGATCGGCTTTTGGCAATGGGTCAGCCCCGCTGCCTACAGCAGTTGCACGTTGGCGCTGAAATTCGGTCAGCGTGCGATCATCCCAGACTTTGAGGCATGGAGCGATATCGCGGCAACGCCCGATCTCGATGCCTTTCGCGAAGCGGGCATCCGGTCGGCACAGACGACACCGCTGCTGTCCCGCAGTGGCAAGCTGCTCGGCATGATCTCCACGCATTGGAGCATGCCGCACCAGCCCTCGGAACGCGACCTGCGGATGCTCGACATCGTGGCGCGGCAGGCGGCCGACATTCTGGAGCGAACTGTCGCGGAAGAGGCGCTGCGCCAGCTCAATGAAACGCTTGAGACTCGTGTGGAGGAGCGTTCGCGCGAACTCATGGCCTCGGAAGATCAGGTTCGGCAGCTTCAGAAAATGGAGGCGATCGGCCAACTTACCGGCGGCGTCGCACATGATTTCAACAATCTGCTCACCATCATCCGTTCCTCGGCGGAGCTTCTTGCCCGCCGTGAACTGCCGCGGGACAAGCAGAAGAAATATATCGATGCGATCGCGGAAACTGCAGATCGCGCTGCCAAGCTGACCAGTCAGCTGCTCGCCTTCGCACGGCGTCAGGCGCTCAAGCCGGAAGTCTTCAACGCCGCGACGCAGGTCGGCAGCGTGGCCGACATGCTGCGCACCGTCGTCGGCGCGCGGGTAGATCTCGTCGTCGATGCGGCGTGTCCGTCCTGCCACATCGAGGTCGACGCCAGCCAGTTCGAAACCGCGCTGGTCAACATGGCGGTGAATGCGCGTGACGCCATGGACGGTGAAGGGCGTATCACGATCGCGATCGAGGCGGCCGGATCGGTGCCAGCGCGTCGCGGCCATGCCGCGGCGAAGGGGGATTTCGTCAAGATTTCCGTGGCGGACACCGGTTCGGGTATGCCGGCCGGGCAGTTGGAGCATATCTTCGAGCCCTTCTTCACCACGAAGGAGGTCGGCAAGGGCACAGGTCTCGGGCTGAGCCAGGTCTATGGCTTCACCAAACAGTCCGGCGGCGAGATCGACGTGCAAAGCTGCGTTGGCGAAGGCACGACCTTCAGCCTGTATCTCCCGAGGGCAGCGGCGTCGAATGAGTCGGAGGCGGTTTTCGTCTCCGAGCAAATTGCCGCGGCCGAGGCCAGCATCCTGATCGTCGAAGACAATGAGCAGGTCGGTGAATTCGCGTCGCAGCTTCTGGGCGACCTCGGTTTCACCACCCGCCGGGCAGCCAATGCGTCCGACGCAATCGCCATTCTCGAACAAGACCATGCTGAGATCGACATCGTGTTTTCCGATGTCATCATGCCCGGCATCGATGGCGTGGAGTTAGGCCGGCAGGTCCGCGTGCGTTGGCCGGAACTGACCGTCGTCCTGACCAGCGGCTACAGCCATGTTCTGGCCGGTGACGCACGGCACGGGTTTGCGCTGCTGCACAAGCCCTATTCGGTCGATGAACTGTCACGCGTGCTGCGCGATGCGCGCCAGGCCTGCGCACGGCGCTGATCGCGGGGATACGCGGCCGCATAGCCTTGCGCGCTTCGAGTAAGCGGCTCGTGAGGAAATGACCGGTTGCGACGGGCCGGCCATTCCCTCACGTGAGGCGACTACATCTTCAGGCGAAGGCCGGCGTAGAAGCGGCGGCCAATCTGGTCGTAGACGTAAAAATTACCGGGAAGGCCCGCATAGGGAACGATCGGCTTCACGTCGAACAGGTTGCGCACCCCAAAGAACATCTGGAACTGATCCGAGACTTTGAAGCGCGTCTGCATGTTGGTGTAGAAGCGGTCCGGGATCTTGAATTCCGATTTCGGAATGAAGCTGCCGTCCGCCAGCGGGAAGGTCTCACGGAAGGGCTGTTCGTGATAATAGCGCGGCACATAGTTGCCGCTCAGCGTCAAACCGAAATCGTCATTCTCGAACGTGATGCTGCCCGATGCGGGATTGTCCGGCGTACCCAGTTCGCCCTTCAGGTCCCGGCGGGCGGCGCCGGCTACGGCGGTGGTGTAGCTGCGCAACAAATGGCTGTAGGCGATCTGGAAGCTCAGGCGGCTGTCGTTCAGTCCGATCCCGTCAAGATTGGTGAGGTAGGACAGGGTGAAGTCCAGTCCTTCGATCAGGCGTTTGCCGGTGCCGTTCTGCAGTTGGCTGCTATAGGTGTCGATCGTGCCGACGTTGAAGCCGGCAACCGCTTCGGGGCGGCGCGTGATCAGCGAACACCAGTCGGCGCGGCGGTCGACGTAGCAGAGGATGCCGGCCTGATCGATGCTGATCGTGCCGATGCCGCCGGAGATGTCCACCTTGTAATAGTCGGCGGTGAAGACGAGGTTGCGCAGCGCCCGGATCGATGTCGGGTTGACGACTGCACCGAAGGTGATCGTGTTCGAAAATTGCGGTCCGAGGTTCGGGTTCGGGTCATTGACAGAACGGATCGATGCACCGCGATCGGCCGCGCTGAGCGTGAACGTACCCCCGTTGGCGTTGATGTTTGCCAGCACCAGCGGATCTGCACGGCAGCCGGCGCTCGCCGCACTTGTGGAGGTCAGGGTCACGCCGGCGCAAATGTCGCGAGTGCCAAGATCGAACGTTGTGGTCTGCGGGCGGGTGAGGTTGTCGATGGTGGGCGCCCGAATGGCGTAGGATCTCGTGCCGCGGAAACGGATGTCGCTGATGGGTGACCATTCGAAGCCGACGTTCCAGCCGTAATAGGCCTTGTCGAGCTGGCGATATTTGGAGGCGCGCCCCGCGGCACGGATCGTCAGATTCTCGATGAACGGGGTGTTATGGATAAGCGGAATCTGGATTTCGCCATAGGCTTCCTTGATCGTCGTCGAGCCCGACGCATTGCCGCGTGAATCGAAGCCGTTTCGCCCCGCCACATGCAGCGGATCATGGACCGTCAGTTCAGATTCGCGTCGATGTTCGACGCCGGCGACGACCTCGACCGGACCGGCCGACCAGAGCTGGAAGAGCGGCCCGGCGATGTTGGCCTGGAAGTCCGACAGCGTCTGTTTGGTGTAGCGTGAGCCGGTGGCCTTCGTCCAATCGACCGCCGCCTGCGACACGCCGTTCGCGCCCGCGAAGATGTTGATCGGAATGCAGCCGGCGGCACGCGCGGCCGCATCGGCGCAGATCGCCTCGGCCCGATTGCCATTGCCGTTGAAGTCGAAGACATCGGAAATGACGTTCAGTGCCTGCGCATAACGATCGGCGTTGAGCCCGTTGGGCCAGGTGTGAAACTGCGTGGCCTCGCCATAAGCGTAATAGGCCTCGTACCGCCACTTGCTGCCGATCTCGCCTTCGACGCCGCCAGTGATCTGGAAACCGTCGCGTTCGAGCTCCGAATTATGCGGTCCCCATTCCAGCCCGCGGCGCTGGAAGGTGATGTCGCGCAGGCCGTCGCGCCAGGTTGCGTTGGTGGTGTCGGTCGCACCATTGTAGATCGCGTCCGGAACGAACGGGTTGCGGACAATGGCGACCTCGCCGGTAGGCGCCATCACACGAGTCTCGATATTGTAGGGCGCACCGCCGGGGATGATCGACTGGCCCGACGAGGATTGATGCGCGAGGGGGCCCGAATAGCCCCGCGTCTTCGAGCGCGCATATGTGCCCTCGACGAAGACCTTGAGCTTGTCGGTCAGCTCATAATTGATCCGTGCCGCGGTGTTGATGCGTTCCAGGGGGCTGGCGATCGCGCCGTAGGGCGCGCCATCGAAGAATTCGGAAGCAAGGGGGGCGCGCGCGGTGCCGTCCGGTGCGATGGTGAAGGTGCCGCCGCCGCGCGTTACGAACAGGCCGGCGCCGGTGATCGGATTATTGTCCAGCGCGACCGGCACGAACAGGTTGCGCACGGCTTCCAGATTGGCGTCGCTGCCGCCGCCCCGGCGCTGCTGTACGCCCAGGCTGCTGAAGCTGCGGGCGGTGTAATCGCGCTGTCTGTTGGACAGCAGTGCCTGGTCAGACCAGCCGACATAGAACATCGCATTGCCGCGTCCGCCGGCAAAATTGCTGCCGACAGTCAGGTCTGCGGTGTATTCGGCATTGTCGCCTTCCTCGGAGATGCCGGCCTGGAAGTTCGCCTGCACACCTTCAAACTTCCGCTTGTAGATGAAGTTGACGACGCCGATGATCGCGTCCGAACCATAGACGGCGGAGGCGCCGCCGGTGAGGACTTCAACGCGGTCGACAAAACCAGTGGGGATGAACGCCAGTTCCTTCGAGACGGTGCGGCGTCCCTCGATCAAGGTCAGGGTCAGCGTGTCGCCGCCATTGCGCAGGCCGACCGTGTTGCCACCGAGACCCTGGCGGCTGCCGTTGCTTGTCGTGCGGCTGTTGCTCGGGTTGCCGAACGCCGGGTTCTGCTGGATCGCGTCGATGACGTTGATGAAGCCTTCGCGCTGAATCTGCAGTTGGTCGATCACCTGCACCGGGGCCGGGGCGGTCAGTGTCGGGCTGCGCAAGCGGCTACCGGTGACGATGATCTGCTGTTCGACCGAAGGCGGCAGCTCAGCCGAGGAGTCCCTCCGCGGGATGACCGGCGGCTCGGCGGCCGGTGTCGATTCGTCCTGCGCATATGCCGCGGATGCTTGGCCGATTGCGATTGCCGCGACCGCGCTCGTAAAAAGGTAACCCCTGCGCCTACCCATCAGTCCCCTCCGGTTATTTGAACGGTCCTGCTGGTCCGTGAAGGCAACGTTACAGGTCGGGTGGCAAGTTGTAAATTAGATACGTCATTCGTCAGACGAATTCCGCTGGCTGACGTGGGCGCTTGTGGGTCAAGTCGGCTCCATACCGTCACTTAGGGCTCAGCTAAGATGCTCGCGGTTCAGGCATTTGCCTGATCCATTGGTAAAATTTGTAAGTGCCACGCGCCACGGCAGATCGTTTCGCTAGCATGACCCGGAGAGGTTAAGTCGCCATCGGCACGTATCGTCCTAGCAGGGGCGACGGCGAGTCGGCTTTGCCGAGGCAACCTGTCAAATAAGTGGTCATCCAATGATCCTGCGCCATGCGAGACCCTTCAAAAATATGCGGGAACGCGATAGTTTCCCAGAATGCAGACGAGTCAGGCGCCCGACGACAACCGGTTTACATCCCACGTGCTGGCCGGGAACGGCGAGGCTGGCTTTCGCGGCACCACCTTGGCGGACAAGGTGTATGAGCAGTTGTTCGGCTGGATTTCGAGCGGCCAGTTCGCTCGCCAGTCCAAGCTGCCCAGCGAGAATGAATTGGCCCGCTCGTTCGAGGTTTCGCGCCCGATCATTCGAGATGCGCTGAAACGACTGCGCGACGACGGCGTAATCTATTCGCGTCAGGGCGCTGGTAGCTTCGTGCTGGGGCATGAGCCGGCGGGGGCGACGGATAGCGCGGAGATTCCGCCGATGTTCAGCCCGGCGCAAACAATCGCGGATATCCAGCGCTGCTTCGAGTTTCGCGAGACGATCGAGAGCAAGACCGCTGCGCTGGCCGCGGAACGGCGCAACGATGCGATCATCGCCCAACTGGCCGATATCCTCCACCGACTCGAGCGCGCAACCGCCGACCATGTCCATCGTGACGATGTGGATTTCGAATTTCACCTGACGATCGCCAAGGCCGCCAACAATCAGTATTTCTCAAGCGTGTTGTTCGCGCTGCGCGATCAGGTTGCCGTGGGCATGAAGTTGCACGGCATGGCGCTTCTCAAGCCCAATGCGCGGCTGGAGGAATCGACCGAGGAACATGGCGCGATCTTCAAAGCGATCCGCGTCGGCGACGCCGAGCGCGCCGCGGAGGCGATGCGACGTCACGTCCGCAGTTCGAGAGACCGGCTGTTCGGCGGTGGTTTGATCGACCTTCGTTTGTAGACTGATCCCGGCACCGCCCTTGGCGACTTTCAGGCCAGTATCCCTGCGGCCCGCGCTGCGCGCAGCCAGCTCGGAAATTCGCTGAGAATGCGGTCGTAAAGCTCTTCGTCGCTGATCTGGCGGAGATCGTCGACGCTGAAGAAGCCGGCATTGTCGACGATTCGACCATCCACCGTATCGAGTTCGACCAGCACGCCGTAATTGTCGCGATCATCCTCCTCGTTGTCTTCGTCTTCGAAGTCATCCTCATCCTCGCCCAGATCATTGTCGACGCCAATGAACTGCCAGAAGATCGGCAGACGGGAGGATTCGCGAAGGATCTCGATGATCCGTTCCGACTCGTAGATGCCGCCATCCGTCAGCAGGATCACGAGGCGGGGCACCGTGCGCCGTTCGGGTTCGGTCTGCAGAACTGCGTTCATCACGACTGGCTCGTCATTGCCATAGCCGAGCGACTTGTCGGGGCCGGACTTGGCAAAGCCGAGAAAACCGCGCTTGACCGGATCCGCTCCGCCGACGGGGGCGCCGGGGCTCGGCAAGGTTCGGGCGATGAAGCCGTCGAGATTGTCCGCGTTCAGCGCCTCCACCTGCTTGCAGCGCGAGGCGTAGAACCAGGTGTCCATGCTGCCGTCATCGTCGAGCCTGAGCGCGATCGGGGCGATGCGCTCGACGGTCTCCTGTACGATGCCCCGATCATAGAGCTCACACATCGAGCCGCTGGCGTCGATGATGAAGGTGACTTCGGCCTTCTGATGCTCGATGCCCAGCTTCCTGAGCGACACGCTGACCTTTTGCTTGCGTAGGTCGACCTTGATCAGGGGCGCTCTAGGCGTTGGGGCAGGTCCTGTCATGGTCGGCGGCGTGGCGGGCGGTGGCGGCGCGGGGGGCGGTCCGTCATCGGCAACATCGCCGCCGAAATGCTCGACCAGCGCCGCGAGGCCGCCGTTGAATCCTTGCACGACCGATCCGATCCGCCAATCGCCGCCATGGCGGTAGAGGTCGACCAGCATGATCGCCTTCTCGGCGCCAAGGTGCGGCTTCGCGTCGATGCTGGCGGCACCGGCAACCGCAACCGTCAGCGTTTCGGCCTGGCGCAATGGCAGATCGTCATGCGTGGCGGTGATTGAGATGCGGTGGATCTCCTCCGGCAGCCGATCGAGTCCCACAGCGATGTGCGTCTCGCCACCCTGCTTGGCGTAGGTAATCGCGCCTTCGGGGCTGCGCTCGTTGCTGAACAGGATCACATAGCGGTCATCGCCGATCCGGCGATCGCCATTCAGCCCGAAGGCGGCGATATCGATGTCGGCGGGTGCATGGGTGACGGCGATATGGATCGTGCGGTTGGCGGTGAGGCTGGAGAGGGCGCGCTTCTCGCCCGGTGTCATGATCTCCATGCCGTCCCTCGCCCCCTTGCGGCGCCGGCCTAGCCGTCCCGCCCATAGACGTCCGCGCGGAAACCCAGACCGCGCTCGGTCGGAACCGCGGTGATATAGGTCAGATACACCGGTACGCCTACCGGCAGCGCCACCGCCTGTTCGGGCTGCTTCGGATATTTCAGCGGCTTCTGCATCAGCCAGCGGCCCAGCGCCGCGGCGTTTTCCAGCCGGATGCAGCCATTGCTGAAATGCCGGTCTTCCTTCTTCAGCAGATCGCGATCGGGCGTGTCGTGCAGGTAGATGCCTTCATCGTTGGGGAAGAGGAATTTGACCTTGCCCATCGAATTCTGCGGCCCGGGAAGTTGCCGGATGCGCACCTCGCGCGTGCCCGCCGCCACCGTGTTCCAGTCGATCGTGCGCGGATCGAGCCGGACCGGGTTGGCGCTCCAGTCCGACAGCGCTTCCATCCGCATCATCGCCAGCGATCGGCCGGCGAGCACTTTCTTGGCGATGCTCCGCTGCGCCAGATAATCGGGCACGTTCCAATAGGGGTTGAGGATCGCCCATTGCAGCGTGCCCGCCAGCATCGGCGTCTGCGTCTCCTTTGCGCCCACGACAACGCGCATCGTGCCGACCTGTACGCCGCCCTCATAATACCACAGCCGGCCTGACGAGGCATCGACCACGATATGCTGCGCGAAGGGGCCGGGCAGCAGTCGCGCGCGCTCGAGGTTGAGCCGCAGTCGCTCGAGCGCATCCGCGCTGGCACCGGTCTTCCGCGCGCGGCCGGTCAAGGTGCGCAGACGGACATAATGCTCGCTCATCCACGCCATGTCGGTGATGTACGCGTCGAAGGACTTAGGGAAGGCGGCAGCGCGCAGCACGGCTTCGGGCTTGGGGCGCCGTGGCTTCAGCCGGCGGTCGGCATAATCCATCTTAACGCGGGCCTTGCCGCGCTGATCGCGCGCATAGCGGGCGAAGGCAGCGGAAAGCCGCACCTCCGCCTCTGCCACCGCGTGCGGATCGCCGCTGCGAGCCGTGACGACGGCGGCGCGCAGCTTTTCGACGCCGTAGGACGACGGACGAAGGCCATCGAGTTCGGCGGTTTCCAGATAGGTCAGCAATGTTTCGGCGCTGCGCCCGATCCGGCCGTTCGCCGCCCATAGCGGTTGATATCCGCGGGCTGCGTAGAAGCTCTTCTCCGTGCCGCCGGCCGCATCACGGATGGCCTGTCGCAATGCAGTGGTGTCCACCGGAGGTGCCGGTCTCGCCGCACGCGGTTTCGCTGCCGGCGCAGCTGCGGTTGCAGAGGCGGGCAGGGTGACGTTCAGCGAAAGCGCCGCCAGCGCGGCGATGAAGCAGAGGGGAATGCGGCCGAGCCGCATTCCCGATCGTCGCGTGATCAGCCGCGCTCTCCCGCGCGGGTCGGAGCCGGCGGCGCCGCAGGCGGGGCGGGCGGAACATTGGGATGATAGATCCCGTCCGACGTGTAATAGCCGTCGACGATACCGTCCCCGTCCCGATCGGCCGCTGTGCTTCCCGCGACGGAGCCCGGGGGCGGTGGTGGCGCCGCCGCAACCTCTTCCTGCTTCGAACATGCCGTAAGCGCGATCGCGCTCAGTCCCGCCAGCATGATGGTTTGGAAGCGCATGTCTGTTTCGTCCCTTTATACTTGTCCCCAGGTGGTCCCGAAGACTTACGCTCCCCCTGCCGGAGGATATGGAGCGCGGCGGGCGACGGCGGTCATCAGCCAAGCGGCGACCGGTGCGATCCGCGCGCCGACCTGCCGACCGATGCATTTACGGCTGACAGAGGCTATCGCAGGCGGGTGAGCGCGCGCATGACCTTCTATTTTGACGGTGGCTGCCGGCCCAACCCGGGGCCGATGGAAGCCGCGGTGGTGATCGGCGGCGCCGCCTATCTGCGCGACGGGCTCGGCATCGGCGACAACAACCAGGCCGAATGGCTGGCGCTGCTGCTCGCCGCCGAACTGGCGGCGGCGGCCGGCGCGACGGACGTGCTGTTCGTGGGGGATTCGACGCTCGTCGTCGAGCAGGCGCGCGGGCGGTGGCGGTGCCGCAGCCCGCAGCTGCAGCCCTATGTCACGGCGTTTGCCGCCATGGTTGCGGCGATCCCGAAAGTGCGGCTCAAACAGGTGCCGCGATCGAAGAATCTTGCCGGGATCGCGCTTGCGCGGCGGTGGGATGGCGCGCGCTATAGCGAGAAGAAGTTGGGAAACCGCTTCAACAGCTCTCCGATTTCATTGTCCGAGATGTTGAACTCGAACCCTTCCTCATCACCCTTGCGGCGATAGCCATAGATGTTGAGCCACGACCAGCCGGGGGTGCCATCCTGCGGGAACACCTCCCAGGTCAGGTGGCACAAGGCGGCATCGTCGGAGACGGGAACGACCTTATAATCCTTCAGCCTGATGTCCGTGCCGATACCGGCGCGATCGAAGCGCGCGACCTGCTGGGTGCAGGCCTCGTCAGCGGTGCCACGATCCTCGAAGCTGTGGACGCCGCCCAATGTGAAGGAGATGTAGGGAAAGAGATAATGGCCCGCGATCGCGCGGCCATCCTTGTCGAGCATCGCCTGGCCGTAGCTCCGGCAGAGTTGATCCGGTCCCTTCATCATTCTCTCTCCCTTTTCTTGTGTTTCTTCACCCCTCCCCTTCAGGGGAGGGGCAAGGGTGGGGAGCGGTGACGGGGGCTCAAGGCTCCCGTTTGCGCTTTTCCCGGCTTCGCCGGAAGCTCGCTGCGCCCGCCTCCACCCGAATCCGCCATCAGGTTGGACTGCCCCCGGCAGTCCAAGTCCAGTCCGGGGGACTGGACGACCCGATGCCCTGAAGAGGAGGGGTTGGGGATTTCACCCCTTGAACTCTTGAAACACCCAGTCCCAATACCCCGGCTCAGGCCCATCCTCGAACCCGAACTCGGCGCGGATGTCGGCAATCGACCGATCGAGATGGTCTTCCCAGCGGATCATGAACAGCGGCTTTTCCTGCCGCGCGCCCAGCGCATAGCCGCGTGAGATGCCCTCCAGCAGCGAGGGTAAAGTCTTGGGATAATGCAGCCCCGACCGGCTGAGCGAGGTGGCCATCAGCACGGTGCCGTAGAGGTTGAGCTCGTGCGCAAACTCGACCGAGAAATAATTGGCGTTCGCCATCGTGTTGGCTGCGATCAGCGCGATCTCGCCGACCTGGCTGGGGCAGAGCCCGGTGACCATATGCTCGATGTCATGGTTCTGGGCGCGGCGCTTGGTCAGAAACTGATAGTCGGTCTTCGGCTCGTCCCTGAACAGGAAGTCGATCGCATAGCCGCTGTCGGCGATGAAGGCGTGAATGCGCCCGCCGAGCGTATCGGGCGCGCAATGCGCCACCTGTTCGGCAGTGAAATTGGAGGTGAAGCGCTCGTCCAGCCACGCGGCGAATTCGGGCAGGCGTTCGCGTTCCGCCGCCAGCAGCGCGTCGATGCGCGCAGGGTCGGTCACCTCGCCCATGGCGCGCGACAAGGTTGGGATCAGATAGGCGTCAGGCAGGTCGTGTCCGTCGCGCTTCAGCCCCATCTGGGCATAGACATCGCGGAACAGCGGGCTGTTCAGATATTTGGAATTGCTGATCAGCACGCTTGAGGTTGCCGGTTCGGCGGCACCCATCAGATAGGCGGCCTCGTCGGGCGCCAGCTTGGTTTCGGCGTTCATGCCACGCTCTCCCTGTTCGATTGCTTCGGTGCGCCGAGGAAGGCGGGCGTCTTCACGTCCAGTACCGTCCAGCAGCGCCCCACCAGATCCATCGCATTGCCGACGCCGGCCTTCGCCATCACTGCGCGCACCTCGTCCGCGGCGATCTGGACGTTGGATCGGCCGCCATTGGCGAAGCGCAGGCCGATCACCAGCGCCGCCTCTCCATCGTGCGTCGGCGTCAGCCGCACGGTGTCGATGACGGCGCCGTTCGAGGTCACTGTGCCCGCGGAGGTTCGACGAACATCACGTCCGAAGGCGTGATCACGCTGACCGGGCGGAAGGCGAGGTGGAGGTTCCAGCTCTTGAGCTGTGCGATCGCCTCCTCCCGGTCGGCATCGGGCATCAGCCGGTCGGCGATGCTCGCCCAGTCGTCGCTCGAAAGCGGCTGGATGAAGCGACGGACCGGGGGCAGGGCGGCGGCGCTCATGCCGCGATCCTTTCGGCGACCATGCCGGCGCGCGCCGGCGCGTAACCGGTGGCGCGGCTATAGGCGAGCGCACCATTGACGAACACGCGCATCACCCCCTTGGCGCGGCGGATGTAGCGGAAGCCGGGGGCGGGGAGGTCATCCACCGCGATCTCGGGCCCGCGATCGATCTTCTCGGCATCGAACAGCACGATGTCCGCTGCATAGCCGGGCCGCAGCAGGCCACGATCCTTGAGGCCCCACACCGTCGCCACGTCGTGGGTCAGCTTGCGCACCGCCTGCTCCAGCGGCATCGCGCCGAGGCCGCGGACGAAGCGGCTGAACAGATAGCCGGTATCGCCATAGGTCGCGAAATTCGTGACGTGTGCGCCACCATCGCCGGCGCCGATACCGATCAGGGGATCGGCGAGCAGCCCGGCGATCTTCGCAGCATCGTCATGCCCGATCGCGTCGAGACCGAAGGCGGTTTCGAGATCGTCGGCCAGTGACAGGTCGATGATGGCCTCGGCGATATGGACGCCGCGCTCGGCGGCTATGTCGCCCACGCGGCGGCCCATCAGCGCCGGATCGGGGTGCCCCATTCGCTTGATATAGGCATCGGCGAAATCGATCTTGAGGCCGATCGGCATCATGAAATGATCCATCTCCGCCGCCAGCACGCGCCGCCGTTCGGGATCGGCGAGCGCGGCCAGCTTCTCCTCGCGCGGCAGCAGGGTCATCGCCCACCATGCGGGCAAGGTCGCGAAGGTGGACATCGGCGCGGTCAGGTCGAACGACAGGTCGATCGGCCGGGTCTGCATCTGCGGCGTCACCCGCGCGCCATGCGCGGTCTGCAGCCGGATGCGATCGAGCGCGATGCCGACCAGTTCGGGGGCCGCATTGCTGTCGAACAGGGGTGAGAAGGTGGTGGCGATGCCGTGGCGGCGCGACAGATCCGCCAGCAGGTCGATGCGCGCGCACAGCAGGTCCGCATCCCAGAATTCGGGCACGATCTGGAGGATGCCGCCGTGCGCCCCCAATGTGGCGCACAGCGCATCGAGTTCCTTCGGTTCGGCGAGCCGCGCGGCCACCGGGCGATTCTCATGATCGATGTCGACCCAGGATCCGCTGAGCCCGACCGCGCCGGCGGCGAGGCATTCGGCGAGCAGCGCCTGCATCGCCGCAATCTCCTCGTCGGTCGCAGCGCGCTCCCGCGCCTCCTCTCCCATCACCCACAACCGCACGAGACTATGGCCGACCAGCGGCGCGACATTGACGCCAAGCTGGCCGCGGATCGCCGCGAGATAGTCGGCGAAGCTCTCCCACGTCCACGAGAGGCCGGCGTCGAACGCGTTCTTCGGCATCTCCTCGATCTTGCGGAAGGTGGCGCCCAGCAATTCGCGATGCTCGGCGCGCAGCGGCGCTAGGCTCAGCGAGCAATTGCCGGGCATGATCGTGGTTACGCCATGTTCCAGACTGGGCTGGGCCAACCCATCCCACACCAGTTGTGCGTCATAATGGGTGTGCGGATCGATGAAGCCGGGCGCGATCACCAGCCCGGTGGCGTCGACCGATTCGCGCGCGCGGCCGATGACCTCGCCAATCGCAACGACCTTGCCGTCGCGCACGCCGACATCGCCGCGAAATGGCGGCGCGCCGCTGCCGTCGCAGATCAATCCGTTGCGGATCACCAGATCGAGCATCATCCTCTCCATCGCTGCCGGCGGCCTCTTCGGGCCATCCTTGCGACCAAAAAGGTACACTCTGTTCCGAAAACTGCAAGCGCTTATGATCCGCTCTGGACAGGCTTCCGTGCGTAGGGCCACCACGGGTTATGGAAGTCAGCATCAGGAAAGCACGGGGCCGCCCGCGCGACGCAGACATCGATCGCCGGATCCTCAACGCCGCCCGCAGCCTGCTGGCGGAGGGCGGCTTCCGCGCGCTTTCGTTCGACGCGATCTCGCAGATGGCGGAGGTACCGCGATCGATGATCTACCGGCGCTGGCCGACCAAGGTGCACATCGCCAACGCCATTGCGACGGGCGGCGAGGGACGGCTGCCGGATGTGATTGATACGGAGGGGCTAGAAGCGCAGGTGCTGGCGCTGGTCGAGCAATTGCTCGACCGCTACCAGCGGCCGGATATCGGCGCGGCTGCTGTGGGCGTGATCGCAGTGACCCAGGGCGATCGCGCATTGCAGCGGGAATTGCAGGCGGAGTCGGAAGCGGCGGCTCGCGCGACATTGGCGGATATCGTGACGCGGGGTCAGCGCGCCGGACTGATCGCGGACGGCGTGAGCGCGGATGCGCTGTTCGATCTGGTGATCGGGAGCCTGATCTATCGTGTGCTGTTCAGCCTGGAGCCGCTGCCGGAAGGCTATGCGGCAAGTGTGACGCGGTTGATCGTGGATGGGCTGGTGCGGCGGTAGGCGGCCCCCTCTTCCCTCGGGGGAGAGCGCTAAGTCCGCGCGATGAACACCGGCGGCACATGTGCCGCCAGCCACACACCGTTGCCCGACAAGCGAAACACATGCCCCGCCGTAGCCATTTCCGCCGCCGCGATGCGCAGGATCACCGGCACACCACGCCGCGCGCCGACGATCGTCGCGGTCGCGACATCCGGCGAGAGGTGGACGTGATGGCGCTTCATCGGCCTCAGTCCCTCGGTGAGGATCGCGTCGAGGAAGCGGTCGATCGTGCCGTGATACAGATGTTCTGGCGGTGGCGTGATCGGCCAGTCGAGGTCGACCTTCACCGAATGGCCCTGCCGCGCGCGGATCATGCTGGTGTCCGCGGAAAGCTCGAAGCGGTTCTTGTCGCTCTCCGCGACGACGCGCATCAGCGTTTCCGAATCGTCGGGCAATCCGGCGCGGCCGAGCGCGGCCAGTACTGCGTCGGCTGGCGTCCAGCCCGCGGCGTCTAGAGTGAGGCTGCCCGCGTCAGGCCGGTGGCGCAGCCAATAGGACAAAGTCTTCGATATGTTCTTGTCGTTGTTCATGAAACGCGCCCATAGCCGAACGACGCTACCTATGTAAGCGATCCGCCTAGTGACCGTGCGCGCCGCTCTGCTATTTTCGCTCGCATGACCGAAGGCCCCTGGATCGCCGCCGAAGCCGGCTCCGAAGATCGCCGCCACGCGCCGGCGACCTTGCGCAACCGCGACGCGATCCTCGCGGTGCTGCGGCAGGTGTTGCCGGCGCAGGGGCTGGTGCTCGAAATCGCCAGCGGCAGCGGCGAGCATGCCGCCTGGTTTGCGGGCCAGCTCCGGCGCCTCGTCTGGCAGCCGAGCGATCCCGACGAGGCGGCGTTGCGCTCAATCGTGTCCTGGTCAGCCGAGGTGGGCCATATCAACCTGCGGCCGCCGGTGCGGATCGATGCCGCGGCGGCGGATTGGCCGATCGAGGCCGCGGACGCGATACTGTGCATCAACATGGTCCACATCAGCCCGTGGGCGGCGACCCGGGGGCTGTTCGCGGGCGCGGCGCGGTTGCTGCCGGAGGGCGCGCCCCTCTATATATACGGCCCGTTCGTGCAGGCGGGCGTGCCGACCGCGCCAAGCAACCTCACCTTCGACGAGTCGCTGAAGGCGCGAGACCCGGGCTGGGGGCTGCGCGCAGTCGAGGATGTCTCCGAACTGGCAGCGCGGCACGGCTTCGCCAAAGACCGGATCGTGCCGATGCCGGCCAACAACCTGTCGTTGGTCTATCGGCGCTGACGGCCGGAAAGGAGCGGATCGATGACCGAAGAAAAAGCGCGCGTGGTCGCCACCCCTGCGGCGCTGGCACTGATCGAGCAGATCCGGGAGGAGCATGGCGACATCTTGTTCCACCAGTCCGGCGGCTGCTGCGACGGTTCGGTGCCGATGTGCTATCCCGTCGGCGAATTCCACATCGGCGACAACGATATCCTGCTGGGCGAGGTTGGCGGCGTCCCTGTCTATATCGGCGCAGCACAGGGCGAATTGTGGGCGCATACGCAACTTATCCTCGATGCGGGACCGGGCCGGGGCGGGACGTTCAGCCTCGACAATGCCCGCGGCACCCGCTTCCTGACACGCGGGCGCCTCTTTACCGACTGACGCCTTGACACCCTCTCTCCTAGGGGAGGAGGGTTGGGTGAGGGGCCGAGCGGAGCGAGGCGCTTTTCTTTCGAAGAAGAAGGCCCTCACTCAACCTCTCCCTGGAGGGAAGAGGAGTAAGTAAGGAGCATTTTTGACCGCCTATCGAGTCGATCTTGCCGGCACCCGCCACGTCTTCCGTGACCTTGGCCATGTGCTTGCGGCCGCGTCGCCACTGCGGTCGGGCGATGTGCTTGCCGGAATCGCCGCCGAAAGCGCCGAGCAGCGCGTGGCCGCGCGCTATGTGCTGGCGGACCTGCCGCTCGCGCATTTCCTCGATACGGCCGTTATTCCCTATGAAGTGGACGAAGTCACCCGACTGATCGTCGACCGCCATGATGGGGATGCCTTTGCCTCCATCCGCCACCTCACTGTCGGCGGTTTCCGCGAATGGCTGCTCGATCCTGCGACCGACGATGCCTTGATCGCCGCGGCTGCGGCCGGCATCACACCGGAGATGGCGGCGGCCGTCTCTCGCCTGATGCGCAATCAGGATCTTGTCGCGGCGGCGCGGCGGATTCGCGTGGTCACCGCGTTCCGCAACACGCTCGGCCTGCCGGGGCGGCTTTCGGTCCGGTTACAGCCCAATCATCCCACCGACGACCCGACCGGCATCGCCGCCTCGATCCTTGACGGGCTGCTGCTCGGCAGCGGCGATGCGGTGATCGGCATCAACCCGGCAAGCGACAGCATCGATCAAGCGGCGCTGCTGTTGAATTTGCTCGACGAGGTTCGGCAGGGCTGGCGCATTCCGACGCAAAGCTGCGTGCTCACCCACGTCACCAATACGCTCGCGCTTGTCCAGCGCGGCGCGCCGGTGGACCTGTGCTTCCAGTCGATCGCGGGCACGGAGGGCGCCAATCGCGGCTTTGGTATCGACATCGCGCTGCTCGCTGAGGCGCATGCGGCGACTAGCGCGCTCCAACGCGGCACAGCCGGCAGCAATGTCATGTATTTCGAGACGGGGCAGGGCTCCGCGCTTTCCGCCGATGCCCATCACGGCATCGACCAGCAGACGCTCGAAGCGCGCGCCTATGCTGTCGCGCGCGTCTTCGATCCGCTGCTGGTCAATTCGGTGGTTGGCTTCATCGGCCCCGAATATCTCTATGACGGCAAGCAGATCCTGCGCGCGGCGCTTGAGGACCATTTCTGCGGCAAGTTGCTGGGCCTGCCGATGGGGCTGGATCTCTGCTACACCAACCATGCCGAGGCGGATCAGGACGATATGGACATGATCCTGACGATGCTGGGCGTGGCCGGCATCAATTTCGTGATGGGCGTGCCCGGCGCCGACGATGTCATGCTCAACTATCAGTCGACCAGCTTCCATGACGCGCTTTACCTGCGCGAGGTGCTGGGGCTGCGGCCGGCGCCCGAATTTGAGGGTTGGCTGGCCGATGTCGGGCTGATCGGTGCCGATGGTCGCATCGCCGACGCACCCGCGGCGCTCCCGCTGCGCGCGGTGCCGGCACTGGCGAAGCTCGATGGCTGATCTTCCCGATCGTTCCGCGCGGTTGCGCGCGCTGACGCAGGCGCGGGTGGCGCTGGGGCGGGTGGGGCATGCGCTGCCGACCACGCCGATGCTCGATTTCCAGCTCGCTCACGCCCGCGCCCGCGACGCGGTCCATGCCGAACTGACGGCCGAGGGGTTTGCCGAGGCGATCGGGCGGCCGGTGATCGAAGTGAGCAGCCGCGCTCCCGATCGCGCGACCTATCTCGCAAGGCCTGATCTCGGCCGGTTGCTCGATGAGGGCGACGTGGCGCGCTTCCGGCCGGCTGAGGCCGACCTCGCGATCGTCGTGGCGGACGGGCTGTCGGCGGCAGCGGTGCATGCCCATGCGGCGTCTCTGGTCGTCGCGCTGGTGGAGCGACTGCCGGGCTGGCGGATCGCGCCTGTGGTGCTGGCGCATCAGGCGCGCGTCGCTCTCGGTGACGAGGTGGGTGCGGCACTGGGCGTCGATCTGGTCGCGATGTTGATCGGCGAGCGGCCCGGCCTCTCCGCGCCGGACAGCCTCGGCGCCTATCTCACCTGGGCGCCGAGGCGCGGACGGCTGGACAGCGAGCGCAATTGCGTCTCCAACATCCGTCCGCCGCATGGCCTCTCCTATGATCAGGCGGCAGGGCGCGTCGCCTGGCTGCTGAAGGCCGCACGCGAACGCAGGCTGACCGGCATCGGACTGAAGGATGAGGCTGCGCTCGGCCATGACGGCTGAAGCGCGCGCCGCTTCATTGCTCGATGATCTGCGCGCCGCCGCCGACCCGCGCTACCGCGCCGACATGGGGCCGCGCTACGGCATCGTCGTGGCGGACGCGCTCGGCGTGCCGATGGCGATGCTCCAGAAGATTGCGAAGCCGTTCGGCCGCGATCAGGCGCTGGCAGAGGCGCTGTGGGAGACCGGCGTCTATGATGCGCGGATGCTCGCTAGCCTGATCGGCGAACCGGCGCGGCTGACGCCGGTGCTGATGGACCATTGGCGTACGGGCTTCGATAATTGGGCGATCGTCGACACGGTCTGCTTAAAGCTGTTCGACCATGCGCCGGGCGCTTTCGCCAAGGTCGAACAATGGGTACTGCTCAACCACGAATTCGGCCGCCGCGCCGGCTTCGCCCTGCTCGCCGCGCTGGCGCTGCACCGGACGGGGAGCGAAGACGAACTGCGTCGCGGGTTGGCGTTGATCGAGGCGGCTTCGGGGGACGAGCGCAATTTCGTGAAGAAGGGTGTCAACTGGGCGTTGCGCGCGATCGGGCAGAAGGGCGGGGGCAGTCTGCCGACGGAGGCCTGCGCGCTGGCGGAGCGGCTGGCGGCGTCGAAGGACAAGACCGCGCGGTGGATCGGAAATGATGCGCTGCGGGCGTTTGCGAAGCGCGACTTGCCTCCCGCCTAACGCGAGGGGAACGCGCATGACCATTCCATGACGCGCTGTATTCAGCCTGTCACGAAAAACGGGGATCTGGCGCCGGTCCGGCCGGCTGGGGCCGGTGAGCGGGGAGACCGGCCATCTATCAGAGTGGTCCACTGGTCGCGGCGGGTGAAGAGCGGCGGCTGAGCGAAATCCTGATCCACCTGCTGGCGGCGCTGCTGCTGTTCGCGCTGCTGCGCCAAGGCACGGATTTCGTTGCCGATGCGGCACCCCGGCACATCTGGCTCTGGACGGGGATCGTCGGCGTGCCCGCGCTCGGCTCCGGCTGGGTCGGTTATCGCGCGCTGCCGGCATTCGCGGTCAGGGCGATGCGCGCCGCCGCCTGCTTCCTCGCGCTCTACTTCCTCGCCGAGCCCTTCGCGATTCCCTACGCCGCGCTGGGGGCAGACCATCCCGCCAGCCTGTTCCATGCCCATGCGCGCTATGTCGGGGCCGCGCTTGCGCTGGTCGGTTTCTGGCGCCCGTCCGCGATCTTCGCCGCCGCGATGATTCTGTGGATGATGCGCGAACTGCAGACCGGCATCACCGGCTTCTATTTCTCCACGCTGGACATCCGCAACGTCGCCGAGGTGATCGCCTTCTGGTCGATCGGGTTCGTGTTGATCGGGTCGGCGCGTGCGATCCCGCGGATCCGCGTTGCGCTGGGCGTGGACGAGGCGGTCCTGGGCCGTGCGGCGCTCACCATTTTTGCCGCCGGCGTCGGCGCGCATCTCGCCAATTATTTCTGGTCCGGGCTCGCCAAGCTCGCGCTTGATGGCGGCCCGCTCTCCTGGCCGCTGGGTAATCGGCTGGCCGATGGCGTGCCGGCCGCGCTGGAGAAGGGGACGATGCCCTTCGCCGCCTGGCCCGGGGCGGTGCAGATGATCCACGACGTGCTTCTGTGGACCGCGATACCGGTCAACCTGCTCGCGCTCGGCGTGCAACTGATCGCTATCGCAGCACCGCTGCGCCGACGCTGGCTGCTGCTCGCGACACTGTCGTTCGATGTGTTCCATATCATCGTCTGGGCGAGCCTCGGCCTGCTGTTCTGGAAATGGGTCGCGCTCAACCTGATCATCGTCGTGGCGCTCACCCGCATCGACGAGCGCGACTGGACCGCGCTGCCCCGCTGGACCTGCATCGCCTTCGTCATTGCCGGCATGGCGATGTTCCGCACCGCGACGCTCGCTTGGTACGAGACGCCGGGTTTCGCGACCCCGCATTTCGAGGCGGTGATGGACGATGGCACGCGCCACCGCATCCCCAATGCCTATTTCAATTCGTCTTCCTACCAGGTCTCCCAGGGGCGGCTGTGGTGGCCGGGCGGGAGCGGCCATTTCAACCCGTCAATCTGGGGATCGGTGCTGCATTGGGACGATGCACTGGCGGGCCGGAATTGCCACGTGCCGCCGCGGACGGTCCCCGCGGCACCCGAATGGGGGCCGACAGACGCACTCGGCCGCTTCGTGCAGGCGCATCACCGTCAGATGCTGCCACGCCTCGATGCGGCAGGGCGCAGCAACTATTATCTTGTGCCGCATCACCATGTGCCTTCCGCGTTCGTGCCGGATCCCTTCTTCGCACTCGATAAGCGCCGCATCGCCACCTACATCTACGTCATGGATTCGGTCTGCCTCGGCCTCGATGATGGACGGCTCACCCGCCGCGTGATCGCGCATACCGAATTGCCGCTCTACGACGCGAAGCATGATCGGGTGCTGCCATGAGCCGCCCCGGCGTCGACATCGTCTATGATGGCGAATGTCCCTTCTGCTCCGCCTATGTGAAGATGGTGCGGCTGCGCGAGGCGGCAGGGCCGGTGCGGCTGGTCGATGCGCGCAGCGACGATCCGCTGGTGGACGAAATGCGCCGGCGGGGCTTCGACCTCGATCAGGGCATGGGGATGCGCATCGGCGACGATTATGTCCATGGCGACGCGGTGATGCAGCGCATCGCGATGATGAGCAGTCCGTCGGGCGCGCTCAACCGGGTGCACGCGTGGATCTTCCGCGACGCCCGCCGCGCGAAGCTGCTTTATCCGCCGCTCCGCGCCTGCCGGAATGCGACATTGCGGCTGCTGGGGCGCAAGCCGATTGGTGCGGGCGCGGCCTGAGCCGCGCTATTCTACCGCGGCCGCCGCCTCGGTCAGTTCCCTGTTCCGGCGATGCTCGCGCCAGACGATGTAGAGGCCGCTGGTGATGATCAGCGGCGCCCCCCACCAGGTGCTCTCCACCGGCAGCATGCCGAACACCAGCCAGCCGAAGATCGTCGCCCACAGCAGGTTGGTGTAGTCGAAGGGCACCACCAGCGAGACCGGCGCCCAGCGCAGCGAGGCGGTCAGGGCGATCTGGCCCATGCCGCCCAGCGTGCCCATCGCCAGCAAAAGGCCCCAGGTGCCACCATCGTGCCATCGGCCCGCAAAAGGCAGGATGAGTCCCAGCGGCAGTACCGAGAGGAAACTGAACCAGAAAACGGTGGTGAGCGCCGGTTCCGTCCGGCCGATCTGGCGGAGCAGCACCGCGATCAGCGAGATCATGAAGGCGGAGGCGAGGGCGACCAGCGCGCCGACCATCGGGATGTGGCTCTGCCCCGGCTGCACCACGACGAGCACGCCGATGAATCCCAGTAGCACCGCCCCCCAACGATGGATGCCGGCCTGTTCCTTGAGCAGAAGCACCGAGAGGATGGTCGCGAAGATCGGCACGGTGAAGCCGATCGTCGTCGCTTCGGCCAGCGGCAGCAACAGGACCGCGCCGAACGTGGCGGACATGCCGATCAGCCCCAGTACCGAGCGTGAAAGATGGGCGCCGAAACGCTGGGTGCGGATCGTGCCGAGGCCCGGGCCGAGGATGATCGCGCCGACCACGATGGGGAGCGCGAAGAATTGGCGGTAGAACATGGCCTCTGGCAGGGAGACACCGCGATCGCCGCTCAGCTTCACGATGGCGGCCATCGATGCGAGGCACAGCGTCGCCAGCAGTCTCAGGCCGATCGCATATAAGCGCCGTTCGCCTGCCCCATAGCCGTCCGATCCGTTCACGCCGTCTCCGCCCCATGAGCCACGGAGGTGCGGTTGGAGCGGGTCAGTCGATGCGTCAAGCCATTCGGCGCGCGGATGACCGCCAGCGGGATATCGCGACAGCGGCACCGGCAGATGCGGTGGAGACATGGCATCGGGCGATCATGCTGGCTATGGAGGCGTCCATGATTTGGCACCGGGCGGGTTCAACCCGATCCTGCCGCGGCGTGCGACGGGCAATGGCCTGCGCGTCTCGGGTGCCTGAATGGACATGAGAGGAAGCCGGCGGAATGACCGCAATGTTCGACCTGACCGATGACCAGCGCGAGATCCAGGATCTCGCCCGGCGCTTCACCGCCGATGCCATTACCCCGCACGCCGCGGAGTGGGACGAGAAGCATATCTTCCCGCGGGATACGATCCGCGCCGCTGCCGAACTCGGATTCGGCTCGATCTACGTCTCCGAAGCGTCGGGCGGAATCGGCCTGGGGCGGATGGAATCGGCGTTGATCATGGAAGCGATGGCCTACGGCTGCCCTTCCACCAGCGCGTTCATCTCGATCCACAACATGGCATCGTGGATGATCGACCGCTTCGGCAGCGAGACCGTGAAGGCGCGCTATCTTCCGTCGATGGTGACGATGGAGCGGATCGGGTCCTATTGCCTGACGGAGCCTGGCTCGGGGTCCGACGCGGCGGCACTCAAGACCAAGGCGGTGCTCGACGGCGACCATTATGTCGTCACCGGCACCAAGGCGTTCATCTCTGGCGGCGGCGAGAACGACATTTACGTCGTGATGGTCCGCACTGGTGAGGATGGCCCCAAGGGGATTAGTTGCCTGGTGATCGAGAAGGACATGCCGGGCGTGTCGTTCGGCGCGCAGGAACGCAAGCTGGGCTGGCACTCGCAGCCGACCGCGCAGGTCAATTTCGATGCTGTGCGGGTTCCTGTGGATAACCTTGTGGGCAGCTTGGGGGAAGGTTTCCGCATCGCGATGATGGGGCTGGATGGCGGGCGGCTCAACATCGGCGCCTGCTCCCTGGGGGGGGCGCAGCGCTGCCTCGACGAGGCGGTGAAATACACCAAGGAACGCCGGCAATTCGGTCAGGCGATCGCCGATTTTCAGAACACGCAGTTCATGCTCGCGGACATGGAAACCGAGCTGCAGGCCGCGCGCTGCCTGCTCTATACCGCCGCGGCGAAGGTAACCGCGAACGCGCCCGACAAAACCCGCTTCGCCGCGATGGCCAAGCGTTTCGCGACCGATACCGGATCCAAGGTGGTCAACGACGCGCTGCAGCTTCACGGCGGCTATGGCTATCTGATGGACTATCCGATCGAACGCTTCTGGCGCGACCTGCGCGTCCATTCGATCCTCGAGGGAACGAACCAGGTGATGCGGATGATCGTTGGGCGCGAACTCACCCGTCAGTGAGCGAGCCGATCCCGCCAGGAGGATATGTGACCGAAGACCTGATCATTCGCACCGAGGGCGCCGCCGGGCGCATCCGCCTCAACCGCCCCAGGGCGATCCATGCGCTGACCGCCGGCATGGCCGAGGGCATATTGCACACGCTGGAGGGCTGGCGCGGGGACGGCGCCGTCGAGCTGGTGATGCTCGATCATGCCGAGGGGCGCGGTTTCTGCGCGGGCGGTGATATCCGCCTGATCGCGGAGAGCGGGGCAGGGGACGGGGTAGCAGCGCGGCGCTTCTTCTATCTCGAATATCAGATGAACCATCGGCTGTTCACTTTTGCCAAGCCGACCGTGGCGTTCATGGACGGCATCACCATGGGCGGCGGCGTTGGCATCTCCTTGCCCTGCAAATATCGCATCGCGACCGAGAATACGCGCTTCGCCATGCCCGAGACCGGGATCGGCCTGTTCCCCGATGTCGGCGCCGGCTGGTATCTGTCGCGCCTGCCCGGGCGGGTTGGGCAGTATCTGGCGCTGACCGGGGCGCGCATCGACGGCGCGGATTGCCTCGCGCTGGGGCTAGCGAGCCACTATCTGCCGGCGGCCGTGCTCGAAGAGGCGAAGACGCGGATCGCGGCCAATCCCCGCGCCATCGAGGAAATCCTCGAATCCTTCGCGGTCGCGCCGCCGCCGGCCGCGATCGAGGGCCAGCGCGCGGACATCGCCCGGCTGTTCGCGTCGGACGTGCTGGAGGATGTCTATGCCGCGCTTGAGGCCGATGGCGGCGACTGGGCGGCGGCGCAACGCGCGACGCTCGACAGCAAGTCACCGCAGACGATGAAGGTGTCGTTGCGGCTGCTCGCGGATGGCGCGCTGTTCCAGGATTTCACGGACGAGATGCGGCAGGAATATACAGTCGCCTGCCATGTCGTGCAGCGCCATGACTTCATCGAAGGCGTCCGCGCGGTGATCGTCGACAAGGATCATGCACCGAAATGGAATCCGGCGACGCCCGAGGACGTGACCGATCATCTGATCGACACGATCTTTGCGCCGCTGCCCGAGGATGAGGCGTGGCAGCCGGCGCGGGCGGTCTGACCAGCGGAAGATAATGCAACGATACGAGCATGAAGGAGCAGCGCGTTAGATGAGCTACGAGACTTTGCTGGTTGAAACCCGCGGGGCGGTTACGCTGGTGACGCTGAACCGGCCGCAGGCGCTGAACGCGCTCAATTCGCAGGTTCTGGCCGACCTGATCGCCGCGTTCGCCGCCTATGATGCCGATCCGGCGCAGCGCTGCCTGGTGCTTACCGGCAGCGAGAAGGCGTTCGCGGCGGGCGCCGACATCAAGGAGATGCAGGCAAAGGGCTTCGCGCAGATGTTCGGCGAGAATTTCTTCGCTGGGTTCGAGAGGGTGACGGCGACGCGCAAGCCTTGGATCGCCGCGGTTTCTGGCTATGCGCTGGGCGGCGGCTGCGAAGTGGCGATGATGGCCGATTTCATCATCGCCGCCGACACCGCGAAGTTCGGCCAACCCGAGATCAAGCTGGGCGTGGCGCCCGGCATGGGCGGATCGCAGCGTCTGACCCGCGCGGTCGGCAAGGCCAAGGCGATGGACATGTGCCTTACCGGGCGGATGATGGACGCGGCCGAGGCGGAACGTGCCAGCCTGGTCAGTCGGGTCGTGCCGGCGGCGGATCTGCTTGCTGAGGCGCTGAAGGCCGCCGAAGCGATTGCGGGCATGCCGCCGCTGGCCGCCATCGCCAACAAGGAAATGGTCAACACCGCGTTCGAAACCGGGCTTGCCACTGGCATCCTGTTCGAGCGCCGGCTGTTCCACGGCCTGTGCGCGACCGATGACAAGGCGGAAGGCATGGCGGCGTTCGTCGAAAAGCGGCCGGGGAACTGGACGGGGCAGTAAGGATCGACGTTCTTCCCTGAAGGAGAGCGCGCAAGAAAAAGGGAGAGGATATGCCACGCATCGGTTTCATCGGGCTCGGCAATATGGGCGGCGGCATGGCGGCCAACCTCGCGCGGGCGGGGCATGACGTTCGCGCGTTCGATCTTTCGGAAGCGGCGCTGGCTCGCGCGGCTGAGGCGGGATGCGCCGTCGCCAGTTCCGCCGCCGCGGTGGCCGAAGGCGCCGAAGTGATTGTCACGATGCTGCCGGCGGGCAAGCATGTCGAACAGGTTTACACCGATGCGCTGTTCGGCGTTGCGACCGTCGGCACCTTGCTGATCGATTGTTCGACCATCGATGTCGCAACGGCGCGGCGCGTGGCGGATGCGGCGGGCAGCGTCGGACTGGTCGCGGTTGATGCGCCGGTCTCCGGCGGCATCGCCGCTGCCAATGCCGGCAGCCTGACCTTCATGGTCGGCGGTACGGACGAGGCGTACGGCCGGGCCGAGCCGATCCTTGCGAACATGGGAAAGGCGGTGATCCGCGCCGGCGGCAATGGCGCTGGGCAGGCTGCCAAGATCGCCAACAACATGTTGCTCGGCGCAACGATGGTTGCGACCTGCGAGGCCTTCCTGCTTGCCGACAAGCTCGGGCTCGATCTCCAGACCTTCTACGACATCTCGTCGAAGGCGTCCGGCCAGAGTTGGTCGATGACCAGCTACTGCCCGGTGCCCGGGGTCGGACCGCAGACGCCTGCGGACAACGGCTATCAGGGGGGCTTCGCTGCCGGGCTGATGCTGAAGGATCTCAAGCTGGCGATCGAGGCGGCAAGCGGCGTCGGCGCTAGCGTACCGATGGGCGCGAACGCGCTGGCGCTCTACCAGGCGCTGCAGAACGCCGGCGGCGGCGGGTTCGACTTTTCGTCGATCATCCGGCTGCTCAACGGCGATGGCGTGCCGGAAGCGTAATTCCCCTCCCGCTTGCGGGAGATGAGGGGAGGGCCTGTCCGCCCGCTCCTCATCTCCCGGCAGGCCCTCCCCCGGCCCCCTCCCGCAACCGGAAGGGAGCAAGGGCGTTGCGGTTTGGTGCCCATCAGGGCATGTGCGGCGGCTCAACGAGCCATTGAAGAAGATCATGAAGCACGCCCTTTCCGTTACCCGTGAGCAGGATTTCGCCGCCTGGTATCAGGCCGTCGTCTCGGAAGCCGACATGGCCGAGGAATCGGGGGTGCGCGGCTGCATGGTCATTCGGCCGTGGGGCTATGGCGTGTGGGAACGCATGCAGGCGCTGCTCGACAAGGCGATCAAGGAAACCGGGCACGAGAACTGCTATTTCCCGCTGTTCATCCCCTTGAGCTATTTTGCCAAGGAGGCCGAGCATGTCGAAGGCTTTGCCAAGGAGATGGCGGTTGTCACCCATCATCGCCTGAAGGCCGCGGACGGCACGCTTGTCCCAGATCCCGAGGCGAAGCTCGAAGAACCGCTGGTCGTGCGCCCCACCTCCGAAACGGTGATCGGCACCGCCTTTTCGCGCTGGACGCAGTCGTGGCGCGATCTGCCGCTGCTGATCAACCAGTGGGCGAACGTCGTCCGCTGGGAGATGCGGACGCGCATGTTCCTGCGCACCACAGAATTCCTCTGGCAGGAAGGCCACACCGCGCACGCGACGCGGGATGAGGCGGTGGAAGAGACGCTGCGGATGCTCGAAGTCTATCGCCGCTTCGCGGTCGACGGGCTGGCGCTGCCGGTGATCGCCGGCGAGAAGCCGGAGAATGAGCGTTTCCCCGGCGCCGACGCGACCTATTCGATCGAGGCGATGATGCAGGATGGCAAGGCGCTGCAGGCCGGCACCTCGCACTTCCTCGGCCAGAATTTCGCGCACGCGCAGAACATCCGCTTCCAGGATCGCGAGGGCGAGATCGCCTATGCGTGGACGACGAGCTGGGGTGTCTCCACCCGCATGATCGGCGGCGTCATCATGACGCATGGCGATGATGACGGGCTGCGCCTGCCGCCGGTGATCGCGCCGCAGCAGGTGGTGATCATCCCGATGCTGCGGGACACCGAGGAGGACGAGACCGTCCTCGCGCATTGCCGCGCGCTCGCCGCCGAACTGCGCCAGACCAGCGCGTTCGGGGAGGCGCTGCGCGTGCAGGTCGACGCCAAGGACATCAAGGCCTCGAACAAGCGCTGGGCATGGGTGAAGAAGGGCCCGCCGCTGATCGTCGAGGTCGGCCCGCGCGACATCGCCAACGGCGTGGTTTCGGTGGTGCGTCGTGACCGGCTCTATGGCGACAATGGCAAGCTTGCTTCGGCGGCGACGCCGCGGGGCGATTTCGTCGCGGGCGCGGCAGCGCTGTTGGAAGAAATCCAGGCCGGCATGCTGGCGGAAGCGACCGCACGGCGTGACGCCAACATCCATTATGACGTGGCCACCGTCGAACAGCTGACCAGCTTCTACGAGAAGGGTGGCAAGTTCCCGGGCTGGGTCTCGATCAACTGGTCGCGCCCGACCGGCGCCGCGCTCGACAAGGTGGTCGAAACGCTCAAGGGGCTGAAGCTGACCATCCGCAACGCGCCGTCCGACGCCGCGCCGGCGGAGGGCAATTGCCTGTTCACGGGTGAGCCGGCTGTGGAACGCGTGCTGATCGGCCGCGCTTATTGATGCGGGGCAAGGCCTGCGGCGCGCTGACCCGCCTGGGTCAGCGCCGTCGCCGGTCGCCCAGCCACAGCCCGACCGCGACAAGGACGCCAAGCGCGATGCCGGCGATCAAGCCTGCCGAGGGCTGGCCCACTATCGCGCCCACGACGGCACCGGAGATCGAAAGAAGCGCGATCGCGGCGCCGGCGCCGCGCGGTTCGGGAGTCTTGGAACTCGTCATCACCGCCGCATAGACCATGCTCCGCGCCAAGCGAACGGCTTTTCGATCGCGGCGGCGGCACGGCCTGCCGACGATCGCCATCTTGCTGATCGGCAAGTGCGAAGGCCGCTGGCGGTGCTCGCGGTGAGCGGCTAAGCGACGAAAATGTGTCGCGTCCCATCCGCAGGCAAGGGATCTGCCGCGGCGGCCTTTCTGATTTTGGCGGCTTCGCTCGCGTCGACGGCGCGCGCGCAGGTGCAGACGCCGGCTGCCGACCCGGCGCAGGCGGGAACCGGCACGCTCGATCCCTCGTCGCCGCTCGACGAGATGCCCGATATTGGCGTGGATTGGCCCGACCTCTCGCGCGCCGATGGGCTGGCGCCGGGAACGCCTGTGCCCGACAGCGCACAGCAGGCGACGGAGATCGCGGCCGAGCAACGTTACAGCCTGTCGGTAGAAGGTCTGGACGATCTCTCAACCGAGGATGCCGCGCAGTTGCGCCAGCGCTTCGATGCTCTTTCGACGTTGAAGGCGGGGGAAAGCAAGCCGGCGAATGTCGCGCAGATCGATCGTCGCGCGCGCGAGGATGCCGAATTGATGGCGCAGTTGCTACGCGCGGAGGGCTATTACAGCGCGAGCGTCGAGCCCGTGGTTGCGGCCGACCCCGCTCGCCAGCATATCACCGTCACGCTCGATATCCGGCCGGGTGATGTCTACAGGCTGGAGGCGGTCGAACTGCCCGGCCTTGATGCGGCCGGCGACAAGAGTGCCGCGTTGCGTGGCGTGTTCGGTGTTACGCCGGGCGCGCCGGCGGATGCCGACGATATCGTGAAGGGCGAGGATGAGTTGCGCGCGCGCATTGGCGCGGAGGGCTTTCCCTTTGCCAAGGTCGCGGAACCCGAACTCGTCGTCGACCACGAGACGCGTACCGCGCGGCTCAAGGTTGATGTCGAACCTGGCGAGGCCAAGCGCTTCGGTACGATCCGCATGGCCGACCGCCGCATCTTCGGGCCGCGCCATGTGATGAGGATCGCTCGGTTCGAGACTGGCCAGCCCTATGATGCGCGGATGATCGAGGATCTCCGTCGCGCGCTAATCGCGACTGGGCTGGTTTCCTCCGTAAAGATCGAGGCGGTGCCTGCCGGCGAGGACAAGGTTGACATCGCCGTCGCGGTCGAACCCGCGCCGCGCCGCACGATCGCTGCCGAGGCGGGTTATGGCACGGGCCAGGGCATTCGCACCGAAGTGAGTTGGCAACACAGGAATTTGATCCGCCCAGAAGGCGCCGTCACCTTCCGCGGCGTCGCCGGTACGCAGGAACAATTGATCGGCACCAGCCTTCGGCGTAGCAATTTCCGCGCGCGCGATCAGGTGCTGACCGCGCAAGCCAGCCTCGCCAACATCAACCGCGATGCCTATGACGCGCGCACCTTCAGCGTCGGGGCGGGCATCGAGCGACAGACCAACATCATCTGGCAGAAGACCTGGACGTGGTCGGCCGGCGTCGAACTGCTCGCGTCCGACGAGCGCGACACGGTGGGGCTGGAGGCGACGCCCCGCCGGCGCACCTTCCTGATCGGCGCGCTGCCGGGCATGTTGGCCTATGACGGCACTGACGATCTGCTGAACCCTCAGCGCGGTTTCCGTCTGTCTGGCCGGCTCTCGCCCGAATTGTCGCTGCAGTCGGGCGCGTTCGGCTATGCGCGTGCGCAGATCGATGCCAGTGCCTATCAGCCGGTCAGTGAGCGGGTGGTGGTGGCCGGGCGCGTTCGGCTGGGCACGATCCTGGGCGCAGGGCGGGATCGGATCGCGCCGTCGCGGCGCTTCTATGCCGGCGGCGGTGGATCGGTGCGCGGCTATGGCTATCAGGATATCGGCCCGGTCGATCCCAACAATGATCCGATCGGCGGCCGCAGCCTCACCGAATTTTCGCTGGAAGCGCGCGTACGCATCGGCGATTTCGGCATCGTGCCCTTCGTCGATGCCGGCAACATCTATACCTCACCACTGCCGCGGGTGAACGACCTGCGCTACGGTGCCGGCATCGGCGCGCGCTATTACACCAGTTTCGGTCCCATCCGGGTCGACGTCGGCACGCCGCTCAACCCGCGCGCCGGCGATGCGCGCATCGCTGTCTATGTCTCGCTGGGGCAGGCGTTTTGAGCGCGGAGGCGGCGCTTCCACTGGCCGATCCGGCACCGGCGCGGCGCCGCCGGCGCGGATTGTTCGGCTGGCTGTGGCGGCTGCTGCTGATCCTCGTCGGCTTCGCCGCCGTTTCGCTATGGCTCATCGATACGGGGCCTGGGCATCGCCTGATCATCGATGGCATCGCCCGCATCGAGACGCCCACCGGATTGCGGTTCCGCGTCGGCCGGATCGACGGATCGATCTATCGCCGCGCGACGTTGCGCGAGGTGAAGATCCTCGACCCCAAAGGCGTCGTGTTCAGCACCCCCGAGGCGCGGCTGGATTGGCAGCCGACCAAATGGCTGGTGAACCGGCTGGAGATTCGCAGCCTGACGATGGCGCAGGCGACGTTGCACAAGCTGCCGCAACTTCGCCGCACCGGGCGCGCCAGCCCGATCCTGCCAGGCTTCGACATCCGCATCGGCGAACTGCGCATCGATCGGCTCCGCATCGCCGCCGGCCTTGCCGGGCCTGAGCGGAGCGGCCGGCTGGCGGGCGTCGCCGATGTACGCAGCGGACGCGCGATGGTCCGCCTCAACGCCGCCATCGGCCGGGGTGACCGGCTCAACCTGGTGCTCGACGCCGAGCCTGACCGCGATCGCTTCGACCTCAAGGCGGGTCTGGTCGCTGAGGCTGGTGGGGTGTTCGGCAAGATCATGGGCACCGACCGCTCGGTTGCGGCGCGGATCGACGGCGACGGGCGTTGGACGGCGTGGCAGGGCCATGCGCAGGTGGACATGTCCGCGATGCGCATCGTCGATCTGTCGCTGGGTGTGCGCGGCGGCGATTACAGCCTCTCCGGCATCCTCTATCCGTCGCGCGTCAGCCAGGGCAAGCTGATGCGGCTGTCGGCGCCACGCATCCTCGTCAACGGCAACGCGACGCTCGTCGCGCGACGCATCGACGGTCGCCTTTCGCTGCGGTCACAGGCGGTGGCGCTAGAAACCGAGGGACGCGTAGATCTCGGTGCGGGCGCCTATGACGATCTGCGCATCGACATTCGGTTGCTGCGCCCCTCCGCGCTGTTCCCGAACATGACCGGCCGCGACGTCCGCGGCCGTCTGCGCCTCGATGGCCCGTTCGCCACCGCGCGCTTCGACTATCTGCTCACCGCGCCGCGGCTGGCGTTCGACAACACGGGGTTCGAGACGGTGCGTGCCGAAGGGCGCGGCCGGCTTTCGCCCGCACCGATCGCCGTACCGATCAAGCTCAGCGCGCGGCGCGTGACCGGGGTGGGCGATGTGGCGGGCGGCATCCTCGCCAATCTGCGCGTCGAGGGGCTGCTCAAGCTCACCGCAAAGGCGCTAACCGGCGATGGCCTACGCGTCCGATCGGACAAGCTGAACGGCAAGCTCTCGTTGTTCGTCGACCTCGTCACTGGCCGCTACGATGTCGGGCTCGCCGGCGGGCTCACGTCCTACCTGATCCCCGGGCTGGGCATCGTCGACGTCAAGACCGAACTCAAGGTGGTGCCGGGAGCGGGCGGGCGCGGTACGATGGTCGTCGGCCGTGGCCAAGCCTGGGTGCGACGCTTCGACAATGCGTTTCTGCGCTCGCTCGCCGGCGGCTTGCCCTATCTGGATACGCGATTGGAGCGCGGGCCCGACCGCGTGCTGCACTTCAAGGGGCTGAAGCTCACTTCGCCGGACCTGCGGCTGACCGGCAACGGCTATCGCCGCACCGATGGCAGCTTCTTCTTCGAGGGGAGCGGCGATCAGGCCAGGTACGGCCCGGTCAAGCTAACGCTGGACGGGCGGATCGAACGGCCCAAGCTCGACATCTTCCTGCCCAAACCGCTCGACGCTCTTGGCCTGTCGGATGTGCGGCTGCTGCTCGATCCGGCCGCCGACGGGTTCAATTATCGCGCCGCCGGCGGATCGATGCTCGGTCCGTTCACCAGCAATGGCCAGATCCTGCTGCCGAGCGGCCAGCCCGCCACGATCCGCGTCGCCGACGTGACCGTATCCGGTACGCATGGGCGCGGCGACGTTCGTTCCGATCCAGGCGGCTTCACCGGCCGTATCGATCTTTCCGGCGGCGGCGTCTCTGGCCCCTTGCTGTTCGGTGTAGAGCGCGAACTGCAGCGCATCGAGATGCAGTTGCGGGTCGCCGACGCCAGCTTTGCCGGCCCGCCGGCGATCAGCATCCGCCGCGGCAACGCGAACGTCGTGTTCCTGCTCGATCCGGAAGGCATCTCGATCAAGGGTAGTGCCTCCGCACGTGGGCTGCGGCGCGGCGGTGTGAGCCTCGCGCGTTTCGCGGGCACCGCTGACCTGAAGGGTGGCACCGGCACAGTGACCGCTGCGTTCGCCGGCTCGCGCGGGCGCGCCTTCGATATTCAGACCAGCGCGCGGATCACGCCCGAGCGCATCGAACTCAGCGGCCAGGGCAGCGTCGATCGCCGCCCGATCGCGCTCAAGCGGCCGGCTGTGCTTACCGCCGAGGATGGCGGCTGGCGCGTGGCGGAGGCAGCGCTCGCGTTTTCCGGCGGCGATGCCACCCTGTCCGGATTGTTCGGCACCACCCGCACCGAGGTGGAGGCGAAGCTTACCCGCATGCCGATGACTGTGCTGGACATCGGCTATCCGGGTCTTGGACTCGGCGGCTATGCCTCCGGCTCGCTCAGCTACCGCCAAGCCGATGGGGCGCTGCCCTCAGGGCGGGCGGACCTTACCATCCGCGGGTTGAACCGGTCCGGGCTGGTGCTGTCATCGCGGCCGATCGATGTGGGCGTGGCGGTGGTGCTCAGCGGCGGCTCTGCCGGCATGCGCGCGGTCGCGGCGAGCGGAGGACGCACGATCGGTCGGGCACAGGCGCGGCTGGCGCCGTTGCCGGGAAGCGGCGATCTTCTCACCCGCCTGTCAAGCGCGCCGCTGCTCGCGCAGTTGCGTTATGACGGCGCCGCCGACACGCTGTGGCGGCTGACCGGCGTCGAGAGCTTCGATCTGTCCGGCCCGGTCGCGGTAGCGGCCGACGTGCGCGGCACGATCGACAATCCTCGCATCGACGGCTCGGTGCGGACGACGGGCGCGCGGCTGGAAAGCCCGGTCACCGGCACCGTCGTCAGCAATATTCAGGCTACCGGGCGCTTCAACGGGTCGCAGCTCGTGCTCGATCGCTTCTCCGGTGTCGCGGGGCAGGGCGGCAGCGTGACCGGCAGCGGCGCGTTCGATTTCGCCGCGGCCAACGGCCTCGGCATCGCGCTCGACCTGCAGGCGAACCATGCGGTTCTGCTCAACCGTGACGATATCGGCGCGACCATCACCGGGCCGCTGCGGATCGTTTCGGATGGTGCGGGCGGCACGGTCAGCGGCACTGTCGCGATCGACCGGGGCCGCTTCCGTATGGGCCGCGCCGTCGCCACCGATGCCGTCCCGCGGCTCAAGGTGACCGAACTAAACCGCGCGGGCGAGGAGATCGAACGCGATGCACCGCCTGCGCCGTGGAAGCTTGATGTCCATGCGACCGCACGCAATCGGTTGATGGTGACGGGGCTGGGACTCGACAGCGAATGGCGTGCCGATCTCGACATCAAGGGTGAGGCGACGGCTCCAGCGATCGGCGGGCGGGCGGATCTGATCGAGGGCGGCTATGAATTCTCCGGCCGCCGCTTCGACCTCGAACGCGGTTCGATCCGCTTTACCGGCAGCGTGCCTGCCGATCCGGTGCTCGATATCGTCGCCATCGCCGACATCCAGGGCCTGAACGCCTCGATCCGCGTCTCGGGCACCGGACAGAAGCCGGACATCGCCTTCACCAGCACGCCGGCGCTGCCCGAGGATGAACTTTTGTCACGCCTGCTGTTCGGCACCTCGATCACCAACTTGTCGGCGCCCGAGGCCTTGCAACTCGCCGCTGCGGTCGCCTCGCTGCAGGGCGGCGGCACCGGGCTCAACCCGATTAACGCCGTGCGGCAGGCGGTGGGTCTCGATCGGCTGCGGATCCTGCCCGCAGACGTGACGACGGGGCAGGGGACGTCGGTGGCGGCGGGCAAATACATCACGCGACGGACCTTCGTGGAGGTTATCACCGACGGGCAGGGCTATTCAGCGACGCGCGTGGAATTCCAGGTGACACGCTGGCTGTCGCTGCTGTCGAGCATCTCCACCATCGGTCGGCAGAGCGTCAACGTCCGCGTATCGAAGGATTATTGAGCCGAGTTGTGACGGGTTCCAATCGGCTGAACGCTTCATCCCACGTGCTCAACCATTCGCCGCAATGCAGCAGCGGGGTACTGTTCAGACCTGAACCATCCAGTCAGAACAGGCTCAACGAAGGGTCGAACGGGGGTTTTCTTCATGGTCCGGACTGTACGAGCTGCGTTTGCGGCTGCGGCTTTCTGCGCTTTGGCGATCGCGATGCCGGCCCAGGCACGTTTCTGGCAGTGCGCTCCGTTCGCGCGTGAGGTTTCCGGCATCCAGATCTTCGGTAATGCCGGCACCTGGTGGGATCAGGCGGAGGGCCGCTATGATCGCGGGCAGGAACCGGAAGTCGGTTCGGTCCTTGTCTTCCGCCCGCACGGCAAGATGCGCGTCGGCCATGTCGCGATGGTCAGCCAGATCGTCGATGCCCGCCACGTTAAACTCACCCACGCCAACTGGTCGCGCCGCGGCGGCGTCGAAACCGATGTCGAGGCGGTCGACGTCTCGGAAGCCGGTGACTGGAGCAAGGTAAAGGTGTGGTATGCGTCGCAGCAGGGCCTCGGCATCACCAGCTACCCCACCTTCGGTTTCATCTATGCAGTGCCCGGGGCTCCTGCGCTGCCCCCGATCGATACCAATATCGCGCCGGCCCCGGTGGTCATCGCCGATGCCGGCACCGCGGCCAGCACTGCGATGACGGCGCTGCGCCGCTGATCGAAGGCAGGCGCGTCCAGCGCGGTCTGTTTTAATCGACGTCGCAATAGATCTGGCGGATCGTGCCATTCGCCAGCCAGCGTTCGAAGCGCTGGATCGCATCGTCCGGCCCGGCGATCGGGCGCGCGCCGCCGCCACCGCTTCCCGCCAGCAACCGTAGTGCGTCGGGCCGTGTGGTCAGCACGCGGCCGCGCCGGTCACTGCCTGCCGAATTGACGCCGACGACGCGGCCATCGGCGTCCAGCGTCGGGCCACCGCTGATGCCGGACAGCGTGGTATCGAATTCGGGGAAGCGCGCTTCCTCCGCCCAGGCGAGCGTGGGTTCCGCGCGGCCGCCATTGCCGCGCAGTGCGTTGGCTGCGCCGATCAGCCGACTCTCCACCACTGCGGGCTGGCCGCCGGGGAAGCCCATATGATAGCCGATCGAGCCCACCGGCGGCATCCGCGGCGCCAGCGGCAATGCTTCGGGGGCGGGCAGGCCGTCCTCGATCAGCGCCGCATCGGCGCTGGCGCTCTCGATGACGCGAAAGCTCTGCTCGGCGCGGCCGGGGGCAAGCGCGAGGCCGAGCCGATCGCAGCCGTCGACGACATGCTGCGCGGTCAGCCAGCGGCCGCGGCGATCGACCGCGAAGCCGGTGCCGAAACTGTCCTGCGCGCGGCCGGGCTGGTCGATGACATATTCGGGCAGCCCGCCGTTCGGCGGCGGGCGACGCGGATTGCCGTCGTCGATCACGCTGCGCTCGATCCGGCGACCGCCATCCACGCTGCCCTGGAACTGGTTGTAGAGCGCGACGAGGATGACCAGCAAGATCAGCGGCAGGCAACCGCAGCCGCCTCGCGGCGAGGATCGCGCCATCGGCTCAGCCGGCGAAGGCGGCAGCGGCGAACAGGCCGACCGCCAGCTTGATCGACGCAAGGAATAGCGCCGGGCCGATCTCGTCGCGCTCGATCCGCTTGGGCAGTTCGCGCAGGAACAGGTCGGTCGCGCGGAAGGCGGCGACCTGCACGATCAGGATGGCGATGCCCCAGACGATGATGTCGATCAGGTTGACCGAGGCGTGCAACGAGGCAGCCATCGGCATGGCGAAGCCGACCGCGGCGCCACCCAGCGAGATCGCAGCCGCGCGATTGCCCGCACGGATCAGCATCATCTCGTCATGCGGCGTCGTCCACATATAGATGGCCAGCGCCGCGACGAACACGGCCAGCGCCGCCGCGAGCTGGACCAGCAGCACGGGCAGGCCGTTGAGCAGGCTGTTGACGATCGGTTCCATGCATTCCCCTTGAGCGCGTCCGTCGGTTCAATGCAGCGGAGACGTCGGGCTGGCAAACGCGCGGTGGCACGGGGCGTTGCAGCCGGGGTGACGGAAACATCGCCGCAACATCCCGACATATGGCGGCAAGCGCGGGCCGCGATGCCGATGTTCCATGCCAGAAGGAGCCGGAGCCGAATGAGCATCCCCAGTCAGCCCCCCATTGCCCTCGAACCACATGATCGCGGCCTAGCCTTCGACCTTGCCACGATCGAGCGCCGCCGCATCGACCGCCGCCGCGCGCTCGGCCTTTTCGCCAGCGCCGGCAGTTTCGCGCTGGTCGGCTGCGGCGGCGATGACGGAGGTGCGGAATCGGGCGCCACCGTCGTCGTCACGCCCACACCGACGCCGACACCGACGCCGACCCCAACTGCCACGCCGACACCCACGCCATCAGGTACCTGCACCGCCTATGCGACCGAAACCAACGGACCCTATCCGGCGGACGGCACCAACACCTCGAGCGGCGCGACCTCCAATGTATTGACGTTGAGCGGCGCGGTGCGCAGCGACATCCGGTCGAGCTTCCTGTCCTCGACGGCCACCGCGGCGGGTGTGGTCGTCGCGTTGACCATAACTGTCGTCGACGCCAACAATGGCTGCACGCCGCTCGGCGGCTATGCGCTCTATCTGTGGCACTGCGACCGCGACGGCAATTATTCGCTCTACGACCTGCCGGCGGAATCCTATCTGCGCGGCATGCAGGTGACCGACGCCAATGGGCAGGTGACCTTCACCACCATCTTCCCCGGCTGCTATGCCGGGCGCTTCCCGCACATCCATTTCGAGCTGTTCACCAGCCTCGCCAACGCGACCGGCGGTCGCTACGCCCGGCTGATCTCGCAATTCGCGATGCCGTCGGCGGCCTGCACCACCGTCTATGCGACCGCGACGGGCTATACCAGCAGCGCCAGTCGCTTCGCGGCAACCTCGATCTCCAGCGACACTGTGTTCGGCGACAACAGCAGCGCTCAGATCAGCGCGATGACCTTGACGATGAGCGGCAGCGTGACGGCGGGCTACACCGCGACCGCAACGGTAGGTGTGGCGACCTGAGTTTGCGCATGACCGTGACGAACGGCGCGAAGGTGACACATGTTACAGTGGAGCGCGGCTTTCCCGATGCGCAAATCGGTGTCGCGTGCGTTGTCGCGCCAGGGTGCTCCATCGCTTGGCGCATCTGCCTGGCAGACGAACAGGGCGCTGTGAATCGAGCGCGACGGCGATCGATGCCGTCCTGCACTCGCAGTTTTGCTGCCTAGGCCCGGCTCGAGAGGAAAGGTCCGCCTGCGCGCGCCCGTCGCCGGACCGTCTCCGTTACGTCACGCGTCTGTAAGACAGCTATCCTAGCTCCCCACGCGCAGCCCGGCGGTTCCAGCCGGCGAGAACGAACCTTCGCAGGGGGAAAGCATGAAATTCACCACCGCGAGCGCGCTTGTCGCGCTGACCTTCGCTTGCGCGCCCGCCATAGCGCAAACTGTGGAAAAGGCGCCCGCGTCCGATTCGGTCGACGCCGGCGACGCAATTATCGTCACCGGCACGCGTGAGCGCTCGCGCACCCAGTTCGAGACGATCGCGCCGGTCGACGTGCTGCCCGCCGAAATCATCAAGTCGAGCGTGTCGGGCGACCTGACCGACAATCTCGCGCAGCTTCTGCCCTCGTTCAACGTCCAGCGGCTGCCCGCCGCGGATGGCCAGGCCTTCGTCCGCCCGGCGACGTTGCGCGGCCTCTCGTCGGACCAGACGCTCGTGCTCGTCAACGGCAAGCGCTATCACCGTTCGGCGCTGCTCGGCACGCGCGGCGCGCAGGCGCCCGACCTTGCCAGCATCCCGACCCTCGCGATCAAGCGAATCGAGGTGCTTCGGGACGGCGCTTCCGCGCAATATGGTTCGGATGCGATCGCGGGCGTGATCAACATCATCCTCGAAGACCAGCCGGGGATGGAGGCCTTTGCGCAATTCTCGCAATATTATGAGAGCGATGGCGAGGAGTATCGCGGCGGTGCGCGCGGCGGCGTGGCGCTGGGTGACCGCGGCAGCATCGTCTTCACCGCGCAATACGACCATAGCGACGCGACCTCGCGCACCCGCCAGCGGCCCGACGCGATCGCGTTTCAGAATGCTAACCCCGATCTGGTCGTGCCCAACCCCGTCCAGCGCTGGGGCCAGCCCGATGAGGAGCGGATCCGCGGCGCGATCGACGCGCGCTACGAACTGGCCGAGAGTGCCACCGTCTATGCGTTCGGCACCGCCCAGTCGGGCGAGGGCGTGACCGACTTCAACTGGCGCAACCCGGTCAGCACCGGCAGCGTCTATAATCCGAGCAGCGCGTTTCCGGGCTTCTCGTTCAACGATCTCTATCCGGTCGGTTTCACCCCACGCTTCGGCACGCGGTTCAGCGATCTGCAGGCCAATGGCGGCCTGCGCGGCGATATCGGCGAGCGCTTCAGCTATGACCTGAGCGCCTCGTACGGCCGCAGCCGCATCGCCTATGAGATGGGTGAGAGCCTCAACGCCTCGCTCGGGCCGGACAGCCCGACCAGCTTCTACCTAGGTAAACTCGAACAGCGCGAGTTCAACCTCAACGCCGATTTCGTCTACCGCCTGCCGGTGGGCACGGACGAGCCGGTCAACATCGCCTTCGGTGCCGAGCGCCGGCGCGAGACCTATCAGGTGTCTGAGGGCGATCCGGCCTCCTATGCGATCGGGCCGGGCGCGGCCACCGGGCTCGCGCCCAATTCGAACGGCTATCCGGGGTACAGCCCGGATATCGCCGGCACCTGGGCACAGACGAGCTATGCCGGCTATGTCGACGTGGAATGGCAGCCGGTAACGATGCTGACGCTCGGCGCAGCCGGCCGTTACGAGGATTTTTCGGCGTTCGGCGACACCTTCAACTACAAGCTGTCGGCGCGGCTGGAGCCGGTGCGCGGCATCGCGGTGCGGGGCACCTATTCCACCGGCTTCCGCGCGCCGACGCCGGCGCAGCTGAACACGCGCCAGACGACGCAGGGTCTCGATACGACGACGCTGACCATCTTCAACCAGGGCCGCCTGTCACCCAATGATCCGCTCGCCATTGCGTTCGGCGCCAAGCCGCTGACGCCGGAGGAGTCGACCAGCGCCACCGCCGGGCTGACCTTCCAGACGGGTATCGGCTTCAGCGGCAGCGTCGATCTCTACCAGATCGACGTCGACGACCGCTTCAGCCAGTCGCGCACCTTCGCGGTGCCGGCGAGCGTGCCCAACCCGCAGCGCTTCACCTCGATCAGCTATTTCACCAATGATTTCGACACGCGCACGCGCGGCATCGATGCGGTGCTGAGCTACACGCGTCCGCTCGGCGGCGGGCGGGTGAATGCCAGCATCGCCTACAACTATAACCAGACCAAGGTACGCAGCGGCAGCACCGCGGCGATCCCCAACGAAACACAGCGCCGCGTGTTCGAGCAGCGGCTGCCGCAGCACAATGGCACCGCGACGCTGGGCTATGACATCGATGGCCTCTCGCTGCTCGTGCGCGGCCGCTACTATGGTGCGTGGACCGACGTCTCCGGGAATGCCACGGGCGAGATCTTCCAGGATTTCGGCGGCATCGCGCTGTTCGACGTTGCGGCATCCTATCGCTTCGACGATCATTTCACGATCCGCGTGGGGGCCGAGAACGTGTTCGACAAATATCCCGACGAAGCGACCAACCAGGCGGTGCGAGGCCTGATCTATTCGCGCAACGCCCCTTACGACACTGATGGCGGCCAATATTATGTCCGCCTGGGCATGAACTTCTGATGGCTGCGCCCGTCGTCGATCGCCGCACGGTGCTGGCGGGTGCCGCGGGGCTCGCCTTTCCAGCTGGCGCCGCGGCGGCGGGCGCGCCCGCCGATGAGGATGGCTATTGGCGCGGCATCGCCGCCCAATATGACGTGACCCGAGATGTCATCCAGCTGGAGAACGGCAATTGGGGGATGATGGCGCGGCCGGTGCTCGCCGCCTATGAGGAGCATCTCGCGCGGGTCAATCGCGACACCAGCTATTACACGCGGCGCGGCTTCGGCGCCGACTGGATGGCGGCGCGCGCGGCGCTGGCCGCCGAACTGCGCGTGCCGGCGGATGAGATCGCCTTCACCCGCAACGCCACCGAGGCGCTGAAGGCGCTGATCCTCGGCTATAACCGCATCGCGCGCGGCGATGCGGTGCTCTATGCCGACCTCGACTATGACAGCATGCAGGCGTGCATGGAGAGCCTGGCTAGGCGGCACGGCGCGCAGGTCGTCCGAATCGCGCTGCCGGAGCCGGCATCGCGCGAGTCGCTGATCGCGGCCTACGCGGAGGCGTTCGACGCCAATCCGCGATTGCGGCTGGTGTTGCTGACGCATCTCAGCCACCGCACCGGGCTGGTGCTGCCGGTGCGCGAAATCGCCACGCTGGCGCGGGCGCGCGGTATCGACGCGATCGTCGACGCTGCGCATAGCTGGTGCCAGATCGAGACCTCGCTCGCCGATCTCGATTGCGATTTCGTCGGCCTCAACTGCCACAAATGGCTGGGCGCGCCGCTGGGCGTCGGCGCGATCCACATCCGCAAGGCGGCGCTCGGCCGCATAGACTATGACCCGGCCAATCTGGCGGGCGACCGCGACACGGTGATGGCGCGCATCCACCCCGGCACCAGCGATTTCGCCGCGATTTTGAGCGTTCCCGCCGCGCTGGCATTCCAGCAGGCGATCGGCAGCCAGCGCCGCGCCGCGCGGCTGCGCGCGTTGCGGGATCGCTGGGTGGGGCAGGTGGGGGGCGTCGCGGGCATCGAGGTGCTGACGCCCGACGATCCCACGCTCCACGGCGGCATCACCTCGTTCCGCTTCACCGGGCAGACGAGCGACGAGGCCAATGGCGCGCTGGCGAAACGACTGCTGGAGCGCCACCGCATCTTCACCGTCGCGCGTGATGGCGTTGCCAAGGGCGCCTGCGTGCGGGTGACGCCGGCGCTGTTCACGACGATGGGGGATGTGGACCGGCTGGCGGCGGCGCTGAAGGAAGAGGTCGGGATTTAGCGCTGTCCACCGAAGAACTACCGGATTCACGCATCGGATATGGATTGAACGGAGCTGCCGCCGCGCTCCCTCGCCCCTATGGGGAGAGGGACGGGGAGAGGGGAAGTCGCGCCAAGCGTAAGGGTTTTGAGGACTCGGCGATGCTGCTTGTCCACCTTTTTCCGGGGCGAACCCGTCTGAATCTTTACGCTTGGCGCGACTGCCCCTCTCCCTGGTCCGCTACGCGGACCTGTCCCCTCTCCCCGTAGGGGCGAGGGCAAAGAGCGGCTCCCGCGCCGATCTAGCGATCGATCCCGTCCTGCGCCCTTACCCCGTCGCGGAAGGCGTGCTTTTCGTCCTTGATCACGCTCACCGTGTCCGCCGCTTCGATCAGCGCGCCGTCGGCGGCGCGACCGGTGATGACGACGTGCTGCATCGCCGGGCGGGCGAGGATCGGCGGCAGGATCTCGTCGATCGACAGGTAACGGTAGCTGACCAGGTAGGTCAGTTCATCGAGCACGACGAGGTGAATGTCCGGATCGGCGAGAGCGGCGCGGGCCTTGTCCCAGCCGGCGCGGGCGGAGGCGATGTCGCGTTCGCGGTTCTGGGTTTCCCAGGTGAAGCCCTCACCGCATTTCTCCCAGGTCACATCCGGGTGGCTGGCGAAGAAGGCATGTTCGCCCACATCCATCGCGCCCTTGATGAACTGGAACACCGCCGCCTTGCGGCCATGCCCCAGAGTGCGCGCGACCATGCCAAAGGCGCTTGAGGATTTGCCCTTGCCATTGCCGGTGAGCACCAGCAACAGCCCCTTGTCGATCTGCGCGGCGACGATGCGCTTGTCGACCACCTCCTTATGCTTCACCGCGCGCGCCTTGTGGCGTGCGTCGCGATCGTCGGTCTCGGTGGTCATGGTCTTGGCTCCTCCCGCGCCCGATTAGGTGCGGCGGGGAGGGGGCGCAAGCCGGCGCGGCAGCGCACCGCGCCGGCTGCGCTTTGGCATCAATGCTCGCTCTTCTCGCGCTGTTCGCGCTGCGCGGTGCGGCGCGCGGTGGTGGCGGCGACATCGGCCGGGGTGATCGTGCCGTCCTTGTCGGCATCCTGCTCGGCAAAGCTGCGCTCGGCGATCGCGTCATATTCGGCGCGGTCGATCTTGCCGTCCTTGTTGGTGTCGATCACGCCGAAGCGCACGCGGGTCTGGCGGATCTGGCGCTGGCGCGCCTCGGCCTTCTTCTCCTCGCCGCGATCGAAGCTAGCGAGTTCCACCTCGAGCCGGGCCGAATATTCGCCGACATATTCCTCTTCGGTGATCGCGCCGTCGCCATTGGCATCGGTCGCCCTGAAGCGCGCGTCGCGGCCGGCATCATATTCGGCACGGGTGAGCGTGCCATTCTTGTCGGCGTCATAGGCGGCGACGAAGGCGTTGCCGCCATGCTGGGCGAAGGCGGGCGTGGCGGCGCCGGCGGCAATCAGGCTGGCGGCGAGGATGATGCGCAGGGTCATTGGAATGATCTCCGTTCAGGCGGCGTCGAAGGCGAGGGTGTAGGTGTAGCTGCGATAGGGCGTCTCACTGCCCGCGGGCGCCATCGTCCGGTGGCGGACGAGAATGAGGTAGAGCCCGGGGTCCTTGGGGCTCAGCACGAAGCTGCCATCGGCGCCGCTGTCGACCTGTGCAGCGACCTTCTGGCCATCATAGTTGCCTGCTGCGCGGAACAGGGTGATACGGCTGCCGGCGAGCGGCTTGCCGTCGAACAGCAGGCGGAATCGGGCATCGGCGCCGCTGGCGATCTCGGCGGGGTGGGTGACCGGCTCGATCTCCAGCGCGGCGCCGATCGGCTTGAGCGCGCCGCGCGTGGCTTGGCCGCGGGTGACGAAGGCCTCGGCCAGCGTCGTGCTCTGCACGTCCACCTCGCGCGCGCCGGCGGGCGGATTGCCATCTTCGCCGCGCATCAGCCACTGGCCGTTCGCTTCGAACATCTTGCCCTTGCGGCCCAGCCGCTGGCCGGTGGTGAGGCGATAGGTGCCCTCCGCCTTAAGGTCCGCCTCAAAGATCGAAAGGTCACGCAGATAGGTAACCGGGCCAACCGTACCCCTGGCACCATCGGGGCCAACGAGATGGAAGGGCGCATCGCGCATCGCGACTTCGGGCGCGAACGCATCCTCGCCGAACGAAGACTGCAGCGTCACATGGTCGCTGTGGCCGACATCGAACGCGGAGGGCAGGAGATAGGGCATGTGCGCCTCGGCGCCCGCGCCGATCAGCAGCGTCGTGACGGCGCTGATCGCCGCCCAGGAACGGATTCTCATCATTGGTCCCCCGTGAGTGATTGCGTCAGCTATAGCTGTTGAGACTCACTTGCAATATCAATTTGATGCGGTATGTCCGCCGTCACGCGGTTTGCCGCGACAATCGAAAATCGCGAACTTCGGGGGATCGAATGAAGAAGACGACGGGTCTGCTGTGTGGCGTTGCGCTGCTGCTCGTGCCGGGTGTCTCGATGGCGCAGGCCACTGGCGCGCCGCAGCCCGCAGCCGATGCGCAGGCGAAGGATGACGGCGAGGAAACCGAAACCATCCTTTCGCTTGACCGCCTCGTGGTCTCCGCCGGCGCCGACAAGGTCGCGATCGATACGCCGCAGGCGGTCACCGCGCTGGATCAGGAGGATATCGACCGCACCCAGGCGACGACGATCGGCGAATTGCTGGAGGGTATTCCTGGCGTCAGCGTGCAGGGCGGCGTCAGTGCGCTGGGGCAGGGGTTCAACATCCGCGGCCTCGGCACCGGCCTTGCCGATTCCGACAGCCGCATCCTGATGACCGTCGATGGCGTCACCAAATTCTTCGAACAGTATCGCATGGGCGCGTTCTTCAGTGAGCCCGAACTCTACAAGCGCGTCGAGGTGCTGCGCGGCCCGGCCTCGTCGACGCTGTATGGCGCCGGCGTGCTTGCGGGTGTGGTCAACTTCACCACCAAGGATGCGTCGGACTTCCTGTCGAATGGCGATCGCATCGGCGTGCGCCTCAAGGGCAGCACCGAAACCAATGCCGAGGGCTATCTGCTTTCGGGCATCGTCGCGACCGAGCCGGTAGAGGGCGTCGAACTGCTTGGCAGCTATAACTATCGCCGCTCCGAAAATTACGAGGATGGCCGTGGCGATGAGGTGAACCCGTCCAACGCGCTTTCCGATAGCTGGCTGGTGAAGGCGCGCGTCTCGATCGGCGGCAACCGCAAGCACGCCTTCTGGGCATCCTATCAGGACTGGATCAGCGACAGCTCGCAGATCTACGACCAGGCCGAGGCGCTCGCCGCGTTGCCGGTGCGCCGCCGCGTTCACGACAAGACCGGCGTGCTCGGCTACGTCAATGATTTCGACGGTAGCAAGATCTTCAACGTCGAGGCGCAGGTCTCCTACGCGGACTCAGTCGTGAACCAGACCGAGACCGCCTTCCTCGGCCCGCTCGAATATTCCGAATTCTCCTATGAGACGAAGCAGGCGCGGCTGCAGAACACCTCCAACTTCGAACTGGGCGGGGACTGGAACCTCGTCTTCATCCTCGGTGGCCAGTGGAGCGAGCAGAAGCGGCGCAACCCGCGCAAGAGCTCCGTCACCGGCGTGATCACCCCGGGCGCGGCGACGCACCCCGAAGGCGACATGACGAAGTACGGCCTTTACGCGCAAGCCGAACTGATGTGGTCGGACAAGCTGACCATCATCCCCGGCGCGCGCATCGACTGGACCGACATGAAGCCGGGCAAGGCGATCGTGAATGGGGTGGAAACGGACATTCCGGGCGCGCGCAAGGTCCACAACAATGGTGTCTCGCCCAAGCTGGCGGCGATCTACGCGCTGACCGACTGGGTCTCGGTGTTCGGCTCGGTCGCGCACACCGTGCGCATGCCCGTGCTCGATGAGCTTTACAGCCGCACCAGCGCCACCGCGAACAATGTTGCGCTCGATCTGAAGCCAGAGAAGTCGGACAATTATGAGCTTGGCTTCACATTGTCGTTCAACGGCATCGCCTCTTCGCGCGATCGCTTCCGGCTGAAGGCCACCGCTTTCCGCAACAATGTGAAGGATCTCATCACCCGCGGCACCGCGACCTCGCCCTATTTCATCAATGTCGGCGAGTCGCGCTTCGAGGGTGTCGAGGTTGAGGCCGAATATGGCCTGCGCGGCTTCTTCGCGCGCGGCAGCCTGGCGATCATCGACGGCAAGGATCGGCTGAACGGCCTCTACCTGAACACGATCCCGGCCAACCAGTACAACCTGACGCTCGGCTATGCCGATCCGGTTAGCGGACTTTCGGGCGGCTGGCGCGGCGAGTTCGCCGAGAAGCAGGACAAGGTGACGACCGCCGCGCTCGCGACGCCGGGCTATTCGGTTCACGACCTGTTCTTCGCGTTCAAGCCGCAGCGCGGTGCCGCCGAAGGCTTCGAGTTCCGGCTGGGCGCCGAGAACCTGTTCGACAAATATTTCGAACGGCATCTCTCGTCGCTGCCGGCGCAGGGGCGGACGTTCCGCTTCACCGTCGCCGCCGGCTTCTGACGACGCCAGTGGCGCAACCCGCTTCCCGCACGGCCGCGGCGGCCCTCTCGCTGGTGATGACGGCGGCGACCTTCGCCGGCCTCATAACCATCGGGCTCGCCTCGACCGCGCGGAAGCCCCATCGCGAACGGGCGCTGACCGTGCTCGACCTCGCTGTCCTCAAGGGCAGCGAGACCGCGGAGGCGGATGCGGCGGCACCCGCCGAGGCTGCGCCACAGCCACCCGCCGAGACGACCCCGCCGGTGGAGCCACCGCAGCCACCGCCAGTGCCGACCCCGGCACCGCCGCCGATCGTGCCGATGCCGGCGCGGCCGGTGGCGGTCTCGATTGCGCCGCCGACGCCGCCCGCGGCCGCGGCGCCATCACCGGCCAGCGCGGCGCCCGCGGCCGTCACCGCCGCGCCGGCGCGCACCGCCCAGCGCAGCGAGGCGGCGGCACCGCAGCGCAAGGGTGCGCGCGACGGGATGGATGTCGATGCGCCGGCGGGCAACAGCCGCGCCTATGCCGCGCGCGTCCGCTCCTGGCTGCTCGCGCATCAGGTCTATCCGCGTTATGCGAAGATGCGGCGGCTGGAAGGCAGCGTGGGCGTGCGCTTCGTGCTCGATCGCAGCGGCCGGCTGATCGAAGGCGCGCTGACCGGCCCATCGGGGCTAGCCTCGCTCGACGCCGAAGGCGCGGCGATGCTGCGCCGCGCCTCACCCTATCCGGCCGCGCCCACCGATGTGCCGGGCGAGCGCATCACCTTCAATGTCGCCATCGATTTCCGCCTGCGTGATTGAGCTCCGAAAAGTTCAGCTCCGCACGCCCGCGATCAGCACGTCGACCAACCGCCGCGCCTCCGCCTGCCAGCCGTCACCGGAGCTCATCTTGGCGACACCGCCCAGCGCCCACAGCAAGGTCAGCGGATCCATGTCGACGCGAAGCTCGCCGCTCGCGGTGCCGCGCTCGACGAGCTTTCCGGTCGCTTGCTTCACATGTGCGCTCGACGCGGCGAACAGGTCGGATGCGCCGCCGGCGATCGAATTGAGCGCGTCCATCATGCCATACTTGGTCGACATGAAGTCCACGAACAGCAGCAGCCATTCGCGCAGCGCCTCGATCGGCGGCAGCGTTTCCGCGAAGCGCGCGGCGGCGGCGACGATCTGATCGGTTTCGTTGCGGTAGACGTCGGCGATCAATGCATCGCGCGTCGGGAAGTGGCGGTAAAGCGTGCCGATCCCCACCCCGGCGCCGCGCGCTATCTCTTCCAGGCTCGCTGCCGCGCCCTTTTCCGCAAAGGCAGCCTTGGCCGCTTCCAGAAGCTGCGCGCGATTGCGCAGCGCATCGGCACGCGGCTTTCGGCTGGTCTGCATTTCGGTCTCGACGGCCACGCCAATTCGCCCTTGCTAAACGGAGGATCCCTCCGTATGTAAACGGAGGCGACCTCCTATTTATATCGTCTCGGCCCCGCATACAAGCCATTGCAGGCCGGACGGGGCGGGGCGCCGGTACAAGGAGATTCATGATGTCCATGGTTTTCGGAGCGACTTCCACGACCGACGAAGTGCTCGCGGGGATGGATCTGTCGGGCAAGCGGGTGGTGGTGACGGGCGTTTCCGCCGGCCTCGGTGTCGAGACCGCCCGTGCGCTGGTGGCGCATGGGGCGCAGGTGGTCGGCGCGGCGCGCGATCTGGCGAAGGCGGAAAAGGCGACTGCGGCGGTGCGCGAAGCCGCAGCCCATGGCGGCAGCCTCGAACTGATCGAACTGGACCTTGCCTCGCTGGCCAGCGTGCGCACGGCGGCGGATGCGCTGGTGGCGGATGGTCGGCCTTTCGACGTGGTGATCGCCAATGCCGGCGTGATGGCGGCACCGTTCGGCCATACGGCCGACGGGTTCGAAACGCAGTTCGGCACCAACCATCTCGGTCACTTCCTGTTCGTCAACCGCATCGCCGGGCTGATCGCAACGGGCGGGCGGCTGGTGAACGTCGCGTCGTCCGGCCATCGCTATTCGGATGTCGACCTTGAGGATCCGGGCTTCGAGCGGACTGATTATGATCCGTGGATCGCCTATGGCCGTTCGAAGACCGCCAACATCCTGTTCGCTGTCGAGTTTGACCGTCGCCACCGCGACCGCGGCGTTCGCGCCACGGCGCTTCATCCCGGCGGTATCCATACCGAGCTGGGCCGCCATGTCGCCGACGATCGCTTCGAAGTAATGATCGCGCAGATCAACGAGGAACTCGCGGCAGAGGGCAAGCAGCCCTTCGAATGGAAGACGGTGCCGCAGGGGGCCGCAACCTCGGTCTGGGCGGGCTTCGTTGCGCCGGCGGACGAGGTCGGCGGCAAATATTGCGAGAATTGCCATGTGTCGGCGGTAACCGACGGGCTGATCAATCCCGTGGCAGAAGGCGTGCGCTCCTACGCGCTCGATCCGGCCAATGCCCGGGCCCTGTGGGAAAAGAGCGAGGCGATGGTCGGCGAGCGCTTCTGAGCGCACCGACCACCCCGCAATCGGAGGAACGGATGATGACGAGAACCTGGCTGATCACCGGTATCGGCAGCGGCTTCGGCCGCGTCATGGCGGAACGCCTCCTTGCCCGTGGCGATCGCGTTGCGGGCACCGTGCGCGATCGTGCGGCGGTGGCCGATCTCACCGCGGCTTATGGCGGGCGGCTGTGGCTGGATGTGCTGGACGTGGCGCAGAGCGATGCGATCGGCGGCACCGTCGATCGCGCCTGGGCTGCGCTGGGGCGCATCGACGTGGTCGTCAGCAATGCCGGCTATGGGCTGATGGGCGCCGCCGAGGAAGTAACCGACGCGATGATCCGGCACCAGATCGATACCAATCTGCTAGGATCGATCATGCTGATCCGCGCCGCGCTGCCCCACCTGCGCGCGCAGGGCGGCGGCCGCATATTGCAGCTTTCGAGCATGGGCGGACAGGCGGCATTCGCCGGCGGCGCGATCTATCATGCGACCAAATGGGGCATCGAGGGTTTCGTCGAGGCGGTAGCGCAGGAGGTCGGCGTGTTCGGCATCGGCTGCACGATCGTCCAGCCCGGCGGCGCGCGCACTGATTTCAGCCGCCGCAGCGCACAAGTGGCGCCGATGCTGCCCGCCTATGATGCTTCGCCGTCTCGCATGGTCAATCACGTCATCGCCGACACCGCCCATCCGCCGGCCGGCGATCCGGGGAAGATGGTCGAGGCGATGATCGCCAGCGTCGAGCAGGAGCCGGCGCCGCTGCGGTTGGCGCTGGGCAACGATGCCTATCGCGTGATGCGTGCACGCTATGCGGAGAGGCTGATCTCGCTGGAAGCGCAGCGCGACGTCGCGCTCGCGACCGACGCGGATGATGAAGTGGAGGGGGATCCGGCGTGGTTCGAACGGCATGGCGGGGTGGTTGTGGCGCCGGCGCTGCAGCGCGCGTGAGGTGGTTTTTGCTTCTGCGTTTTGGAAGGAGGATGATCCAGCCACTCACACAGCCTCATCCAGCCGCGGCAGCGGCAGGCGCAGCATGAAGATCGAACCGCGTTCGGCGCCCGGTTCAAACACGATGTCGCCGCCCATTGCCGTCACCAGCGCGCGCGCGATGTAAAGGCCTAGCCCGGATCCGCGCTCGCCGTGCAGCGGCTGGCGCGAACCGCGCTTGAACTTGCCGAACAGCCCGTCGCGCTCGTCGGGTGGGATGCCGGTGCCCTCGTCGATGACGGCGATCTGGGCGCGACCGTTGGCGCGGCGGCACCGCAGCGTCACCACTGCGCCTTCGGGCGAGAAGCGGATCGCGTTCGAGACGAGATTGTCGATCGCACGCTCCATCGCATAGGGATCGAATGCGGCGAGCAATGGGGAGAAGGGCTGGTCGATCTCGATCGTCACCCCCGAGGCGATGGCAAGCGCCGCGTGGCGTCGCCGTGCGGCGGTCGCCACGGTTCGGATGTCGTTGATCGCGAGGTCGAGCTCGGCCATCGTCTCCAACTCATGCGCCTCGAGTATGCGCGCGATCAGTGCCAGCATCGCGGTGACGCTGCCGCTGCCCTCGTCGAGCACACGGTTGTAGAAGGCGGCGTCGGCACCACTGCGGTCCGCGGCGAGCTGCAGCAGGTTGCGTAAGCCGAACAGCGGGCTGCGCAGGTCGTGCGCGGCGACCGCCATCAATTCGTTGAGCTCGTGGATGTGCGTCGCGAGATCGGCATTGGCCAGTTCCAACGCGGCGTTCTGGTCGGCGATGATTTCCCGCTGATGACGATCGCGCTGGCGCAACTGATAGAGCGCGATGCGCACGATGATCGCCATCGTGCAGGCCAGCGCGACGTTGAAGATCGCCATGACCCGCTGGAGTACGGTGTGTTCGAACGAGATTGTGGCGAGCAGCGTATAGATGGCGAAGGTGCCGAGGATGATCGCGGTGAACGGACGCGGCGGCATCATGAAGACCGCGGCGAACGCCAGCACCACCATCGCATAGCCATAGGGCATCGCGCCGATTTTCGAGATCAGACAGCCGGCGGTGATCGACAGCAGCATCGCCGAGATGATGAAGGCGGCGGGCAAGGCCGGGCTGGTCGGCGCGGGCCGCCGGCGGCGCGCGGCGCGTGCGGCGATCATGAAGCCGATCATCACCACCGCCGCCACTGCGGACAGGATCTTCAGCGGATCGCTGGGGCGGTAGAACGCGAAGACGAATTCGAAGGCGGCATCGATCAGCCCGAGGACACCGACGATTTCTACCCGCGTATAATCGATGCGGACCGCCGCCTCATCCTCCACGCTCCGCGTCGAACGGATCAGTTCGCGCAGCGCGGCAGCCGCTCGCCCGGCCGTCGACCGGGGGCTGATCACCCCGCGCTCTCGTTCTGGACGAATTCGCGTGCCGCCTCTTCCAGCGCTCGCGCGCGATCGAGCCCCAGCTTGATCTTGATCCGGTCGCGATAGGTACCCACCGTCTTGATCGAGAGACTGAGGTCGCTGGCGATCTCCTGCGATGAAAGGCCGCTGCCGATCATCCGCAGCACCTGCACCTCGCGGTCCGAAAGTTCCTCGAAGCGCGACCGACCCAGCGCGACGCCACGCGCGAAATCGGCGACTAGCATCTGCTGCACGGCGGCGCTCACGTAGAGATCTCCGGCGACGACCGCGGTGACCGCATCCGCGACGATCGAGAGATGCTCCCCCTTGGCGACATAGCCGCGCGCGCCGGCGCGCAGCACACGGCGTGCGAAATGGCGCTCGTCCTGGCTCGAATAGACGATGATCCGCACCATCGGATGCAGCCGGATGAGCTCGGCGATCATCTCGATGCCGTCGCGCCCGCCGAGCACGAGATCGAGGATGATGATGTCGGGCCTCAGCGTTTCCGCGGCCTGATAGGCGCTCTGCACGTCGCGCGCCTCGCCCACCACCTCCATCTCGTCATGCGCGTCGAACTGTAGGTGCAGCCCGAACAGCACGACCGGATGGTCGTCGACGATCAGGATGCGGACGCGCTCGGCTGCCATGGAAGGATCGATGATGCCCCAGTTGCCGCCCGCACGGAATGGCGAACATGCGGCGACGCAATCTACAGCATGGAAGATGCATTCCGTGTAGGTCTAGCACCGACGGCGCTGTAGGTGCGGCGGACTTACAGGTGCATGGGCCAACCGGATTAAGCCTCGCTCACGATCCGCGATCCGGTGGCCGGGGGGCGCCGGAATGCGAAGGCAGAGGATGCTGGATCGCGTGCGCACGCCGCCGCTGAAGTGGCCCTGGCTTGCTTCGCCGGCGTGCGCACGGTCTTTTTGCCGCCCGCTATGTCAGGCGAGGTGAGGATAGCCCATCGTCCGAGCCATCGTTTCGATTGCGACGATCCTGCCATAGGATTCGAGGCTGAGCGTCTCAAACCCCTCGAGCGCCAGTGTTGCGGCGGCCGGAGCGAATGCGGGGTCGGTGACAAGCTGCTGCAGCACGCGCCGCATCGTAGCGACCGTTTCGGGCGGGGTGGCGGCGGCGGTGACGAGCGGAAGCCCCGGCACCGCGGCGGTCCAGGCGAGGATGCGGATCGCAGGCGCGATGCCCGGATCGTGGCGAGACAGAAGTTCGAGCGTCACCGCATCGATCGCGGCCACGTCTATCGTGCCGGCGACCAGCGCCTCGATGCTGGCGGCGTGCCCGCCGGTGAGGCAGACCGTGTCGAAGAAGCGACCCTCGCGCGCAAAGGGCGCGAGCGCCGCGCGGAACAGGTTCATGCCGGTGTTGGAATTGAGGCCGTTCACGCCGGCCCGCCGGCCGCGGAGATCGGAAAGGCGGTTGGCGGGATCGCCCGCCCGCACCACGATCGCGGCACGGTGCCAGGCGCCCTCCGCACCGGGCACGCGGTAGCGCGGCGTCGCAACGATCTGCACCGTCTCGCGCAATTCGGTCATCAGCGGATAGCCGCAGGTCTGCGCGAGCAGCAGCGCGGGAGAGCGCCAGAGATCGTCGAGGTCGGTCGCGCGGTCGAGCGTCGTCGGCACATCGGCGATGCCGGCATCGGCCAGTCGTGCCGCGATCAGCGCCCACAGCCGATCATTGGCTGCGTGCAGCCAGGGCGGATCATACATGCCGAGCGAGGCGCTGCGCATCAGGCCTGCACTCGCCGATAATCGGGGTGGATCACATCGTCCTGCGGCCGCCGCCAATAGCGCCGCACGACCTCGGCATAGCCGCGATAATAAGGCGCATCGGCAAAGCGCCGCCGCTGCGCACGATAGTGCACCGGCAGGCGATACCAGGCGAGGTCGGGTCGGTCATGGTGCACGGCGTGGAGATTGTTGTTGAGGAACAGCAGCCCAAGCAGGGGCGCGCGCTCGACGACCGCTGCGCGGCGCCGGCGGGCCGGATCGGCGCGGTGCTCTGCAAAGGAGCGCAGCAGCGCGAGCGAGGCGCCAGGATAGACGAAGGCCAGAGCATAGGTGGTCAGTGGCAGACCGACATGGTCGAGCCACCACAGCATCGGCACCAGCGCTGCGAGATGCGGCAACCAGTCCCGGGCCAAGCCGCGCGGGTCGCGCGCCAGCCGCGCCGCCTCGTCCAGCAGGAAGCGGCCGATGCGGATCGCCGGGCCGAGCAATAGCCGGCCGGTGAGCGTCGCCTCCAGTTGGGCAAAGCGGTGCGCCCAGCCACCGCCCCCAGCGACGTAATGGCTCTCGGGATCCTCCAGCGGATCGGTGGTCTCCTGCGCGGCGTGATGCGCGCGATGCGATCGCCAGTAGATCGCGTAGGGCAGCCAGAGCGAGAGCGGCGCGGATCCGATCGCGGCGTCGATCCAGCGCCGGCCGGTCGGATGGCCATGGATGGTCTCGTGCTGCAGCGAACCGTGCCACGCGATCACCACGCCGCCGCCGATTATCAGCACGGGCAGCGGAATCATCTTATGCCACCATGTCAGCGCCAGCCAGCTGGCATGGATGAGAATGGCGACGGCGATCGTCGGAAACTCGATGGTCGGGCCGGATACGGTCCGGTTCTTCAGGGGCATGCGGTACGGCTTCGGCAATGGATCGTTCGAATAACCTAGTAGATAAATAGGGAATTGGAATGCGGGAAAGGCTTGGGGGCGCGACAGTTCAGCTTTGCCTGTTGCGCCAAGGGCAACACCCGTCGCCCGATCATCAATACCGCCTAAGCGGCGCGGCTCGCTGTGCGGCCCGCGAACAACCAGCGGGGCCATATGCGACGCACGCTGCTGACCGGAATAATCGCCATCGCCTGCGCCACGGGCGCGGCCCATGGGCAGGCGCCGGACGAGGGAACGGGCGACGCCATCATCGTCACCGGCACGCGCAGCGCCGGGCGCGCCGCGCTGGACTCATCGGCGCCGATCAACGCGGTGGATGCCAATGCGCTTGCCGATACCGGCTATCCCGATCTCGGCCGCGCGCTCAACTTCCTCCAGCCCTCGATCAACTTCGCCCGTGCCGCCACCACCGCCTCGGCGCCAGCGGCGGCAGCGACGAACTGATGGCCGGCATCACCGAGGAGGGCGATGGCAGGAACGGTCTTGCGAGCATCAGCGGCGCGCTGCCGCTGGGCGACGCCGAACTCTGTGCCTTCGGCACGCTGACCCGGAAGATCTCCAACAATGCTGCGGGTTTCCGCGTGCCCCGGCTTCTCCCCGGTGCATCCGCGGGGTTTCCTGCCGATCATCGAGCCGTGCATCTGGGATGTCGGCGCCACCATCGGCTTGCGCGGCGATGTCAATGCGGTGAAGGCGGATCTCAGCCAGAGCTTCGGATCCAACAAGGCCGATTTCCGTGTGTTCGATACCGCCAACCCATCGCTGGGCGCGGACAGCCCGACGCGGTTCGATGCGGGCAGCTTCACCTATCGCCAATATGTCTGCGACCTCACCGTCTCGATGCCGCTCGACGGCGTGCTCGCCGGCGGGATGGATTTGCCGCACTGTCGGCGACGCGCTCGGTGGATACGGCGAGCTGAGCCGCGATTGTGCCGTCGGGCACTGTTTCGGGGGGCACGAGGGAGTAAACAGGGCAAAACAGAGGGCCGCATCCTAATCATCATCGACGAGGTGAGACGATGAAACGCGGCTTGTTCCTGACCATGATCACATTCGTAGGCGCGATCGCCGCGCCGCTCGCGCTGACCGCGCCCACGGTGGCGCTCGCCGCCAATCCTGTGCAGAAGAAGCTCGACCTCGCCGATCGCGTAGTGGGCACCTATGAAGGCGCGGTGACGTCGGACTCGCGCGGATCGTCGCGCAACAATATCACCGTCACTATAACCAAGATCGGTCGAAACATGATCGAGATCAAATGCGACTACGCGCGCATTCCCTCGCGTCGCGTTCAGCTCGAGCAGGTCGCGGATTCGATCCAGGCGGTAAGCGGTTCGGATATTACATTCCTGGTTGAACTGCAGCGTGACGCCGACCGCATCGATCTTTATATCGACGGTGCTGCATTGCTGGTCAGGCGAAGCTGATCCGATTCCGAAGGGCGCGAGAACGTCGTTCGTCGATTATGGCTTCACGGCAGGCTCGTCACGGTTAGTCTCGTTGCGTCGCACAACGAGGGACTTACGGATGCTCGAGCTTGCCAATCTCATCCATGTCTATCCCAATGGCACCCGCGCCCTCGATGACGTGACATTGTCGATCCCGAAGGGGATGTATGGACTGCTCGGCCCCAATGGAGCCGGCAAGTCGACCCTGATGCGCACGATCGCGACGCTGCAGACGCCAACATCGGGCAGCATCCGCTTCGGTGATATCGACGTGATCGCCCAGCCTGAGCGGCTGCGCGAGACTTTGGGCTATCTGCCGCAGGACTTCGGCGTCTACCCGCGCGTTTCCGCCTACGACATGCTTGATCATATGGCGGTGCTGAAGGGCGTCGCTTCGGCGCGCGAGCGCAAGGAAACCGTCGAGACGCTGCTCAACCAGACCAACCTCTGGAGCGTCCGCAAGAAGGCGATCGCTGGGTTTTCGGGCGGCATGCGCCAGCGCTTCGGCATCGCGCAGGCGCTGATCGGCAACCCGCAACTGATCATCGTCGATGAGCCGACCGCCGGCCTCGACCCGGAGGAACGCAACCGCTTCCTCAACCTGCTCGCCGAGATCGGCGAGAATGTGGTCATCATCCTGTCCACCCACATCGTCGAGGATGTCGCCGATCTGTGCCCGCGCATGGCGGTGTTGGACGCAGGGCGCATCCAACTCGAAGGCGCGCCGCTCGACCTGATCGCGCAGATGCATGGCCGGGTGTGGAAGAAGACGATCGGACGCGAGGAACTCAAGGCCTATAGCGAAACCTATCAGGTGATCGCGACGCGTCTGTTCGCGGGCCGGACGATCATCCATATCCTGTCGGACGGCGACCCCGGCGATGGCTTCGCACCGGTCGAGGGCGGGCTCGAAGACGTCTATTTCGCGACGATCGACACCAGCCGCCGCGGCGCCGCCGCCGCGGCGGCCTGAGGCGCGGCCATGTTCGCGCGCATCGCAGCGTTCGAGCTGCGCTACCAGCTTCGCAACCCGGTATTCTGGGTGGTGCTGGTGCTGTTCTTCCTGCTGACTTTCGGCGGCACGACGGTCGAGCAGATCCAGATCGGTGGGGGCGGCAACGTCCACAAGAACAGCCCGGCGGCGATCGCCGAGGTGCATCTGATCTTCTCGATGTTCTACATGTTCGTGACGACCGCGTTCGTCGCCAACGTGATCGTGCGCGACGATGAGAGCGGGTTCGGATCGATGGTCCGCTCCACCCGCGTGCGCAAGTTCGACTATCTGTTCGCGCGGTTCCTGGGCGCCTTCGCAGCGGCGGCGATCTCGTTCATCGCGGTGCCCGTCGCGATCTGGTTCGGATCTTTGATGCCGTGGCTGGACAGCGAGACGCTGGGGCCCAACAAGCTTGCCGACTATCTCTATGCGTTCGGCGTATTGGCGCTGCCCAATCTGTTCATGACCTCGGCGGTATTCTTCGCGGTGGCGACGATGACGCGGTCGATGCTCTATTCCTATGTCGGCGTCGTCGTCTTCCTCGTCCTCTATATCGTCCTGGTCTCGTTCACCGTCTCGAAGCCCGAATATCGCGAGGCGGCCGGGTTCATCGAACCCTTCGCCAATGCCGCCGTGGCGAACGCCACGCGCTACTGGACTGCGGCGGAGGCGAACAGTCTGACTCCGCCCGTCACCGGCGCGCTGCTGTGGAACCGCCTGATCTGGTTCGGCGTCGGGCTGGCGGCGCTGGTGCTGGCCTATACCCGGTTCAGCTTTGCCGAGCGCGGTGCTTCGGCGCGTTCGCTGCGACGCCAGGCCAGGAAAGCGGCGAAGCTGGCCGCGCAGCCCCCCCTGATCGTGGCGCAGTTGCCGCCGGTCCGGCCGGCTGCAGCGGGCTGGACGCAATTATGGGCGCGCTGCCGGTTCGAGATGGTTCTCGTCTTCCGCAGCCCGGCTTTCGCGGTGCTGCTGCTGCTCGGCCTGTTCAACTCGGTCGGCGGACTGCTGTTCGGCAACGAGATCTATGGCACGCCGGCGATCCCGCGGACCTTCTCGCTGATCGAATTGCTGATCGGCACGTTCGGCATCTTCCCGGTCATCATCGCGATCTACTATGCCGGCGAACTGGTGTGGCGCGATCGGGACCGCAAGTTTCACGAGATCATCGATGCCACGGCGCTGCCCAACTGGGCCTATATGGTGCCCAAGACGCTGGCGGTGACCGGTGTGCTGTTCGCGACGCTCGCCATCTCGGTGATCGCGGCGATTGTCGTCCAACTCGGCCGTGGACTGACCGACATCGAGATTGGCCAATATCTCGGCTGGTATCTGTTGCCGCAGACGGTGGAGATGGCGATCCTCGCCGTGCTCGCGGTGTTCGTGCAAGCGGTGAGCCCCAACAAATATATCGGCTGGGGGGTGATGGTCATCTATCTCGTGGGCACGATCACGCTGACGAACATCGGCTTCGAGCATCCGCTCTACAATTATGGCGCGACCGGCCAGACGCAATTCTCCGACATCAACGGCAGCCAGGTCGGCGGGATGCTTGGCTGGTGGCTGAGGCTCTATTGGGGGGCGGTTGCGGTGGTGCTGGCGGTGCTCGCGCATCTGCTGTGGCGGCGGGGCACCGAAACACGGCTGCGGCCGCGACTGGCGCGCATGCCCGCGCGGCTCATGGGACCGGCCGGCGCGATCCTGGGAACGGCGCTGCTTGTCGCGGTGCTGACCGGGGGCTGGCTGTTCTACAACATGAACATCCTCAACCGCTATGAAACGCGCGAGGATCGCGAGAAGCAGCTCGCCGACTACGAGAAGAAATATCTGAAATATGAGAAGATCCTTCAGCCGTCGGTGACTGACATCAAGATGGATGTCGCGCTCTACCCGCGTGAGCGGCGGATGCAGGCGAGCGGCACCTATCGCTTCGTCAACGATACCGGCGCGCCACTGTCCGAACTTCATGTGCGCTTGTCCAATCGCGACACGCGGCTGGTGTCGGTGAACCTGCCTGGCGCCCGCCTCGTTTCCAACGACGCCGATGCCCAGTACCGCATCTATCGCTTTGCGACGCCGTTGGCGCCGGGGGCCACCGGCGCGATCAGCTTCGCATCCGAACGGCACCAGAAGGGGCTGCGCGCCAATGGTGACGATGTCCGCCTCGTCGGCAATGGCAGCTTCCTCGACAATAGCGAGTTCGCGCTGCAGATCGGCATGAGCCGCGCCGGGCTGCTCGACGATCGCATCAAGCGCCGCAAATATGGCCTGCCCGCCGAGCTACGGCCGGCCAAGCTCGAGGATCTTTCGGCAACGCAACGCAACTATCTCGGCAATGCGGACTGGGTGCATTCGGACATCACATTGTCGACCGATGCGGACCAGACGCCGATCGCGCCGGGCCGCCGTTTGTCGGATGTGACGCGGGGCGGGCGGCGCACCGCGCATTTCGTCTCGATGGCGCCGATGCTCGCTTTCTTCTCGGTGCAGTCGGCGGCCTATGCGGAAAAGTCGATCGACGCCGACGGTGTGAATCTGACGGTCTATTATGACCCCAAGCATGGCGCCAATGTCGATCGCATGCTGAAGGCGATGAAGCTGTCGCTGGCCTATTATCGCAAGAATTTCGGGCCCTATCAGTTCGACTATACCCGGATCATCGAGTTCCCGGGCTATGCGACCTTTGCGCAGGCGTTCGCGGGCACGGTACCCTATTCGGAAAAGATCGGCTTTCTCGCCAACACGACCGATCCCGACGCGATCGACTATGTCACCTATGTCACCGCGCATGAACTAGGCCATCAATATTGGGGGCACCAGCTCGTCAGCGCCGACATGCAGGGCGGCACGATCATGGTCGAGACGCTCGCGCAATATTCGGCGCTGATGGTGATGAAGCATCTCTATGGCGAGGAGAAGATCCGCCGCTTCCTGAAATATGAACTCGACAATTATCTGCGGTCGCGCGGTGCCGAGAAGATCGAGGAATTGCCGCTCAACCGTGTCGAGGATCAGGGCTATATCCATTATCGCAAGGGATCGGTGGTGATGTACCTGCTGCAGGACCGGCTGGGCGAGGCGCGGGTCGATGCGATGCTTGCGGGATTGCTCGATCGCTATCGCTTCAAGAGCCAGCCCTATGCCCGCTCGACCGATCTGGTCGATGGCTTCATGAGCCTCGCCCGTACGCCGGCCGAGCGCGAACTCGTCGCCGACCTGCTGACGCGGATCACGATCTACGATCTCAAGACCGAGACCGCGGTCAGCCGCAAGCTGCCCGACGGCACTTATGAGACGCTGCTGACGGTGAAGGCGGGCAAGGCCTATGTCGATGGCAAGGGCAAGGAGAGCAAGGCGACGCTCGCCGACGACATCGACATCGGCCTGTTCGACAAGCGGCCGGGGCTCGGCGCATTCGATCGCAAGGATGTGATCCTGATGGAGCGCCGGCCGATCCGCTCGGGCACGCAGCAGATCCGCGTTGTCACCAAGCGGCAGCCGCTGTTCGCGGGGATCGACCCCTACAACAAATATGTCGACCGCAACTCGGACGATAATGTTGCGGACGTGACGCTGAATTGAACGGGGCGCATACCAAGCTGCGATGGGCGTGACGCATCGCAGCTTGGTCAAGCCCGCGCGGCGCCTGAGCGAAGCCGTCTCCCGATCGGTCGCAGACCGAGCGGGACGGTATTAACGACTGGCCGCGGCGATCACCGTGGCCAGCCCGGCGCTCATGCCGCGTACGCTTTCCTCGATCTCGACATCGATCCACTCGTCGGGCGAATGTTCCGCACCGCCGCTGCCGCCCGAACCGATCGCGATCGCCGGGATGCCGAGGTTCATCGGCACATTGGCGTCGGTGGAAACGGGGATGAAGCGCGTCTTGTAGCCGAACGCGCGGGAGGCGGCGAAGGCGAGGGCGCCGAGCCCTGCGGTCTCGTCGGTCTGACCCGCCGGGCGTTCGCCGATCCGCTCGAAGGTGACGCTGACGGTACCGCGCGAGGTATCGCGCGTCGCATTCTCCTCGGCGACCGCCCGGTCGACGATCGCGCGCAATTCGCGATCGACCCGTTCGACCTCCGCCGGCGAGACCGACCGGATGTCGACATCGAGGAAGACGCGCGGCGGGATGGTGTTGACCGAGGTGCCGCCGCCGACGACGCTGGCTGAATAGGTCGTCCGCGGATCGCCCGGCACGGTGATGCCGTAGAGGCCGGTCACCGTCTTCGCGAGCGGCACCATCGGGTTGACGATGCCGAACTTGTCGAAGCTGTGCCCGCCCGGGCCGTTGAAGATGATGTGGTGCCGCCGTGAGCCGACGCCGCGGGTCACGATCGTCTCGGCGCCGCTGCTGTCGACCGAGATGAACGCCGCGGCCTTGCGGCCCGGCTGCGCCTCGCCGAACAGATGGCGCATGCCGCGCAGGTCGCCGGGGCCTTCCTCACCGACATTGCCGACGAACATGATGTCGCGGTCGGTTTCGATGCCGGCCTTGTCCAGCGCACGGCGGAAGGCGAGGAGGACTGCAAGGCCGCGGCTGTCGTCGCCGATGCCTGGTGCCATCAGCCGCGTGCCCTCGCGCTTCACCTTCACGTCGGTGCCTTTGGGGAACACCGTGTCGAGATGCGCGGCGACGATCAGGGGGCCAAGCTTGCGGTTCTTGCCAGGGCGGATGGCGATGACGTTGCCGACCGGGTCGGTCGTCACGTCGGTGAAACCGCTCTTGCGCATCAGGTCGGCATAGGCGCGGCCACGCTCCGCCTCGCCAAACGGCGGTGCGGGGATTTCAGTGAGGGCGATGATTTCGGCCACCAGCCGCTCATGGTCCGCGCGCAGCGCCGTCTTCGCGGCGTCGAACCGTTCGGATGCGAGCAGCTTCACCAACGCGGGCGGTGCTGCGGGTTCCGGCTGCGCGGGCGGCGACGCGGTGGCTGCGGCCGCGAGCAGGAACAGGGTTGCACTCATGATCATGGTCTCCGGCGCGATGACTTGCGACGTCGCCTCAGACCATATTCGCCGGCGGCGGTAAACCGCAGGCGATCTCCCATCCCCCGGCTGCGCGCCGGGGGATGGGAGGATAGCACCTCAGCTCAGCGCCAACCTCAGGTCGCTCAGTTGCGCATTGGTTTCGGACGAACTGCGCACACGGGCCTGCTGCGCCGCATTGTTGCCGGCGACGGCGCTGGCGACCTGCTTCTTGGGCGTGGTCTTGTCCGCCGCGGGCTTCTGCACGACCATCTTGCGCACGCCCTTCTTCTTCGGCGCCGGAGCGGGCGGGCGTGGCGCGGGCGGCGGCGAGCCGTCGAACAGCGAGGCGAGCGCATAGCCCTTCTGGCCGTTCCACTCGACCTCATACCAGCCCTGGGTCGGACTCTGGCGCACCTGCACGGGCTTGCGGGCCGGGATGGTGTCGAGCTTGGCGCCGGTCTGGTTTGCCTCGGCGCGCAAGTTCACCGCCGAGCGCGGATAGACCGTGGTCGTCGGCAGCGGCGCAGGCGGCGGGGGCGGCTCGACGCTGCCGTCGGCAGACTGGGAGACGTAGATCGCCGGCTGCAGCGTCGCATCCTGATAATAGGTCGAGTTGGTGTCGTAATTCTCGGTTTCCTCGGGCTTGGCGCCCTCGGCCAGCCGCTGCGCGCGGACATAATCGGCGACCTGCGAGGTCTGCTGGTTGGCCGCGCCCGAGATCGCCTCGTCATCCTTGACCACCCAGGTTTCGAGCAGCTTCAGCCGTTCGAGCGCGACCTTGGAATCGATCGTCTGGCTCTCGAAATCCGATTGCACGGCGTAGATCTGGGTGCGCCGGCAATTGCCGAGGTCGGCAATCTTCTGCGCAAGCGGATCATAATTGTCGACGGTGCCGGCATAGTCGGTCGCGATCGCGCGCTGCACCTCCTCGCGGTCCTTCGCCTGCTCGGCCTTGGCGGCGACATAGGCGACGACGCCGCCGGTCGCGGCACCCGCCAGCACATAGGGCAGCACCGAGCCCTTGTTCTGCTTGCCCGAATTTGCCGCCAGACCGACGCCCAGGCCCAATATGCCGCCGATCAGCGCGCCCTTGAGCGCCTGGTTGGTCTTGTAATTCTTGATGCGGGTGAAGGGCTTGCGATATTCGGCGCACTGGTCGGCGAACTTCGCCTTCTTGGCGGCGAGGGCAGGGGCGGGCGCGACGAAGCCGGTCATCAGCGTCGCGGCCGCGCCGGCGGCGAGCAGCCCCTGTCGGAACCTACGAAATGCGGACATGTGCGTTCTCCACAGCGATTAGAGCGATTAGAGCGACGCGACCTCGATTTGGCTTATCCATTTATCACGATCTGCCTTGCCCGCGCGTGAATCGCGAACCTGGCCGACGATCACCGGCAGCAGTGCCTTCAGGCGCTTGAGCCCAGCGGCGTCGAGCCGCCTGGTCAGCGCATCGGCGGCGGCATCGACATCATCCGCCGGCCGCTTGCCGAGCGACTCCACCTCGGCCGCGCAGTCGTTGAAGGCGGCGCGGCGCTCGACCTCGTTGTTCTGCATCCGCGCCTCGATTTCGGCAATCTCGCGCGCCATCGCCGGGCTGGATGCCTCGTCCCGTTGGCGGATCGCCTCGATCTGGCGGTTTACCGACAGAATCTTGTCCGAAATCTCGCGCGCATAGGCGGCGCGCAGCAAGGTCGAGTAGAGCCGTTCCTCGATCATCGCCGGGCTGTCGGTACCGCTTTCGCCGAACAGCATGTCGCGCATCGCATAGGCGCCGATGCCGCCGCCGATCAGCACCACCAGCAGCAGCGAGAGCAGGATGACGGCCGCGGAGGACCCGCGCCGTTCGGGTTCCGGCGCCGGGGCAGGCGGCGGCAGCGAACGCTCTCCGGAGGCATATTCGGTCTCGCGGTCGCGGGAGCTATATTCGGTCTCGCGTTCCTGCGGGGCGAAGGCGGTTTCCTCATAGGAGCCCGAGCGTTCGAGCCCCCAGCCGGCGGCGACGGTGGGCGCGGTCTGCGAGCGGGAGGGTTCGGCGGCGGGAAGTTCGCGTGCGCGGCAGGGCACCCCGATCGACGAGGTCGCGCGCTGGCACGAGAAGCTATAGTCGAACGACTGACAGCGATTGTAGAGAACACAATTCGCATCGTCGCATGTGTAGAGCGCCACTTTACCCCCGACTCCCTTCCATCAGTGCGTACCGTGCCCGGCGCGGCGGTGCAACGCGCTCGGCATGTTCGGGCTGGACGGCGCCGGCCTGTGCCGCCATTCGGAACGGCGAAGGAGACTATGGTGAGCGTTGCGTTTCGCCGCGAAAGCGATGACGAGCATAAGGAACCGCGGTTCGAACTGCCGTTGCCGCCCGGCCCCAACCTGGTGACGGCGCGCGGGCTGGCGGCGATCGGGGACATGGTGGGACGGCTGGAGCAGGCGGTGGCCGCGCATGGCGAGCCCGCCGACGATGCTGTGCGCGCCGCGCGGGACGACGACCAGCGCAGCCTGCGCTACTGGCGCACGCGCCTTGCCACCGCGCGGCTTACGGAAGCACCGGCGGAAGGCGTGGCGGGGTTCGGATCGCGCGTGCGCTTCAGCCTTGGCGGGCGCGAACGGATGATCGACATCGTCGGCGGTGACGAGGCCGATCCGGCGGCGGACCGCATCGCCTTCTTCGCGCCGCTCGCACGCGCGATGATGGGGGCGGAGGTCGGCGAACGCGTCGACTTCAATGGCAAGGTCGAGGCGATCGAAGTGCTGGCGGCGGCACCGATTCCCGAATGATCGCTGCACCTGCGAATTGACGGCCCGGTCCCCGCCGCATAGCTTTGGCGAAGAACCCGGCGCTGGGATACGGATGCCGCTTGCTGGTGGGGTAGTGGCCGTTTGCGCATAACGACGAATGCTTATCCGAAGGAACAACGGCGCGATGCATGGCGCTTCGCGCTGCAGCGCCTGTCGCTCACGCTCGATACGGTCGACGAGGGCGCGCTGTATGGCGAACTGATCCAGTTCCGTTCGAGCACCGCGATCGACTTCATCCGGGTGACCGGCACGCCGCAATCCTGGTCGATCGACTTCCGCGAGCAGCCGGGCTGCTTCTGGCTCGCGATGGTGCTCGATGGCAGCGCGACGATGCGCGACGGCGAACAGGCGCTGGAACTGAGCGACGGCGAAATGGTGTGCGGGCGAGGCGACAGCGTCGCGAACCTCGCCTTTCCCGGCGAGAACCGCACCCTGGTGGTACGCGTGCCGCAGAGTGTGCTGAGCATGCGCCTCAAGACGCCGATTTCCGGCCCGCCGCGCAAGATCGCGACCGATGGCGGCGCTGCACGCGTCTTTTCGGGCATGTTGCGGTCGCTGGCCGATACGATCCCTGAAATCACCACCGATCAGGCGCGGCCGGTGGAACTGGCCTTCCCGGAATTCCTCGTCACCGCGCTTCTCGACAATGCGCCGGCCAAGGCGTTGGGCGGAGCCGCGGGCATGCGCGCCGCTTTGCTCGAACGCATCTTCCAGACCATCGAGATTCGCCTCAGCGACCCCAATCTCAACTACCAGCAGGTCGCCGCCGAACATGGCATCTCGCCGCGCTATCTGCAGAAATTGTTCGAATCGATCGATGACAGCTTCGGCCATTATGTGAAAGTTCGCCGGCTGGAACGCTGCCGGCTCGACTTGCGCAGTCCGCTGCACGTGCAGAAGTCGATCTCCGATATCCTCTTCCAGTGGGGCTTCAACGATTCGGCGTCGTTCAGCCGTGCCTTTCGCGAACAATATGGCGTGTCGCCGCGCGAGTATCGCAAGGCACCGGCGCGCGAAGGCGACGAGGCGGAGCAACTCCGCCGCGGCCGGCCGAGCAAGCGGGAGAAGCTCGCGCTCGACGCCGAGGCGGGGCCGCATGGCGAGGATGAGGATGGCGAGCAGGAGGTGGACGGCCTCATCGCGCTGCCCGATGCGATCAACGGCCAGCCGGTGCGGCACCATCACCTGCCGGTCAGTCCCGAGACGGTGCATTGGGGCTATTTCAGCCGCGCGCTGAAGCCCGTGCTCAACGTGCGCTCGGGCGACTTCGTGACGATCGAGACACTGACCCACCACGCCAATGACGATCCGGAGCGGATGGTGGAAGGCGATGGCGGCGCCGAGAGCGTCTATCGCTGGGATGGGACCGGCAAGGCGATCGACCGACGTGGCGCGGGGCCGATGGATGCCAAGGCGTTCGGCCGCGGCCCCGGCGAAGGGTTCGGCGTCCATATCTGCACCGGCCCGATCGCGATCGAGGGGGCGATGCCGGGTGACGTGGTCGAGGTGCGGATCCTCGATCTGAAGCCGCGGCCGAGCGGCAATGCCCGCTTCGCCGGCAAGAGCTTCGGCAGCAATGCCGCGACCTATTGGGGCTTCCACTTCCAGGATCTGCTGACCGAGCCGCGCCAGCGCGAGGTGATCACGATCTACGAGGTGGAGACCGGCGGCGGGCGCACGCCCACCGCGCACGCGGTTTACAGCTTCCGCTGGACCGAGCAGGTCGATCCTTCGGGCGTGCGCCACAGCCGCTACGATTATCCCGGCGTGCCGGTCGATCCAGCAACGATCGAGCGCAACTATGATGTGCTGCGCAACGTCGAGATCCCGATCCGCCCTCATTTCGGTGTGATCGCGGTGGCGCCGGCGCATTCGGGGCTGGTCGATTCGGTGCCGCCGGGGGCGTTTGGCGGCAATCTCGACAATTGGCGCACCGGTCCGGGCTCGCGCGTGTTCCTGCCGGTGCAGGTGCCGGGCGCGTTGCTGTCGCTCGGCGATCCGCACGCGTCGCAGGGCGATTCCGAACTGTGCGGAACGGCCATCGAATGTTCGATGACCGCGCTGATCCAGATCATCCATCACCGTGCCGGATCGCTGCACGATCAGCTGCGCGATCTCGACTACCCGTTGATCGAAACCGACGGCGAATGGGTGATCATGGGGTTCAGCCATCCGGACTATCTGAAGGAACTGGGCGAGGATGCGCAGAGCGAAGTCTACAAGCGCTCCTCGATCGACGCCGCGATGCGCGATGCCTTCCGCAAGGCGCGCCGCTTTCTGATGACCACCAAGCAGTTGAGCGAGGATGAGGCGATCTCGCTGCTTTCGGTCGGGGTCGATTTCGGCGTGTCGCAGGTCGCCAACGGCAATTGGGGCGTTCACGCAATCATCCGAAAGGGGCTGTTCACGGGCTGATCGCCCCGCGCTTGGGCTCGACGGGGCGCGCGAACGCCACCGCCGAGTCCGATGCTGCCGGCATCGGGTGATGCCGGCGAAGCGGGTCATGCCTTAGTCGGCGCGGCCGGGACCTTGTCGACCATCCGCTTGGCCGGGCTCAGATCCTGCAACACGCGCGCGTCGCGGTCATAGGGATCCTCCAGCATCTTGAGCTGGCCATTCGCATCGACGTCGGCGGTGAAGTAAACGAGATAGACGGGCAGCTTGCGATCGAGCGAGACGGTGCGTGTCGCCGAGCCCGCCGCCGCGCGCTCCAGCGTCGCCTCGGCACTATCGTCGGTCGCGACCAGTTCGGCGGCGAGCCGGTCGATATCCTTCACGCGGATGCAGCCATGGCTGAACGCGCGCGAGTCCCGGGCAAACAGCGCCTTGGACGGCGTGTCGTGCAGGTAGATCGCATGCGGGTTGGGCATGTCGATCTTGAACTTGCCCAGCGCGTTGCGCGGACCCGGCGCCTGCACATAGCGCGTATAGCCCCCCGTCGTAATGCGCTGGAAACCGGCACCCATCCCCTTGCGGGCGATGCTTTCCGGCACCGTCCACGAGGGGTTCACGACGATCGAGCTGGCCTGCAACTCAAGCTGTGGGGTCGGCGTGCGCGGCGATCCGACGACGACAGTGTATTGCGAAACGGCCTGGCCATTGTCGACCACCGCCAGCGTATAGCTCGGTACGTTCACATAGATATGATCCTCGCCCAGCGTGCGGGGCATCCAGCGCCAGCGCTCGAGGTTGACGCGCAGGCGGTCGCGCACGGTGGCGTCGCCGCTGGTCGCATAGGCGTGGCGCAGCGCGGCGTAGCGCGGATCCTGCGGCAGCAGGCTGCGCAGCCACGGGCGGACGCCGCCCGTGGCTACCGCCTGTCGGAGGCCGCTGGCGAGCTGCATCTGGTCCATCCCCGACGCTTCGATATGCCAGTCATAGCGGGTGCGCTGCTGGATCAGGCCATTGGCATAATCATCGGCCAGCGCAAGCGCGAGCGCGTTGGCGCGGCGGTCGATCTCGGCGGTGTCGGTGCCGTCGGCGACGGCGAGCAGCCCGGCGATGTCATAGGAGGCCGGATCCATGCCCTCTCCGAGCGAGGCATGCGCTTCGGCGACGAGATCCTGTACAGCTGCTTCCGACCAGGCGCCGCGCGGGGTGGGATCGATCGCGGTGACCGCGGGAAGGGGATTGCTGCCCGCCGCCGACGACGACATCAGCGCAAACGGGGCGGCGACGACGAAGGCACTCACGCTGGTCGCCAGGGCAGCCGCAACGGTTTTGGCACTGACACGCATCGGGACGAACTCCAGTAAAGACGAAGCATCTGCCCTGGCCATTGCGGCCGGTTGGCACATGATCCGAAGTTGAGCGCTCGTCAGCGTCATGCGATTCGCTATGATCATCCAAGCGCGGTTGATGACGCCGTGATAGGATGATTCGTTTCATCGCGCTGTTCACTGGGTCACATCGAAGCTGTGACGCAGGTCTCCCCGTGGCGGGTCAGGGCATCAGCCGCTTGCGGCCCTGCGAAAGGTGCCAGCGCATCGCCAGCGCCGCGCCGTCTGCATCCTGCGCGCGGATCGCATCGACGATCACGTCATGCTCGTTCAGCATAGCAGCGATCGCTTCGGGCGGGCGCGAGCGGGAGATGTCTACGCCGGCGCGCATGATGCGGCCGATCTCTTCATGCATATGGTCAAAAGCGATAACGAACGCCGGGTTTGCGGTACCCTGCAGGATCGCGCGATGCAGCGCCATATCCTCGGCATGCGCCGGTCCGCTGGCGAGCAGGGCGGCGCGCAGCCGTGTCATCGCGCGGTCGATCTCGTCCATCTGCTCGGCGGAGCGGCGCATCGCCGCCAGCCGTGCGGCTTCGGCTTCGAGGACGAAGCGCACCTCGTAGCTGCCCAGGGTGGCGGAAAGCCCGTCCATCGGAACATGCTCGGCCAACCGTTCGGACGGACGGCGCTTGACGAAGGATCCGGCGCCGCGCCGCGCGGCAGTGATGCCGTCCGCCGCCAGCCGCACCAGCGCTTCGCGGATCACGGTACGCGACATGCCGAAGGTCTCGGCCAGTCGAGCTTCGGAGGGAAGCCGGTCTCCCACTTCGAGATGATTGTCGTTGATGATGCCGACGATGCCCGCATAGGCGCGGTCCGCCAGCCGCTCATCACTGGCCATCATCGTCACGAAACCGTTCATTTCGCCATCATAGGCGCCGGACACCACCCGCGCAAAGTGCCACCTTGGTCGCGTGCCACCGGTAGTCTGTAGGACAGGTTAGCGCTATCGCTCGTCACAAATGCGGAGTTGACTGACTAATTCGCCCGATATAGCCTAAATCTGTCCAACTGATTCAAATTATCTGTCATACGGGTTGGGTGCAGAGGAGGGCCTTGGCGGGAACCCGGCGAGGCAGTGCGTAAGGGAGAGCGATGTCATGGAGCAAGTCTCGCAAGCGGGTGCAGGGCAAGACGATCGCGTAGTTGCGTTCGGCAAGCTGACGCCGACGCAGCTCAAGGTCATGCGCGGTGTTTGTTCCGGCCTCGCCAACAAGCAGATCGCCTATGATCTCGGCATCGCGGAAGCGACGGTCAAAGCGCACATGACGGCCTTGATGCGCAAGTTGAACCTGCGCAACCGCACCCAGGTGGCGATTGCCGCGCAGTCTGCGCTGGACCGGGCGGCCTGACCTGATCGCGGCGAAATTTCGTCGTCTTTCCTTATGATTGCCGCCGCACGTTGGAACGCCTGCGTTTCGTGCTCGTTCACCGCGGAGCGGCATCAAAAGATGGAGGCGGGAATGAGCAACGATCGCGAGCGCAGAGTGCGCGACAGGGCCTATGCGCTCTGGGAGAGGGAGGGGCGTCCCTCCGGGCGGCATGATGAGCATTGGTTTCGCGCCAGCCGCGAGATTGCGGCGGAAACGCTGTCTGACGAGACAGTTACGGCAGCGGCCGCACCAAATGTCGCAACCAACACGGGCGTCGCCAAGTCGGTCTCGAGCAACAGCGCTGTCAAACCAGCAATTCCCACGACTGAAGAAGCTTGGCCCAAGGATGCCGGTTCCGACGATATGGAAACGGCCTCCGCATCGCCAGAGCCCGCCCCGCCGCGCAAGCGGGCTGCAGTGCGCGCTGCACCTGCGAAGGTCGCCGAGGCTGCGGCTTCTGCGGTCAAGAAGGTTACCGGCACCCAGCGCAAGACGACGGTCAAGCCAAAACCTGCGTCCTGATCAAGTTGTGGAACAGCGCGGCGTATTGTGACGCCGCCTGTTCCCAGGATACGTCCGACGCCAATCCGTTCTGACGTATATTCGCCCACTGCCGCTGATCGGCGTACAGCGTTCCGGCGCGATGCAAGGCTTCGATCAGTGCGGGCGTCGAGCCCGCAGCGAACTGCAGCCCGGTAGCGACGCGCGCCGATAGCGCTGCCGGATTGGCGTCGATCACCGTATCTGCAAGTCCGCCGACCCGCGCGACGATTGGCACCGCGCCATAGCGCAACGCGCAAAGTTGCGTCAGACCGCACGGTTCGAAGCGGGATGGTACGATCAGTGCATCCGATCCGGCCTGGATCAAATGCGCGATGGTCTCGTCATAGCCGATGCGGCAGGCAATGCGATCCGGATAGGCGGTCGACATTGCCCGACATGCGTCCTCGAACGCCGGGTCGCCGCTGCCCAGCAGCACGAACTGCCCGCCCATCTTCAGCAGCGTCGGCAGTGCATCTATCAGAATGTCGATGCCCTTCTGCTCGGTCAGTCGGCCGACTGAGCCCAGCAGAAAGGGTTCGGGCGTCTGCGGCAGGCCGAAGGCCGCCTGCAGCGCTCGCTTGTTTGCCTCGCGCCCGTCGGGGTTGGTCGCGCTATATTGGGCCGCGATCAGTGGGTCGGTGGCCGGATCCCAGACGCGGGTATCGATGCCGTTGAGAATGCCGCTGACATGGCCTGCACGTGTCGCGAGCACGCCATCGAGCCCCATGCCGTTTTCCCGCGTCAGGATCTCGCGCGCATAGGTGGGGGATACGGTGCTGACATGATCGGCATAGACAAGGCCGGCCTTTAGGAAACTGATCGAGCCATGATATTCCATGCCGTCGATGGCATAGGCGTCCGCCGGTAGACCAAGCGTGTCCAGAAGGTAGGCGGGAAAAATGCCCTGGAAGGCCAGGTTGTGTATCGTCATCACCACCGGCGGCCGCTTTCCGGGCGGATCGAAGTGGAGATAGGCGGCGGCAAGGGCCGCCTGCCAATCGTGCGTCTGCACGATATCGGGTTGCCATCCTCCGATGCGGCCCTGCGCGATATCCGCCGCTACGCGGGCAAGCGCCGCAAACCGCACAGGATTGTCCGGCCAGTCGCGCCCGTCGGGCGCCACATAAGGATTGCCATCGCGCACGTAGAGGTGCGGCGCATCGAGCACGAACAGGTCGAGTTCTGCCGCCGAGCCGCGGCGGATAACCGCCGGGCCGCCCATCAACGCAGGATATTCGCCGACCACCTCGCCATCGCCCAGCGCGTCGAGCACCTGTCGATAGCCGGGAACGAGTGTTGTGACCCGCACGTTCTGCGCGGCGAGTGCCGCAGGTAGAGCACCTGCTACGTCCGCAAGACCGCCGGTTTTGACGAGCGGGAAGATCTCGGGCGCAACCGACAGCAGTTGGAGCGGCATCAGCGCCTCAGTGCCGCGATCATGTCTGCGTTGATGAGGCAGATGCCGTTCTCCGTGCGGCGGAAGCGACGGGCATCCTCCACGGGATCCTCGCCGACGACGAGCCCAGACGGAATTTCGACGCCGCGATCGACGATCACATTCTTCAGCCGCACGGAACGGCCGATGTTCACACGCGGCATCAGCACTGCGTTCTCAATGGAAGAGAAGCTGTTGACGCGGACACCCGTGAACAGCAACGCGTGCCGCAGCGCCGCCCCGGAAACGATGCAATCGCCCGAGACGAGCGAAGCGATCGCTTCGCCGCGTCTCCCATCTTCGTCATGTACGAACTTCGCCGGTGCCGTCATTTCGGCGTAAGTCCAGATTGGCCATTCGCGATCGTAGAGATCCAGATCCGGCACGGTCGTCGTGAGATCAATATTGGCTGCGAAATAAGCATCCAGTGTGCCGACATCGCGCCAGTAAGGCTCTGCTTCGGGGCCTGAGCGGAGTGCCGACTTGCTGAAGTGATGCGCCCGGGCGTTCCCGCCGGCGACGAGTTGCGGGATGATGTCCTTGCCGAAATCATGCGATGAGTTTGGGTTTGCAGCGTTGTCGCGCAGCACCTCCGTCAACAGCTTGGTTTCGAAAACATAGATCCCCATGCTCGCCAGCGCAACATCCGGGCGGCCGGGCATGGCGGGCGGATCCTTGGGCTTTTCGAGGAAGTCGATGATCCGATCATTGTCATCGACGTGCATGACGCCGAAACCCGTCGCTTCCATGCGCGGGACCTCGACACAGCCGACGGTGACGCTTGCCCCGCCCTCGCAATGCTCTTCAAGCATCACGCCGTAATCCTGCTTGTAGACATGATCGCCGGCCAGGATCAGCAGGTACTTCGGCGCGTAGCTCTCGATGATGTCCAGATTCTGGTAGATGGCATCGGCCGTGCCCATGTACCAGTTGTCTTCGGAAATACGCTGGCTGGCCGGCAGAATGTCGAAGCTTTCGTTCCGTTCCGGACGAAAGAAGCTCCAGCCGTGCTGCAGGTGGCGGATCAGCGAGTGCGCCTTGTATTGGGTGGCGACCCCGATGCGCGGAATACCCGAATTCAGCGCGTTCGAGAGCGCAAAGTCGATGATCCGTGTCTTGCCGCCGAAGTAAACGGCGGGTTTGGCGCGTTTGTCTGTCAATTCCATCAAACGGCTGCCACGGCCGCCGGCAAGGACGATGGCCATGGCCTGGCGGGTAACGAGGCCTCGCAACGTGGCGCTAGGCGGCATGCATGAATATCCGTTCAGAAAGTTGCCCGGCATGGAAGCGTTCCTGACGGCCTTTCGGTTCCATGAATTTCTGCGGCATGGACACTTTTCCTTGTTACGTCGTTCGGAGCGCGGTGATGGTGAAGGGGGACCGGGGTGAAGCAGGCCGCTAGGCGCGTATCGGAATGGCTGTCGGACCCGTTCGGCTATCTTGGTCGGCACGAGGATGTCGTCAGGACATTCCAGCCTGGCGCCATCGGCGTATGGCTGGTTACGGCCGGTGGCCGGTTGCGCATGCGCGAGACCTCAACCCGCGGATTGTTCGTGGGGCAGGCGCCTGCGGACGGCCCCTACAGCTTCCACATCGAATGGCCCGACGGCAGTGCCGATGCCGAGGATCCCTATCGCTTCCCGCCTCTGCTGGGCGAGTTGGACCTCCATCTGATGGGGGAGGGCGCGCATTGGGATCTGCCGCTGCGTCTCGGCGCCAATCCCTGTACGATCGACGGCGTCGAAGGCACTGGCTTCGCGGTCTGGGCGCCCAACGCGCAGGCGGTGAGCGTGATCGGCGACTTCACGGGCTGGAATGCGGACAAGCTGCCGATGCGGCTCCGCCATGGCGCCGGCGTGTGGGAATTGTTCGTGCCGGGCGTGAACCCGGGCGCGCGCTACAAATATGCCGTGACCGGTGCTGACGGGGTCCGGCGCGAAAAGGCCGACCCGCTGGCCCGCGCGACTGAACTGCCGCCCGCCACCGCCTCGATCGTCGCGCTGGAGCCGGACTTCGTCTGGAACGACGCGGCGTGGATGGCAGGGCGCGCCGCGCGACACCATGCCGGCGCGCCGATCTCGATCTACGAATTGCACGCCGGATCCTGGCGGCGGCCCTGGCACGGCGGCGAGCATGACTGGGATCAGATCGGCGACCAGCTGATCCCCTATCTCTCGGACCTGGGCTTCACTCATGTCGAACTGATGCCGATCATGGAGCATCCGTTCGGCGGATCCTGGGGCTATCAGCCGCTTTCGCAATTCGCGCCCTCCGCGCGTTACGGCAGCCCCGAACAGTTCGCGCGCTTCGTCGATCGCTGCCATGCTGCCGGTATCGGCGTGATCCTCGATTGGGTGCCGGCGCATTTTCCCACGGACGCACATGGCCTGGCGCATTTCGACGGGACCGCGCTGTACGAACATGCCGACCCGCGGGAGGGCTTCCATCCCGACTGGAACACAGCGATCTACAATCTCGGCCGCGCCGAAGTGGCGGGGATGCTGATCGCCTCGGCACTCTGGTGGCTGGAGCGCTTCCACGTTGACGGGCTCAGGGTCGATGCGGTCGCGTCGATGCTCTACCGGGACTATAGCCGCAAGGCGGGGGAATGGATCCCCAATCGCTATGGCGGTCGCGAGAATCTGGAATCGATCGCTTTCCTCCAGCGGATGAACCGTGTCGTTGCGGAACGCTGCCCGGGGGCGATCACCATCGCCGAGGAATCGACAGCTTTTCCTGGTGTAACGGCATCGCCCGACAGCGGCGGCCTCGGGTTCGCGTTCAAGTGGAACATGGGCTGGATGAACGACACGCTCCGCTACATGGAGCATGAGGCGGTTCACCGCCGCTGGCACCATGGCGACATGACCTTCGGGATGGTCTATGCCTTCACCGAGCGCTTCATATTGCCGCTCAGCCATGACGAAGTCGTTCACGGCAAGAAATCGCTGATCGGCAAGATGCCTGGCGACGACTGGCAGAAATTCGCCAACCTGCGCGCCTATTATGGCTTCATGTGGACGCATCCGGGCAAGAAGCTGCTGTTCATGGGGGACGAGACTGCGCAATGGCGCGAATGGAACCATGACGGCCAGATCGACTGGCAGGCGCTGGGTCGGCCTGACCATGCCGGGGTGCAGGCGCTGGTTCGCGACCTGAACGCGATCTACCTCGCCGAACCTGCGCTCCACGCATCGGATGCCGATGCGCGCGGCTTCGCCTGGCTCATCGGCGACGATGTCGACAACAGCGTCTTCGCCTTTCTCCGCAGCGATCCCGCAGGCGGTGCCGCGCCGCTGCTGGTCGTCGCCAACATGACGCCGGTGCCCCGCACCGGCTATCATGTCGGCGCGCCGCTGGCCGGTGAATGGCGGGAGATCATCAGCACCGATGCCGTCGGCTATGGCGGCAGCGGCCTTGGCAATGGCGGGGCGCTGTTCGCCAATGGCGCCGCTGGCCATGGTCAGGCACAATCGCTGTCGCTCACCTTGCCGCCGCTTTCAACCATCATCCTGCGTTACGAAGGATTTGCCGCTTGAGCCCTGTTCCCGTTCGATTGGAAAGCGGATCGCCCTATCCGCTGGGTGCGACCTTCGATGGTCTCGGAGTTAATTTCGCGGTCTTCTCGGCGCATGCCGAAAAGATCGAGCTGTGCCTTTTCGACGAGGCGGGGCGGCAGGAGATCGCCCGGTTCGAATTGCCGGAATGGACCGACGAGATCTGGCATGGCTATCTGCCCGATGCGCGGCCCGGCCTGCTCTACGGCTTCCGCGCCTATGGCCCTTATGAGCCCGAGGCCGGGCACCGCTTCAACCACAACAAGCTGCTGCTCGATCCCTATACCCGCAAGACCTTCGGCCGCATCCGCTGGAGCGACACGCTGCACGGCTATCGCGTCCATTCGCCCAAGGCCGATCTCAGCTTCGATCGGCGGGACAGTGCCGCGGCGATGCCCAAATCGGTGGTGGTGACCGACGCGTTCGACTGGGGCGACGATCGCCGGCCGAACGTGCCCTGGTCGGAAACGATCATCTATGAGGCGCACGTCAAGGGATTGACCCAGCTGATGGAAGGCGTGCCGCACCGCGAGCGCGGCACCTATCGCGCGCTCAGCCACCCCACCTTGATCGCCCATCTCCAGCGCATGGGCATCACGGCGGTGGAACTCCTGCCGATCCACGGCTTCGTGCAGGATCGCTTTCTGCAGGAAAAGGGGCTGACCAACTATTGGGGCTATAACAGCCTTGCCTTCTTCGCGCCCGAAGCGCGCTATCTGGGTGCGGGCGATGCCGACGATCTGCGGCTCGCGGTGCGCCGGCTGCACGCCGCCGGGATCGAGGTGATCCTCGACGTGGTCTACAACCACACCGCCGAGGGCAGCGAACTCGGCCAGACCATGTCGTTCCGCGGGCTCGACAACGCGACCTATTACCGGCTGCAGAAAGATAATCCGCGCTACTGCGTTAACGACACCGGTACCGGCAACACCTTCAATCTCGATCAGCCGCGGGTGCTGCAGATGGTGACGGACTCGCTGCGCCATTGGGCGGAATCCTACCGCATCGACGGTTTCCGCTTCGATCTGGGCGCGACATTGGGGCGCACCGGCGATGGCGGGTTCGATCCTGGCGCGTCGTTCTTCGATACGCTGCGGCAGGATCCGGTACTCGGCCGGATCAAGCTGATCTCCGAGCCCTGGGACATCGGGCCCGGCGGTTATCAGCTCGGCAACCATCCGCCCGGCTTCGCCGAGTGGAACGACAAGTTCCGCGATTCCACCCGCCGCTTCTGGCGCGGCGATGCCGGTGTCCGTCCCGAATTCGCTGCTAGGCTGTCGGGCTCGGGCGATCTGTTCGATCGGCGCGCGCGGCGGCCTTGGGCCAGCGTCAACTATGTGGCCAGCCATGACGGCCAGCCGCTGGCCGACATCACCAGCTACGAACAGCGCCATAACGAGGCCAATGGCGAGGATAATCGCGACGGCCACAGCGACAATCTCTCCTGCAACTGGGGCGCCGAGGGGCCGACCGACGATCCGGCGATCAAGGCGGTGCGCGCGCGCGTGCAGCGATCGATGCTGGTCACCGTGCTCTCCGCGCTCGGCACGCCGATGCTGCTCGCAGGTGATGAGTTCGGACGCACCCAGAAGGGCAATAACAATGCCTATTGCCAGGACAATGAGATCAGCTGGCTCGACTGGGCGGCAGCGGCGGAGCCCGAGGGGCAGACCCTCATCCACTTCGTCCGCCGGCTGATCCTGATCCGCAAGCATTACCCGCTCGTCCGCTCCGGCGCCTTCCTCTACGGTGAGGAGATCGCACCGGGCCTGCGCAACATCGACTGGTTCGATGAACGCGGCCTCAACCTCTCGCCCGAGGACTGGCAGAACCCCGAAGGCAAGGCACTGGCAATGCGCCGTGCGCGGATCGTGGGGGACAACTATTTCGAGGCGATCAACCTGCTGATGAACGGATCCCAGGTGCCGCTGGAGTTCCAGCTTCCCGAGCCGCACGATTATCGCCGGCTGCTGGTGGACAGTTCGGATCCGAGCATCGGTGAGCGCGAACTGACCGAAACGGCGATCACCGTGCAGGATCGTTCCGCGCTGCTGATCTACGCGACCGGTCCGGTCGAATGAGCTGGGGAGCGACGCTGATCGCGGCGGAGCGCACGCGCTTCCGCCTGTGGGCTCCTGCGCTCGATGCGCTGGTCGTTGAAATCGAAGGGCAGGACGCGGTTGCGATGGCGCCGGCCGGCGACGGCTGGTTCGAGGCGGAGGCGCCATGCGGCGCCGGCGCGCGCTATCGCTTCCGCCTGCCGGACGGGATGGCGGTGCCCGACCCGGCATCGCGTGCGCAGCAGCAGGATGTGCATGGCTGGAGCCTCGTCGTCGATCCTGAGGCCTATGCTTGGCGCGAGACGGCGTGGCGCGGCCGCCCGTGGCGCGAAACGGTGATCCAGGAATGCCATGCCGGCGTCGACGGCGGTTTCTTAGGCCTGATCGACCGGCTGCCGGAGATCGCCGCCACCGGCTTCACCGCGATCGAACTGATGCCGGTCGCGGCGTTCGGCGGAACCCGCAATTGGGGCTATGATGGCGTGCTGCCCTATGCGCCCGCCGCCGCCTATGGCAGCCCTGACGATCTGCGCCGGCTTGTCGATGCTGCCCATGCGCACGGGCTGATGATCTTCCTCGACGTCGTCTATAATCATTTCGGGCCGGACGGGAATTATCTCTCCGCCTATGCGCCCGATTTCTTCCGGCAGGATATCTCGACGCCCTGGGGCGGCGCGATCGACTTCGGCAAGGAACCGGTCGCGCGCTTCTTCATCGACAATGCGCTTTATTGGCTGCGCGACTTCCGCTTCGACGGGCTGCGCTTCGATGCGGTCCATGCGATCGGCGACACCGGCTTCCTGCGTCGCCTCGCCGCCGAGATCCGCGCGGCGATCCCCGATCGCCAAATCCACCTCGTGCTCGAGAACGAGCATAATGACGCGCCCTTGCTCGAGGCAACCTACGACGCGCAGTGGAACGATGATTTCCACAACGTCATGCACGTGCTGCTGACCGACGAGGCGCATGGCTATTATCGCGACTTCGCCGAGGAGCCGACCGCCAAGCTGGTTCGCTGCCTTTCCGAAGGCTTCATCTATCAGGGGCAGGGATCGCCCAACCAGAAGGGCAAGCCGCGCGGCTCGTCCAGCGGGCATCTGCCGCCCTTCCGCTTCGTGAGCTTCCTGCAGAACCATGACCAGATCGGCAACCGCGCAATGGGCGAGCGGCTGACCGTGCTGACCGAACCCGACCGGCTGCGTGCGGCCACCGGGTTGCTGCTGCTCTGCCCGCAGATCCCGCTGACCTTTGCCGGCGACGAGACCGGATCGACATCGCCCTTCCTCTTTTTCACCGACTTCCGCGATGATCTCGCCGATGCGGTGCGCGAAGGGCGGCGCGGCGAATTCTCTAACTTCCCCGGCTTCACCGACCCCGAACTGCGCGAGCGCATCCCCGATCCCAACGCATCCGCCACCTTTGCCGCCTCGCGCCCGCAACCGGGCGCGGATGCCGCGAACTGGCGGGCGCTCTACGCCGAGCTGCTTGCGTTGCGCCGCGCGCATATCGTCCCCGGCCTCGAAGACGCCCGCGCGCTCGGTGCCGAAGCGATCGGCGACAAAGCGGTGGTCGCGCGCTGGCAATTCCCCGAGGGCGTGCTGACATTGGCGATCAACCTGGGCGATCGTCCCGCCGCGTTTGCCGCGCCTGAAGCGCCGCCGCTGAGCGTCATCGGCGCAGGGCTTTCCGGTGCCGGAATCGCGCCGGCGAGCTTCGCTGCCTGGCTCGTCTGATGAGCGACGCGAAAATCGCCGCGCTCGCCGAGGCCGCGGGCATCCTGATCGACTGGGAGGATGCCGGTGGCGTAGCACAGCGCGTTACGGTTGAGACGTTGCGCCTCGTTCTCACCGGGTTGGGCCTTCCCTGCGACAGCGATGCGCAATGCGCCGAAAGCATGGCATGGCTGCGCGAAGCCGAGGCCTCGCCGTGTCGCATCATCGACGCCGGCGAACGGATCGAGGGGCTGAATGGGCGCGGCAAGCTGATCCTCGAAGATGGCGGCGAACGCGATGTCGATCTCGATGCCGCACCGATGGTCACCGCGACCGGATATCACCGGCTGGAATGGGATGGCGGCGAACTGGCGATCATCGTCGCGCCGCGCGCCGGCCATGGTCTTGCGCCCGGTAGCCGCGCATGGGGCGTCGGCGCGCAGATCTATGCGCTGCGCGACGGCAACCCGTTCGGCGACTTCGCCACCCTGACCGAATTCACGCGCAGCGCGGCACGCGCTGGTGCCGATGCGGTGATGCTGAGCCCGGTGCACGCGCTCTTCACCTCAGATCCCAGCCGCTACAGCCCCTATTCGCCCTCGACGCGCCAATTCCTCAACCCATGGTTCGCCACGGCGGGCGAGGGCTGGGGCGGCGATCTGCCGGCCGGCCCGTTGATCGATTGGACCCCGGCGGTCGCGGCCAAATTGCTTGCGCTGCGGCAGGCCTATGCCGAGCACGGCGTCGACCCCGCTTTCCATGCCTATGCCGCGGCTGCCGATCCGGCGTTGATTGGCCATGCCCGTTTCGAGGCGCTCCATGCGCATTTCCTCGGTCTTCATGGCGCGCGCGGCTGGCAGGACTGGCCCGAACCCTATCGCCGCCCCGGTTCGCCCGCGGTCGACGCCTTTGCCGAGACCCGCGCGGAGGACGTTCGCTTTCACCTCTTCCTGCAGTGGCTCGCCGATCGCTCGCTGGCCGAAGCCGCCGATGCTGCCGGCGATATGCGGATCGGCCTCGTCGCCGATCTTGCGGTCGGGCTTGATCCGGGCGGCAGCCATGCGTGGAGCCGTGGCGAGGAACTGATGCTGGGTATCGGCATCGGCGCGCCGCCCGATGCCTTCCAGGCGGCCGGGCAAAATTGGGGTATCACCAGCTTCTCCCCCTTCGCGCTCAAGCGGCTGGGCTACCAACCCTTCATCGATCTGCTGCGCGGGACGATGCGTCACATGGGCGGACTGCGCATCGATCATGCGCTGGGGCTGCGCCGCCTGTGGGTGGTGCCCACCGGCGCCAGCCCGCTCGATGGTGCCTATCTGCGCTTCCCCGAGCAGGATCTGCTGCGGCTGATCGCGCTGGAATCGCAGCGTAACCAGGCCATGGTGATCGGCGAGGACCTCGGCGTCGTGCCGCCGGGCTTTCGCGACATGATCGCAGAGCGCGGCCTGCTCGGCATGCGCGTGCTGCCGTTCGAACGCGACGGCAAGGGCCGCTTCACCGCTTCCTCGAGCTGGGATGCCGATGCGGTGGCGATGACGAGCACGCATGATCTGCCGCCGATCGCCGGCTGGTGGCGCGAGCGTGACATCGACTGGCGCGCGCAACTCGGCGCAGCGGGCGATCGCAATGCCGAGCGCGAGGACCGCGCTCGCGACCGCGCCGATCTGTGGCGCGCCTGCGTCGAGGCGGGGGCGGGGGAGGGCGCCGAGCCCGCTGCCGACGAACCTGCCCGCGCAGTCGATGCTGCCATCGCCTTCGCCGCCGCCGCGCCAAGCGCGGTGCTGGTGGTCCCGGTCGAGGATGTGTTCGGGCTGGACGAGGCGCCCAACCTGCCCGGAACGGTCGACGAGCATCCTAACTGGCGCCGCCGGCTGCCGGCTGACGCCGATACCCTGTTCGCGCAGCCCGACGTGGCCGCGCGCATCGCCACGATCCGCACTGCGAGACCCGAATGATCCCGAGCGCGACCTATCGCATCCAGTTCCACAAGGACTTCCCGTTCGCCGCTGCCGCCGACTTGGCGGACTATCTCGCGGATCTGGGCATCAGCCATCTCTACGCCTCGCCGATCGGCACTGCCCGCGCGGGCTCGACCCATGGCTATGACGTGGTCGATCCCACCGCGATCAATCCCGAACTCGGTGGCGAGGACGGTTTCCGCGCGCTCGCGGCGACGTTGCGCGCGCGCGGCATCGGTATCATCCTCGATATCGTGCCCAACCATATGGCGGTCGGCGGTGCCGACAATCGCTGGTGGCTGGACGTGCTCGAACAGGGGCCGGCGAGCGCCTATGCACGCTTCTTCGACATCGACTGGGAGCCGCCGGGCAAGCTGCTCGCGCCATTCCTAGGTGTCCCTTATGGGCAAGCCCTCACCAGCGGCGCGCTTGCGCTCGACTCCGCCGGCGCCGCGGTGATCGCGCACGACGCTCACCGTTTTCCGCTTCGCCCCGAGGACCAGCTTGCGCTGCGCGGCGAGGAGGAACGCGGCACGCTTTATGACGGCCGCACCGCCGAAGGCGCCAACCGCCTCCATGCGTTGCTCGAGCGCCAGCATTATCGCCTCGCCTGGTGGCGTACCGCTGCCGACGAGATCAACTGGCGCCGCTTCTTCGACATCACCGAACTCGCCGGCCTGCGGGTGGAGGATGAGGCGGTGTTCGAGGCCGTCCACGCGCTGCCCCTGCGCCTTTATGCCGAGGGGCTGATCGATGGCGTCCGCGTCGACCATGTCGATGGCCTCGCCGATCCCGGCGCTTATTGTCGCCGCCTGCGCGCCGCGCTTGATGCGGCGCGGCCCGAGCCCGGCTATTTCGTTGTCGAGAAAATCCTCGGCACGCACGAGGCGCTGCCCGCCGATTGGGCGACCGACGGCACCAGCGGCTACGACTTCATGGACCAGGTCTCGGCGCTGCTGCACGCGCCCGCCGCAGAGGTGCCGCTGGCGACGCACTGGGCCGCGCTAAGCGAGCGTTCCGCGGACTTCGCCGAGGAGGAGCATCAGGCGCGCCACGAGATCCTCGAACGCACATTTCCGGGGCAGTTGAACGCGGCGGTGGCGGCGTTTCACGGGATCGCCCGCGCCGACCCGGCGACGCGCGACGTCACCGCGGGGATGATCCGCCGAGCGATGACCGGCCTGCTCGTCCATTTCCCTGCCTATCGCGCCTATGGCCAGAAGGATCGGCTGGCACGCGTCGCCGCTGCGGCGCGTGCCGATGCGGCGCCGGGCGAGGGCGCCATGGTCGACCAGCTCATCGGCTGGATGACGGCCGGCACGCCGCAGGCCGCCGACGCGCTGCGCCGCTTCGAACAGCTCAGCGCGCCCCTCGCCGCCAAGGCGGTGGAGGATACCGCCTTCTATCGCTACGGCCGGCTGCTCTCGCGCAACGATGTCGGCTTTCACGCCGCGCGGCTGTCGCTGGAGCCTGCCGATTTCCTCGCAGACGCCGCTGCGCGCCAGCGCCACTTTCCCGCGGCGATGCTGACCACCGCCACGCATGATCACAAACGCGGGGAGGATGTCCGCGCCCGTCTTGCCGTGATCAGCGAGCGGCCCGAGGCATGGATCGCCGCCGCGTCGGACTGGCTCCGCCACCCGCTCGCCGCCGAGATCGACCCTGCCGACGCGTACCAGATTCTCCAGACCATCGTCGGCGCCTGGCCGCTCGACGGCGGGCAACTTGGCGATTTCGGCCCGCGCGTTTCCGCCTGGTCGATGAAGGCGCTGCGCGAGGCCAAGCTGCGTTCGTCATGGACCGCGCCCGACGAGCCCTATGAGGCCGCCTGCGCCAGCTTCATCACCGGCCTGCTTGCCGATCCTGCGCTCAGCGCCGACCTCGCCGGCTTCGTCGAACGGATCGCGCCGGCGGGCGCGCTCAATGGCATCGTCCAGGCGGTCCTGCGCTGCACGGTGCCGGGCGTGCCGGATTGCTATCAGGGCACCGATCTTTGGGATTTCAGCCTCGTCGATCCCGACAATCGCCGCCCGGTCGACTATGATACTCGGCAACTCGTTGCCTCCTTCGCGGATATGCCCGCGCATCTCGCGGACTGGCGCAGTGGCCGCGCCAAGCAGGCGGTGATCGCGCACCTGCTGAACCTGCGCCGCAGCAACCCGGCGCTGTTCACCACCGGCGCGCTCGAACCCGTGTCGGTCACCGGCGAGCGGGCCGACCATGTGCTGGCTTTTGCCCGTAGCGATGGCGCGGCGCGTCTGCTGGTCGCCGTGCCGATCCGCTGCGCGACTGCGGTGCGCGCAGAACCCGCGCTTGCGATCGACCCCGAATGGTGGGGCGATACCGCGATCGAGGCGGGTGGGGAGTCGCTACCGGTGCGTGCACTGTTCGCCGAAACGCCCTTCGCCATCCGCGCCACGGGTTTCTGACCCGCCGGCGGGCCGTCCATCACCGCAAAATGCAGGAATTTCGGCGCTATATGGCCGCTTTTAGGCGCTCCCAAGCTGGACATCGCAGCCCGACGAACCTAGAGCGCCCGCCTCGATACTAAGGAGGATCTAACATCATGAACAATGCCGATCTCGCCGAGCGCCTTGCCGCGGACCACGGCCTGACCAAGGCTGATGCCCGCAAGTATGTTGATGGCGTCCTCGCCACCATCGTCGATGCGGCTGCCGCTGGCCAGGAAGTCTCGCTGAACGGCTTCGGCAAGTTCAAGCTCAAGGAAACCGCCGCCCGTGAAGGCCGCAACCCGGCGACCGGCGCGACGATCCAGATCGCGGCCGCCAAGAAGCTGACCTTCGCCCCCGCCAAGGCGGTCAAGGACAAGCTGAACGGCTGATGCGCCGTGCGCCGTGCCGCCCCCCGCGGCCGGCGCGCACGCTCCCCGTCGCCGTGCCGGACCGGATCCGGCATGGCGGCGCAAGGGGAAGGCCCCGCGCGGCCCGCCTTCCCGACGATCGTCCGCCCGCTGGCGGACCTGCCGCGATCCCCATGATTGCCCCCGTTATATGCCGCAAGCGCCGTTCGCCCCGAGCGAAGTCGAAGGACGAGCCACTCGAAGGCGTATTCCGAACATCCCCGATCCGCCCTACAGCGCTCATATGCCTCGCCAGATCGCTGCCTTCGCGCTCATGTCCTTGATCTGGGGGCTTACCTGGGCCGCCATCAAGATCGGCCTCACTGTCCTCCCGCCGGTCCTTCTTGCGGCGCTGCGCTATCTCGCCACCACCGCGCTGCTGCTCCCCATCGTCGGCCCTCGGACCGGCGCCTTCACGCCGGACAAGCGCTGGCGCACCGTGGCGTCGGCCATCCTCATCAACGTCGGCACGTACCCGCTGATGTTCTGGGGCATGCAGTCCGTCTCCTCGGGGCTCGCCGGCCTCGTCAACCTCGCGCTCATCCCGGTGCTGCTGTTCGGGCTCGCCGCGCTGACGGGAGAGGAGCGAGCAGGGTGGCGGCATGCGCTGGCGCTGGGCATCGGCTGCGTCGGGCTGGTCGGCCTGTTCTGGACGCGACTGACCGAGGGCAGCGGCGGCAGCGCGCTCGGGCTCGGCGCGATCGTCGTCGGCACCGCCTGCTATTGCCTCGGCAGCATCGTCGCGCGGCCGCTGGTCGGCCAGGTCTCACCACTGCGCCTCACCTTGGCGCAGGCGGCGCTGGGCGGCGTGGTGCTGCTTGCGCTGTCCTTTGCGATCGAGCCGCTGTCGGGCGCGACCTGGGCGGCGCTTGCATCGCCGCAGGCGATCGGCAGCGTGCTGTTCCTGTCTTTGGCGGGCACGGTGATCGGCTTCAGCGTCTATCTGATGCTGATGCGCGAATGGGGCACCGCACGCGCCGGGCTCTACGCCTTCGTCTCGCCGATCGTCGCGCTGATCTCGGGCTTCATCATGTTCGGCGAGCATATCGGCCTCGCCGAGATCGGCGGTTCCGCGCTCATGCTGATTGCCGCCGCCATCGCGATGCGCCGCCGCAAGGCACCGGCCTCCGCCTGAAGTCCGCTTCATCCGCGCAGATCGGCGGAAGATGTGTCGAGATTGGGCAGACCGGATCGTCCGAGGGGTTGAAAAAGCTGCGTACTGCGCCGAAACAACCGCATTGCGTCGCCGGAGGGAGCCCTATGGCGTTTGATCCGTTGCAGTCTTTGTGATCGACCGACTTGCACTCCCCGATCGCGTGGCCGGCGACATCGCGCTCGATCTGGCCAACACGATCAACCGGCGCGGTACGTCGTGCGCGGTCGATCATCTTGCCGACGCCGATGCAATCCTGCGCTGGGCAGAGGATGCAGGCGTCGTCGATCCGGGCTTCACGGTGGCGCCGCTCAAGCGCCAGGCGCTGCTCGCCACCGTCCACCGCCTGCGCGGCGCGGTGATCAGTGCCGGCACCGCCATCGCCGACGGCAACCCGCCACCCGCCCCGGCGCTCGACGCCATCCGTGAGATCGCTGCGCGCAGCCTCACCGGCGCCACGCTGGAGGGCTCCCCCCCGCGCCTCGGCTTCATCGGTGCCGACCGGCTGCTCGGCCCGCTCGCCTGGGCCGCGCTCGACCTGCTGCGGGGCGCCGAGCTCGACCGGCTCAAGCGCTGCGAGGCGGAGGACTGTCGCTGGCTGTTCCTCGACCGCAGCCGCAATGGATCCCGCCGCTGGTGCGATACCGCCACCTGCGGCACGCCCGAGACCGAACGCGCCCACACGGGCGAGGCCGCCGCCCCATCAGCCCCCGAACCAAACGAACCGGCCCTTCAGGACCGCGCCCCCGGCACGAGCCGCTGGCAACCCCGTTGGAACCGCGCCACCCGCACGCGGCGGTGAAGAAGAGCCCCCTTCCACTTGCCTGAAGCCTTCTCCCGCGCTTCGCGGGAGAGGGTTTGGGTGGGGGCGCGAGCAAAGCGAGCGTTCTTCAGCGCCGAAGCGTCGGCAGTCGCGATGCATCCAGAAGGGCGCGTGCAGCACCGCAGCAGATTGAACCCCGCGCACGCGTGTTCCATATATGTTCGATGCCCCGCGTCGCCCCCGCACTCCCCGACCTCTTCGACACCCCCATCATCCCGGGCCTTACCACCCACGCCGCCTTCCTCACTCCATCCGAGGAATGCGCCCTTATCCGTGCGATCGACGCCACCGGCCTCACCCCGTTCCGCTTCCAGCAATGGACCGGCAAGCGCCTGACCCGCAGCTACGGCCCCTCCTACGACTTCCAGACCGGTCGCCTCACCACCTCCGACCCGATCCCGGACTGGCTCCGCCCAATCGCCGACCGCGCCGCCGACACCTGCGGCCTGCCGCGCGCATCGATCGAGCAGGCGCTGCTGATCCGCTACGACCCCGGCGCCGGCATCGGCTGGCACAAGGACCGCCCGGCCTATGAGCACGTCATCGGCCTCTCCCTCGGCGCCCCCGCCACGATGCGCTTCCGCCGGCGGGAGGGGGAGGGCTGGCAGCGCCGGACGATGGAACTGGAACCGCGGGGACTCTACCATCTTGCCGGGGAGGCACGGCATGGCTGGGAGCACAGCATCGCGGGGGTGGGGGAGACGCGGTGGGCGGTGACGTTGCGGAGCTTGGGGCGAGAACTCACAAGTCGCGAGTGGGCAATGGCTGGTTGACCCCATGAAGACGGTGTTATGCTGGAACCAATGCTTTCCCTTGATGATCCCCGTTGGAGCGACCTGCAACACGCCTACGGTAAGGCTGATGATGTGCCTGGGCTTCTGCGTATGCTCGCTTCGTCAACCGGACCAACAGCGGACTATCGGGACGAGCCGTGGTTCAGTCTCTGGTCAAGCTTGTGTCATCAAGGAAACGCGTACACCGCGTCTTATACTGCCGTTCCCCACATCGTGTGGATCGCGAGCCAAGCGAAAGCGCCGGTGCATTTCTCGTTCTTCCAATTGCCAGCGGCCATAGAAGTGGCTCGTCAGACTGGGCGTGGCCCCGACATGCCCGAGGCTTATGCTGACGATTATCATTCTGCGATCAAGCAATTGATGGAGAATGTAAGCCTTCATCGCAATGAAGCCTGGGATCAGTCGATGCTCCTGTCAGCGGCGGCGGCGCAAGCTGCTGCCAAGGGGCATATCGACGTTGCAGAAGCTATGCTGAACCTGGACGCCGACTGGATCACCAAGATCAATAATTGCGAGTTTGATTGAGCATTCCCTGTGGGCGAAGTTTCGTAGCGGAGAGAGGCGGCGAGTTCGGACCGGATGAATTGGGCAAAGCTCTTCCCGCGAGGAGGCGCGCTGCCAGACGCCTTCCATCGACCTGTAATGGCGTCCCTGACGGGCAGCGGCGCAGGGAGAGGTCAGCGAAATTCACTGTAACTTTTGTCACTTTCGCCCGGTTCGGCGGGTTGCCGGAATGCGCGCAGCTTTCTCCCGATACTACTCCCGCCTCATCACCCCCACCGCCGCTGCATTCACCAACCCCCGCAACTCATACGTCCGCTTCGCCATAGGCCCAGGCGTCAGCATGTTGGTCATCAGGATCGCGACCAGCTTGTGCTCCGGGTCGGCGAAGAAATAGGTGTTGCCGGATCCGGCCCAGCTTCCCGCGCCCTTGGGCAGGCCGCCTTTCGCCTCCGTTTCGGCGTCGCCCAGCGCGAGGCCGTAGCCGAACATGCTGTCCTCCTCGGGCGCGCCGCCGGTGCGCAGGCGGGGGGTGAACATCGTGTCGACCGTCTCGGGCCTGAGCAGGCGGCGGCCGTGCCAGGTGCCGCGGTTGGCGAGCATCTCGGCGAAGTGGCGATAATCCTCGATCGTGCCGGCGAGGCCGCCGCCGGCGTCGCGCAGGCGGCTGGGGTCGCGATATTCGGAGGTGGCGGCGTTTTCCTGCAGCTTGAGGCCGGTGGGCGTGGCGAGGGTGTTGGCGACCAGACGGGCCACGCGGGCATCGTCGACCACGAAGCGGGTGTCGCGCATCTCCAGCGGATCGAAGATGCGGCGCTGGTAGAAGGCGTTCAGCGTCTTGCCGGACACGCGCTCGATCACCGCGCCCAGCACCGTCGTCGAGAAGCCGTAGCTGAAGCGCTCGCCCGGCTGGTGGAGCAGCGGCGCCTTGCCCAGCCGCGCGACCAGCTCGGCGAGGGTGGCGGCGGGTGGCGCCTGATCGCGGCCGCTCGCCGCCGCGGTCGCGCGGGCAACGCCATGGCGGCGATAATAGCGCTGCACCGGCGTGTCGCCCATGAACTCATAGGTGATGCCGGAGGCGTGAAGCAGCAGGTCCTCGATCGTCACCGCGCGCGTGGCGGGCACGGTGGGCACCGGATCGGCGTCCGGCGCGGCGGCGGCCGCCGCGGCGTTGTAGACGCGCAGGTCGGCGAGTTCGGGGAGATATTTGCCGACCGGATCCTTGAGGCTCAGCCGCCCTTCCTCCGCCAGCATCATGATCGCGACCGAGGTGATCGGCTTGGTCATCGAATAGAGGCGGAAGATCGCATCCTCGGGGAGCGGGGCCTTGGTCGCGATGTCGCTGTAGCCGAGGCGGAAGGCGGCGAGGGGCTTGCCGTTTTGGGTGATGAGGATCTGTGCGTTGGGGATTTCGCCGGCGTTCACCATGGCGGTGAGGCGGGTACGGAGGGTGGCGATGGCGTCGGTCTTCGGCCTTTCGCCTTCAGCAGTGGGCCGATCGGATGCTTCGGCGCCGAAGAACGCTCGCTGCGCTCGCGCCCTCACCCAACCCTCTCCCGCGAAGTGCGGGAGAGGGCTTTGAGCACGTGCTGGAGTGGGATGCACCGGGGTTTCGGGTGCGGGCGCGCCGCTGATAAGCACCGGCGCCGCCAGTCCCAACGCCGCGACGATCCGTCCGTGCCCCACCTTCAAAACGGCTTGTCGCCCGCCACTGTCACCCGGAACCCCGATCGTGTATCTGGAAAATAATCCCACACCGCGAAATGCTGGGTGCAGCGATTGTCCCAGAAGGCCACCGAATTCTTCTGCCAGCGGAAGCGCACTTGGAAGTTGGCGTTGTTGGTGTGCTTGAACAGGAATTGCAGCACCGCGTCGCTCTCATCCTTGCCCAGCTCGTTGATGCGCGTGGTGTAGGATGAGTTGACGAACAGCAGCTTGCGGCCGGTCACCGGGTGGGTCCGGATCACCGGGTGGCTGTTGATGTTGTACTTCTTGGTCGAGTCCGGGAAGATCGCCTTGTAGACATGATCGCCGTCATGCACCGCGGTCAGCGGATCGAGGAAGGCCTTCATCGCGGGCGAGAGCGCGTCATAGGCGGCATACATGCTGGCGAACAAAGTATCGCCGCCATGATCGGGCAGAGTGTGCATGTAGAGGATGCTGCCCATCGGCGGTTCGGGATCGCAGCTCAGGTCCGAATGCCATTTCTCGCCGGCCACGAACTTGCTGGTCTCGTCCGCGTGGATCACCACCACCTCGGGATGCTCCTCCAGACCCGCCACGCCCGAATGGATGTGGAGGTCGCCAAAGGCGCGGCCGAACGCCTTGTGGGCGTCGTGGGTGAGGTTCTGGTCGCGGAAGAACACCACCTGGTGCTTCATCAGCGCGTCGTGGATCTCGCTGAACGCCTGGTTGCCGAGCGGCTGGCTGAGATCGACGCCGAAGATCTCGGCGCCGATGCGCTTCGTCATCGGGCGGACGTCGATCAGGTCATGGGCCATCGCGATAATCCTTCATGGGCAGATATGATGCGGAAGCTGGGCGTCGCGCTCAACCGATATCGAGCACGCTGCCCTTGTCGGGGAAGATGCGGCGTTCGATGCGGCAGTGGATGCCTTGGGTGCCGTCCACCACCTGGGTCACGCCGAAATCGGCGGCGACGCTCATCAGCGAATAGCCGTCGACGCGCGAGAGGCCCTGATGCTCGGTCAGCAGATGAAGCATGTCGGTGGCCGCGCTCTTCATCGCCTCGTCCAGATCGCCGCCGAAGCCGTGGACGATCCAGCAATCGTCGGTCTGCAGCAGCGGCGAGGGGAACTGAAAATCCTTGCGCAGCACGATCTGGAACAGCACGTCCAGCGATGCCTCGATCGCGGTGCCGCTGATCTCGCCATCGCCCTGGCTGACATGCGGGTCGCCGATCGAGAACAGCCCGCCCTTCACCTGCACGGGGTAGAACATCGTCGCACCAGCGCCGATCCGCCAATTGTCGATATTGCCGCCATGAAGGCCAGGCGGGATGGTGCTGACCGGCGCGTCGACCGCGGGCGCGACGCCGGCGGTGCCGAGGTGCGGGCGTGCCGGGATGGTGATGCCGGGAAGGGCGGGGTGACGATCGCATTCCGGGCAGTTGGTCATGCGGCCGGGCAGGCCGTAATCGCCCTCGATGTCATAGGCGTAGAGCGCGCTGGCGGTGTGCGCGTTGCGATCCAGCTTGTAGATCGTCACGCGCTCCTTCTCGCCGAATTCCTTGTAAAGATGACCCCAACTCGCCGACAGGTTCGATCCATAGTTGAAGCGTGGCTTCATCTGGAAATAGCGCACCTCCAGCATGTCGCCGGGCTCCGCGCCCTCCACATAGATCGGGCCGGTCATGATGTGGCAGCCGGGCGCGCGGGTTTCGGGCGCGATCTCGGTGAAGATGCGGCGAATGTCGCAATCCATCATCAGGTTGGGATCATCGCCGGCATGGTGCGTCACCGCCTGCGCCTGGATCAGGTCTCCGCTCTTTACCACCAGCGCCGGTTTGATCTCCGGCGAGAAATAGCCCCAGTGAACCGTCTCGGGCGTCGCCCGCAGATAATGGAGCGCGCTCGGCTGGATATCATCACGGACCGCGGCGGCTTGGGCGCTGATCAGGGCCATCGAAACTCCTCTGGGCAAAAATACGCTGAGACTGTGGGCAGAAAGCGCGGGTCAGGCGCCGATGAGCACGCTCGTCATGCTGAGCGACTTGTGATGGATGAAGTTTGGCTGAAACTCGGCCGGCTCGCCGTCGTGGCGGGCGCCCAGCACGTAGAGCAAAGGCCAGAAATGGTCGGGGGTCGGCACGGAAAGCTTCGCCGCCTCGCCCATCGCCTCGAAATCGATCACCACCTCGGGGCGATCCTCGGCAATGGCATCGACCATCGTCGTGTTGAAGCGCTCCGCCCACGGATAGGCCGGCGCATTGGGATTGCCCCAGTCCATCGCCGGCAGGTTGTGCACGATATTGCCGGTGCCGATGATCAGCACGCCCTCGTCGCGCAGCGGTCGCAGCAGGCGGCCGACCGCCCAATGGTCCGCGGGCGATTTGCCGACATCCATGCCGAGCTGGACGACGGGCACATCCGCCTCCGGATAGGCGTGGACGAGCACGGACCAGGTGCCGTGATCGAGCCCCCAGCCCTGATCGATAGTGACGGGCATCGGGCTCAGCAGTTCGCGCACGCGCCCGGCCAGCTCGGGATCGCCCGGTGCAGGATATTGCACATCGAACAGCGCCTGCGGGAAGGCGCCGAAATCGTGGATGGTGCGCGGCTGCGGCATCGCGGTGACGGCAGTGCCGCGCGTCAGCCAGTGCGCTGAGATGCACAGGATCGCCTTCGGCTTGCCGACGCGTTCCGCAATGGCGTTCCACGTCCGCGTCACCGCGCTCTTCTCGAGCGCGACCATCGGGCTGCCATGGCCGAAGAAAATGACGGGTAGGCGGCTCATCCGCTGAAACTCCACTTCACCTGATTGTTGTGCACCGACGCGCCCCTGATCGCGTTCCGTGCGGCCCCTGTTTCTGTGCCTGACGCTAGGTAGACGCGGGCTTCGGGGTCTTGCGGCGCGACGCACAAGAACTTGTCGCCGCGCCGCCCGTCGCAGTTATTCGCGGGTGAAGTTCGCGGGAATTTGCGGATTTTCGCCGGCCTTGCCCCACAGCACGATCTCATTGCCCCAGGGATCGGCGAAGGCGTGGTTATAGCCGTTGAATTCTTTCCAATAATGGTTGCGCCACAAGATGGTCGCGCCCAGCTTTTCCGCGGCGGCGAGGATGCGATCGGCGCTGTCGTCGTCGCTGATCAGCACCCAGATCCGCGGCTTGCGGCCACCAGCCGAGAGCGTCCGCGGCTCGACGCCGGCGGGTTCGGGGTGGGGGCGGGCATTGCCTGCGTCGAAGATACCCAGGTGGAGGTTGCCGATCTGGCTGTCGCTTCCATCCTTGTTCTTGAAGAAGCCGCCCGGCACCATGCGGTGATAGATGCCCTCGGGCCGCGCATCATTTTCCCAACCGAACACCTCGGCATAGAAGGCGCCGGCAGCGGCGGGATCGTCCGAGGCGAGATCGACAAAGATCAGCGTGTTGGTCATTTCTGTGCTCCTGTGCTGTCGTCGCGAGGGGTATTCAGCACCGCGCTCCGGTGCGCGGCGGCGGACGCACAAAAGCTTGATCGCCATCCCCCGCCCGCTCCCGGAAGGAGCCCAAAAAGAAGGCGGCACCGGTTCCGGAGAACCGATGCCGCAAGTCCCTTCCCGAACCGCGGGAAGGGGCAGGAGAGCGTTGATCAGGCGGCGCCGCTGCGGCGCAACTGGGTGACGGGCGCGGACGGGCCGCGGCGGCGGTTCCATTCGCTCCAGTAGCGATCGACCAGCCACAGGTTGAACTGGCGCTGCGCGCCTTCCTGCCAGCTATAGCGACCGCGCGGCGCGAACTTCGATTGCAGGCCCTGCTGTACCAGCAGGTCAACATGCAGATCCTGCTCGACGATTTCGTACACCGCCTCGTCGTTCATCTTCATCTTGAGCTCGTAGAGCGGGTCCGACATCGCTTCCGGGTGGAGCAGCGTGCCCATCGTCAGCGCGTGACTGGCGCCGCCATGCGCGTCGAGAATCAGGAACAGGACCATGTCGCTCATGATCACCATCGACAGGCTCGGCGGCAGGTTCACGAACAGCAGCCTATGGCGTTCCTCGTCGGTGAGCTTGGGAAAAACCGGGAAGACCGCTTTCTGCGTCGCGTTGAAGCTGGCATCGGGGTGGAGCGAGCCGTTCAGCCGATAATAGCCGGCGGTGTTCTCGGGCAGCTCGGGGAAGCTGGCGAGCGAGCTCGGCACGAAATCGTGCAGCGGGCCCTGGTGGAGACGGTTGGCGTGGTAACCATCATTGTTGTTCTCGAACATCACCTTCCAGTTCCACGCATAATGCGTGGGCGCCTGCGGGCGGGGACCACGCAGCGAGGCGAAGTCGTAATTGGCGACGACCTCTTCCAGACCCGCCAGCCGCGGCTTGAGCGGTGCGGCATCTGCATCGAAGTTGATGAAGACGAAACCGTGCCAGCTCTCGATGCGCAGCTTGGGCAGGCTGGCTGATTTCTTGTCGAAATTGCAGGTCTTGTTCATCGCCGGCGCGCCGACCAGCGTGCCATCGAGATCATAGGTCCAGTGGTGATAGGGGCAGACGAAGGCGCGGGTGTTGCCGGCGCCTTCCGCTACCAGCATTGCGCGGTGTTGGCATACGGCGGACATTGCGTTGAGCTGGTCGTTGCGGTCGCGCGCGACGATCACCGGCTCGCCGGCATGGGTGGCGGTGAAGAAATCTCCGGGCTTCTCCGCCCATTCCTCGCGCCCCACGCATAGCCATTCGCGATAGAAGATCGCCTCGCGTTCGAAGCGGAAGAATTCCTCGTCCGTATAGCAGGCCGGCGGCAGCGTATCGGCTTCCAGCGTATCGCGGATCGAACTCGAGAAGCTGTCGAAGAACTGGTCGGTCAGAATCGTCATTCAATCGGTCCCGTCGGCTGTGTCGGCCCGGCGACGCGCACCAGGATGGCGCCGCCGGACCTCTCACGGATGGTGGATGGTTTAGCGCCGCCTTTTGCCGGCGGCTTTGCGCTCCGCGCCGTCTCTTTTGGCAGGGACGGTGCGTAGCGGGTGATGCGCGCGGTTTATTCCGCGGGCATCAGTTCCGCAGTCTCGGCCACCGCATCGCCCGGCCGGCGCGGCGCGCGCAGCAGGAAGAGGGTGGAGAGGAAGGCGAGGCCGAGAAGCCCGGCGAAGGCGAGGAAGGCGGCGGCGAAGCTGCCGGTGGTATCGGCGATGTTGCCGGCGAAGGGCGGGCCGAGCACCGCGAAAGTGGTCGCCATCGTTGCCATCGCGGTCATGTCACCCGCGATCGCCGCGCCGAAATAGCGCAGCAGCAGGATGTGCGCGCTCAGCCAGGAAAGCCCCCAGCCGATGCCGAACAGCACGGCCGAGGCATAGACCGCCGGCTCGACGCGCACGACGTAGAGCAGGAGCATCGCTCCGCACTGCAGCGCAAGCCCGCCGACCAGCAGGCTCTTGGGGGCGACCTTCTCGCTCAGCGCGCCGGTCACGCCCTTGGCGACGGTGCCGGCGAACGCCAGCAGGCTCATCGCGAAGGCGCCGGCGGTGGCACCAAGGCCAAGGGTGGCGACGTGGGCGACCAGTGCGGAGTGCATCGTCGTGACCACGGTCTGCACGACCATCATCGCGAAGGCGAGGATCAGGAAGGAGGGCGTGAGCAGCGCCTGCCGTACGGTCCAGGGCGAGCCGCCGGTTGCATCATGGCCCTTCGCGGCGGCGTTGGTCACTTGCTCCACGCTTTCCACCTTCACCGCATCGCGGATGCCGACCAGGCAGATCAGGCCGTAAACCAGCGCGAAGATCGCCATCACGATCCAGTGCATCCGCCAGCTTCCGCTCGCGCCGACGATCGTCTCGACGATCAGAGGACCGGCAATCCCGCCGGCCGCCCCCGCCATGAAATAAATGCCGATCATCCGAGCCGAGGTATTGGGAAACCATGTGGCGAGCAGATAGACCGCCGGGGATGGAGCGATCAGCGAGAAGCCGATCCCCATCAGCGAGGTCGCGACGAAGAAGAAACCAAGCGCCTGAATGCCCGAGGCGATGAAGAAGCCGACCGCCAGCACCAGCGCGCCGAACGCCATCGTCAGCCGGGTGCCGAACATCTTCATCATCATCGGCGGCAGGGGGCTGCTGAGCCCGCACGCGAGGCCGAGCAGGGAGAAGCTGAAGCCGGCGGCTGCCTGTGACCAGCCCAGTTCGGCAACCATCGTATAGAGTACATAGCCCAGCGACGTGAACGTCGTGGCCGTTACGAAGAAGAAGCCGAGCGACGAGATGATCATGACGATTAGGTTGCGCGGCATAGCTCGCTCCAGAAGTGGCGCCCGTTTCGCAGGGATGCAAGGCCCGACGATTGCGGGGAAGCTGACACAGCGGTGCCACGCCGCTCTTGATGATCCGCGCAAGAAGAATTGACCCGGGTGGCGAACGCCCGCCCGTTTAGCCTTTTCGTCGCAACCCCTCGACGCGCGGGCGCTCCTCCGGTGGGATCAGGCCGTCGAGCACCGCCCAGAAGCCGGAAACCGAATCCTGGCCGGCCGCCGCATAGGCCACCGACATCCGCTCTCGCAGTGCCTCGAACAGCTCGGCCTCTAGCGCGAGGCCGGCCGGCGTCAGCCGCAGCAGCCGCTGGCGACGGTCCGTGGGGCCGGGGCGGCTTTCCACCAGCCCGCGGTCGGATAGCTCGTTGAGCACGCGGCCCAGCGACTGCTTGGTGATGGCGAGCAGCCCGAGCAACTCGCTGACCGACAGGTTCGGGCTGCGCGCGATGAAATAGAGTGTGCGGTGGTGCGCGCGCCCCAGCCCTTGCTTCGCCAGCCCCTCGTCGATCCCGCGATACAGATGGCTGTAGCCGAAATAGAGCAGTTCGATGCCGCGGCGGATTTCCGCCTCGCGCAGGAAGAGCGCGGATGCGCCTTGGTTTATGACAGCCATGTTGACCTATTTTGCCGCGGACGGTACACGCACTAAAGCCCCGGATGGGCCCACATACGGATTCGGTGAGGATGGACGATGGCCGATACGCGCACCTATGACGACCGTGATGGTTGGATCTGGTTCGACGGCAAGCTTGTGCCCTGGCGCGAGGCGAACATCCACGTACTGACGCATGGGCTGCATTATGCCTCCTCGGTATTCGAGGGGCAACGCGCCTATGGCGGCACCATCTTCGCGCTGACGAAGCATAGCGAGCGGTTGGTCAATTCGGCGGGCATCCTAGGCTTCGAGCTTCCATGGAGCGTCGCCGAGATCGACGCTGCGTGCATCGCGGTGATGAAGGCGAACGACCTGACCGACTGTTACGTGCGGCCAGTAGCGTGGCGCGGATCGGAACAGATCGGTGTCGCAGCGCAGGCAACGAAGCCGCACCTCGCGATCGCGGCGTGGGAATGGGGGGCCTATTTCGGTGAGGATGCGCTGGCAAAGGGGCTGCGGCTCGATATCGCGCCGTGGCGTCGCCCGGCACCGCATACCGCGCCGGTCCATGCCAAGGCGTCCGGCCTCTACATGATTGCGACGATGTCGAAGCATCATGCCGAGGGGCGGGGCTTCAACGACGCGCTGATGTTCGATTGGCGCGGGCAGGTGGCCGAGGCGACCGGCGCCAATGCCTTCTTCATCCGCGACAATGTGATCCACACACCCACGCCCGACTGCTTCCTGAATGGCATCACCCGCCAGACCGTGATCCAGCTGGCGAAGAAACGTGGCATCGAAGTGCAGGAACGTGCGATCTGGCCGGAGGAACTCGAGACGTTCGAGCAATTCTTCCTGACCGGCAGCGCCGCCGAGGTCACTCCGGTCGGCTCGGCGGGGCCGTGGACTTTCGAAGTCGGAGCGCTGACCCGCCAGATCCAGAAGGATTATTCGGATCTGGTCAACGGCCGACTTTCGAACTGGTGAGCGGGCACAAAGGATGATGTCGGCCGTTCTTGGATGGATGAGTGGTGCCCTCGTCCATGTGCCGATCGCCGTCGGCGTCCAACTCGCAAGCTGGGGTATCGGTCGCGCGCTGGGCGTGCCGACCCGCGCGGGGCTGTGGCTCGGCGCCTTCGCCGGCAGCACGGTGTGCGGGATGCGGGAGGTCACCCAGCATGAATATCGCTGGATCGAAGCGTTCGGCAACGGGCGCCGCGCGAATATGGCGGGCTATGAAGGGCTGAAGGTCTGGGATTGGAACCGGCACTCGATCGAGGAAACGGTGCTGGCGGTAGCTGCGGTTGCTGTCGTCGCGTTCGTCGCGGGCCGCCGGCGCTGATGCCCTTGGGCGGAACCAGCGCCCGCATCCTCCCGTTATCGTCCCTCCCGCACCCCCGCGGGGCGGAACGCGAGGACCATGTCGGATCTGCCAGCCCCCATCGATTGCAGCATCTTCGATCCACCCGAAGACGCCGTCGAATTCTATGCCGAGAGCCTGCGCTTGCTGAATAGCTGGAAGGTGCCGTTCCTGCTGTCGGGCACATACGCGCTCACCTGTCACACCGGCGTGATCCGGCCCACCAAGGATATCGACATTTTCTGCAAGGCCGGCGATGCGCCGCGCCTGCTCGCCCATTTCAAGGAAGCCGGATACCGCATTACCGTCGAGGATGATCGCTGGATCGGCAAGGTGTGGGACGGCGAGAACTTCTTCGACGTCATCTACAACATTTCGTCGGCTTCGATCCCGGTGACCGACACCTGGTTCACCGAGGTGTATGAGGCGGATATCTACGGCCAGCGCGTGCGGATCACGCCGCCCACCGAATTCATTCTCTCCAAGCTCTTCATCCAGGATCGCTACCGCTATGACGGGGCGGACGTCGCGCACGTGATCCTGCGCAAGCATGACGAAATCGACTGGCAGCGGCTGCTGTCCGCCATGGAACTGCACTGGGAAGTGCTGCTGATCCATCTGCTGAACTTCCGCTTCATCTATCCCACCGAGCGCGACCTCGTGCCGCGCTGGCTGTTCGATACGCTGATCGAACGCGTACGTGCGCAGGCGGAACTGCCGCCGGCCAACGTCAAGGTCTGCCGCGGCCGCCTGCTGTCGCCGCGCGACTATGTGGTGGACATCACCAATTGGGGTTTCGCCGACGTCGTCGGCAAGGGCCTGGAGGAAAAGCATGAGCGACATTTCTGAGCCGCTCCGCCTCGCGGCGATCGGCGACCTGCACGTCACCGAAGACTCGCACCAGCGCTACCGCGCCTTGTTCGAGGAGATTTCCGAGAAAGCCGATGTGCTGGCGCTGTGCGGTGATCTCACGAATTTTGGCAAGGTCAGCGAGGCTGAGGTGCTGGCCGAGGATCTGCGCGGCTGCACCATTCCCGCCGTCGGCGTGCTCGGCAATCATGATTATGAATGCGGCGCGCCCGAGGAGGTGGTTCGCATCCTGCGGCAGGCGGGAGTGACCATCCTCGACGAGCAGGCGGTGGAGATCGAGGGCGTCGGCTTCGCCGGCGTGAAGGGCTTCGTTGGTGGCTTTGGCCGCGGCGAGCTTGGCGGCTTTGGTGAGAGCGCGATCAAGGCGTTCGTCGAGGAATCGGTGAACGAGGCACGCAAGCTGGAAAACGGCCTGCGTTCGCTACGCACCGATCGCGCCGTGGCGGTGCTCCATTATGCGCCGATCCCGGAAACGGTCGAGGGCGAGCCGGCGGAGATTTACCCTTTCCTCGGCTCATCCCGCCTAGCCGATGCAGTCGATCGCTTCGACAATGTGAAGGCGGTGGTGCACGGCCACGCCCATCGCGGCACCTATGAGGGGCGGACGCGTCGCGGCGTGCCGGTGTTCAACTGCGCGCAGTTCGTGGTGAATGGCCGGTTCGAGCGGCCCTACGCGCTGCTGGAGATCTAGGCGACAGCGAGCCTCGCGGCCAGCGCCGCACGTGCGTCCTCGGCGGCCACCGGCAGCGCGAGCAGCGCGAGGCCGTGCGCGGTAACGGTGCACCAGCCCTGTGCATCGATGCGCTGTTCGGACCAGTCGAGCATCGCGCCGGTCAGCAGGTGAACGAAGCAGCGCCCGAACAGCGCGACATTGGCGCCCGCCCGGAAACGATCGGCAGCCGCCGCTTCGGCAACCGCCGATCGCCAGAAATCGATGCCGGGATCGGCTGCTGCTGCGTCATCCGTACCGTCAGTGGGCGAACGATAGACCGCGCCGTAGAGTGCGCGGTGGAAATGCGGGTGGCGGGTGAGATCGTCCGCCAGCAGGTCGACCGCGTCGAACAGCCGCAGCAGCGGATCGGCAGATCCGCCGGCATGCAGCCGCGATTCGAAGCTCGCCCGCTGGTCCGCATAGAGCGCCGCGATCACCCCCCGCTTAGACCCGAACAGGTTGTAGGGGGTTGCCTCCGCCACGCCCGCTTCGTCCGCCAGCCGCCGCATCGAAATGTCAGACGTTGCCAAGATCCGCCGCGCCGCATCGAGCAACGCCGCGCGCCGCTCACTCTTAGCCTGTTCCCGCCTGCCCTGATTCAGCTGAGTTGCCACGTCGCAACTCTAGACGAAGATGGCGCCTTGCAAAATATTATAGCGCGCTATAAAAATATTCCGACGCCGGCACAGACCGGCGGCAGGTGGAGAGGGCAGATGAAATTCTCGGCATGTTTCGAGGCGCAGATGGTCGATACCTCGCGCGAGAGCGAGCAGCGGACCTTTCACGAAGCGGTGGAACAGGCGGTTTATGCCGAGGAAATGGGGCTGGACGGCATCTGGCGGTCGAGCACCACGCGCTCACCCAATATTCGCACATGTCCTCGCCGGAGACCTTTCTGGCGTTCGTCGCGGGCAAGACCGATCGGATCCGGATCGGTCATGGCGTGATCTGCCTGCCACCGGCGATGAACCATCCGGTGAAGGTGGCGGAACGGGTGGCGACGCTGGACATATTGTCGCGCGGGCGCGTCAACTTTGGCATCGGCAAGGGCGGCACCCAGCAGGAAGCAGGCACCTTCGGCTATGATCTCGCCGAGCTTCAGCCGATGATCGACGAGTCGATGTATCTGATCCCCAAGATCATGGTCGAGGAGGAGATCGAGCATCACGGCAAATATATCGACATCCCACTGAGGCCGATCCACCCCAAGCCGTGGCAGCAGCCGCACCCGCCGATGTTCATGGCCGCGACGCGGGAGGAATCGCTGATCGCCGCCGCGTCGCGCGGCCTCGGCGGCATGATCCTTGGGTTCAGCAAGCCCGATGACACCGCCCGCCTCAACGCCGCCTATCGCGCCGCCTTCGCCGCGCGTGATCCGGCGCAGCAGGTGCCCTATGTGCCCAACGAATATCTCGCCGTCGGCTGCCCGATCATCGTCAGCGACGATCGCGAGAAAGCGCGGCGGATCGGCTTCCGAGGGCAGCGCTTCTTCGCGCAGGCGATCCACTACTGGTATGGCGGCGGCACCAAGCCCGAGGTCGAGGAACTGACCTCGGAAGAACATGCCGCCGAGGTGAAGAAGGTGGAGGCGGCGACCGTTGCCTATCTCAACGAAGCGAAGATCCCGGTCACGTCGGCCGCGACCGACATGTACAATCTCGACCATGCCTATGGCACGCCGGCCGATGCGATCGCGCATATCGAGCGGCTGGAGGCGGCGGGGGCGGACGAGGTGCTGATGCTAATGCAGATGGGCACTGTGCCGCACGAAGCGATCATGGAGACGCTGCGGCACCTCGGCGAGACGATCATACCGCATTTCAGGGCGAAGGAAGCACGGGCCAAGGCGGCCTGACGGAGCGCAGCGCCATGTCGCTCACCCCCGCCGCGCGCGCGATGCTCGGCCAGCTTACCGCGCAGAAGATCGACTGGAGCCGGATCGGCGCGGTCGAATTCCGCGCGATGTCGGCCGCGGTGGTCCAGCCCGCCGACCCGGCCGATCGCGTGGAGACGCGCGATCTCGATGCGGACGGCGTTCGCGTCCGCCTCTATCGCCGTGCCGAGGCGGGCGATGCGCCCGAACCGGTGCTGCTGTTCCTTCATGGCGGCGGCTACATCGCCTGCTCGATCGACAGCCATGAGCGGCTGTGCAGCCGGCTCGCGCGGTTGGCGGGCTGTGCGATCGTCTCGGTCGAGTATCGGCTGGCGCCCGAGAACGTCTTCCCCGCTGCGGTCGACGATGCGTGGACGGCGCTGAACTGGCTGGCGCGTGAGGCCGCCGGGCTCGGCCTCGATCCGGCACGAATCGCGGTGGGCGGCGACAGCGCCGGTGGCACATTGGCAACGGTGGCGGCGGTGCGCGCACGTGACGCGGGCGGGCCGGCGATCGTCCATCAACTGCTGATCTATCCGGGCGCGGATCTGGTCGAACCGACCGAATCACGACGCGCCTTCGCGGAGGGCTATTTCCTCGACGCCGATTTCTCGGAACTCTGCCTCAATGCCTATCTGCCGAGGCGGGAGGATCGCGCGCATCCATGGGTCTCGCCGGCGCGCACCGCGTCGTTGGCCCGGCTGCCGCCCGCGACCATCCTGACTGCCGAATGCGATCCGCTGCGCGACGAGGGGCGGGATTATGCCGCGCGGCTGCGCGCCGCCGGCGTCGCCGTCGACGGCCGGACCTATACTGGCATGTTCCATGGCTTCGTGAGCATGTTCGGGGTGCTGCCCGAAGCCGATGCGGCGGTGGACGATGCTGCCGCCGCGTTGGCGCAGGCCTTCGGAGGCCGCGCGTGACGGTCCGCCCGTTCCGCATCGACATACCCCAGCAGCGATTGGACTGGATCGCGCGGCGGCTCGACGAGGCGGCGTGGCCCGACGAGGCTGCGGGCGATCCCTGGGCTTATGGCACCAGCCAGCCGGCGCTGCGCGACCTCGTCGCTTATTGGCGCGATGAGTATGACTGGCGCGCCCGCGAGGCGGCGATGAACCGCTTGGATCAGGTGCTGGTCGATGTCGAGGTGGATGGCGAAACCTACAGCGTCCACATGATCCACGCGTTAGGAAAGGCGCCCCCGCCGAAGGCGGTGCTGATCAGCCATGGCTGGCCCGGCTCCTTCGTCGAATTCCTCGATGTCATCGGTCCGTTGACCGACCCCGCCGCGCATGGTGGCGATCCGGCGGACGCGATGACAGTGCTGGTGCCCTCGCTGCTCGGCTATGGCTTCTCGTCGAAGCCGAAGCGCCCGATCGGGCCGCGCACCATCGCCAAGGCATTCGACCGTGCTGTCGCTGCGCTCGGCTATACCGACTATGTCGCACAGGGCGGAGACTGGGGATCGTCGGTCTCAGGCTGGCTCGGCTATGAGGGCGCCGGTTGCACCGCGGTGCACATCAACTTCGCGTTCGGCTGGACCAACCCGAACGCAAAGCCCGAGACATCGGACGAGATCGCCGCGATGCAGGCGCTGGGCGAGGTGTGGCGCACCGAAGGCGGCTATATGGTCGTGCAGTCGACCAAGCCCATCTCGCTGTCTTACGCGATGGCGGACAGTCCGCTGGGCGTGGCGGCCTGGATCCTCGAGAAATTCCACGGCTGGTCGCAACTGCCCGACGGCGATCTCTGGACGGTCCACACCCGCGAACGCGTCCTCGACAATATCATGGTCTATCTCGCCGGCGATACGTTCGGCACCGCGTCATGGCTCTATCGCGGCGTGCTCGATGAGCCGGTGCCGGCGGGTGCGCGGGTCGAAAAGCCGGTGTCGGTGGCGAATTTCCCCGGGGAAGGGGCACTGTTCCCGCGATCTTGGGTGCAGAAGAGCTACAACGTCGTCCGCTGGACCGAATTGCCGCGCGGCGGGCATTTCGCGGCGATGGAGCAGCCGGACCTGTTTGTGGAGGATCTGCGGGGGTTCGTGCGCACGCTGCGCTGAACGCCGGACAACGCGGCTGCTTCTCTCCCTTCCGCTCGCGCGCGGCTCCGCCTAGAAGCCGGGCGATGCAAAAGATGATGCGGGTGACATGGGCGGAATGACGGCGGAAGTGGCGGCGGTAATCGGTGCCGTCATGGCCTTGTGGCTTGGGCTCGCGGCCTGGGCGATGTTCAGCGGCATGCGGATGCGCGCGCGCGCGCGATCGGCCGCCTCGCAGGCGGATCGGCTGAAGCTGCTGCTCGACAGCGCGCCGGCATTGCCGCTGGTGGTGCGTGCCGATGGCCGCGTCGAGGCGCCAGAGCGGCTCGCCGACTGGCTCGGCCTGCCGCAGCTGCCCACCTTCATCGGCGATATCGCGGGCGAGGAGGTCGGCCTAAGTGCCGACGATGCGGATCTGCTCGTCAAGGATATTTCTGCCGCGCAGCGTTCGGCGGGCAGCTTCGTTCGCACGGTGCGCGCGCAGGGCTCGACGCGGACTTTGATGATCCGCGGTGCGGCGGCCGGTACCGGGCTTTCCGCCGCCGGTGGGGTCATCCTCTGGTTCTTCGACGCGACCGAGAGCGAGACCGAGATCGGCAGGCTGGGACGTGAGGCGGCGCGGCTGGCGAGCGCGTTCGATGCGCTCTCCGCGCTTATCGACACTGCGCCGATGCCGATGTGGCACCGTGGCGAGGGGCTGGGGCTGACACTCGTGAACCAAGCCTATGTCCGTGCCGTCGAGGGCGGCAGCGTCGCCGCAGTGGTCGAGCGTGGTATCGAACTGGTTGATAGCGGGGCGGAACTCAGCCCGACCGCGACCGCCGCCACCGCGCGTGACGAGAATCGCACGATCGTGCGTACCGCGCCGGCGACGATCAACGGCGAACGGCGGATGCTGCGCATCGTCGATGTGCCGCTGGGCGATCTCGGCGTCGCCGGCTATGCGATCGACATCGAGGATGAGGAACAGGCGCGCGGCGCAATGCGGCGCTTTGCCGCCACCCAGCGCGACATGCTCGACCGGCTATCCGGCGGCGTCGCGCAATTCGGGCCGGATCGTGCGCTGGTCTTCTCCAACCAGCCCTTCCGCCGGATGTTCAACATGAAGTCCGAATGGCTGGCAGATGCGCCAGAATTCGATCGCGTGCTCGAACGCATGCGCGAGGGCGGCCGCCTGCCGGAGGTGCGTGACTTCCCGGGCTGGAAGGCCGAGCGTCGTGACTGGTTCCGCGCCGCGGACGGCGCGATCGAGGAGAACTGGCTGCTGCCGGCAGGCGCGCACATGCGTGTGGTCGGGCACCCGCTGCCCGATGGCGGGCTGCTGCTGATCTTCGAGGATCGCACCGAGCAGATCCAGCTCGCCAGCGCCCGCGACACTCTGCTGCGCGTGCGCGCCGCCACCTTCGACAATCTGTTCGAGGGTGTCGCGGTGTTCGCCGCGGACGGGCGGCTGCAGATGTGGAACAATCGCTTCCGCTCGATCTGGGGATTCGACGAACGGCTGCTCGACGCGCATCCTCGGATCGACCAGCTTGCCGAAGTTGCGGGGCAGGCACTCGCCAACCCGTCGCGCGCCGGCCTGATCCGGGAACTGGTGCGCGTTGCCACCGTCGAGCGCGGCCAGCGCAGCGGCCGCGTAGCGTTCGCCGACGGACGCCATTTCGATTTCGCCGCGGTGCCGCTGCCCGATGGCAACGCGCTGTTCACGATGCTCGACATTTCCGACAGCCGTCGCATCGAGCAGGCGCTGCGCGACAAGAATGAGGCGTTGGAGGCCGCGGGCAAGGACAGTGCCGGCTTCATGGGCAATATGAGCTATGAGCTGCGCACGCCCGTGACCGCGATCGCCGGCTTCGCCGAGATGCTCGCGGGCGGCTTTGCGGGCGATCTGCCCGAGGCGGCAGAGCCTTATGTCGTCTCGATCCGATCCGAGGTCGCGCGCCTTTCAACGCTGATCGACAATATGCTCGATCTCTCCCAGCGCGGTGCCGGCGGCATCGCCATCGAGAAGACGGTGTTCGATCTGGCGACCACGATGAATGCCGTCGCCGAGACGCTCGACATGTCGGCGCGCGCGCGCGCGATCGACCTTGCCGTGCAGACCGAGGAGTCGCTGGGCAGCATAGAGGGAGACGACCGGCGGATCCGCCAGGCGCTCGACCATCTCGTCCGCCTCGCCATCGCCGGCATGCCCGAGGGCGGGCGCGTGCTGCTGCATGGCGACGGCACCGTTGCCGGCGCCCGGCTGATCGTCTCCGACGACGGCCCCGGCATGGATGAGGCGGCACAGGCGCGCGCGTTCGAGCGGCCCATAGAAGGCGACGTGGGCGGTGAGGGCCAGCCCGCGAGCGCGCTGCTGATCGCGCGCGACATCGTCGAGGCGCATGGCGGCACGCTCAATCTGGTTTCAGAGCCGGGCGAGGGGACGATGATCACGATCGTGCTGCCCCGCCGATGAGGCTTGCCGACGCGGAGGCGACCGCCGCGGCGGGGGCGGCGCTCGCTGCTCTGCTGCGCCCCGGCGACATCGTCGCGCTCAGCGGCGGACTGGGCGCGGGCAAGACCACCTTCGCACGCGGCCTGCTTTCCGCGCTTGGTCTGGAACAAGAGGCGCCGAGCCCGAGCTTCGCGATCATCCAGCCCTATGAACCGCCCGAAGTGCGGCTGCCGGTGCTCCATGTCGACCTCTACCGCCTCGATGAACCCGAAGAAACCGACGAACTCGGCCTCGACGATGCGCTCGCTGACGGGGTGCTGCTGATCGAGTGGCCCGAGCGGATGGGCGACCGGCTGTGGCCCGAAACCTTGCGTCTGAGCTTTGCGGTGGAGCCCGATGGCGCGCGACGCTTGACAGCGGAAGTGCCGGGGGCTTGGGAGACGCGATGGCCGCCATCATGACCCCACCAGATTCTGCACCCGAATTTCTCCACCGCAACGGCTGGGGAGGGGCGGATATCCGCCCGCTCGCCGGCGACGCGTCGTTCCGGCGTTACTTCCGGGTGATTGAGCCTGGCCGTCAGAGCGTGTTGATGGATGCGCCGCCGCCCAACGAGGATCCGCGGCCGTTTCTGGCAGTGGCCGATCACCTGCTGTCGCTGGGCTTCTCGGCGCCGCGCCCGCTCGCCATCGACCTCGACCATGGCCTCGTACTGCTCGAGGATTTCGGCGATGCGCGGATGCGCGAAGTGGTCGACGCGGCGCCCGAGAGCGAGGCACGCGTTTATAGCGAGGCGGTCGATCTGCTCGCGGCGCTCCATCGGCACCCTGCCGCCGGCGGCTTGCGCCCCTATGACGGTGCCGAACTTCAGCGTGAAGTCGGGCTTCTGACCGAATGGTTCTGCCCCGCTGCCGGCCTGACCGTCGATCTCGACGGCTATCGGGCCGCGTGGGACGAGGTGCTCCAGCCGATGCTTGCGGACGGCCATCTGCCCGTCACCGTCCTGCGCGACTACCATGCCGAGAACATCATGTTGCTCGAAGGGCTTCAGGGCGTGGCCGGGCTGGGATTGCTGGACTTTCAGGACGCGCTAGCCGGGCACCCGGCCTATGATCTCGTCTCTTTGCTGCAGGATGCGCGGCGCGACGTGTCGCCCGATCTCGAAGCGGCGATGCTGGAGCGGTATCGCACGGTTGCCAAGCCGATCGCCGGGTTTGACACCGCCTATGCGGTGCTCGGTGCGCAGCGCAACGCCAAGATCGTCGGCATCTTCACCCGGCTGTGGAAGCGTGACGGCAAACCCCGCTATCTCGCTTTCCTGCCGCGCGTATGGACCTATCTGGAGCGCGATCTCGCGCATCCGGCGCTCGCGCCGGTCGCGCGCTGGTTCGCGGCGAATGTGCCCGCCAAGGCACGCTGGACCGCGCTTCGGGATTCGGCCGGCGTATGACCCGCAACGCCAAGCCGCTCAGCCTGCGGCCCAATGCCGGCGGCCCGCCGCTGAAGACCGCGATGGTGATGGCGGCCGGGCTCGGCAAGCGGATGCGTCCGCTGACCGCGACGCGCCCAAAGCCGCTCGTAGAGGTGGCGGGGCAACCTCTGATCGACCACGCGCTTGACCGGTTGCGTGCAGCCGGGATCGAGCGCGCCGTCGTCAACGTCCACTACCGCGCAGACGCGCTCGAGGCGCATCTGAAGGCCAAGGCCGGCGGGCTCGATATCATCATCTCCGACGAGCGCGACCTGCTGCTGGAAACCGGCGGCGGGCTGGTGAAGGCCGGGCCGCTGATCGACGATGATCCCTTCCTGGTCGTCAACAGCGACAATCTGTGGGTGGATGGGCCGACCGACGCGATCCGGCTGCTCGCCGCGCGCTGGAACGATGCCGAGATGGATGCGCTGCTGCTGCTCGTGCCGCTGGCGCGCGCGCACTGCCACAACGGCCGCGGCGATTTCCACATGGATGCGCTGGGCAAGATTCGTCGGCGCGCGCATGGCCGTGTTGCGCCCTTCGTCTACACCGGCATCCAGTTGATCAGCCATCGCCTGCTGGCGGATGCGCCGGGCGGTCCCTTTTCCACCAACCTGTTGTGGGACAAGGCGATCGAGGCGGGTCGCTGCTACGGCTTCGTCCATCAGGGGCTGTGGTTCGACGTCGGCACGCCGCCGGCGATCGCGCGGACCGAAACGCTCCTTGCCGACGGCTGAGCAACTTCCCCTTGCCCTGAGCGCCGCGGTTCGCCCCGCGGTCTTCACCATCCCCGCGCATCGTGCCTTCGCCGATGCGTTGGCGGCGGGGATCATCGCGCGGTGGGGCGGTTCGCCGCTGGAACTGGCGCGCGGCATCGTCATCCTGCCCAACAACCGCGCGCAGCGGGCGTTGACCGACGCCTTCGTCCGCCGCGCCGAGGGCGGGTTGCTGCTGCCGCGGCTGATCGCGATCGGCGACGATGATCTCGACGAGCGGATCGGGCCCTTGTTCGATCCGGCGGAGGGAGAATCGCCGCCGCCGCCTGCGATCGATCCGCTCGATCGCCAGATGCGGCTGGCACGGCTGGTCCAGCTGGCGCGGCGCGATGCGGGCGTCCCCGTGGACGCGGCGGAGGCGGTGCGCCTCGCCGCCGATCTCGCGCGCACGCTGGATCAACTCATCGTCGAGGAGGTCGATCCGCGTCGTCTCGGCGCGCTTGAGGTGGCGCCCGAACTCTCCGCACACTGGGCGCGCGCGCTCGATCTGCTCGCGATCATCCTCGATCGCTGGCCGCGCGAACTCGCCGAGATCGGCCGGATCGACCGCGCCACCCGCCGCAACCTGCTGCTGCATCAGACCGCCGAGCGCTGGAAGCGCGAAGCGCCGCCTGGCTTCGTCGTCGCCGCGGGCGTGACGGTCGCGGCGCCCGCGGTCGCCGCCCTGCTCAAGACGATCGCCTGGCTGAAGCGCGGCATGGTCGTGCTGCCGGGCTTCGACCAGGCGATGCCCGAGGACGAATGGGAGGCGCTTGGGCCATTTCCGCCCGAAAGCGGCCGCCGCGCGGCGGAGACGCATCCGCAGTTCAACCTCAAGCTGCTGCTCGATCGCATGGACATCGCCCCCGGCGAGGTTGAGCGCTGGCGCTGGGGCGGCGGCCATGATGCCAGCGCCGCGCGCGGCCGCGCGGTCAACAATGCGCTGAAGCCCGCGCGTTTCACCGGCAAATGGCATGAACTCGATGCGCCGGAGCGATTGTTGACCGGCGTGCGCACATTGGAAGCCGCGACCCCCGCCGAGGAGGCGCAGGCCATCGCCATCGCGCTGCGCGAGGCGCTGGAAACGCCCGAACGCACAGCCGCGCTGGTCACGCCCGATCGCGGCCTTGCGCGGCGCGTGTCGGCACTGCTGCGGCGCTGGGGTATCGCCGCCGATGACAGCGCTGGCGCGCCGCTGTCGATGACGCCCCCGGGCGCCCTGCTGCTCGGGCTGGCCGATGCGGCGGCGCAGCGTCTTGCGCCGCCCGCCTTGCTCGCCGTCCTCAAACATCCGCTGGTGCGTGCCGGCGAAGGACGGCTCGCCTGGCTTGAGGGCGTGCGCGCGCTCGACCTCGCGCTTCGCGGGCCGCGACCGGCGGAAGGCAGCGCCGGCCTTGCCGCCTTTCTGCGCGAAAGTGATGAACGCACCGCGAAGCTGCGCGAAAGGGCGCGGCCGTTCTGGGATGAGGCCGCATCCTTGCTGGCGCCGCTCGAAGCCGCGTTCCGCGATGCCGATGGCGGCCGCCTCGAACCTCTGCTCGCGGCGTTGCGCGATGTCGCGACCGGCTTGTGCGGCGACGCGATCTGGTCCGGCCCCGCCGGCCGCGCCGCCGCCGATCTTCTTTCCGAGGCCGAGCGTTGTGCCGCCAATGGCCCGCGTGAGGTCAGCGCGGATGGCGTCGGGCCGCTGCTGCGGCGATTGATGGATGATGTCGCCGTGCGCCCGCCGCAGGGCGGCCATCCGCGCATCTCGATCTGGGGGCTCATCGAGGCGCGGCTTCAGCAGGCCGATCTGATGATTCTCGGCGGGCTCAACGAGGGCACCTGGCCCTCGGTGCCGGCACCCGATCCCTGGCTGGCGCCGCGCATCCGCAGCGAACTGCGCCTGCCGGGGCTCGATCGCCGCATCGGCCTTGCCGCGCATGACTTTGCCGGCGCGCTCGGTGCGCCCGAGGTGATCGTCACCCGCGCGCATCGCGACACCGCGCCCACCGTCGCCTCGCGCTTCTGGCTACGGCTGGCGGCGATTGATCCGGCCGACCGCGAGCATCGCCGCGCCGACCGGTTCGTGGCGCTCGCCCGGCAGCTCGATCGCGCGCAGCACAAGCCCGCCAGTCGTCCGGCGCCGGTGCCGCCCGTCGCTGAACGACCGACGCGGATCAGCGTGACCGAGGTCGATCGGCTGAAGGCCGATCCCTACGCCTTCTACGCACGGCGGATGCTGCGCCTGTCACCGCTCGACATGATCGACGCCGACCCCACCCCGGCGTGGCGCGGCACCGCGATCCACGCCGTGCTCGAGGCCTGGGCGCGCGACGATGGCTGCATGCCGGAGAAGCTGCGCGACCGCGCGCGGGCGATGCTCGCCGGCCCCGGATCGCATCCGCTGGTGCGCGCGCTGTGGGAGCCGCGACTAATGGAGGCGGTCAACTGGATCGCCGAGACCATCGTCGAGATGCGCACCGCAGGGCGCATCGTCGCGACGGTCGAGGCCAAGGGCGCGGTCGAGATCGGTGGTATCACGCTCGACGGTCGCGTCGACCGCATCGATCGCCTCGCTGACGGCAGCCTTGCGATCGTCGACTACAAGACCGGTACGCCACCCAGCGCGCGCGCGGTGCGCGCCGGCTATTCGCTGCAACTCGGGCTGCTGGGGCTGATCGCCGAGCGGAGCGGCTTCGGGGATGTCGGCGGCAAGGCTGGCGCGTTCGAATATTGGTCGATGGCGCGGCGCAAGAAGGGGCAGGGGTTCGGCTATATCGAAACCCCGGTCGACCCAGATGGCGCGCGTGGCAAGATTCCGACCGACGATTTCGTCGGCGTGGCGGCGGCGAACTTCATCGAGGCGGCGGAGAAATGGCTGGCGGGCGAAGCTGCCTTCACCGCCAAGCTCCACCCCGAATTTGCGCCCTATGCCGAATATGACCAGTTGATGCGCCTCGACGAATGGTATGGCCGCGATGGCTAGATCGACCACCCCGCTCAGCGAACTCAAGGATGCGCAGAAGCTCGCCTCCGATCCGCGCGAACATATCTGGCTCTCCGCCTCAGCGGGTACGGGCAAGACGCATGTGCTCTCGGCGCGGGTGCTGCGGCTTTTGCTGGGCGGCGCGCGGCCCGAATCGATCCTGTGCCTCACCTTCACCAAGGCGGGCGCCGCCGAGATGGCGGAGCGCATCCACGCCCGGCTCGCCTATTGGGTGCGACTGAGCGAGAATGCGCTGCGCAAGGAATTGTTCGCGCTGGGCGAGGATCATCGCGACGACGCGCTGGTCGCCCATGCCCGGACATTGTTCGCCAGCGTGATCGACGCGCAGGGGGGGGGCCTGCGCATCCAGACGATCCACGCCTTCGCGCAGGCGCTGCTCGCCGGCTTCCCGCTGGAAGCGGGGCTGATCCCCGGCTTCCGGCCGATGGAGGGGCGCGAGGAAGCGGTGCTCCAGCGCCGTGTGCTCGCCGAACTGCTGGTCGAGGCGGAGGCCGGCGTGCTGCCCGGATTTGTTGCCGCGATCCAAGCGCTGAGCCTGCGGCTGGGCGAGGGCGGGGCGGAGGGCTTCCTCCAGCAATGCGCGCGCGCACCGGATGCGCTGGAGCAACTCCCGTCCGGGATCACGCCCTTCGTTCGTCGCGCGTTCGAAATCCCCGAGGGCGATCTGGATTCGGCACTGGCCGAAGCGTGCAGTGACGCGAAGTTCGACCTTGTCGGGCTGCGCCGGATATCCGCCGCCAACGCGGCCTGGGGGACCAAGACCGCGCTTGGCCATGCCGATATCATTGCAGCCTGGTTGGCCGCCGATGCTGCCGCCCGGGCAGCGATGCTCCCCGATCTCATCTCGGTGCCGTTCACGGCCAAGGGGGAGCCGCGCAAATATAGCGACAAGCTCATCGCCGCCGAGCCCGACTATGCCGGGCTCGCGCAGCGACTGGGCGATGCCTGCCGCGATCTGATCGACCTGAGGACGCGCGCCGAATTCGTCGCACTGCTCGGCCCCGCGCTGGAGGCGGGGCGCAGCTATGCGCGCGCCTATGCGGAGGCGAAGCGGCGCAGCGGGCTGCTCGATTTCGATGATCTGATCCGCGCCACCGTTGCGCTGCTTCAGACCGAGGGCATGGGTGAGTGGATCCGCTACAAGCTCGATCTGTCGACCGATCATGTGCTGGTCGACGAAGCGCAGGATACCAATGCCCAGCAATGGGCGATCGTCCGCGCGCTTGCCGACGAATTCTTCGCGGGCGAGGGCACGGGGGAAGGGCGCATCCGCACCCTGTTCGCGGTGGGCGACTTCAAGCAGGCGATCTACGGCTTCCAGGGCACGAACCCGCTGATGTTCGAGGCGGCGTCGCAGCACTTCACCCGGCTGGCAGCCGATCCAGCGCATGCTGCGCGGCTGCAGGCGGAGGGGTATCGCCCGCGCCCGCTGCATCGCCTGTCGCTCAACCAGTCCTTCCGCTCGACCGCACCGGTGCTCGAACTGGTCGACATGCTGATCGACCAGTTGGGGCATGAGCAGCTCGGCCTGTTCGATCCCGCCGAGCCGCACCAGTCCGCCGTAACCGGGCCAGGCGTCGTCACGCTCTGGCAGCCGATCGCGCCGGCGATCGAAGGCGGCGAGGAAGGGGAGGATGCCGAGGGCGAGGAAGAATGGCTGGCGGACAGCACCCGCGCGTTCGCGACGCGCCTCGCCCGGCAGATCCGGGAATGGCTGGCCGAGCCGCTCTGGCTGGAAAGCAAGGGCCGGCCGCTCAGGCCCGAGGATATCATGATCCTCGTGCGCAAGCGTGGCGACCTCGCCTCGCTGATCGTCGCGCGGCTCTATGCGGAGAATGTGCCTGTGGCCGGTGTCGACCGGCTGCGGCTCGATGCGCCGCTCGGGGTGCAGGATCTGCTCGCCGCTGTCCGCTTCGCGCTTCAGCCCGGCGACGATCTCAACCTCGCCGCATTGCTGGTCTCGCCGCTGATCGGCTGGACGCAGGACCAACTCTACGATCATGGCCGCCGCCCGGCTGGAACGACCTTGTTCGAACGCTTGCGCCAGCAGCAGGCGATGATCCCCGATGCGCTCGCGGCCTTGTCCTCGATCCTCAACGCCGCCGACTTCTCGACACCCTATCGCTTTCTCGAAGACATTTTGTCGGGGCCGCTCGACGGGCGCCGCAAGCTGCTCGGCCGGTTGGGCGAGGAAGCGCGCGATCCGATCGAGGAATTGCTGAGCACCGCGCTCGCGTTTGAGGCGGATGCGGTGCCGTCGCTGCAGACCTTCATCGACTGGTTCGATCGCGGCGAGGTGGAGATCAAGCGAGATCCAGCGCAGCCGCAGGCGGCGGTGCGCGTGATGACCGCGCATGGCGCCAAGGGGCTGCAGGCGCCACTGGTGATCCTGGCGGATGCCACCACCGATCCCGACGCCGCACCCGCCCGCGCCCTGGCGTGGAACGCGATGGAGGGCGGCGATCCGGTGCCGGTGTTCCGCGCGCGCAAGGATGAGATGTGGGGCGGGCTCAAGGCCGATGCCGAGGAACTCGCCCGACGCGACCGCGAGGAACATTGGCGACTGCTCTATGTCGCGCTGACTCGTGCCGAGGAGCGGCTGGTGATCGGCGGCGCGCTCGGCCGGCGATCGAAGAACGGGCCGCCCGAACGGAGCTGGCACGCCGCGGTTTCAGCGGCGATGGACGGGCTCGGCATCGAACCGGTCGAAGATGTGCATTGGGGCGGCGCCCAGCATTTCCGCGGGATCAAGCCGGTCGCCGCCGCGCGTCGCGCGCCGGCGCCGCCCGAAGAGCCCGCAGTCGCCGACACGGCGCTGCCGGACTGGCTGTTGCGCCCCGCGCCGCAGGAAGCGCGCCCGCCGCGTCCGCTTGCGCCGTCGTCGATTGGCGAGGATCGCGACGCCGACCCGCCGCCCGGACCCGCGATGCGCGCGGCCGCCGAGCGCGGGCGGCTGCTCCACGCTCTGTTCGAACGGCTGCCGGCGCTGCCGCTCGCCCGGCGAGAGGCGGCGGGGCTCGACTGGCTCGAACGCTCCGCCGGCGTTGCCGACAGGGATGAACGCACGAAGCTTGTCGGCGATGTGCTGGCAGTGATCGGCGATCCGCGCTTCGCGGCGCTGTTCGTGCCCGAGGCGCTGGCGGAGGCGCCGGTGGCGGCGGTGGTCGATGGCGAAGTAATCGCCGGTACCGTCGATCGGCTGCTGGTAACCGACAAGGACGTGCTGATCGTCGATTTCAAGACCGGCCGGCGTGCGCCGGCGTCGGTCGAATCCGCTCCGGTGCATCATCTGCGGCAGATTTCCGCCTATGCTGCCGCGCTCAAGGTCATCTTTCCCGATCGCCATATCCGCGCCGGTCTGCTCTACACCGCGGCACCCGTGCTGCTGGAACTGACCCCCGCGCTCATCGCGGAGCACAAGCCGCGCTTCGCGGGCACGGAGCAAAGCTTGATCGCGCCCCGTTGAGGCGGAGCGGAGCACATCCTAGATACGTCCCGAAACAAGGAGATTCCCCCATGGCGACCAAGGCGATCAGCGATACCTCGTTCGACAGCGACGTCCTGTCTTCGGACAAGCCGGTGCTCGTCGATTTCTGGGCGGAGTGGTGCGGCCCCTGTAAAATGATCGGGCCGGCGCTCGAAGAGATTTCAGAGGAATTGGGTGAGCAGGTGACCATCGCCAAGCTCAACATCGACGACAATCCAGATGCCCCCGCCAAATATGGCGTGCGCGGCATCCCGACGATGATCCTGTTCAAGAATGGCGAGCCGGCGGCGACCAAGGTCGGCGCGGCTCCGAAGAGCGTTCTCAAGGGTTGGCTGCAGGGCGAGCTCTGATCCGGTCTGTCAAAACGAATGAAAAAGGCCCGTAGCGGAAGCGCTGCGGGCCTTTTTCTTTGGTCAGCAAGGACGGCCGTAGCGCGGCCCGCACTGGTTATCATTGCGATAGTCGCGCTTCGTCTTGCGCAACTCGCGTTCGGCCTCGCGCTGGTCGCGGCGGTCGCCATAGCGGTGGGCGTCGCGGACGTCGCGGCGCGCTTCGCGGACATCGCCGCGCGTGGTGGTGGCGCAGGCCGACGTCATCATTGTCGCCGCGGCGAGGCTGGCGAACAGCAGGGCATGTTTCATCGTGCGATCCCTTATGCTTTGGTTACAGGCGATGAACGCGCCGATCCCGCGGAAGGCTCCCGCCGCGGTCAAACGGCTTGATCTGACGGATTTTCCTGGCGCATGCCGTGCCGATGCCATCTTCCGATCCTCTCATCGTCACCGCGCTTTTCGGCGATCGCGATTTCGCCTGGCTGGATGGCCTGCGCCGGCAGCATTTCCCGCGGGAACGCAACCAGGTGCCGGCGCATCTCACGCTGTTCCATCAACTGCCGCCAATGCTAGCCGATGAAGTGACGGGGTTGCTCAAGACGATGGTGCGATCACATCCGCGTCCGCCGGCGCGGATCGCGGCGGTGATGCATCTGGGCGGCGGCGTTGCCTTCCGCGTCGAAAGCGATGCGCTGGCGGCGATCCGCGAGGATATCGCCGAGCGCTTCCACGGCCTGCTCACCGTGCAGGACCAGCAGGGCTGGCGCGCGCACGTGACCATTCAGAACAAGGTGACCGGAGCGGAGGCGAAAAGGCTTCAGGTGGCGCTGGCTGCAGACTTCGCGCCGCGTCCGCTGGCTATCGCCGGGCTCGCCGCCTGGTGGTATCGCGGCGGTCCGTGGGAGAAGCTCAGCGCGGCGCGGTTTCGCTAGCGGGTGCTTCGAGCGCGAGAAGGGCAAAGCTGCATAGCCAGTGGCTGCCCATATAGTTGTCGGCGACGTGCGGCAGGCTGGCGGCAATATGGCGCGCGGCGGCGTTTTCGGCGACTTCGGTCACCCCATGATCCCCGCCCAGCGCCGCAGAAACCCCTCGCCAGCACCATGCGCGCGCGAAATTTAGGCCGTCGAGATGCGCGATCTTGCCGTCGGTGCGGTCCGAGACATGCGCGGGAACGAACAATGTTTCGGGCCGTCCCGATGCGGCTTCGGGCAGGAAATCGTCGAACCAGCGGCGGAAGTCGGCCGTGTGCAATATAGTGCTCATCAGCAGCGCCTCGGTCAGCGCCGATGACAGGAACTCGTCGCCGCAAGGCTCCCATGCCTGGCAGGCGCGATCCTTTGCGTACCAGTCGGTCGCGGTGCGGTCGATCAGGGCGGCCAGATCCGCGTCACGGGTGCGTGCCCAGCGGCGGGCGTGGAACAGCGCGAAGGCGCTGTTGGCGTGGGTGCCGACGCGGATCGGATAGGTGAGGCGGGGGAGATAGTCCGCCAGACGGTCGGCGAAGGCGCGGGCGAGCGGAGCCAGCGCCTCTGCCCAGCGCTGGTCGCCATGGTGGGCGAGTTCATCGTGCAGCGCGAGCAGCCATGCCCAGCCATAGGGGCGCTCAAACCCGCCGGTCATCGGCCGGTCGAGATAGGCCAGTTCGCCGGCGACCTTTTCGGGCACCAGCATCGCGTCGGCGCGCGCGCGGGCCTGTGCGGCATGGAGTGCATCGGGGAACAGGCGGGCGAGGCGCATCACCTGCCACCAGCCATGGACGCAGCTGTGCCAGTCGAAGCTGCCATGGAAGATCGGATGAAGCTCGATCGGCGCGGCGACGTCCGCTAGGCCGGTCAGCACCTGATCGAGCTTGTAGGGCCATTGCTGGCCGAGATGGCTGAGGGTGACGCCGGCGAAACGGGCGGCGAGGTCTACGGTAAGGCGCGTCATGATCGGAAGCCCAGCACATAGATCATCAGGATGTTGAAGGCGAGCAGGGGCAAGGCGGTGCCCACCTGATGGCGGATCACCGCGTTGCGATCGCGCAGTTCGAGAAGAGCCGCCGGCACCAGGTTGAAGTTGGCCGCCATTGGCGTCATCAGCGTGCCGCAGAAGCCGGCGAGCATGCCGATCGCCGCGATCACCGCCGGATCGCCGCCATAGTGGCGGATCAGCAGCGGGACGCCGATCGCCGAGGCCATCACCGGGAAGGCGGCGAAGGCGTTGCCCATCACGATCGTGAACAGCGCCATGCCGAGGCCATAGACCAGCACCGCGCCGATCAGGCTGCCCTCGGGGATAGCATGGCCGGCGATAGTGCCGACGGCGTCGCCGACGCCCGCCAGCGCGAACACGGCGCCCAGCGCCGCGAGCATTTGCGGCAGCAGCAGCGCCCAGCCGACACCGTCGATCAGGCGCCGGCCTTCGTCATAGGGGCGGGCGGGGGAGGGCCGCAGCCAGGCGAACAGCGCCACCAGCGCGAGCAGCACGCCCAGTGTCAGCGCGACCAGTGTCGCCTGCTTCGGATCTACGATCGCCGGTATCTCGCGGAAGAGCAGTGCACCGGCGAGCGCGGTCGCCGGAATGATCAACGCAGGCAGGAACAGCCTGTTGCCGCGCCGCTCCGCCTCGATCCGGCGTTCATCGACGCTGGTGGTGGCAGGAGCACCCCGACCCATCAGGCCGGTGCCGGCGATGGCGACCAGCGCGAGAACCAACACGCCGTTCCCGAGATTGCCGAGATGGTCGCCGGCAAGGAAGCTCAGCGCGATCAGCCCGTGGAAGGCTGCATTGCCGAAGCGCTTCGGGTTGCTGCGGTCGCGCAGGCCGAGCAGCGCATACGCAAGGAAGGTCAGCCCCGCGACCGCATAGACGAAGTTCAGCCCGATCATCGGCGGCGGCCGATCCCGCGGTCCATCAGCCACAGCCGCGCGCCATGGATCAGGAAGGCGGCGATCGCCGTCGGGATCGCCCACATCGACAGGTGCAGCGGCTCGATGAAGATCCCATAGCCTTCGAGCACGCCCTTCATCAGCAGAATCGATCCGATCGCGATGAAGATGTCTTCACCAAAGAACAGGCCGATATTGTCGGTGGCGGCCGCCATCGCCGGCACGCGCTCATCATCGCGGTCGCGATCGGGCGCCTGCGCGTCGGCGGCGGCCTCCGCCATCGGCGCGACCAGCGGCCGCACGGTCTGCGCGGGGCCTGCGATCGAATGCAAGCCGAGTGCCGCCGTGATCTGGCGGAACAGCAGATAGGCGATCAGCAGACGGCCGACGGTGGCGCCGCGCAGCCGCGCGATCAGCGTTCGTGCGCGTTCCTGGAGACCATGGCGTTCGAGCAGCCCGATCACCGGCAATACGATATAGATCGCAGTGACATAGCGGCTGTCATAGAAGGCTTTTCCGAACGCCGCGATCAGCGCCAGCGGATCGATGCCGGCTGCTAATCCGGTGACGAACGCCGCCGTCATCACGACGAGCAGGGGATTGAAGCGCAGCAGGAAGCCGGCGACGATCACGCCGATGCCAGCCAGCACCAGCATCAGTGGATCAGACCGGAAGTGCCGCCCGCAAGCGTCGGGATCGGGTGGAGCATCGCCCGATCCTTAGAGGCGGCATGGCGACAGAATCAAGCGGATGAGGCGCGATGCCCCTCAGTTTGCCGAAGGGGATTGCGACCGCGGCGTGGGCGGCTGCTGGCGGCGCGCGATCTCATCGATCAGGGCGCGGATCAACTGGTCGAGCGCGCGCATTCGCGTCTCTCCCGCCGCGAGCATCGCCTGCAACGCGCCATCGTCCTGCTGGCGGAGCAGCTCCCTGAACGTCGCGATCGTCGCATGATCCATGGGCAGTTCTCCCCCGCGTCATCATAGCAGGCGGGATCGGTCGCCGCGCCGGAAAGGTCCACGATGGAGCAATCTGTCGGATGTACGCGGATCAGCCGATTGTTACGGAACGTTCATGTTGGCACCCAATGCGGGTGACGAGATTGGCTCGGCCATGATCAAAGCCGCGGCTTCTGTGGGGCAGTCGAATGGCGGAACGCGTATACTGGATCAGTTTCCGATTGGCGGATGATGGCGAGGCGAGCGAGCGTGAACAGGCGCTGGTTGGCGTCGTGCGCAAACTGGCTGCGACCAGCGGACCATGCTGGCAGAGCAATCCGTCATTCCTGATGTTTCGTTCGGCCTATCCCCTCGGCACCGTGGCATCGCGGGTGGCCGGATCGATCAATACCGCGCGGGATACGGCGGTGGTCGGCATCGTGGACCAGCGTGGCGGTTGGGCGATCGGCGTACTGGAGGATCGCGACATCCTGGAACTCGTGCCGGGCATGAAACGCGCGTCGAGCGTCATAAACTGATCTTTACGGCGAACTGGCGGATCGACGGGAATTGCTTCCCGGTGCCGCCACTGCGTGCCACTAGCGGGGCATGCAGTATCTGACCTACTTCGCCGCAGCCTTGGCCGAGATCGGCGGCTGCTTCGCGTTCTGGGCATGGCTGCGGCTCGATCGATCGATACTGTGGGTTCTGCCCGCTATGGTTTGCCTGGCGCTGTTCGCCTGGCTGCTAACCTTGGTGGATACGCCGGCGGCAGGGCGTGCCTACGCGGCCTATGGCGGGATTTATGTGTGCACCGCCCTGCTCTGGATGTGGGGCGTCGAACGGATCATACCCGATCGCTGGGACCTGGCCGGCGGCCTGCTGTGTATCGCAGGCATGTCGATGATCCTGTTCGGCCCGCGATCTGCGGCCGCCTGAAAAAAGTCGTCCGATTTCAGTGGCGGTGATCTGCAGCACAGCGGTGTGCCATCGCCCGGCCTAACAAGGCGCTGCGACCCGACGGTGGCTTAGCCACCATCCACTGGCGGCCGGAGCTCCCCCGCTCCGGCCGCCATCTTTTTAACAATCGCAACTTGTTGGACGACGCCTGCAACATCGATGATTGTGGACGACGCCCAAGCGCCCGACTACTCGGTGCAGCATTTTTATAAACCGCGTTTTCATGGACATACCACGGAAACAATCATGGTTTCGTGCATTGGTTCTGTGCTGATTCAGGAAAGGGCGAATGTCGGCAAATCGGCGCTGGTCACAGCGGCTGCTCCAAGGCTCTGTCGCGATCGATTCTCACCCTTTGGATACGGTATATTCATCCAATGCTGACCCGAAAAAGGGCATTGTAAGATGCTTTATTGATTTCTATCAGGGCATTTGGCATTTGGATGTCAAAATGGATCTACTTATTGGAGGAATTGCGTGTCCGACACCTCGACCCTAACCCAACTCACAGCCGACATCGCGGCGGCTTTCGTTTCAAATAACCGGGTTGCGGTGGGCGAGATCGGCGGCCTCATCGGCTCGGTCCACGATGCTCTCGCCAAGCTCGGCGGCGAATCGGTACCGGCGGAACCGGAGTATGTTCCGGCCGTCACCGCCCGCAAATCACTGGCTGATCCCACCCGCATCATCAGCATGATCGACGGCAAGCCCTATAGCTCGCTCAAGCGCCATCTGAGCAGCCATGGCCTGACACCGGAGCAGTATCGCCAGCGTTATGCGCTGCCGCCGACCTATCCGATGGTTGCTCCGGCCTATTCGGAACTGCGCAAGACGCTCGCCAAGAAGCTTGGCCTCGGCCGCAAGCCCAAGGCAGTGGAAGCGGCGCCGGTCGAGGTCGCAGCGCCCGCTCCGAAGCGTGCGCGCAAGCCCCGCGCTGCTGCAGCCGAAGCGCCCGCCGCGCCGGTGGTTGAGGCCGCCGCTGCGCCGAAGCCGGCCCGCAAGCCGCGTGCGAAGAAGGCTGACTAAGTTCGACATGGCGTAAATAGCGCCTAAGGAAAGTGCCGATCCTCTTCCAGTTTTCCCAGAAAAACTGGAAGAGGATCGGCCTTTTCTATTTGTGCCCGTAGAAAGGATGTTTATCCGCTGAGCAGACCGGCCAGCGCGCGGGTCAATGTTTCCCGGCTATAAGGCTTGGCAACGATGACGAATCCGTCGGCATTGCCGCCGGCGATCTCCGCGCTATAGCCGGTCGCGAGGAGGATCGGCAGGTCTGGCCAGCGTTCGAGGGCCATGCGCGCCAGCGCGATGCCACCGCATCCGGGCATGACGATATCCGAAAACAGCACATCCGGCTGTTCTTCCTGTAGCTTCGCCCAGCCATCTTCGGCGCTGTTTGCGCTGGTGACGCGAAAGCCCATCTGTTCGAGCAGATCGCCGGCAAAGTCGCGGACATTGTCATTATCTTCGACCAGCAGGATGCTGCGGCCTGCGGGCATCAGGCATAATTCGCTGCCAGAAGCGGTGGCGATGTCGGCCGGTTCGGTGGAGCGCGGCAGGATGAGGCGGACGGTGGTGCCGACCCCGGCTTCCGATTCGATCTCAGCACGCCCGCCCGATTGCGCAGCGAAGCCGTGGATCTGCGAAAGCCCGAGGCCGGTGCCCTTGCCGATCGGCTTGGTGGTGAAGAAAGGCTCGAACACGCGGGAGAGGATCTCCGGCGGCATGCCCGATCCTGTATCGCTTACCGACAAGCTGACGCTGTCACCCGCGCCCTCCGCGGCCGGCCGGTTGGCGGTGGCGAGCGTCAATACGCCGCCGTCCGGCATCGCATCGCGCGCGTTGAACGCGGCGTTGAGCAGCGCCGTTTCAAGCTGCGCATCGTCAGCATCGACCGGCCAGAGATCGTCGGCGAGATCGAGTCGGACGGCGATCCGGGCATCGAGCGTGCGCGACAGCACCTCTCCAAGCGCGTCGAGCCGGAGGTTGAGATCGATGCGGCGCGGGTTGAGTGACTGGCGGCGGCCGAAAGCAAGCAGATGTCCGGTCAGGTCGGACGCACGATCGACCGTTTCCATGATCGCATCGAGATAACGCTGCCGTTTGGTTGAGGATAGATTCTCGGTCGAAAGCAGTTCGGCGGATCCGCGAATGACCGTCATCAGATTGTTGAAGTCATGCGCGATGCCGCCGGTCAGTTCGCCCAGAGCCTGAAGCTTCTGCGCTTGAAACAGGCTGATGCGCGCCTGCTCCAATGCTTGCTGCGCCTGCCGACGTTCCGTGATGTCACGCGTGATCTTCGCGAAGCCAGCGAAGCCACCCTCGTCATCGAGGATCGGATCGATGATCACGTGCGCGAAGAAGCGGGTGCCATCCTTTCGAACGCGCCATGCCTCGGTTTCGAATTTGCCCTCCGCGAGGGCGGTCGCCAGCGTGCGCGCGGGTTCGCCGGCGGCGCGATCCTCTTCGGTGTAGAAGCGCGAGAAGTGGCTGCCGACGACCTCCTCAGCGCGATAACCCTTGATCGCTTCGGCGCCTGCATTCCAGTTGGTGATGCGGCCTTCGGCATCGAGCATGTAGATCGCATAGTCGCGCACGCCCTGCACGAGCAGGCGGAAGCGCTGTTCGCTGTCGTATAACGCGCGCTCGGCAGCGCGGCGTTCGGTGATGTCGCGGGTGACTTTGGCGAAGCCGAGCAAGGTGCCATCCGCCGCGCGGATGGCGTCGAGCACGGCATTGGCCCAGAAGCGCGTGCCATCCTTGCGCAGCCGCCAGCCTTCGGCCTCGAACCGCCCCTCGGCGGCCGCGGTGGCGAGGGCGCGGGCGGGGGCGCCAGCGGTACGATCCTCTTCAGTGAAGAAAATCTCAAAGTGGCGGCCGAGAACCTCGTCCGCTTCATATCCCTTGAAGCGCTGCGCGCCCGGGTTCCAACTGGCGATGATGCCACCCGGATCGAGCATGTAGATCGCATAATCGGTGATCGCGTTGACGAGCAGTCCGAAACGGTGCTCGGTCAGGTTCGTCTGCGGTTGCGCGCCGTCCGGCATTCCCACCCTGTCAATATCGCGTCCCCACGCCGTGATCGCCGGTTCTAGCGCCGCTTGGGGCGGGCGCAAGGCTGGTTTGATCCCGCGCGGGTGTATCGCGGCCCGCAGGGGAGCCGATCGAGTGATCACTATCACACTGGAAGAAGAGAAAAATTTTCGTCCGTGACGTTCGACACACCTGTTGATGAGTCGTGCGGCTAATCGGGCTTCGCGACCCGAGGGTGGCTTCGGCCACCGTCCACCTGGGCGGCCGGAGCTTGCTCCGGCCGCCGCTTTTTCACAGGATCGCGGCGGTCCGGGCGAGCATCCATATACCCAGGATGAGAAAAGTCGCCGCCGCAACGACGCGGATCGCCGTCATCGGCACGCGGCGAAGCACCGCTTCGCCGAGCAGGACGGCAGGGATGTTCGCGATCATCATGCCGATCGTCGTGCCGAGCGTGACCCACAGCAGGGTGCGGAACTGCGCCGCGAGCGCTACCGTGGCGATCTGGGTCTTGTCCCCCATCTCGACGATGAAAAAGGCGATAATGGTCGTGACGAATGCGCCTGCGCTGCGGCCCGGCCGATCAAGCCCTTCGTCGCTGTCCGGCACGAGCGTCCAGACGGCCATGACGATGAAAGAGATCGCGACTGCGTAGCGGAACCAGCGCGCATCTATCAGTGCCGCAACCTCGCTGCCCACCAGCGCAGCGAGCGCATGATTGGCGAGCGTCGCGGCGAGGATGCCTGCGATGATCGGCCATGGGCGCTTGAAACGCGTGGCGAGCAGGATGGCCAGCAGTTGGGTCTTGTCGCCGATTTCGGCAAGCGCCACGACCAGCATGGATGTGAGCAGGGCTTCCAACAACAGTCTCCGGGCCAGGCGACAGCGAATCCAACGACATCGCAAATCCCGCCCGGCCCGAGCGAAGATGCGACGTCATTGGTCTCGCCCGAACGGTGCCCCGTTCCCGCCGCGCCACGGCCTCTCGGCCGAGTATGTTGACGCGGTAGCCCGGCACGATGTGCCGGTCGGCTACTCCCCAGATGACGACGCCCGGGTAGGGAAGGCGCTGCCGGATGGCAAGCGCCTTATGGCTGCGCAGCCACCTCTTCAGGGCCGCGATCAGTGACGGTCAGGAGCGCGTCGCCGCCGAGCGCGCGGTAGAGCGCGACGCGGTTGCTGGCGCTGGTCAGCCGCACGTTCGCCAATGCCTGCCGTGTCGAGTAGAGCGTCCGCTGCGCATCGAGGCTCTGCAGAAAGGAGTCGATGCCGCCGCGATAGCGGGCGTCGGCCAAAGTGTAGGTGTCCGATGCCGCCGTCACCTGGCGTTCGCTGGCGGTGACCTGCGCCTCGATCGTGCCGCGCCGCGCCAGCGCGTCCGAAACTTCGCGGAACGCGGTCTGGATGGCGCGTTCATAGGTGGCGAGCGCGGCGTCGCGCTGCGCCTCGCTGAGCGCGACGCCGGCGCGGCCGGCACCCGCGCGGAAGATCGGGTAGTTCGCATCGGCACCCGCCGACCAGGCGAAGGAGCCGCTGTCGAACAGCGAAGAGAGCGCATTGCTCGCGAAACCGAGTAAACCCGTCAACGAGATCGTCGGGAACAGTGCGGCACGCGCGGCGCCGATCTCGGCATTGGCGGCGCGCAATTCATATTCAGCCTGAACCACGTCGGGCCGGCGCAGCAGGATGTGGGAATCGAGCCCGGCCGGCAGCACGCCGATGGTCGTCGCAGCTTCCTCGATCGACTTGGGCAGCAACGCCGGATCGATCGGCGCGCCGACAAGCAATTGCAGCGCATTGGCGTCCTGCGCGAGCGCGGTGGTCTGCTGTGCGATGTCGGCGCGGGCGGTTTCGAGGATCTGCTCGGCCTGGCGCAGGTCCGATCGCGGTGCGATGCCGCCCTGCAGCCGCGCGCGGGTGAGGCCGACGCTGCGCTCAGCATTGGCGGCGGTATCCATCGCGATGGCGAGCAGGCTGGCATCGGCACCATAGGCCAGCCACGCGTCGGCGATGTCGCCGACCAGGGTCAGCCGCGTAGCGCGCGCGGCGGCTTCGGTGGCGAAATAGCGGTTTTGCTCAGCGCGGCTCAGCGAAGCGAGGCGGCCGAACAGGTCGATCTCGAACGCGTTGATGCCGGCGTTCGCCGAATAGCTGCTGCGCGGCCCGTTGTTGACGACATTGTTGTTGCCGCCATTGTCGCTGCGGGTCACGCCGCCGCCGACATCGACCTGCGGGAAACGCGCGGCGCGCTGGATGCGATATTGTGCGCGTGCCGCCGCGATGTTGGCGGCCGCGATCCGCAGGTCACGATTGTTGACCAGCGCCTGTTCGACCAGCCCCTGCAGCCGCGTATCCGTAAAGATCTGGCGATAGCTGACCGCCGGCAACGCCGCCTCGCTCTCGCGCAGATAGGCATCGCCCGCGGGCCAGGACGGCGGAACCGGTGCCTCGGGCGTCACATAACGAGGCGCCATCGAGCAGCCGGCGGAAAGCAGCGCGGTGGCAAGGACGAACGAACGGCGGATCATGCCGGTGCTCCCTCGGCAGGCTTTTTGCGCCAGCGCTTGAACGCATCGCGCGCGGTGCGGCGCACGATCACGAAGAAGAGCGGAATATAGAAGATGGCGAGGACGGTCGCGGTCAGCATGCCCCCGATCACTGCGGTCCCGATCGCGACGCGGCTGTTGGCGCCGGCACCCGTCGAAAGCGCCAGCGGCAGCACGCCGAAGATGAAGGCGAGGCTGGTCATCAGGATCGGGCGCAGTCGGATGCGCGCCGCCTCAATCGCAGCCTCGATCACGCGCTTGCCCTTGCGTTCCTCCTGCTCGGCGAACTCGATCATCAGGATCGCATTCTTGGCAGCGAGACCCATCGTCGTCAGCAGGCCGATCTGCAGATAGACGTCATTCTCCAGCCCGCGCAGCGTGACCGCGAAGATTGCGCCGACAAGCCCAAGCGGAATGATCAGCAGCACTGCGATCGGGATGCTCCAGCTTTCGTAGAGCGCGGCGAGACACAGGAAGACGACGAGGATCGACAGGCCGTAAAGCAGGGGCGCCTGCCCCGAGGACAGCCGCTCCTGATAGGAGAGCCCCGACCAGGCGACGCTGGTGCCGGGAATTTCGGCGGCAAGCTCCGCGATCCGGTTCATCGCGTCACCGGAACTGTAGCCGTCTGCCGCCTGGCCCTGGAATTCGAATGAGGGAAGCCCCTGGAAGCGCGAAAGCGTGCTCGGCGCGGTCGACCAGGAGGTGCGCGCGAAGGCGGAAAAGGGCGTCATTCCGCCGCTGTCGTTGCGCACGAACCATTGATTGATGTCCGAGGGTTCGTTGCGATAGGGCGCATCGCCCTGCACGAACACGCGCTTCACGCGGCCGCGATCGACGAAATCGTTGACGTAGCGGCCGCCCCACGCGGTCGAAAGTGTGGAGTTGACGTCGCCTTGGGCGAGGCCCAGCACCGCCAGCTTCTGATGATCGACATCGACCTTCAGGGTCGGATTGTCGGGCAATTCGCCAAGGCGGACGTTGCTGAGCAGCGGATCGCGGGAGGCGGCGGCGAGCAGCTTGTCGCGCGCGGCGATGAAGTCCTCGCTGGACATGCCGCTGGCGTTCTGGAGCTGCATCGAGAAGCCGTTGGACTGGCCGAGGCCGCGGATCGCGGGCGGAACCAGCGCGAACACCTGGGCATCGCGAAAGCCGCGGAACGCCGCCGAAGCGCGCGCCACGATCGCGTCAGCACCGTTTTCCGCGCCCTTGCGCTCGGCCCAGTCGGTGAAGTTGATGAAGCCCTGGCCAGTATTCTGGCCCGCCGCGGCACCACCGCCGCCGCCCGAAACGGTGAACAAAGTCTGGATATTGTGCGCTTCATTCTCGGCGAAATATTTTTCGACCTGGCGTGCGACATCATTGGTGCGGCCAAGGGTCGAGCCCGGCGGCAGACGGACCTGCAACGACGCGGCGCCCTGATCCTCGGTCGGCAGGAAGCCGGTGGGCAGGCGCAGGAACAGCACGACGAGCAGCGCAACGATCGCCGCGTAGACGAGCAGGAAGATCCATTTGCGCTCGACGGTGACCGCAACTGCGCGGGTGTAGTGCGCAACGCCCTGGTCAAAGCGATGGTTGAAGCCGTCGCGCAGCCGGGTGGTCAACTGGCCCACGCGCGGGAAGCGGCGCTCGATCCAGCCGTCTCCGGGCTGCCCCTCCTTGGTGCGGCGCTTGAGCATCGTCGCAGTCAGCGCCGGGCTGAGGATCAGCGCGACGAACACTGACAGCACCATTGCCGCGACGATCGTCAGCGAGAACTGCTTGTAGATGACGCCGGTCGAGCCACCGAAGAAGGCCATCGGCATGAAAACGGCGGAGAGCACCAGCGCGATCGCGACCAGCGCGACCTGGATTTCCTTCATCGACTCGATGGTCGCCTCGCGCGGCGTCATCCCCGGATTTTCGTCGAGCAGCCGCTCGACATTCTCGACGACGACGATCGCATCGTCGACGAGAAGGCCGATCGCCAGCACCAACCCGAACAGGGTCAGCGTGTTGATCGAGAAACCGACCAGATAGAACACCGCGAAGGTGCCGAGCAGCACCACCGGCACCGCGATCGCCGGGATCAAGGTCGCGCGCCAGCTCTGCAGGAACACGAACATCACGATCACGACGAGGATGATCGCCTCGACCAGCGTGTGCACCACCTCGTCGATTGAGAGGCGGATGAAAGCGGTGGTGTCGTTGGCGTAGCCATGCTTGAGGCCGGCCGGGAAATTCTTGGAGAAGCGATCGATCTCAGCCTTCACCAATTCGGACGTGGCGAGCGCGTCCGCACCGGGCGCGGTCGAGATGGCAATGCCGGCGCCGGGGTGGCGGTTGAAGCGGGTGAAGGTCGAGTAATTCTCCGCGCCCAGTTCGACATGCGCGACATCCTTGAGCTTCACGATGCCGCCATCAGTCTGCGTCTTCAGCACGATGTTGGCGAACTGCTCGGGGGTCTGAAGGCGGGACTGCGCGGTCACCGTTGCGTTGAGCATTTGTTCCAGCGGCTGCGGCTGACCGCCGACTTCGCCCGCCGCAACTTCGGTGTTCTGGTTCTGGATCGCGGTGATGACGTCCGACGGCATCAGCGCATAGCTCGTGAGCCGGTCGGGGTTCAGCCAGATGCGCATCGCATAGGGCGCGCCGAACACATTGGTGTCACCCACACCCGGAATACGCGCGAGCGAATCCTGCAGGTTGGACGAGAGATAATCGGACACGTCCCGGTTGGTCATCGTGTCGGTCTCGTCATAGACCGAGACGATCATCAGGAAGTCCGGATTGGACTTGGTGACGCGCAGGCCCTGCTGCTGCACCTGCTGCGGCAGACGGGTGAGCGACTGTTGCACCTGGTTCTGCACCTGCACCTGCGCGATATCGGGATCGGTACCCTTTTCGAAGGTGGCGCTGATCGTCACCTGGCCGCGCGAGCTGGACGTCGAGCTGAAGTAGAGCAGGCCATCGATGCCGGTCAGCGTCTGTTCGATGACCTGCGTAACGCTGTTCTGGATGGTTTCGGCGGACGCGCCCGGATAGGTCGCCCGGATGTTGACCTGCGGCGGTGCGACATCGGGATATTGCGCCTTGGGCAGCAACGTAAGCGCGCCGATCCCGGCGAGCATCACGATGATCGCAAGCACCCAGGCAAAGATCGGCCGATCGATGAAAATGCGTGACATCGATCCGTCAGCCGCCCTGGGCCTGGCCGCCGCCGCCCTTCGCGCCGCCGCCCTTCGCGCCACCGCCCTTCGGCGGGACGATGCGCTGCGGTGCCGATGCAGGCACCGGTTTGATCTGCGCGTTCGGCCGCAGCTTGTTGATCCCCTGCGTGATCACCTTGTCGCCGGGGTTGAGGCCGCTGGTCACCACCCAGTCGGTGCCCTGCGTCTGCACCGCGGTCACCGAGCGTTGCGTCGCGACATTGTTGGGGCCGACCACATAGACGGTCGCCTGCCCCTTGGCATCACGCGCGAGCGCCTGCTGGGGCACGAGGAAGGCGCGTGTATTGACCGACTGCGCGAAGCGCGCGCGCACGAACATGCCGGGCAGCAGCAGGCCATCCGGATTGGGAAAGCGCGCCCGCAAGGTGACCGTACCGGTATCAGGATCGACCATCACCTCGGTGAATTCGACCGTGCCGGGGCGGGGATATAGGCTGCCATCCTCCAGCGTGATCGTTACCTGCGCGCTGCCCGGCGCGGCACCGCCCTCGGCAAGCGAACGGCGCAGCGTCACGAGTTCGGCGCTCGACTGCTGGATATCGACGAAGATCGGATCGAGCTGCTGGATCACCGCGAGCGGATCCGCCTGGTTGGCGGTAACGAGCGCGCCGACGGTGAACAGCGAGCGCCCGATGCGGCCGGTGATCGGAGCGGGGACGGTGGTGAAGCCGAGATTGACGTTGGCCGTGGCGAGCTGTGCCGAGGTCTGCGCGACCGACGCCTGCGCCTGCCGCGCGGCAGCGGCGGCATCGGTATAATCCTGCGCGGCAACGGCCTCCATCTCGGCCAGCGGCTTCAGCCGCTCGGCGCGCAGCCGCGTCGCGTCCGCATTGGCGCGCGCGCTCTGCACATTGGCGCGCGCCTCGTCCGCCGCGGCGCGATAGAGACGCTGGTCGATCTGGTAGAGCGTCTGCCCGGCGTGCACGATCGTGCCTTCGGTAAACAGGCGGCGCTGCAGCACGCCCGAGACCTGCGGGCGGACCTGCGAGACCTGGAAGGGGTTGACGCGACCGGCCAGCTCCGTGGTGATCGGCACGCTGGTAGGCTGCACGGCGACGAAGCCGACTTCGACCGGGCCGCCGGCGCCGCGCCGCTGATCCTGCTGCTCGCCACCGCCGGAGCAGGCGGAAAGGCAAAGCGCGGCGATGAGAATCCGCCAACGGACACGACGGCTGCACGGCAGACAGCGATGATTCATCAATTCCCTACGACCGGTCTAGGAGCCGGTCGAATGCGCCGGCGGTTGGATTTGATCGCTGCCATGATACGCCGTGCCCCCAGCGTCGATCCATGGTGCGCTGCAACGGCTTAGACCAGATTTTCCTGCAAGCCAATCGCAGCGTGCATCCAAGGGATATGGAAATGTCGGCGATGCAATAAGCCATCCTGCAGATGCGAAATAGCCGACTGGTTCCGATCGCATCACCGATGCGCTACGCGCGGTTTATGCTCGACGGCTATCGCGACATCATAATCTGGATCAAACATGATAATCTGGATCAAACATGGATCGGGGCTGAGCGATCCGGTGCTGCATTTTCATGCCGGGATGCTGGTTCTGGTCGCGGCGCGCCTCTTCTGGCGACGGCCGTTGGCAAGTTTCGTGCCGCTGGCGGTGACGCTCGCGGCGGCGCTGGCCAATGAAGTGCTGGATCGCATTATCCTGGGATCATGGCGCTGGCCGGACACGCGCAGCGATCTGTTTCATACCCTGGTCTGGCCGGTGCTGCTGAGCCTTGGCGCGTGGTTGCGGTCACGCTGGTCCGCGCTCGGCCGGTCGCGCCGCGGGCGACGCTGACCGGCCGGGTGCTCGTGCCGCCGCGCTCAGCGCGACGGCGGATCGCTGGCCGGAAAGGATTCGTCGGAGGCTTCGTCTGCGGCGTCCCAATTGCCGACATCGCCGTCGCGCATCGCGGCGGGGCCAGCGTTGCGCGTCTGATCGAGATTTTCGGCGTCGGTCTCGCCCTCGGCAAACGCCGCGCCATGGGCGCCCGGCTTCGGCGTGCGACGCAGCAGGTCCCTGGCCGCGCCGAAGATGCGGCCGCCATACCAGGCCAGTGCGATGCCAGCGCCGATCCCCGCCGCGATGCCGGCGGCGGTGCCGATGCCGATCTGCGTCCTGGCTTCCGCGGCGTCGGTGGTCTGCTTCTTCGCCATGTCCGATGTGCCTCCCGTTGACGGTGTCTGTTGAGATGGAGCGCCTCCTCTGCCGCACCCGCACCGAATCAGCCAGCCCCGAGGTTGCCCGCGACGTCAGCGCTGCGCTAGGGGAGGGCATGGCTTTTCCGATGTACGCCGGCCGCCGCCGGGCATGACCCTGCTTCTCATCGGAACCGCGCTGATCGCCTTCATCGTCGGCACCGTCGCGGCGCTGCTGTCCCTGTCCGATCGGCAGCGCGGGCGCACCTGGATGTGGTTCATCCCGCTCTGGGCGGCGCCGATCGTGCTGACATTGGTGATCGTGCTGCGCGCGGTGGCGGGCGACGCGCCATCGGGTGAGGATGCGCGCGTCACCTTCGCCTTTCTACTGAGCATCGTCTGGGTGCCGGCGGCGCTGGTCGGCTGGACGTTCGGTCGCGGCGTCTGGCGGCGGCGTTGACCGCCTTCAGCGCGCGAGCAGATCCGCCAGCCGGAGCATGAAGGCGGCGCCGCGCTCGATCTGGGCGATGTCGACATATTCGTTGGGCTGGTGCGCCTGCTCGATCGATCCCGGGCCGCATAGGATGGTGGGAAAGCCCGCTTGCTGGAACTGCCCGGCCTCCGCCGCGTAGGAGACCGCGCGCAGCGGACCATTGTCGCCTGCCAGCCCGCGCGCGAGGCGCTCGGCGGCGCCGTCCGGATCGGGCGCCATCGCCGGCGTTCCCGACAGCCGCTCGACCTTGATGCCGGTTCCCGGGAAGCGGGCGCGCAACGCGCCGTCGGCCGCATCCGCCTCGGCGAGGAAGGTCGCGAGCAACGCGGCCGGATCCTGACCGGGCAAGGTGCGCAGGTCGAAGGTGAAGCTGCAGCGGCGCGCGAGGATGTTGACTGCGGTGCCGCCCTCGATCAGCCCCACCGTCAGTGTTGCGTGCGGCGGCGTGAAGGGGGATGCCGGATCGCCGCCGGCCTGCAATTCGGCGGCGAGATCGGCGAGTTGCGCCATCAGTGCGATCGCAACCATGTTGGCCGACACGCCGAGATGGGTGAGGCTGGAATGCGCCTCATGCCCGGTCACCGTCACCCGCCAGGCCGAAATCCCCTTGTGCGCGCCGACCACCTGCATGCTCGTCGGTTCGCCGACGATCGCGGCGGCGGGCCGGGGCAGCGTCCGGACGATCTGATCGATCATCGCCGGCGCGCCGAGGCAGCCGACCTCCTCGTCATAGGAAAAGGCGAAGATGGCGGGGCGCTTCAGCCGTCCGGGTTCGGCGAAAATCGGCGCCGCGGCGAGCGCGAGTGCAAGGAAGCCCTTCATGTCGCAGGTGCCGCGACCGTACAGCCGCTCGCCCCGGCGGGTGAGCACGAACGGATCGCTCGACCAGTCCTGCCCGTCTACCGGCACCACGTCGGTATGGCCGGAAAGCACGACACCGCCTTCCTCGGCGGGGCCGACCAGCGCGAACAGATTGGCCTTGGCGCCGGTCGCATCGACGACGCGAGTCGAGGCGATGCCGAGAGCTGCGAGCTTTGCCTCGACATAGTCGATCAGCGCGAGGTTGGAGTGGCGCGACGTCGTGTCGAAGCCGACCAGGTCGGCGAGCAGTGCAGTGGCGTCGGCGGCGAGACGGTGGGCGTCGGGGAGGGCGGTGGTCATGGGGCCGACCCTAGGAGCGAAGCGTGACGGAACCAAGCGGCGCGCGCCGATCAACCCGCCAGCGCCCGCAATCCCTCCCGATCGACGAGCTGCACCGCGCGCCCGCCGGGAAGGCCGATCAGACCGGCGCGTTCCAGCGCGGTCATCTGCCGGCTGACGGTCTCGATCGTCAGCCCCAGCAACTCGCCGATCTCGCTGCGGCCCATCGGCAGCATCAGCATGTCGTCCCCCCCGAGGGTGGTGCGTCCGGCCATGTCGAGCAGGAAGCCGGCGACCTTTTCGCGGGCGTCGCGCCGGGCCAACATCAGCATGAAGCGGCGCGCATCGTTGAGCGTGTCCAGCGCGCGGCGCAGCAACTGGCGCACCGCGGCGGGATGATCGTCGAGCAGGGTGGCGAGCGCATCGTGCGGATAGACGCACAGCTCCGCGTCGGAGAGGACGATGATCGTGTCGCGCGCGCCCGCCTCGAACGGCTCGCCGACCAGATCGCCGGGAAACAGAAGGCCGGCGATGTGCGATCGTCCCGCCGCATCGTCCCGCACGATCTTGAGCACGCCGCTGACCACGGTGGCGCAGATCGAGGCGGGGTCACCCGCCCATGTCAGGATCTGGCCGGCGCGCGCCCAGCGCTGGCGCGCGATGGCGTGCAGCGGAGCGATCTCATCGTCCGGCAAGGCAGCACACATCCCAATGTCGCGCACCACGCACGCCGTGCAGCGTGCCGGCGCGCAGGGCGCCTGGCCCTCACACCGCGGTGCTGAATCGTCCTGCATCGGTCTGCCGATAGCGATCGAAGGAGGCGGCGATGGTGCGGGCATAGGGACGGGCGTCGTCGGCCAGGATCAGGCGCGATCCCCGCCAGCGCACCAGCCCTGCGGCCTCAAAGGCGTGCAGCCGCTTCCGCGCGACGGCGGGCGCCTCGATGTCGGCGATGTCGGCCGCGCCATGGGCGAGGATCGCTGCGATCGCGCGACCCTCGCGCTGCTCGGCGGCGGTGCGGTGCAAGCCGCGCGCGATCGGCAGGCGGCCGGCTGCGATATGCGCGCGGTAGAGGCCGCTGTTCTTTTCGTTCTGCAGCAGCCGGTCGGGGAAGGCGCTGATCGCGCTCGCTCCCATGCCAATCAGCACCTCCGCCCCATCCTCGGTGAAGCCCTGGAAATTGCGGCCCAACGTGCCGGCCGCGGCAGCGCGCGCGAGCGCATCGTCCGGTCGCGCGAAATGATCGAAGCCAACCGCGACATAGCCCGCGTCGACGAGCATCGCGTGCGCGAGTTCGGCCTGGCGGAAGCGGGCGCGGGCATCAGGCAGCGCGGCGGCGTCGATCCGGCGCTGGCGCGGCACCATGCGGGGGACATGCGCGTAGCCGAACACCGCGAGCCGTTCGGGGGCGAGCACGAGGGCGGTCTCCAGCGTTTCGCTCAGGCTGGCGTCGGTCTGGCCGGGCAGGCCGTACATCAGGTCGACATTGATCGACCCGACGCCGGCATCGCGCAGCATCCGTACCGCCTCGGTCACCAAGACGGTCGGCTGGACGCGGCCGATCGCCGCCTGGATCGCGGGATCGAAGGTCTGCACGCCAAGGCTGGCGCGGGAAACGCCGGCGGTCGCCAGCGCAGCGGCAAACGCCGCGTCGAAGCCGCGTGGGTCGATCTCGACCGACAGCACCGGCTCATCGCAGTTGAAGGACGCCCGCAGCTTGTCGACAAGCGCGATGAAGGTCACCGCGGGCACGACATCAGGACTGCCGCCGCCAAACGCGATCCGCCTCACCCGGCCGCGCTCGCCGAGCCGTTCTGCGATCAGGTCGATCTCGCCTGCGAGCGCATCAAGATAGGCGGTGAGGCGTGCAGTGCGGTTGGCGGCGCCGGTGTTGCAGCCGCAATACCAGCAGATCTCGCGGCAGTAGGGCACATGAAGGTAGAGCGAGATCGCCTCGTCGGGAGCGATCGCATCGAGTGCGCCGGCCATGTCGGCGGGGCCGATGCGATCGTGAAATTCCACCGCGGTCGGGTAGCTGGTGTAGCGCGGCACCGGGCGTGCCAGTAGATCTTCATGATAGGTCCACATGCAACGTGGCGTGCCTGCTTATGCCACGGGATACCTTGACCGGCGTCAAATCCGCGGCCGGCATCGGTCAATGCCGGGGGGCGGGCCGGCTCCTATCGCCACATCTGTTCTGACGAAGAAGGGAAGAGAACAGATGAAACATGCAGCCGCAGCCGCCATCACCGGGGCCATGCTGACGGCCATCGCCGCGTCGCCCGCCGCCGCGCAGACGGAAGAACGCACCGGCATCCAGGCTGGCGACGTGCTGCTGCGGGCGCGCGCGATCATCGTCGCCCCCAATGAGAAGTCGGGCAGCGTGCTGCCGGGCTTCCCCGGTGAGAAGGTGAGCGTCGACAACAGCGTGATGCCCGAGGTGGACATCACCTGGATGGCGACCGACTGGATTGGTTTCGAGCTGATCGCCTCCACCACCAAGCACAGCGCCAGCGGCCGCACCGGCACCACCGGCTCGATTGGCAAGCTCGCCTCCACCTGGGTGCTGCCGCCGACTTTGACCGCGCAATATCACTTCAACCCCAAGGGCCATGTGCGGCCCTATGTGGGCGCCGGCGTGAACTACACGATCTTCTGGAACGAGAAGGCGTCGAGCGGGCTCGAGGCGGCGGTGGGCGAGACGCGCGTTCGTATGAAGGACAGCTTCGGCTGGGCGGCCCAGGCGGGCATCGATATCGATCTGACGCCGCGCGTGTTCGTGAACGCCGACGTCAAATATATCGATATCGACACCAGTGCGCGGCTCGATACGACCGCGGCGGGCACGCAGCGGGTGAAGCTGCACCTCGATCCGCTGGTGTTCGGCATCGGCGTCGGCATCCGGCTTTAAGGCCGATTGGCATCGCTCTGCACAATCGCTAGGAGCCGCACCAGCCGCGTCCCAACAGGTGGGATGCGGCTGATGTGGTCATTCTGGGGAGAGGGGTGTCATGGGCTTGACCGGAGGATGCCAATGCGGCGCGATCCGCTATGAGGTCGAAGGCGATCCGCTGACCCACGCTCTGTGCCACTGCATCGACTGCCGCCGGTCGGCAGGCGCGCCGATGGTGGCATGGACGATGTTCCCGACCGAGGCGATCCGCATCACCGGCGCGCCCACTGCCTATGCGTCGTCCGCGCATGGCCGCCGCATGTTCTGCGGCATCTGCGGCACCGGCCTGTTCTACATCAACGACGAGAACCTGCCCGGCATCACCGATATCCAGAGCGCGACCTTCGACGACCCGGATGCGATCCCCGCGCAGGCGCATGTGCAGGTCGCCGACCGGATCGGCTGGATGGAAAAGGCGCACGAACTGCCCAGCTTCGAGCGTTACCCGCCTCAGGACTGAGCGGCGGGCACAGGCGCTTCGGCGGGCAACAATCCTTCGGCTATCAGCGCGGCCCAGAAGGTCTGCGGAATCGCTTCTTCCAGCATCGCTAGCGCGTCGGCGACTTGCGAGGGCCGGGCCATGCCGGGGATGACGCTGTCGACCACCGGATGCGCCAGCGGGAATTGCAGCGCGGCGGCGCGCAGCGATACGCCGAAGCGCGCGCAGAGATCCTCGATGCGGCCGACGTGCTCGACGATCTCGGCGGGCGGCGGGCCATAGTCGAAATTGGCGACGCGGCCGGAACGGACGCCGGTGGCGAGGATGCCCGAATTATAGGCGCCGCCGATAACCAGCCGCACCCCACGCGCCTCGCACAGTGGGAACAGGCTGGCGAGCGGCGACTGATCGAGCAGCGAATAGCGGCCGGCGAGCAGGATGATGTCGAGATCGCCATGCTCCAGCATTTCCTCGCACACCGCGACCTCGTTGACGCCGAGGCCGATCGCCGAGACCGCGCCGCCATCGCGCAGTTCGCGCATCGCACGATAGCCGCCGTCGAGGAAGGTGCGGAACAGGCTGGCATGCTGATCGCCATGCGCGAAGCTGCCGATGTCATGCGCATAGAGGATGTCGATCCGCGAGCGCTGGAGCCGCTTGAGGCTGCTCTCATAGGATCGCATCACCGCGTCATAGCTGTAATCGAACACGCTCTCATAGGGCTCGGGCGAGACGAACGCCTGGCGCGGTTCCGACAGGTCGGTGCCGGGCGCGACCGGATCGAGGCGACGGCCGATCTTGGTGGAGATCATCGCGCTCTGCTGCGGATCGAGCTTCGCCAGAGCCGCGCCGAGGCGCTTCTCGCTATGGCCGAAGCCATAGTGCGGCGCGGTGTCGAAATAGCGGATGCCGGCATCCCATGCCGCGGTCACCACCGCTTCGGCGTCGGCATCGGAAACGGCGCGATAGAGATTGCCGATGCCGCCGGCACCGAAGCCGAGGCGGCTGAGAGGAAGTGTCACGCGGTCTGCTCCAATCCGTAGAAATCATTGGCGGCGCCGAAGAACAGGCGCTCGGTAGCGGTGCTATCGAGGGCGGCGAGGGCATGGACGGTGGTGATCCAGTCGGCATAGCTGTCCCCGGCGTGGAGCAGCACCGGCCAGTCGCTGCCGAACATCAGCTTGCTGCCGAAGCTCTCGATCAGGTGCGCGACATAGGGGGCGAGTTCGGCGGCGGGCTGGCCGGGCGCCTGTTCGGTGCGCAGGCCGGAAAGCTTGCACCAGACATTCGGCCGCGCGGCGAGCGCGGCGATGCCCTCCGCCCAGGGTTCGAGTTGATCGTCGCGCGCGGCCGGCTTGGCGCCATGGTCGACGACGATCGGCAGGTTGGGCCAGCGATCGGCGAAGGTCGCGATCGCCGGCAGATGGCGCGGCTGGATCAGCGCATCGAAGCGTAGCCCACCCGCGATCATCGCCTCGATGGCGGGATCGAGCGCGGGATTCAGGATCCAGTCGGTATCGTCGATGCCCTGCAGCATCGGCCGGAGCCCGACCAGCTTGGGCCGCGTGGCGAGGGTGGCGACGCGCTGCGCCGCGTCCGCCGCGTCGAGCGGCGCCCAGCCGACGATGCCGAGTACCAGACCATCCTCGGCGGCGGTCGCCTGCATCCAGTCCGTATCGCGATCGTCGGGCTGCGACTGGACCAGCACCGCGCCGGCAAGCGCGGTGTCGGTGGCGGCGGCGCGCAGATCCGCGGGCAGGAAATCGCGGTAGATCGCCGGCCAGTCTGCATCCGGCCAGCTATGGCCGGGGCCGCCGATCGTCCAGAAATGGACGTGCGAGTCGATAATCCGCAATGTCATACCGCGCTGGCTCCCTTGGTGTCGGTGGTGACGAGGCTGCCGATGGTTACGTCCTTGCTCGCGCGTGAGTCGACGGTTCGGTTGCGCGGGGAGGGCGATGCGATGCCGTCGACGATCGCGCCATCGACATTCCGTAGCGCGATTGCCGGCCGCGCGTCGGGCGTGTCGGTGCGGAAGCTGCAATCGTCCAGCCGCAGCCGGCGGGCGTGGCGCGCGTAGATGCCATAGGCCGGCAACGTGCCGAGATAGCTGACCTCGAGGCTGGTCTCGCGGCGATACTCGGGCTCGCGCGCCGCGTCCGCCGCGGTGCCGCCGCCCTCGGCGACGACCTCGACGCCGGTGAAGCTGACATCCTCGATCGGCCCGTCCGTCACGCCCTCGACACCGCAGGGGAAACGCTTGTCAGCGCCGGTGACCAGCACATCGTCGAAGCGGACGCCGCGGATGCGGCCGAGCGCCGTGCCCTTGGGTGCGCGCATCCGGGCGCCGTGGTGGACGAACAAGGGATGGTTGACCGGCCGGCGCATGACGATGCCCGAGACCGACACATTCTCCAGCGTGCCGCCATCGACCACGCCCATCAATATGCCGCGCGTATGGGTGCACACGCAGTCGCTGATCCTGATGTTGCGGAAACCGCCATTGCTCTCCGTGCCCAGCTTGATCCGACCGAGCGGCCCGAGCTTGTCGGGGGCGGGATAGTCGGAGGGGCGATAGGTGCCGTCGAGCAGCGAGCCCATCAGGAAGCCGCTGGTGCGGCAACCCTGAACGATGATGTCCTGGCATGGCACGGCGCGGCCGAGCGCATAGCTGCTCTTGAGCACGATCGCGTCATCCTTGGGCGCATTGACCGTGCAGTTGACGACGCGCACGTCGCGGCAGGCGTCGATATCGATGCCGTCGCGATCGGTGTCGATCACCACGCCCTCAATCTGCATGTTGGTGCAGCCATGCGCGATGATGCCGAAATGGCCGGCCTGCAAGATGGTGAAGCCGGTCAGCCGGATGTTGCGGCAGTTCATCAGCCCGATCGTCTTGTTGGCGCGGCCGACCTGCGCCTGTTCCTTGGCGTCGCGCAGCGCCAGTTCACGCGGGGAAATGCCGGCCGCCGCCGCGGACTGCCAGCCGGCGCGGGCATGCCAGCGATCTCCCGGCCCCTCGCGGTCTAGCCCCAGCCCGTGGAACATGCCGGGGCCGGTGATGCTGGCATTCTTCACGCCATCGCCGCTGATCAGGCTGTTGCGGACGTGGGTGATGCCGAAATCCTGGAACTGCTCCTCCAGGTAATTTTCGGGCGGATCATAGTTGGCGCCATACGTGTCGGGATCGGCGGCGACGATCACTGTGCCCGCGGACAGTATCAGTTCGATATCGTCGCGCAGGCGGATCGAGAAGCAGAGGTAGCGGCCGGGCGGCACCAGCACGGTGCCGCCGCCGCGCTTCGCGGCGGCCTCGATCGCGCGGTTGATTGCCGGGCTGTCGATCGCCTTGCCGTCGCCGCGCGCGCCATGTTTGCGGACATCCTCGAAGCTGCCGGGGGGCAGGGCGGCAAGCGCTGGGCCGGCTGCCAGCAGCGACACCGCACCGGCCATTGCCGTTCGCCGTGTGCAGGCAAAACCGCCCTCATGATCAATTGTCAACGCGACCCTCTCCCTCGATACCGTTCGACAAAGCGCCTTGCACATGGGCAAGACGTAATACATAATATGTTTGACCGATGCGGCTGTCTACCGCTGGACGAACGTTGAGGGAGGGAAGATCGTGCGACTATGCCGTTATGGCGAAGCCGGGCAAGAGCGTCCGGGCCTGATCGATGCCGAAGGCAGGATTCGTGCGCTTTCCGATCATGTAAACGATATCGATGCCGCTGCGATCGGTGTCGAGGGGCTGGCGAAGCTCGCCGCCCTCGATCCCGAGACGCTGCCGCTGGTCGAAGGCCCGGTGCGCTATGGCCCGCCGGTGGCTGGCAGCCGCCATTTCGTCGCGGTCGGCCTGAACTATGCCGATCATGCCGCCGAATCGAACCTGCCGATCCCCGAGGAACCGGTGGTGTTCAACAAGTGGGTGAGCTGCATCCAGGGCCCGAACGACGATGTTGTCGTACCGACGGGCTCGCGCAAGACCGACTGGGAAGTCGAGCTCGGAGTGATCATCGGCACCCGCGCTTGGCGCGTGTCGCAGGAAAATGCGCTTGGCCATGTCGCGGGCTTCTGCGTGGTCAACGACGTCTCCGAGCGCGAATGGCAGGCCGAGCGCGGCGCGACGTGGGACAAGGGCAAGGGCTTCCCGACCTTCGGGCCGGTCGGGCCGTGGCTGGTCACCACCGATGAGGTCGGCGATCCGCAGGCATTGTCGATGTGGCTCGACGTCAATGGCCGCCGCATGCAGGACGGCAGCACCGCGACGATGATCTTCCCGGTCGCCGAACTGGTCGCCTATATCAGCAACTTCATGACCCTGCTGCCGGGTGACATCATCACCACGGGCACGCCGCCGGGCGTCGGCCTCGGCCAGAAGCCGGAGCCCTGGTATCTCAAGGTGGGCGACGAGGTTGTGCTGGGCATCGCCGGGCTTGGCGAGCAGCGCCAGAAATTCATCGCGGAAGATGCGGCCTGAGCGCCGCCGGTTCGATCAGCAAAGAGGATTGCATGGGACGTTTGGAGGGGAAGACCGCGCTGGTGACGGCGGCGGGGCAGGGCATCGGTCGCGCGACGGTGGAGGCGTTTCTGCGCGAGGGCGCGCAGGTGATCGCGACCGACATCCGCGCCGAGGCGATGGACGGGCTGGAGGGCGCGACCTGCCGCCAGCTCGACGTGACCGATCCGGCCGCGGTGGCGGCGATCGCCGCGGAATTCCCCGATCTGAACGTGCTCTACAACTGCGCCGGCTATGTCCACGCCGGCACCATCCTCGACTGCGACGAGGCGGCGTGGGACTTTTCCAACGCGCTCAACGTCACCGCGCAATATCGCATGATCCGCGCGGTGCTGCCGGGGATGATCGCGCGCGGCGGCGGATCGATCATCAACATGTCGTCGGTCTGCTCCAGCATCAAGGCGGTCACCAACCGCTTCGCCTATGGCGCGACCAAGGCGGCGGTGATCGGCCTCACCAAGTCGGTCGCGATCGACTTCGTCACCAGCGGCATCCGCTGCAACGCGATCTGCCCGGGCACGGTGGAGACGCCGTCGCTGATCCAGCGGCTGCATGACACCGGCGATTTCGAGAAGGCCTATGCCGAGTTCACCGCCCGCCAGGCGATGGGCCGCTTCGGCCGCCCGACCGAACTGGCAGCCCTCGCGGTGTATCTGGCTTCGGACGAGTCCGCCTTCACCACCGGCACGATCAATGTGATCGACGGCGGCTGGGTGAACTGAACGATGACACCTCTGCCGTTCGTCCTGAGTAGCGGCTGAGCGAAGTCGAAGACGCGTATCGAAGGATCGCTCCGAGCCAGACCCTTCGATACGCCATTTCGACTTCGTTCAATGGCTAATCAGGGCGAGCGGGTTTGAAGAACAATATTACAAACGGAGAGTATCCGATGATCGGCAAGCTTCGAACCGCCCGCTTGATGGCCGCGGCGCTGATGGCGGGCGCCAGCGTTCAGGCGCTCGCCGAACCGGTGACGATCCACGTCGCGCCCGCCGGCGATGATCGCGCACCGGGCACCGCCCAGCGCCCGGTCCGCTCGCTGGAGCGCGCGCAGGCGCTTGTCCGGGCAGCGAATGTCCGGGACGATGTCGCGGTCGAACTTGCCGATGGCACCTACACATTGGTTAAGCCGCTAGTGTTCCGCGCGGTGGACGGCGGCCAGATGGGCCACAAGGTCGAATGGCGCGCCGCCGAGGGTGCGATGCCGATGCTGTCGGGCGGGCTCGCCATTTCCGGCTTCACCCTGTTCGACGAGGAACGGCGGATCTATGTCGCGGATACGCCCAAGGGGCTCGATGCGCGCCAGCTCTGGGTGAACGACACGCTCGCCGAACGGCCGTGGATCGAAGTGAAGCGCGCGGACGTGAAATTCAGCGCCACCGGCTTCGAGATCGTTAACCCTGACCTTGGCTATATCGGCACGCTCAAGCGCCCCGATCGACTGGAGGTGGAAGCGACCGGCTTCTTCACCGATCGGTTCTCGCCGGTAAAGTCGATCAGCGGCACCACCGTGACGATGCAGCAGCCGGCCTGGGACAATAACAGCTGGGGCTATGACACGATCAGCAAGCCGATCTTCCCGGAAGACAGCCGGATGTTCCTGGTCAATGCGCTTGAGTTCGTCGGCAGGACCAATGACTGGCATTCCAAACCCTATCAGTGGGTACTCGATCCGGAAGCCGGCAAGCTCTACCTCCGCATCGCTCAAGACGATGACATCAAGGATCTGAAGGTCGTCCTGCCGACGCTGGAGACCCTGGTCTCGATCAGTGGCACGCCGTCCGCGCCGGTCGAGAAGCTTAGCTTCAAGGGGCTGCGGTTCTCCTACAGCTCGTGGCTCGGGCCGTCGAAGCCGACCGGCTATGCCAACCAGCAGAGCGGTGCCTTCCTCTATGAGACCTCGCCGATCCGCCCGAAGGACGCCTGGGAGAAATGCGGCTGGGGCTGTGTGGAGTTCGAGTCTATGCGCCAGCGCTGGCACCAGATGCCGGCTGCCGTACAGGTGTCCGCGGCGCGTGATGTGATTTTCGAGCGCAACCATTTCACCCAGCTCGGGCAGATCGGCCTTGGCATCGGCAACGATGCCAATGCGCATCTCACCGGCGTCGGCCTCGCCACGCAGGGTATCCGCGTGACGCGCAACCATTTCGCGGTTCTCTCGGGCAGCGCGATCATGGCGGGCGGCATCCGGGTGGAGGCGCATCATCCCAAGGACCAGGCACTGGTCAATCGCGACCTTGCGATCGAGGACAATGTCGTCGCGACGGTCTCGCAGGAATATCGGGACAATGCCGCGATCCTGACCACCTACATCGCCGGCACGAAGATCGCGCACAACGACATCAGCGATGCGCCTTACGACGCGATCGCGGTCGGCTGGGGCTGGGGCTATAATGATGTCGGCGGCAACCCGAACTATGACGAGAAGCAGCAGGGCTACGTCCACAATATCAAATATACGACGCCGACGGTGCTCAGGGACACGTTGATCGAAGGCAACCGCATCCATGGCGTGAAGACGTGGTTCATGGATGGCGGTGCGATCTACAACCTCTCCGCCAACCCGAATTCGGTAATCCGCGGCAATCACATCTTCGACATCGGCGGCAAGATCGCGCTCTACCTCGATGAGGGGAGCAAGCATTTCCAGGTTACCGGGAATGTGATCGACACACGCGGAAAATGGTTGAACATCAACACCGCGGGCAAGATGTTCCGCCGCCGCATCTCGACGGACAATCTCGCCACCGGCAACTGGCACAATTCGATGACCACCGGCGGGCGCTGGCTCGACGAGATCGGCAATGTCGAGAAGGATAATTTCCTGGTGCCCGACCGCGACTGGCCGGCCGCGGCACAGGCTGTGATCGCCAACGCAGGCGTGCGCAAATGAACGGCATTTCGCGCCGCGGCCTGTTGCAGGGCGCCAGCGTCGCCGGCGCGCTCGCAGCGACGCCCGGGCCGGCGCGGGCCGCGACCGGTGACTTGAAGATCGTCGATCTCCGCGCGGAGTCGCTGGTCGATCCGATCGGGCTGGAGGCGCAGGGCGTCCGCTTGTCGTGGCGGATCGAGGCGATAGCCCGTGGCGTGATGCAGGCGCGTTACGAGGTGCAGGCTGCATCCAGCCCGGCGCTGCTGGAAGCCGGCTCGGCCGATTTGTGGCGGGCGGGCGAGGTGCTGACCGACAAGACGGTTGATATCGTGTGGGGCGGCCGCGCGCTGCGATCGCGGGATATCGTTTTCTGGCGCGTTATCGTGCGAGACAGCCGCGGCGAAATCGCGACCAGCGCGATCGCCCGGTTCGAGATGGGGCTGATCGATCCTGCGGACTGGACGGCAAGATGGGTCGCGGCAGAGAGCGAGCAGGACGCGGCAGATCGGGCCGCGGGGCTCCGCTGGATGCGCGGCGATCGGACGAAGGACGGCACCCCACGCGCGTTCCGGCTGGCGTTCGACGTACCGATGGCGGGCCCGGCGACGCTGTTCAGTATCGCCAACTTCGATTCCAAGCTGTGGCTCGACGGCCAGCTGGTCGATCGCGGCCCCAGGTCGCAGCACCGCTTCGGCACCGAGCCGATCGCGGTAACGACGCATCAGCTTGACGCCGGCCGCCACGTGCTTGCCGTCGAGGTGAACGACGCGACCGGCTTCAACTCGCCCAAGATCCACGAGATCGCCTGCGCGGCGATGGTGCGGCTGGAAGGCGGCGGCAAGGTCGTCCGCATCACGTCTGAGAAGATGCGCACCGCGGTGAAGCCGGGCACTGGCTGGCAGCAACCGAATTTCAACGACGATCGCTGGGCGGCGGCGACGCTCTCCACCAATCAGCAGCAAGCGTGGCCGCGCGACGGTGCGCACCTGCTCCGCCGTGAGTTCAGCATCGACAAGCCGGTCGTGCGCGCGCGCCTCTATGCCACCGCGCTCGGTGCCTATGTCGCAGAGATCAACGGCAAGCGCGTCGGCGATGCGCTGATGTCGCCCGAGAGCAGCGATTTCCGGGAGGCGGTGCTCTACCAGACGCATGACGTGACCGCGCATCTGCGCAAGGGCGCCAATGCGATCGGCGCGATGCTGGGGGAAGGCTGGTATGGCAGCTATCATGCGCCCGCGGGCCGCTATGCCTTCGGCGATCCGCCGCTGCGGTTCCTCGCACAACTCGAGGTCGAGCATTCCGACGGCAGCCGCACCACGATCACGACCGACGGCAAGTGGCATCAGGCGCTGTCGCCGGTGCGGCAAGCCGAGATCTATTATGGCGAGGATTATGATGCGCGGTGGGAGCAGCCGGGCTGGTCCTCGCCTGGCCTCACTGCAAACGAATGGCGCCCCGCCGCCATCGGCAAGACGCCGCCTTGCCGGCTGCGCGCGCAGGTCTCGCCGCCGTTGCGCGCGGTCGAGCGGCTGAAGGCGAAAACGATCCGCAGCTTTCCCGGCGATCGCCATGTCGTCGATTTTGGCCAGAACTTCGCGGGCTGGGTCCATCTGCAAGCGAAGGCGGAGGCCGGGCGCACCGCCACCCTGCGTTTCGCCGAGATCCTGACACCCGAGGGCATGATCGACCAGGCGAATTTACGCGCCGCGCGGTCCGCCTGTACCTATGTGTTCCGCGGCGATCCAGCAGGCGAAAGCTACGAACCGCATTTCAGCTATTTCGGCTTCCGCTATATCGAAGTCAGCGGCCTGGGCCGCGCCCCGACGCCGGAGGAAGTCGAGGGCGTGGTCGTCACCAGCGATCTGCCGCGCACCGGCTGGCTGCTCGTCGAGAACCCGATCGTCCAGGGGCTGTGGCACAACGGCTTCTGGAGCCAGCGCTCCAACTTCTTCGGCGTGCCGACCGACTGCCCGCAGCGGGACGAGCGGCTGGGCTGGACTGGTGACGCCAATGTGTTCTGGGATGCGGCCGCGTTCAACATGGATGTCGGCGCGTTCACCCGCCGCTTCATGGGCGACATGCGCGATGGGCAGGGGCCGCGCGGTGAGTTTCCGGATTATGCGCCGGCCGGCTGGCGCGATCTGCTACTCGGCGCCTCGCCGGGCTGGGCGGATGCCGGCATCATCCTGCCGTGGACGGTATGGCAGCGCTACGGTGACACCGCGGTGGTCGACCGCAACTGGCCGGAGATGAAGCGCTATCTGGACTTCATCCTCGCGCAGAACCCCGATCTCGTGTGGCGCAAAGGCCGCGGCTATGACTATGGCGACTGGGTGGCGCTCGACGCCAACGAGCCGGGCGACGAGACCACGCCCAAGGCGCTGATCGCGACTGCGATGTGGAAGCGCTCGGTCGATGCGATGGCGGACATGGCCAAGGGATCGGGCCGCCAGCCCGAGGCGGAGCGCTACCGCGCACTCTCCGCCGATATTAGCCGCGCCTTTGCCGCCGCCTTCGTCAAGCCGGACGGCAGTGTCGGCAACGGATCGCAATGCGGCTATATATTGGCGCTCCGCTTCGGGCTGGTGCCCGAACCCCAGCGCGCAGCGGCGACGCGGCTGCTGGTGGCGGATATCAAGCGACGCGGCGGCCTGCTTTCCACCGGCTTCCTCGGCACGCCTTTCAGCCTCGATGCGCTCGCCGACCAGGGCGAGACCAAGATGGTCTACGACCTGCTGCTGCGCACCGCCTTCCCGTCATGGGGCTATATGATCGCCAAGGGTGCGACGACGATCTGGGAGCGGTGGAACGCCGACATGGTCGACGCGGCGATGAACAGCTACAACCATTATGCGCTGGGCGCGGTCAGCGGCTTCGTCTATCGCCGCATCGCCGGCATCGATCCGCTTGCGCCCGGTTTCCAGCGCTTCCGCTTCGCGCCCGTGCTCGACGGCCGGGTAACGCGCGGCGGTGCGCGCTACGAAAGCGTGCTCGGCCGGATCGAAACCAGATGGCAGCAGACGCCGGGCGGGTTCGAAGCCGAACTGACGGTGCCACCCAATGCGCGTGCCGAACTGCTGCTGCCGGCGGCGACGCCGGATCGCATCACCGAAGGCGGCCAGCCGCTGGCGAAGGCCACCGGCGTCAAGCTGCTGGGGCAGGCGGGGGACCGCGTGACGCTGGAGATCGGATCGGGCCGCTATCGCTTCCAGACGCGAAGCTGAGCCGCAAAGACCCTCCCTATTCGGCCGTCAGCGGTGCGGGCGGCCTTTTCTTTGTCAGGCCAGGATTGCGGAAGCCGGCCGTGCGTCGCTGCAGGCTATCACGAACTGGCTCTTTGCCGGCGGCGCGGAGAGCGTCATCGCCAGTGCAAGCAAGAGGCCGGCGATCGTCACCAGGATCGGGGCCGTTCGCATCATCATCACTTGCTGTCATAGGCACCGCAGGGGCATCTTCCGTACATGGAAACGCGATGCCGCCCGCGGCTGATGGGCCAATAGCCATTGGCGACCCACATGGATTGCACGGAAACGACACTACAATCGTAACATCTGGAATCAGGCGATCAGCGCCGCCTCGATCGCGTCGATGACGCGCGCAGCGTCGGTGGGCGCCAAACGCACCTGCAGCCCGCGCTGGCCGCCATTGATATAAACCTGCGCATGCGCCAGCGCCTCGACCTCGATCGCGGTCGGCACCTTGCGCATCTGGCCGAACGGGCTGATGCCACCGACCTTGTAGCCCGAGATGCGTTCCGCCTGCGGCACCTTCATCATTTCGGCATGTTTGCCGCCGAACGCGGCCGCCAGCTTCTTCATCGCGACTTCCTTGTCAGACGGCACGATCGCGCAGACCGGCTTGCCGTCGACGAGCGCCATCAGCGTCTTCAGCACGCGCGCCGGATCCTCGCCCAGCGCCTCCGCCGCCTGCAGGCCGACATGCTGAGCGTTCGCGTCATAAGCATATTCGTGCACGGTGAAGACGATCTTCGCACCTTCCAGGAGCTTCGTCGCCCGCGTCGTCTTCGCCATTTGCCTATACTCCCTTCACCATGCCGATGCCAATGCCGCACCATTTGTCGCGGTGGGTAGCGGTACCAGCTGCGATGCGACAGGGGTTGTGCTGCGCGGCAGCGTGAAGCCGTACATTCGTCGACAGAGTGGGCCGCTTCGTCGGATTGTCGCAGTCTGCGGACAGGTCTGCTTTTTGCAATCGATTGTATCAGATCTCGTTAAAGGCGCGGTGAGCCGAAGGCGCGCGGCGACAAACACCCTAAACAACCCCGAAACTGCAATGATCCGCGGCGCGTGCAGGAAGTGCATCGTCACAGCCAAGGCGCGCCGCGCAAAACAAGATCCGGAACCAACCATTTTCGTAGGAGTCTTGTCTTTACGCAGGTGCGAATTCGTTCCGCATCTTCATGTGGTGACGCAGGGTTGTGGGATCCTGGGTTGCCGGTCTCTCTGGCGTCAAGACGGCCGGGGGACAGCGTGAAGAGCGGCACGCACGCCTGTAGCGCCACGTTGTGGGGAATTTTCTCGAGGAGAAAATGCATGGCTATGATATCTGAGACCAGATCTACCGTATGGACCATCCCGGCCGCCGACCGGCCGATCGATCGCCCCGACGCCTAGCTGACCGCGCGTCAGCACCGTCGGTGAGGCGGACGTGCGCGCCGTATGCGCGCGCCTTCACTCCCGGATAACCAGGCGCCGCCTTCACCGCATAGGCCGACAGGCTGCGTGGCAATATGGGCGCCCGTCCGGATTGCCGATGCCCGGAACAGCCATCGCCTCGCTCGATCGTGCGCTGCTGCGCCCGGTCGATCCAGGCGCGGACCGTGGTTCGCGTAGACGGCTTTCCACACCCTTCATGGCCGATCGCCACCGCAACATGCGCCGCATGTCGCGGGCCGGGGAGGCCGTATTTTTTGGACCGTGCTGCGCCGGGCCTCCGGCGGAGCTATGCGTGGAGACCAATGAATGCCGATTTATGACGGAACGCCCAACGCGGACATCATCAATGGTGATCAGGCGGGGCCGGATGCCGACACGATCAACGGGCTGGGCGGCAATGACGTGCTGCGCGGCGGCGAGCTTGACGACATGCTGCGCGGCGGCACCGAGAATGACCAGCTCTTCGGCCAGAATGGCGATGACATGCTGCTCGGCGAGGCCGGCGACGATCTTCTCAACGGCGGCGCGGGCAATGACACGCTGAATGGCGGCGCGGGCACGGATACCGCGACCTATTCGGATGCTGCCGGCGCGGTGACGGTATCGCTCGATTTGACCACGGCGCAGGATACCGGCGGCGCCGGTTCCGATACGCTGCTGGCCATCGAGAATGTCATCGGATCGGCATTTGACGACAGGCTGACGGGCAACGTCCAGGCCAATGTCCTGACCGGTGGCAATGGCGATGATGTGCTGGATGGCGCCGCGGGCAACGACGCGCTCGATGGCGGCGCCGGGACCGACACGCTCATCGGCGGCATCGGTGACGACACGCTCGTCGGCGGCGCCGGAAATGATACGCTGGACGGCGGCGACGGCATCGATCGCGCGTCCTTCGCCGGCGCGACCAGCGCCGTCAACATCAACTTCGCCACCGGCACGCGCAGCGGCGGCGCGGGCGCCGGCACTGACACCTGGATCTCGATCGAAGGTGCTGTCGGCACCGATTTCGACGACACGCTGATCGGTGACGAAGGCGCGAACTCGTTCAACGGCGGTCTCGGCTCCGACGTCATCGACGGCGGCGCCGGCGACGACCTGATCAACGGCGGCAGCGGGACGACCACCGATCGCCTGACCGGCGGTGCGGGCGTCGACACGCTGTCCTATGCCGGCGTCACGTCGCGCGTTATCGTCAATCTCGGCCTGCAGGCGACCTCGCCGGCGCAATTCACCGGCGGTGGCGGCCGCGATTTCATCAGCGGTTTCGAGAATGTCTCCGGATCGACCTTCAACGATATCCTGACGGGCGACACGGGCAACAATACGCTGTTCGGTCGCGCCGGCAATGACACGCTCTCGGGCGGGTTGGGCAATGATATTCTCGATGGCGGCAGCGGCATCGACGTGGCGACCTATGCCGATGCGGCATCCGCGGTCAGCATCAATCTCAACACCGGGGTCGCGACCGGCGGCGCCGGCACGGATCAGCTGATCGCGATCGAGAGCCTGATCGGCAGCGCGTTCGACGATACGCTGATCGGCAGCGCAGGCGACAACACGATCTCCGGCGGCCTGGGCAACGACCTTATCTCCGGCGATCTCGGCAACGACACGATCGACGGCGGTTCGGGCAACGACACGATCGACTATAGCGCGGTCGGCTTCGGCGTGACGGTGAACCTGCGGGCCAACGGGTCGCAGCAGAACACCGGTGGCGCGGGCCTCGACCGCATCCGCAATGTCGAGAATGTCATCGGTACGGCGCATGCCGATACGCTGACGGGCAATGAGTATGCCAATGTGCTGACCGGCGGCGATGGCAACGATACGCTTTCGGGCGGTCTTGGCAACGACACGTTGATCGGTGGCAACGGCATCGATACTGCGAACTATGCCGCTGCCGATACCGGAATCACCGTCGACCTGACGCGCACCGGCCCGCAGACCACCGGCATCGGTGCCGATACGCTGATCGGCATCGAGAATCTCAACGGCTCGGCGTATGACGATGTCTTCACCGGTGACGCCGGGAACAACGTCCTGACCGGCAACGCCGGCGATGATACGCTGATCGGCGGCGCGGGTGACGACATCCTGAGCGGCGGCGCCGGCAGCGACACGGCCGGCTATACCACCGCGACCTCTGGCGTCACGGTGAGCCTGCTCGCAACCGGCGCCCAGAACACCGGTGGCGCCGGTACCGACACGCTGTCGTTCATCGAGAACCTGCTCGGTTCCAGCTATGACGACGTGCTGACCGGCAACGCCCAGGCGAACACGCTGATCGGCGGTGCGGGCAAAGACGTGCTCGACGGTGGCAGCGGCAACGACCTGCTGAACGGCGGCAGCGGTGCCGACCGGATCTCCGGCGGCGTCGGCAACGACCGGATCATCGGCGGAACCGGCAGTGACACGCTGACCGGCGGCGCGGGCGGTGATCATTTCATATACGAAACGGTATTCGATAGCGGCGCCAATGCCAATGCGGATCGGATCACCGACTTCTCGCTCGGCGACGTGCTGGATCTGTCGGCGATCGACGCGAACGCCAACACCGCCGGCACGAACGAGGCCTTCAGCCAGGTCGACGCGTTCAGCGGCGCCGCGGGTGAACTGATGGTGGCATTCGACGTCGGCAGCAACACGACGACGGTGAGTGCCGACACGACCGGCGACGGCATTGCCGATTTTTCGGTGCTGTTCACCGGCGATGCGACCGCCGCGCTGACCCAGAACTGGGTGCTGTGAGGATGTGCGCGGGGGAGGGGCAGCATTCGCTTCATCCTCCCCCGCGCCAAAGCGAGCCGGTGGTGGAGGAAGGCACTCATCGATGACCAGCGATGATGCCGAACAAAGGGTTAAGGATGTTGTGGGGATTGGCTTATGATCATGGAACGACGTTATTCGCGGATCCGGCTCTGCCGTGAAGACCGCGCCTGGTTCGACGCGCGCTATGCCGAGGGCAGCGCGCTGAACGGCGGCAAGCCGCCGCACTATGTCGAAACGGTGCAACGCTGGCGCATCGAGATTTATGAGAAGCTGGCGCAATACGACCGCGGCGCGGACGAGGCGATCTCGGCATCGAGCGCAAGCCGCTGGGCGCGCGCCGGCTGGGTGGATGGCAATCAGCCCGAAGGCGCCGACGACCATGAAATCGTGCTGCGGCAGAGCCTGACCATCCTGCGCGGCATTATCGAGGATGATTGCGTGCAGATGTGCGCGGAGACCGCACGGGTCGATGCCGCACCGAGGATGGCGCCTTCCTCCAAGGTGTTCATCGCGCACAGCAGCGACGATGACGCGAAAAACGCATCGGTTTCCTTCGTCCAGCAGCTCGGCTTCCAGCCGGTGACCGTGGATGAGCGGCTCCCCAAATGGTCCCGCGCGGTTGCCGCGGCCTCGGGACAGGGTGATGTCGATTTCTCGCTGGTGCTGCTCTCCGGCGATGAGGAATTCGAAGGGCCTGCGGGCGAAAGCCTGGTGCGGCCCTGCCAGACGGTGATGCTGGGGCTCGGCTATCTCGCCGGCTGCCTGGGACGTGGCAAGGTCTACGCGCTGAAGCGCGAGCATGTCTCGATCCCCTACGACCTGCCGGGCATCGGCTGCCTGCCGATGGACAATCGCGGCGGCTGGAAATGGGCACTCGCCCGTGAGCTGCAGGCCGGTGGGCATCACATCGATTGGACGGCGCTGGCCAAGACAGCCTGACGCCTGAACGAAATTTGTCACCACCGTGAACGCCCCCCCCTCGGTGGATGACAAATCTGGCTGGCCAAACCGGGACCTCCACCCCCGCAATCGGCTGGCCGGGCGCTCGCTTCGTCGTCACGTGTGGGGCGTGACGGCGAAGCGACTGCGTTCCATCCGGGTGTTGCGAACTTATCGCTAGAGTGGGCCTAAAGCCGATCGGAAGGAATTGATCCGATGGCCGACGGGCAGCCGGCGCATGCCGGCTGCCTTTGCTTTGCTTGCCGCGGCGGCGCCGTCGATCGGCTCCGCCGGCGTACTGCCCACCAACTCGCAGGTCGAGGCGGAGAAGTCGGGATCGCGCTATGTGCAGTGCGACGGCTATCCCAACAACATGACCGCGGGCGAAAGCGCGGCGCGACTGCTGGGCGCGGTGACGTTGCTCGCCTTGTTCGCGCCGCCGCCCGAATCCGCGGACACCAGCAAGCGCAAGTTCGGCGTGGATGGCGTGGCGGTGTGCACCGGCCTGCTCGAAGGAGAAACCGGGGAAGGCCATCGTGCTCGCCGGATGGGGCTCATCCTCGCGCGCGCCGCGCACCATATCGAGGCGAAGAATTATGATGCCGGGCTCGCCGACGTTGCGATGGCGCGGCGAGGCGGAGGCCGCCGGGTTGATGGCGGATCATTACTGGGCGCGGTCGCGCGGCCGCAGCTTCGGTCAGATCGAGGCGGCGGCGCTGTTCCCCAAGGGCAAGGCCGCCGAAGCACAGGCGATCCTGCTACGGCAGGTACCGACGCTGAAGCATTCGGCGTGGGAGTTCGCGACCACCCGTGATTTCGCCTTCGCGTTGCCGGAAGCACCGGAAGCGGAGCTGCAGTCGCTCGGATGGGCGGTCAGTATCGCCATCCGCTTAGCTTCCCCGCCGGATCGGTGCAGTAAAAGCGCAAAATCCCGTGCTGCCAAAGGCCTATCTTCTCTGCATTGGAGCCAATCGCCCTAAATGCCACGAACGGTGAAGGTGCCGGACCGGCTATGCTTCTTGCGGGCTGACCGGTTGCTCGATCAACTCGACCACCTCGAAGTCATAACGCTTCCAGCCGCGCTGGCGGGCGGCGTCGGCGGTGGCAGCCTTTTTGCCGGTCGCCTCGCGCAGCGATTTGGTGTGGCCCCAGAACACTTCCGTGCCTCCGTCGTCGAGATGCGCGACGATCCGCCAGTAATGGGTGAAGGGCGCGTCGGTGGGGCCGATGCGCTTGACATAGCCATCGGGCATCGTCGCGATGAGATAGCGTCGTCGCTTTGCCATGACGATGGCTGTTAGCGAAATTTCCGTTCATGTGCAGCGTGGTCTGCATATGGACGCAGGCGACCTGCATCCCCACATGGGCGCGCGAGAATGGAGATGCGCATGACCGAATATCGCAAGACCGAAGCCGCCATCGCTGCCCTCAGCCCAGAGGAGCACTGGGTGACGCAGGAAAGCGGCACCGAGCGGCCCGGCACCGGCAAATATCTCTATAACAAGGAACCCGGCATCTATGTCGACATCGTGTCGGGCGAGCCGCTGTTCGCCTCGGCCGACAAATATGAATCCGGCTGCGGCTGGCCGAGTTTCACCAAGCCGATCGAGCCCGCCAATGTTGCCGAACTGCGCGACGTGAGCCATGGCATGGTTCGCACCGAGGTGCGCTCGACGCATGGCGACAGCCATCTCGGCCATGTCTTCCCCGATGGTCCGCGTGACCGCGGCGGGCTGCGCTACTGCATCAACTCGGCCTCGCTGCGCTTCGTTCATCGCGACGACATGGCGGACGAGGGCTATGGCGCCTATCTCGACCAAGTGGAGGATGTGGCATGAGCCAGGAGATCGCGATCCTCGCCGGCGGCTGCTTCTGGGGCATGCAGGATCTGATCCGCCGCATGCCCGGCGTGCTTTCGACGCGCGTCGGCTATTCGGGCGGTGACGTGCCCAACGCCACCTATCGCAACCACGGCACTCATGCGGAGGCGATCGAGATCGTCTTCGATCCGGAAGTGACCAGCTATCGCGCCTTGCTGGAATTCTTCTTCCAGATCCACGATCCAAGCACGAAGAACCGTCAGGGCAATGACCGCGGCACCAGCTATCGCTCGGCGATCTATTACACCAGCGAGGAGCAGCGTCGCATGGCGGAAGATACGATCGCCGATGTCGACGCATCCGGGCTGTGGCCGGGCAAGGTGGTGACTGAAGTCGAGCCCGCCGGCGACTTCTGGGAAGCGGAGCCGGAGCACCAGGATTATCTGGAGCGGATCCCGAACGGCTATACCTGCCACTTCGTGCGGCCCGGCTGGAAGCTGCCAAAGCGGGCGGCCTGACGACATGATCGGGAAAGGAGGGCATCGTCCCTCCTTGACCCGATCGGGTGGCGCCGCGACACGGTCCGCAATAACCGCGCGATAAATAAGGATAATCGATCCGTTTTGGAGCTTAACCGCCAAGATCGATGCATCCTGCTTGTCAACGCAATGGCGCTCGGGCAAGCGCGGGGCGGGGGCAGATCGATATAGGGCGGGGCGATGTATCGGCTTGCCTTGCGCTGCGCCCGGTGGGGCAAACAGGCAAGGCGGGGGTGCTGATGCGCGGCGCGACTTCTTCGATAATTCTGGCGGCACTTCTGCTCGGCGGTTGCGGCGGCGATGATGGAAGCGGTTCTCCCAGCCCGGCGCCGAGCCCCACGCCGACTCCCACACCGACGCCGACCCCCAGCGTCGCCGTCTCGATCAGTCCGGCCAGCCAAACGGCTTCGGCGTCGGAAGACGACAGCGAAGCGACGTTCAGCTTCGAGGCAACAGCTACGGGGACGGTCTCGGGAACGATCGTGCCCGACGTTCAGTACGACCGTCAGATCCTGACACTTCAAGGCGGCGTGACACAGAGCGGCAATACATATCGTGCCACGTTCAAGACGGGAAAGAATCTCGGCGGCGGTGTTCTGACGGGAAAGATCACGTTTCGGCTGTGTCAGCAGGCGAGTTGCGCAAATGTTTATCCGGGCAGCAGCCAGGAGTTCACTTATACGCTCAATTCGCCGTTGAAGGACTGGGAAACCCAGCAGCGCAACGCATCGCACAACGGCTATGTGCATGCCAGGTTGAACGCCGCTGCTTTCAAGAAGGTTTGGGAGTGGGCGCCCGCTTTCACCGAGAACATCTCGGTTGCCGCGTCGAAGGGCGGCGATATTTTCGTAACGCGTCGGCACACGGATCGTACGACAAGCGTACAGGCGCTCGTTGCCGCCGACGGCACGAGCCGATGGGCCCGGACCTTGGGACAAGTCCATGACGGTGCGAGCCCGCCTGCTGTGAGCGGCAACCAACTTTACGTCGCATCGATGGTCACGTCCTCCGACAACAATTCGATCCATGTGATCGATACTGCGACCGGGCAATTCATACGGCGGATGCGGTTTGCTTCCCAATGGTCGACTTTCGCTGCGCCCACGCCCTTTGGGGGCGACGTTTATTTCGCTGCCGGCTACTACGGGGGTGTCATCTATAGCTTTGATGGGGCAACCGGCGCACTGCGCTGGACGGGTGAAGGTGGCGGAGGCGATGTTTGGGATGGCCTGACACCCGCTGTCGATCAGAACTACGTCTATTATTATAGCGGGCAAACGGTTGACGTGTTCAATCGTCTCAATGGCACGAGAGTGAAAAGCATACCAAATCCCTTTTTTACTTGGGGTGGCTACAGCTATGTCGGTGGACCGATCCTGGGAGCGCGACGTAATCTGATCGTCTATTCGGGTTCGTTCACCGGCGGAAACCAATATCCTCGGCCGCTCGCCAGCTTTTCGACGACAGGAAACGCCTCCGTCTGGCAAAGTCAGGATGTCTATGTGACCACGCCAGCGCTTGCCAAGGGCGTGCTTTACGTCGCCCGTAACAGCCCAGCGCGTCTGGATGCGTTGAACGAAGAAACAGGTGCCGTGCTTTGGTCATGGTCACCTCCCAGCGGTTCCGAAACCTTCTCCGGCAATATCGTGGTTACGGATAATCTCGTCTTCGTTAGTACGACGCAGAAAATCTATGCAATATCGCTCACCGATCAAGCTCATCCTGTGGCTTGGTCGGCAGACACGCCGGGGTTGATGTCGATCTCGAGTGACTCCATGCTGATCGTCGCCGTACGGGAGGGCAATAGCACCATCGGAAACCGCTTGGTCGGCTATAAGCTCTATTGAGATAGCGATGCGATAGAGGTCACCGCGGCACGATCGTCTCAGCGGTTGCGGTGACCCAGGATCTCATAGGGCGACCGAGATCTGCATATCGGGTCATCGATCCGCCGGTCTCTATCACATCGCCTGTTGCGCACTCTTCATTGCGCGCCGGCAGATGCGGGCCGGTGGAAAAGTGATGCCGCGGGGCGCCCCAGTGGATCTCAGCCAGCCGGATCGAGGGGGAAGACCAGGAGCGTCGAGGTGGCCGACGCGCACAGCCGCCCCCGCGCGTCGATCAGCTTGGCCTCGGCGAACGCCGTGCGACGCCCCATCGTGAGAACCTTGCCCTCGGCGCGGACGGGGCCGCTCTCATGGCTCAGTGCGCGGTGATAGGCGACCTTGAGTTCGAGTGTCGTATAGCCCTGATCAGGGCCGAGTTGAGAATGGACCGCGCAGCCGCACGCGCTGTCGAGCAGGGTCGCGGCATAACCGCCATGGACGGTGCCGATCGGGTTGTAGACGCGGGTGCCCGGCGTGCCTTCGAACACCGCCCGGCCGCGCTCGATCTCGACCAGCACGAAGTCCATCGTCTCGCCGATCGGTGGCCGCCGCCCCGCATCCATCAGAGCCTGCAACTGGCCGAGGCCGTCACGCCGTCCGGGATTGTCGGTCAACGCGTTGAGGGGCGGGGTGGCGGCATCGGTCATGGCGGCGGCTCTCCGATTCAGGCGGGGACGGGTTCGGTCGCGGGCGCAGCATAGCGCGGTGCCGGTCGGCTCTTCGAGAGGTTCGGCACCATCGCCAGTCGCGCCGCCTGCATCGCGGTCCACTGCGCGTCGTCGGGCAGCGGTGGGATGGTGACGGTTTCGTGCCGGTCGAACCCGACGAGCGCGGCATCGACCAGATCGTCGACCTCCATCACGAAATCGGGCGGGAACGCGTTGACATCCTTGCCACCCTTCGCCCAGATCTCCGTGCGGGTAGCGCCGGGGAGCACGGCCTGCGTGTAGACGCCCTTGTCCGCGAGTTGCGCCGCCATCGCCTGGCTGAGATTGAGCAGGAACGCCTTGGTGCCGCTGTAGATGCCGTCGAACATTTCCGGCGCCAGCGCGAGTACGGAGGCGATGTTGACGATCGCACCGCCGCCGCGTGCGACGAACGCCTGTGCGGCAGCGGCGGCGAGGCGGGCCGGGGTGGCGATATTAAGTGTAACGATGTCGCTGATCTCGCCAGCGCCATTGTCGAGGATGCTGCCGTTGAGCGAGCGGCCGGCATTGTTGACGAGCAGGCTGACGTCCGTTGCGGCGATCCGCGCCTCGACGCGCGTGACATCCTCGTCTCGTGTCAGGTCAGCTGGCAGGATCTCGATCGCGACGCCGATTTCGGCGCGCAGCCGTTCGGCGAGCGCCGCCATGCGGGCGGCATCGCGCGCGACGAGAACCAAATCAAAGCCGCGCCGTGCCAGCCGATCGGCATAGACCGCGCCGATACCGCCCGATGCACCCGTGACGAGGGCGGTGCCCTGCTTGCTGCTCATTGAACATGTCCTTCAATCCGTGACCCGCTGTCACTTGCAAAAGAATAGTGAGTCGCTATTCTTTTGCAATGGACATTGAAAAATATGGTTTGGGGCCTTGCCCGGTAGGGCGGGCGCTGCTGCGAATTGGGGACTCTTGGAGCATGCTGATCCTGCGGGACGCGGGCTATGGCGCGACGCGGTTTGAGCAGTTCCGCGCCAGCCTCGGCATCGCGCCGAACATCCTGACGCGCCGGCTGACCGCGCTGGTCGGGGATGGGTTGCTGGAAAAAGGCCGCTACAGCGAACATCCCCCGCGCGAGGAATACCGGCTCACGAACAAAGGCCGCGATGTGTTGCCGATCCTCGCCGCTATCGGCGCTTGGGGGCGCAAATATCATGGCGAGGGTGGCACGAGCTATCTTGTGGACGACGAAACCGGCGCCCGGATCGAGCCGGTGGTGGTGGATGGGGCGACCGGCAAGCCGTTACCCGAACTCCGCACCCGGCTGGTTCGGCCAGAAGTGCAGGTGGCTGACCCTGCTACACCCGCTGCCGGCACAAGGCCTGATAGCGACTAAGTTCATTCACGATGGATATGTTGAGCCGTTGTCCGCGCGGTGACTTTTGAGGTCGCGGCTCGCTTCAAACGGCAACAGTCAATAAAACATGTGCCACCGTCATTCGTCCGTGACGATATGCTCAAAAACAGCTTGCTCCGACCGGGCCAATTCCTCCTGTCGCTCGGTCACCTGCCGCAGCGCCTCGGCTAATTCTGCCAGACCAAACGGCTTGTTGAGCCGCGGCATGTCGGCGATGGGGTCTGCAGCGCCAGTGTAGCCGGAGATCAACAGCAATGGCATGTCCGGACGGTCGGCGCGGATGCGATCGGCGAGTTCGGCGCCGTCCATCCGCGGCATCTTGTAGTCGGTTATGACGAGGTCAATGTCGGACGTCGTCATCAGCGTGCGGAGCGCCTCGGCGCCACCGCCGGCTTCGATAACCTGGTGGCCGAGGCTGCGCAGCATCTCCGCTGTGCCGTTACGTACCAGTTCCTCATCATCGACGATTAGGATGGACAGCGGCATATCGGATCTTGCCTGCGGCGGACGGGCGACCTGCGCGTCGGGGCTGCCGCCACTGGTGGTGACCGGCATATAAAGCGTCGCGCAGGTGCCGCGGCCGAGTTCGCTTTCGAGCGTGAAGGCGCCGCCGAGCTGCGCCATCAGGCCGTGCACCATCGACAGGCCCAGGCCGGTGCCGCGTCCTACCTCCTTGGTAGAGAAGAAGGGTTCGACGGCGCGGGTCAATGTCTCGACATCCATGCCCGTGCCATTGTCGCGCAGCGCAAGCCGGATATACGTGCCGGGCGCAAGATCGATACCGGACGCTTCGTCGACCTCTGCCCTGTCCGATTTGATCGTGAGCAGGCCGCCGCCGGGCATTGCGTCCCGCGCGTTGACGCTAAGGTTGAGGATGGCGAGCTCCAGCTGGTTGGGATCGGCCATCGCGGGCGGCAGATCCGCAGTGCAGTCCAGCCGCAGCTCGATCGTCGATCCGAGCGAACTGATGATGAGATCCCGCATGCCGTCGATGAGTCCGCAGATGTCGACGGGGCGGTTCTGCAGTTCCTGACGGCGGGCGAAACCGAGCAGCCGCTGGACCAGGGTTTTCGCCCGATCGCCCGACTGCAGCGCGTTGGCGATCCATCGCTGGACGCGTGCATCCTCCCCGTCGAACCGCCGCTGCAGCAGATCAAGCGCGCCGATGATCGGGGTCAGCAGATTGTTGAAATCGTGCGCGACGCCGCCAGTAAGCTGGCCGAGCGTTTCGAGCTTCTGCGCTTCGTGAAGTTGTTTCAGCGCGATCTGGCGTTCGGCGGTGCGCTGCTCTACGCGCTGCTCCAGCTCGGCGGTCAGACCGTGAAGTTCCTCCAGCCGTGATCGCGCATCATATTGCCGCCGCCGTGCACGGCGTGCCGACTGCGCGAGGCTGACCAAGGTGGTCGGGTGGAAGGGGCGCTCGAGAAAGGTGACGCTGCCCAGCATATCGAGATAGCGGCCGGCCGCCGGATTGCGCTCAAGCCCGCCGCCGCGCAGCGTCAGCAGGATGAAGGGGAAGTCCGACCATTCCGGCTGTGCCTGGATCCACCGTGACAGCGCATGGAGATCGGCGGTGCGCAATTGCTCTTCCGTCACCAGCGCGAAACCGGCGCCCAGCCCCATCTCGCCGACGAGATGGGGGATCGAGGTACAGGCGACGCTGGCGAAGCCGGCTTCGCTGAGAATCGCAGCCGCCACCTCGGCATCGCGGCCTTGCGGCGCGAGGATCAGCGCACGTTCTGATATATGAGGTGTCAATCCTCCAGATCCAGCAATGGCGCTTCGCCTTGGCCCGCCAACGTCGGCACCCCACGCAACACGCCGTGGAAACTCCGCAACGGCTCACCCAGCGTAATGCCGCGGCCGTCTATCACATATTCCCGGATGGTATTCTCGTGCGTGCCCGTCCGCTTCTTGATGACCGAAATCGCGCGGCGCACCTCGCCCAGCGCTTCGAAATAGCGCAGCAGGATGACGGTATCGGAAAGGTAGGTGATGTCCACCGGAGACTTCATGTTACCCACCAGGCCATGTTGCGCTACCGTCAAGAAGGTCGATGCACCCTTACGATTCAAATACTGCAGCAGCTCGTGCATGTGCAGGATCAATGCCTGTTCTTCGGGCATTGCCGCGCGGTATCCGTTGAGACTGTCGATCACGACGGTCGTCACCCCGTTCTGTTCGACGCACATGCGGACGCGTTCGGTGAACTCGCCGGGGCTGAGTTCGGCCGCATCGACTTGTTCGATCACCAACGCCCCGGCGTCGATCATCGCTTTGAGGTCCATCCCCAAGCTGAGCGCACGCTTGAAGAGGAGGTTGCGTTCCTCGTCGAAGATGAACATCGCCGCGCGTTCGCCCCGCGCGGCAGCGGTTGCGACGAATTTAAGCGCGAGCAGCGTCTTGCCCGTGCCGGCGGGCCCCAGGATCAGCGTGCTCGATCCCTGTTCGATGCCTCCACCCAGCAGCGCGTCGAGCTCCGCCGATCCTGTGACCATGATCTGCCGATCGAAGCCGGTATGATGTTCCAGGGAAACGAGCCGCGGAAACACGCGCGCGCCGCCGGATCCGATGACGAAGTCGTGGAAACCGCCGCGATATTTCTGCCCACGATATTTGATGATCCGGGTGCGGCGGCGCTCTGCGCCATATTCCGGCGACAGTTCGTCGAGATGGATCACGCCGTGGGCGATGCTGTGCATCGTCTTGTCGTTCTGTTCGGCGGTGAGATCATCAAGCATCAGCACCGTCGCGCCGTGGCGGACGAAATAATGTTTCAGCGCAAGGATCTGGCGGCGATAGCGCAGCGGACTTTGCGCCAGCAGCATGATTTCCGACAGGCTGTCGACGACCACGCGATGCGGCTTTACCCGCTCGAACGCCTCGAAAATGCGCTTGGTGGTTTCACCCAGTTCGAGATCGGACGAATAGAGCAGGCTTTGTTGCTGCTGCTCATCGAGCAGGTCCGCCGCGGGCAGCAGTTCGAAGATATCGATGCCGCCGAGATCCCAGCCGTGCGATTCCGCGCTGATACGATACTCGTCTTCGGTCTCGGAAAGGGTGATGTACAGGCAGCGCTCACCCTCTGCCGCGCCCGCGATCAGGAACTGCGTGGCGATCGTGGTCTTGCCGGTACCGGGGCTGCCCTCGAGCAGATAGAGCCGCCCCGGAGCGAGCCCACCGGAAAGGATATCGTCCAGACCGGGAATCCCAAACCGTGCCTTGTCGCCTGCCGCCATCGCTCTCTCACTTTCGCCTGCTGCTTAAACAGCCCGATGGCAGCTTTCTATCCATTCCTTCATCAAAGCGAGGAGCGGGAGCAGGGGAGTGCGGCGCATCACGGCCGTGCCGTGAACCCCCACGTCACCCGATCGGCCAGCACCTTCCCGTCCGGTGCCGTTGCGGATGCTTCCACCACATTCGCGCCCCTCGCCAGCGTGATCGGCCAAACCGCGATATGATCCTCCACCTTCAACTCGGTCCACGCGCCGCCATTCAGGCGCAGGCGCACGGTGGGGAGGTTGGAATAGACGCGGACCTTCGCGGTGGGAATGCGCTTGCTGACGTCGCGGCGGCTGGTGATGTGCAGCATCGGCGCTTCGGACCAGTTGGCCTGATACCAGTACCACGCATCCTTCCGCGTCTTGCGGTCCTCGGTCACCAGCCCCTTGTCGTTGATCGCCGGGCGGTCACCCTCGTTGCGTTTGAACGAGGTGAAGTCGATGCCCACCCACACGAAGGTGGACCACAGGAAGGGCCGCTTGGCGATCTCACGCCAGTGCTTCTCGTGGAAGTCGGTCTGATATTGTTCGGGGTGCCAGTAGCCGTTGGATTCGGGGCGCTTCAGCACCGGATCCTCCTGGTGGAGGATGCTGGCGCCGGCGCCATATTCGCTGATGCCGATCGGCCGGCCGGGCAGCTTGGCGTGGAGCGTGTCCGCCCACGGGCCGATGTCTTCTGACTTGTCCCAATACCAGCCGAAATAGCGGTTGTAGGAGACGGTGTCGCTATGCTGCGCGATCGGATCGGTGTCCTCCAGGCAGCAATGCGCATAGGTGGTCGGCCGCAGCGGATCGAGCGTCTTCGCGGTCGATTGCAGCTCCGCCAGGATGCGGTTTGAATATTGATCCGACTTGCGGATCTCGTTGCCGATGCCCCACAAGGCCACCGAGGGATGGCTGATGTTCTGCGCGATCAGTTCGCGCATCTGCTGGACGAGGTTCTCGCGGAACGCGTCAGATGGATCATGATCGTCGATCAGCGGCACTTCGGTCAGCAGCAGCAGGCCGATCTCGTCGGCGCGCTCATAGACGCGCGGCGGATGCTGCATGTGGGCGAGGCGGATGCCGGTGGATCCCATGTCGAACATGAGCTGCAGATCCTCGTCGATCTCGGCGTCGGTCACGATCGGGCCGCGGCCGAAGCGCACGGGATGCTGCAGATTGGCGCCGCGCAGCGGATAGGGCTTGCCGTTCAGTTCGAAGCGACCGTCCTTGGTGATCCCCACAGTACGCACGCCCAGCGGCACGGTAACGCTGTCGATCGCCTTGCCGCGCTCCACCACTTCGGAGACGGCGCGGTAGAGATAAGGTGCGCTGCGGCCCTGCCACAGCTTCGGGTCGGTCAGCCGGAGCTGCTGCTCGACGCGGTCATGCGCGCCCGCCGCCACGTTGACGGGCTTGCGAACGGTGGCAACGGTCTTGCCGTTCGCATCGATCACGCGGGTGGCGACGGTAAGCGTCGCGGCGCCGGCGCGATCGTTGGCGATCAAGGTGGTGACGCCGATCGTCGCGCTGCCCTTGGCAAGGCTCAGCGTGCGCGCGGCGACGCCGGGGCCTGCATGGTCGAGCCGGTCGATATGAAGGTCCGGCGTCGCGATCAGCTTCACCGCGCGATAGAGGCCGCCGAAGACGTTGAAGTCGCCGTTGAGCGGCGAGATGCTGGTGTTGCGGGCATTGTCCACGCGCACAGCGAGCAGGTTGGCGCCCGGCTTTAGCGCGCTGGTCGCATCGAAGCGGAACGCCGCATAGCCGCCGGCATGGCGGCCGAGAAGCTGCCCGTTGAGATAGACATCCGCCTTCAAGGTCACGCCGCCGAAGTGCAGCAGATAGCGCGTGTTCGCCTCGGGCTTGTGATCGATGGTCAGCCGGTACCAGGCCGGGCCGCGATAATAGGCCCCCTCGGGCTCACCCCGCGCCTTCGAGCCGCCGATGCCCGAATCCTCGGCATTATAGGTGTGGGGGACGGTGACCCTGGTCCAGCCCTGATCGTTGAAGTCCGGCCGCTCGGCGCCGGGTGCGTCCTGCTTCACGAAGCGCCAGCCGGTGGCGAGCGGGATGTCCCTCGCGACAGCGAGGCCAGGGAGGAGGCTGAAGAGCAGGGCGAATGCGGCGAGGAGGCGGGTCATGCCTGCGCCCCCGGCACCAGCGTGTGGACTTCGCCCACGGCGATCCCCGTGCTCCGCGCCGTCACCACCGCTTGCGCCGCACTGGCTTGCGGGCTGCGCAGCCCATCGATCGTCGCGCCGCGGACGTCGTCCAGCAGCACTGCCGGGCGGCCATCCGGCTTGTCGACCGCGAAGCTCACATCGTTGAGCGCAATGTTGCGGGCGTGGCGGACATAGAGGCCGTGCGCGGGGAAAACGCCCATGAAGCTGGGCTCAAGGCTGGAATTCACCCGTTCCGGGATCTCGCGCGCGGCGTCCGCTGCGGTGCCGCCGCCCGCGGAGCGGACATGAACGTCGGAGAAGCTGACATCCTCGATAATGCCTTCGGGGATGCCGACCACGCCGCAACTATAGGCGCTGGGCGCGCCGGAGACATTGATCCCCTCGAAGCGCAGCCGGCGCACGGTGCTGGTGCCGGAGTCCTTCGGCGCACGGTTGCGGACCGACAGGCGCACGAAGATCGGGTGGTTCACCGGGTTGCGCAGGTTGATGTCGCGGAAGGTGACGTCTTCCAAGGTGCCACCGTCGATGCCGCCCATCTGCAGCCCGCGCGTATTCTCGCAGGTGCAGCCCGAAACCAGCACGTTGCGGAAACCACCGGCGGAATCCGTGCCCAGCTTGATCCGTCCGAGCACGCCGACATTGTCGGTTGAGCGATAAGGGGAGGGGCGGTAGCTGCCATCGACCACCGATCCGAGGATGTAGCCGCTGGTCTTGCAGCCGATCACGCTCACATCCTCGCAGACGATCTTTTCCTGCAGCGCCATGCTGCTCTTCAGCACGATCGCATCGTCCTTCGGCGCGTTGACCACGCAGTTGGAGACGCGCACGTCGCGGCAGCAATCGATGTCGATGCCGTCGCGATCGGTATCCACCGTGATGTTGTCGATCGTGACGTTGCGCGATCCCAGCACATAGCAGGCGAAATGCCCGCCCTGCAGGATGGTGAAGTCACGCAGCAGCACGTTCCGGCATTTGGTAAGGCCGATCGCCTTGTTGCCACGGCCCTCATAGGCCATTTCGCGCGGATCGGAGCGGCGGGCGGCGTCGGGGCTCAGCCCCAGTTCGGCCGGACTGCGCCAGCCTTTTACGCCATGCCAGCGCGGGGACGGGCCCTCACGGTCGAGCCCCAACCCGTGGATCAGCCCTCGGCCGACGATCGCAATATTGTCCGCGCCGTCACCGTAGAACAGGCTGTTGTGGAAATGGGCGAGGCCGTAATCGACGAACTGCTCCTCGAACACGCCTTCGGGCAGGTCATATTGCCCCTTATGGCGGCGCGGATCGGCGGCTTCGATTACGGAGCCAGGCATCAGCATGATCGTGACGTGGCTCAACAGCCGCATCGAGAAGCACAGATAGTGGCCAGGCGGCACCACCACCGTGCCGCCGCCAGACTTGTAGGCTGCCTGGATCGCGCGGTTGATGGCGGGGGAGTCGATCGCGATGCCGTCGCCCTTGGCGCCGTAGGTGCGCACGTCGTGGAATCCGGTCAGCGATCCGGTCGCGCCCAGCGCCGAGGGCGCCAGCGCGAAGGCCGCGCCAAAGCCAAGCGTTACCGCGCGGCGACTGAACGCCGCGCGTTCCAGCAACAAGGTCATCCGTTTCTCTCCATGATCAGGCTGTCGCGGCTCAGATCGGCGATCGACCGCGCGCCATTGAGTGCCATCGCGACGCGCATGCCTTCAGCGATCAGTCGCAGCAGATTTTCCACGCCGGCCTCGCCGCCGGTGGCGAGCGCATAGACATAGGCGCGGCCGAGCAGCACGCCGCGCGCACCGAGGGCCAGCATCCGCACCACATCCAGCCCGGTGCGGACGCCGCCATCGACCAGCAAGGTAAGATCTTCGCGCACCGCATCGGCGATCGCGGGCAGGGCACGCGCGGTCGATTGCGCCCCATCGAGTTGGCGGCCGCCATGGTTGGAAACGACGATGCCGTCGGCACCGAAACGCACCGCATCCCGCGCATCATCCGGATCGAGAATGCCCTTCACGATCATCTCGCCACGCCACGTGTCGCGGATCCATTCCAGATCCCGCCAGCTTATCGAGGGATCGAAATTCGCCCCCAGCCAGCCGATATAGTCCTCAAGGCTGGTGGGCTGGCCGCGATAGGCGGAGATATTGCCAAGATCGTGCGGGCGGCCGTGCAGTCCGACATCCCATGCCCAGGCGGGCCGGCCCACAGCCTGCAGCATCCGGCGGAACGCGGCGTTGGGCCCGCTCATGCCCGAATGGCGATCGCGATAGCGCGCCCCGGGCAGCGGCATGTCGACGGTGAAGACCAGCTTGGTCGCGCCCAGCGCCATCGCGCGCTCCAGCGCGTCGCGCATGAAGCCGCGATCCTTCAGCACATAGAGCTGGAACCAGATCGGCTTGCCGCAGCCCTCGACCACCTCCGCCGCCGAGCAGACGCTGACAGTGGAGAGAATATAGGGGATGTTCGCCGCGCATGCCGCGCGGGCCGCCTGCACCTCGCCGCGCCGGCGCGTCATCCCCGCAATCCCGATCGGTGCGAGCGCGATCGGCATCGCCATTTTCTCGCCGAACAGCTCGGCTTCGAGGCTGAGCGCGGAGACATCGCGCAGCACGCGCTGGCGCAACTGCACGTCGGCAAGGTCGCTGCGATTGCGCGCCAATGTCTCCTCACCGAAGGCGCCGCCGTCGATATAGTCGAACAGGAAGCGCGGCAGGCGCCGGCGGGCCGCCTCGCGATAGTCGGTGGGGGAGGAGATGATCATCGGGCGTCCTGCGGTCGGCGTTCGGCATCGAGCCGGATGGTCAGGTCGGCGCGCGCGGGCATCTCGGTGAGGATCGCGCGCGTCAGCCGCTCATAATGCTGGATGAAGCGGTCGATGCCGGCCGCGTCCATCAGCCCGGTGGTGTCGCCGCCCTCGGCGGTGCGGCGGCGGCGCAGCGCCTCTTCCTGTTCCAGCCGCCAGCCATGGACGACCTCGAAGCCGGGTGCCGCGAGCAGCACCAGCCGGTCGATGCGGCCGAGCAGATCGGCATAGGGCCCGGCGAGTGCGGCGTTGACCGCATGGCGCCAGACGCCATCGCCATCCTCGTCGCGCTCCAGCGCATTCACCGGTGTCGCCAGCGCGGCCTCATCCTCGGGCCGCGCGCCGACGCACCAACCCTCGAACAGGATCAGATCGACGGGCGCTGCGATGCTCTCCCACGCCGCCTCCGGCACCGGCTCGTCCACCGCCTTGTCGAAGCGCGGCATGCGAACGGGGCGGCCGGCGCGGAGGTCGTCGATCAGGCGGATGCCCAGCGCCACATCATGCGTCAGCGGCACGCCGCGCGTGCGGAACAGCGGGTGGATGTCGCGCGCCAGTGCCGCGCGCGCGCCGCCGGGCAGATAGAGATCGTCGAGCGAGAGGATCGCCGTCCGCCGCCCCATCGCCGCCAGCCGCTCGGCGAGGCCGGTGGCGAGCGTCGACTTGCCGGAGCCCTGCGATCCGCACAGTCCGAGCACCAGCGGCACGCCGCCCGCTTCGTCCAGCCACCGCAGGGTGGCCGTGGTCACGCGGTCAAGCGATGCGGTCAATGGGCGGCTCGCCGTCGAAGAAGCGATCCAGATTGTCCGCCACCTTCATGCCCATCGCAGTGCGCGTCTCGATCGTGGCACTGCCGAGGTGGGGAAGGAGGACCACATTGGGCAGCGCGATCAGGGTGCTGGGCACGTTGGGCTCGCGCTCGAACACGTCGAGGCCGGCGGCGGCGATCGTCCCCGCCGTCAGTGCCTCGGCCAGCGCCTGCTCGTCGATCAAGGTGCCGCGCCCCGTGTTGACCAGCACCGCGTGCGGCTTCATCCGCTTGAGCAGGGTGGCGTCGACCATATGCTTCGTCTCGGCACCGCCCGGCGCGTGGAGCGAGAGGATGTCCGCCACCTCGGCCAGCCCTGCCAATGTCGGGTAATAGGCATCCTCCGGCATGTCGGTCGCCGGCTTGCGGCTGTGATAGGCGATGGTCATGCCGAACGCCTTCGCCCGCTCCGCCATGGCACGGGCGATGCGACCATAGCCGACCAGCCCCAGAACCTTGCCCGCCAGCGACTGACCGAGCATGTGCGTCGGCCGCCAGCCGGTCCAGCGGCCGCCCCGCAATTCGCGCTCGCCCTCGCCGGCGCGGCGCGTCGCCATCAGCATCAGCAGCATCGCGATGTCGGCGGTAGCGTCGGTCAGCACGTCGGGCGTGTTGGTCACGACGATCCCGGCGGTGCGCGCCGCATCGAGGTCGATATGCTCGAAGCCGGCGCCATAATTGCCGATGATCCGCACCCGCGCGTGCGGAGTGGCGATCACCGATGCCGGTACCTTGTCCGTCACCGTTGGGCAGAGCGCGTCATAGTCGCGCATCGCGGCCGCCAGCGCGTCGAGGCTCAGCGGCTGGTCACCCTCGTTCAACGTCACGTCATAGCGTTCGGCGAGCCGCGCCTCGACCGCCTCGGGCCACCGGCGGGTCAGCAAAATGCGGGGACGGCTCACAGCAGGCCCCGTGCCGCCAGGTTGCGCATCAGCGCCGCGGCGCCGAACTGCCACGGCGGGCAGGCGTCGGTCGTGGTGACGCGGTTGACGAGCGCGCCCAGCGGGGCGCAGGCGATGCGGACGATATCGCCGGGCTGGTGGGTGAACCCCATGCCCGGCGCGCCGCGATCCTTGGTCGGTGCGAACATGGTGCCCAGATACAGCGCCAGCCCGTCCGGATAGCAATGGTGCGTGTTGATCGCCTGCGCGGCGAGGTCCGCTGGCGGCCGGCTGATCGCTGCCATCGGTGACCGGCCATCGAGCACGAAACCGTCGGTGCCGCTGATCGTCAGCGCCACCTCGATCGTCTCGACATCGGTCAGGCTGAAGTCGGCATCGAACAGCCGCACGAACGGGCCGACCGCGGCGGCGCCATTATTGTCCTTGGCCTTGCCGAGCAGCAGCGCAGAGCGGCCCTCGACATCGCGCAAATTGACGTCATTGCCGAGCGTGGCGCCGACGATCGTGCCGGTGGAGGCGACCACCAGCACCACCTCCGGCTCCGGATTGTTCCAGTGCGAGGCGGGGTGGACGCCGATCTCGCCGCCGGTGCCGACCGTCGAGAGCGGCTGCCCCTTGGTAAAGATCTCCGCATCGGGGCCGATGCCGACTTCCAGATACTGGCTCCATGCGCCGGCATCGATCAGCGCCTGCTTGAGCGCCAGTGCTTCGGGCGAACCGGGGCGAAGCTGGCGGAGATCGTCGCCGACCAGCGCGCGCACCTGCTCGCGAATGCCCGACGCCGCCGAGGCGTTGCCGCGCGCGCGCTCCTCTATGACGCGTTCGAGCATCGAGGCGGCGAAGGTGACGCCGGCGGCCTTCACCGCCTGCAGGTCGATCGGGCTCAGCAGCCAGGGCCGCGCCGGATCGCGCGTGGCGGGATCGGTGTTGGCGAGCAGATCGGCGACCGCGCCGACATCCTCACCCCCCGCCGCGCGCAGTGCCGCCGCCGGATCGGCGGCCTCGCACAGGTCGCGCGCGGTGGGGAAGGCGCGGGTGACGTCGATCAATCGGTCTCCATCGACGCGGACGACCGCGGGACCGTTGACGTCGGGGCGCCAGACGCGGCCCAGCAGGCAGGCGCGCGGATCGGCGGGCAGAATATCTTCGGGGGACTGGATCATCGGTCAGCGCCTGCGAAACACGGGCGCGCGCTTCTCGGCGAACGCCGCGCGGCCTTCCCTGGCATCGTCGGTCGCGAAGCAGATCGCCTGCAGGTCGCGCTCATATTCGATCGCCTTGTCATAGGGCATGCTGTGCGCGGCGCGCAGGTTGAGCTTGCCGGTTTCCGCCGCGATCGGCGCGCGTGAGGCGATGGTCTTCGCGATCTCCTGAGCACGCGGCAGCAGCGCCTCGGGCGCATGCACCTCGCTGACGAGGCCCCAGGCGAGCGCCAGCTGGGCGTCGATCATGTCGCCGGTCAGCAGCATCATCGCCGCGTTGGAGGCGCCGATCGAATGGGCGAGACCCACCGCCATGCCGCCGCCGCCGATCCAGCCCAGCTTGATCTCGGGCGCGGCGAAGCGGGCGTTGGTGGAAGCGATGCGGATGTCGCATGCCATCGCCGTCTCCAGCCCGCCGCCCAGCGCATAGCCGTTGACCGCAGCGATCACCGGCTTGCGGCAGGCGCGCAGCGCATCGCAATAATCGGCGCGATTGCGGAAGTCCCACGGCGTTTCATAGCCGTCGAGCGTGCTGATGTCCGATCCCGCCGAGAACGCCTTCTCGCCCGCGCCCGTCACGACCACCGCGCGGACATCGTTGGACTGGTTGCAGGTGGCGACCGCGGCGACCAGCGCATCGGCCATTGCCGGCGTCATCGCGTTGAGCTTCTGGGCGCGGTTGATCAGGATGGTGGCGACGCCATCCACGATCGTGAAGCGCAAATCCTCGGTCATGTCTCGATTCCTGCGGGGTGATGGTGGCGATAGGCCGCCTCGATCGCGTCGAGTGTCGGGTCGGCATCGGCGTCGGTAAGCAAGGCTTCGCGCAGCAGCTTCGAAGCGTCGGCCTGGAACGGGATCGCGCCGTCGTGGCGCGGGCGCAGCAGCGCCTGTTCCACCGTCTCCTGAGTCGCGCGATAGAAGCCATTGGCGGCGGCGTTGACGGCGTCATCCTGCCAGGCGGCACGCAGCGAGGGCTGGCCGTCATGCTCGGGAATGAAGCCGCGCTGCACCTCGTCCGACATCAGCCAGCGCAGATGGTCGAGCAGTTCCGGCGTCACCGTCGCGCGGCGCGACACGCCGATGCCGGTGCCGCCCAGTGTCGATCCGATCCGCCCGCCGGGGCCCATCGGCGCATTGGCATAGGCGACCGAACCGGCGGCGGCATAGTTCACATAGCCATAGATCAGCGGGCACAGCACGGGCCCGTCGCCCGCCGCCATCGCCTCCAGCATCGCGATCGGGTTGTGCGCGGCGAAGCGGCGGGTGACCTCGCCGGTCAGGCGCGCCATGATCGCGAACGCCTCACGCGCGATCGCGCGGTCCATGAAATCGTCGCGCGGGCTGGCCGGCTGGAAACCCAGCGCGCGGCAGATCGACTGGAAGCTCAGGATCGCGTGCGGACCCGCCAGCGACAGCGATACCTCGGCGGTTTCGGCGAGTGCGATCACGCCTGCCCAGTCACGCGGCGGCGTCACCAGCCGAGCCGGCTGATAGGCCATCACCTGCGTCGCGGCGTCGAGTGGCAGCGCCCAATGCTGGCCGGCATAGCGATAGCTCACGAAGGAGGGGCCGGCGGTGCCGGCCTGCCACGCCGCAATGTCCTCCGCGTCGAACAGATCCTCGATCGGCACCAGCGCCTCGTCGGTCACCGCCTCGCCGACATGGGGATGATCGATCACCACCAGATCGAACCGCGCGCATTGATCGGCGATCGAATGGGATTCGAAGCCTTCCAGCGGATGGCGGTGCCAGTCGATGGCAAGGCCATCGAGCGTTTCGGCGGCGGCGGCGAGCGCGTTGTAGCCGCGCGGATGGTCCCAGGTGAGCCCCCGATACTGCACCGTCATGCGTGCTGCCGCACCACGCCGGATTCGATGAACTGTTCGATCGCTTCGGCGTCGAACCCGGCTTCGGCCAGCAGTTCGCGGCTATGCTCGCCGACCAGCGGCGCGCCGCGGGTGACGGCGGATGGGGTGCGCGAGAAGCGGATCGGAAAGCCCGGCGTCTTCACATGGCCTTCGGTGGGGTGATCATATTCGACGAAGGTCTGGTTGTGCTTGATCTGGGGGTCTTCGACCAGATCGGCATAGCCATAGACCGGGCCGCTCCAGATATCGACGGCGCGGAACCGCTCAAGCCATTCGGCGCTGGTCGCGCCGAGCAGTTTCGCCTTCACCGTCGTGAAGATCGCGTCGCGCTGCGTCCAGCCGTCGCGCTCCTCGTCCAATCCGGCGAGGAACTCGTCCTCCAGCACCGCGCCCAAAGTCGCGAGCTTGGCCATGGCCAATGTGATATAGCCGTCGCTGGTCTGGAACACGCCATAGGGCGCGCGGATATAGCTGTGCGCATGCGCTTCGGCGGAGCGCGCCTGCGGCTTGTTGCCGACGGTGAACACCGACAGTTCCTGCATCTGGATCGTGGTGATCGCATCGAGCATGTTGACCTGCACCAACTGCCCCTCACCGGTCCGTTCACGGTGGAACAAGGCAGCCAGCGCGCCCTCGAACGCGCTGTAGGCGGTGACCGCATCGACCAGATATTGGCCGGCGGGGGAGGGTGGGGCATCCGCCGAGCCCGCCGAAAGCATTGCGCCGGACATGCCCTGCAGCAGCAGATCCTGCCCAGGATACATGCGATAGGGGCCATCCTCGCCATAGCCGGACATCGAGACGTAGATCAGCCGCGGATTGATCGCGGAAAGCGTCGCATAGTCCACGCCCAGCCGCTCGGCGACACCGGGGCGGTAGTTCTGCAGGAACACATCGGTATTCTTGACCAGTTCGATCAGGATCGCCTTGCCCTCGGGTGCCTTGAGGTCGACCGCCAGCGACCGCTTGTTGCGGTTGAGCGAGAGGAAGGAGACGTTGATTTTGTTGCCGGTGGCGCCGCCGGCAGAGGCGTGGCGCTGCCACTCGCCGCTGGTCGGCTCCACCTTGATCACGTCGGCGCCCATGTCGCCCAGCCGCTGCGCCGCGAAGGGGCCCGCCATCGCGATCGAACAGTCGAGCACGCGGATGCCGTTTAATATGCTCATTCTCGTCTCGTCCTCAGGCCATGACCCAGCCGCCGTTGACGTGCAGCGTCTGGCCGGTGATGAATCCCGCCTCCTCGGCGGTGAAGAAGGCGATCGCGTGCGCGATGTCGCCGGCGTTGCCACGGCGCTTGATCGACTGCGCGTCGAGCACCATGCGGTTATAGCCTTCCGGATCCGGGTGGATCTTCTCGGCGTCGGTCGGGAAGGCGCCCGGCGCGATCGCGTTGACGGTGATCCCCCAGCCGCCGAACTCGCGCGCCCAGGCACGAGTGAGGCCGATCAGCGCCGCCTTGGAGGCGACATAGGGCGAAAGATCAGCCCAGCCGCCCGAGATGGTGATGCTGGAGATGTTGACGATCCGCCCGAAGTCGCGCGCACGCATTCCCGGCAGTGCTGCCTGTACCGCGACGATCCCGGCATCGACATTGACGCGCTGGACGTGCTGATGCTCCTCGATCGAGAATTGCTCGAACGGCTTGGCAGGGTAGATCGCGGCGTTGTTGATGATCACGTCGATGCCGCCGGTCCCGGCGATCAGCCGCTCCAGTTCTGCGCGATAGGCGGTAAGGTCCGACAGGTCGGCGGTCGAGACGATCAGCTTGCCCGGACCAACCCCGGCAGCAGCGCTTTCCAGCGCCGCGACCTTGGCGGGGTCGTTGTCGACCGCGATCACCGTCGCGCCGCGCTCGATCAGCAGCACGCTCGTTTCCAGGCCCAGCCCGCCCGCGGCGCCGGTGTAGAGAACATTGCGGCCGTTCATGCCGTGGCCCCGTTGATCGGCGGATAATTGCCCGAGGGTGCGGGATAATCCTCTCCCGGCTGACGCGCGACGCCTTCGATGCGGCGCACCGCGTCCGCCACCGCCACACCGTCGGGCAGGATGCGGAAGACGCTGTCGTAGCGGCGCTCCTCGCCATGTTCGAGCCAGATCAGCTCGCCGCGCTCGCGCGCGAAATCCTTGCCAAGCACATGGTTGGTCGAGGGCTCGATCGCGAGGGCATAATGGCCGGCGTGGAGGTTCTGCCACTCGTACATCGCCGGGAACTGGCTCTTGAGCGTTTCCACCTCGAAGCCGAAGCCGAGCGCCTCGTTGACGACGGCGACGTTGACGCGGCCCTCGGCGTCCGGCGTCATGTCGTGCTGCCAGACCTGCTCGTGGAAATTGACAATGGGGGCGGGGATATTGCGATAGCCGGTGCCCTGCGCCTCATAGGTCTCGGCATGCGCCGCCCACAGCACGTCGCGGATCGGCGCCACGTAGCGCGCGCCTTCGTCGACCACCGGATAGCCGACATTGATGTGGTAGCAGTACATGTGCGGCGTGCGATAGAAGCCGTGGTTGACGACGCGGTCGTGCAACCGGATCTCGTCGCCGCCCACCGTCGCCTCGATCCGCCGGATCAGGTGAAGATCTTCGCCGAACACCGTCGCCTGCTGGACCACGCCCTCGGCCCACAGGATGCATTCGTCGCCGACCCAGGTCTCGCCATAGCCCGTCAGCCGCGCCGGGATGGTGCCGACGCGGCCGTGCAGCGAGGAGGACACCGCCTTGCGGGGCCCATAGAAATAACGCTCTGCCGGATCGTCATGCATGAACAGCGTGTGGTCGAGCCCGCAGGTGACGACGAGGCCCGAGAGCGAGCGCAGCCAGGCAAGGCCCCCTTCGCCCTCATATTCGTGCAGACCCGGATGGCGAAACCCCGCCGGCGAATGCCAAGCGACGGCGCGGCCGGCATGTTCGCATTCGGCGATGTCCATCGCGCGATCGACAAGTATGGTGAAGCGCAGCCCGGTACCGGTGCGGAATTCGAGCTGGCGCACGCCGCGCTCAAGCCCGTCGCCCAATGTCGAGAGCCTGACGCCGGCAAATTGGGAGAGTGCCCCGGTTCGTTCGGCTAGGCTTCGCCGGGTGAGCGACTGCGCATAGAGGGAAACCAATACCCACTCCTGATTATCACTTGTAAGACGTATGATGTCTAAGCAGAGTGAATCAGCCAGTCAACCGCTGGGATGCTAGAATGACGCTCGTTCGCCGTTGTTTCGCCGTGGATCTCCACGACGACCCCAACCAGATCGCCCGCTACCGCGCGTGGCACGCGGCAGGCGCCGTGCCCGCCGCCGTGTCGGCCGCGATCCGTGGCGACGGTGTGGCGTCGCTGGAGATCTGGCTGACCGGAGACCGCATGTTCATGATCATGGAGCAGGACGCCGAAGCCGCCCTTGACGAAGCGGCCAAGCAGGCCCGCGACGCCGCCAACCCCGACGTGCAGGCGTGGGATGCGCTGATGCGCACCTTCCAGAAACCGCTGGCCTTCGCGCCGGAGCAGACGTGGGTCGAGATGGAGCGGATCTACGCGCTGTCGGAACAGGCGTGATCGTTCATAGAGAGGGAACCTAGGCCTGCGGCCCCTGCGCGCGGCGGCGGGCCCAGCTTCCCTCGATATGCTCACGCATCGCCTTCGCCGCGGCGTCTGCATCTCCGCTGACGATCGCGTCGCAGATGCGGCGGTGCGCCTCATGGGTCTCACGGACATGCTCGACATTGAGCTTGCCGCTATAGCCGTGCGTCCGCAGCGCTTCCGACTGGACGCCGTCGATCACCGCCTTGCTCAGCTTGTCGCCCGAGATGCGCATGATGATGTCGTGAAAGGCTACATCCTCATGCACGTAGGCGGCGGGCATCTGGATCAGCGCTTCGAGCTTTTCGATCTGCGCCTTCAGTTCGGCGATGGTTGCCGGCGTGCGGCGCTGCGCTGCCTTGGCGGCCATCGCGCCTTCCAGCAGCGATCGAATCTCGGAAAGATTGTCGAGATAGGCAAGCCCGTCCTCGCGGCGGAACAGCGCGGCAAGGATCATCGGGTCGAGCATGTCCCACGCGCTTGCCTCGCGCACGATCGTGCCGCGCCCCTGCTGCGAGACGACGAGCCCCTTCTCTGTCAGCGCCATCGTCGCCTCGCGCACTACGGTGCGGCTGACTTCGTACATGTCACCCAGGATCCCCTCCGGCGGTAGCGCCGATCCGGCCGGATAAGTCTCGGTCACGATGGCGTTGACGAGATCCTCGACCACCGCTTCGGCGAGGCGGGGGCGGCGGCGGACGCGCTGGGGTGATGGCGGGATGGGGCTGGTCATCGATCGTTCTTGCCTGAAAACGGGTCGGACTGGATGCCGACCGTACCAAATCGTGAAACCGTAATCGTCTGACGTCGTCAAGGCTTGCCAACTCGCAAAGATAATACATAATATGTCTTATAGGGTCGTCGCCGTGCGATCATGAGCCAGGGGCGTGTGAATGAAAGTTACCGGTTATCGCAGCCTCGTCACCTCGCATGACTGGGGACGTCCGGTGGGCGACGCAAACGGGGTGGTAGAGAGCGGCGTCACCGATGTGCCGATCCTGATCCTCGAAACCGATGGCGGCCTTGAAGGCGTCGGCCTCGGCCAGCACGCCGATATCGCGCGGATCTTCCCGGCGGTCGAGGGGCAAGATCCGCGCGCCACCACGGCGCTTTATGATTCGATGCTTTCGCACGTGTTCAAGAGCGGCCATGCCGGCGCCACCTATGGCGCGATCGCCGCGGTCGACATGGCGCTGTGGGATCTCAAGGCCAAGATGGCCGATGAGCCGCTCTGGCGCACGTTGGGGGCGGCGGATCGCTTTGTGCCCGGCTATGCCTCCGGGTTGTGCTATGGGCTGAATGACGAGGCGTTCGCCGGGCTCTACCGGCGCTTCGCCGAGCGCGGCTTCAGCTCCGCCAAGGTGAAGGGCGGCAGGGATATCCGCCGCGATATCGCCCGGCTGAAGCTGGCGCGCGATATCCTGTCGGTGAACAGCATCCGCCCGGCGCTGATGCTCGACGTCAACGAAAGCTGGAACCGCAAGCAGGCGATCCGCCATCTTGCGGAGATCGAGACGGCGGGCATCGACCTGACCTGGATCGAGGAACCCGTGCGTCGCTGGGATGCCCCGGGCCATGCCGCGATCACGCGGGCTGCACGATGCGCAGTCGCCACCGGCGAAAATCTCACCGGGCTCGATCAATATTCGCCGCTACTCGATGCCGGCGCGGTCGATGTCGTGCAGGCCGGCAGCGTGTGGGGCATCACCCATTTCATGCGCGTGGCGCTCGCCGCGCACGCCCGCGACTTGCCGGCCTCGCCGGTCGGCTATGATGCCAACCCCGTCGCCCATGCCGCGGCCGCGATCCCCAACATGATCGGCATCGAGGTGCAGGATCTCGATTGGCCGACCGGGCTCGACGTCGACCAGCAGATCGCCGATGGCGGCATCGTCCTGGGCGATCGGCCCGGCCTCGGCATCATCGTCGACGAGGCGGCGATTGCGCGGGATCGCAAGGACGGGGCATGGGGCGCCAATGGCGGCGGGCCGCACCGCCGGCCGAGGGAGGCCGGCCTTAGCCTGGTTCCCGACCGGCGCGTCGCCGGCAGATAAGAAAAGAAACGTGGGAGAGGACAGGATGCACGGAATGACCAGCCCGGCCTTCGTTACCGGCCGGCAGCGAACGGTGCTGCAGCTCTCGCTGATGGTCAATTTCTTCCTCCTGATGGCGCTGTACAGTGGCGTGCTTGGCGTGCTGCTGCCCAACCAGATCGCCGCGCTAGATCCCGCCAACAAGGCGAACAACCTCGCCCTCATGTTCGCGATCACCTCGATCTTTTCCACGCTCGCTACGCCGATCGCGGGCGCGCTTTCCGATCGCACGCGAGGGCATTGGGGGCGTCGCGCGCCGTGGATCGCGATCGGATCGCTGATCGGGTCGATCAGCCTGTTCGGTGTTTCCTGGATGACCAGTTTCTGGTCGATGATGGTGCTGTGGGTGATGGCAGCCATCGCCTACAACTCGATGCAGCCGGCGATGACGACGTTGATCGCGGATCGCTTCGCGCCGGAAACGCGGGGTTCGGTTTCTGGCATCGTCGGCGCGGGCATGACGGCGGGGCTGACCGCTGGCACCTTCGTCGCCGGCTATCTCGCCGGCCAGCAGGTGCTGGCCTATGGGCTGTTCGCGGCTGCGATCGCGGTTTCCTGCCTGGCCTTCGTGCTGGTCAACCGCGAGCCCTCGAGCGCGGCGATGCCGACGCGGCGGTTCGACTGGCGTGATTTTGCGCGTGGCTTCTGGATCTCGCCGCGCAAACATCCTGATTTCGCCTGGGCGTTCCTCAGCCGCTTCACGATCTATATGGGGTATCAGGCGGTCGCAGCCTACCTGCTGTACATCCTGCGTGACTATATCCGCCTGAGCGACGCGGCGTCCAACGTCGCTATCGCCAATATGGCAATGGTCACCTTCGTCTGCCTCGTCGTCACCTCGCTCGCGTCCGGCTGGGCATCGGATCGCATGCAACGCCGCAAGCCGTTCGTCATTGCCGGCAGCCTGATCATGGGCTGCGCGATGGTCGCTCCGCTGGTGGCGCCCAACATGGAAGGCATGTGGGTCTACGCTGCGGTGATCGGCGTCGGCTACGGCATGTTCATGTCGATCGACATGGCGTTGATGACCCAGGTGTTGCCCAAGAGTGAGCTGGGCGAGGAGGGCAAGGACCTCGGCGTGCTCACCACCGCCGTCAACATCCCGCAGATCATAAGCCCGGTGATGGCGGCGGTGCTCCTATCGCTGAGCGGCGGCGATTACCGCACGATCTTCTGGGCCGCGGTGCTTTTCGTATTCGGGTCCGCGCTGTGCGTGTTGCCGATAAAGTCAGTACGCTGAAACATATTACGTATTATGATCAGTTGACATATCTTTCGGAAATCTTCAGATTGAACCCCACAAGACCGGAGGGGATAAAGATGAAGTGCATGGGAGATGTTCGTACGGCATTGCTGGCCGCCACCGCGATCGTGGCGTGGAGCAGCAGCGCAACCGCGTTCGCACAGACCGCTGAGCCAACCGACGCCGCTTCGGCAGAACAGCCGCTGAGCGACGACGACGCGCAGGAAATCATCGTAACCGGTATTCGCGCCAGCCAGGCGGCGTCGATCGACATCAAGCGCGAGGCCATCGGCGTCGTCGACTCGATCGTCTCCGAGGATCTCGGCAAGCTGCCCGACCAGAACGTAGCGGAATCGCTGCAGCGCATTACGGGTGTCACCATCGAGCGGAACCGTGGCGAGGGCCGCTTCATCACCGTTCGCGGCTTCGGCCCCAAGTTCAACGCGGTGACGGTCAACGGCCGCACGCTGGCCACGGACAATAACGGCCGCGAATTCTCGTTCGACGTGCTGCCTGCCGAGATCATCAGCGGCGCCGACGTCTACAAGTCGCCGCAGGCCAGCCTCAACGGCTCATCGATCGGCGCCACCGTCGACGTCCGCACCCTGCGCCCGCTCGACCAGAAGAAGGCGTTCGTCGCGACCGGTTCGGGCACGATGCAGTGGGCCGAGCTTGCCGACTCCTTTAACCCCGAGGTCTCGGGCGTGGTCAGCTGGCGCAATGACGAGCGCACCTTCGGCGTCGCGGTCTCTGCGGTCTATTTCGATCAGGATCTGCGCAACGACGAATTCACGATCGGTGCCGGCCATGTTCGCCGTTCGAGCACCGACAGCTATTATAACCGGTCAGGTGTGCCGGGCGGCCGGATCGGTCCCAACGTGGCGCCGTTCAGCCGCGTATCGATGCCGTCAAACCTCTCGCCCTTCTTCTTCGAGCGTCAGCTCAAGCGGCTGGGCCTGAACGGCTCGATCCAGTATCGTCCGGTCGACCGGCTTACCCTCACACTCGATGGGCTCTACTCGAAGGCGGATTTCACCGAGCAGCAGACCGGCCTCGCCTATGACTTCGCCGGCGGCACGCTGGTCGAGCAGGTCGTGGAGGGCGGCGAGGCGCTTTATCAGCGCTATCAGGGCGGCTTCGTCGACGAGATCATCCAGTATGACGAGCGCAACGTCACGACCTATCAGTTCGGCGGCAATCTCAAGTGGGAGGCCACGGATCGCCTCACGGTCAGTCTCGACGCCTCGCGATCGAAGGCGGAGCGGCGCGGCAAGGAGAACAATCTGTTCACCACCATCCGCCGCAAGAATGTCGACCTGTGGTTCGATCGTCGGACCGAAAGCCCGATCTACAGCTATGGCTTCAGCAGCCCCAACTATGCCAACGCGGCGACCAACCCGCAGGGCCTGACTGCCCATTATTACATCTGGGGCGGTGGCACCGACGTTGACGACAAGATCGAGGAATATCGCGGCGACGTGAGTTGGAAGGCCACGGACACGATCACGCTGTTCGCCGGTGGCCTGATCGCCAATCGAACCAAGACGCTGACCGGCGACGAAATGCCTTTCGGCGAGCAGTGCGCCTATTGCGATTCCAACCGCGTGCTGCCGACCTCGTTGTTCAGTTCCACCAACCGCAACTTCTTCCAGGGCGGTGGCGGTGACATCCTGCATGACTGGATCATCTACAGCCCGCAGGATCTGGTTCGCCTGATCGACCAATATGCGACGGCGGACGGCAAGGCGTTCAACCCGGCGGTGTTCTCGCCATCCGCCTCGTCGGTCGTCGATGAGAAGGTGAAGTCCGCCTACATTATGGGCACGCTGGATACCGAGGTTGGCGGCATGCCGCTGGCGGTCAATGTCGGCCTGCGTTTCGAAGATACCGACTATACCTCGACCGGTGCCTCGCGCACCGTGATCAGCGCGCGCCCCACCGGCGGCGGCCAGAACGAGATCATCGTCTCGCCAGTCGTACCGGTCGGCTTTGCCGGGCATTATCAGGATTGGTTGCCGTCGTTAAACGCGCGCCTTTCCGCCACCGACAACCTGATCTTCCGCCTCGCGGCGTCGAAGGTTCTGACGCGTCCGACATTGTCTGACCTGTCGCCGCGCCAGTCCATCCAGACCAACCCGGGCAACGAGACGATCCGCCGCGGCAACCCCGATCTGCAGCCGTTCCGTGCGACGCAATATGAAGCGGGCATCGAATGGTATTTCGCCCCGTCCTCGCTGATATCAGCCGCGGCCTTCTACAAGGACATCAAGTCGTTCGTGACCCTGGTGACGACGCCGCAGCTCGTCGATCAGGTGACCTTCCAGGTGACCGTGCCCGACAATGGTGAGGGCGCCACGGTCAAGGGCGTTGAAATCGGCTATCGCCAGGCCTTCACCAGCCTGGCGGCGCCTTTCGACGGCCTCGGCGTGCAGACGAGCTTCAACTATACCGAATCCAACGCGGAATATCGCAACGCCGTTGCGAATGTGAGCTTCGGTCTCGAAGGTCTTTCCAAATATTCGTACAGCCTCGTGGGATTCTATGAGAAATATGGCATCCAGGCACGTATCGCCTATACGTGGCGCGATGACTTCCTCGTGGTGGCTTCGGGCCGCAATGGCGAGCCGGAATTCTTCTCATCCTACGGTCAGCTCGATACTGGCCTCTCCTACGACGTGAACTCGCAATTCACCGTGTTCGCCGACGTCACCAACCTGAACAACGCCAAGGAGTTCATCTACTCGGTGAGCCCCGATCGGACGAAGGAGTATCGCAAGGTCGGCCGGCGTATCGCCGCGGGTGTGCGCTTCCGCTTCTGATCCGCCAGGCACGTTGAACAGGCCCCCTTCGTTCGGTGCGAACGGAGGGGGCTTTTCTTTATGGCGTGTGGCTGTTCAGCGTCACATCGGGCCCAACTTCGGCCGCACAGCGGACCTCAATCGTCTGCGGCCTTCCTGCCCGCCGCGCGTTCGTCGGGCGTGATCGAACCGTCGCCATCGGCATCGATCCGCTGGAAGCGGCGCGCGAGCAGGGCGTCGAGCTCGCTTGCTTCCAACTGACCGTCACCATTGGCATCGAGCCGGGTGAACATGCGGGAGGGGTCGCGCTTCGCATTCTTGCGGCCCGCGGCCCATTCTTCCTTGCTGATCCTGCCGTCGCCATCGGCGTCGGCGCGCAGCAGCCGCTGTCGGCCAGCCACCTGGAAATCGGCAAGCGTTGTGCCTTCGTCCGCGGCAAACCCGGGGATGGGCATTGCTAGCAGGGCGGCGGCCGTCGCGATCGGGCTTATCTTGCTTTGCATCATCATCCGTACTCCAGCAGACGTCGTTTTCCTGGTTCCGAGGGGAGATGGCCTTCCTGCCACCATCCTGGGCGATTATGCTGATTGGCGTAGATGCTGACGCTCGCCCGATCCTGCTGCGCGTGCAGGTGGGCACGTTTGCAATAGCTGGAAATCGCCCGTCGCCACTCTTTCGGGCGCCGAAATCAGATGGGGCCGCCGGATCGCTCCGGCGGCCCCATCCAATCAGATCGATTGTGATCGGATTACTTGGTGTGGCAGCTCTGCGCGCCCTTGCCGGGCAGCGTGATCGTGACTTCCTCGCCATTGCCGGCCAGCTTGACGCCATCGGCCTCGAAAACCTCGCCCGCTGCCGCCGCCTTCAGCACATTGGCCTTGCCGTCCTTTTCGGTACGAAGATTGGCCGTCATATCGTCGGTCATGAAGTCGACATAAGCGACGCTGTTGTCCTTGCAGCGATAGATCTTCTGCGCCTTGATCATCAGCGGCATCGGCGTCGCGACGTTTGCCGTGTTCAGCTCGGCGCTCTCTGCGTCATTCGCCGTGTCAACGGTGGTGGAGGTTTCGCCGCCGCAGCCGGCAAGCGCGAGGAGGGCCGCCATTGCGGCAAGCGGAAGGGAATGCTTCATGGTCATAGCACCCATGGAATGAAGTGCGCGTCGCAGTGCGTCAACTGTAACAATGTTACAACTTGATGGCACCACCCTGCCACACCCGGATTCGACCTGCTGTGATCAAGAGCCTCACGGGCAAAATATAAATAGAGTGCGCGCATGCGCGCGCGGCGAAATATGAGTGTCAAGTTGAAACGCTTTATGCCGCTATGCAGCGACTGTTTGGTGAGAAATCGCCGGAGTGCCGCCGCGTGCCTTGTTTCACTGCGCGGCCAAGGAGCAGCTTGAAACCACTGGCAGAACGCCGGCTCACGACATGAGCAATAGTCGGGCTGCCGTGTTCGGGCATGATCTCGACTGCCGCGTCGTGCGGTGAAAAATTTTTTGCGGTGCACAAGTTTTACTCATGAAATTCCGCCATTTCTGGAATCCTGCCGAATGCGATCTTCGTGCCGACCGAATCGACCCGGCCGCCGGTTAATGGCCCGAGTGTTACCGCGTTACGGCCGAAGCGCTCATTGATCCTGTCCATGGCGCGGCTGAGCGACAAGGTGCGCGTTTCGCGCGCGAGAGGATCGTTTGGCGCGAGCAGCGCGAACAGCGAATCCTGTTCACCCGCCACAGGCTCGATCTCAGCCAGCGTCACGCCGACCATTCGCAGACGGAAGCCGCCGGGGCGAGCGCGACCGGTGGCGACGAGTTGCGGCCAGAGATGCTCAAGCGCGGCGAGCATCGCGAAGCTGTCCTGCGTCGAGGGAAGGCGGCGGCTGATCCGCCATGCGCTCTTGTCATCCTCGAAGCGGACGTGGAGCACGAGCAACCGCGCGCGATAGCCCTCGCGGCGCAGCCGGCTCGCCGCCTTCAGCGCGAGGCGGCGGGCGGTGAGCCGCGCCGGTTCCGGTCCCCGGTTGCGCGGCGACAGCACGTGGCTGTGGCCGACGGTGCGATGCTGTGTCGGTTTCTCGGGCAACTCGACCCCGTGCAGCAGCCACCACAGCCGGTCGCCGTTGACGCCACCCCACGCCGACCCGGCATCGCGCGGGCGGCGCGCGCAGAGTTCGGCGATATCGTTGATTCCCTCGCGCGCCAGCCGGCGCTCCATTTTCGCGCCGATGCCGGCGATATCGGTGAGCTTCAGATCGAACAGGCGATCGGGAAGCATGTCGGCGGACAGCACCACGAGACCGTCCGGCTTCATCATGTCGGATGCCAGCTTGGCGAGCAGCCGGTTGGGCGCGATGCCGATCGATGAGGTCAGGCGTTCGCCCACATTGATGCAAATGCCGGCCTTGATCCGGGCTGCGAGCGCGCGGGCTTCGGCCTCACTATTCTCATTGTCGAGCAGGCGGCAGGCGACCTCGTCGATCGAACAGACGCGTGTGATGGGAATGTGCTTCCACACCTCCGCGATAATCGCGTCATGGAACTCGACGTAGCGGCTGTGCTGTGCGGGCACGACGATGATGTCGCGGCAACGCTGCCTGGCCTCCCACACCGGCGTGCCGGTGCCGATGCCGAAGCGCTTCGCCTCCACCGATGCTGCGATGGCAACGGTTGTGTCCGTATCCACGGGCGCGACGATGATAGGTCGGCCGCGCAGGCCGACATCGAGCTGCTGTTCGACGCTGGCGAAATAGCTGTTCAGGTCGAGGAACAGCCAGCGCAGCGGTCGCGGCGGCAGGTCGGGCGCGGCGCGACTCGTTGCCATGCCTAGAACATTACAGGAACATTGAACTGGCGGCTAGTCGGTGCTGACAAAGAGACGGAGCCGCAGCCAATCCGCGTGGCGCACGGCGGTGGTGACGGCGCATGCCCCACTACTGGACAGCAGCCGGATGATTTCATAGCTCTCCGCCGCCGGTCCGAGCTGGAGCAGCCCCAGCCGCGCCGCGGTACCACCGTTGAACGCGATTGCGCGGAGCGTGGGCAAGGATTGTGCGACCGCGGTGAGGTCTCGCACGCGGGGATCGCGGATTGCACTATCGAGGCTGCCGGCGCGGGTTGCGTCGGCGATCACATCCCACAATCCGATGCCTCGACGAAGCAGGGCAGCCAGGCGATCGTCATAGGGTAGCGCCGGCAAGTCCTCGCCCGTCACCAGTGCCATCAGCCGCCAAAAATGATTGCCGCGATTGGCGTAATATTCACCCGCTGCCAGCGACTTCTCGCCCGGCAGGCTGCCGAGAACCAGCAGTCGCGTATCGGCATCGGCGACGAGAGGGAAGGAGGCTTTGCGGAGCGATTGCGTCATGCCCCTTCAGATCGGACTGAGCCGGCAGGCGTACAAGCCTTGGCTGTATCAAGGAGATCGTTGATCACGCCTCCACGCGTCTCGACCAGCAGGCTGATCGCATGGTCCATCGCCGCATCGAAGCGGCGGCGACGGTCTTCGTTCACGGCGTCGCGATAGAAATGGCAGAGGTTGGCGGCAGCGAGCGGCGATCCGAACGCCGTCATATAGCGGCGGCACAGGTCTGAGCCGGCGGCGGCGATCTCGGTGATCATCGCGGGCGTCAGAAGCCCGACATGGTCGATCGCGACGAAGGGATGGCGGGTTGCCATGCGGGTGAGCAGACGCGGGCCCGCGATCGTGCGGGGGATCGGGCCGTCCGTGTGACGGCGAACGACCTCCTCGACCGCCCAGCGATAGGTGGCGAAGCGCGGGTTGTCGGGTGTGCTGCCGAGGATCGCGCCGTTGACATTCTCGGGGCCGATCGTCGGACGCCGATCATTGTCGAGCAGCAGCGCGCGTTCACGGATGCCGAAGAAACCCAATGTCGGGTCGATCGTCAGCGCGTCGGGATCGAAGATCAGCACATCGGCATCGATCCAAACGACGAAACCGGCGCCGCGATCGAACAGCCGCTGCATCAGCACCAGCCGCGCGATGTCGGTCATCGGGCCGGTCTCGGGTCCGCAGATCGTGCGGAACCAGTGCGGCACCGCCGCGAAGAAGCGATCGGTGAAGCTATAGCCATAGCCGTGCGCGTCGGCCCAGCGCCTGACTGAGTCGAGGCAGCGCGCGATCCAGACGGGGGTCGACGGCGCTTCATAGGACTGGAGGATCGTGATCGGCGGCACGCGCGGTTGCTCCCCTCACAGCGGGCTGGCGGCTGCCGCCCGGAGCGCCTAAATCGGCCTCGTGTCCGAGAAGCCCCAAAGCCCCGATCGTTTCAACGAGGAAAAAGCCACCTACGCCATCCGCGGATCTGACGCGCCCGATATCGAGGCGGGCGTCGCGGCGATCCGGGAGGTGGTGAAGACCTTGCCGCAGCGCCCTGGCGTCTATCGCATGCAGGATGCGCGCGGCGACGTGCTCTACGTTGGCAAGGCGCGCAGCCTGAAGAACCGGGTGACCAACTATACCCAGGTCGCGCGGCTGCCAAAGCGGCTGAGCCGGATGGTCGCGCAGACCCGGTCGATGACGATCGTCACCACCAACAACGAGGCGGAGGCGTTGCTGCTGGAAGCGCAGCTCATCAAGCGTTTCCGCCCCGCCTACAACGTGCTGCTGCGCGACGACAAAAGCTTCCCGTTCATATTGCTGCGGTCAGACCACGAATTCCCGCGCATCCAGAAGCATCGCGGTGCGCGGCGCTTCAAGGGAGACTATTTCGGGCCCTTCGCCAGCGCGGGGGAGGTTGGGCGCACGCTCAACGCGTTGCAGAAATTGTTCCTGCTCAGAAGCTGTACCGACAGCTTCTTCAACAATCGCGATCGCCCCTGCCTGCTCTACCAGATCAAGCGCTGCTCCGCGCCGTGCACCGGGCGGATCGACGAGGCCGGCTATCGCGAACTGGTGGGCGACGCGCGGGATTTCCTCTCGGGACGATCGACCAAGGTTCAGGCCAAGCTGGCGGAATCCATGCAGAAGGCCAGCGAGAATCTCGACTTCGAACAGGCGGCGGTACTGCGCGACCGGCTGCGCGCGATGACCTTCATCCAGGGCAGCCAGGCGGTGAATGCCGAGGGTGTCGGCGATGCCGACGTGTTTGCGCTGGCGCACAAGGGCGGCACGATGTGCGTGCAGGCCTTCTTCATCCGCGGCGGCCAGAATTGGGGCCATCGCGCTTTCTTCCCCGCGCACACCGCCGAGGTGGAGGAGGATGAGGTGCTCGCGAGCACCCTGATGCAATTCTATGAGGAAGTGCCGCCGCCGCGCACCATCCTCACCGACCGCGCGCTGCCTGAGGCCGAACTGCTCGGCGAGGCGCTGTGCGAGCGCGCCGGCCACAAGGTGACCGTCTCGGTGCCCCAGCGCGGCGACCGCCGCCGGCTGATGGATCAGGCCAGCCGCAACGCGGTGGAAGCGCTCGACCGCCGGCTGGCCGAATCGACCACTCAGGCACGCATCTTCCGCGAGATCGGAGAACTGCTGGAACTGGAAGGCCCGCCCGACCGCATCGAGATCTACGACAACAGCCATATCCAGGGCACCAATGCGCTGGGCGGCATGGTCGTCGCCGGGCCCGAGGGCTTCCGCAAAGGCAGCTATCGCAAGTTCAATATCCGCAGGAAAGAAACCGTGCCGGGCGACGACTTCGCGATGATGCGCGAGGTGATGGAGCGCCGATTTGGCCGTGCGCTGGACGAGGATCCCGATCGGGAGAGCGGCGAGTGGCCGGACCTGCTGCTGATCGACGGCGGCAAGGGGCAGGTGAGTGCGGTGAAGGGCGTGCTCGATGCGCTGGGCATCGAGGATGTGCCCTTTGTCGGCGTTTCGAAGGGGCCGGACCGCAACGCCGGGCGCGAGATCTTCCATTTCCCCGATGGCCGCGAACTGACCCTGCCGGTCAACTCACCGGTGCTGTTCCATCTCCAGCGTCTGCGCGACGAGGCGCACCGCTTCGCGATCGGCGCGCACCGCCAGAAGCGTGCCAAGGCGATCACCGCGAGTCCGCTGGACGAAGTCCCCGGCATCGGCCCCGCGCGCAAGAAGGCGCTGCTGCTCCACTTCGGCTCCGCCAAGGCTGTGCGCGGCGCCGCGCTCGAAGATCTGAAGAAGGCGCCGGGCGTCTCGGCGGCCATGGCGCAGGCGGTGTATGACTTCTTCCATGCGGGCGGGTAAGGGGGCGGCCTGCCGCCACCCCGCCGCGTCGATCGGCCGAGTGTTCTAGCCGCCGCGGAACGTCGACGCCAAAGCCGGCGGGTTGAGCCGCGCGACCGAGGCATTCTCGATCGCGTCGGCGTCGTCGCTGTCGGATACGCTTGCGAACAATATGACCTGGCCCAGCGCATCCGCGCGCTCGGCACGAAGATGGGCGAGGGCGTCGGTCATCGCGGCAATCGTACGGTCGAAATGGTCGGGTGAAGCGGTGCCGCCGATCACCTCGGCGAACAGTTTCTTGCTGACGCCGCGCATGAAACCGTCGCCATGCGCATCCTCGCTCCATTCCTCTGGCGTCCAGCGCAGATAGGCTTCATAATCCGGCGTCATTTCCTCCGCCTGTGCCTCTGCGGCCAGCCGGCGTCGGAAATCATCCTCCGTTGCCGCCCAGAAGCCTACGCTGCCGCCATCGCCATCGGTCAGCAGGCAGATTGCATAAGGCCGCTGCCGACCGATCGAGGCCAGAAGGTCGTCGGTCACGGCGATCACCGCTGCCCCGAGCTCGCGGGTGATCCTGTCCCAGTCGATCGCCATGTCAGTTCCTTCCCTGTTCACTCGGATATGCTCGATCCTTATGCACGAGCGCTCGGGGGAAACTCCACTTCGGACTGAATCAGACGGCCGCTCAGCCTTGTGAAATCAACAGATTGACGGCTTCATCGAACATCCCGGTATGGGAGTCTTCGCGCATGCTGCTTCTGCCGGCAGCAGCATAGGCGTTCGGCAGGGCAAGCCGGGCCTCTACACGATCGATCTGACACCAAAAGCGGACCAGGTTCGATGAGAGTATGTGGCAGATTATGGCCCCGAGAGCACCACGTTCCAAATTCCAGGGCATGATACTGAGCGCGGACATGTGGCAGTTCGGCTGGCGCTGCCGCAGGAACCGGTTAGACGGATGGTGCGCTTTGGCGCGGAGGCATCGTCGCCGATGTCCGCACATTTCGTCGCTCAAACCCCATTGACCCCCGGCCGCGTCGCCCTAACCCGGCTCAATGCACATCCGCGCTGCCGTCATTATCTGCTCTATCCGCCTCCATGGCGAGCATGGTGCGATCGTGCGGGCGCTGACGCCGAATGACGGGCTGCTGGCGGGCTATGTCCGCGGCGGGCGATCGCGGCGGCTGCGGCCGGTGCTGATCCCGGGCAACTTGGTGGAAGCGGAATTCCGGGCGCGATCCGAGGCGCAGTTGGCCGGGCTCACCATCGAACTGCTGCAAAGCCGCGCTCCGCTGCTGTCGGAGCCGCTTGCCGCCGTCGCGATCGATTGGGTTACTGCGCTCTCCGCCGCAACCCTGCCCGAAGGACTGCCGGTGCCAGCGCTCTATGCCGCGCTGGATGGCGTGTTGGCGGCGATCGAGGCGGCGCCGACGGCGCGGGGCTGGGCGGCCTCGCTCGCGCATTATGAGCAACTGCTGCTGCGCGAGCTCGGCTATGGCGCCGAGGCGGGCGCCGAACGGCTGGTGCAGGAGGATTGGCCGGGCATCTTCGCCGCGCTGGAGCGCACCGGCATGCGGCTGGACGACCTCCTCACCGGCCGCCGCGCCGAGGTGCTGGCGGCGCGCGAACGGCTTGTCATGCGGTTGAAGCGCGCGGCGGGTTGAGCGCCCCTTGCGCCTCCTCCGCTGTGCGGGCATGGGGTCGCGCGATCAGGAATTAGGGAGATCCACATGCTCGTCGCACTGCTGCCCGGAGACGGTATCGGGCCGGAAGTCATCGCCGAGGCGGTGCGCGTGCTCGACGCGGCGGGCGTTGCCGATCTCAGCTATGAAACCGCCCCGGTCGGTGGCGCCGCCTACAAGGCCGAAGGCCATCCGCTGCCCGAGGCGACGCTGGCGCTCGCGAAACGTGCCGACGCGCTGCTGTTCGGTGCGGTCGGCGATCCCGACTGCGACCGGCTCGAACGGCGGCTGCGGCCCGAGCAGGCGATCCTCGGCCTGCGCGCCGCGCTGGGGCTGTTCGCCAACCTCCGCCCTGCCAAGCTCTTCCCCGAACTTGCGGACGCTTCGGCGCTTCGCCCCGAAGTGGCCAGCGCGATCGACATGGTGATCGTGCGCGAACTGAATGGGGACGTTTATTTCGGGGAGAAGGGCATGCGCACCACGCCCGAGGGGCTGCGCCAGGGCTATGACCTGATGTCCTACGACGAGTCCGAAGTGGCGCGCATCGCCCGCGTCGGCTTCGAGACCGCCCGTGCCCGTCGCGGCAAACTGACCTCGGTCGACAAGGCCAATGTGCTCGAAACCTCGCAGCTCTGGCGCGACGTCGTCACCGAAATCGCCGCCGAATATCCCGAAGTCGAGCTCAGCCATCTCTATGTCGACAATGCGGCGATGCAGCTTGTGCGCAATCCCGGCCAGTTCGACGTGATCGTCACCGGCAATCTGTTCGGCGACATCCTTTCGGACCAAGCGAGCATGTGCGCCGGCTCGATCGGCATGCTGCCCTCTGCCGCGCTCGATGGCGCGGGCAAGGGGCTGTATGAACCCATCCACGGTTCTGCACCCGACATCGCCGGACAGGGCAAGGCCAATCCGCTGGCGACGATCCTGTCTTCGGCGATGATGCTGCGCTACTCGCTGGGCAAGCCCGAAGATGCCGATCGCATCGAGGCCGCGGTGGCGGCGGCGCTGGCGGCCGGCGCGCGCAGCCCGGATCTCGGCGGGTCGATGACGACCACCGAGATGGGCGACGCTGTGATCCGCGCGCTCCGGTAAGCGGCGCTCCCAGGTGGCCGGCGATCCGCCGCTCGCGCTAGCCGTCGTCGTCCCGACCTTCAACGAGGCGGGCAATGTCGCGACGTTGATCGCGCGGCTGGACGTGGTGCTGGCGGGCATCGCCTGGGAAGCGATCATCGTCGACGATGCCAGCCCGGACGGCACGGCAGAGGTGGCGCGCCGGCTGGCACTGACCGACCGGCGGGTGCGGGTGATCGAACGGATCGGGCGCCGCGGGCTCTCCTCGGCCTGCATCGAAGGCATGCTTTCGACCGCAGCACCCTATGTCGCGGTGATCGACGGCGACCTCCAGCATGACGAGAGCCTGTTGCCGCGGATGCTCGCGCGCTTGCGGGAGGGGAGCGTCGATCTCGTCGTCGGCACCCGCTTTGCAGAAGGCGGAGGCACCGGCGAATGGGACCGCGACCGGCTGGCCAAGTCGCGCTTCGCCGCAGGGTTGAGCACGATGGTGCTCAAGGCAGAGCTGTCCGATCCAATGAGCGGCTTCTTCATGATCGAGGCGGAGGCGTTTCGCGCGCTGGCGCCGCGGCTGTCGGGGATCGGCTTCAAGATCCTGCTCGATATCCTCACCGCCGCATCGCAGCCGCTACGTGTCGCCGAACTCGGCTATGTCTTTCGCGAGCGTATCGAGGGGGAGAGCAAGCTCGACCATGTCGTTGCGCTCGAATATCTGATCGCGCTCTACGAAAAGCTGCTCGGCCGCATCGTGCCGGTGCGTTTTGCGCTATTCGCCAGCGTGGGGGCGGCCGGCATCCTCGTCCATTTCGCGGCGCTGACCGCGATGTTCGAGGGGCTGACGATGTCGTTCGCCGCTGCGCAGGCGGTGGCGACACTGGTCGCGATGACGTTCAACTTCTGGCTCAACAACCTCTTCACCTACCGCGACCGCCGTTTGCGCGGCGCGCGGGCGCTGCTGCGCGGCTGGATATCCTTCTGTCTCGTCTGCGGGCTGGGGGCGCTGGCCAATGTCGGCGTGGCGGCCTTCCTCTTCGAATATCGCCACGTGCTGTGGGGTGTATCGGCGCTGGCCGGCGTGCTGGTCGGCGCGGTGTGGAATTTTGCGCTGTCGAGCCGCTTCACCTGGGGACGCTACTGACGCGTCGTGCGGCTACGGCCAGGTCGGAAACCACATCCAGAAGTGGAAGGCCTGATCGTTCGGCAACGGCACAGCGGCGATGATCGGATAGAAATAGACGAACAGCCCGCCCGCCAGCGCGGTGAAGAGGAAGGGCGAATAAGGATTCCCGCCGTCCTTGATCTCCTGCCGGAAGGCGCCCGCCAAGGTGATGCACAGGAACAACGCCGGCAGATAGTAATAATAATAGAAGCCGATTTTCTTCGGGATGATGATCCACAGCGCCATCGAGAAAACCCAGAGCAGCCCTGCGAAGAGCTGTGCGCGGTTGCGGTGGAGAATGCCGGTCCACAGCGCGAAGCCGACCGCGAGCAGCCCGCCATACATGATCGCCGGATTTCCGACGAGAAACACACCCCGCTGGACACCCTCCACCGGCTCGTAGAAATACCAGATCGGCCGGCGGATCAGCGGCCATTCCCACCATTCGCTTTGGTAAGTGTGGTGTGCCAGCGGCATCGTCTGCTGGCGGTACATATCGAGCTGGAACGGCAGCAGGGTCGCCAGCGTCAGCGGCTGCGAATGATAGAAGAAGGCGGGGATGAACGTGGCGAAATAGGCGATCGCCATGGCACCGGCCATCAGCAGCGCGCCGGGGATCAGCCCGATGCCGCGCCATGATCGTGCGCCGGCGAACAGCTTCATGCCGACGAAGGCGAGCCCGGCGACCGCCGCATAAGGCAGCGCCGCCCATTTGGCGCCGATCGCCAGGCCGAAGCAGAGCCCAGCTCCGACCAGCGAGGTGTAACGCCGTTCGCCCAGCGCGGCGCCCAACGCCAGCGCGATACCCCACAGCAGGAATGCGCCCATCACGCCGTCGAGCATGGCGATCCGCGCCTGGATGAAGACCAGTTGGTTGAGCATGGCAAAAATGCCGGCGAGCAGCCCAGCGCGCACGCTGCCGAACAGCAGCCAGGTAATGCGGAACATTGCCAGCACCGTCGCGACGCCGGCCAACAGGCTGGGCAGCCGCCAAGCAACCGGTTGATCGCCGAACAGCGCGATGCTGAGCGCAATCAGTTCCTTGGCGAGCAGCGGATGCTCGATGTTGACCGGCGCCTCAAGCGCGAGCAGCACGCGCGCGGCACGAACATAATGAACCTCGTCGAAGACGATCACATCGGGCTGATCGATCCGCAGCCCGAACAGCAGCAGCGATGCGAAGAGAAGAAACACCGCAGCGCGGCTCGCGCTGAGTCCGTTCAGCCATGCTACGCGGCGAACCGCAGAAGGAGCGGTGCGCCCGCCAGCAGCACGAGACACGAATTCTCCCACCTCTGTTCCCCCGAGCGCGGACGATTCGGCGATCGTCTCCATCTTCATCACTGCATTGATATGCGCGACGCCGATGATCAATACCGCGACCAGGTGGCGCAGGGTTCAGCCGCCCGGATTCCAGACGTTGAAACTGCGGCTGCGGATCCAGCGGGTGGCCGCCCATTTCACACCCTGACGGATCGGGGCGCCGGCGTGACGGCTCCGCGGATCGCTCGCGCCATCCTCAAGCACGTTGCGGAAGGCGATCATCTCGCCGGCCCGCCCCACAACAGACAGGCGCTGACTGGGGAACAGCGTCTCGCCGCCGACATAGCCGGTATTCAGGTACATCAGCGCCGTGACGATGCGCTGGTTCGGCTGGTGGGGGAGGACGTCCATGTGCTCCCGATATTCCTGTCCTGGCGCATAATGCAGAATGCTCAGCGGCTCGCCCTGGTCCACCGCCGTTCCAGTTGCGGCTGCAATGCGGCGGAGTATCGCCTGTATCGGCAACGACTCACGTGTCGGCCCGACGACTGCGGCGGACGAGGTGCGGATGGGATGCGCCATGGATCGACCCGTGCGCGGATCCGCCACGACCGACGGACCGAGTATGTCCCTCACCGATGTAGCGATATGCGCGCATTCCTGAGGCGTGACGAAGTTGCGCCAGCGCAGCACGTGATAGTCTTTGCCGACGACCTCCGTCTCCGGCAGCGCGAGCGGAGCCCCCTGCGCGTCGATCGCCATTGCGGAGAGCAGCGCCAGGTCTTGTGCCGCCACGCCGCCGTGGCGCGCGGCGGCGTCGCGCAACAGGGCGAGCGCGGCCGGCCAATCCGCAGGTGCCCCAGTGCCGTTGGCGGTCAACGCCGCTTCCATCAGCGCGGCATCTTCATGTCCCGCGCGTGTCGCTGCGCGCAAGAGGCGGCGCGCCTCCGGCAGATCGCGATCCAGCGGCTGTCCGATCAGGCGCCATTGCGCCACCAGCGCCAGCGCGTCCGCATCACCCTGCGCCGCGCCCTCCTGCGCGATCGAGATCGCGTCGCGCACCTGTCCGCGGTCGAGAGCGACGAGCGCTCTTTCGGTGTCGCTGCTCATGTCGCCGTACTTGCCCTGCCCACTGCCCAAAGAAAAGGGCCGGTGGATCGCTCCACCGGCCCCAAAGCCTTGATCTGTCAGTTCGATCAGAACTTGGCGACCACGCCCGCATACATATAGCGGCCGCGCACATCGTAGATGCCTGCGCCGCCGTTGGCAGCGGTGTTGAGGCCGTTGCCGACGCCGGTCAGGCCGAACGGGGGCATCTTGTTGGCGACGTTGTCGACGCCCAGATAGATGTTGAACCGATCGGTCGCTTCCACGTCGAGACGAAGATCGTGGTAGAACACATCCGGATAGTGCGAAACCGGCGCGAAGTCGGTGTTCTGCGGCGGAAGGCCGTTCAGCTCGTTGTAATCCTCGTAGGTGTTGAGGTACATCTTGTCGATCCAGCGCATCTGATAGCCGAACGTGACTTTGCCGACCTTGAGGCTGCTGTTCAGATTGACCTCATTCTTCGGATCGCCGAGTTCCGTCAGGATCCGGTCCCGGAAGGTGGGATCGTCCGGATTAGTGAACTCGTCATTCTGGAGCGTGCGGGTCCAGATCACGCCGAGGTTCAGCAAGCCCCAGCCGAAGTCACGACGATAGTTGACCGCCGTGTCGACACCACGAACCTTCAGCTTCGCGAAGTTGGCCGCGGATTCGAGCAGCGTGCCTTCGATGATCTGGAAGGCCTGTTCGCCGTTGGGACCACCGCCGGCGCCAGCGCGCTGGAACAGCGCGCAGAACTGGTTGTTCAACGACGCAGAGTCATAGCAGAGGTTGGCAACCTGCTGCGCATTCACCGACGAGATCACGTTGTTCACGGTGATGTCGAAATAGTCGACCGAGATCGAAAGCCCCGGCACGAACTTGGGCTGGAACACCACACCGCCGGTGTAGGAATCGGACTTCTCGGCCTCCAGCAGCGGGTTGCCACCCGACAGCGTCTCAAGCGACGACGAATAGACATAGTCGTAGCCTGCCGGAGCCCCGGCTGCGGCGCAGTTCGCGGCGCGGTTGGCGGAGCCGGTGCCGATATTGCGGGCCGAGCAGGGATCGACGAAGTTCGGAGCGAAATTCTGCCCCTGCGCGGAGTAGAGTTCCGAGAGGTTCGGCGCACGCACCGATCGCGAATAAGTCCCGCGAAAGCGAAGGTCGTCGATCGGACGCCAGTCGATACCGCCGCCATAGGCATAAACGGTGCCGGTCGCGCCCTTGTAGTCGGCGATCCGCCCTGAACCGGTAAGCGTCAATTCCTGGATGAACGGGATGTCCTTGAGCAGCGGCACGCGCAACTCGCCATAGACTTCCTTCACCTCGAAGGACGGCGCAGTGAAGGAGGGAATCGCGTTGTAGAACGCGTAACCCGCCTGCGTCAGGTCATCGAGATCGTAGCGGTTGGTCTCGCGGCGATATTCAGCGCCCACCGAGAAGCCGACGGCGCCACCGGGGAGTTCGAACCACTTGCTCGAATCGCCGGCCAGGAAGGCGGATGCCACGAACTGCGTGATCTTGCCGGTCGCGATGGAAGGCACCAGCAGATAGTTGCGCGCGGCATCGCTGACCGAACCCTGCCCGAACGGGTTGAGCGGAACGCAGGCGGCGATGTCGGCAGCCAGCACCGAGGGATCGCCGCCGATGTCGTCACCGGCATAGCGCGGGTCGATCTGGGCACGGCAGCGGATCTGGCCCGTCGCAGGATCGACGGCCGCATCCTGGGCAAGCAGGAAACGCTGCGTGTTGACGTTGCCCTGGATGAGGTTGCGTTCCTTGAACTCGCCGTAATTGGCCGAGATTTCGTAGTTCCAGGTGTCGTTGAAGTCGCCGCGAACGCCGACCACCGCGCGATAGGTTTCACGCCGGATCTGCTCGTCACGAATGCCGAGATCGACCCAGTTGCGACGCAGGCCGAACCGATAGGTGCCTGCGCCAACCTGCGCGAGCGCGGCGGCCTGGTTGGCTGCCGCCTGTTCGGCGGTGTTGGTCGCCGTCCGGAAAGCCGCACCGGTGTTGGGGTTCACGCCCGAGTTGATCGCGGCTATCAACTGCGCTGAAAGGTTGGCGCGGGCGGCGGCCGACAGGTATGGGTTGTCCAGCCGGATACCTTCACGGTTCACCGCGCCGCCGCCATTGGAGAATGAGCGATCGGCGAAGCCGTCGATGACCACACCGTCCTGCAGCGTCTGACCCTGCGAGAAGAAGGGACCGCTCACCGATCCGCTCGCTTCGGTGCGGACATATTTGGCTTCGAAAAACGGCACGAACGCCGGGCTGACTTCGAAATGACCGATGAGATTGGCCGAGTACCGCTTGAGGTCCGGAGACAGCGTCAGCAATTCGCCTTCGCGGCTGGTGGTGCCGTTGCCGCCGACGAAGCTGCCGTTGGGACCGATGCCGACGCGCGTGCCGGTCTGGGCAACGAGCGAACCACCAGGCTGGAAAAGCGATGTGCAGGTGAAGGCCGAGCCGCCGGCGCCACCGCAAGGCCCGTTCGCGCCGCCATAACGGAACGCGGTCAGACCGCCGAGCGAGATGGTCGCGGAGCGGATGTCACGATAGAATGTGCGATCGGCGATGCCGTCGCTCGGTGCGCTCGCCGGATCGGTGTCGGTGACGACAAAGCCGTCGTTCCGCGCCAGCGGTCGACCGGTCGCATCATATTGCGACTGGTGCGAATATTCGAGATTGACGGCGATATTGCCACGCCCGTCGGCGAAGTTGGTGCCGGCCAGGACGGAAATATACTGGTTGCCCGCATCCTTATACTTGGAAATACCGGTCTGGCCGCGAACCTGAACGCCCTCATAGTCGTTCTTGAGCTTGAAGTTGACCACGCCCGCGATCGCGTCCGAACCGTAGATCGAAGATGCGCCGCCGGTCAGCACCTCGACGCTCTCGATGAGGTCGGTCGGGATCGTATTGGTGTCGACCGAGACGCCGGTCGACAGGATGTCGCCGGCCACGTGGCGGCGGCCGTTCACCAGGACGAGGGTGCGCACCGATCCGAGGCCACGAAGGTCGACCAGGTTGAGGCCGCGCGTACCGAGGAAGCGGGTCGAGTTCTGCTGGCTGAACGTGTTGCGCAGTTGCGGCAACTCGTTGAGGATGTCGCCGACGGAAACCTGGCCGGTTTGGAAGAACTGCTCACCCGTGACCACCGTGACGGGATTGGTCGACTCGAGGTTCGCCGAACGGATGCGCGAACCGGTGACGATGATCGCCTGCGGATCATTGCTTTCGTCAGCGGGCGTTGTCGCGGTTTGTGGATCGGTGCTTTGCGCATGCGCGGTGCCGAACGACAGTGCGAAGGCGGTCAGGCAGGTTGCGCCGCTGAGGGCGCCCTTCAGGAACGATGTTCTCACGCTACTTTACCCCTACTAGTCGGATTCCCTGAAATCCGACGACCCTCACCATAAGCGTGGGATCGATGGCTCATCCTGCCAAAAGGGCGGGGCCGTGCCTAATAGCCGCGTGAGTCTGCCGCCGCTTTTCCGCCGCCCGTTGCAATATTACAACAATACGTCAAAAATGTTGCGCAAGCGTAACGCCTGTAACGTGTCGCCCGCATCGACCGTGTGCGCAGTGCTCATGATCCCGGATTGACGGCCGCCGCCTGCCCGGCGCAAAGCGGCCCGCATGAAGAGGCATACCGGACAGGACCGCAGCGTCACCAACACTTGGCGCCCCGCCACCCAGGCCGTGCGGGGTGGCACGATGCGCTCCGAATGGGGCGAGACCTCCGAGGCGATCTTCATGACCTCGGGCTATGCCTATGACTGCGCTGCGGACGCCGCGGCGCGGTTCGCGGGCGAGCAGCAGGGCATGACCTACAGCCGGTTGCAGAACCCGACGGTGGAGATGCTCGAGCATCGCATCGCGCTGTTGGAAGGTGCAGAGGCAGCACGTTGCACCGCATCAGGCATGGCGGCGATGACCGCCGCTCTTCTGTGTCAGCTCAAGTCCGGCGATCATGTCGTCGCAGCCCGCGCCGCGTTCGGTTCGTGCCGCTGGCTGGTCGACACGCTGCTGCCACGCTTCGGTGTCGAGACGACGGTGATCGATGCGCGCGAAACCGAACTATGGAAGGCGTCGATCCGCCCCAACACGAAAGTCTTCTTCTTCGAGACGCCGGCCAACCCGACGATGGACATCGTCGATCTCGCCGCGGTGTGCGCGATCGCAAAGGATGCCGGCATCGCCACGGTGGTCGACAATGCCTTCGCCACGCCGGCTCTGCAAAAGCCGATGGAGTTCGGTGCGGACGTCGTCGCCTATTCTGCGACCAAGATGATGGATGGGCAGGGCCGCGTGCTCGCCGGCGCGATCTGCGGCACCGAGGACTTCATTACCAACACGCTGCTGCCCTTCCACCGCAACACCGGGCCGACGCTCAGCGCGTTCAACGCCTGGGTGGTGCTGAAGGGGCTTGAGACGCTCGACCTGCGCATCCGGCGCCAGAGCGAGAATGCGCTGGCGGTCGGCCGCTTCCTCGAAGGCCGTGTGCCGACAATCTTGCATCCCGGCCTGCCCAGTCATCCGCAGCACGAACTGGCGATGCGGCAGATGTCCGCCTGCGGACCGATCTTCGCGATCGTTCTCGATGGCGGCCGCACCCAGGCGCACGGCCTGCTCGATGCGCTGCAACTGATCGACATTTCCAACAATATCGGCGACTCTCGCTCGCTGATGACGCACCCCTCGTCCACCACGCACAGCGGCGTGGCGCCGGAGGCGCGCGAGGAGATGGGCGTGGGTGAGGGCATGTTGCGGCTGAACGTAGGGCTGGAGGATCCGGAGGACCTGATCGCTGATCTGGACCAGGCGCTGAGCGCCGTCGGGCTGTGAAGGCGTTCTTCCCCCACGCCGAAACGACGCGGGGGATCACCGTGCGCGTTTCGGTGAGCTTCCTGCCCGAGCAGTCGGAGCCGGCGCGCGGGCGCTGGTTCTGGGCCTATCATATCCGCATCGAAAATGAGGGAGATATGGCGGTACAGCTCATGACCCGTCGTTGGCGGATCACCGACGGCCGCGGCGCGCAGCATGAGGTTGAAGGTGAGGGCGTGGTTGGCGAACAGCCGCTGATCGTGCCCGGCGGCGCATTCGACTATGTGTCCGGCTGTCCACTCACGACGCCGACCGGTTATATGAAGGGCAGCTATCACATGATCGGTGAGGATGGATCGACCTTCGACGTCGCCATCCCGCGCTTTCCGCTGACCGCACCAGCGGTCGCGAACTGAACGAGATAACAGGACCAGCCGGGAATGAAGCGTACCCATCTTCCGCTCAACGGCCTGCGCGTGCTCGACGCCGCCGCGCGCCATCTGAGCTTTACGCGCGCTGCCGACGAATTGGCGGTGACGCCGGCGGCGGTCGGCCAGCAGATCCGCGCGCTGGAGGACACGCTGGGGGTTGTGCTGTTCCGTCGCACGCCCAAAGGTCTGGAACTGACGCCCGAGGCGGAGGCGGGGCTCGACAATCTGCGTGCCGGCTTCCTCCAGTTCGAGGAATCAGTGCGGGCGATGCAGGCGGGCCAATCGTCCAAGGCACTGACCATCGCCGCACCGCGCGACTTCACCGCCAAATGGCTCGCGCCGCGCCTCGCCGCCTATGGCCGCACCGATCCCGAACTGCGCTTCGTGCTGATCGCGGCGGACAGTGACCTCGATTTCACCGAGGCCAATCTCGACCTTGCCATTCGTCTGGTCGACGGACCGGGGGAGCATGAGGGAGTGAAGCTGGCGGACGGTGCCTTTGTCACCGTCGGGGCGGCCGACGCCGGCGAGATGCCGATCCACTGGCCGGGCTGCCCTGGAGAGGATGGCGCCGCGGCGCTGCGCGTCGCCGACGCCGGCCTCGCCATCGATGCCGCCGCTGCCGGCTTCGGCCGTGCCAATGTGCCCGCGCTGCTCGCCGAGGGCGATCTTGCCACCGGCCGCATCGTCTCGCTGGGGGAACCCCGCCCGACTGCCAAGGCCTTCTGGCTGATCGCGCCGCTGCCGCAATGGCGCCAGAAGAAGGTCAAGGCACTCGTCGCCGCGCTGACGGCATGAGCCGCTTTCCCTCGATCGACACGGCGCGCCTCCGCCTCCGTCCGATCGAGTTGGCCGATGCCGAGGCGCTGCACGCGGCGCTGTCGGACCCGGTGACGATGCATTGGTGGTCGAGCGGCCCACGCACCTCGCTCGCTGAGACCGAGGCTTATGTGCGCGTCAATGTCGAGGAGAAGGTGTGGCGATGCTGGGCGATCACCGAGCATGGTGACGATCGCGCGCTCGGCTGGGTCAACCTCTCCGAACGGCGGGCTGCGGTGTTCGAGATCGGCTACATCCTCGTGCCGCGGGCGCGGGGCAGGGGGATCGCCGCGGAGGCGGTATCGGGCGTGATCGACCGGACCTTCGCGGAGGGCGCGCGGCGGATCTTCGCCGATGTCGATCCCGACAATGCCGGGTCGGTCGGGTTGCTGGAGCGGCTGGGATTCCGCCTCGAGGGCCGGCTGCGCGAGGAATGGGAAACGCATATCGGCGTGCGCGACACCCTGCTCTACGGGTTGCTGCGCCCCGAATGGCGTTCCTGACAAGGGGCGGGCTACACCTTCGTGTGACTGACGCACGCGCGATTTCGTGACACGGCGGGGCAGGCGCGCAGAATAACGGAGATCGCGGTGGAGCAGCGGAAGAACGAACTCGCGGCCACCCTGCTCGGGAGAGCCTTCAAGGATCTCGAGCATGATGAGCAGACGGTGCTGTCCGGCATCGCTGCTGGCGTGCCAATCGCACAGGATGCGAGCGATCTCGATGACGCCAATGCCGACTTCGCCGACCGGTTGGCCGACCGCGTGGCGGCAATCGGCGGATCCTGGTCTTTCATCATCGGCTTCGCGCTGGTGCTGTTCGGCTGGATGCTGCTCAACAGCGATGTGCTCGCCCGCTTCGGGATGGCGTTCGATCCCTATCCCTACATCTTCCTCAACCTGATGCTCTCGACGCTCGCGGCGATCCAGGCACCGGTGATCATGATGAGCCAGAACCGGCAGGCGGCGAAGGATCGGATGACGGCGAAGCTCGACTATCAGGTCAATCTGCGCGCCGAACTGGAAATCCTGCGCATCCACGCCAAGATCGATGAAGAGATCATCGCGCGGCTGGACCGGCTGTCCGAACGGCTGGACCGGGTAGGGTAAACGAAAAGGGCCGACGCAGCGCGCCGGCCCTTTCGATGTTCGGTCGTGTACCGATCGGCTGGTCTATCAGCCCTCGATCACGCGGTCCGCGAGGACGGTCAGGCCCTTTTCGCTGACCTCGGCAAAGCCGCCTTCCACCTGCAGGATCTCGGGCGCTGCGCCCTCGGTGCGGTAGATCTTGAGCGCGCCGTCCTTCACGGTCGACATGAACGGTGCGTGGCCCTGGAGCACGCCGAACTGACCTTCGGTGCCGGGGACGACGACCATGTAGACCTCTTCCGAGCGGACGAGCTTTTCAGGGGTCACCAGTTCGAAATGCAGTGCCATTTTATCTTCCTTAGCCCCTCCCCTTCAGGGAGGGGTTGGGGTGGGGGACGCTGGAGCAGGCACATCAGCTTGCGAGCAAGCGACAGGCTCCGCCCTAACCCCTCCCCCTGAGGGGGAGGGGCTTGTCCTTCATTACGCCGCTTCGGCGGCCAGCTTCTGCGCCTTGGCGACGGCTTCGTCGATGCCGCCGACCATGTAGAAGGCCGCTTCCGGCAGATGGTCATATTCGCCGTCGACCACCGCCTTGAACGACTTGATGGTGTCTTCGATCTGCACGAACTTGCCCGGGATGTTGGTGAACACCTCGGCGACGTGGAACGGCTGGCTGAGGAAGCGCTGGATCTTGCGGGCGCGCTGCACGGTCAGCTTATCCTCTTCGGAAAGCTCGTCCATTCCCAGGATCGCGATAATGTCCTGCAGCGACTTGTACTTCTGCAGCAGCGACTGGACGGCGCGGGCGGTTTCGTAATGCTCCTGGCCGACAACGCGCGGCTCAAGAACGCGGCTGGTCGAGTCGAGCGGATCCACGGCCGGGTAGATGCCCAGCTCCGAAATCGCGCGGCTGAGCACGGTCGTCGCGTCGAGGTGGGCGAAGGAGGTAGCCGGCGCCGGGTCGGTCAAGTCGTCGGCGGGCACGTAGACGGCCTGCACCGAGGTAATCGAACCCTTGTTGGTCGACGTGATGCGCTCCTGCAGCGCCCCCATGTCGGTCGACAAGGTCGGCTGATAGCCCACGGCCGAAGGAATACGGCCGAGCAGAGCGGACACTTCTGCGCCCGCCTGGGTGAAGCGGAATATGTTGTCGACGAAGAACAGCACGTCCTGGCCTTCCTGGTCGCGGAAATATTCCGCGATGGTCAGGCCCGACAGCGCGACGCGCGCACGGGCGCCCGGCGGCTCGTTCATCTGGCCGAACACCAGCGCCACCTTCGAACCCTCTGTGATCGGGTTGCCGTCGGCATCCTTGGCGATGACGCCCGCGTCGAGGAACTCGTGATAAAGATCGTTGCCCTCGCGGGTACGCTCACCGACGCCGGCGAACACGGAGGTGCCGCCATGGCCCTTCGCGATGTTGTTGATCAGTTCCTGGATGAGCACGGTCTTGCCCACACCGGCGCCGCCGAACAGGCCGATCTTGCCGCCCTTCGCATAAGGCGCGAGGAGGTCGATCACCTTGATGCCGGTGACGAGAATGGAGTTATCGGTCGACTGGTCGACGAATTCCGGCGCCTTCGCGTGGATCGGCGCGCGCAGTTCGGTGGCCACCGGGCCGCGCTCGTCGATCGGTTCACCGACGACGTTGAGGATGCGACCGAGCGTGGCCGGGCCGACCGGTACCGAGATCTGCGCGCCGGTGTCGGTCACGGACTGGCCGCGGGTCAGGCCCTCGGTCGAGTCCATCGCGATCGTGCGGACGGTGTTCTCGCCGAGGTGCTGCGCGACCTCGAGGACGAGACGGTTCCCGTTGTTGCTCGTCTCGAGCGCCGAAAGGATCGCCGGCAGGTGACCATCGAAGCTCACGTCGACGACGGCGCCGATGATCTGGCTGATACGGCCAGTGGAGGTGGGGGCGGTTGCCATGGGTCTCAGTCCTTGCCTTCTTGTGCCGTTAGAGCGCTTCGGCGCCCGAAATGATTTCGACCAGTTCGGTGGTGATCGCCGCCTGACGGGTCCGGTTGTACTGGATGCTCAGGCGATTGATCATGTCGCCCGCGTTGCGCGTGGCGTTGTCCATCGCGTTCATCCGGCTGCCCTGTTCCGACGCGGCGTTCTCCAGCAGTGCGCGGAAGATCTGGATCGCGACATTCTTGGGCAGCAGATCCGCCAGGATCGATTCCTCGTCCGGCTCATATTCGACCGCACCGGTCGCGCCCGTTGCCTTGTCGCCCGCGGGTAACGGCACCGGGATGATCTGCTGGCCGGTCGGCTCCTGCACCAGCGCGGAGACGAACTTCGCGTAGAACAGGTGGGCGACGTCGAACTCACCGGCCTCGTAGCGCGCGATCACGTCGTCGGCGACGATCTTCGCATCGGCGAAAGCGACGTTCTTGATGTGACCCATTTCCTGGTCGTGCAGGATCTGCTTGGCGTGGAAGCGCTTGAGCACCGCACGGCCCTTCTTGCCGGCGATGTAGAACTTCACCGTCTTGCCGGCAGCGACCAGTTCGTCCGCCTTGCGGCGCGCCGCGCGGACGATGTTGGTGTTGAACGCGCCGGCAAGGCCACGCTCGGAGGTGGCGACGATGATCAGATGTACATCGTCGCGGCCGGTGCCGGCGAGCAGCTTGGGGCTCTGGGGGCCGACGACGATCTTGGAGGCGAGGCTGGCCATCACCTTTTCCAGCCGCTCCGCGTAGGGGCGGCCAGCGACGGCGGCTTCCTGCGCGCGGCGCAGCTTGGCCGCGGCGACCATCTTCATCGCCTTGGTGATCTTCTGCGTCGACTTCACCGAGTTGATGCGAAGCTTGAGCGCTTTGAGCGAGGCCATTCCTGGTCGTCTCTTCTTTCTTACTCCCTCTCCCTCTGCGGAGAGAGGGCGGGGGAGAGGGGCCTTCCATCAGGAGAGCGGCACTAGGCCGCTCTCCATACCCTCTCCCCGGCGGGGAGAGGGTCGTTTCCGGTTACGCGAAGGTCTTCACGAACTGGTCGAGCGCAGCCTTCAGCTTGCCCTTGACCTCGTCGCCCAGATCCTTGGTGGTGCGGATCGTGGTCAGCACCTCAGGATGATTGGCCTTGAGGTCGGCGATCAACGCGGCCTCGAAACGGGTCACCGCTTCCACTGGCAGGTTGTCCAGATAACCTTGGGTGCCGGCAAAAATCGAAGCGACCTGCTCCTCGAACGGCATCGGGTTGAACTGGGGCTGCTTGAGCAGCTCGGTCAGGCGCGCGCCGCGGTTGAGCAGCTTCTGCGTCGAGGCGTCGAGGTCCGAACCGAACTGGGCGAAGGCGGCCATTTCGCGATACTGCGCCAGCTCCAGCTTGATCGAGCCCGCGACCTTCTTCATCGCCTTGGTCTGCGCCGAAGAACCGACGCGCGACACGGAAAGGCCGACGTTGATCGCCGGGCGGATGCCCGCGAAGAACAGGTCGGTTTCGAGGAAGATCTGGCCGTCGGTGATCGAGATCACGTTGGTCGGAATGTAGGCGGACACGTCGCCGGCTTGGGTCTCGATGATCGGCAGCGCGGTCAGCGAGCCGTTGCCATTGGCATCGTTCAGCTTGGCAGCGCGCTCCAGCAAGCGGCTGTGCAGGTAGAACACGTCGCCCGGATAGGCTTCACGGCCCGGCGGACGGCGCAGCAGCAGCGACATCTGGCGATAGGCGACGGCCTGCTTGGAAAGGTCGTCATACACGATCACGGCATGCATGCCGTTGTCGCGGAAATATTCACCCATCGCGACGCCGGTGTAGGGCGCGAGATACTGCAGTGGGGCGGGCTCCGACGCGGTCGCGGCGACCACGATCGAATATTCCATCGCACCATTCTCTTCGAGCTGGCGGACGATCTGCGCGACGGTCGAGCGCTTCTGGCCGACGGCGACGTAGATGCAATAGAGCTTCGCATTCTCGTCGTCGCCCGCATTCGCGGTCTTCTGGTTGATGAAGGTGTCGATCGCGACGGCGGTCTTGCCGGTCTGGCGGTCACCGATGATCAGCTCGCGCTGGCCGCGGCCGACGGGCACCAGCGCGTCGAGCGCCTTGAGGCCGGTCTGCACGGGCTCGTGCACCGACTTGCGCGGGATGATGCCAGGCGCCTTCACTTCGACGCGGCTGCGCTTCTCGTAGAAGATCGGGCCCTTGCCGTCGATCGGATTGCCGAGGCCATCGACCACGCGGCCGAGCAGGCCCTTGCCGACCGGCACGTCCACGATGGTGCCGGTGCGCTTCACGGTATCGCCCTCGCGGATCTCGGCGTCCGAGCCGAAGATCACGACGCCGACATTGTCGGCTTCGAGGTTGAGCGCCATGCCCTGGATGCCGTTGGCGAACTCGACCATCTCACCGGCCTGGACATTGTCCAGCCCGTGGACGCGCGCGATGCCGTCACCGACCGAAAGCACCTGGCCGACTTCCGAGACCTGCGCCTCGGAGCCGAAATTGGCGATCTGGTCCTTGATGACCTTCGAGATTTCTGCGGCGCGGATATCCATGTTCAGCCTTTCATCGCGTGCGCGAGGGTGTTCAGACGGGTGCGGATCGAGGAATCGATCATCTGCGAGCCGATCCTGACGATGAGCCCGCCGAGGATTGCGGGATCGACGGTAAGGTCGACGGAAACGTCACGACCGACGCGAGCCTTCAACTGCGCCTTGAGCGCGTCGACCTGGTCGTCGGTCAGCGGGTGGGCGGAGGTGACCTGCGCGCTCGCCTCGCCGCGATAGGCGGCGGCAAGCTGGCCAAAGGCGCGCGAGATGTCGCCAAGCGCCGAGAGGCGCCGGTTGGAGGCGAGCACGCCGAGGAAGTTCACCGTCAACGCATCGATGCCCATCTCGCGGGCCGCGGCGGTCACCGCCCGGCCGGCCGCGCTGCGCGAGACGAGCGGGCTGGTGGTCAGCTGGCGAAAGTCGTCGGACTGGGCCAGCGCCGCGCGCAGCGTCGCCAGGCTCCCCTCGACGACGGCGATCTGATTCTGGTCGCGCGCAAGATCGAAAAGCGCGGTGGCATAACGCCCCGCCAAGCTAGCCTGAATGCCGCCGGAATTCTCCACGCGTCCGTTGCCCCTCTTCGAACCGGAAATGTCGACCTACGCCGAAAGGGGGCCGCAAGCGCGCCCCCGATCTCGGTCGCGGGGCGGTTAGCATCGGCGTTCGCTCGATGCAAGTCGAGCGGGCAAGGGAGGACGCCGCCCTTAGGACAACTATCACGATTTGGTCACCGTGGTGCGCCGTTGGTAGCGGTAGCAACCGTTGGCTGCTATGAATCAATGTCGGTGTCGGGGGTACAGAGCCCCGGCGATGAACCGTTGCTGTACGTCATTAGCGATTCGCTCGCCTGGTCAGCGGCGTCAGCGCACAATACAGGATGGACTCGTTCGCTCGACCGCGAATGAACGCTTGCCGGCAACAACGCGCCGGGTTTCTTCGGAGAGCCAGCGGAACGCGGTGATGATCGTCCAGGCGGTCGATCGCCGGCCCCTGGCCAACGCGATCGAATCGCGCTTCCTGCTGCCGATCGGGCTTTGCGGCACAATCGCGCTACGGCCCGGCGTATCGCGACCGGAAGTTGCGGCGCCGACGAGCGCACGGATGCTGGCGAGTGCGATGACCCAGCCCTGGGATGCAGGCGCGGGCGGGCCGATCGCCGCGAGCCCGGTTGACATGCTGCGCCTGTGGCGCGCGCTGCTGGGCGGAAGGCTGCTTCGGCCGGAAACCGTCGATACGATGTTCGCGACGCTCTATCCGATGTTCAATGCCGGAACCTTCTATGGCCTTGACGTCATGGTGCAGGATTTCTGCGATGCTGGCCGCAGCGGCATGTGGATAGGCCATGCCGGGGGCTCTCCCGGCGCAAGCGCGATAATCGCATATGCGCCCGCTGATCGCGTGATCGTCGCGGTGGCGCTTACCGGTGACGCCCCGGCGGCCGCGGTCGCCAATGCTGTGCTCAAGGCTTTGCGGCCGTTGGCTGCCAACTAGGTCTCCGTCCTTCGCCGCTCCTCCAGGAACCGGTGGATCGATTGCACGACCACCGATCCCTCGCCAACGCCAGAGGCGACGCGCTTCACCGATCCGCTGCGGACGTCGCCTACCGCGAACAGGCCAGCGCTCTTGGTCTCATAGGGTGAACGCCCGGTGCCGGTCGGGATGAAGCCGTATTCGTCGAAATCGAGGCAGCCGGTGAGCCAGCCGGTGTTGGGGGCGGCGCCGATCATCACGAACAGCGCGGCGGCTTCCTGCCGGATCTCTTTACCCGTCTGGCGATCGCGCCAGCGGATCGCGGAGAGGTGCGCATCGCCTTCGAGCGCGGTGAGCTCGCAATAGGGATGGAGGGTGATCTGGCGCGACGCGTCGATGCGCTCGATCAGATAGTTGGACATCGTCTCGGCAAGCCCGGGGCCGCGCACTAGCATGTGGACGTGCGACACGCTGCGCGACAGGAACATCGCCGCTTGTCCCGCCGAATTGCCGCCGCCCACCACCACCACCGGGCGGTTCGCGCAGAGGGCCGCTTCCATCGCGGTGGCGGCGTAGTGGATGCCCGATCCCTCGAACCGGTCATAATCGGGCAGGTCGAGCTTGCGGTAGCGTGCGCCGGTCGCGACGACGACGGCACGGGACTGGATGGTGGCGCCATCCGCCAAGGTCAGCTTGTAGATCTCGGTGCTGCAATCGAGCGACACGACCTCCCGCGACACGGCGATGCGCGCGCCGAATTTCTGCGCCTGCATTTGGGCACGGCCCGCGAGCGCCTCGCCGGAAATGCCGGTGGGAAAGCCGAGATAATTCTCGATCTTGGAACTGGTGCCGGCCTGCCCGCCGGGCGCGGTGCCCTCGACGATCAAGGTCGAAAGTCCTTCGGACGCGGCATAGACCGCCGCGGCCAGCCCTGCTGGGCCGGCGCCGACCACCGTCACGTCATGGATAAAATCGGGATCGATCTCGATCGACAGGCCAAGGCAATCGGCGAGTTCGTGATTGGCGGGGTTCCGCAGCACATGGCCGTCGCACAGCACCACCGGCAGATCGGCGGCGCCGATGCCGAAATAGCCGAGAAAACCCTCGCCGGTCTCATCCGTCTCGGTGTCGATCACGCGATGGGGATAGTTGTTGCGTGTCAGGAAGGCGTTCAGCCGCACCATCGCCGCGCCGTGGGCCGGGCCGATCAAGGTGACGCCGCCGTGCTGGCGGCGGATCAATCCGACGCGCCGCAGGATGAAGGCACGCATGAGGATTTCGCCGATATCGGGTTCGGCCGCGATCATCCGGCTGAAATCGGCAGGGCCGATGCGCGCGACGCGGGTGTCGCCGGTGGCGCGTCCGCTGACCAGCGTCTTGCGGTCGTTGAACAGATTGACCTCGCCCGTGAACTGGCCGGCATGGTGGGAATGGAGCAACTGGCTGCGGCCGCAATCGTCGAAGGTGAGGATGTCTATCGCGCCTTCGATCACCAGGAAGAAATCGCTGCGCCGCTGGCCGCGCTCGAACACATAGGTGCCGTCGGCAACCGATTCCTCGCGGCCGTAGGCGGAAATCCGCGCGACCATCTCGCGCGGCAGCACGGGAAAGGTCTGTGCCTCCCGGAAATAGGGATCGGACGGATCGAGCGGAGGCGATTCTGCATCGGCCATGTGCAGAACCTATGCCGAAGTCGTGTTGCAATCACCTGCTTGTTGCGCAACTTTCCTGTGCATGAGCGGATGCAGCCACCTCGATCAGTTCGCCGACGTCAGCCCCAGTGCAGACGGCTGCGAGGAATGCCTCGCGAGCGGCGGCCGCTGGGTGCATCTGCGGATATGTCGCGTCTGCGGCCATGTCGGCTGCTGCGACGATTCTCCCAACCGCCATGCGACCAAGCATTTCCACGCGACCGGACATCCGGTGATGGAAAGCTATGATCCGCCCGACCCTTGGGGCTGGTGCTATGTCGACGAGGTGATGATCGATCTCGGGAACAATGTGACTGAGCATCCGCGGGGCTGGCGATACTGAACGCATGCGGCGGATCGAACCGGCGCGACGAGGCACATGAAGACGATCGGGCTTATCGGCGGCATGAGTTGGGAAAGCTCGGCCGAATATTATCGTATCATCAACCAGGGCGTGCGTGACCGGATCGGCCCCACAGCCTCGGCGCGCTGCATCCTCTGGTCCTTCGATTTCTCGGAGATCGAGCGGTTGCAGCATGCGGGGGACTGGACGGCGCTGACCGCGCTGATGATCGACGCCGCCCGGCGATTGGCGGTAGCCGGTGCCGACCTGCTGCTGATCTGTACCAACACGATGCATCTGATGGCGGGGGCGATCGAGGATGCTGTCACCGTGCCGCTGCTCCATATCGCCGATCCCACCGCTGCGCGGATCGGGGCGGCGGGGCTGAAGCGCGTCGGCCTGCTGGGTACGGCCTTCACGATGGAGCAGGATTTCTACCGTGGGCGCCTTGCCCGGCATCATGGACTGGATGTGCTCGTGCCCGACGATGGCGATCGGGCGACCGTCCATCGCATCATTTATGAGGAGCTGGTCGCCGGCATTGTCCGGCCGGAATCGCGTGATGCCTATCGCGCCGTGATCGCCCGGCTCGTCGCGCGTGGCGCGGAGGCGGTGATTCTGGGATGTACGGAGATCATGCTGCTGGTGAAGCCTGAGGACAGCTTTGTGCCGCTGTTCGATACCACCACGATCCACGCCGAAGCGGCGGTCGAAATGGCGTTGCTCTGATCTGACGCCCACATATTGATTTGACGTACCAATTTAAGGGATGCTCCCGCACATCAAGATGATCGTGCGGGGAGGGAGAGGGTGTTGGGGATTGCGCGCAATCGCATGAGGGGGCTGCCCTTACTCATTTTGGCTGCGCTGGCGACGGTGCCGGCGCAGGCTCGCCAGCAGGGCGGCTCACCCGACGATCCGCTCTGGCACGACTTCCAGAACCCGCCCGCCGAGGCGCGGCCGATGATGCGCTGGTGGTGGTTCGGGCCGGCGGTGACCGACGCGGAAATCGATCGCGAGATCCGCGCGATGAAGGCCGGTGGCATCGGCGGGTTCGAGGTGCAGGCCGTCTATCCGATGGCGCCCGATGGCGGCGTGCCGGGGCTGGTCAACCGGCCTTTCCTCTCGGACGCGTTCATCGCCGCGCTGCGCCACGCCGGCGAGACCGCGCGCGCCGAGGGCATGCGCATCGACGTGACCGGTGGCAGCGGCTGGCCCTTCGGCGGGCCGCATATCCCGGTGACCCAGGCGGCCGCCGCCATCCGCATGCAGCGCGTGCCGGTGCCGGCTGGCGCGACGATGGTGATGTTGCCGGCGGTGGGGCCGGGCGAGACTGTGCTCAGCGCGGCGATCGGGCCGGCCGGCGCGGCGCGGACGGCGGATCGCCCGCTCGTGCCGCTCGCGATCGACGCGCCGCGGGTGCCCGTTGCCGCCAGTGCCGAACCGCGCGAGGCGCTGGTCTTCGTCGCTGGTCGCACCGGCCAGCAGGTCAAGCGCGCCGCGCTGGGCGCGGAGGGCTATGTGCTCGATCATGTCGATCCCGCCGCCGTGGCCAACCATCTGGAGACGGTGGGCGATCGGCTGATGCAGGCTTTCGCCGGCGCGCCGCCGCCCGACGCCTTCTTTTCCGACAGCCTCGAAGCCTATGGATCGAGCTGGACCGGGGATCTGCCCGCCGAATTCCGCCGTCGCCGCGGCTATGACCTGATGGCGCATCTGTCATCGCTGTTCCTCGCCACCCCCGAGAGCGAAAGCGTGCGATTCGACTGGGCGCTCACCCTCTCCGAACTGGTCGACGAGCGCTATCTGCGCCGCATCGACGCATGGGCGAAGGCGCGCGGCATGCGCTTTCGCGCGCAGGTCTACGGCTTTCCGCCGCCGACCCTGTCGAGCAACGCGCTGGTCGCGCTGCCGGAGGGGGAGGGGGCCGACTGGCGCAGCTTCACCTCCACGCGCTGGGCGACGTCGGGTGCGCATCTCTATGGCAAGCCGGTGGCCTCGTCAGAGGTGTGGACTTGGCTGCATTCGCCTTCGTGGGCGGCGACGCCGCTCGATATGAAGGTGGAGGCCGATCGCCATTTCCTGCAGGGGGTGACGCAGTTGATCGGCCATGGCTGGCCCTACACGCCGCCTGGTGTATCCGAGCCGGGCTGGGCGTTCTACGCCGCCGCCGCGCTCAACGATCACAATCCCTGGTATGCGGTGATGCATGACGTGTCGCGCTATCTGCAGCGCGTGTCGCACCTGCTGCGGCAAGGGGAAGCGGCCAACCAGGTCGCGATCTATCTGCCGATCGAGGATGCGTTCGCGGCGATGACGCCGGACAAGGCCTCGGCGAACGAGACGATGCACGAACGCGTGTCGGATACTCTGGTGGGGCAGGTGCTCGATGCCGGGCAGGGTTTCGACTTCGTCGATGCCGGCGCGTTGCGCACGCTGGGCATGCGGCACAAGCTGCTGGTGCTGCCGCGCATGACGCGGATCGATCCCGACGCCTATGCCGTGATCGCCGCCTGGGTGGCGCGGGGAGGCAAGCTGGTCGTGGTGGATGCGCTGCCCGGCAGTGCCGGCGGATTGCGCGATGCGGCGCAGCGGGCGGCGGTGCAGCGGCTGACCCGGCGGCTGGCTTCGTCGCGAGACGTTCGGACGGTGCCGGTCGATGGCACCCGCAATGCAATCGGAGCGGCGATCGGAGCCGACATGCGGCTCGTGGCGCCCGATGCCGCGATCGGCTTCGTTCATCGCCGGCTGGCGACGGGCGATGTCTATTTCATCGCCAATACCGGCAATCGTCCGGTCAGCACCCGCGCCCGCTTCGCCGGCGATCATGGCGCCGGCGAATGGTGGGATCCGATGACCGGCGCGCGCCGTCCGGCCGGCAGCGGCGAAATCGCGCTGGATCTCGCGCCCTATCAATCGCGCCTGCTCGTCTTCGCCAATGCGCCCAGGCCGGCCATCGCGGCGTCGCCTCCGCCGGCCGAAACGCGGCGCGTTCTCGCCGATGGCTGGACCTTCGCAATCGGTGGCGGCGCCGAGCGTCCGCTCGCCCGCTTCGCTTCATGGGCGGACGATCCCGCGCAGCGCTACACCTCCGGAACGGCCATTTATCGCCGCACCATTCGGGTCGATGGACCGTTGGCCGGACGCTGCGTCGCGCTTGATCTCGGCGCCGTCCGGTCGGTGGCCGAAGGGGCACGTGCATCGCGTCCGGTAGCCGCGATCGATGCGCCGGTGCGCGACGCCGCGATCATTATCGTCAATGGCGAAAGGATCGGCAGCCTGTGGGCACCGCCCTATCGGCTGGATATCAGCCGGGCGCTGAAGTCGGGCAACAATCGCATCGAGGTGCGGGTGGCCAACACGGCGCTCAACGCGCTGGCGGGCCGCCCGCGCGCCGATTTGCGGTTGCTCCACGCACGCTATGGAGAGCGCTTCACGCCGCAGGATCAGGACAAGATCGTGCCGCACCCTTCAGGGCTCATTGAACCGGCGGCGCTGATCGAGGCGCCGGTGGGGCCGGGAGGCTGTCAACTGTAACTGCACGTTGATGCGATTGACTCGCATTAGATGAGACCCTAATTCCATCGCGCCGGGCATCACGGCATCTCGCTGCTCGCCAACAATTTGTTCGCGACCGCCATGATCGACACGACGATGGCGCACGCGGCTTAGCGTTTTTGGGTGGCCCGAAACCGGTAGGGGCGCTGCTGGAGGGACGGTTCTGATTACGGGCTCGTCCTTGCTTGCCTCGGCGGCGGTGATGATCGCGGGCGGCGCCGCGGGTGCGTGGCTGCTGCGGCAGGCGTGGCGCGCGCCGGTTGATGCCGGCGGCCCCGAGCGGCTGGCGGGCTGGTCGATAATCGCCATCAGCCTCGTATGGCCGAGCTTCTTGATCGGCGAAGCGCGCGGCCCGTTTATTTCGCTCGCGCTCGTCTCGGTCGGCGCGCTGATCGTCGTGGCGACAGGGGCCGAGATGCGGCAGGCGCGGGCCGGGCGGGGCGGGCGGGATAGTCTGGCGCCCGAACCCAGCGAACGTCCATCGACCGCCTGGCGCGGCTTGCTGCGCTGGCTGCTTGCCGGGCCGATCGGCATGATCGCGGCAATGGCGCTCGGCATCGCCTGGGCCGTCTGGGTGCCTGGCGAGCCGCAGACCCGGTTGCTGATCGGTGCCCTGCTGGTCCCAGTGCTATGGGGCGGGGCGATGGCGTGGACCTTGGCAGACGACCGTATCCTGCGCGCAACCGCGGTGCTGGTCGGCACCCCGCTGCTTGGCTTCGGGCTCTCCGTGCTCAGAGGATTTGCATGACGGATCGTTCGGCATCGCGCACCGCTGCGGCGCCCGCGCCGCAACCCACTGCGAAGCGCAAGCCCTTGCTCTCGCGCGTTCCGGCAGGCTTCGTTCGTGCGGTGCTCAAGGGCCATAGTTCGCTCGGGCTGGCCTTTGCCGCCGCGATCTATCTGGTCTGCCTCAGCGGCACGGTCGCGGTGTTCAAGCATGAGTTCGAGCGGTGGGAGAATCCGCTGGCTCCGCTGGTGTCGATCCCTGCGCCGGCCGCGGTGCAGGCAGCGGCCGCGGAGGCTGTGGCGCGCGCGGGGCCGGAACTCGAACATGTCTATATCTGGCCCGGACTCCCCGATCAGCCCTGGCTGCTGATCAATGTGGATGCAGGCGACGATGATCGCAAATGGGTGGCAGACGGCATGGGCCGGCTCGTCGCCGAGGCTCCGTCTCCCTGGACGGAATTCCTGCTCGCGCTCCATATCCAGCTTCATCTGCCACGCACCTGGGGCGCCTTCCTGGTCGGGCTGACCGGCGTTGCCCTGCTCTCCTCGCTTATTTCGGGCGTACTCGCGCATCCGCGTGTCTTCCGCGATGCCTTCCACCTGCGGCTCGGCGGATCGCGGCGGCTGGAGCAGGCCGATCTGCACAATCGCATCGGCATCTGGGCGTTGCCCTTCCACCTGATCGTCTCGACCACCGGCGCGCTGCTTGGCCTGACGACCCTGATCGTCGGCGTCCTCGGCCTCGCCTTGTTTCAGGGCGATATCAACAAGGTCTATGGCCTGTTCATCGCCCCCGAACCCAGGGACAATCCGGCCCCCGCGCCGATGCTCGACCTACGGCCGATGTTCGCGGAGGTCGCGAGCCGCGTGCCGGGCGGCCGGGTGACATTCGTCGCCCTCGAACATCCGACCGAGATAGGCGGTGCCGCGCTGTTCAACGTGCAGACGACGAGCAGCCGGCTATCGAACACGGACAGCTATGGCTTCGACCGGACGGGTAACCTGTATCATGCAGCACGCGCGAGCGAGAATAATCTCGGCGAGCGGATATTGGGGGCAATCGGCCAGTTGCATTTCGGCTGGTTCGGTGGCGGCATCGTCAAGATCGCCTATGGCCTGCTGGGCCTCGGCATGACCATGCTCGCCGCGAGCGGGTGTGGATCTGGCTCGCTCGCAGGCGCGACAAGGGGCGTCCGGCACCCGCCTGGGAACGGATCTGGTCGGCCTCCGTCTGGGGGCAGGTGCCCGCGCTGGCGGCCGCCGCGCTCGTCGGCGTGGCGATGCCGATGGTGCCAGAGGTCGCGTTGCTCGCGCTCTGGGGCGCCATGACCCTCGCCTTCCTTGGCGCGGCGCTGACAAAGGTCTCCGCAGCGTCATTGTCACGGGCCGGGCGGATCGGCGGCGCGGTGCTGCTGGTGGCAGCGGTGCTCGTCCAGCTCAGCGTGCGCGGCGGGGTAGGGGGTGACGGCATCGGCCTGATCGTCGACTTGGCGTTGACGTTGACTGCAGGCTGCCTTGTCGCGCCCCAGATCATTGCCATGGGGCGGGGCGCTGCGGCATAGGCAGACGTCTTTCTGAAGGCGTGCCCGTGACCACCGAGCCTGACGTTTTCGATGGATATGCCCGTGATGCCATCGGCCGGCTCGTGCGGGAAATTCCTTCGCATCTGAAAGGGCCCATCCTGCTCTCGGCAGGCTGGATCGAGACGCCGATCGGAGCGATGCTGGCGGTGGCGGATGAGGCGCGGCTCCATATGCTCGAATTTCTCGAGCGCAAGGTGCTGCCCGCCGAACTCGCCCGGCTGCGTCAAACGATGCGCTCGGCGATCGAATTCGGTGCGGCGCCACCGATCGCGAAAGTCGCCGCTGAGCTCGACGCCTATTTCGCCGGACGTTCCGCCGTGTTCGAAACGCCGCTGGCACCGATCGGCTCCGTTTTCACCGAAGCAGTCTGGGCCGAACTGCGCCGAATCTCGCCCGGGGAGACACGATCCTATGGTGCGCTAGCCCGGCAAATGGGCCGGCCGGAGGCGATGCGCGCCGTGGGCCGTGCCAATGGTGCCAACCCGATCGCAATTGTCATCCCCTGCCACCGCCTTGTCGGCGCCAATGGTGCGCTTACCGGCTATGGCGGCGGGCTGTGGCGCAAGGAATGGCTGCTGCGGCACGAACGCGGCAGCAGCTTCTCATCTACTCCTCAGCCGATCACCGCGACCTGATAGAGGAAGTCGGCGAAGGCGGCGGAGGCGTCGTCCATTCCCATCACCTTGGGGTTGCTGCTCTCGATCACCAGATACTCGTCAGGCGCGTGCGCGCCGCTGCCATGGCCGAAGCCGAACTGGCCGGCGGGCAGCGAAACGGGCGCCGAGGTGAAGACATAGCCTGGCCATGAGCCGGCGAGGCGGGGGTAGATCGAGGTCTTGATGCCAGCGCGCTGATAGGCGGCGAGTTCCGCCTTGATGAGCTTCGAGTCCTCGGCGGTCTCGGTCGGGTCGTAGCCGCCCGAGACATTAACGGCAATGTCGTCGAACCCGCGCTTGGCGAGGTGCGCCTTGATCTTGGCGACGCAGTCTTCATAGGTCTGGTTGGGCACCAGCCGCATGTCGAGCTTGGCGACCGCGCGTGCGGGCAGGATCGTCTTGCCGCCGGGGCCGGTATAGCCCGAAACCAGACCTTCAATATTGACGGTCGGCATTGCAGCGAGCCGTTCCAGCGCCTGCTGCCAAGGCAGATCGTCGACGAAATGACTGACGCCCATCTGCTTCATCTCATGCGCCTGATCCCGCTTCGCGGCGGAATCGGCGATTAGCGCCTTTTCACGCGGCGTCAGCGGGCGGACCTTGTCGAACCAGCCGTCGATCGCGGGCGTGTTACCGTCGGCGCTGACCAATGTCTGCAGCGCTTGCACCAGGCGCCACGCGGGGCTGTCGACGATCGCCTTATTGCTCGAATGCAGGTCCTTTGCCGGGCCGCGGCCCCAGGCTTCGCCGGTGACGACCAGTTCCAACTCGATCACGCCCTTGGCACCGAGATTGACCGAGACCCCGCCATCGACTGGCGATTGCCAACTCGCCGGGATGATGATGCCGCTGCACTTCTTCAGCGCGGCGAGCACGCGCGGGCTGCGCACGATCTCGGCGAAATTGGGGGAGCCAATCTCCTCCTCGCCCTCGGCCACGAGCACAAGGTTGACCGGCGGCTTGACGCCCGCCTTGTGAAAGCCGTGGAGCGCGGCGAGCACCAGCGATTCCGGGCCCTTCTGATTGACCGCGCCACGGCCTATCAGCACCTTGCCCATGCCCGGCCGGTCGACGATCTTGCTTTCCAGCGGCGGGGAACTCCATTCGGCCGGGTCGAACTGCTTCACATCATACATGAAGTAGAGGCCGAGCGTGGTCTTCGCGCCATTGTCCATGGTCGCGAACACGCCTGGGATACCTTTGCTCGGCACGCGCTCGACCTGCTGGAAGCCCGCCTCGCGTGCGAGCTGCATCATATGGTTGCAGCCCTCCTCGATGTTGCGGCTCTCGGCGGCGATGGTGGGGAGGGCAATCCAGTCTCGCAGGCGCTTGAGATTGGCGTCGTGATCGCCGCGGATCGCGGCCTGCACCTTGGCGAGATCGCCGTCGCGGGCGGCGTGCGCGGCGGCGGGCGCGAGCATCATTGCGCCGGCGGCTGCGCCGCGCAGCAGATCACGGCGGCTGGCGTGCGGCGAAGAGGCTTCATCCATCTTGCTGATTCCCCCTGAATTTTCGTGGGGGCAGTTGAATGGAGAAGGCGGGCGCGGGTCAAGCCTCGATCGCGCTGCCGCGCGCGGCACGGCGGATCGTCTGCGGGGGCTGGCCGAACGAGCGGACGAAGGCGCGGCGCATCCGCTCGGGATCGGCGAACCCGGTCTCGCGGGCGACGATGTCGACAGGATGGCGCGTCGTTTCCATCATCACCCGCGCCGCTTCCAGCCGCATCGCCTCAACTGCCTTGGCGGGCGACTGGCCGGTTTCGGCGCGGAAGGCGCGGCTGAACTGGCGCGGGCTGAGACGCGCCGCCTCCGCCAGCTCTTCGACCGAAAGCGTCGCGGCGAGGTTCCCCCCTGGCATAGGCGATCGCGCTCTCGATCCGGTCGGACTGGGGCTGCAGTTCGAGCAGCGCCGAGTGCTGCGACTGGCCGCCGCCGCGGCGGTGATACATCACCAGCTTCTGCGACACCCATCGGGCGAGTTCGGCGCCCATATCTTTTTCAACCATCGCCAGCGCCAGATCGACACCCGCAGTCATACCCGCCGAGGTCCAGACCGACCCATCGACGATGAAGATGCAATCCTCTTCCAGCTTGATCGCGGGTAAGCGCGCCTGAAGATCGCGCGCGATCAGCCAGTGCGTCGTGGCACGCCGCCCTTCGAGCACACCGGCCTTGGGGAGGATGAGCGCGCCAGTGCAGATCGACCCCAGTCGCCGCGTATCCGCCAGCCGCCTTCACACAAAATCAAGCATGGCCGGGGCCGGGATCGGCTCATCGACGCCGCCCGTGATCAGCACCGTGTCGAAGACCTGCCCGTTCAGTCCTCGGTCATCACGGCGATGCCGGTCGAACTCGGCACCGGTCCACCCTGCTCCGAGACGATATGCACATCGTAGAGCGAGTCGCCGGCGCTAAAATTGGCGAATTCGGCATCCGCGTGCAGGCGGTGCTGCCGGGCGGCACGGCAATCGATTTCTGGTCGATCGCGGGCACGCCGGTGGAACATCTGCCGGGCGAGATCGTGATGAGCGTGGACGACATGGTCGACGCGGCGCTGAGCGGGCTCGATCAGGGCGAACTGGTGACCTTGCCGGCCCTGCCCGACGTCGCAGATTGGGAGGCCTATGAGGGCGCTCGCCAGCGGTTGCTGTCCAACCTCTCTCGATCCAGCCCGGCGGCACGATACGCCCGCGCAGCCTGAGCAAGACGGCAGGGCGATCCGCAAGGATCGCCCGCGGCGACATGGTCCGATTGCAGGTTACAGGGATGAGCCCGCCGGGTGCGAACGCCGGCTCGCTTCACGTCCGGCAGTTCAGGTCAGCGCGACGAAAGCGAGGCCGAACAGGGCAAGCGCCGCGGCACTGGCGGAACAGAGCAAGCCAAAGCCGCACTGGCAAATACCTGCGTCGAGTCGTTCCATGACGTCTCTCCCAACCTGCCGTCACCATTATTAAAGCGATCAGCAATGTGCATTTTAACATGCGGAGGTTGGATGCGGAAGTTTTGCTGCATCGCGAGGGCGATTCCGTAGCGGCACTTCAGGGCTGATCAAGCGCGCCGATCAGCTTGACGAGCAGGCCATCGAATTGCGCGCGTTCATCCTCGTCCAGCACTCGGAAGAAATCCTCGACGAACTTGCGCCGGATGGGCTCTGCGGCGGAGACCGCGGCGGCACCGGCCTCTGTAATGGCGAGCCGTTTCACGCGCCGGTCATCCGCGTCGGGCGTGCGCTGAATTAGGCCGTCACGCTCCAGCCCGTCGAGGGCTTCGGTGACCGTGCGGGGCGCTTGGCCGAAGAGGTCGGCGATGTCGGCAGCGCGCGCCGCGCCGCATTCGCCGGCGATGTACATCAGCAGCTTGACCCGCGCGAGCGAGGCGCTCTGGCCCGCCAGGAGCTGGTCCATATGCCGCCGCATCCGCTGATACAGCACGGATAAATGGCGCAGAAGATCTTCATCGGCCTGATTCATGAGGGCCCTCATTATATGGCGTTGCGTTATGCTGCAACGGCGTGCATTGCGGCGCACCACAGGGACTCACGAGGTCTAGGGAATGGTCGCGGACACTTCTGGTAAGCCCGAGTCGGGCGAAAATGGCGGGCAGACCGGGCGGGTATCGCCGTTGAAGCGCCCGGTGGTGCGCATCGTTCTGCTGCTGATCGTCGTCGCGATATTGCTGGGCGGGGTTCTCTGGTTCATCCGCTACCAGAGCTACGGCAAGTATCAGGAATCAACCAACGACGCCTATCTGCAGGCCGACGGTGTGACGGTGTCGCCCAAGGTCGGCGGCTATGTGGAACAGGTGCTGGTTGCCGACAACCAGATCGTGAAGGCGGGGCAGCCGCTCGTGCGCATCGATGCGCGCGACTATCGGGCGCAGGCCGCACAGTCGCAGGCACAGATCGATGTCGCGCGCGCCAACGCTGCGGGGATCGAGGCGCAGATCGATGAGCAGCAGGCGACGATCGCACAGGCGCGCGCCGAACTTTCCTCCGCGCAGGCAGATGCCGCCTTTGCGGCAGGCGAGGTTACCCGCTACACGCCGCTCGCAGAGAGTGGCGCGGAAACGCGCGAGCGGCTTTCGACGCTGCGCAACCAGTCAAAGCAGGCGAACAGCCGCGTCGCCGCCGCGCGCGCCGCCCTGACCAGCGCCGAACGCCGCGTCGGCACGCTGCGCGCGCAGGTTCGCCAGGCCTTGGCTCAGGGCGAGGGCGCCCGGGCGCAGCTCGACGCCGCCAACACCGATCTCGGCGCGACGATCATCCGCGCGTCGGTCGATGGCCGCGTCGGCGACAAGACGGTGCGGCTTGGCCAGTTCGTCCAGCCCGCGACGCGGATGATGACGATCGTGCCGGTCGACAAGATCTACATCACGGCCAACTTCAAGGAGACCCAGGTCGGGCTGATGCGGGCCGGTCAGCCGGTGATCGTCGAGGTCGATGCGCTGCCCGGCGTCGAGATTCCCGGTAAGGTCGATAGCATCTCGCCGGGTACCGGAGCGGAATTCTCAGTGCTGCCGCCGCAGAATGCCACGGGCAATTTCACCAAGATCGTCCAGCGTGTGCCGGTGCGCATCGCGATCAATGCCGGGCCGCAGACGCGCGCGCTGCTGGTGCCGGGGATGTCGGTGGAGGTCAGCGTCGACACCCGTTCCGCGCGCGAGGCGGCGGAGCGCATCCGCGAGGAGCAGGAGAAGCATAACGAGCGGGCGGGGCGATGAGCGCCGCGGCCGCTGATGCCGGCCGCGTGACCGCCGCGCAGCCCGCACCCGAACGCGCCGATGCGGCCGCCTGGATGGCGGTGGCGGCGGGTAGCCTTGGCGCGATGATGGCGACGCTCGACATCTCGATCGTCAATTCAGCGCTGCCCACGATCCAGGGCGAGATCGGCGCCAGCGGCACCGAGGGCACCTGGATCGCCACTTCCTATCTGGTTGCCGAGATCGTCATCATCCCGCTCGCCGCCTGGCTCGAACGGGTGCTCGGGCTCAGGACGTTCCTGCTGATCGCGGCGACCTTGTTCACCGGCTTCTCGATGGTGTGCGGCATCGCCACCAATCTGACGGTGATGATCATCGGCCGGGTGGGGCAGGGCTTCACCGGTGGCGCGCTGATCCCCACCGCGATGACGATCATCGCCACGCGCTTGCCCAGATCGCAGCAACCGATCGGGACCGCGCTTTTCGGCGTCACCGCGATTCTGGGGCCCGTGCTCGGTCCATTGATCGGCGGTTGGCTAACCGAGAATGTCAGCTGGCATTATGCCTTTTTCCTCAACCTACCGGTGGGCATGGTGCTGGTCACATTGCTGCTGGTCGGCCTGCCGCACCAGAAATCGCACCTCTCGGAGCTGTTGCGTGCGGACTGGTTGGGCATCGCCGGCCTTGCGCTCGGGCTGGGGGGGCTCACCGTAGTGCTGGAGGAAGGCCAGCGCGAGCAATGGTTCCAGAGCCGCGAGATCATCGAACTGTCGATCGTTGCCGCGATCGGCTTCGTTCTGCTGTTCGCGGGCCAGTTCGTTTCGGAACGGCCGGTGATCCGGTTGAAGCTGCTGCTCGATCGTCAGTTCGGATCGGTGGTGCTGATGGGCATCGTGCTGGGCATGGTGCTCTATGGCACGGCCTTTGTGATCCCCCAGTTCCTAGCCTCGATCGCCAATTACAATGCGCTGCAATCTGGCCAGATCGTGCTCGTTTCAGGCATACCCAGCCTGTTGCTGATGCCCTTCACGCCCTTCCTGATCCGCCGGGTAGATATTCGTATCGCCGTCACCTGCGGCATGCTGATCATGGCTGGCAGCTGCTGGGTCGACACCGCGCTCAACGCCACCGCAACCGGCAGCGACTTCATCGAATCTCAGCTTATGCGCGGAGTCGGCTCGATCCTGACCTTCCTGTTCCTCAACCAGGCGGCGATCGCTGCGGTGAGCCGGGAGGAAGCGGGCGATGCCGCCGGGCTGTTCAACTCCGCGCGCAACCTCGGTGGTTCACTGGCCTTGGCGGGGATTGCGACAGTGCAGGATCAACGGGTGTGGTTCCACAGCCGCCGCATGGAGGAGTCGCTGAACGCCAATTCGCAGCGCGTTCAGGATTATATCTCCGGCCTCGGCGATGCGCTGGGCGGGCCGGCCGCTGCACTACGGTCGCTGGCCGGCACGATCGAGCGCGACGCGCTGGTGATGACTTACAACGATATTTTCTGGCTGCTGGCGATGGGCATCCTCATCGTCCTGCCGCTCGTCCTGTTCCTGCGTCCGCTGCCCAAGGGGCTGTCGGTCTCGATGCACTGAGGCATTGGCTGATGCATAGATATGTTTCGCTCCTTGCACTGGCCGCGCTTGCCGGCTGCACTGTGGGGCCGGAGTACAAGGGCCCCGAGACCGCCGGAGCGGTGCCGCCGCTGGCGGGATTTGCGCGCGCCGATGCCGCCGTGCAGCCAGCGGCACCGGGTGCCGCCAACTGGTGGATGGGCTTCGCCGACCCCACCCTCGACGAGCTGGAGCGGCGCGCGCTGGCGGCGAACCCCAATCTCGGCGTCGCACAGGCGCGGCTGCGGCAGGCGCGTGCGGCGCTTCGGCTTGAGCGTGCCGATGGTCTACCCAACGCCAATGCCCAGGCGATGGGCGTGTTCGCCAAGCTCCCCGGCGTCGATCTCGGCAGTGGGAGCGGTGGCGAATCCGCCGAGATCGACAGCGACGTCCAGTTCTACAACCTCGGCTTCGACGCGAGCTGGGAGGTCGACCTGTTCGGTGGCCATCGCCGCCAGCTCGAAGCGGCACGCGCCTCGATCGGAGCGGCCGAAGCCAATCTTGCCGATGCGCAGGTCAGCCTCACCGCCGAGGTCGCGCAGGCCTATGTGAACCTGCGTGATCGCCAGCACCGCATCGTCCTCGCGCGGCAGTCTGCGGATATGCAGCGCAAGATGCTGGCGCTGACCGAGCAGCGACAAGCCGCCGGTACCGCCTCCGAACTGCAGGTGGAGCAACTGCGCGGGCAGGTTGAGCAAAGCGACGCCGCGGTGCTGCCGCTCAATGCCGAACGCGATGCCTATCTCAACGCGCTGGCGGTGCTGGTCGGAGAGGCGCCGGGCGCGCTCGACGCGCTGTTGATCGCACCAGCGGCGGTGCCACTGCCGCCAGACGCGGTACCGGTGGGCGATCCCGCCGCGCTGATCGCGCGCCGGCCGGACGTGCGCGCCGCCGAGCGCCAGCTCGCCCAGAGCACCGCGCAGATCGGCACCGCCAAGGCGGCGGCGCTGCCGCGGATCAGCTTCATGGGGCTGATCGGCATCGGCGGCACGGATCCCGGCGACACGCTCGACCCCGACAATCTCGCGGCGCTCGCGATACCGCAACTCTCGTGGAACATCCTCGATTTCGGCCGCAACGCCGCCAAGATCGGCCAGGCGGAGGGCGTGCGTGACGAGGCGGCCGCACAGTATCGCGGCGCGGTGCTCACCGCGCTGCAGGATGCCGAGGATGCGCTGTCGCGCTTCGGCGCGCGCCGCCAGACCGTCGCCAGCGCGGCGCGCAGCAAGGCGACGGCCGAACGCACCGCCGCGCTGATGCGCAAGCGTTATGCCGGGGGCACCGTGACATTGATCGACGCGCTCGATGCGGAGCGGCAGGCCATGGCGGCCGATCAGTCGCTGATCCAGGCGACCGCGGCGATGACGGCGGATTATGTCGCGCTCCAGAAGGCGCTGGGGCTCGGCTGGGCGCCGGTCGATGAAAAGGCGGAGGCGAGCCGCTAAGGCTGCTCGGCGTTAACGCTTTGCGGTGCCCGATGCGCTATGAGGACGCATGCGGCTCGCGACGATCACCAACCTCGCTTATGGTGCTACCCTGCTGCTCACGCTCGCGTCGGGCACGACGATGCTGCTGGCCTCGAACGCGCAGGACCACGAACGCACCGTGGTCGCGCAGCGTGAGCGGCTCGATCAGGCGAGCGCTGATCTGGCCAAGGAAGCCTTCGCGCTCAGCGAACATGCCCGCCAATATGTCATCACCGGCCACGCTGCCGATCTTGAGACCTATAATCGCGAATTCGCTCGACTGCGCGCGGACGAGGCCCGCATCCGCAGGCTGGGCGATGCCGGCGCGCGAGTTGACGAGATCGAGGCGGTGCGTGGTGCAATGCGCCTTGCCGAGACCTTGCATGGCGAGCAGCGGGCGGCGATCGACGCCCACCGATCGGGCGACGAGGTGCGGGCGCGCGCAATCCTTTTCGGCGCGCCCTATGAACGGCAGCTCGATCGGGTCGAGGTGCTGGTCGATCGTTTCCAGGACCGGTTGAACCGCCGGATCGATGCCGATGTCGCCCAGGCCACAGGTTTTGCGCGGCTGTGGCGGACGACCTCGGAAATCGTGCTCGTCGTCACCGGCCTGCTGTTCATCTTCGTGCTCGCCTTCATCATTCGCTTGCGCGTGCTCCGGCCGGTGGTGCGGTTGAGCGATGTCGTCACCCGTCTCGCCGCCCAGGATTATGCCGCCGAAATGCCCGTGACGGAACAGATCGACGAGATCGGCGACATGCACCAGGCGATCCGCATCTTCCGCGAGAACGGCCTGGAACGGCAGCGGCTGGAGGAGGAAGCAAAGGGCGATCGGGTAACGCGCGACCTGTTGTCGCGGATGATGCAGCGGCTGCAGGGGGCCGACACGATGCGCGACCTGACCGAGGTCGTGCAGCGCTTCGTGCCCGAGATCGTGCCGGGCATGTCCGGCATCCTCTATCTCCACGATCGTCAACGCAACGCGATGGTCGAGCGCTGCCGCTGGAAGTTGCCGCAGCACTCACGCTCCGAATTCACGCCTATGGCCTGCTGGGCGCTGCGTCGCGGAGCGAGCCATCGGCCCGAAGGCGCGATGATCGACGTGCCCTGCGATCATCTCGACCGGATCGAGGGCATGGTCATAGACAGCCTTTGCCTGCCGCTGATCGCGCAGCGCGAGGCGCTGGGGCTGCTCTATTTCGAGCCTGTAGCCGATGCCCCGGCCGAAGGACCCGCGACCCCGGAAACCTATATGCAGATGCTTGCGGAGAATATCAGCCTCGCGGTCGCCAGCCTCAGGCTGCGCGATGCGCTGCGCGAAATGGCGATGGCCGATCCGCTCACGGGGCTCGCCAACCGACGCCAGCTGGATACGATGCTCGATCTGCTGCTGGCCGAGTCCGAACGCAGCGACCAGACGGTGAGCGCGGTGATGCTCGACGTCGATCATTTCAAGCGTTTCAACGACATGTTCGGGCATGACGCCGGCGACCTGGTGCTGCGGGAGGTGGGGGCAGTGCTGCGCGATGCCGTCCATGATGGCGGGCTGGCCTTCCGTTACGGCGGCGAGGAGTTCCTGCTGGTACTGCCTGCGGTCGGCACGGCCGGCGCGGTCGATCTCGCCGAGCAGGTTCGGCAGCGCATCGCCGCGCTGCATCTCGCTTATGACGGCCGTGCCCTGGGCGCCATCACTGCCTCGATCGGCGTCGCCAATACGCCCACTCATGTTGCCGGCGGCCGGCTCGTCCGCGCAGCGGATGCGGCACTGCTGCAGGCCAAGCAGAGCGGCCGCGATCGCGTGATCGTCGCCGCCCGTGAAGGCGAGGCAGAGGCCGCCGCCTGACCATGCGTCCCGTTCCCATGCGGCGATGCATCCTTGGCACTGGACGCGGACGGCGCCTTCGCCTTTGATGCACCTCAACTGGCCTGACCGATGGCCGGGGCACAGAGGAGAGATGCGTGGCAACTGCCGACGAAAGCCTGACGGACAAGGATGGCCTGCCGCGCCATCATTCGGCGACGCAGAACGAAAAACTGGTCATCGCCGCCTCGTCGCTGGGCACGGTGTTCGAATGGTATGATTTCTACCTCTACGGCCTGCTCGCCACTCATATTTCAGCGCAGTTCTTCTCCGGCGTCGATGAGACCACCGGCTTCATCTTCGCGCTTGCCGCCTTTGCTGCGGGCTTCGCGGTGCGGCCGTTCGGCGCGCTGGTGTTCGGACGGATCGGCGACCTGGTCGGGCGCAAGAACACCTTCCTCGTCACGATGGCGATCATGGGCCTCTCCACCTTCGCGGTCGGCCTGTTGCCCGCTTATGGAACTATCGGTGTTGCCGCGCCGATCATCTTGCTGATCATGCGGCTGGCGCAGGGGCTTGCGCTGGGCGGGGAATATGGCGGTGCGGCCACCTACGTCGCCGAGCATGCGCCCAACGACAAGCGCGGGCTCTATACGAGCTGGATCCAGACCACCGCCACCTTTGGGCTGTTCGCAGCGCTGCTGGTGGTGATCGGCTTCCGCGTCGCAGTGGGGGAAGAAGCGTTCGCGGCCTGGGGCTGGCGTCTGCCGTTCCTCGTATCGATCCTCCTGCTCGGCGTCTCGATGTGGATCCGGCTGCAGCTCAACGAGAGCCCCGTGTTCCAGAAGATGAAGGAAGAGGGGACGACCTCGAAGGCGCCGCTCACAGAGGCGTTCGGCCAGTGGCGCAACCTGCGCTGGGTGCTGATCGCGCTGTTCGGCGCGGTCGCGGGGCAGGCGGTGGTCTGGTATGCGGGCCAGTTCTACGCGCTGTTCTTCCTCGAGAAGACGCTGCGCGTGGATGGCGCCACTGCCAACATCCTCATCGCCATCGCGCTGGCGCTGGCCACGCCCTTTTTCGTGTTCTTCGGTTGGCTTTCGGACAAGATCGGCCGCAAGCCGATCATCCTCGCCGGCTGCGCGCTGGCCGCGCTCGCTTATTTTCCGCTGTTCCATGCGCTGACCGACGCGGTCAATCCGGCGCTGGCGCGCGCGCAGGCAGTGGCGCCGGTCACCATCATCGCCAATCCGGAGGATTGCTCGTTCCAGTTCGATCCGGTCGGCAAGAACAAGTTCGACGGATCCGGCTGTGACATCGCCAAGGCCTATATGGCGAAAACGGGTATCAGCTATGACAACCAGCCAATACCCGCAGGTCAGCCGGCGGTGGTGCGGGTCGGGGATGTCAGCTTCGCCGTGCCCGCACCGGGCGGTCTTTCCGCTGACGACCGCAAGGCGGCGATCGCCGATTTCCAGACACGGTTGGGCGAGGGGCTCGCCGCGGTCGGCTATCCGCCGGCCGCCGATCCGGAGCAGATCGATCGGGTCAAGGCGATAGCGGTGCTCTGGGCGCTCGCGATGCTGGTGACGATGGTCTACGGGCCGATCGCGGCGATGCTCGTCGAACTCTTCCCCAGCCGCATCCGCTACACCGCGATGTCGCTGCCCTATCATATCGGCAATGGCTGGTTCGGCGGCTTTCTGCCGACCACCGCCTTTGCGATGGTGGCGGCGACCGGCAATATCTATTACGGTCTCTGGTACCCAGTGGTGATCGCCGCGGCGACGGTGGTGATCGGGCTGATCTTCCTGCCCGAGACCTTCAAGCGGAACATCGATCAGTAGGAAACGCGCCCCTCCCGCTTGCGGGAGGGGCACTCGCTACCCTCTCAGCATCGCCGTGCCGACCGAATTCATCAGCAGCCGTCCCGCTGCGAAATCGCTGATATTCTCCAGTGTCGTCGCCGCAATCGCCTGCAGGGCCTCCTCTGTGAGGAAGGCCTGATGTCCGGTGATCAGCACGTTGGGAAAGGTCAGCAGGCGTTGGAACACATCGTCCTGCACGATCTCGTTCGAGAGATCCTCGAAGAACAGGTCGGCTTCCTGCTCGTAGACATCAAGCGCGACGCCGCCGATCCGGCCGTTTTTCAATCCATCGATCAGCGCCATCGTGTCGATCAGCGCGCCGCGGCTGGTGTTGACGATGATCAGGCCGGGGCGCGCCAGCGCTATCGCGTCGGCATCGACGATATGGCGCGTCTCCGGGGTCAGTGGACAGTGCAATGTCAGGATATCGGCATCGGCGATGACCTCCGCCGGCGGACGATATTCGACGCCGATCGCGAGCAGCTCCGGATCCTCGGCCACGTCCGCGGCGAGCACGCGGCAGCCGAAGCCGAGCCGCAGCGCGCGGGCGACGAGCGCACCGATCCGACCGGTGCCGATCACGCCAGCGGTACGGCCATGGAGGTTGCGACCGATCAGGCCATCCAGCGCGAAATTATTCTCGCGCACGCGCGCCCAGGCGCGGTGAATGCGGCGGTCGAGCGCGAGCAGCAGCGCGAGAGTGAATTCGGAAACCGCGTGCGGTGAATAGGCCGGCACGCGCGCGACCGCGATGCCGAGCCGTTCGGCGGCGCGCAGGTCGACATTGTTGAACCCCGCGCAACGCAACGCGACCAGCCGGGTGCCGCCTTCCGCCAGTCTTTCGAGCACCGACGCATCGAGCCGATCGTTGACGAACGCACAGACCGCCGGAAATCCGTCCGCGAGTGTAGCGGTGACGGGGTCCAGCCGCGGTTCGAAGAATGTCAGGTCATGGCCGTGCGCAGCATTGGCCGCAGTCAGGAAATGACGATCGTAGGGCTTCGTGCCAAAGATAGCGACGTGCATGATGATCAATCCTCACGAGCGCCGGGAGTTTCCGAAGGCGGATCGGGAACCGGCTGACGCGCGCGCAGCGCCTCGATCATTCGCGCCGCATCCTCGGCGGCGTCGCCGCCGTGCGGGTTGTTCGCGAGCGGCTGGAGCAACGTGATCGCGGCGTCCTGCTTGCCCTCCCGCGCCAGCAGCCGCGCATAGGTGAAGCGCACGCCGACATGCTGCGGCAGCAGTTGATAGGCGCGCGCGAGACCCTGCTTGGCAGTCGCCGACGGCTCCATGCCGAGGCGCGTGTAGATCCGGAAATTCTCGTAGAGCGGCAGAGGATCGTTGGGCACAGCGCGGTTGGCGCGGATGATGTCGCCGCGCGCGGCTTTCCACGCCTCGGTGTCGCGGTTGCCGGCCTTCTGCAGCCGCGCCGCCTCGGCCAGCGCACGCCACAGTGCGGCGCGGCCCAGATTGGGATCGAGCGCCAGCGCCTTGTCCGCGGCGGACTTGGCTGCATCATGCTCGCCGAGCAACAGCCGCGCCTGCGCCAGCATCGCGAAGGTCTCGGCATTGCCGGGAAATTGCGCCGCTGCCTGTTCAAGCTCGGTCGCCAGCGCCAGCCGCCGCTCGCGCGGCACGCCGCGCATCAACGCAATGCGTTCGCGAATCGTCGCCTGGCCGGCGGCGTCGAGCGGGGTTACCGTCGCGGCGCCGCTATAGACGAACGGCCTGGCGATGTGGAAATAGTTGAGCCGCGATTGCTGGCGATAGCGATCATAATCGCGTTGCAACTGGTCCAGCGGCCCGAACGCTTCGATGGCGGCATCGCGATTGGCGCGGCCGCCGGCGAGCAGGTCCAGATAGCGCGACAACTGGCCGGGACGCTCGCCACTAACCGAAAGATAATGCGTCAGCATCCAGCCTTCGGCGTACAGCGCACTGGTCTGCGGCCCCTTCAAGGTCCCGCGATTGGCCGTCAGCAGGCGCTCGACCGGCATTTGCGGGCCGTTGCGCGCCGCCATCCAACGCGCGGCGGGGGGCGTGCCCAGGCTGGCGAAATCCTGCTTGTCGAAGCTGGCGGTGGAGAGGAAGTCGGCGAAGCCCTCGACGTACCAGATCGGGTAGGTCGAGGGGAAATATTGCATCATCAGATGGTGCGCATATTCGTGGCGCAGCACGATATCGCCGGTCTGGATCGATCCGGTGGCGCGGGGCACCACCGCCAGCGCGCCGCCCGCGGCCGGCACATAGAAGCCGCCGACATTGCCGGAATTGTCGCCGAACACTGCGCGAACCTGGCCATCAGTGTCGAGCGCGAACACCGTCAGCTTCATGCCCGGTTCGCGGTCTCCCAGCGCGAACACGTGGCGCGCCAGCATGTCGAAGCGCTCAAGCTCCAGCGCATAGTCCCGCGCCTTGTCCGGGCGGGTGTCGGCATAGACGGTGAAATGCTCGGTGTTGACGCGCTGCCATTCGGCATGAACCGGCGCGCCCGCGGCACCCAACAGGGCAAATATAAGCCGAATCAAACGCATGGCTTCGCTCCCGACCGGGCGCAGGGCTATCGCTCGTCACCCCGCCCGGCAAGGCCGCATGTCAGGGGGCGACAAGCTTCCCGCATTGATAGATAAGGCTTTCGTTGGTCTGCGGCGGCAGCGAGGTACGGATCGCCGCCTGCATTTCCGCAACCGTGCGCAGCACCTCGGGATCGGCGCTGCAGCCGGTCTGGTCATAGCGGCGACGGATCTCGCGCACGGCTTCCATGTCGGTGGCGTTCAGCAGATAGCGATCCGAGCGGAACCGGCCTTTCGTCGGTTCGAAGCTCTGTACCGTGACGGTGGCATCATTCTCGGGAACGAGCGCGCGGCTCCAGATCCCACTGGCGATCTCGCCATATTGGGTCTTGCCGTTGACGCAGCCGGTGGCGGTCCACTCGAAGGGCAGATCGTCGGTGGAGGATACGGTGATGCGGCTGCGATCGCTGACCACGCGGCAGATATTCTTGCCGATCGCGTCATAACCCTCGGCCACCACCTTCTTCTCCGGCGGCATGCGATCGTCGACCTCGTCGAACTTGGGACGGTTGAGGAAGATCAGCAGCGCACCCGCGAGGAGCAGCATGCTGACGATGATCGCGCCGATGCCCAGGTTGCGCCGTTGCTGGTTGAGCGCGAGGCCGCCGCCGGCCATCGCCAGCACACCGAGCGCGAGCAGCACCGCGGCGATCGCGATCGCATTTTCACGCTCGGTTGCGATTTCGCGCTCGATGCGTTCGCGTTCGGCGGCGCGTGCGTTCCTGGCCTCGTCGGCCATGCGGCGCAGCGCCTCGGCATCGCTCGCATCGCTTGCGGCGGCGCGGCGTTCGAGTTCGGCCTGCTCCGCGGCGGACAGGCAGCGCACCGGCGTGGTCCGCGCCTCCACCTTGGCGCCTTTAAGGAACGCGGTCAGTTCGCGGCCACTGGCGGCGAAACCGAACTCCGCATCGACGCCGTCGGAAGCGCTCAGATAGGAGTTGACGCCGACGATGCGGCCGCACTCGTCGAGCAGCGGACCGCCGCTGCTGCCGCGTGCGATCGCCGCGGTGTGCAGAATGGTATCATAATCCTTGCTGCTGCGGCCCAGCGAGATCAGTCCCTGCGTGCGCACCGGCGCAGTCGGACGGATCAGATCGTCGGCGTTGCGCCCCTCGGCACGATCGACATTGCTGGGATAGCCGATCGCATAGACCGGTTCCGACCCTTCGGGCGGCAATGTCGCGATCGTGCCGGGCGCAAGCTGCCCACCATCGAGATCGACAAGCGCGAGATCGACGCGCTGCGAATAGGTGGCGACCTTGCCGACAAAACCTTCCTTGCCGTCATAGGGGACAACGAAAATCAGCATTTCGGGATCGTCGAGTGCCTGTTCGACGACATGGAGGTTGGTGACGATCTGCCGAGGCCCGACCGCAAAGCCACTGCCATGGCCGCGATAGAAATAGTCGTTGCCGTCGGTCGCGACCACGACGACGCGCACCACGCTGCGCTCTGCAGCGCTGATATCGCGGCTTTGCGCATGCACGGCCCCCGCCAGCAGCGCGATGATCACCATCAGCCCGGCGATGAGCGCGTGCTTCACCTTCATTCCCCATGTGCGACCCATGGAGAGCCCCATATCGTGGTGTGGCGCCTTAGGAAATATCTGGATGCAAGCGTTTGCCGCGAAGCGTCTTTTCGCCTTCCGCCGGAGCGGCCGCCGCGGCGTCCGGAGTACGATCCATTGCCGCGAGCGCCGCCTTGCCGTCCTTTGCATCGAGCGCAGTCAGTATTGACATTGCCCAGTCGCGCTGCGCGACACCCTGTTCCGCACTGTAGGCGATCGGGGCCATCGCGATGCGCGCAGCCGGCAGCTTGTCTTGCTCGATTAGCAACCGCGCCGCCTGGATCCGAAGCCCCCCATCGAAGGGAGCCAGTGCATGCGCATAGAGCAGGGCGTCTTGAGCATTCTTCGTTGCCGGCTCACCGGCCGCGTCGAAGCTCTGATAGTAAAGGATTAGCGGCCAGGCATATTCAGGATCGACGCTATTGGCCGCGCGATACCAGCGACGAACTTCCCGCCAGTCCGCGCCCTTGGCATCGCTCTTTGCCTGCAGCCGCGCCTGCATCGCCAAGCCCTTGTAGATCATTGCATGGATCGATTTCGGGTCGGCCCGCAGCGCTCGGTCCGCCGCGGCTTCTGCGGCCGCGAAATTGCCCGCATCATATTCGGCTTCGGCCAGCACATTCTGAGCGCCGGCATCGTCCGGATGGGGAGCCGCGGCCTTGCGGGCATCGGCCGCAACCTGCGGCGCCGTTTTCTGGGTCACCCCGCGCGTCGATCTGATGCTGACGTCCATCGTTGCGGCTTCACCGGCGGTCAGCGGCCGGACAACGACGGCGCCCGGATTAAGCCCTGATTTGATGCCCAATGCTGGCAGGGTGCGCTGCTTGATGTAGCGGTTCAGCGCCTGATCGAACGCGCGCGGGTCGCCGAAAACCGCGCTGGCCGCGTCGGCATCGGTTCCACTGTTGATCGCGTTCAGATACGCCCGCAGCAATTTCGCACGCTCCGGCTCCATCACCAGATAATGCATCGCCAACCAGCCGCGGGCGTAGAGCGCGGCCATCTGCTCGTCGTTCAGGCGGCCGGGATTGAGCTTCAGCATCGTCCTCGCAGGCATGACAGAGGCGTCGAGCATGCCCCAGGCGCGATAGCGTGGCGCCGTACCGAGGACGAGCTTGCCGTCATCCTCGAACGTCGCCGTCGCGTAAAACTCGGCGAACCCTTCCGAAAACCAGAGCGGGACGACGGTGCTGCCCCAGCTCTGATACATGAAATGATGCGCATATTCGTGGAGCAGAACCGTTTGAGCGGTCAGCGAATATTTGCCGGTGTCCGCACGGCGGGGGACGAAGGCGACGCTCCCCGAGGCACGGTTTTCCATGAAACCCGCAACACCGCGCATACCCGCCAGTCGCCGGATATCGCCCATATCATCGACGACATAGATGGTGACGCGGCTTGAGGCGCTGGCCGGAATTTGTGGTGCGGACGTGACCAGCCTCATCGCGCTGTCGAATTGTTCGAGCCGTGCGGCGAAGTTGCGAATGTTTTCCGGTTTATCGTTCGAATAGATGGTGAAATGATCGCTGCGTGCCTCATGCCATGCGGCGGATACGGCTTGCGGCAGGAACAGAAGCACCAGAAAAGACAGGAAACGCAGCACGACGAAACACCCCCATTTCGTAGATGGGGAAAGCCTATCCGGGCCGCGATGCGGGATCAAACGAAACTATAGGGATCCACATCCACCGAAACACGCACGCTGCGTGGCCATTCGAGCCCGCCCAGCCAATCGCGGATCGCGGATTGCACGTCTAGCGCGCGGACGGCGTGGACGAGCAGGCGTTGGCGATGGCGGCCGCGCAGCATCGCCATAGGCGCGGGGGCGGGGCCATAGACCGCCATGCCCTCGATCCGCGGCGCGGTGCGGCCGATCAGGGTCGCGGTTTCTGCCGCCTGGCGCTGGTCCTCGGCGGAGATGATGATGGCGGCATAGCGGCCGAAGGGCGGGGCATTGGCATCGCGCCGCGCCTCGGTTTCCGCGGCGTAGAACGCAGCGGCATCGCCCGAGACCAGCGCCTTGATCACCGGATGACCGGGGCCGTGGGTCTGGATCATGACATGGCCCGGCTTCTCGCCGCGGCCGGCACGGCCCGCCACCTGCATGATCTGCTGGAACGTCCGCTCCGCCGCGCGCAGGTCGCCGCCGGCAAGGCCCAGATCGGCGTCGATCACGCCCACCATCGTTAGTTCAGGGAAATGATAGCCCTTGGTGATGAGTTGAGTGCCGATGACGATATCGATCTCGCGCGCCTCCATCCGCCCGACGAACTCTGCTGCCTTCGCAGGCGACCACATCGTATCCGAGGTGACCAGCGCGGTGCGCGCGTCGGGGAACAGTTCCGCGACCTCGTCAGCGATGCGCTCCACGCCGGGGCCGCAAGCAACGAGGCTGTCCGCCTCATGGCATTCCGGGCATTCCGCGGGTGGCGGCATCACATGGCCGCAATGATGGCATTGCAGCCGGCGGATCAGCCGGTGCTCGACCATCCATGCGGTGCAATTGGGGCATTGGAAGCGATGGCCGCAGGTTCGGCACAATGTCAGCGGCGCGTAGCCGCGGCGGTTGAGGAACAGCAGCGACTGTTCCCCGCGCGCCATCGTTTCTTCCATCGCCTTGACCAGCGGCGGCGCGATCCAATGCTGGCGGCTCGGCGGATGCGCGGTCAGGTCAATCGCGGCGATATCCGGCATGGTCGCGCCGCCGAAGCGGGCGGGCAGCTTCAATTCCTGATAGCGGCCCATCGCGACCTGGTGGCGCGTCTCGATCGCAGGTGTCGCGCTGGCGAGGATCACCGGGCAACCCTCGAAATTGCCGCGCATCACTGCGACGTCGCGGGCGTGATAGGTGACGCCGTCTTCCTGCTTGAAGCTGGTCTCATGCGCCTCGTCGACCACGATCAGCCGCAGGTCGCGATAGGGCAGGAACAGCGCCGATCGCGCGCCCACGGTTACCTTCGCCTCGCCGCTCGCGATTGCGCGCCATGCGCGGCGGCGCTGGGACTGGCGCAGGCCCGAATGCCAAGCGACCGGCTGGTGGCCGAAACGCCCCTCGAAGCGGCGCAGGAATGGCTCGGTCAGCGCGATCTCGGGAAGCAGCACCAAAGTCTGCCCATCCTCATTCAGCGCACGGGCGACGGCCTCGAAATAGACCTCGGTCTTGCCCGATCCGGTGACGCCGTCGAGCAGGAAGGTCTGGAAGCCGTGCGCGGAAACCGCGTCCGCCAGGGTGCCGGCAACCCGCGCCTGCTCAGGCGACAGTTCTGGGCGCGCGAAACCGGGGTCGGGGCGGGGGTAGGGATCGTCGACCGACACCTCGACTGCTTCGATCGCACCGGCCTTCACCAGCCCGCGGATCACGCCGTCAGAAACATCTGCGATCGTCGCCAGTTCGCGGACCAGCCCCTGACGTTCGCCGATCCGCTCAAGCGCCTGGGTGCGCATCGGCGTCATCCGGTCGGGCACCTGACCGGTCAGGCGATATTCGGTGACGGTGCGGCTGGCATCGAGCGCCGAGGCGGAGGACAGCGCCATGCGCAGCACCGCCGCCGGCGGTGACAGATAATAGTCGGACGTCCACTCGATCAGCCGGCGCAGCGGGGCGCCCAGCGGCGGCAGGTCATAGACGCCGAGCAGCGGCCGCAGCCGGTTGTCGCCGACTTCCGCGTCGGAGGGCATCCGTTCCGGCTCCCACACGACGCCGGCAAGCTGCCGCGGCCCGAGCGGCGCGAGCACGATGCTGCCGGGTTCGACCACATGTTCGCGATCAACGCGATAGTCGAGGGGGCCGAGGGCCGGGTTCAGCAATAGGACTCGCGCGCGCGCCATCGCCGCTAGTTAGGGATGGAAGTGCCGGAAGAACATCCCTCTGCGCCGAGACCCACGCCTTCTGCGGATATGGCTGTCCGGCGCGGCGACGTTCTTGACATCGCCGATCTCGTCACAGCATGTCGCCCAATATACGGAGTGCCTCACCAAATGGTGAAGCGCGCGGACGTGAGAGGGTGGTGTGATGGGGCGAGACACGTCGTCATTCAGCGACTTCGAAGCGATCTGCAAAGAAGGCAGCGGCCCGTTCCGACTGACGCTGGTTTTCGCGCTGTCTATCGCCGCGCTGCCGACTGCGGCGCTCGCGCAAAATGGAGCGGGCATCGGCCCCAACCCTCAATTGCCGCCGCCCTATCAGACGAAATCGGCAGTCAACACTCCGGATACTACGCCTTTTCCCGGCGGCGGCCGCCCTGCCGCGGCAGCGGGCCTTGCCGTCAACATTTTCGCCGGTGGGCTCGATTCGCCGCGCAACGCGGTCGTGCTCCCCAATGGCGACGTGCTCGTGGCGGAAGCACGTACCGAGCGGAAGAATGAGGATCCCGCCTATCGCGATCAGGGCAAGAACCGCATCCTGCTGCTGCGCGACAGCGATGGCGATGGGCAGGCCGATGTGCGTGAGCTGCTCATCGGCGGGCTTCAGCAACCCTATGGCATGGCGCTGATCGGATCGAAGCTCTACATCGCCAATGCCAATGGCGTGTTCTGGACGCCCTATACGCTTGGAACGACGCGGATTGCGGACGATGCGCCGCGGACCTGGATCACCCGCTTCGATCCCACCGGCTACAACAATCACTGGACGCGCAACCTGCTGGCCAGTCGCGATGGCAAGACGCTGTATGTCGCCGTGGGCTCGGCCAGCAATGCCGGCGAGTATGGCATGGAGAAGGAGGAACGCCGTGCCGCGATCCTCGCGATCGATCTCGAGACGGGCCGTGAGCGCGTCTTCGCCGATGGCATCCGCAATCCGGTGGGCATGGCGCTGGAGCCGGTTACCGGCAAGCTGTGGACGTCGGTCAACGAACGTGACGAACTGGGCGATGATCTTGTGCCCGATTACATTACGTCGGTGCGGGAGGGCGGCTTTTACGGCTGGCCGTACAGCTACTGGGGGCAGCACCCCGACCCACGCCTGAAGGGACAGCGCCCGGACCTAGTCGCACGCGCGATCACGCCCGACTATGCCGTCGGCGCACACGCGTCTGCACTTGGCATCGCGTTCGGCGACCGGACCTCGCTGCCGCAGGCGTTCCGTTCGGGGGCGTTCGTCGCGCGGCACGGGTCGTGGAACCGCTCGCAACTGCTAGGCTATGACGTGGTGTTCGTCCCGTTCCGCGACGGCCGGCCTGCCGGTGACATGCAGCCCGTCCTCACTGGCTTCACGGACGGCGTGAGGGTTCACGGTCGGCCGCGGGCATTGGCGACGGCGAAGGACGGCGCCTTGCTGGTGGTGGACGACAAGGGCGGCGCGATCTGGCGGGTAGCAGCGGCGGTAACTCCGAAATAGGTCTGAATCGCATTCGATCGCCTCCCGCCGGAGCAGGAGGCGATCGAAGAAGTTTCTGCAGCCGTGGTCAGATCAAGCTGATGCGCACGTCCAGGCCGTTGCGGGTCGCGTGGCTGTAGGGGCACACGATGTGCGCTTGATCGACGATCGCCTGCGCCGTCTCCCGATCGATGCCGGGAAGGCTGATCGCTAGCGCGACATCCAGACCGAAGCCTTGGCCATCGTCCCGCGCGCCGATGCCGACGGTCGCGGTGACGGTCGATTCCTCGGACACCTTTACCTTCTTCTGGCTCGCGACGAACTTCACGGCGCCGAGGAAACAAGCGGAGTAGCCCGCAGCGAAAAGCTGCTCGGGGTTGTTGCCTTCGCCGCCCGGGCCGCCGAGTTCCTTGGGGGTGACCAGCGACACGGCGAGCGCGCCGTCCTTGGTGCTGGCGCTGCCGGTGCGTCCGCCGGTGGCCGTTGCTTCGGTGGAATACAGAACTTTCATCGTCGGTCTCCTGGCTGGCCCAACCGGATGCTCCGGCGCCGGGCTGATAAGTGTTATATATCGTACGCGATAGGATCGTTCAATGGGTAAATCTGTTTTTTCGTCAAAAATGCGCGATTGATAGCGTTCCCATAGGTTATGCAGACAAGCGTTGGGTGCGGGCGTTCACGCGCCTATAGAAGGCGCCGATTCGCACAGCCCAAAGGGGACGATCATGAAGTTCTTCGTCGACACCGCGGACACCGCCGAAATTGCCGAGCTTGCGGCGACCGGCCTGCTCGATGGCGTCACCACCAATCCGTCGCTGATCCACAAGTCGGGCCGCGACTTCGTTGAAGTGGTGCGGGAGATTTGCGGGATCGTCGACGGTCCGGTCTCGGCGGAAGTCGTGGCGCTCGATCACGAAACGATGATGAAGGAAGCCGAGATCCTTCGGAAGGTTGCGAACAACGTCACCATCAAGGTGCCGCTGACGATCGACGGACTCAAGACCTGCAAGGCGTTGAGCGCCGAGGGCACGATGGTCAACGTCACGCTCTGCTTCTCCGCCAACCAGGCGCTGTTGGCCGCCAAGGCGGGTGCGAGCTTCATCTCGCCCTTCGTCGGCCGCCACGACGATGTCGGTTTCGACGGCATGCAGCTCATCGCCGACATCCGCCAAATCTACGACAATTACGCCTTCGACACCGAGATCCTGGTCGCCAGCGTGCGCCACCCGATTCACGTGCTGGAATCTGCGAAGATCGGCGCCGACGTGATGACGGCGCCGCCCGCGGTCATCAAGGCGCTGTTCAACCACCCGCTGACTGAGAAGGGCATCCAGGGCTTCATGGCGGACTGGGCCAAGACCGGCCAGAAGATCTGCTGATGCCATAAAACGCCGGGCGGTCTGGTGACCGCCCGGTGCTTGTGACGAAAAGGATGTTTGCCCGCCTCAGCTCGCGCGCGAGCGTGTTCGGTACGGATCGGGTCCGCGCAGTGCTTCGATGCCGCTGACCGCTTGGCCGTCGCGCGAGCGGTGCGCCGCGCCCATCACCCGATCGAGCAGGCGCTGGCCATCGGCCCAGAAGCCAATGTCGCTGTCAGCGTTGATATGGCCGAGCGCGCCGGCATTCTCGAAATGGCAGCCCCAATGCCGCGCCATGTCGAACGAGGCTTGGATTGAGGCATAATGATCGTCCTCGCTCGCGACGAGGATCGCGGGAAAGGGCAGGATCGCCGGTGCCATCGGCGCGAAATCCTTGATGCCGGGATGGATGCCCGCGCGGGTGACGTCTGGCGGCGCGACCAGCAGTGCCCCGGCGACCGGCCAGCCATAGGGCTGTCCGGAAAGTGCCGCCCACCAGGCAACGGCGTGGCAACCGAGGCTGTGCGCCACGAGGATCACCGGGGTTGGTGAATTGCGCACGGCCTGATCGAGCTTGGTCACCCAACTGTTGCGATGTGGGGCATCCCATTGGCCGAGATCCACACGGCTGCAATCGTCGCGCGATTGCTCCCACAAGGTTTGCCAATGGCCGGGGCCCGAATTGCTCAGGCCCGGCACCGTCAGCACCAGCGGGGCTCGTCCGTCGAAGTCATCAGACAGTTGCGCCATCGCAGCCTCCTATGCCTCGCCCCTCTTGCTCTCGTCGAAGGTTGCGGCCGCGCGCCGTTCTAGGGGGACGTCACGCGGCCGCTGTCTTTCGACACATTCCGAGATAAAGCCTACTATGTCGGTAGACAATAGGCTGGCGACAAAATGACTGCGCCGCGCGCCAGTCTGAATGTGGCGACAATGGGGCGAAGCTTTCGTGGGCGTGGCGGGTCGCGCCCTGAGCGCTTATGGCGCATCGGATGCCCAAGATTCGTGCCGATCAACTGCTGGTGGAGCGTGGCCTCGTCGAGTCGCGCGCGCGTGGACAGGCGCTGATCCTGGCTGGGCTGGTGCTCACGGGCGAACGCAAGGTCGACAAGGCCGGGCAGATGCTGGCCGAAGATGCGCCGCTCAGCGTAAAGGGTCGGGATCATCCCTGGGTGTCGCGCGGCGGGCTGAAGCTCGATCATGCGCTCACTCATTTCGCTATCGACGTGGCCGGCCTGATCGCGGTCGATGTCGGCTCGTCGACCGGCGGCTTTTCGGATGTGCTGCTGAGCCGCGGCGCGGCGCGCGTCTATGCGGTCGATTCGGGCACCAACCAACTTGCCTGGAAGCTGCGGCAGGATGAACGCGTGATCGTCCATGAACAGACCAGCGCCCGCATCCTGACGGCGGAGCATATCGCCGAGCCGATCGACATCGTCGTGTGCGATGCCAGCTTCATCGGCCTCGCCAAGGTGCTCGAACGTCCGCTGTCGTTCGTTCGGCCGGGCGGGCGGCTGGTGGCACTGATCAAGCCGCAGTTCGAGGCAGGCCGCGCCGAGGTGGGCAAGGGCGGTGTCGTCCGTGATCCAGCGGTGCATGCGCGCGTCTGCGCCGAGGTGGTCGATTGGCTGCAGGCGAATGGGTGGGGTGTCGAGGGTGTTGTAGAGAGCCCGATTACGGGCCCGGAGGGCAACGTCGAGTTCCTCGTTTCCGCACGACTTGCGGGCTGACCGGAACCAAGGCCGAAGCCGCGCTTTGCGTGGGGTGACTCCTTCGAAGGGTGTGACGATGAACAGGATTCCCGCCAAGACGCTTCTCGTCACCGTGCCTTTGATCCTGTTGCTGGGCATCGCCTCCGGCTGGCTCTCCGGATCGGGCGAGGGCAATCTGTGGTACGCCGCGCTGGACAAGCCCTGGTTCGTACCGCCGGGTTGGGTTTTCCCCCTCGCGTGGACGACGCTGTATATCCTGATGGGGATCGCGCTGGCGCTGGTGCTCGAGGATCGCGGAGCGCCGGGGCGGGGGCGTGCGATCGGGCTGTTCGTCACCCAGTTGCTGCTCAACCTTGCGTGGTCGCCTCTGTTCTTCGGGCTGCATCAGGTGCGAATCGCGCTGGCGGTGGTGATTGCAATGGCCGTGATCGTGGCCGTCACCATTGCGCTGTTCCACCGCATCCGGCCGCTCGCGGCCTGGCTGTTGCTGCCGTATCTGGCATGGCTTTGTCTCGCGACTGCGCTCAATTGGGAAGTCGCGCGGCTCAATCCCAGCGCGGAAACCCTTGTGCCGGGGGAGCCGAGGGGCCAGATAGCCCGCTGATGGTGGGCACAGCCCCGATGGGAGTTTCTTAAATGCAGACCGAGAACCGGTTCTTCGACGATTTGGCTAAGCTGATGAACGGCGCGGCGGGTACGCTGGCGGGCATGGGCCGCGAGGCCGAAGCGTCGGCGCGGCAGCGTGCGCGTGAGTGGATCGGCGGGCTGGACTTCGTCAGCCGCGACGAGTTCGAGGCGGTAAAGGCGATGGCCGCCGCGGCGCGTGACGAGGTGGACGAGCTGCGTGCGCGTCTCGCCGCGCTTGAGGCGGCTTCCGGCGTGGCGGCGCCCGTTGCAGCATCGTGTGATGTGGACCTGGGCAAGCCCGCGTCCGACCCGGTGGATTGATCCACTTCTTATCCACAGGATTTTCCACCGATCGGGAAATGCCGGCTTGCGCGCGCGCGGCTCTTTCGTAAGGGTCGTGGCGGGCGTGGCCATGCGCCCCGGAAAGGCATGAATGAACCTCGACGAGTTTGAAGGCGCGCGCGACGAGGCTGCGCCCATCGACATGCTCGAAAGCTATTTCTCTGCCCATGGCTGGCAGCATGAGCGCATCGGCGAAGATGAGATCGTGGCGCATGTGCAGGGAAGCTGGGCACAATATGAGCTTCGCTCTGTGTGGCGTGAGGAGGATCATGTCCTCCAGTTCCTGGGCTTCCCCGATATTCGCGTGACCGCCGACAAGCATGGCGTGATCTATGAAACGATCGGGCTGATCAACGAACAGCTCTGGCTGGGCCATTTCGAGATGTGGTCCTCGTCCGGGATCGTGCTGTTCCGCCATGCGGCGCTGATCGAAGGCGGCGACGATGTGTCGATCAGCCTCGAGCAGGCGGAATCGCTGGTGGAAGCCGCGCTCGATGAGTGCGAGCGCTTCTATCCGGTGTTTCAGTTCGTGCTGTGGGGCGGCAAGAGCCCCAAGGAAGCGATTGCGGCCGCGCTGATCGAAACGCGCGGCGAGGCCTGACGCGGCGGCTGACAAGCCCGCGAAGGGCGGCTAACGCCACCCGATGTCGAACGATGCGATCTGGCTGCTTGGATGCGGCAATATGGCGGGCGCGATGCTGTCGCGCTGGCTGGAAACAGGGCTCGATGCAAGCCGGGTGACGGTCATCCGGCCGAGCGGCAGGGCTGTGGCGCAAGGTGTGCGCGTGCTGACCGCAGTGCCGGCCGATGAACCCCCGCCGGCCGTGCTGCTGCTCGGCGTCAAACCCCAGAAGCTGGGCGATGTCGCCGGCATGGGCGCCGGCCCCGCAACCACGCTGATCTCGATCCTCGCCGGCGCGACGGTGGCAAACCTCCGCGCGGCCTTTCCTGCTGCCGGTGCGATTGTGCGCTCCATGCCGAACACCCCCGTCGCGCTCGGCAAGGGGGCGGTGGCGCTCTACGCGCCCGAGCGGACTCCGCAGGTTGAGGCGGTCGCCGCGCTGATGGCGCCGCTGGGCCTTGTCGAATGGGTGGATGAGGAACCGCTGCTCGATGCGGTGACGGCGCTGTCGGGCGCCGGCCCCGCCTTCCTGTTCCGCTTCATCGACGCGCTGGGCGCTGCCGGCGCGGATATCGGCCTGCCGCCCGAGCAGGCGGCCCGGCTGGCACTGGCGACGGTGGACGGTGCCGCAGCGCTTGCAGTGGCGGCGGGCGAGTCACCGGCGATGCTCGCCGAACGCGTGGCGAGCCCCGGCGGGGCCACCCGTGCCGGTCTCAACATTCTCGATGCGGAGGCGGGGCTGGCGCCGCTGGTCAGCCGCACGCTGGTTGCGGCCCGGCAGCGTAGCGCCGAACTGGCGCAGACCCGCTGAGGATGAACCTTCGGACCGGTGGGCGCGGCTTATGGCCGCGCGCCGGGGCCACGAAGCGGGGGGCGGCCTAACCGTCAGCCCCCCAACTGGCCCAGCATGTAATCCGCCGAGCTCACATTGAATTCGCCCGGAGTCTCCACGTTGAGCACTTCCACCACGCCATCGTTGACGATCATCGAATAGCGGCGGCCGCGTTCACCCATGCCGAACTTGGTGCTGTCCTGCACCAGCCCCACCGCGCGGGCAAAATCGCCGTTGCCGTCAGCCAGCATCGTCACGGTATCGCCGGCGTTTGCCGACTTCGCCCAGGCGCCCATCACGAACGCATCGTTGACCGCGGTGCAGGCGATCTCGTCGATGCCTTTGGCCTTTAGCGCCGTGGCCTTGTCGATGAAGCCGGGCAGATGCTTCGCGGAGCAGGTGGGGGTGAAGGCGCCGGGCACCGAGAACAGGGCGATGCGCCGTCCGGCGAAAAAGCTATCGGTATCGGTCGCTGCGGCGCCGGCGGGGGTTACCTTGGTGAGGGCGATGGTGGGCAGCTTTTGGCCGCTGCTGATCGTCATTACTGGCTTCCTTGCACAAATCGACGGCGCCGGTGCCGCCCGCGGCTCAACTGGGCCCGCGGGCCGCGTGGCGCAACCCCACCGTGACACTCTCCGTGCACCGGGTATAAACGGGGCCATGGACTCGCCTCGTTTCCTGACCGGCCAATTCCTGCTGGCAATGCCTGGAATCGGTGATCCCCGTTTCGAGCATTCGGTAATCGCGATGTGCGCGCATGACGAGAAGGGCGCGCTGGGCATCGGCATCGGCCATCGCGTGGAAGGCGTCGGCCTCCATCTGCTGCTCAACCAATTCGAGATCGCGACCGACAATGTGCCCGATGCGCCAGTGCATGCCGGCGGCCCGGTGGAGCCGCAGCGGGGCTTCGTGATCCACAGCAGGGACTGGTCCGGCAGCGAGAGCATCGACGTGGCCGGGCGCTGGGCGCTGACCGCCACGGTCGATGCGCTGCGCGCGATCGCTTCCGGTTCCGGCCCAACCAAGTGGATCGTGGCACTGGGCTATGCCGGCTGGGGCGAGGGGCAACTCGACGAGGAAATGCGGCGGCACGGCTGGTTCGTCACTCCCGGCGGCGAGAGCCTGTTGTGGGAAACCCGCCCCGAGGCGCGCTGGCGCGAGGGCTTTTCGAGCGCCGGCATCGACACGCGGCTGCTCGCAGCAAGCGCCGGGCAGGCCTGATCGCGCCATGCGAACAGCGCATATAAAGACATCTTTATATTTGCATTAGAGGCTGTGAGCCTGTATTCGGCGCGGCATCAAGAGCCAGTTCCAGGAGATTATCGAGTGGCAACCGCCCCCGTCGCCGGCTTCACCGACTTCGTCGTGAAGGACCTCAGCCTTGCCGCCTTCGGCCGCAAGGAAATTGAGATCGCCGAAACGGAAATGCCGGGCCTGATGGCGCTGCGCGCCGAATATGGCGCCGCGCAGCCGCTCAAGGGCGCGCGCATCACCGGCTCGCTGCACATGACCATCCAGACCGCGGTTCTCATCGAGACGCTGGTCGCGCTGGGCGCCGACGTGCGCTGGGCGACATGCAACATCTATTCGACGCAGGATCATGCCGCCGCGGCCATCGCCGCGCAGGGCATCCCGGTGTTCGCGATCAAGGGCGAGAGCCTTGAGGATTATTGGGAGTATGTCGATCGCATCTTCGACTGGGGCGATGGCGAAACCTGCAACATGATCCTCGACGATGGCGGCGACGCCACGATGTTCGCGCTGTGGGGCGCGCGCGTCGAGGCGGGCGAAGAACTGTTCACGCCGTCGAACGAGGAAGAGGAAATCTTCGTGAAGGTGCTCAAGAAGCGTCTGGCGGCGACGCCGGGCTTCCTGACCAAAACGGTCGCTGCCACCAAGGGCGTCTCGGAAGAGACCACCACCGGCGTCCACCGCCTTTATGATCTCGCCAAGAAGGGCAAGCTGCCGTTCCCGGCGATCAACGTCAACGACAGCGTCACCAAGTCGAAGTTCGACAATCTCTATGGCTGCAAGGAATCGCTGGTCGACGCGATCCGCCGTGCAACCGACGTGATGCTCGCCGGCAAGGTCGCCGCGGTGGCCGGGTTCGGTGATGTCGGCAAGGGCTCGGCGCAGTCGCTGCGCAACGGTGGTGCCCGCGTGCTGGTGACCGAGATCGATCCGATCTGCGCGCTGCAGGCGGCGATGGAAGGCTTCGAGGTCGTGACCATGGAAGAGGCGGCGACCCGCGCCGACATCTTCGTCACCGCCACCGGCAATGCCGATGTCATCACGCTCGATCACATGCGTGCGATGAAGAACATGGCGATCGTCTCGAACATCGGCCACTTCGACAGCGAGATCCAGATCGGCGCACTGGCCAACATGAAGTGGACCGAGATCAAGCCGCAGGTCGACGAAGTCGAGTTTCCGGATGGCAAGAAGATCATCGTTCTGTCGAAGGGCCGCCTGGTCAATCTCGGCAACGCCACCGGGCACCCGAGCTTCGTGATGTCGTCCAGCTTCACCAACCAGGTGCTGGCGCAGATTGAACTGTTCACCAACCGCGACGCCTATAGCAATGACGTGTTCGTGCTGCCGAAGCATCTCGACGAGAAGGTCGCGCGCCTTCACCTCGAAAAGCTGGGCGTCAAGCTGAGCACGCTGACGCAGAAGCAGGCGGATTATATCGGTGTGCCGGTCGAAGGGCCGTTCAAGCCGGATCATTACCGCTACTGATCATAGCGCACCGCTCGAGCGGTGCGCAGGATCGAAGGGGCGGGTCGCGGAGACGCGGCCCGCCCCTTCGCGTGTGGGCAACGCCGGCATTTCGACGAACGATGCTTGTCGCGCCGTGCCCCCAGTCGATAGTCTCCGCGGCAACAAAGGGGACGATCCATGAAAACCAGCCTCGCCGCGCTCGCCGCGGCGCTTCTTGCCATTCCTGCGGCGCATGCCGAGGAGACGGAAAAGCCCAAATGGGATGTCGCTGCTCCGCTGGGAATGACGACGCGCAAGATACCGGTGGATACCGACGAGGGCACCTGGATGAACCTCGACGTCAGTCCGGACGGAAAGCTGATTGCGTTCGATCTGCTGGGCGACATCTACACCATGCCGGTGGCCGGCGGTATCGCAACGCGTATTGCCGAGGGACTGCCCTTCGAGATCCAGCCGCGCTTCTCGCCCGACGGCAGGCGCATTGCCTTCACCAGCGATCGCGGCGGCGGCGACAATATCTGGGTGATGAACCTCGACGGCAGCGACAAGCGCCAGGTAAGCAAGGAGGATTTCCGCCTGCTCAACAATCCGAGCTGGAGCCCGGACGGTCGCTTCATCGCCGCGCGCAAGCATTTCACCACCGAGCGTTCGGCCGGCACCGGCGAGATCTGGCTTTATCACGTCTCGGGCGGCAGCGGCGTCGCGCTGGTCAAGCGCGCCAGCGAGAAATTGCAGAAGGAATTGGGCGAGCCGGCGTTCACCCCGGACGGCAAGGCGATCTACTATAGCCGCAACATCACGCCGGGCCCGGTGTTCGAATATGCGCAGGATTCGAACACCGACCTGTTCGACATCGAGCGCTATGACCTCGATACCGGCAAGGTCGAGACGGTGGTGAGCGGCGCAGGTGGCGCCGTGCGCGCGACGCCCTCGCCGGATGGAAAGTGGCTCGCCTTCGTTCGACGCGAACGCGCCCGCTCCAAGCTCTATGTCAAGGATCTGAAGAGCGGCGCGGTCCGCAAGGTTTACGACAAACTCGATCTCGACATGCAGGAAACCTGGGCAGTCCAGGGCCTCTATCCCAACATGGCTTGGCTGCCGGATTCGCGCGCGCTGATCGTCTGGGCGGGCGGCAAGCTGCGACGCATCGACATGGCGAGCGGTGCAGATACGATCATCCCGTTCCGCGTCACCGACGATCGCGTCGTAATCGATCCGGTTCGCCCCCAGGTCGCGGTCGCGCCGGAAAGCTTCGCGACGCGAATGCCGCGTTTCGCCTCGGTCTCGCCGGATGGTCGCCAGATCCTGTTCGAGACGATGGGCAAATTGTGGCTCAAGCCCGCCGCGGGCGGCGCGGCGCGGCGGCTGACGCGGGGCGACGAGGAACTCGAACTGTTCCCGAACTGGTCGCGGGACGGCAGGCAGATCGTCTATGTCGGCTGGACCGACGCAGGCCTCGGTACGATCCGCACCATTGCCGCGGCGGGCGGGCAAAGCAGGGCGGTGACCACCGAACCCGGCCATTATCGCCGCCCGCGCTTCTCGCCGGATGGCAGGACGATCGTGTTCGAGAAGGGCAAGGGAGGGCAACTCACCTCGCCCGATCATTCCGACAGCAGCGGCGTGTTCCGCGTCGCGACAGCCGGTGGCGCAGTCAGCCGCGTCACCGCCGATGGCGGCGAGCCGCAGTTCGGTGCCGACAATGACCGTCTGTTCGTCACGCGCTTCGCGGATGGAAAGGGCATGCTGGTCAGCCTCGACCTCAATGGGGAGGCGGGACGCACGCATGCCACCGGCGAACTGGTCAGCAATTTCTCGGTCGCACCGACGGGCGAGTATTTCGCCTTCCGCGAAAGCTATGGCGCCTATGTGATGCCGCTGCTGCCGGGCAATCAGGAACTCGGCGCAGGCGCGAAGGGCAGCCCGCTACCGGTGACGCGCGCAAGCGCGGGTGGCGCCGACTATATCCACTGGAGCGCCGATGGCGGCGCGCTGCACTGGAGCCTGGGGCCGACCTTCTATACGGCGCGGACCGAATCGCTCTTCCCCAGCGCACCGCCACCGGCCACGGGCACGGCACCGGCCTATGTGCCGCCGGCGAACGGCGTGTCACTCTCGATGGACGTCGCGGCACGCAAGCATCAGGGCCGCGTTGCGCTGGTCGGCGCGCGCATCGTGACGATGGCGGCGGTAGACGGTGGCATCGTCGAGGACGGCACGATCCTGATCGACGGAGACCGCATCACCGCGATCGGCCCCCGCGGGAGCGTGACGATACCCACAGGCACGAAGACGATCGACGTCGCCGGCAAGACGATCATCCCCGGCCTGATCGACGCGCACGCCCATGGCCCGCAGGGCGTCGACGAGATCGTGCCGCAGCAGAATTGGTCGGCGATCGCGCACCTCGCACTCGGCGTCACCACGATACACGATCCGTCGAGCACCGCGGCGGAGATCTTCCCCGCGTCCGAACGCCAGCGCGTGAATGATTTCCTCGCACCGCGCATCTTCTCGACCGGCGAGGTCGTCTATGGCGCCAAGGCAGGCGGCTTCTATGCGCGGATCGATTCGATCGACGATGCCCGCGCGCATGTCCGGCGGCTGAAGGCGCAGGGCGCGCACGCAATCAAGAATTACAACCAGCCCCGGCGTGAGCAGCGCCAGCAGGTCGTCGCCGCCGGCATTGAGGAGAATATCCAGACGGTGGCGGAAGGCGGCGCGCTGTTCGGCATGGACATCGCGCTGATCGCCGACGGCAACACCACGCTCGAACACAACATCCCGCAGAACATCTTCTACAAGGATGTGATCGACTTCTTCGCCGCCACCAAGGTCGGTTACACCCCCACATTGGTCGTGAGCTACAGCGGCCTCGCCGGCGATCCCTATTGGCGGCAGGCGACCGACGTGTGGCTGCACCCGATCCTCTCGCGCCATGTGCCGCCCGGTGATCTGCAGGCGCGCAACGTCCGCCGCACCAAGGCGCCCGAGGAGGATTTCGTCGACGACGATAATGCCCGGGAGGCGCACAAGCTGGCCAAGCGCGGCGTGATGGTCAGCATCGGCGCGCACGGCCAGGAGGAAGGGCTGGGCTCGCATTGGGAACTCTGGTCATTCGTGCGCGGCGGCATGACCCCGCTGGAAGCCCTGCGCGCGGGCACGATCACCCCAGCGCGCTCGCTCGGCTTCGACCGCGACATCGGCTCGCTGGAGGTCGGCAAGCTGGCGGATCTGGTCGTGCTCGATGCCGATCCGCTGACCGACATCCGCAACTCAGACCATATCGCGCGGGTGATGCTCGGCGGCCGGCTCTATGATCCGGTGACGATGGACGAGGTGGAAACCGGCACTGCGAAGAAACGCCGCTACTTCTGGGAGTAGGCAACCGCCTCAGTCGGAAAGCGCCGCGCGCATCAGGAAATCGGCGCTTTCCGCCAGCACAGGCGCCTTGCCGCGAAACGGCCGGGCCAGCGCCATCACGATCCCGGCATGGTCCAGCCCGGCATAATCGCGATAGACCGCACTGCCGCCCGCCGCCTGCAGCGCCGCGGCCAGCGCCTGGCTGTTGCGCGGGCGGACCACCGTGTCGGCGGTGCCCGTCGCCAGCCAGACAGGCGGCGCATCGCGCCTGGCGAAGTGGATCGGCTGGGTGAGCCGCGGGTCGGGTGCGCGGGCGAAGGCGGCGATCGAGGCGGGCACGTCGAACGGAAAGAAATCATAGGGGCCGGCAAGCCCCGCAACGCCCCGGATCGCGCGCGCGTCGATCCCCGCCGCTCGGGCGTAGCCGGAATCGAGCGCAACAAGCACCGCGATATGCGCGCCCGCCGAATGGCCCGCGAGCAGGATGCGTTCCGGATCACCACCATGCAGGGCGGCATGATGGGCCACCCAGCGCAACGCGGCGGCCGCATCCTCGACGAAGGCGGGGAAGTGGATCGCCGGCACCAACCGATAGTCCGGGACGACGACGGTGAAGCCCAGTGCCGCGAACGCGCGCGCGGCGAAGCCGTAGTGCCGGCGCTCGCCGGCGCTCCAGCCGCCGCCGTAGAAGAAGACGAGCACCGGCTGCGGCCTATGCGCGCCTGCCGCGCGCCACAGGTCCAGCCGCTGGCGTGGTGCCGAACCATAGGCCGCGCCGGAGATCCGCCGCCGGATGCGCGGGCCACCGGGCGTCAGCCGGTCGGCGAGGTCGAGCAGCGCCGGACCGGTCAGGCCCGTTCGCGCGGCAACGGCGGCAATTATGGAAATCATTCGCTTCATCGAATGACCGCGTTAGCATTTCCGTCGATCTCGGCCAAAGGTGGAGCGGGCTGCGCCGCTCGCGCGTTAAATGGATATGACCAAGCTCTACCACATCAGCGATCTTCATTTCGGCATGGAGGATCGGATCGCGCTCGACTGGTTCCAGAACGAAGTGCGTGTCGAGCGGCCCGACGCCGTGATCGTCACCGGTGACCTCACGATGCGCGCGCGCTCGCAGGAGTTTGCGGCGGCGGCGGCGTGGCTGGAGGCGCTGGCAGTGCCGGTCACGGTCGAGGTCGGCAATCATGACCTACCCTACCTCAACCCGCTGGCGCGCTTCGCCACGCCCTATAAACGCTACCGCCGCTTGGAACGGATGATCGAACGCCCGCTCGACCTCGACGGCGTGACGCTGGTGCCACTCAAGACGACGGCACGGGCGCAATGGCGGCTCAACTGGTCGAAAGGCAAGGTCGGCAGCCGCAGCCTTGCCTCCGCTCTGGTCCTGGCGCGCGCGGCGCCGGCCGACCATGTCGTACTGGTGGCCTGCCATCATCCGCTGATCGAGGCGGGCACGCGATCGAGCGCGCGGACCCGCGGTGGCTCCGCCGCGCTCGAAAAGCTTGCCGCCGCCGGCGCACACGCGGTGCTGACCGGCCATGTCCATGACCCGTTCGATGTCGCGCATGCTGTGGGCGGTCGTACGGTGCGGTTGATCGGCGCGGGCACGCTGTCCGAGCGCGTCCGCGACACGGCGCCGTCCTATAATGTGCTGTCCGTGAAGGAGGGCGCCATCGAACTGGAACTGCGCGCGCTCACCGCCGCACCTCAACCGGCCCCGCAACTCAGGACGGCCTGACCGATCAGGCGTGCGCGCGATCCAACAGATCTTCGGCGGCGAGGCCGACGCGATCCATCTGCGCCTTCACCCGCGGCCATACGCGTTCGAGGAATTGCGCGCGTTCTGTATCGCGTAACCGTTCGACCGCGCCCGGCGCCACGAACATGCCGACGCCGCGGCGCACCGTAACATAGCCATCGTCCTGGAAGGTCTGATAGGCCTTGGCCACGGTCAGCGGATTGGCGCCATGTTCGGCGGCGAAGGCGCGAACCGAAGGAAGCTGGTCGCCCTCGCGATAGGCGCCGTCGAGGATGGCGGCAACGATGATGCCGCGCAGGCGGAGGTAGATCGGGCTGTCGTCGCTCTCAAGCGCTGTCATGCTTCCGTAATACAGCAAGACAGCGCGGCGTCGAGTCCCTTCGCAAGCAGCGATCAGCCCGCCCAGGTCGAAACGACCGCGTCATAAGCTGGACGGGGACGTTCCTCGAGCGGGCGCGAGGGCGATCCGATGAAGACGAAGCCTGCGATCCGTTCCGGCGCTGCCCCGAACGCGTCGCGCACGCGCTCGTCATAGGTCATCGGGCCGGTTAGCCAGCCGCCGACGAAGCCATGCGCGTGCGCGGCGACGAGCAGGTTCATGCACGCCGCACCCGCCGACAATTCCTGTTCCCACAGCGGGATATGGCTTTCGGGGCGGGGCGAGGAGAGGGCGACCACCAGCGTCGGCGCCTGCCGTGCGAACTGCTCCATCGCCTCCACTTCCAGCCGCCCGGCCTCGGGCCGGCCGGTGCGATAGGAGTCGACCAGCAGCGCCGCCAGCGCCTCCCGCTTGTCGGCGGGGACGATCACGAAGCGCCACGGCGCCAGCTTGCCATGGTCGGGCACGCGGATCGCCGCCGCCAGGATGGTGCGGAGCTGCGCATCATCCGGCCCCGGCGCCACCATGTCGCGCGGCTTGCCGGAACGGCGGGTGGCGAGGAGCGCGGCGGGGGAGGAGATGTCGTTGAACATGGTCCCAGGGCCTACCAGCGCGAGCGGAGCGCCGCAAACGTCCAGCGCAGTGCTGATCAGAAGATTCCCAGCGACAGACCGGTGGCAAGCATTTCGCCGGTCTCGCGGCAGCGATCCAGATCCTTCGGGGCGATATGCTTCTGCGCCAGGATCGCCTCCGGCGTCTGTGCATGCGTGCAGACGATCAGCGGTTCGGCGACGCGCTTGAGGCGCCAGCCGGTGGCGATGCGCTCGACCTGACGCACCGCGTTGCCGCCGTCGCTGCCCGCGCAGACCATTGCCGCATAGGGCCGGCCTTCGATGCGGCCGAGCACCGGATAATAGCTGCGGTCGAAGAAGCCCTTCATCACGCCGGCCATCGCCGCCAGCATTTCGGGCGTTGCGAAGAGATAGAGGTCGGCGCCGAGCAGGTCGTCGGCGCCGGCCTCTGCAGCATGGCGCGAAAGGACGCCGACCCCGTCCACCCGCCGCGCACCCTCGGCGGCTGCCTCTGCCATCTGCCGCGTGCCGCCAGTCGCCGAATGATGGACGATCAGCAGCGTGCGGCGCATCGGTTCAGCCGATGCCGAGGTCGGCGGGGCCGAAGGCGTTGGGCAGCAGGTCTGACAGGCGGAAGCGCTCTACCGTCGCGCCGTCGCCCGATGCGCACCAGATCGTCACGTCGCGCCCGCCAAGCTGCGCCGCCTCGTTGAGGATCTGCCGGCAACGTCCGCAGGGGCGCACCGGATCGCTGCCGGTGATCGCGCCATCGGCGCCGAGCATGCCGCCGATCACCGCGATCGCCGCCACGTCGCGCAGGCGCCCTTCGCTGTTGGCCTTGGCGAGTGCCACCGTCTCGCCGCACAGCGACAGGCCATAGCTGGCATTCTCGAAATTGGTGCCGGTGACGATGCTGCCGTCGGTCAGCAACAGCGCGGCGCCCACGCCGAAGCGCGAATAGGGGGCGTGCGCGTGCACGGCCGCGGCGCGTGCGGCGGCGATCAGCGGAGCGGGATCATAGTTTTCGTCGGTCATCGTCTCATCACATTCCAGTCCACCGGCCCATCGATGCCGTCGACGCGGTGGATATTGCTTGCCTGCCACATCGCCCAGCGTCTTGCTCCATAAGTGGGGCGCAGCGCCAGCCTGCGCAGCCATAGCGGGCGATCGAACGCATCGCTGACCCGATAGGCGTCTTCGAACTCGCGGGTGACGTAGAGCACTGCCGGCTTGCCGGCGTGCGCCTCGATCGCGGTGAGGAAGCGGCCGACCTCGGCGATCAGCGCGTCGCGTGAGGGGCGCGCCGCGCAATTGCCGCCGAATTCGAGGTCGACCGCGGGCGGCAGCGCATCGGCCTCGCGTGGGACGGTAGCGATGAAGTTGGTCGCCTGGTCGCTACCCGAGCGGCACAGAGTGAAGAAATGATAGGCGCCATGGCGAACGCCCGCCGCGCGCGAATCACGCCAGTTGGCCTCGAACGCGTCGTCGCGCAACGCCGCGCCCTCGGTGGCCTTGATATAGGCGAAGTCGGCGCCGGCGGCGCGCAGCATGTGCCATTCGATCGGCCCCTGATGGTGGGACACGTCGACGCCCTGGGTGGGGAAGGTCTCGTCACCGGGGCGCCAGCGCTGGGCCCAGGCCCAGCCGAGCGCGATCAGGCCGGCGATCAGCAGAATTACGGCGAGCACGCGCGCGAGCAGACGCCCGAGCGTCCGCTTTGGACGGGTTTGCAAGTTCATCCCTTGATGTGGAGGACGCAGATCAGCGTGAAGAGGCGGCGGGCGGTATCGAAATCGACATCGATCTTGCCGTCGAGCGCTGTTCGCAGCAACTCGGCGGCATCGTTGTGGACGGCGCGGCGGGCCATGTCGACCGTCTCGATCTGCTGCGGCGTCGACTGGCGAATGGCCTGATAGTAGCTGTCGCAGATCGCGAAATAATCCCGAATCGGCCGGCGGAACCGGCCGAGGCCGAGGATCAGCGATTCGAGCGGCGAATCATCCTCCCGCTTGATGTGAAGCGCCAGCCGCCCTTCCTCGACACCCAACTGGATGCGGTAGGGGCCGGCATAGCCATCGGGATGCTCGCGCTTCGGGGCGAAATAATTGCCCTCGATCAGATCGAAGATTGCGATCCGGCGCTCCTGCTCGACATCCGCGCTCCTCCACAGGATGGAGCGCTCGTCGAGAGCGATGTCGATGATGCGCGGATCGGCCATGGTTCGTTCCGCTCTATCGGGGAAGGCGGTTTGCCTCAATGCCCGCGTCGGTCGCCCCAAGGGGGTTGAGCCGGAGGGGCGAAAGGTCGACAATGGCGCCATGCCCGAACCCCAGTTCCAGATCGTGTCCAATGCCGCGGCCGAAACCCCGCGCGAACTGCCCCACAATGTCGAGGCCGAAGCCGCGCTGCTCGGCGCGATGATGATCGACAACCGCGTCGCCGAAGACGTGATGCAGAAATTGCGCAGCGATCATTTCTTCGATCCGCTCAACGGCAAGATCTATGATGCGATCCTGCGGCTGACCACCGGCGGCACCATCGCCAATCCGGTGACGTTGAAGCCGCTGTTCGAGAGCGACGAGCAGATGCGCGCGCTCGGCGGGCCGATCTATTTGGCGCAACTCACCGGCAGCGGCGCCGGCCTGATCGGCGCCAAGGATTTCGCCAAGCAGATCTATGATCTCGCGATGCTGCGCGCGCTGGTCGGCGTCGGCCGCGATCTCGTCGATTCGGCGATGGATACCAGCGAGGCTGTCGATCCGCGCGCGCAGATCGAGAGCGCCGAGATGCGGCTCTACAAGGTGGCCGAGGAAGGCGGCGAGACCGGGTCGACCAAGAGCTTCGTTCAGGCGACCAAGCTGGCGGTCGATCTTGCCGAGAAGGCGCAGAATGCCGGCGGCAAGATCTCCGGCGTCACCACCGGCATGGATTCGGTCAACGCCAAGACCGGCGGTCTCCACCACAGCGATCTTCTCATCCTCGCCGGCCGCCCCGGCATGGGCAAGACCTCCTTCGCCACCAACGTCGCGTTCAACGCCGCCAAGCGCTATCTGCGTGACAAGCAGGACGGCATCCCGCACGAGAAGTCGCTGGGCGCAAAAGTGGCCTTTTTCAGCCTCGAAATGTCCGCCGACCAGCTCGCGACGCGTATCCTCGCCGAGCAGTCGGGCGTGATCGCGCACAAGATCCGCTCGGGCTCGCTGACCCGCGAGGAGTTCACCAAATTCGCCCGCGCCGCGAGCGAACTGGAGGATCTGCCGCTCTTCATCGACGACACCGCCGGCCTCACCATCGCCGCGCTCACCACCCGCGCGCGCCGGCTGAAGCGCCGGCACGACATCGGCATGATCATCGTCGATTACCTCCAGCTGCTGACCGGTTCGGGTAAGAACAAGGACGGCAACCGTGTGCAGGAAATCTCGGAGATCAGCCGCGGACTGAAGACGCTCGCCAAGGAACTCCATCTGCCGGTGATCGCGCTGTCCCAGCTCAGCCGTCAGGTCGAAAACCGCGAGGACAAGCGACCGCAGCTTTCGGACCTTCGCGAGTCCGGCTCGATCGAGCAGGACGCCGATATCGTGCTGTTCGTGTATCGCGAGGAATATTACGTTCAGTCGGTCGAGCCCAAGGTTCCGGGGCCCGAGGACGATGCCAAGGTGCATGAGGCCTATAATGAATGGGGCCGCAAGATGCAGACCGTGGCCGGCACCGCTGAACTGATCGTCGCCAAGCAGCGCCACGGCTCGACCGGCCGCGTAAAGCTGAAGTTCGAGAGCAGCATCACCAAGTTCAGCGATCTGATCGATGATGCCTATCTGCCCGATCGGACGGGGTACGAATAACGGACCCCGAACGTCAGCCTACATCGAAGCCAGCGTCCGCCGCCGACTCCAGAACACCGCCACTGCCGCCAGCGTCAGCGCCAGGATCAGCCAGGGCGCATGGACCAGCATCGAATCGATCGCGCTGGCGAGGATGTTGCTGGTGCCAAAGAGCCGCTCGATCAGCCAGGCACTCGCCGCGATCGCGGAGAAGCCGGCGCCGGCCAGGCGGACGGGGGGATAGGCGCGGGCGCGGGCGAGCAGCATCAAGGCCGGCATCACGCAAGCGACGACCAGCAACTGCACCAGTTCGATGCCGAGGTTGAACCCCAGGATCGACTGCGCCTTCTGCCACGGATCGAGCCCGTAATTGCCCACCAGCGTGGCAAAGGCCAGGCCGTGGATCAGGCCGAAACCGGCCGCCACGATCGCCTCGCGGCCGGGGAAGATCGGGCGGAAGGCGTGGGCTGCGGAGACCAGGATCGACAGCGCGATCAGCACCTCCACCGGCTGCGCGGGCAATTGCCAGCCGAAGAAGGCGCCGCCGATCAATGTCACCGAATGGCCGATGGTGAAGGCAGTGACGATGCGGAAGAGCTTGCGCGCCGCGCCGCGCACGCCGGCATAGCCGGTCCAGCGCCCGGCGGCGGCGACTACGGGGGCGGGGAGCAGCAGCGCGAGCAGGAACAGCAGATGGTCGTGCCCCTCGGCAATATGCTGCATGCCGAGGCCGATCGACGAGGCGAAGCCATTCCACGCGCTACCGGCGCCGCGGTTTATATGCAGCACTGTCGTCTTGCTCCGCAATCCGCCGAGCAGTTCGGGTTCATGGCTGATCGCGCCGCCGGCATAGTCGGATCGCAGCAGCACCAGCACGAAATGGCTGGGGACGGCGTCGATCACCGCGCGATAGTCGAGGTCGAAGCGGCGCGGCGATCGGCCGGCGGGCGGCGTCGCGCGGAATTTGAGGTGAACATCGTAGGAGCCGCCATTGTCGACAGTCCTGAAGCCGGTGGACGCGACCCGCCAGCGCGCGTCGCTGGTGGACAGCATCAGGCGCTTGCGGACATAGGCGATGATCTGCGCTTGGCCGGCGCCCAGCGTTCCGTCAGGCGCCACTGCGAAGCGCCTGCCCATCGCATATTCGACTTCGCTGAGCGGGATCGCGATCTCGGCTACGACGTCGCGCTGGCCGATCTCCAATTCGATCTCGGAATTGGGCGTAAGGTGCGCCGCTGCGGGCGACGCCAGGACGAGTGCTGCGAATAGCGCCGCAATCAGCCGGACCAACCGGAAATTCCCCATCATCCCTCCCGCGCGTTCGACAGCGTCAATGATCGAACCATAGCAGCGCCGGATTCCGATCGGAACTATGCGGATCAATCGCCTGTGCCCGCGCGCGCTCGGCCTCCGCATCCGCGCCGCGGCCAAGCATCGCCAGAGCCTGCGCGGCGAGCAGATGTTGCTCCGCGGAGACCCATCCGGTGCGGTCGACCTCGGCGAGCACTGCGATGGCACGATCGGGATGGCCATTGGCGATCAGGGACGCGGCAAGCGCGATCGCGGTCTCCCCGAACGGGCGCGCCGCGAAAGAGCTGCGGGCAAGCTGCAGCGCGCGGGCCGGATCGCCGAAGGCGAGATGATGGTCAATGGCGTGCTGGGCGAAAGCGGCGGGGAAGGCGGCGACGCGCGCATCCCACAGAGCGCCTGCGCGCGCCGACCAAGTGCGTGACTGCGCACCGTCGCCCGACACGCGGTAGAGCGCTGCGAGCGCGTCCATCGGTTCGGGCATGCCACTGCGCGCCGCCAGTGCCTCGAAGCGGCGGATCGCGCCGTCGGTGTCTCCGGCCAGCGCGGCCATCGCGGCGCGCTGCTGTTCGGCCAGCCACCAGCCCGGATAGACCGCCAGTGCCTTGTCGAAATGGCGAGTGGCGGCAGGCCAGTCGCCACGCATGCGCTCGATCATGCCGCGCTGCAGTTCGATCCGCGCGAGGATTTGCGGCGTGATCGTCTTCGCTTCGCGCTCGGATAGGTCGAGCAGGCGCAGTGCTTCGTCAAACTTGCCGAGCCGCATCGACCGGGTCGCGAGGCGCACGTCGATGCCGGTTGCCGGCGCAGTGGCGGCGGCCGCGCGATAGTGGCGCAAGGCGCGGCCGTAATCGCCGCGATAGAAAGCGATATCGCCGCGCATCGCCTGGATTTCGGCTTGCTCGGCGGGCTCCGGGGTCGTTGCATAGGCTTCCACCGTGTCGAGATCCGCGGCGGCGGCGGACAGGTCATGCGTGCCCAGCGCGAATTCGGCGCGGCTCAGATGTGGGCCGACCATCGGCGGCAGCCCCTCGAACGCGCGGGCGAAGCTGTCTCGCGCAGCAACATAGGATGCAAGGTCACCGGTCAGCCGGGCGCGGTCGAACTGCGCGCGCGCCAACGATTCGAGCGGCAGCCACTGGCCCGGCATTTGGCGCGCGCGTCGCGCGGCACCGTCAATGGCTTCGTCGGCACGGGTAACCGCCTCGGCATAGCTTTGCGGGCTGCCGCTTCGCAGCAGGATCGGCGGCGCGCCCGGCACGGGGGCGGGGGCGGGCGGTGGCGTCGTCTGGAACAGGCGGGTGGCAAGGAAGAGCAGTGCCGCGACGAGCAGTGCTGGCACAAGAACCCGCGCCAGCGGAGCGCGCGAATGAGGAAGGGCGATGGTCATGCCGACAGCAAGATGGCGCGGCCGGCACCCGCGGGCACCGGCCGCGCCGATCGTCACGGCGTGACGGGGGTGGCGCAGGGCGTGAGCCCGGCCCCCTTGAGGTCGTCTGCGAGCGCGTTGGTCAAGGTGGTCAACTGGCCGGCGAATTCGCCTGCCCATTTGCCGCCACCCTGGACATCCTGCTCGGGACTGTCGTCGTTATAGGCGTTCTTGTTGGACGATCCCACCAAAGCGGTCGCGACCGCCGGCATGCCCATCCGGTCCACGCGAACGAAGGCGGATTCCGGATCGGTCCGGAAATTCCACAATCGGCCCGGCCCCGAAGGCAAAGGTGGCGTGCCTTGCGCCGCTGCGAGATAGGGGAAGGTCGTTCGGAACGGCACATCGTTCTGCGGCGGGTTGAGCGGCAGGTTGAACAAGGTCAGCGGGCTGTGCTTGCTCAGATCAAGGAAGATCACGGCCAAAGTCACGTCGATCACCGGATCCGGCAGGCGGCGGCCGTTGGGGAAGCCCGAAGCTGCCGAGAAATCGATGTGGATCGTGTCCGGGATGACCAGGCTCGCCACCGTTCGGCCCGTTCCCGGGATCGTCTGCGTGAGGCAGGGCGTGACGTTGAACGCGGTGGGCGTCGGCGTCGGTGTCGGTGTCGGGGTGGGGGTCGGTGTCGGGGTGGGCGTTGGCGTCGGGGTTGGTGTCGGCGTGGGCGTAGGCGTCGGATCGTCATTGTCGTCGCATGCGGCGAGTGACGTCATCGATGCGAGCGACAGCGCGATCGGCAGCGCTTTCAGAATCTTGCGCATCAGGATTCTCCTCCCGCGAACCGGGCCGTGGAGCCCCATACATCGACCGAGTTGGTACCTTCCGGCAGCACCGACCGCGGTATTTCGATGACGATGGCGGTGTCGTTCTGGCCGGCGAAGAAGTTGCGATTCTTATCGAAGCTCAACGTGCCGGTGGAACGCGTCTGACGGAAACCCTGAAGGTCGAAGAAGAAGGGATCGTCGAACAGGCCGGCGCGCACCTTGATGCCGTTGGACGTGGTGAGGTCGGTCTCAACCGGCCCGGCAAACGGAGTGGCCACCCCGGGAAGGCCGGAGAATTGCACGCCGTAGCCGCCGCCGCCGCTGCCGAAGCGGACGCGGATCGGCACTTCGGTGGTCTCGCGAACGCCATCGGTGGAGACGTTGATGCCGTATAGGACGTCGCGGTCGTAGATGCCCGGGCGGTTGGTGGCCGCCGGGCCTGCGAAGGTCATCGCAATGATGAGCGCGGTATCGGTGTGCCAAGCATAGACGTCGGCGATGTCGGCGGCGCGGTCGGGCGTCGTATCGAACGCCTTGTCGGTGCGGCCCGGCGGATCGAGGTGGTCGGCGGCCGGCGCGAAATATTGCGCCGAGAAAAAGAGGGCTGGCGCCGCGAGGGCGCATGCGCCTGCGATCGCCAGGGTGCGCATGAGACGACTCATGGTTCCTGCTCCTATGGAACGTCAGCGGACGAACGATCTATTTTTATTCTGCTGCAGTGCGGCCCATTATGCATCTGCAGTGCGACCGACCCATTAGGTCAGTCGCAGGATGGCGCATTCAAGCCACGACTTCCAGTAGGAAAATCAAGAAAGAAGCGAGCGTTTGCTCGTCTTTGGGTTCGCCAAATCAAGGTTGGCACAATTACTTGGCAGCGACTTGACAGGGATCAACCATCCATCATCGACGCGACGATGATGGATGGAATCAGAAGGCGGGCTGGTTGGCGGGATCATCCGGATCGGCGACGGGCACATGAATGCCGCATTCCACCTTGTCCCAACCGCGCCAACGCCCGGCGCGAGGATCTTCGCCCGGTTTCACCTTGCTGGTGCAGGGCTGGCAGCCGATCGAGGGATAGCCTTCCGCCACCAGCGGGTGGCGGGGCAGATCATGCGCCTCGAAATAGGCTTCAAGCTTTGCACCGTCCCAGTTGGCGAGTGGATTGACCTTCAGCCGATCTCCGTCGAGTTCGAAGCGAGGCAGACCAGCGCGGGTCTTCGACTGGAAGCCCTTGCGGCCGGTAATCGAGGCATCGAGCCCGGCCAGTGCCTTTTCCAGCGGCTTGACCTTGCGGATCTCGCAGCAGCCATCGGGATCGTAGGACCAGCGCAGGCCGGTCTCGTCGCGCTTGGCGATCTCTTCCGCGTCGGGCGTCAGCACGCGCAAGTTGATGAGCCCCAACCGCTCGGTCAGCGTCCTGGCATAGGCGAGCGTTTCCGGAAAATGCTTGCCGGTGTCGAGGAACAGCACCGGCGTGGTCGGATCAACCGAGGCGATCAGGTGCAGCAGTACCGCGGATTCCGCCCCGAACGAGGAGACGACCGCGACCTCGCCGAGCATCTGCTCGGTAAGCAGGGTCTTCAGCATCTCCTGTGTGTCGGTGCCGCGGAACAGATTGTTGAGGCGGATCGCATCGGCCGCGGTGAAGCGCGGGGCAACGTCGATCCGGTCGCGCTGACGCGCGAGCGCAGGTTCAGCCATGACGAAGTTTCCACACTGGCGCGATGCCATCGGCTGCGCGCTGATAGACATGATCATAACGAGCGAGGCTTGCCTCCACGACCGCCGCATCGAGCGGCGCATCGGGCAGGAAGCTGTCGAAGCCACAGCGACGCATCGGCAGGATCTGATCGACCAGCACGTCGCCCGAGGCGCGCAGTTCGCCCGCATAGCCGGCCTCACGCAGGATGCGCGCCGCCGAATAACCGCGGCCGTCGCGGAACTTGGGGAAGCTCACGTCGATCAGCGCCAGCCGCTCGAGATGCGGCAGCAGCTGGCGGGCATCGTCACCCGGCTCGATGCGCACCGCAGTGGCGTTGGATTGGTCAAGGAACGAGTCCAGAGTCACCGCCGGTTCGTCATGCGGCAGGTCGTCGCGAAAGCGCAGCTCAGCCATAAATCGCCTCCTTGAACGGCTCCATGCCGACGCGGCGGTAGGTATCGACGAAGCGTTCGCCGTCGGTCCGCAACGTCCTGTATTTCTCGATCGCACGCTCGATCGCGTCGACCACGCCGTCCTCGTCGAAGCCGGGGCCGGTGATCTTGCCGAGGCTGACATCCTCCGCACCCGATCCGCCGAGGAGGAGCTGGTAATTCTCCACGCCCTTCCGGTCGACGCCGAGGATGCCGATGTGGCCCGCATGATGGTGGCCACACGCGTTGATGCAGCCCGAGATCTTGAGCTTGAGCTCACCGATGTCGCGCTGGCGCTCGGCGGCGCCGAAGCGCTCCGAAATCTTCTGCGCGAGCGGAATCGAACGCGCATTGGCAAGGCTGCAATAGTCCAGACCCGGGCAGGCGATGATGTCGCTGATCAGGTCGAGATTGGCTTCGGCGAGGCCGTTGTCGGCAAGCTGCTGCCAGATCGCGTAGAGATCGGCCTTGCGGACGTGCGGCAGCACGATGTTCTGCGCGTGGGTGACGCGCAGTTCATCGAAGCTGTAGCGCTCCGCAAGGTCGGCCATCAGGTCGATCTGCGCGGACGACGCGTCACCGGGGATGCCGCCGATCGGCTTGAGGCTGATTGTGACGATGGCATAGCCCGGCTGCTTGTGCGCGGAGACATTCTGGTCGAGCCACACCGCGAAATCCGGGTCGGTCCGGTCGATGCTGTCGTCCAGCCCGGTCTCGAACGCCGGCGGCGCGAAGAAGGCAGCGATGCGATCGAACTCGGCCGCGGGCGGATCGAGGTTCAGCGTCTTCACATGCGCGAATTCTTCCTCGACCTGCGCGCGATAGGCGTCCGCGCCGATCTCGTGGATCAGGATCTTGATCCGCGCTTTGTACATATTGTCGCGGCGGCCGTAGCGATTGTAGACGCGCAGGCACGCCTCCAGATAGCTCAGCAGATCCTCGGCGGGCACGAACGGGTTGATCTCGGGCGCGATCATCGGGGTGCGGCCCATGCCGCCGCCCACGAACACGCGGGCGCCCAGCACGCCGTCATGCTTCACCAACTCCATGCCGATGTCGTGCAGCCGCATCGCCGCGCGATCGGTGGGGGAGGCGATCACCGCGATCTTGAACTTGCGCGGGAGGTAGCTGAATTCCGGATGGAAGGTCGACCATTGCCGCAGCAGTTCCGCCCACGGGCGCGGATCGGCGACCTCCTCGGCGGCGGCACCGGCGAACTGGTCCGAACTGATGTTGCGGATGCAGTTGCCGCTGGTCTGGATTGCATGCATCTCCACCGTCGCCAGTTCGGCGAGGATGTCCGGCGCGTCGTCCAGCTTGATCCAGTTGTACTGCAGGTTCTGGCGCGTGGTGAAATGGCCATAGTCGCGGTCATATTTCCGCGCGATATGCGCCAGCATCCGCATCTGGCGGCCATTGAGCGTGCCATAGGGGATGGCGACGCGCAGCATATAGGCGTGGAGCTGGAGGTAGAGGCCGTTCATCAGCCGCAGCGGCTTGAACTGATCCTCGGTCATCTCGCCCGAGATCCGGCGGCGGACCTGATCGCGAAACTCCTCGACGCGCGCGTCGACGATCGCCTGGTCATATTGGTCGTACTGGTACATCAGATCACCCAGTTGCCGGCATCGGGGTCGGCGGGCTTGAGGGTCAGGTCGGTGCGGACGGTGGGGCCGAGCGCGCGGATGCGGTCCTTGATATGGGCGGGGCGGGGGCCTTCGGGCGTCGCGGTCGCATCGATCACATAGGGGCCGTTGACGCGGCGTGCGCCTTCCTCGGCGGCGGCGATCGCCTCGCCCTGCTCACCGACGTCGGCAGCGTCCTCGACGTGGAGCGACCAGTCGCTGCCGGTCCACCATGTCACCGCGCCCGACTTCAAATCATTACCCGTCAATATCTTCACGCAAGAAGCTCCGCCTGTTTGGCAAATATGGCCATCTGGTTGGCGTCGGCGCGGGCAGCGACTTGCCCCACGACGATCAGCGCCGGGCTCGTTACGCGCTCGCGCGCGATCAGGCCACCCAGGTCAGCCAGCAAGGTCCGCAGCGCGCGCGCATCCGGTCGTCCGCCCTTTTCGAGCACGGCAACAGGAATGCCCGGCGAAACGCCGTCGGCGATCAGCTTCTCGGCGATTGCATCGGCGGTGGCGATGCCCATGTAGATCACCAATGTGCGGCCATGGCCAGCAAGGCCGGACCAATCCTGCTCGGTGAGTCCCTTGCACTGGCCGGCAACGAAGCTGACCGCGCTGGCGGCGTCACGATGCGTCAACGGCACCAAAGCCTCAGCCGCGCAGCCGATCGCCGCGGAGATGCCCGGCACCACCTCGACCGGCACGCCGGCGGCCTGACACGCGTCGACCTCTTCGCCGCCGCGGCCGAAGATGAATGAATCGCCGCCCTTCAACCGCACGACATCCTCACCGCCGAGGGCGCGTGCCACGAGCAGGGCGTTGATCTCTTCCTGTTTCATCGTGTGGCGGCTGCGCTGTTTGGCGACCGAGATAAGCTCGGCGCCGGGCGCGGCCATCGCGAGGATGCGGGCATCGACCAGCCCGTCATGCACGATCAGCCGTGCGGCGCCGATCAGACGCGCGGCGCGCACTGTCAACAGGTCGGGATCGCCGGGGCCGGCGCCGACCAGTCGCACCGTACCGACGGGGCTGGCTTGAGCGGAACATGTCATCGACCCGCAGATGGTCGCGGCACCGCCGTGCGACAATCGAGAGATTGTTGCGTTTGGCCTAGCTCGGCTATTCCATACCGCCGCGCTAGGAATTCCGCGCCTTTCGCGATCCGCCCCCATGCCAAGTTGCGCGAAGATCAGCCACAAGATGAAATGCAAGATCAATTGCATGCGCCCAAGTGCCAGCATAGGCTGCCAAAAGCCGACGAGTCGCATATCGGGGTCGTTGCGGTGCTTGCACCGGAAAACATGGTTCGATCGGCCTAATTGCCTAGGAGAGCGAAACATGACCCCGACCTTCAAGGGTGCGCGTGCCGCACTGTTTGCGGCCGCGAGTATTTGCACGATATCGATCGTTTCTCCCGCTGCGGCGGATGTCACCCCCGAGTGCAACAGCACGCTGACCGGCGTGAACAACACGGAATGCGGCGCGCTATCCACCGCGGGTCCGGCGGGCGCGACGGCGGTCGGCACGGGCGCCACCGCTGACGGCGTGGATGCCGTGGCGATCGGGTCCGACGATGCCGGCGCTGCGCCCGCACGCGCAACCGGCAATTCGACCACAGCGGTCGGTGGGGAGGCGGAAGCGGTGGGGCCAGGCGCCAGCGCGTTCGGCTGGCGTTCCGATGCGCTTGCAGAGCGCGCCACGGCACTCGGCCATCTCGCTTCGGCAACCGGCGTCCGCGCCACCGCGGTAGGCGAAGCGGCGGGCGCGAGCGGGCTGACCTCGGTCGCGGTCGGCAACCAGTCGCTCGCATCCGACGAGGATGCGGTTGCGATGGGCGACCTCGCGACCGCCAGCGGCTTCCATTCGACCGCCGTCGGCGGTGAATCGGTCGCTTCGGGCCGTGGGTCGCAGGCATTTGGCTGGCAGGCGCAAGCCACTGGGGCGCTAAGCCTCGCTTCGGGACATCAGGCGGTGGCGAGCGGCGACACCGCGACGGCGGTGGGCAAGAGCGCGGTGGCATCGGGGACCACCTCGGTCGCGGTCGGCAGCTTCGCCGTCGCGTCGGACGAGGACGCGGCGGCCTTCGGTGACAAGGCACAGGCGACCGGCTTCCATTCGACGGCGGTTGGCGGTGAGGCGGTCGCTTCTGGCCGCGGCGCACAGGCGTTCGGCTGGCAATCGCAGGCCACCGGCGCGCTGACACTGGCCTCTGGCCATCAATCGGTGGCGAGCGGCGATACCGCGACTGCGGTGGGCAAAAGTGCGGTGGCATCCGGCACCACCTCGGTCGCGGTCGGCAGCTTCGCCGTTGCATCGGACGAGGATGCCGCGGCGTTCGGCGACAAGGCGCAGGCGACCGGCTTCCACTCGACTGCGGTCGGTGGCGAGGCGATCGCCTCAGGGCGCGGCGCGCAGGCGTTCGGCTGGCAATCGTCTGCAACGGGCGGCCTTAGCCTCGCGGTCGGCCATCAGGCGGTGGCGGCGGGCGCCAACGCCAGCGCGATCGGCAAGAATGCCAACGCCCAGTTCGATGGCTCGACTGCGGTCGGCTTTGGTGCGACCACCACACGCGCCAACCAGGTCGTGCTGGGCGGCGCGGGAAGCTCGGTGACCGTGGGTGACATCGGCGCTTCCACCGCGGCGCAGAGCGGGCCGGTGGGCGTGGTCACCGTCGATGCGTCGGGCACGCTCGGCCAGAACAACACGATCATCCCGGCGATCGCGGCGATCCAGACGGTCAACACCCAGCAATCGGCGCAGATCAGTTCGCTGCAAGCCGGGCAGGCGACCCTCTTCGACATCAGCCGCGTGCAGCGTCGCGAGATACGGCGTGCCAATGAAGGTGTCGCAATGGCGCTGGCGATGGATACGCCGATGCTGCCCGGAGAGACCAGTTTCGCACTCTCCGGCGGCATTGGCTATTATCAGGATCGCACCGCCGGTACCGCCGCGTTCAGCGCGCGGGTCGGCACCAACGCCGCGATAACAGGAGGCGTCGGCTTTGGTTTCGATTCGGGCGAGGTCGGAGCGCGCGGCGGATTCCAGGTCGCATGGTGATCCGCACGATGAAGAAAATGGACCTGCCGACCGGACCGGGGCGCTATGCCCCGGTCCGTTTCCTCCTGACGGTGCTGCTTGCCGGCGCGGCGATCGCGCAGGCGGCGGCGCAGGCGCCACCGCCCGCCGCCGTGCCGGGGCCGTCCTCCGTGCCCGTGCCCGATGAACTCCAACTCTCCAAGATGGTATGGAGCACGTTGGTCGCGATCGACCATGCCAATCTGGCTGGCAATTATTCGGTGCTGCGCGATCTCTCCGCTCCGGGTTTCCAAATCAACAATGATGCCGCTCGGCTGGGCCAGATCTTCGCCAGCCTGCGTGCACAGAACATCGATCTGTCAAACAGCCTGCTGCTCACCCCCAGCTTCACGCGCACGCCCGCGCTGGTGAAGCCCGATGTCCTGCGGCTGCAGGGCTATTTCGGGCTGCGTCCGACCGCGATCGAATTCGATCTCCATTATCAATGGGTTCAGGGGCGTTGGCGGCTCTTCGGCGTGTCGATCAACCCAGTGCCGCTCGCCCGTGTTCAGCCGCAGGGGGCCAAGCCGCCGCCGCGCTGATCGCCGAGAGGCGCTTGCGGCGCCGCCGCCATGCCGCGATATGATACGCCCCAAGGCAGGGAGGCGCGTTGATGGCCGGTTATGTGGACGGATATTGGTGGTCCAACGACAATCTCCGCCTCCACTATCGCGACTATCCAGGTGGCGCCGACGGGCGCCCGCCGATCCTGTGCATCCCCGGCCTCACCCGCAACGCGCGTGACTTCGCCGAGGTGGCGGCGCGGCTGGCGGGCGACTGGCGCGTGATCTGCGTCGATCTGCGGGGGCGCGGCGAGAGTGCCTATGCGCGCGATGCGATGAGTTATGTGCCGCTCACCTATGTCCAGGATATCGAGCGGCTGTTCGAGGAACTGAAGGTGACATCCTATGTCGCCTTCGGCACTTCGCTGGGCGGCATCGTGACGATGCTGCTGGGCTCCACCGGCAAGGAGCAGATCGCCGGCGCGCTCTTCAACGATGTCGGTCCGGTGATCGAGCCCGCCGGCAGCACGCGGATCCGCGCCTATGTCGGCAAGGGCGGAAGCTGGCCGACCTGGCTGCACGCGGCACGGTCGCTCGCCGAGACGCAGGGCGCGGTCTATCCACATTACCAGCTTACCGATTGGCTCGCGATGGCGAAGCGGCTCTACCGGCTCACCAGCAACGGCCGCATCGTCAACGATTACGACCTCAAGATCGCCGAGCCCTTCCATCTGCCCGGCAGCGATGCCGGCATCGATCTTTGGCCGGCGCTCGCGCCGTTCCGCACCGTACCGAGCCTGATCGTCCGCGGCGCGCTGTCCGACGTGCTGGGGGAGGGGACGCTGGAGCGGATGGCGACGACGCTGCCGCAAGCCGAGACCGTGACGATCGACAGGATCGGCCACACGCCGACCTTGTGTGAGCCCGAGGCCGTGGCCGCGATCGACCGGCTGCTCGGACGGGTGCTTGCCGCCCGCAACTGAGTCTCGAGCCCAGGCGCAATGGCGGCTTCGGCGCCGATTCGGACGGCTGCCCTTGGAAAGCGTGTCATGTTCGGCTAGGGCGCCCGCTTGTTGCGCGCTGCCTGGGGTGCACGGTGTGCGCTGCCGCTGCTATAGCGAAACTTTGGGGAGCAGTTGAGGAGTGTCGATGTTCAAGGGTCTGAAGCCCATTGTCTATGCCGGTCGCGAGGTTTGGCCGCTCATCGAGGGCGGCAAGGGTGTGGCAGTTTCGAACCACACCAGCTCGGGCGCATGGGCGGCGGCAGGCGGCATCGGCACCGTTTCGGCCGTGAACGCCGACAGCTATGACCCCACGGGCAAGATCATCCCGCAGGTTTATCATGCCAAGACTCGGCGGGAACGCCATGAGGAGCTGATTGCCTACGCCATTGAGGGCGCGGTGGAGCAGGTGAAGCGCGCGTTCGACATTGCGGGCGGCAAGGGCGCGATCAACATCAACGTGCTGTGGGAAATGGGCGGCGCGCAGGAAGTGCTGCACGGCGTGCTTGAGCGGACACGCGGGCTAGTGGCGGGCGTCACCTGCGGCGCTGGCATGCCCTACAAGCTCAGCGAGATCGCCGCTTCCTACAACGTCAACTATCTTCCGATCATCAGTTCCGCGCGCGCATTCCGCGCATTGTGGAAGCGCGCTTATTCGAAGGCGTCGGATTGGCTGGCGGCGGTGGTCTATGAGGATCCGTGGCTCGCCGGAGGCCACAACGGCCTGTCCAACGCCGAAGATCCGCTGCGTCCCGAGGATCCTTATCCACGCGTGAAGGCGCTGCGCGAAACGATGCGCGAAGGCGGCATCTCGGACGATGTGCCGATCGTGATGGCCGGCGGCGTCTGGTATCTGCGCGACTGGAACCACTGGATCGACAATGACGAACTGGGCAGCATCGCCTTCCAGTTCGGCACACGTCCGCTGCTGACGCGCGAGAGTCCGATCCCGGAAGAGTGGAAGGCGCGGCTGATGACGCTCGACGAGGGCGATGTGTTGCTGCACCGCTTCTCGCCGACCGGCTTCTATTCCAGCGCCGTCCGTAACCCGTTCCTGCGCCACCTCGAAGCGCGTTCGGAACGGCAGATCGCCTTCTCGCTCGAGGCAGCGGGCGACCACCAGTATCAGCTCGACGTAGGCGTGAAGGGCAAGAATTTCTGGGTGACGCGCAACGACCTGCTGCGCGCGCGCGAATGGTTCGGCCACGGCTTCACCGATGCGCTGAAGACGCCGGACAACACGCTGGTGTTCGTGACCACAGAGGAAAAGGGCATAATCCGCAAGGACCAGGCCGATTGCATGGGCTGCCTCAGCCAATGTTCCTTTTCGTCGTGGATGGACAGCGAGACCAACTCGACCGGCCGGCTCGCCGATCCGCGTAGCTTCTGCATCCAGAAGACTCTGCAGGATATCGCGCATGGCGGCGATACCGAGCAGAACCTGATGTTCGCCGGTCACAATGCCTATAACTTCAAGAAGGATCCGTTCTATTCGAACGGCTTCGTGCCTTCGGTGAAGCAGCTCGTCGATCGCATCCTGACCGGCGATTGAGGCGCTTGGCGGCCCCCAAGCAAAATTGCGGTTTCCGAGCAGGCGGGTGAGGTTAAGAGGCGCGGCATGAAGACTGCGCTGATCATCCGCCATGTGCCCTATGAGGGCGTTGCCGGCTTCCGTGCGCCGATCGAGGCCGCGGGCTATGCGATCGACCGGATCGACGTGACCGATCCGGCCTTTCCGCATACCGACTTCCTGTCGCCCGATCTCGTCGTGATGATGGGCGGGCCGATGGGGGTCTATGAGCGGGACGCGCACCCGTGGATCGACTGCGAGATCGCGCGCCTTTCGCTGCGCATCGCCGCCGGCCGGCCGACCCTGGGCGTCTGCTTCGGGGCACAGATGATCGCGGCCGCCATGGGGGCAAGGGTCTATGCCGGTCCGGTCAAGGAAGTGGGCTTCGCGCCGCTCAGCATCGCTGACATTTCCGGTAATCCCCTGGCGCCGATTGGCGACCTGCCCGTGCTCCACTGGCATGGCGATACGTTCGATCTGCCCGAGGGCGCGGAGCGCCTCGCCTCGACGCCGCTCTACGCTAATCAGGCTTTCCGCCGCGGGCCCAACCTGCTGGCGCTGCAATGCCATGCCGAGATGGGCGAGGATCCCCGCTTCCACATCTGGGTGGAGGAAGGCGCCGACTATATCGCCCAGGCCGGCGTAACGCAGAACCGGCTGCGCGACGACCATGCACAGCTGGGCCCCACCACCGTAGCCGCTGGGCGCCGGATGATTACGGACTGGCTGGCCGGGCTGGACGATTGAGGCCAAACCTCGTTCAGCGGTGCGCGAACATTCCTTCCGTAGCTCTGCTCGGAAGTGACATTAGCTGGCTCAAGCGATAATTGCGGTTCGGTGAGGGGCTAGCCGAACCTTACCTTACACCCAGCCTTCGAGCACCTGATCCGGCGGGCGATGCCCATCCGCCCAGGCGCGGATGTTCGCGACGACCTTGGCGCCCTGTGCGTCACGCGCCTCGTGGGTGGCGGATCCCATGTGCGGCAGCAGCACGACATTGTCGCGCGCCAAGAGTCGCGGGTCGACCGCCGGCTCATGCTCGAACACGTCGAGCCCGGCGCCGGCGATCACGCCATTTTCGAGCGCTTCGATGAGCGCCGTCTCAGCGACGATCTCGCCGCGCGCGAGGTTGATGAGATAGGCGTCGCGCTTCATCAGTGCCAGCCGACGCGCGTCGAGCAGATGATGGGTACTGGCATTGTGCGGACAGTTGATCGAGACGATATCGGCTTCGGCAAGCATCGCATCGAGGTCGGGGCACCACACCGCGTCCACCGCCTTTTCAACGATATCCGGCAGGCGATGGCGGTTGTGGTAGCGGATCGACAGCCCGAAGCCGCGGGCGCGCAGCGCGATCGCCTGGCCGATCCGGCCCATGCCGACGATCCCCAGCGTTTTGCCGGTGATGCGATGGCCGAGCATCGCCACCGGCCCCCAGCCGCTCCAGCCACCCGACCGGATCAGCCGTTCGCCTTCGCCGATCCGCCGCGGAACGGCGAGGATCAGCGTCATCGCCATGTCTGCGGTGTCGTCGGTCAGTACGCCTGGCGTGTTGGTCACGAGGATGCCCTGCGCGCGCGCAGCCTTGAGGTCGATATGGTCCACGCCATTGCCGAAGCTGGCGATCAGCTTCAGCGCGGGCCCCGCCTTGGCGAGCAGCGCAGCGTCGATCTCGTCGGTGATCGTCGGCACCAGCACGTCGCAATCGGCGATGGCGGCTTCCAGCGCGGCGCGATCCATCGGCTGGTCGCCGCGGTTGAGACGGGGTTCGAACAACTCGACCATCCGCGCTTCGACCGAAGGCGTCAGCCTGCGCGTGACGACGATGCGTGGTCGGCGGGGGCGCTGGTCCGGCATGACCTGCGATTGGCCCGCTTGCGCGCGCCCGTCAAGCGGCGGCTGCCGTGCGTGCGTCTTGAAGCGCGACGATGCTTTTGCCAACGTGACCCGCGGATATGAGGGGTTGGTGATGCGTAGGGTAAAGGGTTTCAGGATCGCGGCCGCGGTGGTGCTCACGCTCGCTGCAGCGGGCGTGGCGGAAGCGCAGCAGCGGACACCGCCTTATTGGGCGTCGGTCGCCGCTGGCAAGGCGCGGATGCGCACCGGGCCGGGGCGCCAGTTTCCGGCGACCTGGCTCTATGTGCGGTCGGGTTTGCCGATCCGCGTGATTGCCTCCGTGCCCAACTGGCGCCGCGTCGAGGATCCGGATGGCGAGAAAGGCTGGGTGCAGGCCAATCTGCTCAGCGAGCGCCGCACCGCGATCGTGCGCGGCGGTATCCAGCCGCTGCGGACCGCCCCCCAGGAGGATGCATCGATCGCCTGGCGGGTGGAGCCGGGCGTGGTCGGGCGCATCTCGCGCTGCGGCGATGGCTGGTGCCGCCTCGACGTCGCCGGGCGCGGCGGCTTCATCAGCACCGACCATATCTGGGGCGTAAGCACGGGCGAAACCGTGCCCTGACGCCCCAGTTGGAGCGGTCAGGCGAGTTCGAGTGCGACTGCGGTCGCCTCGCCTCCGCCAATGCACAGCGCGGCGACGCCCTTTTTCAGCCCGCGATTCTCCAGCGCCGCGGTCAGAGTGGCGATGATCCGCGCGCCTGATGCGCCGATCGGATGGCCGAGCGCGGTCGCGCCGCCATTCACGTTGATCCTGTCGTGAGGGATACCGAGATCGCGCATCGCGATCATTGCGACGCATGCAAACGCCTCATTCACTTCGAAGAGGTCGACCTCGTCCGCGGACCAGCCCGCCTTGTCGAGCACCTTGCGCACCGCATCGACCGGCGCGGTGGTGAACAGCGCCGGCTGATGCGCATGCGCCGCGGTGGCGACAATGCGCGCAACGGTTGAAAGGCCCTTGTCCGCGGCCACGCTCGCGCGAGTCAGCACCAGCGCGGCTGCACCGTCCGAGATCGACGACGCGTTCGCGGCGGTGATCGTGCCATCCTTCGCGAACGCGGGCTTCAGCGTCGGGATCTTCGCGGCATCGCCTTTCAGCGGCTGCTCATCCTTGTCGACCAGCGTGGTGCCTTTGCGGCCGCTGATCTCCACCGCGACGATCTCGCGATCGAACGCGCCGGATTGCTGCGCTGCCTGCGCGCGCGTCAGCGATGCGATCGCGAATCCGTCCTGGTCGGCGCGGGTGAACTGATAGTCGTCGGCGGTCTGCTCGGCGAAGCTGCCCATCGCGCGACCCGGCTCATAGGCATCCTCGAGCCCGTCGAGGAACATATGATCCATGATCCGGTCATGCCCCAGCCGCGCGCCGCCGCGATGCTTCTGCAGCAGGTAGGGCGCGTTGGTCATGCTCTCCATGCCGCCGACGACGAGCAGGTCGACCGAGCCGGCAAGCAGTGCCTCCGCGCCCATGATGGCCGCCTGCATCCCCGAACCGCACATCTTGTTGACGGTCGTCGCCTCCACCGACTGCGGCAGCCCGGCCTTCAGCGCTGCCTGTCGCGCGGGCGCCTGGCCGAGCCCGGCGGGCAGTACGCAGCCCATATAGATGCGCTCGACATCGCCGCCATCGACGCCCGCGCGTTCGACTGCAGCCTTGACCGCGGTTGCGCCGAGATCGGTGGCACTCGCCCCCGAAAGGCTGCCCTGGAAGCTCCCCATCGGGGTGCGCGCGTAGGAGAGGATGACGACGGGATCGTTGGGCATGACGGGCGCTTCACTCGCTGGAATGTTCGGTGCAGGGAATCTAGGAAGCGGCCGAGCGAAAGACAATCTGGGGCAGCACGTGGCGGCATTCGAGCCGATCGAACCGATGTTGGGCATTGCCGCCCCGGCTTGGGCAGCGCTGGGCGCGGGGCTCGGCCTCGTGGCGGGGAGCTTTCTCGCCACGCTCGCGGTCCGCTGGCCCGAGGGACGCGGCATCGCCATCGGGCGTTCCACCTGCGACGCATGCGGCCAGCCGCTGCGCTGGTTCGAACTGGTCCCGTTGCTGAGCTTCGCAGCGCAGCGCGGCCGCTGCCGGCGCTGCGGCGGCCGTATCGATGCGCGCCATCCGCTGATCGAGGTGGCGGCGGCGCTGATCGGTGCCGCCGCCATGATCGCCGCGCCGGGGCTGGCGGGGCTGGCCGGCGCGCTGTTCGGCTGGCTCTTGCTGACGCTCGCCACGTTGGATGTCGAGCATCACTGGTTGCCGGACCGGCTGACCATCCCGCTTGCGGCCGCGGGTATCGCGGTGGGCGCGGCGGGGGTGTCACCGACGCTGGTGAATCGGCTGATCGGTGCTTTCGCCGGCTTCGGTACACTCTGGTTGATCGCCACCGCCTATCGCGTGCTGCGTGGCCGGATCGGTTTGGGCGGCGGCGATCCCAAACTGTTCGGCGCGATTGGGGCATGGCTCGGTTGGCAGATGCTGCCCTTCGTGCTGCTGCTCGCGGCGCTGGCCGGGCTCGCGGCGGTGGTCGCGATGCGGCTGCGCGGCGCCACGGTCACCGGGACGACGCGGCTGCCTTTCGGCGCGCTGCTAGCCGTGGCCGCGTTTCCGGTCTGGCTGGTGACCGCCGCGTCATGAAGAGGGTGGCGCTGCTGTTGAGTCTGATGCTTACGTGCTGCGCGATGCCGCATCGCGCGGCCATTCCTGCGGCCCCGCCGGCGCGGGGGCTTGGGGTGTTGCCGCCGCAGGCGGCGCCGCGCGCGGGTTGCGGGCTCTATCTCTATGTCGGCAGTGCCGGCCAGGCGTTGGTGCTCGCCGCGGACAGCAGCACGGGTACGGCGCGCATAATGCTCGACGGACTGGTCGCCGTTCTGCCCTTCGCCGGGTTCGAGGGCGTACCGCGCACCGGCTTCTCGCCACGCATGCGTTATGCCAGTGACGCGGTGGCGGTCGATCTGGATCTCGATATGGATGATCGCCGCGAAATGACGGACGGCGCCGCGATCGAGCGCGGCGCGCTCCGCCTCGATCGTACGGGCGGCGATTCGATCGCGCTTCCGGTCAAAGGGGTAATCGCCTGCGTGCCGCAGCCTCAGGCGAAGCCCTGAAGCAGCCCTCCGTGATCGCCCGCCTCGATCAGTCGTGCCAGGTCGCGCCATCGCGTTCGGTGAGCGCGATCGCCGCCGAAGGGCCCCAGGTGCCGGCTGTGTAGGGGCGGGCGGGGACGCCCGCTTCAGCCCACGCCTCATGGATCGAATCGATCCATGCCCATGCCGCTTCCACCTCGTCGCGGCGGACGAACAGGGTCGTGTCGCCTTCGAGCAGGTCGAGCAGCAACCGCTCATAGGCGATGCGCCGGCGCGTCTTGGCGAAGGCGGTGCTCAGCGAGACGTCCAGCCCGACCTGCTTCAGGTCGATGCCGTCGCGGTCGAGCCCCGGCTGTTTCGCCATCAACTGCATGCGGATATTTTCTTCCGGCTGCAGGCGGATGATCAGCGCATTGGCTTCCAGCGGGCTGGTCGTGCCGCGGCCCTTGCCCGAGAAGATCGAGTGCGGCACCGGCTTGAACTGGATCAGGATCTCGGACTGCCGATTGGGCAGGCGTTTACCGGTGCGAATGTAGAAGGGTACATTCTTCCACCGCCAATTGTCGATATAGGCCTTCAGCGCGACGAAGGTTTCGGTGTCGGATGTGGTGCCGAGTTCGTCGGCATAGCCCTTGACCGGCTGGCCGTTGATCGCGCCGGCGACATATTGGCCCTTCACGCTGCACTGCGCCGCATCGGCGCGGGTCATCGGCCGCAACGAGCGCAGCACCTTGACCTTTTCATCGCGCACGGCGGCGGCGTCATAGCGGGCAGGGGGCTCCATCGCGACCAGCGCGAGCAACTGCAGCACATGGTTCTGCACCATGTCCTTCAGCGCGCCGACGCCGTCATAATAGGATACGCGGCCCTCGAGTCCCACCGTCTCGGCGACGGTGATCTGGACATGCTCGATCGCATTGGCATTCCACAGCGGTTCGAGCAGCATGTTGCCAAAGCGTAAGATCAGCAGGTTCTGGACGGTTTCCTTGCCCAGATAATGATCGACGCGGAACACATGCGATTCGTCGAACGCCTCGGCGACCGCCGCGTTGACCGCGCGCGAGGAGGCGAGATCCTGCCCGATCGGTTTCTCCATCGCGATGCGCGTGTTTGCGCCCGTCAACCCGGCAGCCTGCAGGCCCTTTACGACCGGCGCAAACAGCGAGGGCGGGGTGGAGAGGTAAAAGGCGACGCCGCCGTCCAGCGCGTCTCCGATCATATCGCGCAGCGCCGAGAAATCTCCGCCTTCGCCGACGCTGACGGGGCAGTAGCGAACCCTCTCGACGAAGGCCGCGGCGCGCGCGGCATCATAGCAGCCTTCGCCGAGGAATTTGGCGAGGGCGCCGTTCACTTCCTCGCGGAATGCCGCCTCGTCCTGCTTGGTACGGCCCGATCCGATGATCGTGAAGCCATCGGGCAGCAAGCCGTCTCCATCGAGATTGTAGAGCGACGGGAACAGCATCCGGTGCGCAAGGTCACCGGTCGCGCCGAAGATCACGATAGTACGATAGATGTCGGCCAAATCGTCCCCCCACTCTCTGGATCGGGTGTTTGGCGCTGCATAGCGTCGCGGTGCGCCCCCGTCACGTGCGGCGTAGTCGTAGGTGCGAAGGGCGGCTATGGATGGCGCCATGCGTGACATCCGGAACATCGTCATCCTCACCGGCGCTGGCATCTCCGCGGAGAGCGGACTCGCGACCTTTCGTGGGCCGGACGGCCTGTGGGAAGGCCAAAGGGTGGAAGATATTTGCACGCCGCAGGCTCTCGCGCGCGATGTACAACTCGTCCATGATTTCTACGACGCCCGTCGCGCCGCGCTCGCCGACGTCCAGCCCAACCCGGCGCACCGAGCTTTGGCCGCGCTCGATGCGGCGTGGGACGGCGAGTTGCTGATCGTCACCCAGAATGTCGATGACCTCCATGAGCGCGCTGGGGCAAAGCGCATGCTCCACATGCATGGCGAACTGCTTTCAGCGCTCTGCGCGGTCTGCAACAAGGCGGTGCCGTGGCAGGGTGCGATGCCGCCGGGCAGCGTCTGCGACGGATGCGGCCGCCCGAAGTTGCGCCCCGACATCGTGTTCTTCGGCGAGATGCCTTATGAGATGGACCGCATCGAGGCGGCGCTGATGCGCTGCGACCTGTTCGTCTCGATCGGCACGTCCGGCGCCGTCTATCCCGCTGCAGGATTCGTCCAGACCGCGCGGCATTATGGCGCGCAGACGCTCGAGCTGAACCTCGATCCCTCCGCGGGCAGCGTCTATTTTCACGAGACGCGGCTAGGACCGGCGAGCGAGTTGGTGCCGGCGTGGGTGACAGAGGTTGTCGGCGGCTGACGCGCCGTGCGTCCGGAGCGCGGCGCGAGCGCTTCACGCCTCCGGCGATCGTTTCGCCGTATGAAGGCGATGGCTCCCTGAGTAGGATTCGAACCTACGGCCGCTCGATTAACAGTCGAGAGCTCTACCGCTGAGCTATCAGGGAACAGTGCGCAAATGGCCCACGATGATGGCTCCCTGAGTAGGATTCGAACCTACGACCGTCCGATTAACAGTCGGATGCTCTACCGCTGAGCTATCAGGGATCACTGCGGAGGCGGCCCTTTAGCAGCGGGTCCGAGGGGATGGCAACCCCCGATTTCACACCGCGAACTGTTCCATCGTAATGCGGTCGTCGAGCGCGTGTTCAGGATCGAACAACAGGCACAGCGCGATCGTGCGATCGATCTCCACCGTCACGCTTTCCACGTCGCGCACCTCGCGCTGGTCGGCGACGGCGCTGACCGGGCGCTTGACCGCGTCGAGCACGCGGAAGCGGGTCCGGGCACGGTCGGGCAGGATGGCGCCGCGCCAGCGGCGGGGGCGGAAGGGGCTGATCGGAGTGAGGGCGAGCATGCCCGATCCCAGCGGCAGGATGGGCCCCTGCGCCGAGAGATTATAGGCGGTTGAGCCGGCCGGTGTCGCCACCAGCACACCGTCGCACACCAGTTCCTCGATCACGACACGATCGTTGACCGTCACTTCCAGCTTGGCGGTCTGGCGCGTCTCGCGCAGCAGCGACACTTCGTTGATCGCCGGCAGTTCGACGACCTCGCCATCCACCGTCGTCGCCGTCATCCGGAGCGGTGCGACGCTGAACGGCCGCGCCCGCGCCAGCCGCTCTTCCAACCGGTCGGGCTGCCACTCGTTCATCAGGAAGCCGACGGTGCCCAGGTTCATGCCGTAGACCGGCACGATCCGGCGACGTTCGAGCATGGTATGCAGCGTCTGCAGCATGAAGCCGTCACCGCCGAGTGCGATGATCAGGTCGGCTTCCGCCACGTCCACCCAGTCACGGCGTGCGCTGAGCGCGCTTGCCGCGCCGCGGGCGGCGTCGGTTGGCGAGACGACGAGCGCCCGCCGCGGCTGATCGCTCATCCTCCGGTAACACTCATATGGCGCGCCACGGCGGGATCAGCGGCGCGGCGGTCGATCCGGAAATCATGCGCGCGCGGCTTTAGCCGCAACGCTTCGTCGATGGCGACGTCGACTGCGGCGATGCCGCCATCGCGATACGCCGCCTTCAGGTCGACGCGGTCGTCATGCCCCAGGCACATGTAGAGCCGTCCTTCGGTGGTCAGCCGCACGCGGTTGCAGCCGTCGCAGAAATTATTGGTGAGCGGCGAGATCAGCCCAAGTCGCGCGCCCAGTTCCTCAACGCGCCAATAGCGAGACGGGCCGCCAGTGCGATAATCGTCGGGTACCAGCGTATAGCGTTCACGCAGGCGATCCGTCACTGTCGTCAGTGGCAGATAGCGGTCCACGCGATCCTCGTCGATGCTGCCCAGCGGCATCGTCTCGATCAATGACAATGTGAACCCGCGCTCGGCGCACCAGGCCAGCATCGGTTCGATCTCATCCTCGTTGACGCCCTTCAGCGCGACCATATTGATCTTGATGCGCAACCCCGCGGCAACGGCAGCGTCGATACCGCCCATGACGCGCGCGAGATCGCCCGTGCGGGTGATCATGCGGAAGCGATCGGGAACTAGGCTGTCGAGGCTGACATTGATGCGACGCACGCCGGCGCCCGCAAGCGCCTCGGCATGTTCGACCAGCCTGGTGCCGTTCGTCGTCAGCGTCAGTTCGTCAAGGCCCTGGCCGAGATTGCGGCCGATCCGCTTCGCCAGTTCGTCGACACCGCGACGCACCAGCGGCTCGCCGCCGGTCAGCCGGATCTTGGTCACGCCGCGGGCAATGAAACGATCGGCGATCAGCGCGATCTCTTCCAGGCTCAGCAGCGCTGATCGCGGCAGGAAGGTCATCGCCTCCGACATGCAATAGCGGCAGCGCAGGTCGCAGCGATCGGTCACCGAAATGCGCAGATAGGAGATGCGCCGGCCGAAGGCATCGGTCAGCGTCCGGGTACCGTCGGTCAAGCCAGTCTCCATCGCCACGTGCTAGGCTTTCGCAGCGTCCGCAGCAAGCGCCGTTACCGCAACATGCTTTGGCGCCTACTGGCGCAACACCAGCTTCCTGCTAAGTCCCTCATAATGGGGATACAGAGATGAACCCGCAATCTCCGTCGGCAGTTCCGGCTGCCATATTGTTGCTGGTCGCTCCGGACAGCGCCGGTGATCTGGCAAAGACCATCGTGGCCGCCGGTTGGCAAGCGATTCCGGCGCGATCCGGCAATACGCTCGACCGCCAGTTTCTCGGCAGCGGCGCGACCGTGGCGCTGGTCGATGGGCGCGGTGTGTTCGAGGCGGGGCTTGCGGCGGTCAAGGCGCTGGCAGGTGTCGTGGAGGCCGATGGCGGGGCGCTGCTGCTGCTGATGGATGGCGCGGATGTCGGTGCGCTCGACCGAGTGTTCGCGGCCGGCGCGACGCACTATCTCCACGAACCGTTCGATGCGGTCGAACTGGCGCGGATGCTGGGTTTCGCCGCGCGACACGTCGGACGGCTGCGGCGCGGCGCGAGGGGCGGGGCGGGGCGGCGGCATGGGGAAACCGGGCTGCCGGATATCGCCTTCGTTCGTCGATGGCTCGATCGTCGCATCGCCGATCGCACACAGACCAGCATCCTATTCGTCTCCCCCAGCCGCTTCGAGGTCGTCGCGACAGTGCATGGACGCGAAATCGCCGAGCGGCTGAACGTGATGATCGCCGATCGGGTCGGCACGATCGTCGGTCGCCGCGGCATCGTCGCGCACCTTGAAGGCGCCGACTATGTCGTGCTCGTCGATCCCGAACCCTCGCTGGAGCGGATCAAGCTGCTCGGACTCGAAATTGCCGACGCAATCTCGAAGCCCTTCGTCATCGACGACGTTCATATGGTCTTCGGCTGCCACGTCGGCGGCACGCATGTGGAGCCAGGCGATGCCGGCGGCCTGGACGTGCTGCGCCGCGCCAGCATCGCGCTAGCCTCAGCCCGTCTCGAAGAGAGTGGCACCGTTCGGCTGCTGAGCGGTGCCCAGGCGATCGCCGTGACCCGTGAGACGCGGCTTGCCACCGACCTCAGTCGCGCGATCGAGCGCGATGAAGTGGAGGTACTGTTCCAGCCACAGGTCGATCTGGCGACCGGCACGATTGTCGGCGTGGAGGCGCTCGCGCGCTGGCGGCATCCCGAGCATGGCGAACTGGGCGCCAATACATTGTTCGCATCTGCCGAACGGGCCGGCTTTCTGCTGCCGCTTTCGGTACATGTGCAAGCAAAGGCGATGCGAATAGCTGCGGGGTGGGGGGCACCGCTCGACCGTCTGCGCCTGTCCGTCAATGTGACATCGGCCGACATTGCCCGGCCGGCCTTTGCCGCCGGCTTGCTGGCGATGGCGATGAAAGCGGGCTTCCCGCCGGATCGGCTGACCGCCGAAGTCACCGAGAGCGGCCTGATAAAGGATCTTCCGGCCGCCGCGGCCGCGCTCGCCTTCTTGCAGGAAGCTGGGTGCAGGATCGCCATCGACGATTTCGGCACCGGTTATGCGAGCCTCGGCTATGTGAAGGCGCTGCCGCTCGATTATCTTAAGATCGATAAATTGCTGATCAGCGACGTCGCCTGCGTGGAACGCGATCATCTGCTGGTTCGTGGAATCATCGGCATGGCGCGGGCGCTGGGCTTGATCGTCATTGCGGAAGGCGTGGAGGACGAGGCGCAGCGCGCGCTGCTCGCCGCCGAGGGTTGCGATCTCTACCAAGGTTTCCTGTGTTCGGAGCCGGTCAACGCGCGCCAGCTTGAGGCGCTTATTAGCGGCCACCAATGACCGCCCAACCCATCGAAGATCATTGAAAGTTGAAAGTTGGTTGCATATACGAAAGTCCTTGCCGGCGCCTGAACGCCACTGCCGCAACAGATACGAGGATGTTTCGAATGGATATGTCGGTCGTCACCTGCGTGGAGCCGGGCCGGCTTTCGCTCGAGAACCGGCCGATGCCGGAACGGGCGCAGGGGCAGGCGCTGCTGCGCATCCGCCGCGTCGGCGTGTGCGGCACCGATTATCATATCGTCGCCGGCAAGCAGCCCTATCTCAGCTATCCGCGCGTCATCGGCCATGAACTCGCCGCCGAGGTGATCGAGGTCGATCCCGGCAGCACGCTGGCGCTGGGGATGACGGTGAGCGTGCTGCCTTATCTCGCCTGCGGCACCTGCATCGCCTGCCGCCGCGGCAAGCCCAATTGCTGCGTGCGGATCGAGGTGCTGGGCGTCCATCGCGACGGCGGCCTCGCCGAATATCTCGTGGTCGACGAACGCTATGTGATCCCCGCCGAGGGGCTGACGCTGGACCAGGCGGCGATGGTTGAATTCCTTGCGATCGGCATGCACGCCGTGCGCCGCGCGCAGGTGAGCGCCGAGGATCGCGTGCTGGTGGTGGGGGCGGGGCCGATCGGCCTCGCGGTCACCTTGTTCGCGACGCAGGCTGGCGCCGCGGTGACGGTGCTGGACGGCAACAGCCGCCGCGCGACCTTCGCGGTCGAGAAGCTGGGTGCGGTCCGAGCCGAGGTGCCGGGCGACGATCTGCGCGCGCGGCTGTCGGCGGTGACCGATGGCGATTTCTTCGATGTCGTGTTCGATGCCACCGGCAACCCAGGGGCGATGGAGGCCGGCTTCTTCCATGTCGCGCATGGCGGGCGCTATGTGCTGGTCTCGATCGTCTCGGCGGAGATCAAGTTCAGCGATCCGGAATTCCACAAGCGCGAACTGACGCTCATGGGCAGCCGCAACGCGACCGCCGATGATTTCGCAGCGGTGATCGAGGCGATCCGCAGCGGCGCGGTGCCGACCAAGGATCTGCACAGCCATGATGTGGCGCTGGCGGACCTGCCCGAGCGGATGGGGGAATGGATGCGGCCCGAAACCGGGGTGATCAAGGGGATCGTGCGGATCTGATCCCTTGGCCCGCTCGCGCGTCAGCCATATCCTCCGTCCGTCCCGAACGAAGGCGCGATGCTACGATGGCGGTGAGGAAAAAAGCGCTCTACGCCTCCGCCTTCCGGCGCCGCGGTTTCGGGGCGGACACGGGAGCCGCGACAGGCTCCACCACATCCCGCTCCGCCCAGCCGAGCCCGTGCGAGATCTGCCGGCCAGCGGCCGTCAACGCATCGCGGGCAGCGTCCAGTGTCATATGCTCGGTGCCGTCGATGTAATTGAGGAACGGGATCGTCAGTGCCGCCGCCGCCCGACCGTCGAAACCAAATACCGGCACGCTGATATCCGTCACAGCCGTCGTGCGCGCGCTGGGCGCGGTTTCGTAACCACGCTCGCGGATCTCGGCCGATCGCCGTTCGATATCGGCGCGGTCCTTCGCCTTGATGCCGGGGATCGCGTCCATCATCCGCTCGCGTAGGTCGGGCGTGGCGTAGGAGAGAAGGATGCGACCGGAGCAACTCGTCAGCAGATTCACCTGTGTACCCAGCCGCAGCGAGAAGGCGGTGGGGCCGGGGGCCTGTTCGCGCAGCACGCACAGGCCATAGCCGTCCGCCGCGACGACGAGATGGCAGGATTGGCCGGTGCGCTGGATCAGCGCGCGCGCGATCGGTGCCGCGACATAGGTCAGTTCCTGCGCCGGCGTCGCACGGTGCGCGAGTTCCAGCATTTTATAGGTCACCGAATAGCGGTCGCTGTCCGGATCCTTGGCCAGCCAGCGGCGCTGCTCCATCACGATCATGATGCGGAAGATCTCGCTGATCGACCGCCCCAGACGCTGCGACATCTCTGTGATGGTCAGCCCCTCGGGCGCGAGCGCGAGCTGTTCGAAGATGTCGAAGGCCTTTTCCAGCGCCGGCGCCGAATAGTCCCTGGTCTTGCCAGCGGCCGCGCCGCCCCGTCTTCCTGCCATGCGATCGAGCCTAGGAGGCGACCAAGGGCGTTGCAACCGTCGCCGCGTGGCGTTCGCGACCGATCGCGAAGCCGAACAGCGCGACGACCACGAAGCAGAGAAGCGGCAGCGCCATCGCGGTCTGCAGCCCGGCGCCATGGCTGAACCATCCCATCAGCGGCGGCAGGATGGCGCCGCCGACGATCGCCATGATAATGAAGGATGAACCCACCGCGGCATCGTGGCCGAGGTCGCGGATGCCGAGCGCGAAGATCGTTGGGAACATGATTGACATGAAGAAGCTGGTGAGCGCCAGCGCGGCGATTGCGATCACACCGCTAGTGACCATCGCCACGATGACGAGCAGTGCGGCGGCGACGCCGAATCCGGCCAGTAGCCGCGCCGGCGCGACGCGCGTCATCAGTGCCGCACCCAGGAAGCGACCGATCATGAACATCGCCAAGCTGCCCGAGAGCAGATAGGCGGCGGTGCGCTCCGGCGTGTCGGGCGACTGTTCTTTCACGAAATCGACGAAGAAGCTCCAGATGCCGACCTGCGCGCCGACATAGAAGAATTGCGCCACGATCGCGCCAAGCAGCACTGGTGAGCGGAGCGGGCCGCTGCTCGGAGGCGTCGTCGTGGCGGCATCGTCCTGCCGGGGGTCGGGCAGTTTCACGCGCGCGATGGCGAGCGCAACGAGAATGACGACGGTCGCGAGTGCGAGATAGGGAAGCTGCACGGTCCGCGCCTCGGTCGCGCGATACGCCTCCAGCGCCGCGGGCGTCATCGCCTGTAACGTGCCCGTATCATGCTCGATGCCGGAGAAAATGAAGAGTCCGCCGAGGATCGGAGCCAGAACCGCACCGAAACCGTTGAACGCCTGCGCCAGGTTCAGCCGCTGTGGCGCGCGCGCGGGATCGCCAAACGCGACGATATAGGGGTTGGCCGCGGTCTCCAGCGTTGCGGCGCCCGCGGCGAGCACGAACAGCGCGACAAGAAAGGCGCTGTACGCGCGCAATTCGGCGGCGGGGTAGAAACACAGCGCGCCGGCCGCGTAGAGCGCGAGGCCGACCAGAATGCCCACCCTGTAGCCCAGCCGCCGCATCATTAGCCCTGCCGGTAACGCGACGAGGAAATAGGCAAGGTAGAAGACGAACTGGATGAAACCCGCCTCGGCGCGGTTGAGCGCCAGCGCCTTCTGGAACTGGCGGATCAGGATGTCGTTGAAATTGTTCGCCAGCGCCCAGAGGAAGAACAAGCTGGTGACGAGGATGAACCCCACGACATAGCCCGGCGCCACGAAGCGATGCCCACTCGTTGCCCGCTCGCTATCCGTTTGTCCGCGCGTAAGAATCGGGTTCAGCGCCATCCGAAAACCTCTCTTCGTTTCTGCCGCCTGATTCTCTGATCGGGTCAGCGCCTGTCCTAGCATCTTGTCACCGCGCGAGAATGATGCTTGCGCAGCCACTGCTTCCTGCCTAAGCTTCCACATATAAAAGTTACTGTCAAACTGTTGCTGAGATCGCCCACCCGTCATTCCGAGGGCCGGGGCGGCGGAGCGCGAGAGGAGTTCGAAGTGAGCGACCATTCCGGCCTGACGCGGCGCGACGCCCTCATCGCCACCTCCGCCGCCGCGGCGACGATCGCGCTGGCGCCCGGCACGTCGGCAGCAGCCCCGGCCGTGTCGGCAACAGAGATGCTCTGGTATCGTCAGCCGGCGGCTGAATGGGTGGAGGCGCTGCCGATCGGTAATGGTCGGCTCGGCGCGATGCTGTTCGGCGGCATCGACAAAGAGCGCATCCAGCTCAATGAAGACACATTATGGGGCGGCGGGCCCTATGATCCGGTCAACCCCGCGGCACGCGACGCGCTGCCCGAGGTGCGCCGCCTGATCTTCGCGGGCGAACATGACGCGGCCAATGCGCTCGCCAAGGAAAAAGTGATGGCGGTGCCGCTGCGCCAGATGTCGTACCAGACGGTGGGCGACCTGCAGCTTATGATGCCTGGTGTCGATCCGGCGACGGCGACCGATTATCGCCGCCACCTCGATCTCGATGCGGCGCTGACCGGGGTCCGCTATGTAGTCGATGGCGTCACTTACACACGCGAGGCAGTGGCCTCGCCTGCGGATCAGGTGATCGCCATCCGCCTCTCCGCGAGCCGGCCGAGCAAAATCGCGTTCGACCTCGGCGCGACCTCTCCGCAGAAGGATTTCAAGGTTGCCATCGAGGGCCGCGACACGCTGGTGCTGGGCGGCCGCAACAACGCCGACAACGGTATCGCCGGCGCGCTGCGGGCCGAAGCACGGGTGCGGGTGATCGCAAAGGGTGGCACGGTGTCGCCGGGCGCGGGGCTGATCGGCGTGCGCGGCGCAGATTCCGTGGTCATCCTGATCGCGATGGCGACCAGCTATCGCCGTTTCGACGATGTCGGCGGCGATCCGACGGTGATCACGAAGATGCAGATCGCTGCAGCGTCCGGCCGCACTTTCGATCGCATCGCGGCCGATAGTGCCACCGCCCATCGGAAGATCTATCGCCGCGTCCGCATCGATCTCGGGCGGAGCGCCGAGGGCGATAAGCCGACCGACGTGCGCATCCGTCAGTCCGAAGCCGCGGACGATCCGGCGCTCGCGGCGCTCTATTTCAACTATGGGCGCTATTTGCTGATAGGATCGTCGCGGCCCGGATCGCAGCCGGCGAACCTGCAGGGCATCTGGAACGACAGCGTGCGGCCACCCTGGGGTTCCAAATACACGATCAACATCAACACCGAGATGAACTATTGGCCGGCGGAGCCGACCGCGATGCCCGAACTGGTCGAGCCGCTGATCGCGATGGTGCGCGATATCGCCGTCACCGGTGCGCGCACCGCACGCTCCATGTATGGCGCGCGAGGATGGGTGTGCCACCACAATACCGACCTTTGGCGCGCGACGGCGCCGATCGACGGGGCTCAGTTCGGGCTGTGGCCCACCGGCGGTGCTTGGTTGTGCCTGCATTTGTGGGATCGGTACGACTATGGCCGCGACAGGGCTTATCTCGCCTCGATCTATCCGATCCTGCATGGCGCCAGCCTGTTCTTCCTCGACACGCTGGTGAAGGATCCGAAATCCGGCTGGATGGTGACCAACCCGTCGCTGTCGCCGGAGAATAATCATGGCCGTGGCGAGACCTCGCTGTGCGCAGGGCCAACGATGGACATGCAAGTCATCCGCGATCTCTTCGTCAACACCGCCGCGGCGGCGCGCATCCTTGGCCGCGATGCCGCGGACGTCGCCGCCCTCGATGCGATGCGCGCGAAGCTCGCGCCCAGCAAGGTGGGCGCGCAGGGGCAACTGATGGAGTGGCAGGAGGATTGGGACGCGGGCGCGAAGGATATCCACCATCGCCACGTCTCCCACCTCTATGGCCTATTCCCCAGCAACCAGATCGACGTCGATCGCACCCCGGAACTCGCCGCGGCGGCGAAGCGCTCGTTGGAGATCCGCGGCGACAAGGCGACCGGCTGGGCGACCGCCTGGCGGATCAATTTGTGGGCGCGGCTGCGCGATGGCGATCATGCCCATGCGATATTGCGCTTCCTGCTGGGGCCGGAACGCACCTATCCGAACATGTTCGATGCGCATCCGCCCTTCCAGATCGACGGCAATTTCGGGGGCGCCTCCGGCATCACCGAGATGCTGATGCAGAGCCTTGGCGACGACATCCTGTTGCTGCCGGCACTGCCGCGCGCCTGGCCCAGCGGATCGCTGACCGGGCTGCGCGCACGCGGCGCCTGCGGTGTCGACCTCAGTTGGCGTGGCGGCGCGCTGGCGGAAGCGCGCATCCGGCCGGACATTGGCGGAAAGCGCACCGTGCGTTGCGGCACGGCCAGGCGCACGCTCGATCTGGTCGCGGGGCGGCCGGTGGTGCTGCGCGGCCCCGAATTGGCGCTGGGCTGACATAATCTTTCTCACGGGATTGGAATGACGATGAGATTATCGGGTAAGACCGCGGTGGTGACCGCCGCCGCGGCAGGGATCGGCCGGGCGGCCGTCGAGCGCTTCGTGGCGGAGGGTGCGACCGTCCACGCCGTCGATCGCGACGCCGCGGGGCTCTCGACCTTGGAGGGCGTCCAGACCTATGCCGCCGATCTGACCGACAAGGCGGCGATTGCCGCATTGGTTCAGGCGACCGGGCCGGTCGACGTGTTGCTCAACGCCGCCGGTGTCGTCCACGCCGGCACCGCGCTCGACTGCAGCGACGATGATTGGGACTCGGCGTTTGCGCTGAATGCGACGGCGATGTTCCGGATGATCCGAGCCTATCTGCCGGGCATGATCGCGGCGGGCGGCGGTTCGATCATCAATGTCGCGTCGGTCGCTTCCTCGCTGATCGGTGTCCGCAACCGCTGCGCCTATGGCGCCAGCAAGGCGGCGGTGATCGGGCTGACCAAGGCGGTCGCCGCGGACTATGTCGCCCAGCGCATCCGCTGCAACGCGATCTGTCCCGGCACCGTCGAATCGCCCTCCCTGCTCGCCCGCGTACAGGCGGTGGCGGATGCCAACGGCACCTCGTTCGACGAGGCCTATGCCGGCTTCGTCGCACGCCAGCCGATCGGCCGCCTCGGCCGGCCCGAGGAAATCGCGGCGGTCGCGCTGCATCTCGCCGAGGACGACAGCGCGTTCGTCACCGGCACCACCGCCGTGATCGATGGGGGATGGACAGTCGAATGACCCGTATCACCGCTCTCCGCACCGCTGACATCCGCTTCCCAACCAGTCTCGCGCTGGATGGATCGGACGCAATGAACCCCGATCCCGATTATTCGGCTGCCTATGTCATCCTCGAAACCGATCAGCCGGGGCTGGAGGGCCACGGCCTGACCTTCACCATCGGCCGCGGCAACGACATTTGCGTCGCCGCGATCCGGGCGATGGAGCATCTCGTCGTCGGGCTCGAGCTGGATTGGGTGCGTGCCGATCCCGGTCGCTTCTGGCGGCATGTGACCGGCGACAGCCAGCTGCGCTGGATCGGGCCGGACAAGGGCGCGATCCACCTCGCGACCGGTGCAGTCGTCAACGCAGTGTGGGATCTCTGGGCCAAGGCGGAGGGCAAGCCGGTGTGGCAGCTCGTCGCAGACATGAGCCCGGAGGAGATCGTTCGCGCGATCGACTTCCGCTACATCACCGACTGCATCACCCCTGAAGAGGCGCTGGCGCTGCTGACGAAGGCGGCCGAAGGCAAGGCCGAGCGGCGTGCGCAGCTCGAGGCGCAGGGCTATCCCTGTTACACCACCTCGGCGGGCTGGCTCGGCTATTCGGACGAGAAATTGCGCCGGCTGGCGACGGAGGCGGTCGATGCCGGCTTCAAGCATATCAAGCTCAAGGTCGGGCGAGACCTCGACGACGACATCCGCCGGCTGCGCATCGCGCGCGAGGTGTTGGGGCCGGACCGGCGGCTGATGATCGACGCCAACCAGATCTGGGAGGTGGACCAAGCGATCGAATGGGTCAACGCGCTCGCATTCGCCGATCCCTGGTTTATCGAGGAGCCGACCAGCCCCGACGATATCGAGGGCCACCGCACGATCCGCGAGCATATCGGTCGGGTGAAGGTCGCGACCGGCGAGATGTGCCAGAACCGCATCCTGTTCAAGCAATTCATGATGCGCGAGGCGATCGACGTAGTGCAGCTCGATAGCTGCCGGTTGGGCGGCGTCAACGAGATCCTCGGGGTGCTGCTGATGGCAGCGAAGAAGGGGTTGCCGGTTTGCCCGCATGCCGGCGGCGTGGGGCTGTGCGAATATGTTCAACATCTCTCGATGATCGACTATCTCTGCTTCTCGGGCACGACCGAGGACCGGGTGATCGAATATGTCGACCATCTGCATGAGCATTTCGTCGATCCCTGCATCATCCGTGACGCCGCCTATATGCCGCCGACGCTGCCGGGCTTTTCCATCGAGATGAAGCCGGCCTCGATCGCTCAGTATCGGGTGGACAAATGAAGCTGGGGCTCGATGGCAAGCTGGTGATCGTCACCGGCGGCGGGGCCGGTATCGGCGCCGCCATATCCGAAGTGCTGGCGGAGGAGGGTGCGATCCCCGCGGTCGTCGGTCGAAGCCCGATCGATGGCGCCTTTGCCGAGCGGCTGGCGGCCTTGTGCCCGGGCTATCTGTTCGTGCAGGCTGATCTGGTGGACGACGGCGCTTGTGCGCGCGCGGTCGCCGAAATCGCTGCGGCGGGACATGGCATCCACGGGCTGGTGAACAATGCCGGCGCCAATGACGGCATTGGGCTGGAGGCGGGGACGGCAGCATTCACCGCCTCTGTAACCGCGAACCTCGCGCATTATTACGGCATGGCGCACCATTGCTTGCCGCATCTGCGCGAAAGCCGTGGTGCGATCGTCAACATCTCGTCGAAAACGGCGGTGACGGGACAGGGCAATACCAGCGGCTATGTCGCCGCCAAGGCGGCGCAGCTCGGCCTCACCCGAGAATGGGCAGCGGCGCTGCTGGGCGACGGCATTCGCGTCAACGCGGTGCTGCCCGCCGAGGTGATGACCCCGCTCTATGCGCGCTGGCTCGACAGCTTCGACGATCCCGAGGCGAGGTTGCGTGCGATTACCGATCGCATCCCGTTGGACCGCCGCATGACCACCGCGCGCGAAATCGCCGACACGGTGGTGTTCCTGCTGTCCGAACGTAGCAGCCACACCACGGGGCAATGGGTGTTCCCCGATGGCGGCTATACGCACCTCGACCGAATGCTGGCCTGACCTTAGCCCGCCACCGGAGCCCAATCCGGGGGCGCCAGTTCGAACCCGGCGAAGTCAAAGCCGGGGGCGACCACGCAACTGACCAGCGTCCAGCCGCCTTCGGGCGCGGCTGCCTGCCAGGCGTGAGCGGGCACCACCGCCTGCGGGCTTTCGCCGGCGAGCACATCGCCGCCGATCAGAACCGTTCGGATCGGCCCGGCTGCGCTGTCCGCCAGCGACAATGTGAGAGGCGCGCCGGCGTGCCACAGCCAGATCTCGGCGGCATCGACCCGGTGCCAGTGCGAGCTCTGTCCGGCTTCCAGCAGGAAATGGATTGCAGTGCCGGCGGCGCGGGTACCCGGCTCGGCCGGTGCCCGCCATGTCTCGCGATACCAGCCGCCTTCGGGATGCGGTACGAGGCCCAGCCGCTCTACGATTGCACGCGCGGTCTCATTCATGGCCCGTCCTCCTTCCTGTCAGTGTCCGCGCGCCTTATGGCGAGCGGACACCGATGTTTGAAGGCCCTCGCGCCTTAGAAGAAGTAGCGCACGCCTGCGGTCACCGCGGTGCTGTGGTACTTCGCCTTCAGCGTCGAATCGAGCGTGCCCGCGCTCTGGTTGAAACGCTCCACCTGATGCGTATCGACATGGAGGTAGCGCACGTCGGCGGTCAGTGCGAAACGTTCGGTGACATCCACCGACACGCCGCCGATCGCCTGCAGCGCAAATCGGCCAGACTGGTTGGTTGGGATCAGGATGGTCGGGCCGGCGGCGGCGACATTATACTGGATGTTGTAGTCGATATTTGCCGCGCCGAAGCCGCCGCCCACGCTGAAGCGCACGCGATCCAGCACCTTGGGTGTGTCGTACATCAGGTTGGCCATCACCGTCGTCACCGACTTGCGGCCCTGCAGCAGTTCGCGCTCCTGACCGTTGAGGATGAGCCGGCTGACCGAATTCTTGCTTGCGGCAATCTCCGCTTCTGCGCGGATGCGACCCCACGGGGCATCCTTCACCACGGCACCGAGCACGGCACCGCCAATGACGCCATCTTTCGTCGGCGATTCGATCACGCGGGGCAGGCCGGTAAGCGTCTCGCCGCGGAAGGTCTGGTCCTCACCGAAGCGATCGCCCACGAAGATCGCGCCGTAGATCTGCCCGTCCTCGGCGCGCGCAGGAGCGGCGGCCATGGTCGTGAGAACCACTGCAGAAAGGATGAAGTTGAGAAAGCGCATCGATAAACCCTTTTCTTGGTCGGCTGCCGCATGCTGCGGCTGCATCCTCAATCGATTGCGCACCCTTCAGTCATGTAACCGGAAACAGCCTATTGATTTCAGAAGAAATATTCACAGGCCCGTATCTATGCGGCTGTCTGCCGGATCGCGTCGGCATGTGCGAGCGCGGTCAGCGAACGCGTTCCAAGCCCTTGGCCGCCGTCGATCGAGAGGCACTGGCCGGTGATCCAGCCGGCCTGCGGCGATGCGAGGAACAGGATGGCCGAGGCGATCTCATCGGGTTCCGCAAGGCGGCCCCGGGGAATATCCGCCATCGTCGCCTCATAGACCTGCGGCACATGGTTGCGCACCACGTCCCAGATCGCCGTGTGTGTCGAACCCGGCACCGCGCAGTTGATACGAACACCGTCCTTCGCATGGCGCAGCGACGCGCTCGCGGTGAAATGCTCTATCGCCGCCTTCATCGTGCCATATGCCAGGCGCTGCGGATCGGGGCGGCGCGTTACAACCGAGGAGGTGAGCACGATCGCACCCGCCCGGCTGCGGCGAAGATAGGGAACGGCCTGCTCCACCACCCGAACGCTGCCCATCAGGTCGGTCTCGAAAGCCATGCTCCAATCAACCTCGGTCTCGCCGAGCGTGAAGCTCGATGCGCAGTTGATGACGGCATCTATCCCGCCCATCGCGTCCGCCGCGGCGGCCAGGAATTCGACGATCGCGGCACCCGAGCGAACATCGCAGCCGGGCAGGGCCAACTGGCAGTCCACCCCCTCCAGCACGCCCTCGGCACGTCCCGCGCTGGAGACGATTGCGCCGCGCGCGAGCAGCGCGGTGCGCACGGAACTGCCGATCCCACACGTGCCGCCAATCACGACTGTGCGCAGATCAGCCAAGTCTGGGGTGGCGGACGGTAAGAAAAGCATGGGCAAACTCCTGCGGCTGTCAGAAGCGCGGAAGGTGCCGGGCACGGGCTACGCGTCCATGTCCAAGGTGACGTGCCGCTGTTGCTGCCGTAATCAAGAAGACGAGCCTACCGCCGTAACCGCGCAGCGGCGTGACGTAGCACGCCGGTAGCCGCAGGCGCCGAGACGGGCAGGCCGACCAAGGAGAGTGACATGGACCTAGCCTCGCCCCTCGCCAGCGACGATCGCGATCTGGAAGTAGCGCTTCGCGACCTGCCGATCGACCGCATTGACGTTGCCCAGCCGCGCCTGTTCGAACTGGGTTTCGCCGAGCGCTATCTGCAGCGGCTGCGGCGTGAGGCGCCCGTCCATCATTGCCGCGACGGTTTCTTCGGATCCTATTGGTCGATCACGCGCCATGCCGATATTTCGGCGATCGAGCTCGATACCGAACGCTTCTCGTCGGATCATTTCAATGGCGGGATCACGATCCGCTCCTCGGCCACCGACGAGGAGTTTCTACCTTCCTTCATCTCGATGGACCCGCCCGCGCACACCGCGCAGCGCCGGGTGGTGGCCCCGGCCTTCGCTCCCAGGCAGGTCTCCCTGATCGCCGATCAGGTGCGCGTCTGGTCGCAGGAAATCCTGGATGGTCTCCCCGTCGGTGAGACCTTCGACTGGGCGGATCGCGTTTCGGTGGAACTCACCGCGCGCACGCTCGCCTGGCTGCTCGGCTACCCGCAGGAAAACGCACGCGACCTGATCCATTGGTCCAACGTGATGGTATCGATGCCTGGCGCCGGTGTGGTTGAGACGCAGGAGGAAAAGCTGCGCATCATGCGGGAGTGCTTCGGCACCTTCGAGGCGATGTGGCAAAGACGGCTCGCCGAACCCGGCGGCGATGACCTGATCTCGATGCTGGCCGGTGGCGCGGAGACCCGCGACATGGCCCGCCCTCTGTTCTACGGCAACATCGTGCTGCTGATCGTCGGCGGAAACGACACGACGCGCAATAGCCTGAGCGGCAGCGTCGTCGCGCTGGATCGCTACCCGCAAGAATTTGACAAGCTGCGCGCCGATCCTTCGCTGACGCGCAATCTGGCGAGCGAGATCATCCGTTGGCAGACGCCGCTCGCCCATATGCGCCGCACGACCACCTGCGACGTGGAAATCGATGGGCAGCGCATCCGGGCGGGCGAGAAGGTCGTGCTCTGGTATCTCTCCGCCAATCGTGACGAGACGGTGTTCGAAGAGGCCGATCGCTTCATCCTTGATCGACCCAATGCGCGCAGGCATCTGTCGTTCGGCACCGGCATCCACCGCTGCATCGGCGCGCGGCTGGCCGAACTGCAGGTGGAGATCCTGTGGCAGGAATTTCTTGGCCGATTCCGCACAATCGAATTGGCGGGAGAACCGCAGCGAACCTTCTCGACCTTCGTCAACGGCTACACCACCGTGCCGGTGCGCATACCCGCTGATGCCGTGATCAGGTGACCGCGCCCCGGACCCGGAACCGGGAATCATCCCACGTCCGGCTGTCCATCACGTCACCGAGGATCTCGACTGCCCGCCAGACATCCTCGAACCGCGTATAAAGCGGCGTAAATCCCATCCGCAGCACTTCGGGGGCACGGAAATCACCGACCACACCCCGCGCGATCAGCGCCTGACAGATTGCGAACGCATCGTCGTGCGCAAAGCTGACGTGGCTGCCGCGGCGGCAGGCCTCGCGCGGGGTGATCAGGGCGAAGCCGTGCCCCGCGCAACGCGTCTCGACGCCGACGATGAACATGTCGCACAGCGCCGCCGATTTGGCCTCAAGTTGCGCCATCGTCACGCCGTCGAAGCTAGCGATGCCGCATTCGAGCGCGGCCATCGCCACGATCGGCGGCGTGCCGCACAGGAAGCGGCGGATGTCGGGAGCGGGTGCGTAGGCATCGTCGAACGCGAAGGGCGCGGCGTGGCCCATCCAGCCTGACAGCGGCGATTGGAGCAGCGCCTGATGGCGCTCGGCGACGAAGAGGAACGCCGGCGCGCCTGGACCGCCGTTCAGATATTTATAGCCGCAGCCAACCGCGAGGTCGGCATTGCTGCCGTTGAGATCGACCGCGACAGCACCCGCACTGTGGCTGAGATCCCAGAGGGTGAGCGCCCCGCGCGCCTGCGCGGCGGCGGTGATCGCCGCCATGTCATGCCGATGGCCCGACTTGTAATGGACATGGGTGAGCAGCACGACCGCCGTGTCGTCGTCGATCGCATTGACCAGCGCTTCGGCCGGCACGGTGCGCAATTGGACACCCAATGTCGCGGCGACGCCGCTGGCGACATAAAGGTCGGTCGGGAAATTGCCCGGTTCCGACAGGATCGTGCGACGGCCCGGGCGGGCGCGGCAGGCGGCAACGGCGAGCTTGAAGATGTTGGAGGAGGTCGAGTCGGCCACGATCACCTCATGCGGCGCTGCGCCCACCAACGGCGCGATGCGCGTGCCGAGCCGCGCCGGAGCGTCGATCCAGCCATGCGTGTTCCAGCTCGCGATCAGATGCTCGCCCCATTGCCGGGTGACGAGGTCGGCGACCGCGCCGGCGGTGCGGCGGGGCAGCGCGCCCAGCGAATTGCCGTCCAGATAGATCAGCCCATCGGGCAGCGTGAAATCGGCGCGGCGGTCGCGCAGCGGATCGGCGGCGTCAAGCGCGCGCGCCTCGTCGAGTGTCGGAAACGCGGTCATGATGCTGCATAGGGCGGCGGGCCCCTGCGCGTCCATCATGCTCAGCGCGTCCGAAGATGCGCTTCCAGTGCTGCGATGAACGCGCGGACCTTGGCAGGTACGAAGCGCGTGGTCGGCTGCACTGCCCAGATCGCCAGCGGCGCGATCTGGGCGTCGACCAGCGGCACATGTACCATCCGGCCTTGCAGAACCTCGTCATGCGCATCCCACGCGGCGAGGCTGACAATGCCGAGCCCTTCCAGGCACGCGCGATGCAGCGCTTCGAACGAACTCGACGTGAAGCGGCCATGCACGCGCTGCCGCACCGGCTTGCCGTCGACCAGGAAGCGCCAGTGCGTCATGTCGGTGGCGCGCAGGCATTCATGCCCGGCAAGGTCCGCCAGCGTATGCGGCACCCCGAACCGTTCGATGTAGGCGGGCGAGGCATAGAGCCCGCGCGGACCATCCGCCAGCTTGCGCGCGATCAGCGTACTGTCCCGCATCGCCGCGATGCGGATGGCAAGGTCGACGCCTTGCGCCACGATATCGACGATGCTGTCGGTCAGCATCAGGTCGATGCGAACCGCCGGGTTGGCCGCAAGGAAGGCGGGGACCATCGGGGTCACTACCTTGCGTCCGAACGGCTGCGAGGTGGTTATGCGCAGCAGCCCGGATGCGCCCGCACTCGCGGGGCGGATGGCGCCCAGCGCCTCCGCCTCGTTTTCCAGCATTGCCTGCGCATAGGGTAGAAAGGCTTCACCCTCCGGCGTCAGCGCCAGCGCACGAGTGGTCCGATGGACGAGCCGCGTGCCCACTGCGGCTTCGAGCGCGGCCAAACGGCGCGATGCGACCATCGGCGTGATCACCAGCCGCCGCGCCGCGCCGGCAAGGCTGCCGCTGCGCACCGCCTCCACGAACACTGCGACCTCGCCAAGATCCATTATATCGCTTTCCGATATGCGGGCCTACCGATGTCGCCCACTACAGCGAAAAGCGTGATCGGCCTAGATGCGCATCAACACTTCTGACAGCGAGTTTCCTCCGATGACGCAGACCGTTCATTCCGACCCGCTTTTCCGTCCGCTCCAACTCGGCGCAATCGCCCTGGGCCACCGTGTCGTGATGCCGCCGCTCACCCGCCAGCGTTCGTTGCAGCCCGGCGACGTGCCGCACGCGATGAACGCGGTCTATTATGGCCAACGCGCCAGCGAAGGCGGCCTGATCATCACCGAGGCGACCAACATCACCGAGCAGGCGCGCGGCTATCCCGCGGCGCCGGGCATCCACAGCGCGGCGCAGATCGCCGGCTGGCGACTGGTGACCGAGGCGGTGCATGCCAAGGGCGGCCGCATCGTCCAGCAGCTCTGGCACACCGGCCGCATCTCGCACCCGACGATGCAGCCCGGAGGCACCCCCCCGGTCGCGCCGAGCGCCGTGCTGCCCGAGGGGCTCGCGCATATCGACGCCAGCGGCGACCCCGCCGACCTCGTCCTGCCGCACGCGCTGACCACCGACGAAATCGCCGGCATCGTCGCCGATTTCGCGCAGGCCGCGCGCAATGCTCGGGAGGCGGGGTTCGACGGCGTCGAGATTCATGGCGCCAATGGCTATCTGATCGACCAGTTCTTGCAGGATTCGAGCAACCGCCGCGAGGATGGTTATGGCGGCGCGATCGCTAACCGGGCGCGCTTCCTGCTCGAAGTGGTCGATGCGGTTGCCGTGGCCTGGTCACCCGACCGCGTCGGCGTGCGCCTTTCCCCGTGGGGCAGCTTCAACGGCATGGGCGACAGCGATCCCGCGAGCCTCTATGCGCATGTCGGCACCGAACTCGGCCGCCGCGGTCTTGCCTATCTCCATGTCGTCGAGCCGCGCGCCGACCAGACCAGCGACGTCAACGCGATCGATGCCTCCGCAGCCGATGCGGGCAAGCTGCTCAAGCGGAACTTCCCGGGTGCGGTGATCTCCGCCGGCGGCTATGTCGGCGACACCGCGCGTGCCGCGATCGAAGAGGGAAGCGCGGATGCGATTGCCTTCGGACGTTTGTTCATCTCCAATCCCGATCTGCCCCGGCGCCTTGCCGAGCAGGCGGCGATGAACCGCTACCACCGTCCGAGCTTCTATGGCGGCGATGAGCGCGGCTATATCGACTATCCGACGCTCGACGCGGTCGCCGAACCCGAACAGGTTGCCGCGTGAGCCGCGCCGGCACTGCCCCCATGCCGACCGCCGGCATGGAGCGCGGACTGACCTTCGCGATGGCCGCCGCGTGCGGCCTCGCGGTGGCCAATATCTATTACAACCAGCCGATGCTCGGCGTGATCGGGCACGAACTGGGTGACCGGCTGATCAACCTGGTGCCCACCGCAACCCAGTTGGGCTATGCGGCCGGCCTTTTTCTGTTGGTGCCGCTGGGCGACCTGCATGAGCGGCGGCGGCTGATCATGCTGCAATTCGGGCTGCTGGCCGTCGCGCTGGCCGCGGCGGCGCTCTCGCCAAGTGCTGCCGTCCTGATCCTGGCATCGCTGATCGTCGGCGCGGCGGCGACCGTCGCGCAGCAGATCGTGCCCTTCGCGGCGCATCTTGCCGCGCCCGAAAAGCGCGGCGCGACGGTGGGCGTCGTCATGTCCGGGCTGTTGTGCGGTATATTGCTCAGTCGCGCGATCGCGGGCCTTGTCGCGGTTCAGTTCGGCTGGCGTGCGATGTTCTGGCTGGCGGTGCCGGTCGCACTGGCGGCGGCGGCATGGATGGGATCGCGGCTGCCCCGCAGCGCGCCTGACACGCAATTCAGCTATCCGGCGCTGCTCGGTACGATGGTGTCGCTGTGGCGCGAATTCCCCGCTTTGCGGCTGGCGGCGATCACGCAAGCGCTGATGTTCGGCGCTTTTTCGGCGTTCTGGTCGATGCTGGCGTTGCACCTCGCCGAGCCGCGCTTCGGCTTCGGTGCCGACATCGCCGGCCTGTTCGGGGTGATCGGTGCGGTCGGCGTGCTCGCGGCGCCTGTCGCCGGGCGGATCGCCGACCAGCGTGGGCCGCACGGCGCGATTTTGATCGGCACGTTGCTCGCGCTTGGCTCCTGGGCCCTGCTGGGGCTCTGGACCTCGATCGTTGGGCTTGCGATCGGCGTGGTGCTGCTCGACTTCGCGGTGCATGCCTCGCTCGTCTCCAACCAGCACATCGTCTACGCGCTGCGCCCCGAGGCACGGGCGCGGATCAACACCCTGTTCATGGGCACGATGTTCCTGGGCGGAGCGGCCGGATCGGCCGCCGCCAGCCAGGCTTGGGCGCATGGCGGGTGGGGCGGGGTGGCCGCCCTCGGCGTCGTCTGCGCCGCAGGGGCGGCGGCGCTGCAACTGCTCGCGCGCCGCCCCGGCAGGCGTGTCGTCTAAAGCACCCAGCCGGCGGTCAGCGTGGTGACGTTGCCGGTGAACAGGATCGAGAAATCGCCGACGCCGTCACCATCGGTGTCGCCGAGCAAGGTCGTCTGGTTGGTGCCGGCATCGAACGCGGCGGTCAGTTGGCCCGCCACGCCGGTGAAGGCGCCGACCAGCGTGAATGCCTCGTTGCTCGCCCCGCTCGTCGCGTCGGCATCGACGCCGGCAAGGTCGAGTATGTCGCCCGCGGCATAGTCGGCAATCCGGTCGGCACCCGCGCCCGCCACGCTGTCCGACGCGGCGAGATAGACGAAGCGGTCATTGCCGCCACCGCCGGCCAGAACATCGGCGCCACCGGCACCGGTCAGCACATTGGCGCCGGTGCTGCCCGTCAGCGTATCGCCGAAGGCCGACCCGGTGACATTCTCGACATTGACGATCGTGTCGACGCCCTGGCCGCCGCCCACCGCCTGCGCCGTCGCGAGTGCGAGGTTGACCTTCACCCCCGCGCTGGTGACCGCATAGACGATCGTGTCGACATTGGTGCCGCCGTCGATCGCATCATTGCCGGTGCCGCCGGTGATGATGTCATTGCCCACACCGCCATTGATGCCGTCATTGCCACCCCCGCCATCGAGCGTGTCATTGCCGCTGCCGCCATCGATCTGATCGTTCCCCAAACCGCCGACGATGAGATTGGCCTGCGCGGAGCCGGTCAGCACATCGTCGAAGGCGGACCCGGTGAGGTTCTCGACCGAGATGAGGGTGTCGATGCCACCGCCGCCGGTATCCTGCGCCGTCGTCAGCAGCAGGCTGACCGTCACCGCTGCGGCGGTATTGGCATAGCTCGTTGCATCGGTGCCGGCGCCGCCATTGAGCGTATCGTTGCCGGCACCGCCCAGCAGCGTGTCGTTGCCAGCGTTGCCGGTCAGCACATTGTCGCCGGCATCGCCCGTCAACTGATCGTCATGAACCGATCCGGTGAGGTTCTCGAAGCCGGTGAGCGTATCGGTGTTCGCGCCCAGCGTGTTCTGCACGGTGGTGATCGCCAGGCTCACGCGCACCGCGGCGGTCGCGGTGCCATAGCTCGCCGTGTCGATGCCGGCGCCTCCGGACAGGATGTCATTGCCGACGCCGCCCTCGATCAGGTCGTCGCCATCGCCGCCGTTCAGCGCATTGCCCAGCGTGTTGCCGGTCAGCGTATCGGCGAACGCCGAACCGATGAGATGCTCGATGCGGGTCAAGGTATCGGTGCCCGCGCCCATCGTGCCCTGCGCGGTGGTGATCAATAGGTTGACGCGGACCCCGCCCGATGCGTCGGCATAGCTGGCGGTGTCCAGATTGAGGCCGCCATCCATCACATCATTGCCGGCGCCACCGATCAGCAGGTTGACGCCATCATTCCCCGTCAGCGTGTCATTGAACGCGGATCCAATCAGGTTTTCGATGCCGACCAGCCAATCGCCGCCCGCGCCGCCGCTGACGAATCCGGTCGCGATATTGGCGACGACATTGTAGCCGGCGCTCGCATAGCTCACCGTGTCGATCCCGTTGCCGCCGGAAATGATGTCATCGCCGAGGCCGCCTGCCAGTAGATCATCGCCATCGCCCCCCGTCAGCCAGTTGGCGGCATTGTTGCCGGTCAGCGTGTCGGCAAAGGCCGATCCGGTCAGATTGGCGATCGACACCAGGCTGTCATCGCCGGCGCCGCCCGTCGCGGTGTTAGTGACGAGACTGGCTACCACGGCTGCTGTTGCCTGCGCATAGGTGACGGTGTTGCTACCGGCGCCGCCGTCGAGGCTGTCGTCGCCCGCGCCGCCGTCGATCACGTCATCGCCAAGCCCGCCGCTGATCGTGTCATTGCCGTCACCGCCGACGATCGTGTCGTTGCCCGCCTCGCCGAAAAGGGTGTCGTTGCCAGCGCCACCGCTGATGCTGTCATTGCCGTCGCCGGCAGCGATGCGATTGACCCCGCCATCACCTTCCAGCGTGTCGCCGAATGCGGATCCGATCAAATTCTCGAAACCGGTCAGGCTGTCTGTACCGGCGCCGCCGGTCGCGGTGCCGGTAAGCAGGCTGACGATAACGCCCGCGGCCGCTCCGGCATAGGAGGCGGTATCGATGCCGCCTCCGCCGTCGAGCTGGTCGTTGCCGCCCGCACCCTCGATCAGATTGGCAACTGCGGTGCCGGTCAGCACATCGTTGAACGCCGAGCCGATCGCATTCTCGATGCTGTTCAGCGTATCAACGCCGGAGCCGCCAGTGTTCTGCGCGGCGGTCACCGCCAGCGCCACCGTCACGCCCGCCGCCGCGTCGAGATAGGAAACGGTGTCGACGCCATCATTGCCGCGCAATGCATCATTGCCGGCGCCGCCGATCAGCACATCGTCGCCATTGCCGCCGGTCAGCACGTCATTGCCCGCCGCGCCGTCGAGAACGTCGTTGCCATCCAGCCCGAGCAGCGATTGCACATCGGCACCGCCGGTGATCCGGTTGGCGAGCGCATTGCCCGTGCCGACGCGATAAGCGCCGCTGAACTCGAGATTTTCGAGACCGGCGGCGAGCGTGTACGACATCGCTCCCGCGCGCACCGTGTCGATGCCCGCGACTTCCGTGATCGCGTCGCCCGCATCTATGATGTAGATATCGTCGCCGAGACCGCCGATCAGCATGTCGGCGCCCGCTCCGCCATCGAGAACGTCATTGCCGTTTTCGCCGCGCAGGATGTTGGCGCCGGCATCGCCGATGAGGGTGTCGGCGAACCCGCTGCCGATGATGTTCTCGATGCCGACCAGCGTATCCACGCCCGAGCCCAGCGTGTTCTGCGCGCCGACGATCGCAAGGCTCACCGTCACGCCCGCACGATTTTCGGGGTCGCTATAGGCAGCGGTGTCGTTGCCGCTGCCGCCGTCAATCAGGTCGTCGCCCTCGCCGCCGTCGATCCAGTCGTCGCCGGCCTCGCCATACAGCAGATCATGCTCGCTGTAGCCGAAGCCGGGAAAGGGCGGGTAGCCCTCGCTCCAGATCGGGCGGACGTAGAACACCTGGCCATTGCCGTGCAGCACGTCATTGCCGTCGCCGCCCCGCAACGTGTCGTTCTCGCTTACCGGGTCGCTGCCGGGGAAGGGATAATAGTCGTACGGATCGTAGGGATCGAAATTCTCGCCATTGCCGAACAGTTCGTCGTTGCCGGCACCCCCATCGATCTGATCGTCGCCGAACCCGCCCCTTACCGTGTCCTCCAGGCTGCCGCCGATCGCGATGTCATTGCCGGCGTAAAGCAGCACACCATTGCCGAGATAGGCGTAGAGGGTGGAGGTGGCATATTCGCCGGCCGCGACGAAATCGCTTTCAAGGCTGCCTTCGATCGTGATCAGATCCTCGATATTGCTGACGGTCGCTCCGTTCAGTGTGCCGACGCCGCCTGACCAGAGCGCCCTGAAATCGAGATTGAGCACGCTGCCGCCGTCATAACTGACGCGAAGCTGGTCGAAGCCATTGCCACCATCGACCGTGACCGCGCCGCTATAGGCGTGGATGATATCGTTGCCGCCCAGGCCGTTGACCGTGTCGCCGTTCCGCCCGATCAGGGTATCGTTCCCCGCGGTGCCATTGATGACAGGCATCCTCTCCGCTCCCTCATGTCCGTGTCGTCAGACGATCGGGATCATGACCAACATCGATGTATCGATCATGACGACTGCCAATCGTCTACAACCGGTGCGCTGCTCTCGGCGGAATATCGGAAGCGATTATCGAAGCGAAGTCAATGAATGCTGTTGTTCACTATTGGCGGTACCCAATAGCGAAAGCATATTCGCATGTATTTCCAAGAGAATAAGTCTTTGCGCTCAACGCGCCGGACCATTCGGCCGCTGCGACCGCATTTCCGAACACGCGGTGCCGACATCGCCGAGTCGTCCACGCTTCCCGCAGAGGCGGGAGGCGTGGACGAGAATCTTATAGAGTAACGCCGCGCTTCCAGATCGCGATGCCGCGCTCGCCATTGGTCTCGTTGCGCGCGGGCGTGCCCGAAGCGATGGCGAGGATCGTGTCGAGCGCATCTTCGAACACCGCATCCATGCCGGCATCGAGCGCATCGCCCGCGTTGATGTCGATCCAGCGCGGCTTGGCGGCGGCAAGCGCACTGTTCGAGGCGACCTTCACCGTTGGCACCGGGCTGCCGAGCGGGGTCCCGCGGCCGGTGGAGAACAAGGTGATCGTCGCGCCGGCGGCGGCGAGCGCGGTGGTTGAGACCGCGTCATTGCCCGGCGCCTCGAGCACGGTCAGGCCGGTACGGGTCATGCGCTGGCCGTAATAGATGACGTCGGTCACCGGCACATGGCCGCCCTTCTGTACGGCGCCGAGCGACTTTTCCTCCAGGGTGGTGATGCCGCCGCGGATGTTGCCGGGGCTGGGATTTTCGGAGACCGGCTCGCCATGATCGGCGAAGTAGCGCTTGAAGCGGCCGACCAGCGCGGCGAGCGCATCGAAGGTCGGGCGGTCGACGCAGCGGTCCATCAGCACCTGCTCGGCGCCGAAGATCTCCGGAATCTCGGTCAGCAGCACATGGCCGCCCGCATCGCCCACCGCATCGGCGAGGCGGCCGATCAGCGGATTCGCGGTGACGCCGCTCAGGCCGTCCGAACCGCCGCACTTCACGCCGAGGCGCAGCGCCGAAAGCGGCACCGGCTCGCGCTGCTGGGCGGCGTGGCGAGCGAGTTCCTCGATCGCTTCCATGCCGCGTTCGATCTCGTCGTCGACGCCCTGCGCGGTGAACCAGCGGACATGGTCACGCCGCCCCTCCGGCAGCCGCTCGATCATGCTGGCGAGCTGGTTCGATTCGCAGCCGAGGCCGAGCAGCAGCACGCCGCCGGCATTGGGGTTGCAGGCGAGCGCCGCGAGGATCGCGCCGGTGCCTTCGAGGTCGTCGCCAAGCTGCGAGCAGCCGAACGGGTGCGGGAAGGCGTGGACGCCGTCGATCCCGTCGAAGCTCTGGCGTTCCGCCATCGCGGCCAGCTTGTCAGAGGTACGACCGACGCAGCCGACGGTCGGGATGATCCAGATCTCGTTGCGCGTGCCGACGCTGCCGTCCGCGCGACGATAGCCCATGAAGCTGCGTTGCGCGGGGGCGTGTGCCTCATGCTCGGCGGGCTGTTCGTATTTGTAGCTGCCATCGATGGCAAGCGACGTTGCGACATTATGGCTGTGGACATGATCGCCCGGCGCGATCGCCGAAACCGCATGGCCGATCGGGAAGCCATAGCGGATCGGCGATTCTCCGGCGGCGATCGGCACCAGCGCGATCTTGTGGCCGGATGGAATGTACTGTGCGGCGCGTACGGTGATCCCGCCGGCGGTGATTTCGTCGCCGGCGGAGATCGGAGACAGCGTCACGGCGACGCTGTCGGCAGGGTGAATGCGAACGGCAGTGGTCATGGTTCAGGATCGATCCCGATTACGCCACGCTGACGCGCCCGAGGCGCGGCGACAGCAGGTGGACGGTCAACAGGGCCAACATATAGGCAGCCGCGCACACCGCGAACAGGACCGAGTAGTTATTATTGGTCGCTTCGAGGATGTAGCCGGTGAAAATCGACATCGCCATGCCGCCGATCGCGCCCATGGTGCCGCCGATGCCGATCACGGAGCCCACTGCACTGCGCGGGAACACGTCGGACGGGAAGGTATAGAGGTTCGCCGAGAAGGCCTGGTGCGCGGCGGTGGCGATGCCGATGATCAGCACGGCCATCCAGACGCTGTCGATGCTCTGCGCGAAGAAGATCGGCAGCACGCACACGGCGGCAATCAGCATCGCGATTTTGCGGGCGTAGTTGACGCTGTAGCCGGCCTTGATCAGCCGCGACGAAAGCCAGCCGCCGGCGATGCTGCCGCCGTCGGAGATCAGATAGATCGCGGCGAGCGGCAGGCCGAAGGTCTTGAGATCCATATCGTAGCGCTCGAACAGATAGCCGGGCAGCCAGAACAGGAAGAACCACCAGATCGGGTCGATGAAGAACTTGCCCAGCGCGAACGCCCAGGTTTCCTTGATCGTCAGGATCTTGCCCCAGCCGATCTTCTCCACCGTGTCCTCCGGATCCTGGCGGATCCAGGCGAGTTCGGTGGCGCTGATCTTCGGATGCTCGCTGGGGTGGCGGTACAGCGCCCACCAGGCGATCAGCCACAAAATGCCGAAAATGCCGGTGACGTAGAAGGCGACGCGCCAGTCGAACCACAGCACCAGCAGCGGCACGAGCAGCGGGGTGATGATCGCGCCAACGTTGGCACCTGCGTTGAACAGACCGATGGCGAAGGCGCGCTCGCGCTGGGGGAACCAGTCGGCGACGGCACGGATGCCGGCGGGGAAGTTGCCCGATTCGCCGATGCCCAAGCCGAAGCGCGCCATGGCGAAGGTCGTGACGCTAGAGGCGAGGCCGTGCGCCATATGCGCGATCGTCCAGATGATGATCGCGACGGTATAGCCGACGCGCGCGCCGAGTACGTCGATGATCTTGCCGAAGCTCAGATAGCCGACCGCATAGGCGAGCTGGAAATAGAAGACGATGGTGGCGAAGTCGCTCTCGGTCCAGCCGAGATCCGCCTGCAACGTCGGCTTAAGTACGCCGATCATCTGTCGGTCGATATAATTGATCGCTGTCGCCGCAAACAGCAGCGCGACGACGACCCACCGATAGCGACCGACCTTGGTGGTCGCCTTATCCACGCTCTCCATTCTTATCCTCTCGCCTCGTCCAACCACGACTAGCGCGGCTGCTGCGCCCCGATCGTGCAGCCAATCTTTCCGAACCGCCCGAAGTCGGCTTCGACACGCTGGCCGACGGTGACCTTATGTACACCGGTAACCGCCCCCGTCGAGACCCATTGGCCCGGGGTGATCGGTAAACCGCGTCGCGCGAGGTTCTCGAACAGGAAGCGCACCGACCCGATCGTGCCGTCAACGAATGCGCTGGCCTTGCCGGTGCCGACCACGGTGCCGTCGATCGTTGTGGTCACCTCGACGTCCTCGAAGCCGCTGGCGCGCCAGTCGGTGATGGCGGGGCCGATCAACAGTCCGTTATTGTTGCCGAAATCGCTGATCGTGATCGCCGGACCATGATCGTTGATGCCGGGGAAGGGCGAACTGGCGATCTCGAAGCCGATATGCACGGCATCGATCAGCGCCGCGGCTTCTTCCAGCGTGAACTCGGTCTTGCCCGCTTCGGGGGTTGCGCTCACGCGAAGCAGGAACTCTGCCTCGGCAGCGCCGAAACCCGCCTCGAAGATCAGCGCCGGGCTGTCGTCACCGAGCTCGAAGATGGTGCTCGTGAAGATCGGTCCGGCGAGGTGGTGCGCGCCGCCTGTGCGGGCGACCCAGTCGCCCAGAATGCGGCCGACCTTCCAGCCACCGATCGTGCCGCCCATCCGCGGAATCGCTTGCGCCTGAATGGCATAGGCGTCGCTCAGCGATTGTGGCATTTCGCCCGGATAATTGGGCACCACGCCTGCGCTCAGCCGGGCGTCAACGAATTGATGGGCGATCCCCTCTGAGGTCACACCTGTTCTCCACTTGATGGTCGTGGCACACGTGGTAGGAGAAACCGGTGTCACTTACAAGACAACGCGGCAGCGATGATTGGGAGAGGATCGTTTGTGCCGCGCAACGTCGCGCGATAAGGTCAGCTATGGCGAACAAAGCACAAGACGAATCCGTCACTGCCAAGCTCACGATCAACGACATCGCGCGGATGGCGGGGGTGTCCAAGAAAACGGTCAGCCGCGTCATCAACCGTTCGCCCTTGCTCAACGAGCAGACGCGCGAGCGGGTCGAGGCGATCATCCGTGAGACCAACTATGTACCCAACCCGCAGGCGCGGGCGCTGGCACTGGGGCGCAACTTCCTGATCGGGATGGTCTATGACAACCCGAACCAGCAGATGATCCTCAGCATGCAGCGCGGTGTGCTCGAGGCGCTGCACGATACCGAATTCGAACTGATCGTGCGCCCGGTCGATCGCGGCTCCGCGCGGGTGATGGACGATATCCGCGGCTTCATCGTCCGCCAGCGCCTTTATGGCGTGATCATCCTGCCGCCACTGTCGGAGAATGACCAACTCGCGCAGCTCTGCGACAATGAGGGCTGTCGCTATGTCCGCGTCGGCTCCGCGGTGCTCGACGACAATGAGCATATGGTGGTGTCGAATGATCGCGACGCGGTGGCGGAGGCGGTGCGTCACCTGATCCAGCAGGGGCATCGCCGGATCGGGCTGATCGCCGGGCCGCACGGCTTCCGCTCGGCAAAGGAGCGGCGGGACGGTTTCGAGCTGGCGCTGGCGGAAGCCGGCATTTCGCTGCCCCGCAGTTTGATCGCCGACGGGCAATATACATTCGAATCGGGGATTTCGGCGTCGGAGAGCCTTTTTGACCTGTCGCCGCGACCGACCGCGATCTTCGCGAGCAATGACGAGATGGCGGCGGGGGTGCTTTATGCTGCGCGGCTTCGTGGCATCCAGGTGCCGGACGAATTGTCGATCATCGGCTTCGACGATACGCCAGTGACGACGCGGGTGTGGCCGCCGCTGTCAACGGTGCGTTGGCCGATCATGGCGATGGGCCGCGCGGCGGCGCTCAAGATCATTGGCGTGGCGATCGGCGAGGGGGGGCAGGTCAGCGAACCGTCCGCCTTCAGTTCCACATTGATCCGGCGCGCGTCGGTTGCGCCCCCTCTCGGCGGCTGATAAGCACAAGTCTGACACCGGTGTCCCGCACGCAATTCGTATTGGGAGGACGAGATGTTCGAGAAGACCTATCACGCGACGCACCCCGAGATGATGGAATGCGTCGACAATGAGAGCCTGCGCGAACGTTATCTCGTCTCCGAGATGTTCGCCACGGGTGAGGTCCGGCTGAACTATTCGCACAACGAGCGCTTCGTGATCGGCGGCGCGGTGCCGGCCGGCGGCAGCCTCAAGCTGCCCGACCAGACCGAACCGAAATCCGCCGAGGGTCATCCCTTCCTCGAACGCCGCGAGGCGGGCATCGTCAATATCGGCGGTACCGGCGTGGTAGCGGTGGACGGCGAGCGCTACGAACTGGGCAACAAGGAATGCCTCTACGTGCCGATGGGCTCGAAGGAGGTGATTTTCGAGGGCGCCGAGGCGCGCTTCTACATCGCCTCGCTGCCGGCGCATAAGGCCTGCCCGATCAAGAAGATCACGCTCGCCGAGGCCAACCCGCTGGCCCGCGGCGATCTCGCCAATTCGAATCAGCGCACGATCTACCAGCTCGTCATACCCGGTGTGTGCGAGAGCGCGCAGCTCCTTCTCGGCCTGACCGTGCTGGAAACCGGCAGTGTCTGGAACACGATGCCGCCGCACCTCCATGACCGCCGCAGCGAGATCTACCTCTATTTCGATCTCGAGGGCGGCGACCGCGTATTTCACTACATGGGTGAGCCGGACGCGATGCGCCACATCGTCATCCAGAACGAGGAAGCCGTAATCAGCCCGCCCTGGTCAGTTCATATGGGCTCGGGCACCAAGAGCTATGCCTTCATCTGGGCGATGGGCGGCGAGAATCTCGACTATACCGACATGAACGTGCTGGATATCTGCCAGCTTCAGTAACTTACCGTCATCCCGGGCTTGACCCGGGATCCCGCCTCTTCTTGCCCGCCCAACCGGAGCGAGCGAAGAGGCCGCGAAGGCAACGGGATCCCGGGTCAGGCCCGGGATGACGAAGATTGAAACTCCTCCCCTTCTGCAAAACGGATCCCTCCCCATGAGCACCATCTTCGACCTCAGCGGCACCGTAGCCATGGTAACCGGCGCCAACACCGGCATCGGCCAGGCGATCGCGGTGGCGCTGGCCGAAGCGGGGGCGGATATCGCGGCGGTGGGCCGCACGCCGGCGGAGGAGACCGTCGAGAAGGTGCGCGCGCTCGGCCGCCGCGCCGAGATCGTCTCCGCCGACCTCTCGACGATCGAGCCGGTCGGTCGCGTCGTCGCCGAAACCGTCGAGAAGCTGGGCGGGCTCGACATCCTCGTCAATAACGCCGGCATCATCCGCCGCGCCGACAGCGTCGATTTCACCGAGGCCGATTGGGATGCGGTGATCGACACCAACCTCAAGTCGGTCTTCTTCCTCAGCCAGGCGGCCGGACGCCACATGCTCGCCAAGGGCCGCGGCAAGATCATCAACATCGCCTCGATGCTGACCTTCCAGGGCGGCATCCGCGTGCCGAGCTACACCGCCTCGAAGAGCGGCGTCGGCGGCCTCACCAAGCTGCTCGCCAACGAATGGTCGGCCAAGGGCATCAACGTCAACGGCATCGCGCCGGGCTATATCGCCACCAACAACACCGCAGCACTTCAGGCCGACGAGACCCGCAACCGCCAGATCGTCGAGCGCATCCCCGCCGGCCGCTGGGGCAAGCCCTCCGACCTCGGCGGCGCCGCGGTGTTCCTCGCCTCGTCCGCGTCTGACTATGTCGACGGCCATATCCTGGCGGTCGACGGCGGCTGGCTGGCGCGCTGAGATGGCCCGCCCGCTCTTCTTCGGCGAACTGCTGATCCGCCTCTCGCCCCCGGGCAAGCAGTTGATCGTCCAGGGGCGCAGCCTCGACCTCCATGTCGGCGGCGCCGAGGCCAATGTCGCGATCGGCCTCGCCAGCCTCGGCCATGCCACGCGGATGGTGAGCCGGGTGCCCGACAATGCGCTGGGCGCGCTGGCGCTGTCGGTGCTGCGCGGCGCTGGAGTCGACTGCTCGACCGTCGCCACCGGCGGCGAGCGGATGGGCCTCTATTTCCTGACGCCGGGCGCCGGCCAGCGCGCCGCCGAAGTGGTCTATGACCGCGCCGGCAGCGCCTTCGCCACCGCAGAGCTGAGCGATTTCGACTGGGATGCCGCCTTCGCCGGCGCCACCCACCTCCACATGTCGGGCATCACCCCCGCACTCGGGCCGGCGTCGTCGGCGATGGCGATCGCCGCCGCGCGCGCCGCCAAGGATCGCGGCCTGACATTGATCTTCGACGGCAATTACCGCGCGCGCCTGTGGGAAGCGTGGGACAGTGACCCGCGCACGACATTGACCGAGCTGATCGGCATGGCCGACATCCTGTTCGGTAATCACCGCGACGTCGCCCTCCTGCTCGGCCGCGCCTTCTCCGGCGACGGCTCCGACCGCAGGCGGGAAGCCGCCGACGCCGCGTTCGAGGCGTTCCCGAACCTGCGCATCATCGCCTCCACCGCCCGCCAGGCCGACGACAGCGACCACAACCGCATCGCCGCCCGAATCGACGCCCGCGACCGCTTCGTCCAGACCGACGAAGTGGTGGTTTCCGGCATCGTCGACCGCATCGGCGCAGGCGATGCGTTCGCTGCGGGCGTGCTCCACGTGCTGCTCGACGACGAGGCGGATCTGGAGCGCGCGGCGGAAGCCGGGCTCGGGCTGACCGTACTCAAGCATGCGCTGCCTGGGGATGCTTCGTTCCATACCAAGGCGGACCTGCAGGCGTTTCTCGATGGGCATCGCGATGTCCGCCGCTGAAGGGATCAGCCGGCGGGCGGCGCTCGCCGGCGGTTCGCTCGCGGTCGCCGCGCTGGCGGCGGCGCCGGTCAGAGCGGCCACACGCAGCACCACCGTCACCACCACCCTCGGCCGCGTGCGCGGGACGGTGGAGAGCGGGCTGCACGTGTTCCTTGGCCTGCGCTACGGTCAGGACACCGCCACGCACCGCTTCCAGGCACCACGCGCGGCCGAACCCTGGTCCGGCGTGGTCGAGGCGACTGCCTTCGCCGCCTCCTGCCCGCAACAGGGCAAGCAGGATCGCAAGAGCGAGGATTGCCTGTTCCTCAACTTGTGGACGCCGGGGCCCGATGCCCGCGCGAAGCGGCCGGTGCTGGTCTATATCCATGGCGGCGCCTATTCGAACGGCAGCGTCATCGATCCGCTGAACTATGGTGACAGGCTGGCGGCGACCGGCGACGTCGTGGTCGTGACGATCAACCATCGGCTCAACGCGCTTGGCTATCTCTACCTCGCCCGGCTCGATCCGCGCTTCGCCGACAGCGGCAATGTCGGCCAGCTCGACCTCATCCTCGCGCTGCAATGGGTGCGGGACAATATCGCGGCGTTCGGCGGCGATCCGTCACGCGTGCTGGTGTTCGGCCAGTCGGGCGGCGGCGCCAAGATCGCGACGATGATGGGGATGCCCGCGGCGAAGGGCCTCTTCAGCCGCGCGATCACGATGAGCGGCCAGCAGGTGACCGCCTCCGGCCCGATGAACGCGACCAAGCGGACGGACGCCTATTTGAAGAAACTCGGCGTGTCGGCGAGCGACCTCTCACCGCTGCTGACGATGCCGGTCGACCGGCTGATCGCCGGACTCGAGGCGGAGGATCCGATCCTCGGCGGCGGCCTCTATATGGGGCCGGTGCTCGACATGAAGTGGCTGGACCGCCACCCGTTCTGGCCGGACGCCAACCCGCAGTCCAACGCGATCCCGATGATGCTCGGCAACACGCATGACGAGACGCGCGCCTTCATCGATCCCAAGGGCCCGAAGCTGCGGGGGCTCAACTGGGACAATCTCGCCGAACGGCTCGGGCCCGAGCTGAAGGTGGATCTGCTGCCCGAATGGGTGGTCGCGCAATATCGCCAGAAATTCCCCGACTGGAGCCCCGAGCGCATCCTCTACGCCGCGACGACTGCGGGGCGGAGCTGGCCGGGGCAGGTGATCGAGGCGCAGGCCCGCGCCCGCGCTGGCGCGCCGACCTGGGTCTATCAGGTCGATTTTTCGTCACCAGTGAAGCCCGAACGCGGCGCTCCGCACGGCATGGATATCCCGCTGGCGTTCGGCACGCTGGATGCCGAAGGCTCGCTGACCGGCACGGGCGAGGGCGCGCGGGCGGCCTCCAAGGCGGTGATGGACCGCTATCTGGCGTTCGCGCGAACCGGCGACCCCAATGGCGGCGCGCTCTCACCCTGGCCGCAGTATCGGCTGGAGGATCGGGCGACGATGATCTTCGATACGACCAGCCGGGTCGAGGCGGATCCGCGCGGCTGGGAACGGGCGCTGTTCGCGCGTGGGCCCTATATACAGCCGGGGATTTGAGGGCGGTCAGGTTTTCGAACCTGATCGCTTATGATCGCCTCTTATCTCCCAACGGTTCGCGACGGCCTTTCTTCTCCGTTCGTCTCGAGCGAAGTCGAGGACGAGTCACGTACGCCGGAGCCGGTGTCTCGACTTCGCTCGACACAAACGGTTGAAAGGGCAGGGTGCGCCCGCTCGGTGAGCGCCCCCTTTTTACTCTGCCGTCTTCACCACCGGATAGCTGATGATCAGGCTCAGCGGCTCTTTGCCAAGCTGGCGGATGCCCACCTGCGCGCCGGTGTAGAGATAGGCGGTCATGCCCGCAGTGACCCGCTTCTTCTCGCCGTCCGACTCCACCTCGCCCTCGCCGGATACCACATAATAGACCTCGTCATGCGCGATCGGGTGGATCCCGATCGCCGAGCCGACGTGAAGCACGCGCTTGCGAAACTCCATCGTCCGCGGCTGCGGCACCGCGTCGCTGATGCGATAGGCGGTGCTCATGCCGATCTTGCCGTGCGGGGTCGGTTCATCCCTCACAACGTCGCGCTCGTCGATCACCGCCATCGGCGGCGCCTTGACGGTCGCAGCCGGTGCGGGGTGGGCGCTACCCTCGGCCGCGTGCGACGCGGCGGGGGCCTGACGCATCTGGCGGTCGCGCGGCGACATATGTTCGGTCATGGCTTCCTTCTGCCCGGGATAGCGGCCCGAACGTGGCTCCATCGTGTCGATATCCCAGTCGGCCTCGACGAAGGGGGCGCGGGTCGGTTCCTGCTTGGGGTAGCCGCCGACTTCCTTCTCGCTGTCGATGATGCTGCCGCGCCCTTCCGCGACGAAGAACAGCACGCGCACGTCATGCGCATCGCGATCCCAGGGCCGGGCGCCGACCTGCGCCAGCACATGCGTTTCCACATCCTGTGCGGGCAGCACGTCCAGCCCGGTCCAGGCGACCGGCGGCGTCGCGGTCTCGATCAGCTTGGCGCGCGTCTCGCCATAGCGACCGAAGGCGGGCAGCGGCTTGCCGAAGCGGTCGACCGCCAGATTGTCCCGCCCATGATATTCGAGGTCGCCATCGCCGCCGAGCATCAGGAAGGGCAGCCCCGGCGCGGTTGAGGTGCCGCCGCGCAACACATTGCCGAGCGCCGTCAGCTTGCCCTTCTCATAGGGATGGCCCGCCCATTCGAGCGCCATCAGGTTGTAATGCACCGCGCGCTCGCCGGGATCGTAGATGATGTTGTTGACCAGTTCCGCCTGCACGCCACCCTTGAGCAGCGGATTGCGCTCGAGATTGTGCGCGTAGAGATTGCGGTAGATCAGGATACCGCTGGCATTGTCGTGGATCAGCGTGCCCTTGCTGTGCTCGCCCTTGGGGTGGCTGGAATTGGCAAGCCCTTCGGCCGCGAGATTGTAGGAGAATGTGATGTCGTGCGAGGTGCCCGCGCGCCATTGCTGCGGTCCGTCACCGGTGAAGCGCGGGCCCGACGCCGACATATTCTCGTCGACCGCCCAACTGAAGGTGCAATGGTCGATGATCACGTTGGACGCTGCGATCGTTGACAGCGAATCCGCTTCCCACCCGCTCATCGGCGGATCGCCATCGGCGCCGGTGCGCACGCGGATATGGCGCATCACCACATCGTGCGTGGCAATGTCGATGCCGGTGCGGATCAATGTGATGCCGGGAGAGGGAGCGGTCTGACCGGCGATCGTCACATAGGGCTCGACGATCTTCAGCGACTTGCGCTGCATGTCGATGACGCCGGCGACCTCGAACACGATGATCCGCGGCCCTTTGGTCTCCAGCGCCGCCTTGAAACTGCCCGGGCCATCGGCCGCCAATGTGGTGACGCGGATGATCTTGCCACCCCGACCGCCTGGCGTCTGCGCCGCCCAGCCGACCGCCCCAGGGAAGGCCGCTTTCCTGGCCTTGTCGGCGGCTTCAGTCCGTGCGGCGATGATCGCGGCCAGCATCAGGGCGGTGGCCGCGATGCAGCCCTGCATCGGCTTCATCATCGTTGATCTCCTCTCCCGGCATTTCTTGACATCAGGGTCATGAGCCTGCAAGTGAGATTTGACACCGGTGTCCAGAAAGCGTCAGCGAGATAAGTGCCGGTGATGCGGGTTCGGGAGGATGCGAATGATCGGGGTCGATCGGCGGACGGTAGTGGCAGGTGCGTTCGCTGTCGGGGCGGCGCCCGCTTTGGCGAAGGCTGCCGGGGCATTGCGCGATCATGATGCGATGATCCCGCTGTGGCCGGGGCGCCCGCCGGGCTCGCCCGCCACGCTGCCCGTCGAGGAGATCGTCGAACGCAGCACCGATCCCGCCTTGCGCGACCGTGCAATGACGAAGATCGCCCAGCCGCGCATGGCGCTGTTCCGGCCCGCGAAGCCGAATGGCGCCGCGGTGCTGATCACGCCCGGGGGTGGCTATAGCCGCGTCGTCATCGACAAGGAGGGCTATCAACTGGCGCCGCTGCTCGCCGATCGTGGGATCACCACCTTCGTGCTGTTCTACCGGCTCCCCGCCGATGGCTGGACAACGCGCCCGGATGCGCCGCTGGCGGACGCGCAGCGCGCGATGCGGCTGGTCCGCCACCGCGCGACCGAGTTCGGCATTGATCCGGCGCGGGTGGCGGCGATGGGATTTTCCGCAGGCGGCCATGTTTGCGCCGACCTCGCGGCGCGCTTTTCTGCGCCGGTCTATGCACCTGTCGACGCAGCTGACCGTCTGCCGGCACGGCCGATGCTGGCGGCGCCGATCTATCCGGTGGTGTCGATGAGCCTGCCGAACGCGCATTCCGGCTCACGCACCAACCTGCTGGGCGATGCGCCGACCGCCGAACTGGAACGCGCCCACTCGCCGGACCGCAACGTGCCGGCGGATGCACCGCCCTGCTTCCTCGTCCATGCCGAGGATGACGAGACCGTGCCAGTCGCCAACAGCCTGCTGTTGCGTCAGGCGCTGCGCGATCGCGGCATCCCGGTCGATACGCATTTGTTCGCTCAGGGCGGCCACGGCTTCGGCATTCGCCGGATCGCAGGCAAGCCGGCGGCGGCTTGGCCCGACCTCTATTTGTCCTGGGCGATGTCCCGGGGCCTCTTCGCTGCATAAGGGATTGAGAATGACCTTCACCCGTCGCGACATGATGGCGGCCGCATCGGCCGCTGCCGCCGGAACCGCCGCCACGCCACTGCTGGCGCAATCCGGCGCTGCCAGCGCTGGCGGTGCCAAGCCTGCCGCGAACTGGCGGCGCGGCTTCGACAATCAGCGCATCGCCGATCTGGGCAACGGCACCTTCCTCAACCCGATCATGGCGGGCGATCATCCCGATCCGTCGATCCTCAAGGACGGGAAGGATTATTACATGACCTTCTCGACCTTCGATTCCTATCCGGGCCTGATCATCTGGCACTCGCGCGACCTGGTGAACTGGACACCGCTGACCGCCGCGCTCACCCGCAACATCGGCTCGGTCTGGGCCCCAGAACTCTGCAAGCACAAGGGCCGTTACTACCTCTACGTGCCGGTCAAGGCGAACCCCAACACCAGCTATGTGCTGTGGGCGGACAAGATCACCGGGCCGTGGAGCGAGCCGATCGATCTCGTGCTGCCCAACCATATCGATCCCGGCCACGCGGTGGGCGAGGATGGATCGCGCTGGCTGTTCCTGTCGGGCGGGGACCGCATTCGTCTGAGTGACAATGGCCTCAAGACCGTTGGCGAAGTCGAGCATGTCTATGACCCGTGGCGCTATCCCGACACCTGGGATGTTGAGGGTTTCGCGCCCGAGGGGCCCAAGGTCACCCGCCGTGGCGAATATTTCTACCTGGTCACCGCGGTCGGCGGCACCGCCGGTCCGCCGACTGGCCATATGGTGATCGCCGCGCGTTCGCGCTCGATCAACGGCCCGTGGGAACATCATCCGCGCAATCCGCTGGTCCATACCGCGCAGATCTCGGAAAAATGGTGGTCGCGCGGCCATGCCACATTGGTCGAGGGGCCGGGCGGAGACTGGTGGTCGGTCTATCACGGCTTCGAGAACGGCTTCTGGACGCTCGGCCGCCAGACATTGCTCGATCCGGTCCGCTGGACCGACGATGGCTGGTTCGAGATGACCGGCGGGGATCTGTCGCAGCCGATCGTCAAGCCCAAGGGCGGCAGCGTCGTCGGGCCACACGGCCTGGCGCTGACGGATGATTTCAAGACGCTCGACCTCGGCCGCAAGTGGAACTTCTTCGCGCCTGGGCCAGACGAGGCGAAGCGCGCGACGGTGAAGAATGGCGCGCTGCTGCTGCAGGGATCCGGTGTCTCGCCGCGCGACAGTTCGCCGCTGGTGCTGATCGCTGGTGACCGCTCCTATCAGTTCGAATGCGATATCGAACTGGCGCCGGGCACCACCGCCGGCCTCGTGCTCTTCTACGACAAGATGCTTTATTGCGGGCTCGGCTTCGATGAGAAGCGCTTCGTGACGCATCAATATGGCATCGAGCGGGGCCGCCCGGCGAATAAATATGGCCGCAAAATGCGCATGCGCGTCACCAACCGCGAACACATCGTTTCCTATCATCTCAGCGCTGACGGCGGAAAGACGTGGGAGCGGTTCGATCGTGGCATGGAGGTGTCGGGTTATCACCACAATGTCCGCGGCGGCTTCCTGATGCTGCGGCCGGGGCTCTATGCGGCGGGGAACGGCACGGTGGCGTTCCGCAACTTCGTGTTCCGGGCGCTATAACGCCCCGACGTCATTCCATTTTCGTTCGGTTGCCGACCGCAACTTTCACTTGCGGTCGGCGGCCAGCTATCCAAAAGGCAGCCTCGAGCGGGAAAGGGCCGGCGATGATCGGCTCTCGATGGGATTGAGGATGCGCGTTGAGACCGCCCGTGGCTCTACGCAACGAAGCTGAAGGATGGCGATGAGCGAGCAGAACGACGTCTATATCGTTGCCGGCGTGCGCACGGCGATCGGTGATTTCGGTGGCAGCCTGAAGGATTTCGCGCCCGCCGAACTCGGCAAGCGCGTGATCGCCGAGGCGATCGATCGCGCGGGGCTGGTGCCGGCGGACGTGCAGCATGTCGTGATGGGGCAGGTGATCGCGACCACTCCCAAGGATGCCTATCTCGCGCGCGTTGCCGCGGTGAACGCCGGCATCCCAGTCGAGGCGCCGGCGCTGACGCTCAACCGGTTGTGCGGCTCGGGCGTGCAGGCGGTGGTTTCCGCCGCGCAGATGCTGGCGCTCGGCGAGTGCGAGGTCGCGGTTGCCGGCGGTGCGGAGGTGATGAGCCGTTCGCCGCACCATGTGTCCTCGGCGCGCTTCGGGCAGAAGATGGGCGCGATCGAGATGGTCGACGTGATGATCGAGGTGCTGAGTGACCCGTTCGAGGGCTTTCACATGGGCATCACCGCGGAGAATGTCGCCGAGCGCCACGGCATCGACCGCGCCGAACAGGATGCCGCCGCCGCCGAGAGCCACCGCCGCGCTGCGCAGGCGCAGTCGGAAGGGCGTTTCGACAGCCAGATCCTGCCGATCGAGGTGAAGGAGCGGAAGGGCACGTGGCTGTTCGCGGCCGACGAGCATGTCCGCGCCGAAACCACCGCGGAAAGCCTCGCCGCGCTTCGGCCGGCATTCCGCAAGGATGGCAGCGTCACCGCGGGCAATGCCAGCGGCATCAATGATGGCGCGGCGGCGCTGGTGCTGGCGAGCGGCAAGGCGGTCGAGGCGCGCGGGCTCAAGCCGATGGCGCGGATCCTCGGCTGGGGCCATGCCGGCGTCGAGCCGGCGGTGATGGGCATTGGCCCGGTCAAGGCGGTGCCGATCGCGCTGGAGCGCGCTGGGCTGACGCTCGACCAGATCGACGTCATCGAATCCAACGAGGCGTTCGCGGCGCAGGCCTGTGCGGTCGCGAAGGGGCTGGGCTTCGATCCTGACAAGGTCAATCCCAACGGCTCGGGCATCTCGCTCGGTCATCCGATCGGCGCGACCGGCGCGATCCTGACGGTGAAGGCGATCTACGAGCTTGAGCGTGTCGGCGGCCGCTATGGCCTCGTGACGATGTGCATCGGCGGCGGGCAGGGTATCGCCCTGGTCATCGAGCGCCCGCAAGCGTGACGCACGCGCGGCGCGCGGTCGATCAGTGCGATCGCGCGCCGAGCAGTGCCAGTCCAAAGCTCACGAAGATCGCGCCGCAGACGCGGTTGAACAGGCGGTTGAGCGACGGCCGCGTCAGATAGCGCGCGATGCCGCGCCCGCCGACGCCATAGACCATGTACCAGAAGGTCTCGATCACCGCGAAGGACGCGACGAGGATCACGAACTGCGGCACCTGCGGCGCGCTGCGATCGATGAACTGCGGCAGGAAGGCCGCCGCGAACAGCAGCAGCTTGGGGTTGCTGATGCTGATCAGGAAACCGCCGCGGAACAGCGCGAACGGCGACATCGTCGGCGTCAGCCCCGACGTGTCGGGGCCATCGCCGGCGGGGGCGCGCCACGCCTTGATGCCCAGATAGAGAAGATAGGCGACGCCAGCGTAGCGCAGCACCTCGAACAAGGTCGGCGCGGCCGCGAGGATCGTGGCGAGTCCGGCGGCGGAAGCGATCAGCACCACAACCACCGCGGTGAGGCACCCCATCATCGCCGCGACGCTCCGCCGGAACCCGAACGAAACGCTGCGGGTGAGGACGTGAAGCATGTTCGGGCCCGGCGTGCCCGACAGGGCGAACACCGCTGCGCAGAACAGCAACCATGTCTCTATCTTCATGAACCACTCCGCTCGGCCGCCACCCGCGACGCGGCGGCGCACCTAGCAGAATGGTTCTCGCCTGTCAGCCGCGGCCTATTTCGCGGGCTCGACGACGTCTTTGCGCGCGATCGCCAGCGGATCGGCTTCGCCCGCGAACGCCGCGCGCAGGAAGCCGAACATGCGGCGCCGCAGGTCGACGCCATGCCAGGGCTCGGTGCTGGGCAGCGCGCGGAAATTGCCGCCGGTTTCGCCATGGCCCTCGCGCGGATAGACGGCGAGCGCGACCGGCGCGTCATATTGCTTCAGCGCGCGATACATCTCCAGCGACTGGCCGAGCGGGTCGGTCACGTCCTCGGTGCCCTGCAGCAGCAGGAAGGGCGTCTTGGCGTTCTTCGCATAGGCGATCGGGCTCTGCCGCCACGCGTCCTCGAAATTGTCCCAGGGGCGGCCATAATACCAGCGGTCGTACCAGGTGCCGCGTTCGGTGCCATATTCGCTGAACTGGTTGATCACCGGCGCGCCGGAGACGATCGCCTTGAACCGGTCGGTCTTACCGACGACGAACCCCGCCATCTCGCCGCCATAGCTATAGCCGATCAGTGCCATCCGCCCGGCGTCGATCGGATGCTCCTTCAACAGCTTGTCGACGCCCGTCATCACATCGCGATAGTCGGCGCCGCCAAGGTCGTTCTTGTTGGCGGCGGTGAACTTGGCGCCATAGCCGGTGCTGCCGCGGATATTGGGCTGCATTACCGCCCAGCCTTCGGCGACGAGCATCTGGATCAGCGCCGAATAATCGTCCTGGAAGCGGCCGGCGGGGCCGCCATGGATGCTGACGACGAGCGGCACCTTGGTGCCCGCCGGCACCTTGGGCATGTAGAGCGCCGCCTCGATCGTCAGCCCCTCATTTTCCCAGCGCACGATCTGCGACGGCACCTTGGCCCAGTGCGCAGGAACCAGCGCCGGCGTTTCGAGGCGGGCAGGGGCGATGCCCGGCCGCTTCGTCAGATAGACGCCGGTCGGATCGGTCGCGCTTGAAGAGAGCATCGCCCAGGCGGTCTGCTTCTGGTTGGTGACGAGCCCGCTGGTCACCGGCTTGCCGTTGTCGAGCCACGTCACCTTGCCGGTGCGCGTCGAAAGCCGGGCGAGGCGCGACTGGAAATGCGTCGCGATCGTCATCATCAGGTCGCCGTCGGGCAGCACGGTAAAGCTGCTCGGGATGGCGCCGTCGAACCCGCGGGTCAGGTTGCGCGCTTCACCGGTGGCGAGATCCTTGACGATCAGGTCGTTGCAGCGCGGCGGCGCATCGTCCGCGCACTGCTCGGTATAGACGATGCGGCTGCGGCCGGGGAGGTAGGCGGCGTCGGCCGCGGTTTCTGGCAGGTCCAACTTCGTCGATCGGAGTTCTGCCGGCGTGATCCGCCAGATCGTCGTCTCGGGGCCGCGCTCGTCCGAATCCGGATCGGTCGCGACGAGCATGTCGGCGCTGTCATAGGACCAGTGAACGTCTTGGAAGGTCCCCGAAAGCGGCACCGCGCGGATCGCGGCGGTGACCGGATCGATCAGGTAGAGGCGGGTGCGGTCGTCCGCCTCGCCATGGCTGTAGCCATCGTCCTTGCGCTCCTTGCGCGCCTTTACCGCCGCGGCTTCGGGCTCGTCGGCCCACAGCGCGAGATAGCGGCCATCGGGCGACCAGGCATAGCCGCCAACCGCAAGCGCCTCGCTGTCGGCAGGCTTGGCGCCGCCCCAGGATGCGGTGGTCGCACCCGCCTTGGAGCGGACGATCTGCAGCCGCTCGGGCTCGCCACCAGAGAGGGGCAGGCGGAATAGCGACTTGGTGCCGTCGCGCGAGGCGAGGAAAGTGACCGAGGCCCCGTCCGGTGCGAACATTGCCGCCGTCTCGCCGCCGCGATCGGCCGCGCGTGCGAAGGTAAGCTGGCGCGGGCGGGCACCCTCTGCCAACAGCCAAAGATGCGGCTGGCCGCCATTGGCTGTCGTGTCGGTGATCCCCGCGATCACCGACTTGCCGTCGGGGGACAGGGCGAGGCCTCGGATCGCGCGGACCTGGGTGCGGACCTCCTCGTTCATCGCGAAGGCGCTGACCGCTGGCACCGCGGGTGATTGCGCCATCGCGCTGCCGGCGAGTGCGACGACTGCGATCGAGATCGAAGCCGATCTCCCGATCATACGCCGCCGCACGATGCTCTGGATTCTTGACATTGACCCCCCTTATGGCTGCGACCCGATGGGCTCGATCATCCGACCCGACCATGGCGCGGCGACATTGCTAATGTCTATACAAAAAATTGCGCCTGTTGTGCTGCCATATTCCGACAAATCATTCAGTCTATGAAATAATATATCATTATATCTTCAAGATCATTCCGGCAATTTTGACACGCCTATTGCCTTTTTCCTGATTGGATGTTGCAACGCGGCGAATCTTTGATAGCTATGTCTATACAAATGAAAGCGCCTAGCGAGGCGTGGCACCTGGGGGAGGTGCGTCGGGGTCGACAACAAGGGGGTTGAAAATGAAAACACGGTTGCTCCGGGCGAGCGCTCTTGCGGGTGCGCTGTTCATGGTTCCCGGAATCGCGCTGGCACAAGCCGAGCCGGCGCAGGGCGAGGCCGATGCGACGCTGACCAGCGCGTCACCGGGCGGTGCCGCGGATGATGGCGAGATCGTCGTCACCGGCTCGCGTATCCGCCGCGCCGATTTTGATGCGCTTGAGCCGACCACGGTCGTTTCCTCCGAATATCTCAACGTCCGCGGTCTCACCAACGTCGCGGATGCGCTCAACGAGCAGCCCGGCTTCGGCGTGCCGCAAAGCGCGGATGGTGTCCAAGGCACCTACGGCGTCAGCCAGAATTTTGTGAACAAGTTCGGCCTCGGCACCGCGCGCACGCTGACCATCGTCAACGGCCGCCGCTTCGTGTCGACCAATGCGCCGACCGTGCTCGGCAACCCCGCCGGCCTCCAAGTCGATCTCAACGTGATCCCGTCGCTGATGGTCGAGCGCGTCGAGAATGTCTCGATCGGTGGTGCGCCGGTCTATGGCTCGGATGCGATCGCCGGCACCGTCAACGTCATCCTCAAGAAGCATTATGAGGGCGTCGAGGCACAGGCGCTGTCGGGCATTTCCGATCATGGCGACAATTTCCGCCTCAACCTCTCGGGCATCGCCGGCTTCAAATTCGGCGGCGGCCGCGGCCATGTGCTGGTCGGCGCCAGCTTCGATCGCAGCGACGGCCTCAAGGCGACCGATCGCGCGCGGGCCGACCGCGATCTGAGTTTCCAGACCAACCCGACCGCGGGCAGCGCTCAAACCCGCATTCCAGGCCGCACCCCGGGCAATGACGGCCGCATCAACGACATTCCGTACAACACCGGCCCCGCGGACGGCATTCCGAACACCGTGCTGATCGGCAACACGCGCATCTTCGCGGAATCGGTCAACGGCCTGATCCTGCCGGTGAACCCGACAACCGGCGGTTTCGTCACCTACAATCCGTTGGATGGCAGCACCGCGGGTTTCGGCGCGGGCGGGCAGAACCGGCTGCAGTTCAACGGCAACGGCAACATCGTGCCCTTCGATCCGGGCATGCCGTTCGGTAACACCTATGGCAGCGGCGGCGACGGCTTCAACCTGGCCGACACGCGCGCGCTGACCAACGACCTCGAACGTACCACGGTCAACCTCGTCGCAGACTATGAATTGACCGACTCGATCACGGCCTTCGTCGAGGGCACCTATTATCACGGCGTTGGCCGCGAGGTGGTCGACCAGCCCGTTTACAACTCGCCGCTCTTCCCCGGCGGTCCGAACAGCGCGCTGCTGTTCAACGTCAACGATCCGCGGTTGACGGACCAGGCCCGTTCGGTGCTCGCGAGCTATGGCGTCAACGGCAATTTCTACCTCGCGCGCAACTTCGTCGACATCACCAACAGCCGCGCCAGTTCCGAGACTGACGTCTATCGCGGCGTGTTCGGGCTGACCGGCGATTTCTCGATGTTCGGCAAGAGCTTCAACTGGGAAGCGTCGGTCAACTATGGCCGCACCGAGGGCTTCTTCCACCAGACGCTGATCGACCAGCAGAACTTCGTCAACGCGATCAACAACTGCAATCCCACCCCGCTGGTGAACGCCGCGCCGGGCGGCGTGACGCCGATCGCGGACTCGGCCTGCGCGCCGATCGATCCGTTCGGTCCGGGCCGGGTGACGCAGGCGGCGATCGACTATGTCAGCTATTACAGCACCTCGAAGTCCGTGCTCGAACAGCAGGTCTACAACATCAACTTCGGCTCGTCCGAACTGATCAAGCTGTGGTCCGGCAGTGTCGGCTTCAACCTCGGCTATGAGCATCGCCGCGAATATGGCCGTTTCTCCCCGGACGACTTCCTGGCGGCGGGCCGTGGCCGCACGGCCGCGGTGATCGGCAACGAAGGCAGCTTCGATACCGACGAGGTGTTCGGCGAACTGCTCGTGCCTTTGGTCTCGCCCGACAACAATGTCCCGCTGATCGAGAGCCTGACCGTCGAGGGCCGTGGCCGCTACGTCAACAACTCGGTCAATGGCGGCTTCTGGGCCTATACCGCCGGTGGCCGCTGGCGGCCGATCCGCGACATCGAGTTCCGCGGCAACTACACGCGCTCTCTGCGCTCGCCCTCGATCGTCGAACTGTTCACGCCGCAGACCAATGCCAGCACCTTCTTCCCCGATCCCTGCGATCGCGTGAACATCTCCAGCGGCACCAACCCGGCGGTCCGCCAGCGCAATTGCCAGGCCTTCTTCGACTCCTACGGCATCAATGGATCCACCTACGACAGTTTAGCGCGCACCTCGGCGGTGCCCCAGCGCACGGGCGGCAATCCGGATCTGCAGAACGAAGTGGCTGACAGCTACACCTTCGGTGCCGTCATCCGTCCGCGCTTTATCCCGCGCCTGCAGATCGCGGTGGACTGGAACCATATCAAGGTGAAGGGCAACATCGCCTCGCTCACCGCCGCGAACATCGCCGAGGGGTGCTACGACAACGCGAACTTCAACCTTGCCGATCCGGACAATGGCAACAGCTTCTGCCAGCAATTTACCCGCGTGCGCAGCAGCAATCCGGAAGAGAATGGCCAGATCCGGTCGAACCCGGCGAACCCTGGCATCCGCACCGGCTTCGTCAACGGCGACTATATCCTGTTCGAGGGTCTGACTGCGCAGGCCGATTATGTGCTGCCGCTGAGCGGGATCGGTGTGAACGGCCGCCTCGCGCTGAGCGGCGCCTTCTTCTATCTCGACAAGCTGGAAAGCTCGAACAACGGCGTCACCGTCGATCCGGTCGTGACCGAGGTCGGCACCCCGCGCTACAGCGGCCAGTTCAACGTGAGCTTCGCGAGCGACGGCGGCTTCGGGTTGAGCGTGCAGGGCAATTACACCGGCAAGTCGAAATATGATGCGCTGTTCAACGTCGACAGCCGCGACGTCCTCGTTCTAGACGACCAGTGGCTGTTCAACCTCGGCCTGTCGCAGGTGATCAACGAGCGGATGACGATGCGCCTCGCGGTCACCAACCTATTCGACAAGGCGCCGCCATTTCCCTACGACGCGGTGCAAAGCTATGACCTGCTCGGTCGTCGCTATGCGATGTCGGTCAATATGAAGTTCTGATGACAAGTCTCTGGGCGGCAAGGCGAAACATCCTGCCGCCCAGTCGTTTTGCGACGGACTTTCAAATTTCGTCCACCTGCTTTAGCCCTGCCTGCACTGGTGGGGAGCGGCGTTGCGCGTGGCGATCGATCTCAAGACGGTTGAACAACTAATCCGTACCGCGTGATGGCGGACCTGCGCGATCACGGCAACAAATGCACCTGCCCGTCACGCAAATTCCCCCGCAAGCATGTGCCGGCGCTATGGAACGAGGATATCGCGGAGGAATGAGCGGCATCGCACGACGGACCGCGATCGGCGGCGGCCTCGCGATGGCGCTGCTGGGCCGGGCGCCGGCGATCGGGAAAACGACGGGGACGGGTAAGGCGATGTACGGGCTGATCGGCAAGATGAAGACGAAGCCCGGTCAGCGCGATGCGCTCGCGGCGATCCTGTTGGAGGGCACCGGGGCGATGCCGGGGTGCCTCAGCTATATCGTGGCGACCGATCCGGCCGATGCCGACGCGCTGTGGATTACCGAAGTGTGGGATGGCGCCGAAAGCCACAAGGCATCGCTGGCGCTTCCGGCGGTGAAGGATGCGATCATGCGCGGTCAGCCGATGATCGCGGGGTTCGAAAGCAGCGTGGAAACCGTGCCGCTGGGTGGGGTGGGGTTGTTGAAGGGCTGAGTCGGGGGCGGGACGCGTCTCTTCCGGATCGGCGCGATCGCGTTCACACATCGGTTGGAACTGCGCGAAAAGCCCTCTCCCGTACTTCGCGGGAGAGAGCTATTTGCGCGGTTCCAGCTGAGATGTGTGAATGCCCTTCCGGATCACCGGAAGAGGCGCCGGCGCGTCAGGCCTCGCCGAAGCTGCCGGTTTCCGGATCGAGCAAGTGCAGCGTGCCGTCCGCGATCGCGAACCAAGCGCCGTGGATCTTCAATTTGCCAGCCGCCTCGCGCTCCGGAATGAAGGGGAAGGTGCGCAGGTTGGCGATGCTGACCTTCACCGCCTCATGTTCCAGTGCGCTGCGGCCCTCGGGTGTGTCGCCATGCGATTCCAGCACCTTTTCGCGGGCGCCGTCGAGCAGGTCGATCCAGTGTGCGATGAAACCGCCTTCACCTGGCTGCGCGCCCTCGAAGGTGGCGGAGAGCGCCGCGCGGCAGCCGCCGCACGCGCCATGGCCGAGCACGACGATCTCGGGCACTTCGAGCTGGGTGACCGCGAATTCGACCGCGGCGGAAACGCCGTGGCGCCCACCATCATTCTCGAAGGGCGGCACAAGGTTGGCGATGTTGCGCACGGTGAAGAGTTCGCCCGGCGCGGCATCGAAGATCACCGCGGGTTCGACGCGGCTGTCGGAGCAGGCGATGACCATCACCTTGGGGCTCTGGCCCTCGGCCAGTTCGGCCCAGCGCGCGCGTTCGCGGCGCCAGCCCGTCGCCCGGAAGCGCTGATAGCCAACGATCATCTCGGCATAGTCCATAGCGACGGCTCCTCTCCTCGGCTCTTGCGGTTAAGGCGGCGGGCAGGGGGTGGCAAGTGGCGGCACACATCGCTATCTGCAGCGGCATGAGCGAAGCCGATCCCGTGAACCTCCCGCAGCCCGCCCCCCGTCAGCGCAAGCCCGACTGGATCCGGGTGAAAGCGCCGGTGGGCGCTGCCTATTCGGAAACCCGCCAGCTGATGCGGCGCCTGAACCTCGCCACCGTGTGCGAGGAAGCAGCCTGCCCGAACATCGGCGAGTGCTGGACGAAGAAACACGCGACGGTGATGATCCTGGGTGACGTCTGCACGCGCGCCTGCGCGTTCTGCAACGTGAAGACCGGCATGCCGCGCAAGGTGGATCCGCTCGAGCCCGAGCATGTCGCGACCGCAGCGGCCGAACTCGGCCTCGAACATATCGTCATCACCTCGGTCGATCGCGACGATCTGCCGGATGGTGGCGCCAGCCAGTTCGTCAAGGTGATCGAGGCGCTTCGCCGTAACACCCCCAAGACCACGATCGAGATCCTGACGCCCGATTTCCGCAACAAGGCGGAGGCCGCGGTGGAGGCTATCGTCGCGGCGCGACCGGACGTCTACAACCACAATCTCGAAACCGTGCCGAGGCTCTATCCGACGATCCGGCCGGGCGCGCGCTATTATGCGTCGCTGCGCCTGCTGGAGAGCATCAAGCGCCACGATCCGTCGATCTTCACCAAGTCCGGCATCATGGTCGGGCTCGGCGAGCAGCGGCTGGAAGTCCATCAGGTGATGGACGACATGCGTTCGGCCGACATCGATTTCCTGACGATGGGCCAATATCTCCAGCCGACGCCCAAGCATGCGAAGGTCGAGGATTTCGTCAGCCCACAGGTGTTCAACGCCTATGCCGCGATCGCCCGCGCCAAGGGCTTCCTGCTGGTCGCCGCCTCGCCGCTGACCCGCTCGAGCTATCACGCCGGCGATGATTTCGCGAAGCTGCGCACCGCGCGCGAGGCGAAGCTTGCCAAAGCATAGCGAAACCCGCGCGCTGCCCTATACGCCGGAGCAGCTCTACGAACTGGTCGCCGACGTCGCCCGTTACGGCGATTTCCTGCCGTGGGTGGTCGCCGTCCGCGTCCGTTCGAACAGCGAGACCGAGATGGTCGCGGACCTTGTCGTCGGCTTCAAGGCGCTGCGCGAGAAGTTCACCTCACGGGTGGCGAAGCATCGACCCGATGCGATCACCGTCGACTATGTCGAAGGGCCGCTGAAGCATCTGCGCAACGAATGGCGCTTCCGCCCCGACGGGCAGGGCGGCACTTTGGTCGATTTCTCGGTCGATTTCGCGTTCAAGAACCGGTTGTTCGAGATGCTCGCGGGCCAGGTGTTCGACAAGGCGCTGCGCAAGATGACCGACGCGTTCGAGGCGCGTGCCGCCGTTCTCTATGGCCAGAACGGTCAGAGTTCGGATGCGGGCGGCACGACGACGGCGGGTTCGGCCGGCATCAGCAATTCGAGCGCGCACAACGCCGCCTGAAGGCGGATGCCGCCGCGGCCATTATTGTCGAACACGCGCTTGTCGGCGACGACCGCGTTGGGATCGCCATCGCGCTCGGCGCGGGCGAACACCACGGTGCCGACCGGCTTCTTCTCGGTGCCGCCATCGGGGCCGGCGATGCCGGTGATCGCCACCGCGACATCGGCCCCGCTCTTCTTGATCGCGCCCTGCGCCATTGCCCAGGCGACCGCGATCGACACCGCGCCGAACGTCTCCAGCACATCCAGGCTGATGCCGAGCGCGCCGAGCTTCGCCTCGTCGGCATAGGTCACGAAGCCGGCCTCGAACACGTCCGACGAACCGGGAATCTCGGTCAGCGCGGCGGAGACGAGCCCGCCGGTGCAGCTTTCCGCCATCGCGATGCGGCGCCCGGCCGCGCGGTTCGCCTCGACCACCTTGCGTGCCGCCTCGACGAGTTCGACGGGCAGGATCGTATCGCGCTGTTCACTCACTTTGTGCTTCCCGATATCATTGTCACTGTTGGCCCGCCGGGCAGGTCGGCAGGCGCATGGTCTTGTCGCCCGCCAGCCCGATTTCTAGCAGCAGCGCGACCATCTTTCCCATATTGGCGGTCGGCAGCGGCGCGATCGCTTCGGCGAAGCGATTGATCTTGCCGCAATCCTGAGGCTTCAATTCTTCTGCCAGACTCGCGGCAAAGCCAGTTTCGACCAACTGACGCATGACATTGTCGTCGATCGCGTTGAAATCGACGCCGGCATCGCCCTCGCCATTGGCGATCTTCGCCATCGCCGCCTTGGCGAGCGGCCAGGTCGGTTCCGCCGCATCGCGATAGGTGCGGATCAGCGCGCGGCCGGAGGTCTGCAGGTAAGCGCCGATCGGCAAGGTGGTAGCGCACACCGACATCGACTTGTCGAGGAAGGCCGGCACCATATGCAGCGCCAGCGCCTCCATCTCGGGCTCGGTGATGCACGCCGCCGCCTGCGCGGTGCCGGACACGGCGAGCGCCAATGCCGCGCTCGCAGAGCCGAGCGTCCGCAATACCATTCTCATCATAGGATGGATCCCCCGATGCGGACCGATGCGATGGCCTGGGCGGCGATTCCCTCGCCGCGCCCGGTGAAACCCAGTCCTTCGGTCGTCGTCGCCTTGACACTAACCTGCGTGGTTTCGATCATCAACAAGGCGGCGATGCGGGCGCGGATCGCCTCGCGATGCGGGCCGACCTTGGGGCGTTCGCAGATGATCGTCACATCGACATGATCGATCATGCCACCGCGCGCGGCGACGAGCGAGGCGGCATGTTCGAGGAAGCGGTAGGAGGGGGCACCGCGCCATTGCGGATCGCTGGGCGGGAAGTGGCTGCCGATATCGCCAGCGCCGATCGCGCCAAGGATCGCATCGACCAGCGCATGCAGCGCGACATCGGCATCGCTGTGGCCGGCGAGGCCGTGGCTATGCGGGATCAGCACGCCGCCCAGCCACAATTCGCGGTCGAGCGCGAAGCGATGGACGTCGAACCCCATGCCGGTTCGGGTGATCATCGTGGGGGCGAGGCGATGTTCGGCGGCGGCGAAATCGCCGGGGTGGGTGAGCTTCTCGAGCATCGGATCGCCTTCCACGGTCGCGACATCATGGCCGGCCGCGCGCGCGACCTGCGCATCGTCGGTGGCTTCGCGATCGTCCGGCCACAGCGCATGAGCGGCGGTGATCGCCGGCTGGCGGAACGCCTGGGGGGTCTGCACCCGCGCCAGCCCGTCGCGCGGCACCGGGCCGCCAAGGCGCGTGCCGTCGCTCATCGCGAGGCTGTCGACCACCGGCAGCACGGGCACGGCGCCGTCATGCGTTTCCAGCGCGGTGATCAGCCGGTCGATGACCGCCGCCGGCACCAGCGGCCGCGCGGCATCATGGATGAGGACGATGTCATGATCCACGACAGCGGCGAGCCCGGCGCACACCGAAGCGCGGCGGGTGGCCCCGCCTTCGATGCGACGCGGCGCCGCGTGGCCAGCGAAGGCGCGATCGAACAGATCCTCCTGGCCGGGGCCGGTCACGACGATGACGGTCTCGATCGCGGGATGCGCGGCCAGCGCCTGCGCCGCACGAACGACCACCGGCACCCCGGCGAGGTTGCGATATTGCTTGGGGACATCCCCGCCTGCGCGGGCACCCCGGCCGGCGGCGACGACAATGCCGGCGATGCGTGGAGAAGTCTGCATGGCGGCGGCGCTTTAGGGGAATAAGATGCGGGCGGGAAGGGCGGTGCGCGGCGCGTGCGTCTGCCTTGCCGCCGCCGCAATCCGCCGCTATGCGATTTGCCTGATTTTTAGGCAGGCGTGATGAAGAAACTGGCACCCATTCGGATTGGCACCGTCGAGATCGCAGAGCCCGTGTTGCTCGCGCCGATGACCGGCGTCACCGACATGCCGTTCCGCCGTCTCGTCCGCCGCTATGGCTCGGGCCTCAACGTCACCGAGATGATCGCCAGCCAGGCGATGATCCGGGAAACGCGCCAGTCGCTGCAGAAGGCGGCGTGGCACCGCGAGGAAGAGCCGATCTCGATGCAGCTTGCCGGCTGTTCGCCGGTGGAGATGGCGGAAGCGGCCAAGCTCAACGAGGATCGCGGCGCTGCGATCATCGACATCAACATGGGTTGCCCGGTGAAGAAGGTCGTCAATGGCGACGCCGGATCGGCACTGATGCGTGACCTGAAGACCGCCGCGGCGATCATCGACGCGACGGTGAAGGCGGTCTCGGTGCCGGTGACGCTCAAGATGCGCATGGGCTGGTGCCATGACAGCCTCAACGCCCCCGAACTCGCGCGCATTGCCGAGGATCTGGGCGTCAAGCTGATCACCGTCCATGGCCGCACCCGCAACCAGATGTACAAGGGCAGCGCCGACTGGGCGTTCATCGCCAAGGTGAAGGATGCGGTGTCGCTGCCCGTCATCGCCAATGGCGATATCTGCTCGATCGAGGACGCGATGACCGCGCTTGAGCAATCGCGCGCGGACGGCGTGATGATCGGGCGTGGCGCCTATGGCAAGCCATGGCTGCTCGGCCAGGTGATGCGCTATCTGCGCACCGGCGAACGCGTGGCCGATCCCTCGATCGAGGAGCAATATCATCTGATCGTCGAGCATTATCATGCGATGATCGAGCATTATGGCGAGATGACCGGCGTCAACATGGCGCGCAAGCATATCGGCTGGTACACGCGCGGCCTCCATGGCTCCGCCGACTTCCGCAACAAGGTGAACTTCATCGCCGAGCCCGATCGGGTGCTGGCGATGCTGCGCGAATTCTACGATCCGTGGCTCTCCCGGGCAGCGGCCTGATCCGCTTTGGCCGTCGCGCGCCCGCGCGCGACGATGCCCCGCAGCCGGGGGAGCTGTTGTTTGCGCTACCGGAGGCGATGCTGCTCGTCGATCCCGACGATCTCGTCGTCAGTGTCAACGCGGCTGCCGAGAATCTGCTCAACCTGTCCAGCGCGGCGATGGTCGGGCGCACGGTCGACGACGCCTTCGCGATCCCGGCCGAATATCGCGAGCTCCCCGCCGGGCGAGAGACCTCGGGGTTCGCCGCCTATGACCTCGCGATCGAAACGCCACGCGGGCAGCGGTTTCGCGCCGATTTCATCGTCGTACCGATCGTCGATCGCGCCGGCTGGCGGATGATGCTGATCCATGTCGGTGCCGCCGCGCACCGCATGGGCCACCGGCTGGAGCGCAGCGGCGGAACGATGACCGCGATCGCCGCCGCCGCGATGCTGGCGCATGAGATCAAGAACCCGCTGTCGGGCATCAGCGGCGCCGCGCAACTGCTCGAATCGAGCCTCCCCGAAGGCGAGCGCGCGCTGACCCGGCTGATCCGGAGCGAGGTGGATCGCATCGCCCAATTGATCGACCGGATGGAGGATTTCACCGACACGCGGCCGATGGAGCGCAAGGCGGAGAACATCTACGCGATCCTCGAACATGCCCGTGACCTCGCCTGCCAAGGTGTGGCCCGCGATGTCGACCTGCGCGAGGTCTATGATCCTTCGCTGCCGCCGGTGCTGGTCAATCGCGATGCGTTGATCCAGGTGCTGCTCAACCTCATCAAGAATGCCGCCGAAGCGATCGAGGGGCAGTCGCGTCCGGCGGGCGCGGGCAGGGGAGCGATCACGCTGACCACCGCTTATCGCCACGGCGTCTCGGTGTCGGTGAGCGAGGGCGGGCGGCGGTTGTCGCTGCCGATCGAGTTGTGCGTGATTGACGATGGCCCGGGGGCACCGCCGGAGATCGTCGACCATCTGTTCGATCCGTTCGTATCGTCGAAGCGCAGCGGACGGGGCTTGGGATTGACGCTGGTCGACAAGCTCGTCCGCGACATGGGGGGAATCGTCCAGCACGAACGGCTGAGCGATCCGGGACGCACGGTATTCCGGCTGCTGCTGCCGCGTGCCAAGGCTGGGGAGAAATAGATGGAGAGGGCCAGTGGGGGCCGGATCCTGGTGGCGGACGATGATGCCGCGATCTGTACGGTGGTGGGGGAGGCGCTGCGTCGCCAGCAGCATGAGGTGTTGACGGTCGGATCGATCGCGGCGCTGCGCGCGGCGATGCCCGAGTTCGCGCCCGACGTGCTGGTAACCGACGTGATCATGCCGGACGGCAATGGGTTGGACGTGGTGCCCGAACTGCTCGCGGATGCGCCGGGCCTGCCGATCATCGTGCTTTCGGCGCAGAACACGCTGACGACGGCGGTGCGCGCGACCGAGCAGGGCGCGTTCGAATATCTGCCCAAGCCCTTTGATCTTGAGGAGCTTTGCCGGGCGGTGGCCGACGGGGTGCGCAGCCGGCGTAGCGCCGGCCCCGCCCGCGAGGCGGACCGGATCGACGAGAGCCTGCCGCTGATCGGCCGGTCGGCGCCGATGCAGGAGGTCTACCGCACGATCGCGCGGGTCGTCGCCAACGACCTGACCGTGCTGGTGCTGGGCGAGTCGGGCACCGGCAAGGAACTGGTCGCGCACGCGATCCACGATCTTGGCCGGCGGCGGCATGCGCCGTTCGTGGCCGTCAACATGGCGGCGATCCCGCGCGAGCTGATCGAAAGCGAATTGTTCGGGCACGAACGCGGCGCGTTCACCGGCGCGCATGGCCGTGCGGCAGGCCGTTTCGAGCAGGCGCAGGGCGGCACATTGTTCCTCGACGAGATCGGTGACATGCCGATGGACGCGCAGACGCGGCTGCTGCGCGTGCTCCAGTCCGGCGAATTCACCACGGTCGGCGGCACCCGGCTGATCCGCGCCGACGTGCGCATCATCGCGGCGACGCACAAGCATCTGCCCGAGATGATCGCGGAGAAGATGTTCCGCGAGGATCTGTATTACCGGCTGGCGGTGGTGCCGATTGCCTTGCCTGCGCTGCGCCAGCGCGGGGGCGATATCGGCGAACTCGCGCAGCACTTCCTCGATCGCGCAGCGCAGGAAGGGCTGCCGCGCAAATATCTCGATGGCGGCGCGGTGCTGCGGCTGGAGCAGCATGACTGGCCGGGCAATGTGCGCGAGCTGGAAAATCTCATGCGGCGCCTGGCGGTGCTGGCGCGAGAGGATGTCGTCAGCGCGGTGCTGGTCGAACAGCAGCTCGCCGGCGGCCCGCGGGTGGAGGAGGAGCGGCTGTCCGGGGGGGCGGAGACGCTCGCCGGCGCGGTCGAGGCGCATCTCGCGCGTTATTTCGCCGCGTTTGGCCGCGATCTGCCGCCCGATGGCCTCTATGACCGGATCATTGCCGAGATCGAGGGGCCGTTGCTGGAAATCACGCTGGGCGCGGTGAAGGGCAACCAGCTCAAGGCCGCGAAGCTGCTCGGCATCAACCGCAATACGCTGCGAAAAAAGCTCAACGACCATCAGCTCGAGACACGCCGTCTGCGCCAAGGTGGCTGAATTCGCTCCATTCTGCGACCAGCTGTGTTTGCTGTGCAACGAAACTGTTGTACGGCTGCAACGATGAATGCCGCACGCAGCGCGTCCAAAGGCCTGACCCGCCTGCGACGCAAGGTCGCGATCCTGCTTGGCCGCCGCCGGCTGATGCCGGCTGTGGAGGTGATCGCGCTGGTCCTTGCGGTGGCGATCGGCGTTGCCAGCTATTTCATCATCGGTGGCGAACGGTCTCCGCAGAAGCTGCTGACGCCTCCGCTGGTCGCGCTGCTGCTGGTCGCCAATCTGGTGCCGGCGATCGCGCTGCTCGTACTGCTTGGCCGGCGGGTGGCGCATGGCCGTGCGGCCCGCTCACCCATCGGCGGACATGGCCGGCTGCACGTGCGGCTGGTCGCCCTGTTCTCGGTGATCGCGGCCGTGCCGACCCTGCTGGTGGTGATCTTCGCGTCGCTGCTGTTCCAGTATGGCGTCGAATTCTGGTTTTCGGACCGGGCGCGCGGCATGCTGGAGAATGCCAGCGAGTTGGTGCAGGGCTATTATCAGGAGCAGCGCTCGCAGGTGGCCGCCGAGACGCAGACGATGGCGAGCGACCTGCGCGACTATTTGGGGCAGGCGGCCTATGACAGCCCCGACTTCATCGGCGGCTATGCCTTCCAGATGGCCACGCGCCACCTGAACGAATCCGCGATCGTCAGCATCGGCGCGAACGGGCAGCCGGTCACACTGGCAATGGTCAATCCCGATGCGCGCGACGTGGAGCAGCGGGTCTCGTCGGCGGTCGTGGGCACGTTGCGCGCCGGTACACCGGTGGTGATCAGCGAGACCAAGGATCGCGTCGAGGCGGTCGCACGGCTGTTTCCCGACCGCGACATCTATCTCTATGCTTCGCGCCGCTACGACGCCGAGGTGCTCGCGCGCGCGAGCGGCGTGCTGCGCGATTACAACGCGCTGCTCGATCGCAGCCGCGCATTGCAGCTTCAGTTCAACGCCGCCTTGCTGGTGATCTCGCTGCTGATCGTGGGCGCGGCGGTGTGGATCGCCTTGCAGGTGGCGGACCGGCTGGTGCGCCCGGTGGGCGAACTTGTCGACGCGGCGCGTCGGGTCGCGGCCGGCGAGCTCTCCGCGCGCGTCGCTTCGCCGCGCACGCAGGACGAGGTCGGCACACTCGCCACCGCGTTCAACCGGATGACGCGACGGCTGGAGGAGCAGACCGGCGCGCTCGTGGCCGCCAACGACCAGCTCGACAGCCGTCGCGCGTTCATCGAGGCGGTGCTCTCCAGCGTCTCCGCCGGGGTGATTTCGGTGGACAAGGCTGGCGTGATCAGCCTGATCAACCTGACCGCGGCAACCTTCCTCGGCACCGGCGGCGAGAGCCCGGTGGGGCAGCCGCTGGCGAGCGTCGCGCCGGAGCTGGACGCGCTGATCGATTGCGGCGAGCGCGAGTCGATCGTCCAGCTTGCCAGCGGCGGCGAGCAGCGGACGCTGGCAGTGAAGGTGGTGCGCGACGAGCAGGGCCATGTGCTGACCTTCGACGACATCACCCAGCAATTGCTCGACCAGCGCCGCGCCGCCTGGTCGGACGTGGCGCGCCGCATCGCGCACGAGATCAAGAACCCGCTGACGCCGATCCAGCTCGCCGCCGAACGGCTCCGCCGCCGCTATGCGAAGGAAATCGAGAGCGACAAGCCGACCTTCGAGCGGCTGACCGACACGATCGTTCGCCAGGTGGGCGACCTGCGGCGGATGGTCGACGAATTCTCGTCCTTCGCGCGGATGCCCAAGCCGGTGTTCAAAGTGGAGGGGCTGATCGACATCGCCCGGCAGGCGCTGTTCCTGCACGAGGTGGCGCACCCCACCGTCCGTTTCACGCTGGACGCGCCGGATCCGTCGCTCGAGATCGTCAGCGATCGCCGGCAGCTCGGCCAGGCGCTGACCAACATCGTCAAGAATGCGGTGGAGGCGATCGAGTCGCGTGGCGAGGCGACGGGCGAGCCCGGCTTCGTCGCGATGACGGTCGAATCGCAGCCTGACGGGCTGATCCGCATCGCACTGGCCGACAACGGCATCGGCCTGCCCGCCGAGCGCGACCGGCTGGTCGAGCCCTATATGACGACGCGCGCGCGCGGCACCGGGCTCGGCCTCGCGATCGTCAAGAAGATCGTCGAGGAACATTGCGGCACGATTTCGTTCGGCGACCGGCCGGGCGGCGGCACGATCGTGACGATCCTGCTCGATCCTGCGATGCTCGCCAATCTCGACCTTGGCGACGCACCCGCGTCCGCCGCCAATGACGGCGATGCGTCGCCGATGACGCTTACCAGAATGAGGAATGATTGATGGCGCTTGACGTGCTGATCGTCGACGATGAACGCGACATCCGCGAGCTGGTGGCCGGTGTGCTCGAGGATGAGGGCTACACCGCGCGCGCCGCGGCGGATAGCGACTCGGCACTGGCGGCCATCGACGATCGCCGGCCATCGCTGGTGCTGCTCGATGTCTGGCTGCAGGGCTCACGGCTTGACGGGCTCGACCTGCTCGACGAGATCAAGCGGCGTGACAGCTCGCTGCCGGTGCTGGTGATTTCTGGCCATGGCAATATCGACACGGCCGTCGCCGCGATCCGCCGCGGGGCCGCCGATTTCATCGAGAAGCCGTTTGAGGCGGAGAAGCTGCTCCACCTCGTCAGCCGCGCCACCGAAACTGAGCGGCTGCGGCGCGAGGTCGCGTCGCTCAAGGCGCAGGTGGGGCAGGAAGAGGAGCTGACCGGCGCATCGTCCGCGATCAACGGCGTGCGTGCGACCTTGAAGCGTGTCGCCGCAACCGGCAGCCGCGTGCTCGTCACCGGCCCGGCAGGCGTCGGCAAGGAGGTCGCGGCGCGGCTGCTCCATATGTGGAGCCCGCGCGCCAACGCCCCGTTCGTCGTCGTCAGCGCGGCGCGGATGACGCCCGAGCGCGTCGAGGAGGAATTGTTCGGCGTAGAGGAGGGCGGCGAGATGGTCCGCGCCGGCATGCTCGAACAGGCGCATGGCGGCACCTTGTTCCTCGACGAGATCGCGGACATGCCGCTGGCGACGCAGGGGCGCATCCTGCGCGTGCTGACCGACCAGAGCTTCACCCGCGTCGGCGGGCAGCGCATCGTGAAGGTCGATGTGCGCGTCGTTTCCGCGACGTCGCGCGTGCTTGGCGAACTGATCGCCGCGGGGCGCTTCCGCGAGGATCTCTATTATCGCCTGAACGTGGTGCCGGTGCACCTGCCGCCTCTGGCCGAACGGCGCGAGGACATTCCCTCGCTCGTCGACCATTTCGTCGCGCGCTACGCCAGCGAGCGGCGCGTGCCGACGCCCCAGGTGGCTCCCGATGCGGTCGCGGCGCTGCAGGCATTCGACTGGCCGGGCAACGTCCGCCAGCTCCGCAACATCGTCGAACGCACGATCATCCTCGCGCCCGGCGACCGGATCGGCCGTATCGACATGGACATGCTGCCGCCCGAGATCCTGGGCGATCAGCCCGCCGTCGGCGCGGGCGGCGGCGTGGGTTCGATCATGGGCGCACCGCTGCGCGAGGCGCGCGAGACGTTCGAGCGCGAATATCTGCGCGTCCAGATCCGGCGCTTCTCGGGCAATATCTCGCGCACCGCGAGCTTCATCGGCATGGAGCGCTCCGCGCTGCACCGCAAGCTCAAGATCCTCGGCATTTCGGACAGCCGCGACGAGGAAGAGTGAGGCAGGGGCCGCCGGGCGCGCCCTGACAGCGATCAGAAGACTTTCATGCTCACCATCTTCTGGAATTCTTGCCGCATGCCTTGCTGCTGCTGGCGTTGCAGGGCCTGCTGCGTGTTGGCAGCGGCATCGATGGATCGGGTGAGGCGATTGAACTCGTTATAGTCGGCTTCATTCAGGAACATGAACTGCCCGCCCTTGCTGGACCACCGACGACGCGCCAGCACATCGCAGACGCTTTTCCAGTTCCTGATCAGCTCGCCCTCAAGCTTCGAAATCTCGTTCACGCTGGGCGAGGCCTGGCTGATCCCTGTCGCCAGGCCGCTCAGAAAGTCGGGGCGCAGCCGCGGCGGAATATTGGTCAGTTCGGGATCGTTGCGTATCGACGCGACAAGGCGCGCGTTGCTCTCGCCGTGCCGTGCGAATGCCGCTTCGAGCTCGGTAAGGCGCTCACAATGATCGATCGTCGAGCCCTTTGGTGAAACCGCCGCCGGGGAGCCGAGATCGTTGAGGCCGGATTGATCGACGGCGTCGAGATAGTGGCGCTGATTGGCAAGCAGGGCTTGATAGAGCTTCCTGGTCATGCGTGACATCGGGCCGTTCGGTGCCGGCAGCTTCACATCCGCCTTGGGATCGCCGTCCGGCGTGGCGGCGAGGGCGATGGCGGCAACCGCCCGAACGTCCCGCTGCATCGCGAGGCCCTCCATGGCGAAATGAATGAGCCCGACGCCGAGCGAGGTCGGGCCGATCAGCGCGAATGCGGCGATCGTCCAGCCGATCGGCGCATGACGCAGCAGGACCATGCGCAGCAGCACCCATATGGCGGTGCCGAGGCCAAGGACGCCGCCCAGCAGAACGAGCGGCTGGGCGCTTTCACTCCGCAACAGCAGCAGAGTGGCGGCGATCGTGACGATCATGCCTGCCGCGATCGCGAGCAGCAACTGCCACGGGGCCGGGCCCTCCGGCTCCTCATAATATCCGCCGAATTCATGCTGATATGTCATGTAGCGATACCCCCCGGCTCGCATGTCCCCGATAGCGATAAACCCTGACCGCGCCGGCGGTTCAAGCCCGGTTCGCCGCAACCAACCATTGCGGAGCGAATTCCTTCGTTGAATCCTGAGCCCTATCCTCTACATTCATGCTGCACCCGCGAACCGCGCGGGGGCTGACGACGTCCGTTCGAACAAGGCGGCGATTGCAGGCCACGACCTGCCAACAATCGGAGCTAAATATGGCCGACAAGATCAACAACCTTCAGGATATTTTCCTCAACACCCTGCGCAAATCCAAGACACCGGTGACGATGTTTCTGGTAAAGGGCGTGAAACTGCAGGGTATCATCACCTGGTTCGACAATTTCTCGGTGCTGCTCAGGCGCGACGGTCAGTCGCAGCTGATCTACAAGCATGCGATTTCGACGGTGATGCCGGCGCATCCGCTGGATCTGGCGCCCATCGAGAAGGCCTTCGCGGAAAATGAGCGCAAGGCACAGCTTCTCCAGGAGATCTTCCTCAACGCCGTCCGTCGCTCGGGCGATCCGGTGACGATGTTCCTCGTCAACGGCGTCATGCTGCAGGGCGCGATCGTGGCCTATGACCTGTTCTGCATGCTGCTGCAGCGTGACGGCATGGCGCAACTGGTCTACAAGCACGCGGTTTCCACGGTTCAGCCGGCACATCCGCTGAACCTGGCAGGCGAGACGGATCAGGACGAAGATTGAGCGGCTTTAGACGCGAAGAAGACGAGTTCCGCCGCGGCGCGAAAGCGGTCGTCGCCTATCCCGACATGGGGAAGGGCGGTGACCGCGACGTCGAGGCGCGCCTCGAAGAGGCGGCCGGGCTTGCGGAGGCGATCGGCATCGATGTGGTCGACCGTATCGCCTACCGCGTGCGCCAGCCGCGGCCCGCGACCTTGTTCGGGGCCGGTCAGGTCGAGGCGCTCGCAACGGTTGCCCGAGCGCACGAGGCCGAACTCGTCGTCGTCGACGGTGCGGTCACGCCCGTCCAGCAGCGCAACCTGGAAGAGGAACTCAAGACCAAGGTCATCGACCGCACGGGTCTGATCCTCGAGATTTTCGGCGAACGCGCCGCGACCGCCGAAGGGCGGTTGCAGGTGGAACTCGCGCATCTCGACTATCAGGCCGGCCGCCTTGTGCGCAGCTGGACCCACCTTGAGCGCCAGCGCGGCGGCTTCGGCTTCCTCGGCGGCCCGGGTGAAACGCAGATCGAGGCCGACCGGCGGATGATCCGTGACCGGATGGCCAAGCTCCGGCGCGAACTGGAGCAGGTCAGCCGCACGCGCGGGTTGCACCGCGAGCGGCGCCGGCGGGCGCCATGGCCGGTGGTCGGGCTGGTCGGCTATACCAATGCCGGCAAGTCGACCCTGTTCAACAGGCTGACCGGCGCGGGGGTGATGGCGGAGGATCTGCTGTTCGCCACGCTGGATCCGACGATGCGGCAAATCACGCTGCCGGGGCTCGATAAGGCGATCCTCTCAGACACCGTGGGGTTCGTTTCGGATCTGCCGACGCAACTGGTCGCGGCGTTCCGGGCGACGCTGGAGGAGGTCACCTCCGCTGACCTGATCGTCCATGTCCGCGACATCGCGCATCCCGACAGCGACGCGCAGGCCGCCGACGTCGAGCAGGTGCTCGCCGAGATCGGCGTGAGCGGCGAGGGTGCCGCGCCGCGGATTGAGGCGTGGAACAAGGTGGATCTGCTCGATCCGGAGGCGCAGGCGGCGCTGGAAGCCGAAGCCGCGCGGCGCGACGACGTCGCACTGATCTCGGCGCAGACGGGCGAGGGTGTCGAGGCGCTGCGTCGGATGATGTCGACGCGCCTGACGTCCACCAGCCGCGTACGCCACATCGATCTGCCGATCGCCGATGGCGCCGCCGCCGCCTGGCTCCACGCGCATGGTGAAGTGCTGACGCAGGACGCGGATGGCGAGACGATCCATCTCGACGTGCGGCTGTCCGAAGCGGACTGGGCGCGATTCCAGTCACGAGAGGCGTGAGCGCTTTTCCTCCCCCAGCTTTGCTCCGGGAGGAAAGTATCGATGCACCCACTGTTGCCAGGCGCCCCCTCACCATTTCCCGCAAGCGGGAGGGGAGAAGGGCTCAACCCCGTCTGATCTCCTGATCGTCTCCGGCGACGATCTCCACGATCATGTCGCCGGCTTCCACGGCCTGCGCACCGGGCTCCCAGAAACCGATCGGCAGCCCGCGCCGATAAAGGCGCACGCCAAGACCGGTGCCGATCGCGCGCAGCGGGCGGCCGATGTCGTTGGCAGTCGCCTCGCGCTCGTTGAGCTGGACGCGGCCGTTCGCCGCGGCAAGATCGGCCATATACTCGGCGATGTGCGCGCCGTGCGTCGATCCGGCGAGCAACAGGCCCGCGAAGCTTGCCGGGTTGATGACGATGTTCGCGCCCGCCTGCCGAGCCGGCAGCTCATTGTCCTCGTTGCGCACGGCGATGCTGATCGGCAGTTGCGGCGCGAGATGTCGCGCGGTCAGCAGGATCAGGATCGAGGTGTCGTCGCGCCCGGCGGAGATGATCATGCCCCGGGCCCGCTCGACCTTCGCGGCCTGCAAGGTGATGTCCCGCGTCGCATCCGCCTCCAGCACCGAACAGCCGACGAGTTCGGCGTGGTGGATGCGGTCGGCGCGCGAGTCGATGACGACGATCTGTTCGGCTGGCGTGCCACGCGCGATCAGTTCGCGCACGGCCTCAGCGCCGCTCGAACCATAACCGGCAACGATCACATGATCGTTCAGGTTGCGCTGGATCATGGCCATGCGCCATCGCTCCCACGTGCGTTTGAGGACGAAATCATAAGCGGTTCCCAGGAAGATGAGCCAGATGAAGACGCGGATCGGGGTGACGACGAAGGTGTCGAACATCCGCGCCCGATCGGTCACCGGGACGATATCGCCGAAGCCCACGGTGGTGACCGTGATCATCGTGAAATAGAGTACGTCGCCGAAGCTGATCGCGCCGTCGACATTGTCCTTGAGGCCGCCGCGATCGAACCAGTGCACGGTCAGCACGATGCCGATCAGCCCCAGCACCGCAGCCGCGCGCCAGCCGAGCGCCAGCCAGATCGGTATGTCCGAACGGCGCCTGAGCGGCTTCATCTGATCGACGCTCAGGCGATGCCGACGGATCATTGCCTGGGCAGTTCACGCAGCGGATCGACGGGCGTGCGATTGTGGCGGATCTCGAAATGGAGCTGCGGTTCGCGCGCCGACCCGGTCTCTCCGGCATAGCCGATCACGTCCCCACGCTTCACCGCCTGCCCGCGCACCACAGCAATGCGCTCGGCATGGCCATAGGCGGTGATCCAGCCGTCGCCGTGGCGGATCAGCACGAGCCCGCCATAGATGGCGATCTCGGCACCGGCATAGGCGACGACGCCGTTCGCCGCCGCACGGATCGGCGCGCCGCGGGTCGTTGCGATCTTGATGCCCTGGTTGATACGCCCGCCGGCACCGGGCCCGAAGCGGGTCAGGATCCGCCCGGTCAGCGGCCATTCGAAGCGGCCGTTGAACCGGCCGGGCTCGGCGACCGGCCTTGTCGAGGGAACCGCGACAGAGGGGCTGCGCGCGGGCGGCGGCGGTGGCGGTTCATCCTCGGAAGTTGCGGGTTCGGCACCGGTGGCGATGTCGCCTATGTCGATCGAGAAGGCGGCTGCGCGCTCCTCCATGCTCATCGCGGCGACCTCGGCATTGTCGGGCAGCGCCAGCAACATGCCGGTGCGCAGCGCATAAGGCGGCTCCAGCGCGTTGAGATCGATGATCCGATTCCAGTCGACATGATAGGCGAGCGCAATCGCAATGCCCGTCTGCCCTTCGCGGACACGGTGATAGCGACCAGCGGGTATGCGCAGCCGCTGTCCCGGACGGATCAGGAAGGGCGGCTCCAGCCGGTTGGCGCGGGCAATGGCTTCGGAGCCGGCGCCGGTCTTGATCGCGATCGCGCGCAGCGTGTCTCCCGCGACGACGCGGTAGCTGCCGGCCGGGATCGTGCGCGCATCGGCGACGACGCGCTGCGCTTCCCAGCTCGGCTCTGCGGCGGAGGGCGGCTGCGGTGGCAGCTGCACGGATTCGGTGGCCGGCGGACGATTGTCGGGTTGCGGCGCGGGCGGCGCGGCGGGAGCGGGGGCACGGCCCTGCGGAATGCAACCGGCGAGCACAGCGCCGCAGGCGAGGAGCAAAGCGACGCGGGGCAGGTGGCCACTGAAGGTTCGCATGCGCCTGTTATCGCCGCGCTTCGATCGCATCCGCCTTCCCTGACCGTCAGCGCGAGGGCGCCGCCCGGCGAGCACCATTGCCAACCCGAGGCCGCCGGTCAAACGCGGAGGTCATGCCGCAGGCGAAAGCCGGTCGATTCCACCCATATAAGGGATGAGCACCGCCGGCACGGTGACGCTGCCATCGGCCTGTTGATAGTTTTCCAGCACGGCGACGAGCGTGCGCCCCACCGCAAGTCCCGAACCATTGAGCGTGTGGAGGAAGCGCGTGCCTTTCTCTCCCTCGGGACGATAGCGTGCATTCATCCGCCGCGCCTGGAAATCGCCGCAGTTGGAAACGCTGCTGATCTCGCGATAGGCCTGCTGGCCCGGCAGCCAGACTTCGAGATCGAAGGTCTTGCGTGCCGAAAAGCCCATGTCGCCGGAGCATAGCAGCATGCGGCGATAGGGTAGTTCGAGCGCCTGCAATATGCCTTCGGCGGCGGCGAGCATATGCTCATGCTCGGCGGCGGATTGCTCGGGGGTGCAGATCGCGACCAGCTCGACCTTCTCGAACTGGTGCTGGCGGATCAGCCCGCGCGTGTCGCGCCCGGCAGAACCCGCTTCCGAGCGGAAACATTGGGTGAGCGCGGTGAAGCGCAGCGGCAGTTCGGCGGTGTCGAGGATGCGTTCGCGCACCAGGTTGGTCAGGCTGACCTCGGCAGTGGGGATCAGCCAGCGGCCATCGGTGGTGCGGAACAGATCCTCGGCGAATTTGGGAAGCTGGCCGGTGCCGAACATCGCCTCGTCCCGCACGAGCAGCGGCGGCGCGACCTCGACATAATGGTTCGAGACCGTCTGCCGATCGAGCATGAACTGGCCGAGCGCACGGTGGAGGCGCGCCATCGGCCCCCGCAGCGCGGCAAAGCGCGTGCCCGAGATCGCCGCCGCACCCTCGAAGTCGAGGCCGAGCGCAGGCGCAAAATCGGCATGTTCGCGCGGCGCGAAATCGAACACGCGCGGCGTGCCCCAGCGGAACTGCTCGACATTGCCGGCTTCGTCCGCCCCATCGGGGACTTCGTCCGCGGGCAGGTTCGGCAGCGCTGCCAGGGCGGCGGAGAGCGCTTCGCCTTCAGCGGCAGCCGCGGCCTCGATTCGCGGCAGATCCTCCTTGAGCGCGCCGACCTCGGCCATCAGCGATGCCGCGGTCTCCTCATCCTTGCGTGCCTTGGCCTGGCCGATGAGCTTCGAGGCTTCGTTGCGCCGTGCCTGAGCGGTCTGCGCCTGGGTCAGCAGGCTGCGATGCGCTTCGTCGCGCTGAAGCAGCGCGTCGGCGGCAGCAGCCAGCCCGCGGCGGGCAAGCGCCGCGTCAAAAACGGCCGGATTCTCACGGATCATGCGGATGTCGTGCATGGCGCGCCTATGACGGGCGTGCTCCGTCCACGCAACCCCGCAGCGCCCTGACGCGTTCTCATCGGCAGGCACGCACAGAAAGAAGAAGGAGGTCGCTGATGCAGATTGCCCATGATTGCTATGTTGTCGTCGCCGATGGGCGGAAGGCGCTGTACCTCCGCAACGAAGGCGATGCGGTGCATCTCAACCTCGAGGTCGTTCGCGCGGACGAGCAGGAACTGCTCGCCGATCGCGACATCAAGAGCGATGCGCCGGGCACGTCCCTTTCAAGCGTGGGGCATAGCCGGGATACGATGCAGGAAACCGACTTCCATCAGCAGGAGGAGGATCGGTTCGCCGCGGATGCAGCCGAGCGGCTGAAGCGTTGGGCGCTGGATGGCCGCTTCGAGTCGCTGGTCGTCGTGGCGCCCCCGAAGACATTGGCGGTGCTGCGCAGCAATTATCATGTCGAGGTCGAACGGCGCCTGCAGGGCGAACTTGCGAAGGATCTGACCGGCCATCCGGTGGACCGGATCGAGGCGATCCTGCTGGCGGCTTGACGCGCGCGCCCTAGAACAAAGCGGGCCCTATCGAATTCATGCCTGCGTAACATTGTTCCGGCTATCCGCGCCTTCGAAGAGGCGGGATGGCCGGGAGGCAGCCGCAGATCGGCTTTCGACGAAACTTCAAGATGATCGCGTCGCTTGTGTGCGATCGGGTGGCTGTCTATAGGCGCCGCAGGGCTGGCAATTCGCGGCGCTTACGACCTGCGGGCCGTTCGGGCGGAGAGTTTTATGGCGACTGCGGTGGATACGTTTGACGACGGCGACAAAGGCAGCGACCATGCTGCCGGTGGGGCAGCCGACGATTATCGTCCTAGTGCGGACGAGCCGTTCATGAATGAACGGCAGCAGAACTATTTTAGAAACAAGCTGATTTCCTGGAAGGAAAACATCCTCCGGGAGGCCAAGGGCACCCTTGCCCAGCTCCAGACCGATTCATTGCGTGAGGCGGACATCACCGACCGCGCATCGAGCGAGACGGACTGGTCGATCGAGCTCCGCACGCGCGATCGGCAGCGCAAGCTGATCTCCAAGATTGACGCGGCGCTGCGGCGGATTGACGAAGGCGAATATGGCTATTGTGAGGTGACCGGCGAACCCATTTCGCTGGGACGCCTTGAAGCCCGCCCAATCGCGACGATGACGGTCGAGGCGCAGGAGCGCCACGAGCGGAACGAGAAGGTGTCGCGCGACGAGTAGATGAAAGGATCAAGCCCCTGGTCCGGAGCGATCATGATCTGGTCGTGAGGATGGAGCAGGGGTTGCTCCGACTGCGGCCGGCCGGTGTTGCCGGCCGTCCGCGTGGGGTGGAAGGGGACGGTCAGTGACCGATCAGCTCTTCCTTGATCCTGAGTTTCTGTTTTTTAAGCGACGCTATCGCCGCACTGTCGGGGGCCGGCCGGCGCAGCTCTTCAGCGAGTCGCGCGTCCAATCCAGCATGTTTCGCTTCAAGTGCCGCAAAATGCGCGCTTTCCATTGAGCGTCTCCCTCTTCGCTGTGAACGACTACAGAAGTAGAACATGATTCGATGGCGATGTCTCCCTCGTTGGAGACATCGATTCGATGGGTTGCGGTCGTATGGGCGATGACGTGATCGCGAGCAGGACGGGGCGTGCAAAGCGATGGATGAACAGGAGCTCAGACGGCGCATCGGCATGCTGCGTGTGGAGCATCGTGACCTCGATGCGGCGATTGCCGCGCTCATGGCGAATCCGGCGGCGGACCAGATCCAGCTCGCACGGCTGAAGAAGCGCAAGCTGCGGCTGCGCGACGAAATCGCTGCGCTCGAGGATCAGCTTGTGCCCGATATCATCGCCTGAGCTCCGTCTATGGGATCGAAAACCAGACGCTGGCCAGAAGCCGCCCCGATCGACGCACTGGACCGTGAGGCAGCTCTGCTCGCAGAGGCCGCCAGCCGCTATTTCGATCATGACGGACGGGCCGATTGCGCGCGACTGGATCCTGCCGATCGCGTGATCTTTTCGTGCGAGGCGTTGCGCATCCGTACGCGGCTGCTCGACATCTCCGCCTGGCTGGTCACCTGCCGGGATGTGATGACCGCGGACCGGGATGCCGCACCCTGCCATCCGGCGCGCCATCGGCTGGCCGAGCTGTCAGCGGGGGACGGCGGCGCCATTGGCCGTCTGCCGACCGCCGCGCAGATGTTGATCGGCGCCAGCATCGATCTGCATGATCGCATCCGCCGGCTGGATCGTGGCGATGACGAGGATGATGGCCGCCGCCTGTCGGTCGGCCCCGCGCGGCGATTGATCGAGCGCTTGCAGCAGGCCTTTTGAACGGGCCGGTGCGGCCTGGCAGCGCTATCCCCGGAAGCGTGTATCCAGAGAGGCCTTGGCCGCGCGATATTCCGCTTCGAGCCGATCGACCCGGGCCGCGATGCTTTCCACCGCGTCCACCGCGCCGATCCCCTGGCCGGAACCCCAGATATCGCGCCAGGCCTTGGCTTCCTGATTGCCCCCCGAGGCGAAGTTCATCGTCCGGATGTCGCCGCTGGGCAGATTGTCCGGATCGAGCCCCGCCGCGGCAATCGAGCCGCGGATATAGTTGCCGTGAACGCCGGTGAAGAGATCGGTATAAACGATGTCCGCGGCGCGACCGTCGACGATCGACTGCTTGTAGGCCGCGGCCGCGTTGGCCTCTTCCGTCGCGATGAAGGCGGAGCCGATATAAGCGAGGTCGGCGCCCGCCGCCTGTGCAGCGAGGATCGCGGTGCCGGTGGCGATCGCGCCCGATAGCGCCAGCGGCCCATCGAACCACTGCCGGATCTCCTGCAGCAGCGCGAAGGGGGACAGCGTGCCCGCATGCCCGCCCGCACCCGCGGCGACGGCGATGAGCCCGTCCGCGCCCTTTTCGATCGCCTTGCGTGCGAAACGATCGTCGATCACGTCATGCAGGGTCAGCCCACCCCAGCCATGTACCGCGGCGTTCAGATCCTCGCGTGCACCGAGCGACGTGATGATGATCGGCACCTGCCAGCGCGCGCAGGTCGCCAGGTCCTGCTCCAGCCGGTCGTTTGAGCGATGGACGATCTGGTTGACTGCGAAGGGTGCCGCCGGGCGATCGGGATTGTCGCGGTTCCACGCCGACAATTCCTCGGTGATGCGATGCAGCCATTCGTCGAGCATGGTCTGCGGGCGGGCGTTGAGCGCAGGAAAGGAGCCGACGATTCCCGCCTTGCACTGCGCGATCACAAGATCGGGCGTGGAGATGATGAACATCGGCGAGCCGATGACCGGCAGCCGGAGGCGATCGAACAACGGGGAAGGCAAGGTCATGTCACCGGTGATAGGCGGCTTGCAGGGGCTGTCCAGTGCCATGCAGCGGACGCTACGGCAGGCGGGCCCCGCCGGTACCGGACGGAGAACGGCGCAGTGCCGGGCACCCGAATCGCCTTGGGACTATCTTTCTGGGATTCAATCGCAGGCGCAGTGCAGTTTCCAGCCGAGCCAGGCGGAAACGATGCACATCGCCGCCACGACGAGCAGTTGCTCCGCGGGCGGCAGGCCGAAGATGCTCATCAGGATCGCGCAAACCGAACCGATCACCATCGCGCCCGAATTGACGATGTTGTTGGCGGCGACGGTGCGCGCGGTCTCAGCCTTCGAGACGGTGGTGGTGAGGAAGGCATAGAGCGGCACGACGAACATGCCGCCAGCGATCGCAACGCCGAGAAGCGCGACGATCATCAGCGGCGCCCCGCTGTGCGCGAGGAAGCCGCGCCAATCATAGAGCTGCCCCTCGGGCAGCCCAGCCCAGCTCTTCGCCACGGCGAACAGCAGGACGACGAACAGCCCCATCACGATCACCGATCCCGGGGAATAGCGCGCCGAAACCTCCCCCTTGAGCATGCGATTGATGATCACCGAGCCGATCGCGACGCCGACCGAGAAGATGGCAAGGAACACGCTGGCGACGGTCTCGTCGGCCGTCAGCACATTCTTCACCAGCGGCGGGAATTCCACGATGAGCACCGCGCCGATCGCCCAGAAAAAGCTGATCGAGCAGATCGCGAGGAACAGCCGCGGGATGTGCATGGTGTTGGAGACGAGGCGGATCGACGCGCGGATGAAGTGGAAATCGAGCTTCTCGATCTCGCCGACCGGCGGTGCCGGCGGTACCTGCCGCCCGCTGAACCATCCGATGCCGGCGACGATCAGCACGAGGAGCGCGGTGATGCGCGGATCATCCGCCACGAAGCCGGCGGTGATCGTGCCACCGAGGATGGCGAGGTAGGTGCCGGCCTCGACCAGCCCGGTGCCACCCAGCACCTCGTCACTTTCCAGATGCTGCGGCAGGATCGCGTATTTGATCGGGCCGAAGAAGGTGGAGTGGATGCCCATCGCGAGCACCGCGGCCAGCATCATCGGGATCGCCAGCGTCGGCGTCTCATGCAGCAGCAGGCCGCCGGCGCCCAGCAGCATGATGAAGAGCTCCGCAGTCTTCACGATGCGGATGATCGCAGCCTTGTCGCGCATGTCGGCAAGCTGGCCGGAGAGCGCAGACAGCAGGAAGAAGGGCAGGATGAACAGGCCGGTCGCGACGGCGCTGAACAGCGTCTGCGTCTGCGGGTCTTCGAGAATCTTGTAGGTGGCGAGCAGCACCATCGCCGTCTTGAAGAGATTGTCGTTGAAGGCCCCCAGCATCTGGGTGACGAACAGCGGCAGGAAACGACGGTGGGCAAGCAGCCCGACTGACATCTTCATGGGAAGGGATTGGTTCTCGCCGGGATGCTTAGCGGCGCTGCATAGACTGGTAATGTGACAGGTTCAATCTGCACGGTGCCGGAGGGGGCGCCAGGCGGCACCGCGAGGATCTATGCCGCACGGGCGATTTCAAACCGCCATCATATTGGGCTAAGGCGTGCCAACGCCATGCTGACGCTACCTAACATCCTCACCCTGTCTCGCATCTTCACGGTGCCGCTGCTCGTCGCCCTGCTGTGGTTTCCGGGATGGGAACTGGGCTATGCGCTGGGCTTCGCGCTCTACTGCCTGATGGGAATCACCGACTATTTCGACGGTTATCTGGCGCGTGCGCAGGGGGCCGTTTCGAAGCTGGGCATCTTCCTCGATCCGATCGCGGACAAGATCATGGTCGCCGCGGTCATCCTTATGCTGGCGGGAACGCGGCATGACCCGGCTTCGATCCAGGGCATCCACCTGATTCCCGCGATCGTCATCCTGGTGCGCGAGATCGCGGTGTCGGGGCTTCGCGAATTCCTGGCAGGTCTGAAGGTTTCGGTGCCGGTATCGCAGCTCGCCAAATGGAAAACGACGCTACAACTCGTCGCACTCGGCGCGCTGATCCTCGCCGGTGCGCTGCCCTATTGGGTGTGGATCAAGGATGTCGGCCTCGTCTGCCTGTGGGGCGCGGCCTTGCTGACCCTGATCACGGGGTGGGACTATCTGCGCGTTGGCATCAGGCATATGGATTGAGCGATGGCGGTGACGTTGCTCTATTTCGCCTGGGTGCGCGAGGCCATCGGGATCGGCGAGGAACGCGCGCACCTGCCCGACGCGGTGGAGAGCGTCGGCGACCTCTTGGGATGGCTCGCCGCTCGCGGCGGCGGCTATGCAACTGCGCTGGCGGAACCTGAGAAATTGCGCGCGGCGGTCGACCAACGCTTCGTGGGGCTCGACGGCAGCGTGGTCGGCGCGAGTGAGATCGCGCTGTTTCCGCCGGTAACCGGCGGATGATCCGCGTTCGGATCAGCTCCGATGTAATCGATCCGGCGCTTGAGGCGGCGCAAATCGAGGGCGAAGGGGTCGGGGCGATCTCGACGTTCACCGGGCTGGTGCGCGGTGATGGCGAACTCGTGGAGCTGCTGCTCGAACATTATCCGGTGATGACCGATGCAGCGCTGACCCAGTTGGCCGAGGAGGCGGCTGCGCGCTGGTCGTTGAGCGGCGTGGTGCTGGTGCATCGCGTAGGGCCGATGCGGCCCGGCGAGCGCATCGTCTTCGTCGGCACTGCGGCACCGCATCGCGGGGCTGCGCTTGAGGCCTGCGCCTATCTGATCGATCGCCTCAAGACCGATGCGCCGTTCTGGAAGCGTGAGACCTACGTAGATGGCAGGCAGGTTTGGGTAGAACAGCGCGGCGCCGATCTCGACGCCGCGTCGCGTTGGAACGCGGCGCGCTGAACCCGGGGACAGGCCAGACGCGCCGCGTCGCCAGGATCAGTTGCCGGCCGAGCTTGCCGGAGCGTCGAGCTTCGGCAGCATCACGCCGTTGGTGACGTGGATGATGCCGTTGGACTGCGCGACGTCCGGCTGCGAGACATAGGCCTTGTTGCCATTCTCATCGGTCAGTTCGATCATGTCGGCCGTCGCCTTCACCTGAAGCACGCCGCCTTCGACGGTGGTCAGCTTGGCGGTGCCGCCCTGTTCGGTGCTGAGCTTGCCGAGATCGGCGAAATTATATTTGCCGGGGACGACCTGGTAGGTGAGCACCTTGACGAGCGTCGGCTTGTTTTCCGGCTTCATCAGCGTGTCGACGGTGCCGGGCGCCAGGCGGGTGAAAGCCTCGTTGGTCGGTGCGAAGACGGTGAACGGGCCCGGGCCCGACAGCGTCGGCACCAGCTCGGCGGCCTTCACGGCGGCGACGAGCGTGGTGTGATCACGCGACTTCGAGGCATTGTCGACGATCGATGCAGCCGGCGACATCGGCGCACCGCCGACGACGGGGCCATCTGCGGCCGGCGCGGGCGCCGGGGCAGGGGTGCCGGCAGGGGCCTGCGCGGCGGGATCAGCCGTCTGCGCCTGGGCGACTCCGGCGACCAGCGCAAGCGCCGACGCGAGGCCGACTAAGCTGACGTGGCTGATGCGGTTCATTACGAACTCCTTGGCAATTGACAGACGCGGCCTGTTGAAAAGGCCAGCAGCGACTCGAACAATGCCAAAAGGGACGGATCGGTTCCTCAGCGGGATCAGCCGTTTGCGGTACGCAGCACATTTGCGAGCAGGCGGAATTCCTTCTCGCGCGGGCTGCCGCGGCGCCATGCGAGCGCTATCTTTCGCGACGGGTGATCCGATTCGAGCGGCTTGGCGGCGATCGACGTATGATCGAGGATGCCGGCGGCGATCGCCATTTCGGGCAGCATCGTCAGCCCAAGCCCATTGTCGACCATCTGCACCAGCGTGTGCAGCGAAGTGCCGAGCATCGTGGCGCCGGCGCGCAGTTCGGGGCGGTTGCACGCGGCGAGCGCATGATCTTTGAGGCAATGGCCGTCCTCGAGCAGCAGCAGCCGGTCCTCGTCGATCGCCTGCGGGCTGACGGTGTCGCCCATCGCGGCCGCCTCCGCGCCGGGGAAGGCAACGAGCAGCCGGTCCTCGAACAGCACGTCGCTCTCGACGTCGCCGCAGGCATAGGGCAGCGCCAGCAGCACGCAATCGGCGTGGCCGTGCGCCAGCGAGTCGCAGGCGGCGGCGCTCGGCTCCTCGCGCAGATAGAGCTTGAGGTCGGGCCAATCGTTGCGGAGGCGGGGAAGCACGCGGGGAAGCAGGAAGGGGGCGATCGTAGGGATTACGCTCATCCGCAATTCGCCGGCGAGCGGTTTCCCCGCGGCACGCGCGAGGTCGCTAAGCTCCTCCGCCTCGCGCAGTACCCGCCGCGCCTTGGCGACGATGCGATCGCCGAGTGCCGTGAAGCGCACGACGCGGCGCGTCCGTTCGACCAAGGTGACGCCGATCAACGATTCAAGCTCACGCAACCCTGCCGAAAGCGTTGACTGGGTGACGAAACAGGCATCCGCCGCGCGACCGAAATGGCCATGCTCCTTCAGCGCCACCAGATATTGCAACTGCTTGAGCGTGGGGAGGTATGTGCTCATTCATCGGGCCTATCAATCAATATCGGTGATCTAAAAGGTTTTCTGAATATTTGCCAGTGCGATCGCCGCGCGGGATCAGATGCCGAGCCATTCGAGGCCGCCGGGTAGGTCGATCGCGGCATAGTCGACCTGCAGCACGCGGCGGCGGCCCGGTTGCGCCGCTGCGGACGAGGCGTGGAGGATCGGCGTTGCATAGGCCCAGACGTCCCCCGCGGCGGCGAGGCAGGCGAACTGGCCGTGGGCCTGCACGACGCGGTCGATCTCAGGCTCGGCAACGATGCCGGCACGGTGCGATCCCGGCGCGATCAGCAGCGGTGCGTTGGTTTCGGGCACATCGTCGAGGTGGATGCGCAAGGTCGCCATGCCGGCGAGGATCGCGAAGGGCGGCGCGACATGGCGCAATCCCTGCTTGATCGACCAGGGACCGAACCCCTCGACCTCGCGACGCTCGGCGACGCAGATCGTGCGATCCTGGTGCCAGCCGAGCGACCAGTTGGTCGCCTGCGTCTTGTCGAACAGGATCAGCCGCACCGGCCGCGCCGCAGCGCCGAGCAGGTCGCTCGCGATGGCGCCGATCGCACCGTTGCCGTCGAGAAGCGGCCGTAGTGGCGTCACCCCGTGCAGCCTCAGCCCCGCGCGGTCGCCCGGCAGCGTTGCGACCGCCGTCAGCAGTTCGGGCAGGCAAGGCGCGGCGGCGCACGCGAACAGCGCTGCGCCATCCGCTGCGAACGTCAGGGGCGCGGCGGCGCTCAGAACCAGCCGAAGCTGCGGCCGAGGCTGTAGATGCTGGTGGCGGTGAGGACGACGCCGACCATCACCAGCAACGTCTTCGCCGCAACGCGCTTCGCGATCATCGCGCCGAGCGGTGCGGCGAGCACGCCGCCGATGAGCAGCCCGACGACCGGCCTCAGGAAGGCGTTGTCGAAGCCCTGGGTGCCGATGTTGAACAGGAAGGTGGCGGAGATGGTGATGGTGAGGAAGAATTCGACGCTGTTGACGGTGCCGATCGTCGTGCGCGGCAGCGCGCCCTGGACGAGCAGGTTAGAGGTGACGACAGGCCCCCAGCCGCCGCCGCCCGCCGCGTCGAGAAAGCCGCCGGCGAGGCCGAGCGGCTCGATGATCTTCGCTTCACGATGCTTCTTGGGCGGATAGCGCAGCCCGCGGACGAGCAGGTAGACACCGATGATCGCGAGATAGCCCATCACGAAGGGACGGGTGATCGACGCGTCGAGCGCGGTCAGCAGATAGGCGCCGATGATGCCGCCAATCATGCCGGGGATCAGCAGGCGGAAGAAGAGCTTCCAGTTCACATTGCGGTGCAGCGCGTGGCTCACCCCGGAAACCGCCGTGGTGCAGCACTCGACGAGGTGGACGCCGGTCGACGCAGTCGCAGGCGGCACGCCGAGCACGCTGACCAGCAAGGTCGACGAAATCACGCCGAACGCCATACCGAGCGCGCCGTCGACGATCTGTGCGGCGAACCCGGCGGCGATGAACGGCAAAATCGACTGCCAGTTCGCGATGATCCAATCGAGCAACGGCGACCTCCCTATGAGCGCGCGGTGCTGCCCGAGCTTGCCGGGCGGCGCAAGACAGTTTGACTATCTCCTGACTAGGGTTCTGCTTTGTGACAGCGCGGTTGCAGCGGGCTGGAAAATCCGACGCCGCCGTCATAAATGGGGCCTCGACCGCTAGGGAGGGTCGCAAACGATGCTCGGTTCGATCGCCGCCTATCTGGATTCGATCAAGGCGCGCGATCCTGCGCCGCGTTCGCGCTGGGAAATCCTCACCTATCCGGGGGTGTGGGCGCTGGCGCTCCACCGCGTCGCGCACTGGCTGTTCAGGGGCGAACTCTATCTGCTGGCGCGGGTGGTGAACCATCTCTCGCGGTTCCTGACCGCCATCGACATCCATCCGGGTGCAGTGATCGGCGCCAATTTCTTCATCGATCACGGCTTCGTGGTGATCGGCGAGACTGCCGAAATCGGCGACAATGTGACGATCTACCAGTGCGTCACCTTGGGCGGGACCAGCCCTGACAATGGCGTAGGGGGCAAGCGTCACCCGACGATCAGCGACGGTGCGATCATCGGTTCGGGCGCGCAGGTGCTTGGTCCAATCATCGTCGGACCCCGCGCGCGCGTCGGCGCCAATGCGGTGGTGACCAAGGATGTGCCCGAAGGCGCTGTGATGGTGGGCATTCCCGCGCGCCAGACACTGCTTGATGCCAAGGACTATCAGAAGAGTTTCGTGCCCTATGGCACGCCCTGCAGCGAGCGCTTCGATCCTGCGACGCAGCAGCTGGAAATTTTGCGCTGCGAGGTGGAGGTGCTTCGCACCAAGCTCACCGCGTTAATCGAAAAACAGGATGGCGAGAAAGACGCCGCCGGGAAGCGCGACTGCGCCTGATGGGTGTCGTCACCCCGTTTCCAGGTCCGTCCGGCAGGCCGCCGTCGCAGATCGGCTTCGATCGCGCCGAACTGATGCGGATACTCGACCTCTATGGGCGCATGGTCGCGGCCGGCCATTGGCGCGACTATGCGATCGACCTGGGAAGGGAGGCCGCGGTGTTCTCCGCCTTCCGCCGCACCACTGAGCGGCCGGAGTATCGGATCGAAAAGCGTCCGGCGCTGCGCCAGCGCCAGGGCATGTGGGCGCTGGTGGGCGAGGGTGGGGCGATCCTGCGTCGCGGCCATGAACTGGGTCCGGTGCTGGCGCCCGTCGAACGAAAGCTGGTGAAACTGGTCGCCGACTGAGCCTCAGTTCTTGCCGTCGCTTTCGAGCGCGGCGAGTATCTGGCGGATCTGGTCATCGGCGGAGCGCGGTACGCGCTCGCCTTCGCGCGCGACGATCCGGCTCCATGCCGCAGCGACGGCTTCCGGCGTGCGCTGCTGGGGCGGGAGCACCGCGCCTTCGGTCATGGTGATGTGCGCTGCGTGGTAGTGCCCGCCGCCCGCCGCGATCACCGCATTCGTCGGGGCGTCGTCGGAGACCAGGTAGAGCGCGGCGGGCACGACATCATCGACGCAGAACGCGGCGGCTGCCTGTTCGGGAAAGATATCCTCGGTCATCCGCGTTGCCGCGATCGGCGAGATGCAGTTGACGCGGATGCCGAACTTCGCGCCCTCGAGGCTCAATGTCTTGGCCAAGCCGACCAGCGCGAGCTTTGCCGCGCCATAATTGGTCTGCCCGAAATTGCCGTAGAGCGCGCTGGCGGATGTCGTCATCAGGATGCGGCCGCGGCGCTGCGCCTGCATCGCGGGCCAGACCGCGCGGGTGACGTTGGCCGAGCCGGTCAGATGCACACGTACGACCGCGTTGAAATCCTCCGCCTCGAGGTTGGCGAAGCTGCGATCCCGCAGGATGCCGGCATTGTTGATCAGGATATCGACGCGGTTCCAGCGATCGATCGCGCGGGCAACCATCGCCATCACCTGATCGGCGTCGGTCACGTCGCTGACGTCGGCGCGTGCGTCGCCACCGGCGGCGCGGATCTCGTCTGCGACCGCTTCGGCAGCGGTGCCCGCACCCGTGCCGTCACGCGCGCCGCCGCTGTCGTTGACCAGCACGCAAGCGCCGCGCGCGGCCAGCGCGAGCGCATAGGCGCGGCCGAGCCCGCCGCCGGCGCCCGTCACCAACGCAATCTTGCCTTTGAAGCCGATCGTCATGCGCCAATCTTTAGGCGTTGCTTGCCCCGCAGGCACGGCGAAAAACGAAGACCGCCCCGAAGCCGGGCTCCGGGGCGGTGTTGATCCGGTTTGGACGGGGCTGGCGGATCAGCCCTGCGCCTCGGCATCCAGCGCATAGCCCGCCGACCGCACCGTGCGGATGATGTCGGGCTTGTTGCCGCGGTTGATCGCCTTGCGCAGCCGCCGGATGTGCACGTCCACGGTGCGCGGCTCGATGTCACTGTCATGGCCCCAGACCGAGTCGAGCAGCCGCTCGCGCGAGAACACCCATCCGGGATGCTCGAGGAAATGCTTCAGCAGACGGAATTCGGTGGGCCCGAGCGCGACGGTCTCACCCGAGCGGCGGACCTTGTGGCCGACCGTGTCCATCTCGATATCGGCATAGCTGAGCTGCTCGCCGGCAAGCGCCGGGCGCACGCGGCGCAGCACCGCGCCGACGCGCGCAACCAGTTCGCGGGGGCTGAAAGGCTTTGTGACATAGTCGTCGGCGCCGGTTTCGAGCCCGCGCACGCGATCCTCTTCCTCGCCGCGCGCGGTGAGCATGATGATCGGCACGTTCTGCGTTTCGGACTTGCGACGGAGGCGCCGGCAGACCTCGATGCCGGACAGTCCTTCGACCATCCAGTCGAGCAGCACGATGTCCGGCGTCTTCTCCTGCGCCAGCAGCAAGGCTTCCTCACCGTCCGGCGTATGGGTTACGTCGAAATCCTCACGCTTGAAATGCCAGGTGAGGAGCTCGGCCAGCGCGGCGTCGTCCTCGACAAGCAGCATATGGGCACGCGCCATGGCTCAGTCCTCGTCTTGATCGAGAAAATCATCGCCGCGCTCACGCTCGGCCATGTAGGTGCCGGTGGCCGCGTAGTAGACCATCTCGGCGACATTGGTGGCGTGGTCGCCGACGCGCTCCAGATTCTTGGCGATGAACAGCAGGTGCGTCGCCGGGGTGATGCTCTTCGGATTCTCCATCATGTAGGTGACGAGGGTCCGGAAGATGCTGTTGTAGAAATCGTCGACCTGCTTGTCGCGTTGGCAGACTTCATAGGCCAGTTCGGCGTCGCGCGCGGCGAAGGCATCAAGCGCGTCGCGCACCATTTCGCCGGCGATCCGCGCCATTGAGGGCAGCAGCGACAGCGGCTCCACCTCGCCGCTATCCTCGATCACTGAGACGCGCTTGGCGATATTCTTGGCATAATCACCGATGCGTTCGACGACGCCGGCGATCTTGAGCGCGGCAACCACCTCGCGCAGATCGTCCGCCATCGGCGCGCGCAGCGCGATCAGCCGCACCGCCGCGCGCTCGACCTCGGTCTCCAGCAGGTCGATCCGCTCATCCTCGGCGATAATGCGAGCCGCGTCGCGCAGGTCGCGACGGATCAGCGCACGCATGGAATCCTGGATCGCGTTTTCGGCCCGTCCGCCCATCTCCGCGATCAGCCCGCGCAGCGCGCCGATATCCTCGTCGAAAGCCTTGACCGTATGTTCGCCACTCGTCGCCATCGATACAGATCCTTCAGCCGTAGCGGCCGGTGATATAATCCTTCGTCCGCTCCTGACGGGGATTGGTGAAGATCTCGGACGTCTCGCCATACTCGACGAGTTGGCCCAGGTGGAAGAAAGCAGTGCGCTGCGACACGCGCGCTGCCTGTTGCATGTTATGCGTAACGATCACGATCGCATAACGGCCACGCAGTTCGTGGATCAGTTCCTCGATCTTGGCGGTGGCGATCGGATCGAGCGCCGAGCAGGGTTCGTCCATCAGGATGACTTCGGGATCGACCGCGATCGCGCGTGCGATGCACAGGCGCTGCTGCTGGCCACCCGACATGGCGGTGCCGCTGTCCGTCAGCCGGTCCTTCACCTCATCCCACAGGCCGGCGCGGCGCAGCGAGCTTTCGACGATCTGGTCCATCTCGTCCTTGCCGCTGGCGAGGCCATGGATGCGCGGACCGTAGGCGATGTTCTCGTAGATCGATTTGGGGAAGGGGTTCGGCTTCTGAAACACCATGCCGACCCGCGCGCGGAGCTGCACCACGTCCATCGAGGCGGCGTAGATATCCTCGCCGTCGAGCGTGATGTCACCCTCGACCCGCGCCGAGGCGACGGTGTCGTTCATGCGGTTGAGCGTGCGCAGGAAGGTCGATTTGCCGCAGCCCGACGGGCCGATAAACGCGGTGACCTCATCGGTCGGCACGTCGATCGAGACCTTGTCGATCGCCTTCTTGGGCCCGTAGTGCACGGTCACGTCGCGTGCCGTCATCTTCGGACCGGTGGCGGTGGTGGCGGCGAGGCCGCCCGTAGTCGCGTCCATGGCGCTTCTCTCAAAAGGGTCTGGCATCACCAGCGCTGTTCGAACTTGTTGCGGAGATAGATGGCGAGCGCGTTCATCGCGAGCAACACCACCAGCAGGACGATGATCGCCGCCGAGGTCTTCTCGACGAAACCACGGCTCACCTCGTCCGACCAAAGGAAGATCTGCACGGGGAGCAGGGTCGCCGGATCATCCAGCCCCTGCGGTGGCGCGGCGATGAAGGCGCGCATGCCGATCATCAGCGCCGGCGCGGTCTCACCCAGCGCGCGCGACATGCCGATGATCGTGCCGGTCAGGATGCCCGGCAGCGCCAGCGGCAGCACATGGTGGAACACCACTTGCACATTGCTGGCGCCAATCCCGAGTGCTGCGTCGCGGATTGACGGCGGCACCGCCTTGATCGCGTTGCGGCCGGCGATGACGATGACCGGCATCGTCATCAGGGCGAGCGTGAGGCCGCCGACGATCGGTGCCGAGCGTGGCAGCCCGAAGAAGTTGAGGAATACGGCAAGGCCGAGCAGGCCGAAAATGATCGAGGGCACCGCCGCGAGATTGTTGATCGATACCTCGATGATGTCGGTCCAGCGGTTCTTCGTCGCATATTCTTCGAGATAGATCGCCGCACAGACGCCGATCGGGAAGGCGAGGACGAGCGTGACGAGCATCGTCAGCAGCGAGCCCTTCACCGCCCCCCAGATGCCGACCAACGACGGATCGGTCGCATCCGCGCCAGTGAGGAAGGTCCAGTTGAACGTCGTGCGGATCGCGCCGGCCTGTTCCAGCTTCGCATAGTCCGCCTCGGCTTCCGGTGATGCGGTGCTCTTGGCGGCAAGATCGATTTCGACCGAGGCGGGCACCCAGAGCGGGCCGGCTTCACGGTTTGCCGCAGCCTTTCGCACCGAAAGCCAGGCACCTTCTGAAATCAGCTTCTCGCCATCCTCACCGAAGGTCGCGATCGCGGCATCATTGGTGAGCTTCTGCATCGCCGAGGGAGTGGCCCCGGTGGCCGCCGCGACGTTGACCGGCACGCGCACCTCGGTCTGCGTGAAGCCGCGCACGCCGTTGCCGACCATCGTGCCGAGCAGGAACAGCAGCACCGCGACCGAGGCGAGCACCGCGAGCAGCCCGAGCAGCTTGAAACGACGTTCCGCCGCGTAGCGCCGGCGGATGCGGCGCTGCATCGCGGTCGACTTCCAGTTGGTCGGCCGGCGCGTCGTGGCAGACGTGGCGATGGCGCTATTCATAGGCTTCCCGATATTTCTTCACGACGCGCAGCGCGACGATGTTGAGCAGCAGCGTAACCACGAACAGCACCAGTCCGAGCGCGAATGCCGCGAGCGTCTTGGGGCTGTCGAATTCCTGGTCGCCGGTCAGCAACTGGACGATCTGCGTCGTCACCGTCGTCACACTCTCGAACGGGTTGGCGGTGAGGTTGGCGGCGAGGCCGGCGGCCATCACTACGATCATCGTCTCACCGATCGCGCGGCTGACCGCGAGCAGCACGCCGCCGACGACGCCGGGAAGGGCGGCCGGCAGCAGCACGCGGCGGATCGTCTCGGACTGGGTGGCGCCCATCGCCAGGCTGCCGTCGCGCATCGAACTGGGCACCGCTGCGATCGAATCATCGGCCATCGACGACACGAAGGGGATGATCATCACGCCCATGACCACGCCGGCGGCCAGCGCGCTTTCCGACGAGGCGTTGCTGATGCCGATCGCCACCGCCGCGTCGCGGATTGCCGGGGCGATCGTCAGCGCGGCGAAATAGCCATAGACCACGGTCGGCACGCCGGCGAGGATCTCGAGGATTGGCTTCATCCAGCGGCGCACGGTCGCGCTGGCATATTGGGTGAGGTAGATCGCGCTCATCAGGCCCATCGGGATCGCCACGATCATCGCGATGATCGCACCGATGAAGATGGTCCCCCAGAACAGCGGGATCATGCCATAGCCATTGTCCTGCCCGTCGACCAGCACGTCCTGGGGGCTCCAGCGCAGCCCGAACAGGAACTCGCCGGGCGAGACCATCGAGAAGAAGCGCAGTGATTCGAACAGCAGCGAGGCAACGATGCCGATGGTGGTCACGATCGCGATCAGCGAGGCGACCAGCAGGCCGATCATCGTCACCCGCTCCACCTTGGTGCGCGCGCGGAAATCCGGGCGCAGCCGGGTGAAGCCATAGGCGCCGCCGGCAAAGGCGAGCAACAGCGCCAGCACGAGGCCGGCAATATCGTAGCGCGTCTGCGCGGCCCGGTAGAGCGGCGCGAGCTCGGCGGCGAGCGGGTTGAAGGCGACGTCGAGCGTACCTTCGGCCAGCGCCCGCGCTTCGGAGAGCATCGCAGCGCGCTCCAGCGGCGCGGTCGGTAAGGCGCTCGCGACCGGGCTGGCAACCACCGCCTGGGTGACGAGACCCGGCAGCACGAAGCTCCACACCAGCAGGAAGAGCAGCGCCGGGATCACCGTCCACATCGCGACGAAGCTGCCATGATAGCCGGGCAGCGAGTGCGGGCGGGGGCCGCCGTCAATCGCGAAGCGGCCGGCCTTGGCACGCGCGGAAACCCACGCGACGAGTCCGAGGCCGACGACGAGGATGAAGATCGCGAAGCCGTTCATTTCAGGCCCTTGGGGTCGAGCGGGGTAAGGCCGGCCGCGATCTTCGCGCTCTGCATGCGGATCGGATCGGGCGACAGGATCATGCCGCGCCGCATCAGATAGCCGCCGGGATTCCAGCCATTGGCATATTCGCCGACGAATTCGCGCAGTCCCGGGATCGCGCGCAGATGCGCCGACTTCACATAGATGTAGAGCGGCCGCGCACCGGGATAGCGGAAGCTGGAGATCGACTCGTAGCTCGGCTCGATCCCGTCGAGCGGAATACCGTTGAGGCGATCCATATTCTCTTCGAGGAAGCTGTAGCCGAAGATGCCGAGCGCGTTGGGATTGGCGCCCAGCTTCTGAACGATCAGATTGTCGTTCTCACCGGTGTTGATGTAGGCACCGTCTTCCCGAACCTTGGTGCAAATCGCCTTGTGGCGGTCCTCGTCACGTGCCTTCAGCGCCTTGATCGCCGGGTCCGCATCGCACGCCTTGGCCATGATCAGTTCGGTCAGCGCGTCACGCGTACCCGAGGTCGAGGGCGGGCCATAGACCTGGATGGGAATGTCGGGCAGCGCCGGATTGACCTGGTTCCAGCGCGTTGCGGTGTTGGGCTTGCCATAGGGCGTGGCGGCGACGGCCTTGTAAATGTCGGTCAGCGTCAGTTCGAATTTCGGGCCGCGCACCGATTCGGCGAAGGCGATGCCGTCGATCCCCACCTGGATCTCGACGATGTCCTTCACGCCGTTCTTTGCGCATTCCTCATATTCGCTCTTCTTGATCCGGCGCGAGGCGTTCTCGACGTCGGGGTGCTGCGCGCCGATGCCACGGCAGAACAGGCTCATGCCCGCGCCCGTACCGGTCTGTTCGACCACCGGCGACTTGAAGCGCGGGTTGGTGCGCACGAACCATTCGGCGACCGCGGTGGTGAAAGGATAGACAGTCGAGGAACCGACGATGCGGATCTGGTCGCGCGCGCCGGTCTGCCCGCATCCTGCGATCATCACAAGGGCCGCCGCCGCGATCACGCGCTTGGCAAACATTCGAAACGGCGCTCCTTGGTGGTCGGTCGATGCAGGTGATGCGGCGCCGCTATCAGCGCTCCGCGAGCCTCCTGTTACATCTCCGTGAACTTTTCATGACAACGGCCCGGTTTGTTCGGGAATGGAGGCTTTTTCCTTCGCCGGGGCGGGCGCCGCGGGCAGCGCGATGGTCACAGTGGTGCCCTTGCCGACGGTGCTGGCAATGTCGAGCCGGCCACGATGCCGCTCGACGATATGCTTGACGATGGCGAGCCCGAGCCCGGTGCCGCCCATGGCGCGGCTGCGGCCCGAATCGACGCGGTAGAAGCGCTCGGTGAGGCGTGGGAGATGCTCGGCGGGGATGCCTTCACCCTCATCCGCGACCGACAGTTTGACCATCGTCCCCTGGCCGCGCTTGAGCTTGATCGTGATCGGCGTGCCGGGCCGGCCATATTTCATCGCATTGCCGACGATGTTGTGCATGAGCTGCGAGAGCTGGATACGATCGCCTGCAACGAAAGGCACCTCATCCTCCAGCGCGACGACGATGTCGTGGCCGCGCTTGTTCGGCCCATCGTGCAGCACGCCATGGACTTCGTCGATCAGCATGGCGAGATCGACGGCGGCGTCGGGCACGCGATATTTCTCGGCTTCGATGCGGGAGAGCGACATCAGGTCTTCCACCAGCCGCTGCATCCGCCGCGCCTCGCCATCCATCACCTTCAGGAAGCGATCGCGCACCTCCTTGTCGCCACCGGCCTTGTCGTCACCCAGCGTCTCGATGAAGCCGAGGATCGCGGCGAGGGGGGTGCGCAGTTCGTGGCTGGCATTGGCGACGAAATCGACGCGCATCTTCTCTGCCGCATGGCTGCTCGTGCGGTCGATCAGGTGGACGATGCGGCGGCCGCCGGCGAGCGGACTGACGCGCATTTCCCAGCGCTGCTCGCGCCCGCCGACGCCGACCAGTTCGATGGAATTGGCATCAACCGAGGCGGCGGCGCCAGCGAGCCTTTCGGCTGCGGCGGGATGGCGGATCGCGAGGCGGACATCCTCACCCACGATATGGGCGCCGAGCAATTTCCGCGCGGCCTGATTGGCGCGCATTACCCGACCATCGCTGACGACCAGCACCGGTTCGCCGATCGCCTCGACGAAATTGTCGATATCCGCGCCGTTGCTTGCGATCGGCAACGGCGGCGGAGGACGGCGGATCGGCGCTGGCGCGGTGATCTTGTTGACCCCGAACAGGACGATGACGATCAGCCCGCCGATGAAGAAGGCGATCGCCGAGAGCACCGGCGCGCCCGCGACCAGCGCTGCGAAGATCGCGATCAGCAGAACGCCGGTCGCGAGGACGATTCGCAGGGGATGATCGAGCGACATGACTGAATCCTACCGTTCCAGCTTCGGCCCGCCAACGCGGGAAACCGTCGCGAATGCCCGGAACTGGTTTCAGTTACATGACGCCCGGGAAAGCACCACCATCGATTAGCAGGCTTTGCCCGGTGATGTAGCCGGCATGGGCCGAACACAGGAAGGCACAGGCCGCGCCGAACTCGTCAGGCGTGCCGACGCGCCGGGCGGGGATGGCGGCGACCCGCTCGGCGCGAATCTCCTCGAGGCTGCGCCCGGTCATGCTCGCGCGGCGGTTGTCGATCGCTTCGAGCCGGTCGGTGTCGAAGGATCCGGGCAGCAGGCCGTTGATCGTGACATTGGCATGCGCCACCTGCCGCGCGACCCCGGCGAGGAAGCCGGTGAGGCCGATGCGCGCGCCGCTCGACAGATCGAGCCCTGCGAGCGGCATCTTCACCGACCCCGAGGTGATGTTGACGATGCGGCCGAACCGCCGCTCGACCATCCCATCGATCACCGCCTGAATCAGCGCGATCGGGGTGATCATGTTGGCATCGACGCCGGCGATCAGCGCGTCGCGATCGAGCGTGCGGAAATCGGCGGGCGGCGGCCCGGCATTGTTGTTGACGAGGATATCGACGTCGCCGGCGGCGGCGAGCAGCGCTTCGCGGCCGGCCGCGGTGCCGACGTCGGCGACCACGGGCAGCACCGTTGCCCCGGTGGCCTCGGCGATGCGCGCTGCGGCTTCGTCGAGGCGCGCTGCGTCGCGGCCGTTGATGACGACGCACGCGCCAGCACCCGCCAGCGCGGTCGCGCAACCCAGGCCGAGCCCGCGGCTCGATGCGCAAACCAGCGCAGTCCGTCCGTTGATGCCGAGATCCATAACTCTTCCCCCGAGATCAGGCGCTGCCGAGTCGCTCCAGCGTAGGGATCAGCGCGTCATAATGGTCGATAATGGCGTCGGCCTGCAGCTCCTCGATCGGCTGCATCAGGAAGCCGAAGCTGACCGCGATGCTGGGAATGCCGGCGTTGCGCGCCGCCATCGTGTCGTAGATCGAATCGCCGACGAACGCGGCGCTGCCGCCACCGCAGCGGCGGATCATCTCGAGGATCGGCGCGGCGTCGGGCTTGGCCCTGCCGGGCCCCATCGTGTCACCGCCGATGACCGTCGCGAAGCGGTGGGCGATGCCCAGTTCGTCGATCAGCTTGACCGCCAGCCGCTCGAACTTGTTGGTCACCACCGCAATCTTCACGCCCATCGCATCGAGCGTGTCGAGTGCTTCGTAGAGGCCGGGGAAGGGGACGGTGCCCGCCGAGATGTTGGCGGCGTAGAAATCGAGGAGTTCGGGATAGAGCTTCGTCATCAGCTCGGGGCCATAGCCGCCCGACGCCTGCAGCCCCTTTTCGAGCATCAGCCGCGCGCCGCCGCCGATCATCGGCTTGACCTCGTCGATCGTAAGCGGCGGCCTATCATCGAGCGCGAGCGCATGGTTGACCGCCGCGGCAAGGTCCGCGCTGGTATCGAGCAAGGTGCCGTCGAGGTCGAAGCCGACGATCGCGAAGGGGAATGTGGCCATGCCGGCGCTCTTGCCCGCGCGGCTATGGCGTTGGCAAGGATTCCGTGGCAATCGCCGCGCCATGAGCATCCCTCCGATAGCCGTCGTCATCCTCGCCGCGGGCCAGGGCACGCGGATGAAGTCGAAGCGCCACAAGGTGCTCCACCCGGTCGCGGGGCGGCCGATGCTGCTCCACCTGCTCGCCGGCGTCGAAGCGCTGGCGCCCGAGCGCCGCATCGTCGTGGTTGGGGCAGGGCGCGATCAGGTCGAGGCGGCGGTCGATGGCCTTGGCGTGGACATCGCCGTCCAGTCCGAACAGCTCGGCACCGGCCATGCAGTGCGGATGGCCGAGCCGAAGCTCGACGGCTTCGAGGGTGACGTGCTGATCCTCTATGGCGACGTACCCCTGGTCTCCGTCGCGACGATGCAGCGCATGCTCGATCGGCTTCATGCCGACGATGCACCGACCACGGTGGTGCTCGGCTTCCGCCCTGCCGATGCCGCGGCCTATGGCCGGATCCTCGCCGATGACGGTGGCACGATCCGCAAGATGGTCGAGTATAAGGACGCGAGCGCCGAGGAGCGCACTGTCGACCTGTGCAATTCAGGGCTGATGGCGGCGCGCGGCGCGGATCTGTTCGCGCTGCTCGCCCGTGTCGGCAACGACAATGCTGCGGGCGAATATTATCTGCCCGACATCGTCATGCTTGCCGCCGCCGAGGGCCGGCCGAGCGCAGTGATAGAGACCGCGGCCTGGGAAGTCGCCGGCGTCAATTCGCGCGCAGAACTGGCGGCGGTCGAGGCAGCATGGCAGCACCGCCGCCGCGCGCAGGCTATGGCCGATGGTGTGACCCTGGTGGCGCCGGAAACCGTGTGGTTCTCGCACGACACCGTTCTCGCCGCCGATGTGACGGTCGAGCAGAATGTCGTGTTCGGCCCCGGTGTCAGCGTCGCCGAGGATGCGGTGATCCATGCCTTCAGTCATCTGGAGGGCGCCACGATCGAGCGCGGCGCTTCGGTCGGTCCCTATGCGCGGCTGCGGCCGGGCGCCGAGGTGGGCGAAGAGGCCAAGGTCGGCAACTTCGTCGAGATGAAGAAGGCGGTGCTTGGCGCGGGCGCCAAGGCCAGCCACCTGACCTATCTCGGCGATGCGGTGGTGGGTGCCGGCGCCAATATCGGCGCGGGTACGATCACCTGCAATTATGATGGCTTCCTGAAATATCGCACGGTCATCGGGGAGGACGCGTTCATCGGCTCGAACAGCGCGCTGGTGGCGCCGGTCCGGATTGGCGACGGCGCGATCGTTGCCGCCGGCTCGGTGATCACCGCCGACGTGGCGGACGATGCGCTGGGTGTCGCGCGCGGCTATCAGGAACAGAAGCCGGGCTGGGCCGCGCGCTTCCGCGCGGCGATGACCGAGCGCAAGAAGGCGGGTTGAGCAGTCGGTTACGCGGCCGTCGGGTCGCGCGTGGAAGGGCGTAGCGTCACATGTGCGGAATCATCGGAATCCTCGGCACCGATCCGGTTGCCGACCGGCTGTTGAATGGTCTGAGGCGGCTCGAATATCGCGGCTATGATTCCGCCGGCATCTGCACTGTCAGCGGCGACGCGCTGGTGCGGCGGCGGGCGGAGGGCAAGCTCGACAATCTGGCGCGCGAACTTGCCGGCGATCCGCTGCCGGGTACGATCGGCATCGCCCACACCCGCTGGGCGACGCACGGCGCGCCGACCACCAGCAACGCGCACCCGCACGCCACGGGTGAAGTCGCGCTGGTCCACAACGGCATCATCGAGAATTTCAAGCCGCTGCGCGACGGGTTGCAGGGGCGCGGGCGGATGTTCGAGAGCCAGACCGATACCGAGGTCGTCGCGCATCTGGTGAGCGAACTGGTCGAGGGCGGCACCGATCCGGTCGAGGCGGTGCGCACCGTGCTCCCGCGGCTGCACGGCGCCTTCGCGCTCGCCATCCTCTTCCGCCAGCACCCCGACCTGCTGATCGGCGCGCGGCTCGGTTCGCCGCTCGTCGTCGGCTATGGCGAGGGTGAGACCTATCTGGGGTCGGACGCGCTCGCTTTGGCGCCGCTCACCCAGCGCATCTCCTACTTGGAGGAAGGCGACTGGGTCGTGCTCACGCGCGACGCGGTGCAGGTCTATGACCGCGACAACAATCCGGTCAGCCGGCCGATCGTCGTTTCGGGCGCGAGCAGCCTGACGATCGACAAGGGCAATCACCGCCACTTCATGCAGAAGGAGATCTACGAGCAGCCTGTCGTCGTGGCGCAGACGCTCAAATCCTATCTGCGGCGGCTGGAGAACCAGGTCGCGATGCCCGACATGGATTTCGACCTGACCGCGATCCATCGTGTGACGATCGTTGCCTGCGGCACCAGCTTCTATGCTGCCATGGTCGCCAAATACTGGTTCGAGCGGTTCGCGCGGATCCCGGTCGACCTCGATGTCGCCTCCGAATTCCGTTATCGCGATCCGGTGCTGGAGCCCGGCGGGCTGGCGCTGTTCATCAGCCAGTCGGGCGAAACCGCGGATACGCTCGCGGCGCTGCGCCACTGCAAGGCCCATGGCCAGACCATCGCCGTCGTCGTCAACGTCCCGACCAGTTCGATGGCGCGCGAGGCGGATCTGCTGCTGCCGACGCATGCCGGCCCCGAGATCGGCGTCGCCTCGACCAAGGCATTCACCTGCCAACTCGCGGTGCTCGCCGCGCTCGCCGCCCGTTTCGCGCGCGTGCGCGGACTGATGACCGCCGAGGATGAGGCGGGCATCGTCGAGCATCTGGCCGAAGCACCGGCGGGGATGAATGCGGCGCTTGGGCATGACGAGGATATCGAGGCGATGGCGCACCTCGTCGCCCCCGCGCGCGACGTGCTCTATATCGGCCGCGGCCCCGACTATCCGATGGCGCTGGAAGGCGCGCTGAAGCTCAAGGAAATCAGCTATATCCACGCCGAAGGCTATGCCGCCGGCGAGATGAAGCATGGCCCGATCGCACTGATCGACGACAAGGTGCCGGTGATCGTGCTCGCGCCCTCAGGCCCGCTGTTCGAGAAGACGATCTCCAACATGCAGGAGGTGCAGGCGCGCGGTGGCAAGGTTATCCTGATCTCCGACGCTGCCGGCATCGCCGCCGCGGGCGAAGGCTGTATGGCGACGATCGAGATGCCGGCGGTGCATCCGCTGATCCAGCCGTTGGTTTACGCGGTGCCGGTGCAGTTGCTGGCCTATCATGTCGCGGTGCTGAAGGGCACCGATGTCGATCAGCCGCGCAACCTCGCAAAGTCGGTGACGGTGGAGTGAGCACCACGCAAATCACGCGCCCTGAACCGTTCGTCCTGAGTAGGGACTGAGCTTGGCGAAGGCCCGTATCGAAGGGCATGCTCTGAGCCCGGCCCTTCGATACGCGTCTTCGACTTCGCTCAGCCGCTACTCAGGGCAAACGGATTGGGGGGCGCCAGCCACGACGAAAGGCAACCGGGCCGACATGAACCCTCGACAATCCCTCGCCCACATCGCGCTTGTCGTGCGTGACTATGACGAGGCGATTGCCTTCTATGTCGGCACGCTCGGCTTCACGCTCGTCGCCGACGAATATCAGCCCGAGCAGGACAAGCGCTGGGTTCTGGTCGCTCCCCCCGGCGCGGATGTCGCCGCCGGTGCCACGACCATTTTGCTGGCACGCGCATCGACGCAGGAACAGGCGCGCTTCATCGGCGATCAGGCGGGTGGCCGGGTTTTCCTGTTCCTGCGCACCGACGATTTCTGGCGCGATTATGAGGCGATGGTCGCCAAGGGTGTCGAGTTCGTCCGTCCGCCCAAGGATGCCGGCTATGGCACGGTCGCGGTGTTCCTCGATCTCTATGGCAATCGCTGGGATCTGATCCAGTTCGCCGAGGCTCAGTCCGGGTAGACCGCGCGGACGAAATAGAGCCCGTCCGACGGCGCGTTGAGCCCCAGTTCGTTGCGGTCGCGCGCCTCAAGCGCGGCCTTCACATCCGAACCGGCCCACCGCCCCTGGCCGACCAGCGCGAGGCAGCCGACCATCGAGCGCACCTGATGATGGAGGAAGGAACGCGCCGCCGCGACCACGATCACGCGGTCGTCTTCGCGGCTGACGTCGAGCCGGTCGAGCGACTTCAGCGGACTCTGCGCCTGGCAATGCACCGAACGGAAGGTGGTGAAGTCATGCAGGCCGACGAGGTGCTGCGCCGCCTCATGCATCGCCTCATGGTCGAGCGGCTGGGCGATGCGCCAGGCGAGGCCGGTCTCGAAGGTCAAAGGCGCGCGGCGATTGGCGATCACATAGCGATAGCGCCGGCCGATGCAGGAAAAGCGCGCATGCCAGTCTCCAGGCACGACCTCGCAGCCGAGGATCGCGACGGGGGCAGGGCGCAGCTTGGCGTTGAGCGCTTCCATCAGCCGGAACGGCGCGATCTCGCGGGCGATGTCGAGATGCGCCGCCATTGCGAGGCCGTGGACGCCGGCATCGGTGCGGCCGGCAGCGTGCAGCACAACCTGCTCGCCGGTCACCGCGAACGCGGCCTCCTCGATCGCCTGCTGCACGCTGGGGCCGTGCGCCTGCCGCTGCCAGCCCATGAACGGGCGGCCATCGAACTCGACGGTGAGGCGGAAGCGTGTCGTTGCCGCCGCTTCGCTCACGCCGCGCTCCGGCCGTTGAGCCGGGTGCCCGGCGGCAGGGCGAAGCCGCGCAACAATTCCTCGGGCGTCATCGCGCCGCGTCCGGCGCGCTGCACCTTCGCCGGCCGGATCGCGCTGTTGCCGCAGGCGATGGTCAGCGCATCATCGAGCACGGTGCCCGGCGCGCCGTTGCCTGCCACCGCTTCGGCACGGAACAGCCGCAACCGCTCGCCTTCATGCTCGCAAAAGGCGCCCGGTACGGGATCATAGGCCTGGATCTGGCGGACGACGGCAGCCGCATCGGCGGTGAAGTCGATCAGCGCCTCCGCCTTCTCGATCTTCTTCGCATAGGTCACGCCGTCGTTGGGCTGCGGGACCGGCACGTGCGCGCCGAGATCGGCCAGCACCGCGACCATCGCGGCGGCGCCGGATTGCGCGAGTTCATCGGTCAGTTCGCCGCCGGTCTTGGTGCCGATCGGTGTCGCCACGCGGGCGAAGACCGGTCCGGTGTCGAGGCCGGCCTCCATACCCATGATGCAGACGCCGGTCTCTTCATCGCCCGCCTCGATCGCGCGCACGATCGGGGCGGCACCGCGCCAGCGAGGCAGCAGCGAGGCATGAACGTTGAGGCAGCCGTGGCGCGGCGCGTCGAGCACCGCGCGCGGCAGGATCAGCCCATAGGCGGTGACGACCGCGACATCGAGGTCGAGCGCGGCGAAAGCGGCCTGCGCCTCGGCGTCGCGCAAGGTGAGCGGCGTCCGCACCTCGATGCCGAGCGCTTCGGCGCGGCGGTGGACCGGGGTGGGCGACAGCGCCTTGCCGCGTCCCGCACGGCGTGGCGGCTGGCTGTAGACGGCGATGACATCGTGTCCGGCCGCGAGCAGCGCGTCCAGCGTCGGTACGGCGAAGTCGGGAGTTCCCATGAAGGCGATACGCATGGCGGCGCTCTTATGCCTTTGGACGATCGCCGCCAACCGTCGCGTCGACGAGCGACCAGATCACGCGGAAGCCCGCGGCAGAGGTCTCGAAGGCCAGATCCGAGCCGTGCACGCGCGCCACCGCTGCGACCAGTGCCAGGCCCAGCCCCGTGCCGGACTGGCCGCTGTTTGGCGCGCGGAAGAAGCGTTCGGTGAGCCGCGGCAGATATTGCGGATCGACGCCCGGCCCATTGTCTTCGATCACCAGCCGCAAGGTCGCGCCGTAGCGTGCGGCACGGATCTGCACGGTACCGCCCGCTGGCGTATATTTGATCGCATTGTCGAGCAGGTTGGAGACCGCCTGGAAGATCAGGTCGCGATCGGCGACGGTGCCCAGACTGGCGTCGATCGCCGTCGAGAGCGCGATGTCGCGATCCTGCGCCTCGGGGCCATAGAACTCGACCGCATCGGCGAGCAGTTCGGCAAGGTCGAACGCCACATCATCACGCTGGTGCCGCCCCACCTCGATCCGTGCGATCCGCAGCAGCGCGTCGAACACCGATTGCAGCCGCGCCGCTTCCTGCGATGCTTCCTCCAGCAAGGCCTCGGCGGCCGGCGTGCCGGCGGGATGCGTGACTGCCAGATCCTCAAGATTGGCGCGCAGGCGGGCGAGGGGGGTACGCAGCTCATGCGCGATGCTGTCCGACACGCGATGCACCGATTCGACAAGCAGTTCGATCCGCGCGAGCATCAGGTTGAGCGTCGCGGCAAGCTGGTCGAAATCGTCGCCGGTGCCGCGGAGGGGTATTCGTTCGGACAGGTCGCCGCCGATCACGCGACGCGCTGTTGCGCTGACCGACTCCAATCGCCTGCCGATCGCGCGGCTCATCAGTACCCCGCCGATTAGCGCAAGGATCACCGTCATGCCAAGCATCGACACGGCGACGCGGGCGAGGCCGCGGCGGAGATCGTCGATCTTCTCGATGTCGCGCCCGACCGCGAGCACGGCGCCGTCCGGCAGGCGCCGGCCGAACATCAGCGCCATATGATCATCTTCCTCGCCGCCGCTGAAGATGTCCGCCTCGACCCGACGCCACCCCTTCAGATGGTGAGGGACGCTGGGAAGGTTGGTGGTGAGCACTTCGCCCGAGGCGGCGACCAGCACGTGATAGGCCTTGCGCTCGGCGATTTCGGTGGCGCGGGCGTGGAGCATGCGGATCACCGCCGCCTGTCCGTCGAGCGCGTAGAGCCCGGCGGCGCCGGAGGATTCGGCGAGGATATCCTGCTCGATCAGGCCCATCGGCCGGCGGATCGCCGCCCAGTGGGTCAGGGCCAGCAGCACCGCCACGGAGATGCAGAAGATCAGGGCATAGAGCAGCGCGAGCCGGGCGGAGAGGCTGCGAAGCCCGCTCGGCCAGCGCAGCATTTTCCGCTTCATTCGGGCTCGCGCAGCGAATAGCCGACGCCGCGGACGGTGTGGATCAGCGGCCTTTCGAAATCGCGGTCCACCTTCTGGCGCAACCGGCTGACATGCTGGTCTATGATGTTGGTCTGCGGATCGAAATGATATTCCCAAACGGTTTCGAGGAGCATCGATCGGGTGACGACACGACCAGCGTTGCGCGCTAGCTGCTCGAGGATACGGAACTCGCGCGCCGTGAGGTCGATGCGGGTGCCGCCACGGCGCACGACACGGCCCACGAGGTCGAGGCTGAGATCGCCGACGGACAATACGGCTTGCTCGACCGGCGCCGCGGTCGCACGGCGTCCCAGCGCTTCCACGCGCGCGATCAGTTCGGAAAGCGCAAAAGGCTTGGCGAGATAGTCGTCGCCGCCGGCGCGCAGCCCGCGCACCCGCTCGTCGACCTCGCTGAGTGCGCTGAGGATCAGCACGGGGGTCTGGTCCTCCGTGGCGCGAATCGTGCGCAATATGGTGAGGCCGTCCATGTCGGGCAGCATGCGATCGAGGATGATCACGTCGAAGCGTTCGGCCGCGGCGCGATAGAGCCCATCGCGGCCTTTGGCCTGATGATCGACGATATGGCCCAACTCGCGCAGTCCCTTGGCCACGTGTGAAGCAACACGTTCGTCATCCTCGATCAGAAGTATCTGCATCACCGGCACGACCTAATCGTCATCGTCATCAAGCGCCACCGTCAGCCGCTGCCCTGTCAGCGCGTCGAAGGTGACCTCGACGACGCCGGTGGGCGTTTCCACCTCCACTTCATAGATCGGCCGCCCATCATCCACCCTGAGCGTCGCATCATGGACGATGCGGCCCGGCTGGCGCTCGATCTGCTGCAGTATCGGCCCGAGCGCGCGCACCCGCCCGGCCTGCTTCATCCGGCTGCCGTCCAGCCACCGGCGATAAATACCGAGCAGCCTTGGCTTGGAAACGGCGATGATCTGGCCGGTGCGGGCATCGATCAGCACCTGGTGCAGCGTGTCGGTGCGGACGAGCTCGATCTCATAGACGAGCTTGCCGGACCGGGTTTCAAGTTCGCCGTCGATCGCGCGGCCAGCCATCTGACGTTCGGCTGTACCGATTGCGGCGGTCAGGCCCACCAGCCGGTCGGCGGCGTGGGCGGCGGCGGGGATCAGCAGCGCGCAGGCAAGCGCAAGAAGGCATCGGAGCACGGCATCTCCTTCACGCGGGATGGCGGGGGGCATCGAAATCAGCATCGGACCGGCGGCAGTTGGGTGCGCACGTACAGGGCCCCCTCACCATCGGGCACCGCAAGGGGGTGATAGCCACGCGAAAGGGCATAGCGGACAACGATTTCGTCGGGAGCGATGCGGAAGCGGCGGCTGCCGCGTTCATAACCGGTCAGGATTGCCGCTGGCGGGCAACGGTCCAACAGCAAAGGCAATGTTTCGGGAGTCGGCACGGCAAACACCAGCGCCCGCGCGCGATCGATAGTGGTGCCGCTGCGCAAGACGAAAGGGCCGGTGGCGGATAGTGGGTCGATAGGACGACCGCTGGCGATGGCATGTTCGGGCGAGAGCGTGAAGATCGCGCCATCGGCCCCGGCCAGCATTTTGCCCATCCAGCGCGCGTTGCGATCGATGTCGATGGGGCTCGGCCTGCCGCGCGCGAGGATGATCCCGTCCGCAACCAGCCCGCTGGCGAAGGACAGGCCGAGCAAGGCGACCACGGTTTGCCGGCCCTTTGTGCGGGACTGCCGTCGCATTTCAATCGCAAGGCCGAGCAGGACGAACAGCGGCGGCAGCATGGGCAGCAGATATTGCCGCTGCATCGGCGTTGGCAGCGCGGCGGCGATCAGGCCGGCAGCGAGCATCCAGTAGAGCCAGGATCGACGCAGATCGGTCGCTTCGGCGCGATGTCCGTCGAACGCGAAGAGTATGAGCGCGAGAAAAGCCACCAGCATCGGGCCGAGCGCGGCATAGCGAATCATGTCCAGCAATTTTCCGGCCAGCCCCAGCCGATGGTTGAGGCCATTCGCGCGATACCAGTCGAACGGCGCTTCGGCCCCGAACTCGAGCGTGCCGTAGACAAAGACCTGTGGCTGCGCGAGGAAACCGGCAAGCAGCGGCAACAGCCCGACCACACCGCCGATCGCGAAGGCGAGGATGATCGCAAAGGCGATCCGTCCCCGCACCGCCTGCCAGCAAAGAAACAGCCCTGCGATGGCCAATGGCGGCCCATAGGACAGCTTGGTGCTGCCGGCGAGCCCGAGCAGCAGCCCCGCAAGGGTCCACCAGCGCCAATCCGGACGGCGGCAACCAACCAGCCCGGCGGCGAGCGCCCCGGCCAGCAGCGCCATCGGCAGAATGTCGTTGCGAACGACCGACGCGGCAAACTGGAAAGGCTGGCAGGCGGCGGCAAGGAACAGCATCGCGATGGCGAAGCGCCGCGAGACGCCGGCCGCGGTGAGGCCCGCGTGCAGCAGCGCCAGCGCGCCCACGCCGAGCGCGGCATCGGCCAGCCGCAGCGCGACCAGCGTCGTACCCCCCGGTATAGCCACGGGCGCCATCAGCCAGGCGTGCAGCGGCGGTTGCAGCGACAGAAAGTCGCGGAAGATCAGATGCTCGGACGCAAGGACAGCGGCGGCGACATATTGGCTCTCGTCATGATTAACCGGTGCGACGAGCGCGCGCAGGCCGATCCACACGATCAATATGGCGTAGGCGATCGCTAGAACCGGCCATTTGCCGGCAGCCGACGCCTGCTTCATTTCCATCTAACGCGCACCCCTGACGAGCTTCAGACGTCACGCTCTGCCGCTTTCCGTCATCGAATCCAGTCGCAATACCGAACATTTGCAAATTCAAACGTTCGTCACATCGAAGCGTAAGATTAGCCGGCTAGCAGGCCAGCATGTTCGCCGCCCGCTTCGACAATCCGCAGCGTCTGCACGATGCCCGTCCGGCCAGCCGGAGGATTGCCCTGTTCATGTTCGATTTCGGGCTGACCGGCGTCGTTATCAATGCGGTCCGGATCGCCAATGCGCTGGTCACGCGCGGAAATGACGTGACGATGCTGGTCTGCCGAAACGTCGGGGAAGGGCGGCACGCGCTCGATCCGCGCGTTCACATCGCCCTGGTTCCTGGCCCGCTGCTGCGGGCGAAGCGCGGTGTCGCGCTGGCGGCGGCGGTGCCCGATCTGCGCCGCGCGCTCAAGGCGCTGCAGCCGTCGGTGCTGCTCTCGGTCGGCAACCATGGTCATCTCGCAGCGCTGATCGCGTCGCAGGGGCTGCCGGGCACGCGCCGCGTGCTGCGGATCAGCAACGAGCCGGACCATCCGGGTGACGGCCGCATCAAGCGCGCGATGCGCCGCGCTTGCCAGAAGGCGATGATCGATCGCGCCGACCAACTTCTCCTCGTTTCACCGCATCTGGCGCGCACCGCCGTTCTCCAGCGCGCGCGAACGGAGGGCAGGGCGGCGATCACGCCGAACGGGGTCGACACGCAGGCCGTTCAGGCTCGCGCGCAGGCGCCCTGCGAGCATCGCTGGATTGCGAGCAACCGACCCTACGTGGTCACTGTCGGCCGCCTTGCGCGGCAGAAGAATCATCGCCGGCTGCTCGAAGCGCTGGCGATCGCCAATCGTACACGTGACATCGGCCTGATGATCGTCGGCGGCGGCAGCGTGGACGCCTTCGCGGCGCTGCACGCGCAGGCGAACGAACTCGGCATCGCCGATCGCGTCGAACTGGTGGGTGAGGTTGCCAATCCGCTGCCTTATGTGCGGGCTGCGCGTGCCTTCGTGCTCCCTTCGCTGTGGGAGGGATTCTCCAACGCGCTGCTTGAGGCGCTCGCCTGCGGCACGCCGATCGTCGCCTCGACCACCGCCGGTTCCGCACCGGACGTGCTGGCGAACGGGCGCTATGGTCTGCTCGTCGAACCGCACGACGTTAACGCAATGGCCGCCGCGATCCTGCGGCAATCAAGCGCGAACGCGATCCGACCCGGCGAGCGTGCGCTCGACTTCGAGGCGGGCAAGGCTATCGTCCGCGTCTGTCTGGCAATGGAACAGGGCCCGCGCACCGAGGCGCAGCCCTTCCCCTTTCCGGGACACGAGGCGGACGTCGTCACTGTCTGAACGCTGCGCCGCTTGGCAGGACGCCCCGCAAGCCCCTATCTGGGCGCGATGGCTTCGAAGGAAATCGAAACGCTGGTGCAGGCGCTGTCGCGTTTGCCCGGGCTCGGCCCGCGCTCGGCGCGGCGCGCGGTGCTGCACCTGCTGAAGAAGCGGGAAGGGGCGATGGCGCCGTTGCTCAGCGCGCTGCGGGCGGTGGACGAGAATCTCGCGACCTGTGGGCTGTGCGGTAATGTCGACACCACCGATCCGTGCGCAATCTGCGCGGACCCTCGGCGCGACGCGCGCATGCTGTGCGTGGTCGAGGACGTGCCCGACCTCTGGGCGCTCGATCGATCGCGGCTGTTTCCTGGGCGCTTCCACGTTCTCGGCGGGCGGCTCTCCGCGCTCGACGGGGTGCGGCCCGAGGATCTGACGATCGACCGGTTGGTCTCGCGGATTGCCGCAGGTGGAATCGACGAAGTCGTGCTGGCAATGAATGCGACACTGGAGGGTCAGACCACCGCGCATTATGTCGCCGAGCGGATCGAGCGCTTTCCGGTGCGGCTGACCCAACTCGCCCATGGCCTACCGGTGGGCGGTGAACTCGATTATCTCGACGAGGGCACCTTGGCACAGGCTTTGCGCGCGCGACGCCCGGTCAGTTGACTTTCGGCGGGAAAATCATACCTCGCACGCCATGGCCATTCTTCCGATCATCGAGACGCCCGATCCGCGTCTGCGCACCAAGTCGATTCCAGTGGAGACGTTCGACGACGATCTGCAGCGCCTGATCGATGACATGTTCGAGACGATGTACGACGCGCCCGGCATCGGCCTCGCAGCGATCCAGGTGGGGGTGCCCCACCGCCTGCTGGTGATCGACCTGCAGGAGCCCGAGGAAGAGGGCGGCGAAAGCGTGCGCAAGCCCCTGGTCTTCATCAATCCCGAGATCCTCGAGACTTCGGTCGATACCAAGCCCTACAACGAAGGCTGTCTCTCCGTGCCGGAACAGTTCGCGGAGGTTCAGCGCCCTTCGATGGTGCGCGCGAAGTGGCTCGACCGTGAGGGCAAACCGCATGAGGAAACAATCGAGGGGCTGCTCGCAGTGTGCCTGCAGCATGAGATGGATCATCTCGAAGGCGTGCTGTTCATCGACCACCTCTCGCGCCTGAAGCGGGACATGGTGCTCAAGAAGCTCGCGAAGATGCGCAAGGCGGCCTGATCGCACTCGATCGGTCGGCGTCCATTGACCGAGCAGGAACCCATCCGCACGGCAAGCATTTGTCTGCTTCACGCCATGACGGAGGGCAAAAGCCAATGACCAGCCTTCTGTGGCTTCGGCAGGATCTGCGGCTGGCCGATCAGCCCGCTTATGTGGCTGCGGCGCACGACGGCCCTGTCGTTCCCGTCTATGTTCTTGACGATGATCGGCCCGGGGACTGGGCGATCGGCGGTGCGCAGCGCTGGTGGCTGCATCACAGCCTCGAAGCGCTTGGCGCTGCTTTCGAGGCAAAGGGGATCTCGCTGATCCTGCGGCGCGGCGATGCGGTCGCTGAGGTGCTGAAAGTCGCGCACGCGGTCGGTGCGGAACGGGTCCACGCCATTCGCCATTTTGAGCCCTGGTGGCAGCGCGCCGAAAGCGAGCTCGAAGGTGAAATCGATCTCTGTCTTCATGACGGCAACCACCTCGCGCCGCCCGCTTGTGTATTGACGGGCGCGGGCGGGCGCTTCCGGATGTTCACGCCGTTCTGGCGCGCGCTTCACCGCCAGATGCCGCCAGCAACGCCGGTGCACGCGCCGACGCAGGTGAAGGGACATAGTGGCAAGGTAGCCAGCGACGCCTTGGCCGACTGGAATTTGCTACCGTCCGAGCCCGATTGGGCGGGCGCATTCGGCAAGGATTGGTCACCGGGCGAGGCGGGTGCGCGTGCGACTCTCGATCATTTCCTGCCCGAGGTTGGCGATTATGACGAGGCGCGCAACCTGCCCTCTGTCGAAGGTAGCTCTCGGCTATCGCCGCATCTTCATTTCGGCGAGATCTCGCCTGCCACGGTATGGCATCGGATCGGCAAAGCCGGCGGTTCCGGCGAGGCCTTCCTCCGCGAACTCGGTTGGCGGGATTTTGCCGCCAACCTGATCGACCAGTTTCCGGACTATGGCCGCCGCAACGGCCGCGACGGCTTCGATGCGTTCGCATGGCGGAAGGGCAAGGCCGCAGACCGCGATTTCGCCGCCTGGACAAAGGGGCGCACCGGTTACCCGATCGTCGATGCCGGAATGCGCCAGCTGTGGACGACCGGCTGGATGCACAATCGGGTGCGGATGATCGCCGCCTCCTTCCTCATCAAGCATCTGCTGATCGACTGGCGGCGCGGCGAGCGCTGGTTCTGGGATACGCTGGTCGACGCCGATTATGGCAACAACAGCGTCAACTGGCAGTGGGTGGCGGGTACCGGCGTCGATTCCAACATGTTCGTGCGAATCATGGCGCCGCTGACCCAGTCCGCGAAGTTCGATGCGGCCGATTATATCCGGGAGTGGGTGCCTGAACTGGCCGGGCTTTCCGACGCCGACATTCATGATCCGTGGATGAATGGCTGCGCGCCGAAGGATTATGCCGAGCCGCTGATCGGCCATCGCCAGGCCAGGGAACGCGCGCTTGCTGCCTATCGGCAGATGAAGATCGACGGCTAGCGCTCGACCAGGCCGTCCCCGCCAAGCTTGTGCGCACGCATGTCGTTGCCGCTGATCCGCTTCATGTCGCGCTGTACCGCATCGGAAAGCTGCTGCATCCGCTGCGCATCGTTCCGCCGCAGCCGTTCCTCCTCCAGCCACAGTGCCGCGGTCTGGAGGCGGATTTCGGCCTGCTCCTGTCGTTCCGCATCGCCCTTGCGCTTCATCGGGCCCTCATTCAGCTGCTTGTTGACCTGTGCGAGCAGACCTTTCTGGCCTTCGATCGTCAGCGCCTCGCCATTGGCCAGTTCCCACGCCAGTCCAAACAGCAGCACGTTGGCGCCGGCGAGGCTGTTGGTCGGCAGGCCGAGTGCTTCCAGCTTGCGATCGGCGATGTCAGCGGCCGCGCCCGAACGAAAGAAGTCCTCGGCATCAGTTAGCGCGAAATCCAGCGAGAAGAGGCGACGGTGATTGTCCGCGAGTTGCCGCGCCACTCGCCTGCGAATGCCGGCATTGGGCGCGTAGCCCAGTTGGCCGTCGTCCGGTGCGGCTTCAGATGCAGGTTCGATCTTCTCCGCCACCTTGAACCCGTTAGCAAAGAGCGCGCCGAACGCTTGCACCTCGGGCTGTTCGGCATCGGCCGAGGCATCGTTGTTGGTTGGATTGCCGGAACAAGCTGCGAGCAGAAGGGCGGTCATTAGGCCCGGGCCACTTCGTCGGATCAAAAAGGCTCGCATCTCCAACGATGATGCATCTGCTGGAGATGGGCGAAAGCGGGAAAGGCGTTGTTTTACGGCGACTTGAGCCGTTGGCGGGACTGATAGAGCCCCGTTGTGATTTCTGCCATCGCATCTTCAGCGCGGACGAGGTGAAGTCGCCTGACCTGCAAGGAGGACGAACCATGCCCCGGATTACGATGGCACTGGCCTTGGCGATCACGGTGATCGCGGCCCCTGCGACGGCGCAGATGGTCGACGTTCCGATCTGGAGCAACGGCATTCTCGGGCAGCAGGCGCTGCGCAACACCTATGATAACTATAATCGCGAAAACGGCATCGACGACGACGGCAAGGCGAAATCCGCGCCGAAATGTTCGGCGGAGGCACTGCCGGCCGCGGATCGGAAGCGGATGGAAGCCGAATATATGCGGCGCCTGCGCACGGATGGGAAGGAAAGCGCAGACGCCTGGGTTCGCGAACAGGGCAAGCGCTTTCACATGAAGCTCGTCGCCGATGGCGTCTGCCCGCCGCCGAAGGGTGGCAAGCAGGTTGCCGAGGCCAAACCGCGCACGGGCAAGAAGCAGGTGCTCGGCAAGGATGGCAAGCCCTGCAAAAGAACACGCGTCGAGAACCGGGTGAGCCCCGGTTTCGGCGGTGAGGCGATGTCGATGGGTTTGGTCGTGGTCTGCGCCGATTGAACATCGCGCCTGTCATCTATCGGTGAAGCAACGCGTTTTTCGCCACATCGCGCTTTTCACGGCCGGTCGAATTGCTCTACCTGTTGCGCCACGCAAAGGGCTGAGCAACAATCAGTAACGATGGATACGGGGAAGGCAGCACGCGGGGATCATCTGCTGTCCGCCGATCGCGGCTATGCGATCGGTTCAGGCATCGTGTCGCGCCTGCTGGCACCGGGTTTTCGGCGGCTGCTCGACGCGATTGATCGCGGCTTGAGCGAAGGGCGGATCGAGGCAAGCTTCCCGGATGGCTCGCAGCGCATATTGGGTGGCCGCGGGCCGGGGCCAGTGGCGGTGGTCAGGATCGTGCGCTGGCGCGCGCTCGTTCGCTTGGCGACGTCCGGATCGGTCGGCTGGTATCGAGGCTGGGCGGATGGCGATTGGGAGAGCCCCGACCCGGTGCCGCTGTTCGATCTGTTCATGCGCAACCGCCGCAGCCTGGGCGAGACCGGCCGGTCGCGCGGGATCGCGCGGCTGCTCAACCGGCTGAACCACGCCCGGCGACGCAACGACACGGCCGGCGCGCGGCGCAACATCGAATTCCATTATGATCTGGGCAACGATTTCTATTCGCCGTGGCTAGATCGCACGATGACCTATTCGAGCGCCCTGTTCCAGGCGCCCTATGATGATGACGAACCGCTTGAGGTGGCGCAGCGCCGCAAGGTGCGGGCCTTGCTTGACCGGCTGGGAACGAAGCCGGGCGACCGGCTGCTTGAGATCGGCTGCGGCTGGGGAACCCTCGCCGCGATCGCGGCGGAGGATTATGGCCTGCGCGTCACCGGCATCACCTTGTCTGCCGAGCAGAAGACGCATGCCGAGGCGATGCTCGCGGCGCGGGGGCTTTCGGACCGGGTGACCATCGAACTGCGCGACTATCGCGACGTGCCGGGCAGCTATGATGCGGTCGCCAGCGTCGAGATGGTCGAGGCTGTCGGCATGGAATATTGGCCGGACTATGCACGCGCCATCGCCCGCGCACTGCGCCCCGGGGGCAAGGCGGGAATCCAGATGATCTCGATCGCCGAGGAGTCGTTCGAGAGCTATGCCGCCAACACCGATTTCATCCAGACCTATATCTTCCCCGGCGGCATGCTGATGTCCGAAGCCCGCTTCGCCGCGCTCGCCGCGGCCGAAGGGCTGCGCTTGGAGGATCGCACCGGTTTTGGCATCGACTATGCCGAGACGCTCAAGCGCTGGCGCGCCAGCTTCGATGCGGCGGCGGCTGCCGGCGAACTGCCGCGCGGCTTCGATCCGCGCTTCCTCGAGCTGTGGCGCTATTATCTGATGTATTGCGAAGGCGGCTTCCGCGGCGGCGGAATCGATGTCGCGCAGGTGACGTTGACTAAGGCATGACCGATATTTTCGCGCGGGTGCGCGCGGTTCCCGGTAGCCGCCTGTTGGACGCTGGCGTGCAGGTTCCGACAGTGGTTCCCGAACTGGTAGGAAGCAGCGTGGCGGAACGCGACGCGCGATTGTTCGCGCTCAACGGCCTCGCCGATCGCCTCGATCTGGCGGCGCTGCTCGCGGCGGCGCGTGCAGACGGCGCTGTGCTGGATCCCGTCATTCTTCTCTCAGAAACGCCGACATCACTCGATGCGGTGGCAAGCGGCATCATCAGCGACATCCATGCGCTGCGGCTGATCCGCGCGAGCGCCGAGCGCCCTCCAGCATTGCTCGCGGCGATGCTGTTCGCCGTCGATCCCGCGTGTCGTCGCGTTACGATCCACCGTCGGTCCGATGATGACCGGATCGCGCCGGGCCGCCTCCACGCCATCGGCGGTGCGCATGATCCGGACGGCGACCAACTCTTACTCCATCGCACTGCGGCTCGGGAGGCATTGGAAGAATCAGGCAACGCCTTGGCGGTCGATCCCCGCGGCTGCCTTACGCTGCTGATGAACGAGACCGCCTACAACACCAATGTCTGGATCACCTGCTTCGTCGGCGTGCTGGCAGACAGCGCGATCCCGATCCCGGTGACACCCGAGGGGCAGATCAGCTGGTATGGATTCGACGAGTTGCCCGCGCTGTTCGCGCGCCCGATCGACGACTGGGTTCCGTCCGGCCGCCAGGCGCTGCTGGCGTGGCTGATCGCGGGGATGCCGGCGGGGCCGCTAAACGCGGGAGCCACGGCGCTTTCAGGCCGGGATTGGGAAGATCTGCGCGACCGCTGCCTGGCTGCCGCGCAGCTCTGATCACCCGACGCGGATGCGGTGCCCCGTCTCGAAATCCTGCGCAACAAGCGCGGCGATCGCGTCGGCCACGACCTCGGGGCTCTTCAAGGTCGACTGGTCTTCGCCTGGGAATGCGCGCGCACGCATCTTGGTGGCGGTGGCGCCCGGATCGACGATCGCGACGCGGACGTTGCCCACCTGCTTGCGCTCTGCCGCATAGGTCAGCAGCAGATTGTCGAGCGCCGCCTTCGACGCGCCATAGGCGCCCCAGAATGCGGTCGGCACGGCACCGACTCGCGAGGTGAGGGCGATCACGCGGGGGGTGTCGCTCTTGCGCAGTAGCGGATCGAACGCCGCGAGCAGCGCCTGTTGCGCGCCGACGTTGAGCGTCAGCACCTTGGCGAGTTCCTTGGGATCGATATCGACCACCGGCGTCAAGGTACCGAGCATCGCCGCGTTGAGCACGAGCGTGTCGAGCTTGCCCCAGCGTTCGGTGACCGCCTGCGCGAGCCGGCCGATGCTGTCGCCGTCGATCAGGTCGAGCGGCGCGATCGTCGCCGAGCCGCCGGCCTGATGGATCCGCTCCTCGACTTCCTCCAGCCCTGCCGCGGTGCGCGCCGTGATCACGACATGCGCGCCGGCGGCGGCAAGCGCTTCCGCGGTCGCGGCGCCGATGCCGCGGCTCGCGCCGGTGACGAGGGCGATCCGCCCGTCGAGCGTCTTTTCGGTCATGTCTCGTCCGCTGGGGAAAGGATCAGATCACGCGCTCGGCGAGCAGCGAGAATTGGTCGACCGGGCCGAGATCGTCCTGGTCGGTCAAGCGCGTTGGATAATCGCCGGTGAAGCAGGCATCGCAATATTGCGGCCGCACATCGGCGCGCTGCGCCTCGCCAAGGGCCTTGTAGAGCCCGCCGATCGAGATGAAGGCGAGGCTGTCGGCGCTGATGAAGTCGGTCATGCCGGCCACATCATATTGCGCGGCGAGCAGCTTGGCGCGCTCGGGCGTGTCGACGCCATAGAAGCAGCTATGGCGGGTCGGCGGGCTCGCGATGCGCATATGCACCTCGGCGGCGCCCGCATCGCGCATCATCTGCACGATCTTTAGGCTGGTGGTGCCACGCACGATCGAATCGTCGATCAGCACCACGCGCTTGCCGCCGATCAGTTCACGGTTGGCATTATGCTTCAGCTTCACCCCGAGATGGCGAACCTGGTCGCCCGGCTGGATGAAGGTGCGGCCGACATAGTGCGAGCGGATGATGCCCAGCTCGAACGGAATGCCCGAGGCCTGCGCGAAGCCGAGCGCGGCGGGCACGCCCGAATCGGGCACCGGCACGACGAGATCGGCATCGACCGGGCTTTCGAGCGCGAGCTGCGCGCCGATCGCCTTGCGGACCGAATAGACGCTCTTGTTGTCGACGATCGAATCGGGCCGCGAGAAATAGACATGCTCGAAGATGCAGGGACGCGGGTGGATCGAGCCGAACGGGCGGATAGAGCGAACCTCGCCCTCGGTCACGATCACGATCTCGCCGGGATCGACCTGCCGCTCATATTCTGCGCCGACCACGTCGAGCGCGACGGTTTCGGACGCGAAGATCACCGATTTGCCGAGGCGGCCCATCACCAGCGGGCGGATGCCCAGCGGGTCGCGGCACGCCATCATGCCCTCGTTGGTCATGCAGATCAGCGAGTAGGCGCCTTCCACCTGGCGCAGCGCATCGATGAACTTGTCGAGCAGCGTCCGGTAAGTGGAGGTGGCGACGAGGTGGATAATCGTTTCCGTGTCCGACGTGGACTGGAAGATCGAGCCGTTGCGCACGAGATCGCGGCGCAGCTTCATCGCGTTGGAGATATTGCCGTTGTGCGCGATGGCGAAGCCGCCGGTCGCGAGATCGGCGAACAGCGGCTGGACGTTGCGCAGCGCGGTCTCACCGGTGGTGGAATAGCGCACATGGCCGCAGGCGATCTCGCCTGGCAGCTTGCGGATCGCTTCATCCTTGTCGAAATTTCCGGCGACATGGCCCATCGCGCGCAGCGTGTGAAACTCACGGCCGTCGAAGCTGGTTATGCCCGCGGCTTCCTGACCGCGGTGCTGCAGCGCGTGCAGCCCCAACGCGACCATCGCCGCTGCCTTCTCGGCGCCCCATACGCCGAAAATGCCGCACTCCTCGCGCAGCTTGTCATCATCAAATGGGTGTGTCGTCAGCATGGCGGGGCGGCCCGTTCCCTCATCGCAGTTGGCGCGCATATAGGGAGGGGGAGCGGGTTTGTCGCCTGTTTGTCACATGGTTTACCGCAAATGGCGGGTCGGGGCTTGGCGAGCGGCCTTTTTGTGCGCTTATGGGACCATGACCGTTCCGCGCGACGCGAGCAGCACGCTCGATCCGAAATTTGATTCCAACGGCCTGCTGACAGCGGTGCTCACGCATCATCAGACTGGCGCGCTGCTGATGGTCGCGCACATGAATGAAGAGGCATTGGCCGCGACTCTGGAAAGGGGGGAGGCGACCTTCTTTTCGCGCAGCCGGGGGCGGCTGTGGAAGAAGGGCGAGACTTCCGGTCACGTCATGCGCGTGGTCGAGGCGCGGATCGACTGCGATCAGGATTGCGTATGGCTGAAGGTCGATCCGGCAGGTCCGGCCTGCCATACCGGCGCGGAAACCTGCTTCTTCCGGCGGATCGAGGGCGACGCGCTGGTCCGCGACTGAGCGCTGTTGACGTTCACGTTAACGTTAATATGATGCCGGGCATGCCGACTGCCCTGCAACATGCCCAGGTGGACACGCCCGATCCGCAGGATCGCGCCGAGTACACGATCTCGGACTTGTCCGAGGAGTTCGAAGTCACCGCGCGCGCGCTGCGCTTCTATGAGGATGAGGGGCTGATCGCGCCGACGCGGCGCGGCCTCAGCCGCATCTACACCAAGCGCGATCGGGCGCGGCTGGCGTGGATCCTGCGCGCAAAGCGCGTCGGGTTCAGCCTCGGCGAGATCCGCGAGATGATCGATCTGTACGACATCGGCGACGGTCGGCATGTCCAGCGCCGCGTGACGATCGAGAAGTGCGAGGCGCGGATCGACCTGCTCAAGCGCCAGCGCGAGGATATCGACGCCGCCATCGACGAACTGATCCGCTTCGTCGCGATGGTGAAGAAGGCGGAGTCCGACGCGAGCCGCTGATCTTCCGGCTCCAATCCGATCCGTTTCCGTGCGACATGGCGAGCCTGTTCGCCACCTCGACCGGAGCCATGATGACGCGACTCGAACCGGGCCAGCTTTGGGTGATGCGGATCAGGGCCGCGATCCTAGGATGCGTTCTGCTTGTGCCCGCCATCGTCGGAGGACTCGTCGTTCAGTCCGAGTTCGACTGGCCCGCGTGGTCGCCGCCGCTCATCGTCGCCTTGCTGCTGGTCTGGCCAGTGCTGATCGCGCCGGGCCGGCGCTTTGCGGCGTGGGGCTATGAGGAAGACGCGGATGCGTTGCTGATCGCGCATGGCGTGTGGACCGAGGAGCGGACCTTGGTGCCGTTCAAGCGTGTCCAGCATATCGATGTCGCGCAGGGGCCGATCGAGCGCGGGTTCGGCGTCGCGCAACTGGTGCTCCACACCGCTGGTACCGCGCACAGTCTCGTCGTGCTGCCGGGGCTGAGGCGCGACGCGGCAGAGGCGATGCGCGATCGGATCCGCAGCCACATCCGGCAGGAACCCGAATGAGCATGGATGAGGTCGCCGACCGGCGGCTCCATCCCGGCACGGCGCTGATCGGCTTCATCAAGGGATTGCCACAGATGGTGGTGGTCCTGCCGCTGATCGCGACACGCGCGAGCGGCATGGGCTGGCACATGCTGCTGCCGATCGCAGCGGGGGCGGCGGGACTGCTCGGTCTGCTGGCATGGCTGCGCTGGCGGCAGTTTCGCTACGGCATCGGCACCGATGGGCTGGTGATCGAACATGGCCTGATCGGCCGCACGCGGCGCACCATTCCCTTCGATCGCATCCAGGACGTCGATATCGAGCGCCGACCGCTGCACCGGCTGTTCGGCCTCGCGCGGGTGCGCGTCGAGACGGGGGCGGCCGGGCGGGACGAGGGCGTGCTCGACAGCGTCAGCCTGGCCGAGGCGGACAGGCTGCGCACGGCGATCCGGGCCGCCCGTGAGGTCGCGCCCGATCCGGTGACCCCAGCCATCCCGCAGCCGGTCGAGCGCAGGCGCGACGCCGTCTTCGCGATGACGCTGCCGCGCGTGCTGTTGCTGGGCCTTTTCAACTTCTCGCTGGTCTATCTCGCGGCGATCTTCGCGGTGCTGAACAGCGTCGATGATTTCCTGCCCTTTGATCTCTACGATCCCGGCTTCTATCTCGACTTCGCCCGCGACCGGGTACGAACCGACGCACCGACGCCGCTGCTGGTGCTGGCGGGAGTAAGCGTGGCGGTGCTGCTGGGCGTGTTGGCCGGCGTGGCACGCAGCGTATCGCGCGAGTTCGGCTTCCGGCTCGCCGCCGAAGCCGGCGGCTTCCGGCGGGAACGCGGCCTGTTCACGCGCAGCGAGGTGGTGATCGCCGCACGACGGATCCAGCTCGGGCTTGTCGAGAGCGGCCCGATCCGCGGCGGGTTCGGCTGGTCGGCGTTGCTGATGCAGACGCTGGGCGAGGGCAGCAAGGGCGAAGGTGGGCGGCAGGCCGCGGCACCTTTGGCGAACGATGCGGAGGTCGCGGATATTCTGGCGGCAGCGCGCATTTTGCGCCTGCCCGGGTCGGACGGGCTGCAGCCGGTATCCCGTGGGCACATCTGGCGTGCGCTGCTGCCGCGCGTCGGCCCCTTGTCGCTGGCGATCCTCTTCGGCGGCCTGTTTCTGCCGTGGGTGTGGGGCGGGTTCGTCATGGTGCTGCTGATCGCGGCATCGACGATCCTCGAACGGCGGCGGCATCGCTATCGCATGGATGGCGACATGCTGTTCATCCAGCGCGGCTGGTGGCGGCGACGGTTGTGGCTGGTGCCGGTGCAGCGGATCCAGGTGGTCGGGCTGCAGCGCGGTTGGCTGCAGCGGCGGTTGGGGCTCGCCTCGGTGGTAACCGACGTGGCGGGTGGATCGATCCTGTCCAACCCGATCGTCGAGGATCTGCGGGAGAGCGATGCGCGCGCGTTGTTCGATACTTTGCGCGCGGCGGCGTTGCGCCGCTGATCAGTTCGGCTGCGCGACCGGCGGCACGATCCGCGCAGCATCCTCGGCGGTGAAGCCGGCATTGTCACGCCAGCCCGGCACACGGCGCAGCGGCTGTTCGCCGAGCGGCGCGCTGCCGGGCGTCTTCATGCACTGGCGCGGATCGCGGCGCTTGAACTGGACACAATTCCACAACGGCTTCTCAAAGCCCGCCTCGCGGTTGCGGAGGAAGCTGAACGACATCGAGGCCCGGGCCTTCTCGGCATCCGCTGGCGAGCGGGGCGTGGCAGCGGCGTCAGTCCAGCCCATCACCTTGCAATAGCTGCGTTCGCCGCAGGTCTTGATCGCGAGGCTGGCATAGCTGTCGGCGGAGGCGCCGCGGTCGAGCGTGATGACGAAGGTGTCTCCGTCCTGCTGGCTGAGCTCGCGCGGGGCGCTGGCGGGGATCGCGGCATAGTCGGTCACCGTCTCGCCATCGACCATGCGGGTGGGGGCGGCCCCGGCATGGACGGTCGAGAAGGCGGCAAGCTTTGCGACGGCGATTTCTGACCCGCCGACCGGCCCGCGGAACGCATTGGCGCCACCCCACCAGCCACTCCACCGGAAGAAGAGGTGGGTGCCGACCTGCGCGATCTTGTCGAGGCTGGAGCTCCAATAGGGCACCACCCAGTTGGTGTGATAATGGGTGGCGTAGCCGACCGGGGCATAGACGCGCCCCTCGAGCGCAGCGGCGGCCCGCAGCCGGGCATCGCGCCATGCGGTTTCGGGCAGCACGCGGGCCAGCGCGCCGTCGCACGTGAAGGTAAACTGGCAGCCGGTCGTCCGCTCTGAGCCCTGGAAGACCACGCGGCACACCGTCTTGGGATAGGCCGGATGGCGGACGCGGTTGAGCACCACCTGCGCCACCGCGCGCTGCCCTTCGTCGTCACCGGTGCCGGCCTCATACATCATCGCCGCCGCCAGGCAGTCGATCGAGCGGGCGCGATCTTCGTCCGAACCGGCAAAGCGGAAGGGGGCGGCGGCCGGGTTGGGCAGGGTCGAGAAGGGCACGGCGGCGTTGATGGCCACCGCATCCATCGCATCGACGGCCTTGAGTTCGAGAGGCTCGACCGGAGGCGGGGGTGTCGGCGGACGCACGGCTGCAGCGGTAGCGAACGCCTTTTCGCGCTTTGGAGGCGTCTGCGAGAAGCGTGGACCGGCAACGACGAGCCATGCCGCCGCCAGCAGCCCGACCGCGAAGATGATCGGCAGCAACAGGGCGAGCCGGTCGGGCGGGCTGGTGGTGGCGTCGGTCATGGCGGATGTGAACTGCGGGCGGCTTACGCCTCCGGCAGGAAGTCCGGAACGGAGAGGTAGCGCTCGCCCGTGTCGTAGTTGAAGCCGAGCACGCGGCTGCCCGCCGGCAGTTCGGCGAGCTTCTGCGCGATCGCGGCGAGCGTCGCGCCCGAGCTGATGCCAACCAGCATGCCCTCTTCGCGCGCCGCACGGCGGGCCATTTCCTTGGCGTCGGCCGGATCGACCTGGATCACGCCGTCCAGCAGCTGGGTGTGGAGGTTGGCGGGGACGAAGCCGGCGCCGATGCCCTGGATCGGATGCGGCGCGGGCTGGCCGCCCGAGATGACGGGCGATAGGGTCGGCTCGACCGCGAACACCTTGAGGTTCGGCCACTGCGCCTTCAGCACCTGCGCGGTGCCGGTGATGTGGCCGCCGGTGCCGACGCCGGTGACAAGCGCATCGAGCGGAGTCTCGGCGAAATCGTTGAGGATCTCACGCGCGGTCGTCTCGACATGGACCGAGATGTTCGCGGGGTTCTCGAACTGCTGCGGCATCCAAGCGCCGGGGGTCTGCTCGACCAGTTCGAGCGCGCGCTCGATCGCGCCCTTCATGCCCTTTTCACGCGGAGTGAGGTCGAAGCTGGCGCCATAGGCGAGCATCAGCCGCCGGCGCTCGATCGACATGCTTTCCGGCATCACGAGGATGAGCTTGTAGCCCTTGACCGCCGCGACCATCGCGAGGCCGATGCCGGTGTTGCCGCTGGTCGGCTCGACGATCGTGCCGCCGGGCTGCAACGCGCCGGACTTCTCAGCATCCTCGATCATCGACAGCGCGATGCGGTCCTTGATCGACCCGCCGGGGTTCGAGCGTTCGGACTTGATCCACACCTCGGCATCGGGGAACAACCGGCTCACGCGGATGTGCGGGGTGTTGCCGATCGTCTCCAGGATGTTCGCGGCCTTCATATGCGCTTCTCCTCCAGCGGGGTATCCTCGAGCGTCTCGGGCGGTGCGAAATTGCGTGCCCGGCGAATCTCCGGAAACCAGATAGACCATAGAGCGGCGACGATGATCGCGCCTATCCCCCCGACGACGACGCCTGCAACGGGTCCGATCGCTGATGCGAGGAACCCCGATTCCGCCTCGCCCAGTTCGTTCGAGCCCGAGACGAACAGGGTCGAAACCGCGCCGACGCGGCCGCGCATGTCATCCGGCGTATAGAGCTGGATCAGCGACTGGCGGACATAGACGGACATCATGTCGGCGGCACCCAGCACGGCGAGTGCCGCGAGCGACAGGGGCATCGAGCGCGAAAGGCCGAAGACGATGGTGGCGACGCCGAAGGCGCCGACGCCGAGCAGCAGCTTGACGCCGACCCCATTCTTCAGCGGGCGCCAGGCGAACCAGGCGCCCATCGCGACCGCGCCGAGCGCGGGGGCAGCGCGGAGATGGCCCAAGCCCTCGGCGCCGACCTGCAGGATGTCGCGCGCGTAGATCGGCAGCATCGCGGTCGCGCCGCCGAGCAGCACCGCGAACAGGTCGAGCGAGATCGCGCCCAGCACCAGCCGGTTGCGACGGACATAGTGGAGCCCGTCGATCATCTGTGCCCATGGATTGGCAGGGCCGGTGATCGTGCTGCGCGGGACCGGGCGGATGAGCGAGAGCATCAGGAAGCTTGTCGCGAACAGGCCAGTGCAGATCGTGTAGGGCAGCCAATGCTTGGCGGCGTAGAGATAGCCGCCCATCGCTGGGCCGAACACAGCGCCGCACTGCCACGCCACCGAACTGAGCGCGATCGCGGAAGGCAGCACCGCCTTGGGCACGAGATTGGGAGCAAGCGCCTGCAGCGCCGGGCCGGCGAAGGCGCGCGCAACGCCGAGCAGCGCCGCGACTCCGAACAGTGCCGGCAATGTGATGGTGTTCGTGTAGGTGAGGATCGCCAGCGTCGCCGCGCAGCCCGCTTCCAGCGCCACCGCGCCGCGCGCGACCCAGCGCCGGTCGACGCGATCCGCGACCCAGCCGACGATCAAGGTCAGGACGAGCAGGGGCACGAACTGGAAGATGCCGACGAGGCCGAGCTGGAGCGCGGCCTCCCGCGGGCTCATCCCCAGGCTGGTGCGCGAGAAGTCATAGACCTGCCAGCCGATGACGATCACCATCGCGTTCTGCGACAGCGTGGTCGAAAGCCGTGCCGCCCAATAGCAACGAAAGTCGCGGAAGGAGAGGGGGGAAGGGAGCTTGTCCAGAGTCTTGTCCACGCGGGCGCTGTAGAAGGGAGCGCGCGGCAAAGGCAATGAGCGCTGTGATTACATCGACCATAGTCTGGCTTCGCCGCGCGCTCGCCTTGGATCAGGCGCGCAGGAAGCGGATCAGCGCCGCCGAGACCTCATCCTTGTGCGTGGCAAGCAGGCCGTGCGGGCCACCGTCGATCTCCAGCAGTTCGCTGTTGGCGATCATCGCTGCGGCCTTGCGGCCGGCCAGCGCGATCGGCACGGTGGCATCGGCGGTGCCGTGCATGACGAGCGTAGGCACCTCGAACGCGCTCATCTCCTGCCGGAAATCGGTGCGAGACCAGGAATCGACACAGGCCAGCGTGGGCAGCAGGCCGCCCTGCATCGCGAGCTGAACGGACCATTCGACGAGCCCTTCATGGCTGCCGACCGCCGCGCCGAGCGCGCCGACGCCATAGAAATCGCGCATGAAGCCCTTGAAGAAGCCGGGGCGGTCGGCCCTGATGCCGGCCTTGATCTCCTCGAACACGCTCGCCGGAGCGCCATCGGGATTGTCTTCGGTCTGCAGCAGGAAGGGGGTGACTGCGGCGATCAGCGCGGCCTGCTCGACGCCCGCGCCCTCATGGCGGGTCATGTAGCGCGCGACCTCACCGCCGCCCATCGAGAAGCCGACGAGGGCGGCACCGTCCTCGGCATCCATCGCTTCCATCACGTCGGCGAGATCGTCGGCCAGCGTGTCATAATCATAGCCATGCGCCGGCTGCTCGGAACGGCCGAAGCCGCGGCGGTCATAGGCGATCGCGCGAAAACCGGCCTCGGCCAGCGCCAGCGACTGATCGTCCCAGCTGTCCGCCGACAGCGGCCAGCCGTGGATCAGGATGATCGGCCGGCCTTCGCCCCATTCCTTGACATAGAGCTCGGTGCCGTCGCGGGTTTCGACATAGGCCATGGGATCATCTCCTTGGGGAAAAGGGTCGTCAGCGCAACGCCGCGCTGCGGCCCCCGTTCCTCCGCCGCCCAAGCGACGGCGCGATGACCATTTGGCGTCGACGCAGCGACAGTGATGGTTCGGCGCGGGCTGGTTGGACGGAAAAAATGTGGATCGAGCCCGATCGCAAAGGCGCGGAGGGCGCGAAGGTGACAAAGGTTACAGTGAAATTCGACCTGCCATATTGCTCCCCTGCCTCCGAGCGGAGTCGGAGCCCCATCGGCTGACGCCAATCGAGCTCCTGCGCGGCCCGCGCCTACACGGGACCAGCGCCACCGTGAATCGCGGGATAGGGGAGAATAGTACGCGACCGCCGCCCGGGAGCGGCGGTTCAACGTCAAGCCGCCTTCATGACCCGGTTCGCGACGAGATCGTCCACCACCGACGGATCGGCCAATGTCGACGTGTCACCCAGGGCCTGGGCCGAAACCTCGCCCTCGGCGATCTTGCGCAGGATGCGGCGCATGATCTTGCCCGAGCGGGTCTTGGGGAGGGCGGGGGCGAACTGGATCGCATCGGGCGTGGCGATCGGGCCGATCTCCATGCGCACCCACTTCACCAGATCCTGCCGCAGCGCGTCCGACGCTTCCTCGCCGGCGTTCAGGGTCACATAGGCATAGATGCCCTGGCCCTTGAGATCGTGCGGCATGCCGACGACGGCGGCCTCGGCGACCTTGGCGTGGAGGACGAGTGCGCTCTCCACCTCGGCGGTGCCCATGCGGTGACCCGAGACGTTGATGACGTCGTCGACGCGGCCGGTGATCCAGTAATAGCCGTCGGCATCGCGGCGGGCGCCGTCGCCGGTGGTGTATTTGCCGCGATAGGTGGTGAAATAGGTCTGGAAGAAGCGCGCATGATCGCCCCACACGGTGCGCATCTGGCCGGGCCAGGATCCGGCGATGACGAGATTGCCCTCGGCGGCGCCCTCCAGCACCTTGCCTTCGGCATCGACGATCTGGGGATCGACCGCGGGCATCGGCTTGGTCGCCGAGCCCGGCTTGAGGTCGGTCGCGCCCGGCATCGGCGCGATCATCGCGCCGCCGGTCTCGGTCTGCCACCATGTGTCGATGATCGGGCAGCGGCCTTCGCCGACAACCTCATGATACCAGCGCCATGCCTCGGGGTTGATCGGTTCACCGACCGTCCCGAGCAGTTTCAATGACGTGCGGCTGGTTCTTGTGACGAATTCGTCACCTTCCTTCATCAGCGCACGCAGCGCGGTGGGGGCGGTGAAGACGGTGTGGACCTGATGCCGGTCGCAGACCTCCCAAATCCGCGACGGGGTCGGCCAGTTGGGCACACCTTCATACATCAAAGTCGTCGCGCCATTCGCGAGCGGGCCATAGACGATATAGGTGTGGCCGGTGACCCAGCCGATATCGGCGGCGCACCACCAGATGTCGCCGGCGCGATAGTCGAAGCAGAGTTCGTGGGTGTAGCTCGCCCACAGCAGATAGCCGCCGGTGGTGTGGAGCACGCCCTTGGGCTTGCCGGTGGAGCCGGAGGTGTAGAGGATGAACAGCGGATCCTCCGCCTTCATCGGCTCGGGCGCGCACTCGGCGGGGACGGTTTCCGCCGCCTCATGATACCAGATGTCGCGGCCTTCGGTCATCGGCACCTCGGCGCCGGTGGCCTTGATCACCACCACCGATTGCACGCTGGTGCAGTGATGAAGCGCGGCGTCGACATTGGCCTTGAGCGGCACCTGCTTGCCGCCGCGGCGACCGCAGTCGCTCGTCACCACGATGTTGCTGTCGCAGTCGGTGATGCGGCCGGCCAGCGCCTCCGGCGAGAAGCCGCCGAACACCACCGAATGGACGGCGCCGATCCGCGCGCAGGCGAGCAGTGCGAACGCCGCCTCGGGGATCATCGGCAGATAGACGGTGATGCGATCGCCCCTCTTCGCGCCCGCCGCCTTCAGCACATTGGCGAAGCGGCAGACCTCGGCATGAAGCTGGGCATAGGTATAGCGGCGCGGCTCGGCCGAAGGATCATCCGGCTCCCAGAGGATCGCAGTCTGCTCGGCGCGGGTCGCGAGATGTCGGTCGACGCAATTGACCGAGACGTTGAGGACGCCATCGGCGAACCAACGGATGTGGAAATCATCCTCCGCGAAAGACCAGTCGCCTGCCACCGTCGGCGCCGTGATCCAGTCCAGCCGCCCCGCCTTCTCCAGCCAGAACCCCTCCGGGTCCGCCAGCGAGCGGGCGTGGAGATCGGCATAGGCTGCCGCATCCACGCGGGCGCCCTCGGCCCATTCGGTGGGGACGGGAAACAGGTCGGGATCGGCCATCGTTGCGGCATCCTCTCTCTTGGCTGGCATAAGCCGGGGCCGCCGATGTGCCAAAAGGTGCCGCGCGGGGGAAGGGGCAAGCGGGCGCTATTCTCATTCTTGCGGCGGGCAGCCCCCGGGCCAACCGCCAACACACCCCCAACACCCCCTAAGTCCCCCTAACGCCCCTTTAAGTCCCCTCAAGTCACGCGATAGGGGACAATTTCGCGCACATCCGGATCCACCAGGATGCTGCGATCGGCGGGCGGAAAGGCGCGCTGGTCGCAATCCTCGCGCGGGCACAGCCGGCAGGAAATGCCGATCGGCGTCGCCGCCGTCGTGGAGGCGATATCGAGCCCGTCGGCGTAGATGAACTCGGCCGCATGTTCCGCCTCGCACCCCAGCGCGACCGCGTAGCGCCGCGGCGCGCGGGCATAGCTGCCGCTGGGCTTCACCAGCCCCTTCGCCATCGACACGTAGCGCACGCCGTCGGGGGTCTCGGCGAGCTGTACGAGGATGCGATCGGGGATCGCCACCGCCTCATGCACGATCCACAGCGGGCAGGCGCCCCCGAAACGCGCGAATTGCAGGCGGGTGGCGGAGTGGCGCTTGGTGATGTTGCCGGCCATGTCGACGCGACAGAAGAAGAAGGGAATGCCGCGCGCGCCGGGGCGCTGGAGCGTCGACAGGCGGTGGCAGGCCTGCTCGAAGCTGACGCCGAAGCCCTGCCGCAGCCGGTCGATATCGTGCCGCATTGCGCGGGCGGTGCTGCGGAATGCCTCGTAGGGCATCAGCAGTGCGCCCGCCGCATAATTGGCGAGCCCCGAAGCGAGGATGTTCTCGGCGACCGCCGACCGCAACCGCGCCGATCCCGCGACCGCACCGATCGGTTCGACCAGTTCGATCGCGGCGAGTTGCAGCGCGAGCATGAAGCGGCGGCTTTCGGGCGGCAGCGCGCGATCGATGGCGAGCGTGCCGGCGGCGCGGTCGAGCCGGCGCAAGGGTGCGTCGTCGGACGGCGGCACCAGCCTGATCCCGTGGCGCTCGGCGAGCCGTGCGACGATCGCGGCTTCGGAGGCGTTCCCGCCCAGTTCGGCGGCGAGCGCCTCGGCGGCACGGTCGATCGGATCGATATAGTTGCCGGCCTCATGAAACCAGTCGCGAACCTCTTCCCACGGCAGGCGTTCGCTGCCCTGGACACCTGAGGAGATCGCGTCGTCGATGATCTGCAAGCGTTCCTCGGCGCGCCGATAGGCAGCGTGCAAGGTCATGAACCGATCGGTCAGCACGGGTTGCTGCGTGGCGGCGCGGTGGAGCGCGTCCGCGGGCGGCGGGGCGCCATCGAACAGCGGATCGGCGATCGCCTCGCGGAGCGCGGCGGCGCGGCGATCGGCATCATCGGCGTCGAAGATGCGCCAGTCGAGCGGGAAGGCGGCGGCCAGCCGGGCGACCACCGCCGGGGTCAGCGGGCGATCGTCATTCTCCAATTGCGAGAGATAGCTGACCGAAAGGTCGAGCCGCGCCGCCATCACGGCCTGCCCCAGCCCCTCGCGAATCCGCAAGGCACGCAGCCGTGCCCCTACGAAATGGCGCCGTCTCGCGGATAACCGTGCTTCCTCGTTCACAGACTTTGCAAACCTTCGCTTCGCAATTTTGCAAATTCACATTTGCCCGATGGTGCGAAAAGATGAAAGGGCAGCCTTCTGTTGCCGCAATTCCAAGGGGAAGCGATGCTGGAGATCATCGAGAAGCTCGAAGCGAAGCGTGCCGCGGCGCGCATGGGCGGCGGGCAGCGGCGGATCGACGCGCAACACGCCAAGGGCAAGCTCACCGCGCGCGAGCGCGTCGAGGTGCTGCTCGACGAGGATTCGTTCGAGGAACTCGACATGTATGTCGAGCACAACTGCGTCGATTTCGGCATGCAGGACAACAAAATCCCCGGCGACGGCGTCGTCACCGGATCCGGCACGATCAACGGCCGGCTGGTCTATGTGTTCAGCCAGGATTTCACCGTGTTCGGCGGTGCGCTTTCGGAGCGGCACGCGACCAAGATCTGCAAGATCATGGACATGGCGATGAAGGTCGGCGCGCCGGTGATCGGCCTCAACGACAGCGGCGGCGCGCGCATCCAGGAAGGCGTCGCCAGCCTTGCCGGCTATGCCGAGGTGTTCCAGCGCAACGTGCTCGCCTCCGGCGTGGTGCCGCAGCTTTCGCTGATCATGGGTCCGTGCGCGGGCGGCGCGGTCTATTCGCCGGCGATGACCGACTTCATCTTCATGGTGAAGGACAGTTCCTACATGTTCGTGACGGGGCCGGACGTGGTGAAGACCGTCACCAACGAGATCGTCACCCAGGAGGAACTGGGCGGCGCGATCACCCACACCACCAAATCGTCGGTGGCGGACGTGGCGTTCGAGAACGACATCGATGCGCTGCTGGCGGCGCGCGACTTCATCGATTTCCTGCCGGCCTCCAATCGCGAGGCGGTGCCCGCGCGGCCGACCGACGATCCCTGGGACCGGATGGAGCACAGCTTGGACACGTTGATCCCGGTGAGCGCCAACCAGCCCTACGACATGCACGAGCTGATCCGGAAGGTGCTGGACGAAGGCGATTTCTTCGAACTGCAGCCGGCGCATGCAGGCAACATCATCATCGGCTTCGGCCGCGTCGAGGGCCGCACCGTCGGCGTCGTCGCCAACCAGCCGATGGTGCTGGCGGGCTGCCTCGACATCAACTCGTCCAAGAAGGCGGCGCGCTTCGTGCGCTTCTGCGACGCATTCGAGATCCCGATCATCACTTTCGTCGACGTGCCGGGCTTCCTGCCGGGCGTGGGCCAGGAACATTCGGGCATCATCAAGCATGGCGCCAAGCTGCTGTTCGCCTATGCCGAGGCGACGGTGCCCAAGATCACGGTGATCACCCGCAAGGCCTATGGCGGCGCCTATGACGTGATGTCGTCCAAGCATCTGCGCGGCGACCTCAACTATGCGTGGCCGACCGCCGAGATCGCGGTGATGGGCGCCAAGGGCGCGGTGGAGATCATCTTCCGGCAGGACATCAAGGATCCGGAGAAGATCGCGGCGCGTACCAAGGAATATGAGGATCGCTTCGCCAACCCGTTCGTGGCGGCATCGAAGGGCTTCATCGACGAGGTGATCATGCCGCATTCGACGCGCAAGCGCATCGCGCTGGGGCTTCGCAAGCTGCGCAACAAGCAGCTCGAAAACCCGTGGAAGAAGCACGACAATATTCCGCTGTGATAATGGCGATGCCTCAGCCTGACAGCCTCTTGCCTATGGGCACGAATCTATCAACGATCGCTGCCTTTAAGCCCTCTCCCGCACTTCGCGGGAGAGGGTTGGGTGAGGGGCCGAGCGAAGCGAGGCATCTTGTTCTTCGGGCTCTGCGTTTGCGGATGCTTCGGTGCAGAAGAATGCTCGCTTCGCTCGCGCCCTCACCCAACCCTCTCCCGCGAAGTGCGGGAGAGGGCTTTTCGCGGCGCCGGCGCAGATGTGAATACCTTAGCCCGCGAAGGCGGGAGAGAGCCAAGGTGAGCGCCTATGGTCGCAATGACGGAACAGGATGCCGGACATTGATGGGAGCGATTGCATGAAACTCGGCCGTCTCAACCATGTCGGCGTCGCGACGCCGTCGATCGAGAACAGCATCGCCTTCTATCGCGACGTGATGGGGGCGACGAAGATCCACGATCCGTTCGACCTGCCGGCGCAGGGCGTGAAGGTGTGCTTCGTCGATACGCCGGGGGAGGGCGGCACCGCGGGCACGCAGATCGAGTTGATCGAACCGCTGGGCGAGAAATCGGCGGTCAGTGGCTTCCTCGCGAAGAACCCCGCCGGCGGCCAGCACCATATCTGCTATGAGGTGCCCGACATTCACGAGGCCAAGGCCTGGTTCGAGGCGAAGGGCGCCAAGGTGCTGGGCGAGCCGCGCATCGGCGCGCATGGCACGCCGATCTTTTTCGTCCACCCCAAGGATATGGGGGGAATCCTGACCGAGATCATGGAAAGCCCGAAGGGAGAGGGGCATTGAGCGACGCGCTCATCCTCTATGCGGTGGCCGACGACATCGCCACGATCCGGCTCAACCGGCCGGACCGGCTGAACGCGATCACGCCGGACCTGCTCGACGACCTGCGCCGCGGCTTCCAGCGCGCGGTGAGCGACGGCGCGCGCGCGGTGCTGATCACCGGGGAGGGCCGCGCGTTCTGTTCGGGCGCCGAGCTTGGCGACATCACCACCGGCATCCCCGATCTCGGCCAGTTGCTCGAAACCCATTATCACCCGCTGGTCGAGCTAATGGCCTCGCTGCCGATCCCGATCGTCAGCGCGATCAACGGGCCGGCAGCAGGCGCGGGTGCCTCGCTGGCGCTGTCGGGCGACATCATCGTGATGGCGCGCTCCGCCTATCTGCTGCTCGCCTTCGCCAATATCGGGCTGGTGCCCGATGCCGGCGCGACCTGGCTGATCGCCAAGGGCGCGGGCCGCGCCAAGGTGCTGGAAATGGCGCTGCTGGGCGAACGGATGAGCGCCGAGGATGCCCGCGACGCCGGGCTGGTGACGCGCGTTGTCGATGATGAGGCGTTGCTGGAAACCGCGCAGGCGCTGGCGGCCAAGCTAGCCGCGATGCCGACATTGGCGCTGGGCATGATCCGCAAGCAGGTGGGCGTGGCGCTCGACGGCACGCTGACGGAAACGCTCGCGGTCGAAGCCGCCAACCAGCACGTTGCTGGCCGCAGCGCCGACTTCCTTGAGGGTGTGCTGGCCTTCACCGAGAAGCGCAAGCCGGAGTTCAAGGGGCGCTGAGCACCCCGAGGGAAAGAAGCGACATGACCGACAAGCCGACCATGGCAGGCTGGGAAGCCGCCGCCGCCAAGGAGGTGAAGGGCAAAGACCTGACCTGGCAAACGCCGGAAGGTATTGCTGTTAAACCTCTGTATACACAGGATGATGTTTCGGTCGATCCGGGGCTGCCGGGCTTCGCGCCCTTCACCCGCGGCGTGCGCGCGAGCATGTATGCGGGGCGGCCCTGGACGATCCGCCAGTATGCCGGCTTCTCGACCGCGGAGGAATCCAACGACTTCTATCGCCGCAATCTGGCGGCGGGGCAGAAGGGCTTGTCGGTCGCGTTCGATCTGGCGACGCACCGCGGCTATGACAGCGACCATCCGCGCGTGGTTGGCGATGTCGGCAAGGCCGGGGTCGCGATCGACAGCGTCGAGGACATGAAGATCCTGTTCGAAGGCATTCCGCTCGACCAGATGTCCGTCTCGATGACGATGAACGGCGCGGTGATCCCGATCCTCGCCTTCTTCATCGTCGCCGGCGAGGAACAGGGCGTGCCGACCGCGCAGCTCGACGGGACCATCCAGAACGACATCCTCAAGGAGTTCATGGTCCGCAACACCTATATCTACCCGCCCGAGCCGAGCATGCGAATCATCTCCGATATTTTCGGATATACTTCGCGTAACATGCCGAAATTCAACAGCATTTCGATCTCCGGCTACCATATGCAGGAAGCCGGGGCGACGCAGGTGCAGGAACTGGCGTTCACGATCGCGGACGGTGCCGAATATGTTCGCTACGGCGTTGCCTCGGGACTCGACATCGACAAGTTCGCCGGGCGGCTGAGCTTCTTTTTCGCGATCGGCATGAACTTCTTCATGGAGATCGCCAAGCTGCGCGCGGCGCGGGTGCTGTGGCACCGGGTGATGACCAATCTCGGCGCGAAGGACGAGCGCTCGAAGATGCTGCGCACGCACTGCCAGACCTCGGGCGTGTCGCTGACCGAGCAGGATCCGTACAACAATGTGATCCGCACCACGATCGAGGCGATGGCGGCGATGCTGGGGGGCACTCAGTCGCTCCACACCAACGCGCTCGACGAGGCGATCGCGCTGCCCACCGACTTTTCAGCCCGGATCGCGCGCAACACCCAGATCGTGATCCAGGAAGAGACGGGGATGACCAAGGTCGTCGATCCGCTCGGTGGCTCGTATTACATCGAGGCGCTGACGCAGGAACTGGTCGACAAGGCCTGGGCGATCATCGAGAAGGTCGAGGCCGATGGCGGCATGGCCAAGGCGGTCGCCGCGGGCTGGCCCAAGGCGATGATCGAGGAAGCCGCCGCCGCGCGCCAGGCGCGGGTCGATCGCGGCGAGGATGTGATCGTCGGCGTCAACAAATATCGCCTCGCCAACGAGGATCTGCTCGAGACGCTGGAGGTGGACAACACCAAGGTGCGCGAGGCGCAGATCGCGCGGATCAACCGGGTGAAGGCGAGCCGCGACGATGCCGCGTGCCGCGCTGCGCTGGATGCGCTGCGCCGGGGCGCGGCCGAGCCTTCGAGCGTCGAGAACAATCTGCTGGCACTCGCGGTCGATGCTGCGCGGGCGCGCGCGACGTTGGGCGAGATCTCGGCGGCGATGGAGGTGAGCTTCGATCGCTATGGCACCGTGCCGACGCCGGTGAAGGGCGTCTATGCCGCGCCCTACAAGGATGACAGCCGCTGGAAGCAGGTGGTCGATGGCGTCGCTGCGGTCGAGCGGCGGATGGGCCGCAAGCCCAAGGTGATGATCGCCAAGATGGGGCAGGACGGGCATGACCGCGGCGCCAATGTGATCGCCTCGGCGTTCGGCGACATGGGGTTCGAGATCGTCTCCGGCCCGCTGTTCCAGACGCCGGAGGAAACGGTGGTGCTGGCGCTCGACAGCGGCGTCGACGTGATCGGCGCCTCGTCGCTGGCGGCGGGGCACAAGACATTGATTCCCGAGCTCATCAACCTGCTGCGCGCGCGCGGGCGGCAGGATGTGAAGGTGATCGCGGGCGGGGTCATTCCGCCGCAGGATTATGATTTTCTGCGTGAGGCCGGCGTTCAGGGCATCTATGGGCCGGGATCCAATGTGGTCGAGTGCGCGGCAGACGTGCTGCGCCTGCTTGGCCACAACATGCCCCCTGCCGATTATGAAGAGGCCGCAGAATGACCTGTTCCGTTGAGACCCATGCCGTGCAGCCCTTCCCGCAAGCGGGAGCGGAGTTGCGGAACGACTGGTCTCGTGACGAAATCGCGGCGCTGTTCGATCTGCCGTTTCACGAACTGATGTTCCAGGCGCAGACCGTCCACCGCGCCAACCACCGGCCCGGCGAGGTCCAGCTTTCGACATTGCTGTCGATCAAGACCGGCGGCTGCCCGGAGGATTGCGGCTATTGCAACCAGTCCGCAGGGGCCGACACCGATCTTAAGGCGTCGAAGCTGATGGACGTCCGCGCGGTGCTGCAGTCGGCGGCGCAGGCGAAGGACAATGGCTCGTCGCGCTTCTGCATGGGTGCGGCGTGGCGCAACCCCAAGGATCGCGACATGCCCGCCATCGTCGAGATGGTGAAGGGCGTTCGTGCGATGGGCATGGAAACCTGCATGACGCTGGGCATGCTGACGCCAAGCCAGGCCGCGCAGCTCAGCGAGGCCGGGCTCGACTATTACAACCACAATATCGATACGAGCCCCGAGAATTACGCAAACGTCATCACGACGCGGACCTTCGACGACCGGCTCGAAACGCTGGAGAATGTGCGCAGCGCGGGCATCAACGTGTGTTCGGGCGGCATCGTCGGCATGGGCGAGACCCGCGCCGATCGCGTCGGCTTCGTCCATGCGCTGGCGACCTTGCCGCGCCATCCCGAGAGCGTGCCGGTCAACGCGCTGGTGCCGGTGAAGGGCACCGTGCTGGGCGACATGCTGGCCGATACGCCGCTGGCGAAGATCGACGAGATCGAGTTCGTCCGCACCGTTGCGGTCGCGCGCATCACCATGCCGCGGTCGATGGTCCGGCTTTCGGCCGGGCGGGAGAGCATGTCGGATTCGACGCAGGCGCTGTGCTTCATGGCCGGCGCCAATTCCATCTTCACCGGTGACAGGCTGCTGACCACCGCCAATGCCGGCGACAATGCGGATGCCGCCTTGTTCGCCAGGCTGGGCGTAAAGCCCATGGCGGCGGCCGAGCCGATGTGCGTCGCCGAGGCAGCCGAATAGGGGAGAGACGCTTGATCAAGAAGATCCTGATCGCCAATCGCGGCGAGATCGCCTGCCGTGTGATCCGCACCGCGCGCAAGATGGGCATCGCCACCGTCGCGGTCTATTCGGATGCGGACGCGCGCGCGCCGCATGTCGAGATGGCGGACGAGGCGGTGCATATCGGCCCGTCCCCGGCGAGCGAATCCTATCTGATCGCCGACAAGATCATCGCGGCCTGCAAGGCAACCGGCGCGGATGCGGTGCATCCGGGCTATGGCTTCCTTTCCGAGCGGACGAGCTTTGCCGAGGCGCTGGCGAGGGAAGGGATCATCTTCGTCGGCCCGCCGGTGGGCGCGATCACCGCGATGGGCGACAAGATCGAGTCAAAGAAGCTGGCGAAGGAAGCCGGGGTCAACGTCGTCCCCGGCTATCTCGGCGAGATTGCCGATACCGACGAGGCGGTGAAGATCGCCAATGATATCGGCTATCCGGTGATGATGAAGGCCTCGGCCGGCGGCGGCGGCAAGGGCATGCGGCTCGCCTATTCCGAGAAGGATGTGCGCGAGGGCTTCGAGGCGACCAAGCGCGAGGGGCTCAACAGCTTCGGCGACGATCGCGTGTTCATCGAGAAGTTCATCGAGAGCCCGCGCCACATCGAAATCCAGGTGCTGGGCGACCAGCATGGCAATATCGTCTATCTCGGCGAGCGCGAATGCTCGATCCAGCGCCGGCACCAGAAGGTCGTGGAAGAGGCGCCGTCGCCCTTCGTCACGCCCGAGATGCGCAAGGCGATGGGCGAGCAGGCGGTCGCGCTGGCGCGGGCGGTGGGCTATTATTCGGCGGGCACGGTCGAACTGATCGTCAGCGGCGCCGACGCGACGGGGCAGGGCTTCTACTTCCTCGAGATGAACACCCGGCTGCAGGTGGAGCATCCGGTGACCGAATGCGTCACCGGGCTCGACCTGGTCGAGCAGATGATCCGCGTCGCCAATGGCGAGAAACTGGGCTTCGGCCAGGATGATGTGACGTTGACCGGCTGGGCGATCGAGAACCGCGTCTATGCCGAGGATCCGTATCGCGGCTTCCTGCCCTCGACCGGCCGGCTCGTCCGCTATCGCCCGCCAGCCGAGGGCGATGGCGTGCGGGTGGACGATGGCGTTGCCGAGGGCGGCGAGGTCAGCATCTTCTACGATCCGATGATCGCCAAGCTGGTGACCTATGGGAAGACCCGCGACGAGGCGGCGGACAAGCAGGTGGCGGCGCTCGACCGCTTCGTGCTCGAAGGGCCGGGGCACAATATCGATTTCCTCTCCGCGCTAATGCAGCACCCGCGCTTCCGATCGGGCGCGCTGACGACGGGCTTCATCGCCGAGGAATATCCCGAAGGCTTCACCGGCGCCCCCGCGACGCCGGCGCTGGTCGCGGACCTCGCCGCGGTGGCGGCGCTGGCGCAGCACCATCAGGCGCTGCGCGCGGTGCAGATCGACGGGCAGCTCAACGGCGACGTGCCGGTGCCCGGCGACTGGGTGGTGCGGATCGGCAGCGCCGAGCATCGCGTCCATCTGAGCCACGCCACCGGCAATTGGGTGGTCGAGGTGGATGGCGGCCCGCGCGAGGCGATTTCCGAGCAGTGGGTCAACGGCCAGCAGCTGTTCGACGGCGCGATCGGCCCGCGCTCGCTGGTCGTCAAGGTGGCGGTCGACAGGCGCGGCTGGCGGCTCAACAGCCATGGCGCCTCGCACCGTGCGACGGTGCTCAAGCCGCATGTCGCCGAACTCTCGCGGCACATGATCGAGAAGGTGCCGCCTGATCTGTCCAAGTTCCTGCTGTGCCCCATGCCGGGGCTGCTGGTGCAGCTTCATGTGAGTGCGGGCGACAAGGTGGAAGCCGGTCAGCCGCTCGCGGTGGTCGAGGCGATGAAGATGGAAAACATCCTGCGTGCCGAGAAGGCCGGGGTGGTAAAGAGCGTGTCGGCCGCCAAGGGCGAGAGCCTGGCGGTGGATGCGGTGATTCTCGAGATGGAGTGAGGGCAGCTCGTCTGCTGCTCATTTTCGTCCCAATATGTCGCGACTTGTGTCCGCCCGCGCTGCCGCCCGGCAGCGCGGGCGTCGCTGTTATTCGCCTGTTTTCAGTAGGTTGATCGCGATATCTCGCCAGCCACACTCTGAAACATCTCTTACAAATTGCGACAATTTTCCTGTTTCTGCCTGCCACCGCCTTCGCCATTCAGACGTTGGGCGCTCACTCGTTGCGGCAGGATAACGGACACAAGGATGGGTTTGGGTACGACATCACGGGCAATCGGCGGCGCGCTGGCGCTGGCTGCGCTGGCCGGCTGCCAGGTGGGGCCGGATTATCGCCCCACCACGAGCGCCGATCTGGGCGTGCCCGAGCGGTACAGCACGCCGGAGGCGGATGCCGCCGCGTCCCAGGATCTGTCGACCTGGTGGACGGGGTTCGACGATCCGGTAATGACAGGGCTGGTCGACCAGGCGCTGTCGGGCAATCTCGACATCGCAGTCGCGGCGACCCGGCTGCGGCAGGCGCGTGAAGCGCTGATCCAGGCCCGCAGCCAATATGCACCGACGGTCAGCGGTTCGGCGGGGGCCGGGCGCAACTTCGATTCCGGCCGTGCCGACACCAGCAGTTTTTCGGTCGGTGCGGACGCTTCATGGCAGCTCGACCTGTTCGGCGGCATCGGCCGTTCGGTCGAGGCGTCGCGCGCCGATCTGGCCGCGAGCGGCTACGACATGGAGGACGTGCGGACGGCGATCGCCGCCGAGGTCGCGCTCAACTATGTGACCGCGCGTGCTGCGCAGGCGCGGCTGGCGATCGCGCGGGACACGCTGGCGACGCAGGACGATAATCTCGAAATCGCCGGCTTCCGGGTGCAGGCCGGGCTGGTCTCGGCGATCGACCAGGAGCAGGCGCGCGCCCAACGTGCGCAGACCGCCGCGACCATCCCGACGCTTGAGCAGAGCTTCGCCAGCGCCGCCAATCGCCTCTCCGTGCTGACGGGGCAGGCGCCCGGTGCCGTCAACGCGCTGCTGACGCAGGCGCGGGGCATCCCGCAGGGGCCGGAGAGCATCGCGGTCGGCATCCCTGCCGATACGCTGCGCAACCGGCCCGACGTCCGCCGGGCGGAGCGCAACCTTGCGGCGGCGACTGCCCGGATCGGCGTGGCGCAGGCGCAGCTTTACCCACGGCTCGGCATCAGCGGCAATGTCGGCACCTCCGCACTGTCGCTCGGCAGCCTTGCCGACGTCATCACCGGCGGCCTGTTCGCCTCGCTGTCGCAGCTCATCTTCGATGGCGGCAATGCCAGGGCGCAGGTGCGCAGCCAGCGTGCCGCGGCCGATGGCGCCTTCGCGACCTACAAGCAGACGGTGCTGACCGGCCTAGAGGATGTCGAGAATGGCCTCGTCGCGCTGCGCACCGCCAAGGCCCGGCAGGAGGCGTTGCGCGTCCAACTCGATGCATCGCAGGCGGCGGCGATCTATGCGCGCAGCCAGTATCGCGCCGGCCTGACCGATTTCCAGACCCTGCTCGAAGCCGAGCGCTCCCTGCTGTCCGCGCGTGATGGGTTGACCCAGGCGCAGTCGGCGCAGGCGCAGGCGCTCGTCCAACTTTATCTCGCCCTCGGCGGCGGCTGGCAGCCGCTCGACTCGTCAATCGGAACAGCATCATGAATGACGCCAACGCGCAATCCTCCACCGGCCAGTCGGTCGACGCGTTTCTGGGTGTGAAGCCGCAGCCGAAATGGCGCAAATGGGCAGTGCGCGGCGGCCTCGCTGTCGTCCTGATCATCGCCTTGCTGCTGCTCGCGCGCTGCTTCGGTGGCGACGATGCGCCGCGCTATGCGTCGCAGAAGGTGGCGAACGGCGATCTTACCGTGACCGTTTCGGCGACGGGCAACCTCCAGCCGACGGTGCAGGTGGAGGTCGGCTCCGAACTGTCGGGCCTGATCACCGATGTCTATGTCGACAACAATGATCGGGTGAAGAAGGGGCAGGTGCTCGCCAAGCTCGATCTCGCGCGGCTGGACGATGCAATCACTCAGAGCCGAGCGCAGGTCCAGTCCGGCCAGGCGCAGATCGCGCAGGCGCAGGCCTCCGCGCAGCTCGCGCGCGCCAATCTCGCGCGGCTTGAGGAAGTCTCGCGGCTCTCCGGCGGCCGCGTGCCGGCGAAGACCGAGCTCGACAATGCGCGCGCGCAGGTTGCACAGGCGAATGCGAGCGTTCGAACGGCGCAGGCGGCGGTGGCGCAGGCCAATGCGCAGCTTTCGTCCAACCAGACGCAGCGGTCACGCGCCTTCATCGTGTCCCCGGTCAACGGCGTCGTGCTGTCGCGGCAGATCGAGCCCGGCCAGACTGTCGCCGCATCGTTCAACGCGCCGGTGCTGTTCCAGATCGCCGAGGATCTCTCGCAGATGGAGCTCGAGGTGAAGGTGGACGAGGCCGATGTCGGCCAGGTCAAGGAAGGCCAGGACGCCAATTTCGCGGTCGATGCCTTCCCGGGCCGCAGCTTCCCGGCGAAGGTGACGCGGGTCGATGTCGGGGCCAATGCCAGCGATACGACAAGTTCCTCGTCGTCCTCGACAGCCTCCACCTCCGCGGTGGTCGCCTATACGGCGGCGTTGTCGGTCTCCAACCCCGAGCTGCTGCTGCGTCCCGGCATGACGGCGACTGCGGACATCGTCACGGTGACCAAGAAGAATGTGCTGCTCGTCCCCAACGCGGCGCTGCGGTTCCGTCCGGCCGCCGGCGATGGGGCCGCTGCAGGCGGCGGTGGTGGCATCACGAGCGCGATCGTGCCGCGCCGGCCGCGTGGCGGGCGCAGCAGTGGTGCGGAACGCTCCGTAACCGTCGGCCGCGGTGCGCAACAGACGATCTATGTGAAGGGCGAGGACGGCCAGCCGCGTGCGATCAAGGTGACCACCGGCGATACCAACGGTGCCGTGACCGAAGTGACCGGCGGCGAATTGAAGCCGGGCATGGAAGTGATCACCGGGCAACTCGCCGCGGGAACCGAGGCACCGGCTGCGGCTGGGCAGGGCGGCGCTGGCGGCGGCCGGCGGGGCGGCGGCGGTGGCGGGCGCTGAGCCGATGGCTGAACCGCTGATCCGCCTTCGCGGCGTCACCAAAACCTATGGCGAGGGGCCGACCGCGTTCCAGGCGCTGAAGGGCGTCGACCTCGACATTGCCGCCGGCGATTTCGTCGCGGTGATGGGCCCTTCGGGGTCGGGCAAATCGACGACGATGAACATGCTGGGCTGCCTCGACGTGCCTAGCGGCGGCGAGTTCCTGTTCCGTGGCGTCCATGTCGAGACGCTCGATCGCGATCAGCGTGCGCTGCTGCGCCGGAAATATCTCGGCTTCGTGTTCCAGGGCTTCAATTTGCTGGCGCGCACCACCGCGCTGGAGAATGTCGAACTGCCATTGCTGTATCGCGGCGATGCCAAGCAGGCGCGGCACGACCTGGCGATGGCAGCGCTCGACAAGGTGGGGTTGAAGGACTGGTGGGATCACACCCCCGCCGAGCTTTCCGGCGGCCAGCAGCAGCGCGTGGCGATCGCCCGCGCAATCGTGACGCATCCCGACGTGCTGCTTGCCGACGAGCCGACCGGCAATCTCGATTCCGAGCGATCGGTAGAGATCATGCAACTGCTGACCGACCTCAACCAGAACAGCGGCATCACCGTGCTGATGGTGACGCATGAGCCCGATATGGCGGCGTATGCGCATACCATCGTGCATTTCAAGGATGGCCTGGTAGAGCGGATCGAGACGAACGCGCGAGGGGGGGACTGATGTTCGGCACCACGCTCATCCTCGCGCTGCGGTCGATCCGGCGGCATCTGCTGCGGTCTTTCCTCACCGTGCTCGGCATCGTCATCGGTGTCGGTGCCGTGGTGACGATGGTGACGCTCGGCAATGCCACGACCTCGGCAGTGCAGGAGCAGATCTCCGCACTCGGCACCAACATCCTGCAGATCCGCCCGGGCCAGGGTTTCGGCCGCGGGGGTGGCGGGCCGCGACCGCCCGATTTCGATCCGTCCGATATCGACGCGATTGCCAATCAGGTTGCGGGCGTGACCGCGGTCGCGCCGCAGGCGCAGACGACGGGGACGGCGATCTACGAAGGCGCGAACTGGTCGACGACGGTCAACGGCACGACTTCGGCCTATTTCGAGGTGCAGCCCTGGCCGCTGACCGAGGGACGGCTGTTCACGCCGGCGGAAGAGCAGGCCGGCAAGGCGGTGTGCGTCATCGGCGCCACGGTCAGCAAGAACCTGTTCCGCGGCGGCAGTGCCGTCGGCCAGCGCTTCCGCATCGGCGGGATTTCCTGCGACGTCATCGGCGTGCTGTCGACGCGCGGGCAGGCCGGGTTCGGCGGCGACCAGGACGATATCGTGCTGATGCCGATCAAGGCGGTGCAGCGGCGCTTCACCGGCAATCAGGACATTCGCCTGATCCTCGTCGGCGTCGACCAGGCCTATTCGACCGCGACCGTGCAGGACAGCCTGACCGATCTGCTGCGAGAGCGCCGGCGGATCAGCGGCGGCAAGCAGGACGATTTCAACATCTTCGACACCAAGCAGATCAGCGACACGCTGACTGGCACGACGACCCTGCTGACCCGCATCGTCGCTGCGGTGGCCGCAATCAGCCTGTTGGTCGGCGGCATCGGCATCATGAACATCATGCTTGTCTCGGTGACCGAGCGGACGCGCGAGATCGGCATCCGCCTCGCGATCGGCGCGGTCGCGCGCGAAGTGCTGATGCAGTTCCTGGTGGAGGCGGTGGTGCTGTCATGCCTGGGCGGCATCGCCGGCCTGCTGATCGCACAGGTCGCGGTCGCGGTGCTGGCCCCGCTGATGCAGGTGAAATGGATGTTCGATGCGCAGATCAACCTGATCGCCTTTGCGATCTCGGCGGTGATCGGCGTGGTATTCGGCTATTTCCCGGCGCGCCGTGCGGCGGGGCTCAACCCGATCGACGCCCTGCGGCACGAATGAGGGCAGCCGGAATAGGGGCAGGGACGGCCACGCTCGCCGCTATCGTACCGTGGCCGTGGCGAAGCGATCAGACCGAGAGCGAGACCACACGCAGCAGGCGCATCTTGCCGCCGTCGATCACGGCGTAGGCCATGGCTTCCTCGGCGCTCTCGGTTTCGCCGGCACGCGCGCGGGTGCGGCAATGCACGAAGGCGCGGCTCTCGGTGGCGAAGCTTTCCTCGACCGGCAGCACCATTTCGACCAGGTCCAACCGATCGGCGATCGCCTGATAGTGGACGGCCATCTGTTCCGGGCTGCTGGCGCGCAAATTGCCGTTGACGATGAGTTGACCGTCATCGTGGAAGAAGCGCGCGAATCCTTCCGCCTGCAGCGGAGCTGGGCCGGCCATGGCGCCGTTCCACCACGCAAAAAAGGTCAGGATGGGATTGTCGTTCTGCATGGAAAACCCTTCAGGCTGGAGCGCGTCGAGCATCGATCCAGTCGAGGATCGGCGCCATCAATGGATAGAAACTGCGCAGCCGGCGCTGCAGACCGGCGTTGCGCGAGGCTCCTGCCTGGAGCAGCGGGATCGGCGGCGCAGTGCCGTCTACGATCATCCGTGCCAGGCTGTCGCCGATCACGGTGGAGAGCGCGATGCCCCGCGCGTTGCAGGCGGTGGCGCTGATGACGCCGCCGTCCACCACCAGCGTCGCGGGGTAACGTGGCGCCGAGACCGAGCTGGTGCCCATCCAAAGATGGGTGATCTCGGGGCGCCACGGCAGCCGCAGAATCGCCTGCAGGCGGCTCGCCATCAGTGCCGCCTGGCGCCGGGGCGAAACGCCGAACGCATCCAGCGCGCCGGTGATGAGCCGACCATCGGTGGTGATGCGATAGGTGAAGAGGTGCTCGCGCGTGTCCGACAATGCCTCGCCGCCCTGGAACAGGTGGCGACGGTCCGCCGCCGGGATCGGCGCGGTGGCGCATTGCCAGACGTCGAGCGTGACGATCGAGGCGGTCATCGGCGGCACAAGGTCGCCTGACAGGCCGTTCGAACACAGGATGACCTTGTCCGCGATGATCTCGCCGCCGGCAACGCGCACCGCGTGCCCGCCGGGGCGCCGCTCGATCCCCAACGCCGGTGTCCGTTCGAACAGCCGTGCCCCCGCGGCGATTGCGGCATCGACGAGGCCGCGGCAATAGCGCAGCGGATGGATGGTGCCGCCGGACGGCGCGAACCAGCTGCCGTAATAGCCCTCGACGCCGGTTCGCTCGGCGGTTTCCTGGCCGCTGAGCATTGTCACATTCATGCCGCGGTCACGCCATTGGCCGGCGACATCCTCGATGCGTGCCTTTGCCCGCGGCGAATGGGCGGGCTGATACCAGCCGTCCTGCCGGGCGTCGCAATCGAGGCCGAGCGCACGGACCTTGGTGAAGAGATGCTCGGCCGAGCGGCCCGTCGCCTCGACGAGCTGCTCGCCGACATCACCGACGCGATCGACGACCGCTTCCGGCGAGCCGACGCTGAAATGAGGGACGACGAAGCCGCCGGGGGTGGAGGAGGCACCGCTTCCCACCTCGCCGGCTTCGATCAGGATGACATCGAGGCCCGCCGCAGCCAGCGCCTGCGCCGTGGTTGCCCCCATGATGCCGGCACCCACCACTGCGACATCGCAGCGATGGACGCCGGCAGCGGAGGGCGCGACGGGGCGCTGGCCGGCGGACGCCCACCAGAGATTACTCAAACGATTGATCATGGTTCACCGGTGGGCGTGCGCCGCCATCCTCAGTAGCGCACGGTCAGCGACACGCCGTAGGTGGCCGGGTCGCCCAGGAAGTTCTGCGACGGGAAGATACCGCCCCAGTTGTCGTAGGAGGAGGAGACATAGAGCTTGTTGAGGATGTTGCGGCCGAACACCGCGGCTTCCCAGCGATCATCCTTGTCGTGCAGCGCAAGCCGGCCGTTCACGAGGAAATAGCCATCCTGCGCGGCGAGATCGCGATTCGCGAGCGAATAGAAGGTCTTGCTGCGATAGGAGGCATCGCCGAGCACCGACACGCCCCAGCTATCGCCTTCGAGCGGCGTTTCCCAACGAGCCAGCGCGGTGGCGCTGAACGCCGGGGCGTTCGACAGGCGGTTGCCGGTGAAATCGTCAGCGCCGGGTGCGTTGTTGAAATCAGTAATCTTGCTGCTCTGCCAGTTGATCGAGCCGCGCAGGTTCAGGCGGTCGGTCGCGCGATACTGCGCTTCGGCTTCGAGGCCATAGACGCGCGCATCGCCGGCGTTGGAGAGCACGATGACGTTGATGCCGCTGCGGATCTCGGTGACCATTGCCTGGAAGTTGCGCCAGTCGTTGTAGTAGCCCGCGAGGTTGAAGGTCAGCGCGCCATCGAGCAACGAGGTCTTGGCACCGACTTCATAGGAATAGACGGTCTCGCCCTTGAACGGCACCAGCTCTTCCGGATTGAAGGCGATCGCCGCCTTGAAGCCGCCGCTCTTGAAGCCGCGGCTGGCGCTTGCATAGATCATCGCATCGGGCGAGATCTTGTAGTCGAGACCGATCTTACCGGACAGATTATCCTGCTTCACGCCATCGACGATGCCCGCCACCGGCGTCGGTAAAGTGGAGTCGCCATAGGGGTTGAGATCGAAGCTGTCGTAGGTGAAGCTCTTGTCGTCGCGCGTGAAGCGGGCACCCGCGGTCAGGGTCAGCGCATCGGTGAGATCGTAGCTGGCCTGGCCGAACGCGGCATAGGCCTCGGTCTTCTGGACGAAGCCGGTGTCGACGCGGGTATGGAAGAAATGATCGTCCAGCGCCTGCAGCGCGTTGCCGGCGATGCGATCCCACGAATAATAGACGCCGGCGACCCAGTTGAGCGGTGAACTGTTGTCGGAGGTCAGCCGCAGTTCCTGGGTGAACGACTTGATCTTGTCGGTGAACTGGGTGTCCAGTTCGATCAGCGCGCTCCCGTCGCTGTCGTCACCCGACACGCGATCGAAATGGTTGTAGCCGGTGATCGAGGTGAGCTTCACGCCGCCGAGATCATAGCCGACGTTGAGCGACACGCCCTCGGCGCGGGTGTCGTTCTGATAACCATAGACCGCGCTGTTCTCGACCGTGCGGCGTGCGGGCGTCGGATCCGAATAGCCGAGCACGTCGACGCAGGTCGACGGATCGAGCCGGCCAGCGAGCGCTGCGGCGCAAAAGCCGGTGCCGCCCTTGGCATAATAGCCGACATGCTCGCGAAGCTGCTGGTCGCTCTTGTTGTAGACATAGGTGCCTTCAAGCTGGACGCTCAGTTCCGGCGTCGGCGTCCACAGCGCGATGCCGCGCAGCGCGACGCTGTTGACGTCACCGATGGTCTCGCCGGTCAGCGCGTTGGTCTGCCAGCCGCCATTCTGCTGCACCGTCTTGCCCGCGAAGCGCACTGCCAGCGTGTCGCTGACCGCACCGCCCACGGCGCCTTCCAGCTCGAACCGGTCGAACCGCGCGTAGCTGGCGGTCATATAGGCGTCGAGTTGCTGGGTCGGCTTCTTCGAGATGAAGTTGATCGCGCCGCCGGTGGTGTTGCGGCCATAGAGCGTGCCCTGCGGCCCCTTAAGGACTTCGACACGCTCGATGTCGAACATCTGGAACGCCATCATCGGCGTGTAGGGCAGGTTCACATCGTCAAAATAGATGCCGACGGTGGGGTTGTTGTTGGAGAAGGTGTCGTTGAGGCTGAGCCCGCGGATCGAGAAAGTGGGGTTCTGGTCACCCCGCGTCGCGTTGACGAAAACGCCCGGAGACAGCGCCGCGATGTCCGATGGCGTGTTCACCCGCAGTTCCTGGAGCTGCTGGCCGGAAAAGGCGGTGATCGAAATCGGCACATCCTGCACGGATTCGGACCGGCGCTGCGCGGTCACCACGATGTCGGCGCCGAAGCCCTGGTCGGCAGCTTCGGGTGCCGTTTGCGCCTGCGCCGCACCCGCGGTGACGGCGATGAAGGAAGTGCCCGCGATCAGGAGGGCATTAAGCGTCCGCATTCAATCTGCTCCCCGCAGTAGAAGATTATGGGGTCAGGCCCGGCCTTTCTGGCGGTGCTCTTTCCCTCCTGCCGTGATCGGTCTAACCCAAAACAATCTTGGATCCAATATTCAATATCCCTCTTGCCGCAATTTCTTTTAGGGTTAAACCGACCGTGAGCCGAAGCCATGTGAACAGGACTGAAATGCGCACTTCCAAGGCATATGTCGGCATCGATGTGGGCGGGACGTTCACCGATCTCGCCATGTTCGATGCGGCCAGCCGCCAGTTTTCCACCGTCAAGGTACCGTCTTCTCCGCCCCTGTTCTGGCCGTCGGTGATCGACGCGCTCGACCAGGCGGGGATCGATTCGCAGAGGGATGCGACCATCCTGCACGGCACCACCGTTCACCTGAATGCCTTTCTCGAGCGCAAAGGCGCGCGTATGGCATTGGTGACGACGGAAGGTTTCCGGGATGTGTATGAAATGCGCCGCGGCAACCGCCCGCAGCCCTACGACATGCACTTCCGCTATCCGACGCCGCTGGTAGCGCGGCGTGATATCTTCGCGGTTGCCGAGCGCGTCGCCGCCGACGGTACGGTGCTGACCGCGCCGGACGCGGAAGCGGTGAGGGCGCTGGCCGCGACGCTGCGCGACGGCGCTTATGAGGCGGTCGCGATCTGCTTCCTCCACAGCTATCGCAACCCGGCGAACGAGGCCGCGGTCTCCGAATTGCTGCGCGTGGCGTTGCCGGGCGTGCTTGTGGCGCCCTCGCACGAGGTGTGCCGCGAATGGCGCGAATATGAGCGGACCAGCACGGCGGTGATCAACGCCTATGCCTCGCCGGTGCTCAAGCGTTATCTGACCGATCTGCTCGGCGCGCTGGAGCAGAAGGCCGAATCGAAGCTGTTCCTGCTGCAGTCCAATGGCGGGCTGATGCGCGCCGAAGAGGCTGGCGATCGCGGCATCCTGTCGCTGCTGTCCGGCCCCGTCGGCGGCAATGTCGCTGGCCGCGCGCTCTCGCAGGTCGCGGGCATGCCGAATCTCATCTGCATCGACATGGGTGGCACCAGCTTTGAGGCGAGCCTGGTGATCGATGGTGAATCGGTTGTCCGCAACGAGCGCGAGGTGGGCGGTTTCCCGATCCTTGCCCCGATGGTGGACATCCACACCATCGGGGCGGGCGGCGGTTCGCTTGCCTGGAACGATGCCGGTGCGCTGCGCGTCGGCCCGCAAAGCGCCGGCGCGCGGCCGGGCCCGGCCTGCTACGGCCATGGCGGCACGCAGCCGACCGTGACCGACGCCAATATCGCGCTGGGCCGGCTTGAGGATGGCTGCGCTTTCGGCGACCTCAAGCTGGACGCCAGCCTCGCGCGCAAGGCGATCGAGGGGTTCGCGGCCGATTTCGGCCTCAGCGGCGAGGCGATGGCGCAGGGCATTCTCGACGTGATCAACGAGCAGATGGCCAACGCCATCCGCACGATCACCGTTCGCCGCGGCATCGACCCGCGCACCTTCGCGCTGGTCGCCTACGGCGGCGCCGGCCCGATGCACGCCGCCGATATCGCCCGGCTGCTGGGCATCGGCACGATCGTGGTGCCGCGTGCGGCGGGGGCCTTCTCGGCCTGGGGCATGCTCCAGTCCGACCTGGTGCATGACCGCGCCGAGACCATCCTCGTGCCCGCCGCCGACCTTGACTGGTCCGCGCTCGACACCCGTTTCGCCGCGATGGAGGCCGAACTCGGTGCCACGCTGGTTGAAGAGGGCGTGCCGGAAGACCAGATCGTCTTCACCCGCAGCTTCGACGTCCGCTATCTCGGCCAGGAACAGGGCATCGCGGTGCGCATCGATCCGGCGAGCTTCGCCGACGAGGCCGGGCGCGATGCCAAGCTCCGGGCCGATTTCGAACATGCCTATGCCGACATCTTCGGCCACATCAACGATGACGAGGCGCTGGAGATCGCCACGGTGCGCTTGCGCGCCAGCGGCCAGACCGGGCTGGATGCGCAGACGCTGATCATGGCGGAAAGCGCGCCGGAGGCCGAGACGGGCAGCCGCCGCACCGTGACCGTGCGCTTCGATGGCGAGGATCGCGACACCCTGTTCCTGCCGCGCGCGACGATGGTGCCCGGCGAACGCGTGCCCGGCCCCTGCGTGGTCGAGGAATCGACCTGCACCACCATCGTGCCGCCGGATTTCTCCGCCACGATCGATTCGATCGGCAATCTCATCCTGAGCTTCGAGGGAGCGGCCGCATGACCATCACTCCGGATCCCATCACCAGCGAAGTCGTCCGCAACGCTTATAACGCGATCGCCGACGATATGAGCGCGATGATCGCGCGCTCGGCCTATTCGCCGATCATCTATGAAGCGCATGACTATGGCATCGCGCTGTTCGATCGCCACGCACGGCTGCTCGGCCAATATGCGGGCCTGCCGCTGTTCACCGGAGGCCTCGACGCCGGGCTGCGCGCCACGATCGAGCGCTATGGTATCGAGACCATGAAGGCGGGCGACGTCTTCACCGTCAACGACACCTATATCACCGGCGGCCATCTCAACGATGTCGACGTGATCGGGGTGATCGCCGACGAGGATGGCCTGCTCGGCTTCATCGCGATCCGCGCGCACTGGGCGGATATCGGCACCGCGGAGCCGGGCTTCCCGGTCAACAGCCGCAACATCTTCCAGGAAGGCGTTCGATGGGGGCCGACGCAGATCATGCGCGAAGGCGCGTGGGTGCGTGACGTGATCGACCTGCTTTGCCTCAACAGCCGCGTGCCGAAGACGTTGATGGGCGACCTGAAGGCGCAGATCGCCGCGATCCGCCTGGGCAGCGAGCGCATGACCTGGCTGAAGCGCCGCTTCGGGCAGGAGATGCTCGAGGCCTGTGCGACGACGATCTTCGACGCCACCGACCGCAAGTTCCGTGACTTCATCCGCTCGATTCCGGATGGCGTCTATGTCGCCGAGGGCGTTTCCGACGATGACGGCGTGACCGAGGATCCTGTGCTGTCGAAGGTGACCGTGACCATCGCGGGTGACCGGATGACCGTGGACACCACCGGCTCCTCGCCGCAGCGCGCCGGCAATCTCAACACCGGCTATGCCAACACGGTTTCCGCGGTACGGCTGGCGTTGGCGCTGCTGTTCCCGGCGAGCGAGCCCGACATCAATGATGGCAGCTTCCGCGCGATCGAGGTGCTGGCCGAATCCGGATCGATCTACGCCGCCGAGGCGCCGGCGCCGTGCATGCGCCCGCACCCGGTGATGCTGCTGATCGACCTGATCATAAAGGCGCTGAGCGACGTGTTGCCCGAGCATGTCGCGGCGGGCCTGCCCGGCGATAGCTGGAACATCTTCCTGATGGGCGTGAACCCGGCGACCGGCAAGCGCTTCACCAGTGGCGAGGCGCTGGACGGCGGCTGGGGTGCCAGCGCGCGCGGCGACGGGCCGAGCGCGATCATCCACAGCGCCGCGGGCGATTTCCGCAACATGCCGGTCGAGACGCTGGAGCATCGCACCCCGGTGCGGGTCAACCGGCTGGAGCTTGGCACCGACAGCGGCGGGGCAGGGCGTTTCCGCGGCGGCCAGAATGTCGTCAAGGAATATGAGGCGCTGGTCGACATGACCGTGACCCTGCATTTCGACCGATCGAAGACGCCCGAATGGGGGCTGTTCGGCGGCGAGGATGGCGCGCCTTCCAAGGTGACCGTGTTCAATGCGGCGGCGCCCGATGGCTTCATCGTCCGCAAGGTCGAGCAGCTTCCGTTGCGCGTCGGCGACCGGCTCGTCGCCGAGACCGGCGGGGGCGGGGGCTATGGCCCGGTTTCCGAGCGCAGCCCCCAAGCGCTGGCGGCGGACCTCGCCGATGGCGTGATCAGCAAGGCCGCTTGACCCATGCCCGCCGCTCCCCCCGCTACCGCCGCCCATAACCCGGGCGCGAAGGACTTTTCTCCGCTGCAGTGGATCGCATTGCTCGTCGTCGTCTGCAGCGCCTTCTCCTCACAGATGGTGATGCCGCTGTGGGTGGGCGCCGTGATCGACGACCTTCACCTCAGCGAGGCAGCGGCGGGGCGGATCGGCTCGTTCGAATTCATGGCGGTGGCGGTGGTCTCGCTGCTGGTGGCGTTCAGGATCCAGTCCTTTCCCACCCGCACCACCGCGGCCATCGGCATCGTGCTGCTGGTGCTGGGCAATTTCGGTTCCGCCTATGCGTCCGGCGAGGCGAGTCTGATCGCGGCGCGAATGCTGTGCGGGCTCGGCAAGGGGCTGGTGGTGGCGATCGCGTTCAGCCTCGCGGCGGGATCGTCGCGGCCGACGCGGGCATTCGCATTGCTCAACATCGTCTATGCCCTGTTCTCGACCGCCTTCTACCTGACGGTGCCCTATGCGATCCGCTGGGATGGGGCGTCAGGCGCCTTCCTGTGCATGGGTGCGGTCGCGATCATTGGTGCGCTGTTCATGGTGCGCTTCCCGGCGGAGCGGCTGACCTCCAGCGAGCTGACAGGTCTCAGCCTCAAATCCTTGCCGATGTTCGGTTATCTGGCCTTTGCGGCTTTGATCATCTTGTGGTCCGGGCACAATGTCGTCTGGACCTTCATCGAGCGCATCGGCGTGCGTGACGGCATGGACATTACCCGGATCGGCGCGGTTCTGTCTCTCTCCGCCTTCCTCACCATCGCCGGCCCGGGGCTGGTGCGGCTCTTCGATACGCGGCTGGGCTATGGCGTGCCGATGCTGGTCGCGATCACCCTCAAGGTCGTAGCGGTCTTCGTTATCGGCTTTGTGGTGAGCGACCGCGCGTTCATGATCGCGGTGCCGGCGTTCATGCTGCTGTCTCTCTTCATCACCCCCTATGTCATGGGCATCCTCTCGCTGGCGGACCCCGCCGGGCGGCTCGCCGCCGCCTCCTCGGCAGCGATGACCGCGGGCAGTTCGCTGGGAGCATGGCTGGGTGGCGCGAGCCTGGAAGCGTTCAGCTATCCTGGTCTCACCTGGACCGCCTTCATCCATTTCCTCGTCTTCACCCTGATTGTCCTGGGCGTGGCGCCGCGCGCCAATCGCTACGGCCAACTGGCCGCCGGATGATCTTCTGCCTCCTCGGAGTAGTTCAATGATCGTTTTCGCCAATTGCCGTCTGATCGACGGAACCTCGGACACCGTGTGGGAGGACCGTCACGTCCTCGTCGAGGGCAACCGCATCAAGGAAGTGTCGGATACGCCGATCAAAGCGGAGGGTGCGCGGGTGATCGACCTCGCCGGCCGCACCTTGATGCCGGGCCTGATCGATGCGCATGTCCATGTCTATTCGACGCACCTCAATTCGGACAAGGAGCGCGGCATGCCGCACACCTTGATGATGGCGCACGCCATCCATCGCGTCCGCGCGATGCTGCTGCGCGGCTTCACCACCGTGCGCGACGTCGCCGGCGGTGACTGGGGCATGAAGATGGCGGTGGAGCTCGGCCTGATCGAAGGGCCGCGCATGTTCGTGTCGGGCCGCGCGCTCGGCCAGACCGGGGGCCATGGCGACCATCGCCACCGCACCGACGACAGCGTGCCGTGCGCCTGCACCTCCGCGCTCGACATCATGACGCGCATCGCCGACGGCCCCGACCAGGTGCGCCACGCGGTGCGCGAGGAATTGCGCAAGGGAGCGGACCATATCAAGGTAATGGTCTCGGGCGGCGTCGGCAGCCCGCACGACGCACTGGAGCACACCCAATATTCGATGGACGAGGTCCGCGTCGCGGTGGAGGAGGCGACGGCGCGCGGCACCTATGTCGCCGCCCATTCCTACACCGCGAAGAGCACGCGCCGCGCGATCGAATGCGGCGTGCGCACGATCGAGCATGGCAATTTTATCGACCTCGAAACCGCGCAGTTCATGGCCGAGAAGAACGCGTTCATGGTGCCGACACTGATCTGCTACCGCGAATCCGCCGACAATGCCGACGCCTATGGCCTGCGCGCCGAGGTGAAGCGCAAGCTGGCGGAGGTCAATGCCGCCGGTCTGCAGATGCTCGAAGTCTGCCGTGACGCCGGCGTGACGATGGGCTTCGGCACCGATTTGATGGGCGAGATGATCGCCGCCCAGACCAAGGAGTTCGAGCTGCGCGCGAACGTGCTGCCGTCGATGGACATCATCCGGTCCGCCACCAGCGTCAACGCCGAGATCCTCGGCCAAACCGGCCAGCTCGGCTGCATCGCGACGGGCGCGCTGGCCGATCTGCTGGTAGTGGACGGCGATCCGGTCGCCGACATTTCACTCCTCAATGAAAGCCGGCGGGCCATTGTTGCAATCATGAAGGATGGCCGCTTCTGCACCGAGACGCTATGACCGACGACCAATCAACAGGGGTGATTTGATCAGATGGGGGCTACCGGGAAACTCGCCCGCAGTACGACTGCAATCGAAGTCGCCCGGATCCTGAAGGAACGGATCCTCGGCGGGCAATATGCCGAGGATCAGTTCATCCGCCAGGAATTGATCGCGCAGGAACTGGGCGTCAGCCGCATCCCGGTGCGCGAGGCGCTGGCGCTGCTCGAAGCCGAAGGGCTCGTCATCCGGGAGAAATATCGCGGCGCTGTGGTGCCCAAGCTGTCGCGCGAGGAGATCGAGGAGATCTATGCCTTGCGCGGGTTGCTGGAGCCCTATCTGCTCGCCGAAGCGATCGACAAGATCAATCAGGAGACGATCGACCGGCTGGTCGACATCGTCGCGCGATCCCACCAGACTGCAGACAAGACCGAATGGGCCGGCCTCAACGTGGAGTTTCACCGCGCGCTTTATGAGGCGGCGGAGCGGCCGCTCGCGCTGCAGATGCTTGATCGCCTGCTGGTGCGCGCAGATCGCTACCTGAAGATGCAGCGCTTCCTTTCGACCCAGACGCAGGAGGAAAGCGACGCCGAGCATCTGCGCATCCTCGACTGCATCAAGGCCGGCGACAAGGATGGCGCGCTGGACAGCCTGCGCCAGCACATCCAGTGGAACTCGGTCGACGTGATCCACACCGTCGGCTTCGAGGCCTGACGGGGTCTCAAGAGCGCAAGGGAAGGGCGGCCGGAGCCGCCCTTTTCGTTTACAGCGTCGCTTCGATCGCCCGTGCGGCGAGATCGGGATCCTCGGCCTGCGTGATCGGCCGGCCGATCACGAGTATCGAGGCGCCATGATCGAGCGCCTTGCGCGGCGTCACGACGCGCTTCTGGTCACCGACGACGCCGTCGGTCGGGCGCACACCAGGCACCACGAAGAAACCGTCGCGCCACAGCGCCTTGGCCGCCTTAACCTCCTCGCCCGAGCAGACGACGCCGTCGAGCCCGGCCTCGCGGGCCAGTTCGGTCAGGCGCAGCACCTGATCGTGCGGATCGCCCTTGATGCCGATCGCAGAGAGATCGTCGCCATCGAGGCTCGTCAGCACCGTCACGCCGACGACCTTGGTGCCGACAGGCGCGGCGGCCTTGGCATCCTCCATCATCGCCCGGCCGCCGGCGGCGTGGACGGTAAGGATGGCGGGTTCGAGCGGACGCAGCGCCTGCACCGCCTTGGCGACGGTGTTGGGGATGTCGTGCAGCTTCAGGTCGAGGAAGATCGGCAGGCCGGTCGCTGCGATCTCACGCACGCCGGCATGGCCGTTGGCGCAGAAGAATTCGAGGCCCAGCTTGATGCCGCCGACATGGTTGCGCACCTTGGCCGCGATCGCCTTCGCCTTTTCGATATCGGGGGTATCGAGTGCGACATAGACCGGCCCCTTCATGCGGCACCCGGCGGCACGGGGAGCGGGGAGGGCAGCAGCCGGGGCTCGGCTTCGGCTGCGGTCGCGGTTGGTTCGGTGGGCGGTGACATCGCGACCTGTTGCAACGCGCGCTCGGCGGTGTCCAGCCGTCGCCGCAATTGCCATTGCCCGGTGCGGGATATCACCAGCATCGGCACGAAGCCGATCAGGAAGACCAGCAGCAGCAGCAGCGGCAGCTTGATCTCCACGGTGATGCCCGAAAGGCTGATATCGACCTGCTTCCAGTTCTGGATCGCGAAGACGACCACCACCGCCGTGACGAGAACCCAGAACAAGGTACGCAGAAATTGCATGAAGCGAGCCCCTCGGCTTTTTGTGCCGTATCGGCATGGTGTAGGCAAAAAGCGCCGGTTTGAGAAGGCCAGGGTTCAGCCGATCTCGTCGCGGAGCGTTTCGATCAGTTCGGGGATGGCGGTCAATCGGGCCTCCTCGGCATCGACGATGGCGGTGAAGGCGGCGCGCTTGATCGCCGCCACCTCGTCGCGCCCCGGCCCCTGCCCGGCGGGCAAGGTGGAAAGCAGGATGTCGATCAGCCGGTCGGCGCCGTGGAGGCGGCCCCACAGATAGTCATTCTCGCGATAGGCGCGGCTGAAGAAGGCGCCGAAGCTGTTGAACTGGATGCCTTTCAAGGTGGCTTCGGCACCGCCGCCGCGGATCGTCACCGCGTCTTCCGGAGAAATCCGGTCGACCTTCACCGGATCGAACTCATCCATGCCCTCGCCCTGCAGCAGCGGCAAAGTGGCAAGGTCGTAGAAGGGGAAACCAAGATAGGCGAGCAGCAATGTGCGGCGCTCGGCCTTGGGCAAGGCAGCGAGCGCTTCGGCAATGCGATCGTCGGCGACGTCGTCGACGCGCGCAAGATCGCGTGCGGCGGCCAGCCGGTCGAGCAGCAGAGTCACGTCCGGATCGGGCAGGTTGGCGTCGGTGCGCAACTCGGCGCCGTAGAAATCATGGATCTGGCGATCGAGATAGAGCGCCAGCGCCTCATAGATCGCGTCGCGCATCGCGCCGAGCGAGGGCGCGAGTTCAGCATCGGCCTGTTCCTCGATCGCGGTCAATTGCCGCGCCAAGGTGCGCAGGCGGCGGATGCGGAAGCCGAGGTCATGCGCACGGAAGAACTGGATCACCGCCGGATTGGCGCCGCCGCCCGGTTCGCTCACCCGGTCGAGCCCCGCCGCCGACACCGCGACCCAGAGCAGGGGGCGCAATCGGTCGGCCGCTTCCTGCCCTTGCGTGCCGAAGCGCGAGAAGAGCAATGCGATCTCGTCGACGACGCCGGCAAGCTTGAGATGGCCATAAGCGGCATAGGCATGGCCGGCCTGCCGCGCGGCTTTCTCCTGCGCCCGCGCACGCCAATTGGCGAGGCGCACGGCGGTCGGCCGGTCGAGAAAGAAGGTCGATCCGAACATCGCTTCGATCGCGGCTTCCACTTCGGGGCGCAGCGCCTCCACGATGCGGCGGGTGCGGGCGATGCGCTGCGAGCGCGCCTCGATCGTCTCCAGATTGTCGCGGATCGGCTGTTCGCGCGGAATGTCCGACAGTGCCCCCAGGATGGTCGAGAAGAAGCCCGGCGGCTTGGCGTCGCCCTTCTCGTCGACGCCGCCGTCGAAGCTGATGCTGCGCAGCCTCGGCTTGGGGTCGATATAGACGAAGCGGCGATCGACCTCGCGCCGCGCCGGGCGGCTCTTGAGCGCGTCGATCGCGGGGCGGAACGGCGCGTTGGCGAGCACCGAGCCATCGATCAGCACCGCATCTGCCGCCTTGCCGAGCGCCGCGTGGCGCGGCAGCGCGCGGGCCAGGAAGGCATCGCGTTCGGGCCAGCTCTTCGCGCGATCCTTCAGTACCGCATCCAGTTCGCCGACGACGAAGGGCGGGAAGGCGCCGGGGAAGCTGGCGGTGGCGCGCGCGGCGAAGGCGAGTTCGGCGGGATGCGCCAGGCGCCCCGCGCCAGTCTGGCCCCCGGTCGAAAAGCCGATGGTCAGCCGATGCTCGGTCTCGATCACCTCCGCCGGGCTGTGCAGCCGCAGCTTCTGCGGATGGCCGTGGAAGTCGGTAACGGTGACGAACAGGTCGAGCGGCTGGCCGGGCGGCAGCAGGCTGGGGCCATTGCCGCTCGCCGCCATCGCGTCGAGGGCGTCGAGCAGCAGCCCGTCGAACACCTTTCCGCCGAACGGGGGCGCGAACCAGCGCGCGCGCACGAAGCGGGAGAGCTTGGCGCGCACCTCGTCCCGCGTGTCGGCATCGACGGTTTCGTCGATCGTGCCGCTGCGGTTGGCGGCGAGCCAGACGATCGGCTGCGCCCAGATCTTGGTGAAGCGCGAGAAGGGCTGGGCATCGGGATCGAGCAGCACCTCGACATCGGCGCGCTCGAGCCAGAGGTCGGTCAGCGGATCGAGCGACTGGCCGGTCACGATCGCCTGCGACAGAAAGACGCCGTTGATCCCGCCGGCGCTGGCACCCGCGACGATATCGTTGAGCACGCGCAACCGAACGCCCGCCGATTGCTCGATCCGTTCGAGCAGCCGGCGATAGACCGCCTCGGTCTCCGGCGCGTCCGAGGGTGTCGCCTCGTCCGCATGATGATCGCGGCTCGCGCGCACGAGGTGCCAGACTTCCTTGGTCACCCCATGCATGTAGACCGCGAGGCTGATCCCGCCGTAGCAGACGAGAGCCAGCCGCAACTCCTTCTCCCGCATCGCTTAACCGTGGCAGTTGCGGTTGCGGATGTCGAGCCGGTAGCCGGCAGGGCTCATGCGAAGTCGAGCTTCGCCCAGATCGGCAGGTGGTCGGATGCGGTGCGCGAGATCGAGCTGGCGTGCACGCCGCATTCCCTGACCGAAAATTTGTCGTTCACCATGATGCGGTCGAGCCGGGCTATCGGGCGGCGCGCGTGAAAACTGGGGCCGGTATCGGCGAAACGGAAATGGCTGCCGAAATCGCGCAGGCAGCCGCGGGCCGCGGTCCATTCGTTAAGATCGCCCGCCATCACTGTCGGCAGCTTTTCCGCCTCATGGTCGATCGCGGCGATGATCGCGTGCGCCTGCCGCCGGCGCCACAGCCCGGAAAGATCGAGATGCATGCCGACAATCCGCACGGCGTGCCGGCCGATCCGGACATCCGCCATCACCGCGCCGCGCGGTTCGAGCGCGGGCAGATGGAGGACGCGCTGCGCGAGGACTTCGGTGCCGCTGCGGACAAGAATGGCGTTGCCATGCCAGCCGAGCCCGCCGGCGCGCACCGCGAAGTCGATCGGATCATAGCCGCTATGTTCGGCGATGAGGTGAGGGGGCAATGCCGCCTGGCGCGCGCCGAAGCGACGATCGGCCTCCTGCAGCAGGATGATGTCGGCATCGATCTCCGCCAGCACTTCCAGGATGCGTTCCGGGCGGCGGCGGCGATCGGTGCCGATCGCCTTGCGGATGTTATAGCTGGCGACGGTGATCATGGCTCTGGCTGTGACGGTTGCAATCGAACGGCGCAACCGCCGCATGGTTCCGCACCGGCTTGTCGGGCGCGATGGGAACGAATAAGGAACGCTTATGGCCAAACCCCAGAAGCGCTACGTCTGCCAGAGCTGCGGCTCGGTCACTTCAAAATGGCAGGGGCAATGTGTCGATTGCGGCGAATGGAACACGCTGGTCGAGGAAGCCGGCGCGGTGGTCACGCCCTTCCAGGCCAAGCATAATCTGCAGGGCGGCGGCCGGATGGTACAGATGGTGGCGCTCGATACGGACATCCCGTTACCGGCGCGGCGCCCCACCGGGATTGGCGAGCTCGATCGTGCGCTGGGCGGCGGCTTCGTCGAGGGCTCGGCGACCCTGATCGGCGGCGATCCCGGCATTGGCAAGTCGACATTGCTGCTGCAGGCCGCAGCGCTGCTTGCGACGAAGGGGGCGGTGGTCGCCTATGTCTCCGGCGAGGAAGCGGCCGATCAGGTGCGGTTGCGCGCGCGCCGGCTGGGGCTGGGCGATGCGCCGGTCCAGCTGGCGGCAGCGACGTCGGTGCGGGACATCCTGACAACACTGGGCGCCGACCGCGCGCCCGACCTGCTGGTGATCGATTCGATCCAGACGATGCACAGCGATCTGATCGAGGGCGCGCCCGGCACCGTCAGCCAGGTGCGCGCCTCCGCGCAGGAACTGATCCGCTTCGCCAAGGAGCGCGGCACCGCGCTGGTGCTGGTGGGCCATGTCACCAAGGACGGCACCATCGCGGGCCCGCGCGTGCTGGAGCATATGGTCGATACCGTGCTCGCCTTCGAAGGGGAGCGCAGCCATCAGTATCGCATCCTGCGCGCGATCAAGAACCGCTTCGGCGGCACCGACGAGATCGGCGTCTTCTCGATGGCGGAGCAGGGCCTGGCCGAGGTTTCCAACCCCTCCGCGCTGTTCCTCACCAGCCGCGACGAGACGGTCAGCGGCACCACTGTGTTTCCCGCGCTGGAGGGCACGCGACCGGTGCTGATCGAGATCCAGGCGCTGACCGTGCGGCTGGCGAGCGGGGCGACGCCGCGCCGTGCGGTGGTGGGCTGGGACAGCGGGCGCCTCGCGATGATCCTCGCGGTGCTGGAGGCGCGGTGCGGGCTCAGCTTCTCGACCTGCGAGGTCTATCTGAACGTCGCCGGCGGCTATCGCCTGTCGGACCCCGCCGCCGACCTTGCGGTTGCGGTCGCGCTGATTTCCGCACTGTCCGAACAGCCGGTGCCGACCGATACCGTCGTGTTCGGGGAGGTGGCGCTGTCGGGCGAGGTCCGGCCGGTCGCGCATGGCGCGCTGCGGCTGAAGGAAGCCGCCAAGCTGGGGTTCGAGCGCGCGATGCTGCCGCAGGCGCTGTCGAAGGATGCGGCGCCGCTGCGCACGATGGGCTTCCCGACGCTCGGCGCGCTCGTTGACCATATGCTCTCGCGCGGATAGCGAGGGGCCGGACGCGGGCATCCAGCCCGCGATCGACGATTTTTTGGACGCAATGGACGCCACCGCCCTCGACATTCTCGTGCTGCTGATCGTCGGCGGCGCAGCGGCGTTCGGCGGCTGGCGCGGCTTCGTGACCGAGGCGCTGGCGCTTGCGGCCTGGGTGGTTGCGATCTTCGCGCTGAAGATGATGCATTCGCCGGTCGCGGCCTTCCTGCTCGACCCGGTCGGCAGCGCCCCGGGGGCGGCGATCCTCGCCTTCATTCTCGTGTTCGGCGTGAGCTTCATCGCGGCGCGGATCGTTGCACGGGCGATCGGCAATCGGGTGAAGCAATCGGTGCTCGGGCCGTTCGATCGGCTACTGGGCATCGGTTTCGGTGCGCTCAAGGGGTTGATCGGCGCCACTCTGCTCTATCTTCTGGTGGTGCTGGTGCTTGAAACGATCGACGCGCGTGCGCCCAAGTCTGCCTGGATCGTCGATGCGCGCAGCTATCCCCTGCTCAACGCCAGCGGTCGCGCGCTGGTCGATTTCGTCCAGTCGCGCCGGCGCGCGATCGCCGATGACGAGACCGGAAGCGCCTCCAGATGACCGCACCGCTGTACAATGCCCGCATCCTTCGCCTCGCGGCATCGATCCCGCATCTCGGCCGCCTGCCCGAACCGGGCGGCAGCGCCGAGCGGCGTTCGCCGATCTGCGGCAGCCGCGTGACGGTGGACGTGACGGCGGATGGCGAGGGCCGCATCGCGACGATCGGGCTCGATGTGCGCGCCTGCGCGCTGGGGCAGGCAAGTTCGGCGCTGATGGCGGAGCATGCGATCGGGCGGTCGCTTGCGGAAATCGCGGCAGCGCGCGCCGCGCTCACCGAATTCCTGGCCGGCACCCGTGACGATCCCGGCGACTGGCCGGGTCTGGAAATCTTCGGGCCGGCGCGCCCGCACAGCGCGCGGCACCCCTCGATCCGCCTCTCGTTCGAGGCGGTCGAGGCGGCGCTTGCCGAGGCCAGCCGCAGCAGCGGGCAGAACTGATGGACGGCGGCGCGCATGGCGGCGCGCTGATGCTGATGGATGGCGTCATCCTGCTCGGGACGGCGCTGGTCTTCGTGCTGATCTTCCGCCGATTGGGGCTGGGTGCGACGCTGGGCTATCTCGTCGCCGGTGCCGTGATCGGCCCGCAGATGCTCAACCTCGTCGGCGATGCGCAGAGCAAGCTCGGCGTTGCCGAACTGGGCATCACCTTGCTGCTGTTCCTTGTCGGGCTGGAATTGACGCCCGCGCGGCTGTGGCGGCTGAAGCACGACATTTTCGGTTTCGGCGCGGCGCAGGTGGTGCTGTGCGGCGTTGCAATCACGCTGGTGGTCTGGTGGTTCACGCCCTTTTCCTTTGCGGCATCGATCGCGCTGGGCCTGCCGCTGGCGCTGTCTTCCACCGCACAGGTGCTGCCGATGCTGCAGTCGGCCGGCCGCCTGCGGACGCCCTTCGGTGAGCGCGCCTTTTCGATCCTGCTGTTCCAGGATCTCTCGATCGTGCCGCTGATCACGATCATCGCCGCCCTCTCGCGCGCGCCGGCCGATCCCAGCGCGCCGCCGGGTTGGCTGCTCGCGGTCTACACCATCCTCGCGATCGTCGGGCTGGTGCTGGCGGGGCGTTTCATCCTCAATCCGATGTTCAAGCTGATCGGCGGGCTCGGCGAACGCGAGATGTTCATCGCCGCCGGGCTGTTCACGGTGGTCGCGAGCGCCGCAGTGATGCAGTCGCTGCATCTCTCGGCCGCGCTCGGCGCGTTCGTCGCGGGCGTGATGCTCGCCGATTCGCCCTATCGGCACGAACTTGAAGCCGATGTCGAACCCTTCCGTTCGCTGCTGCTCGGCCTGTTCTTCGTCGCGGTCGGCATGTTGCTCGATCTGCGCGCGATCGCGGAGCGGCCCTTCTTCGTGCTGGGCATGGCGGCGGCGCTGATCGTGACCAAGGCGGTCATCATGATCGGCATCGGCCGCATCGCCGGCATGGCGTGGCGGCCCGCGCTCGGCCTCGGCCTGCTGCTCAGCCAGGGGGGCGAGTTCGGGTTCGTGCTGTTCGCGCAGGCGCAGTCCGCGCTGCTGATCGCGCCCGAGGCGGCGAGCCTGTTCAGCGCGGTCGTCACGCTGTCGATGGCGACCACGCCTTTCCTGATGATGATCTCGCGCCGGTTCCGCGAAGAACCGATCGCGGCGCGCGACGATCTGCAGGGGCCGGAAAACGTCGCCGGCGCCAGCGCGATCATCGTCGGCTATGGCCGGTTCGGGCAGACCGTGGCGCAGATGCTCACGGCCCAGCGGATTCCGCTGACATTGATCGATTCGAACCCGCTGCAGATCGACATCAGCACCGCGTTCGGCGCCAAGGTCTATTATGGCGACGGCACGCGCATCGACCTGTTGCGGGGCGCGGGCGCCGAGGAGGCGGGGCTGATCCTGTTCTGCCTCGATGGTCAGTCGGTGGATGCCAACATGCTCCACCCGATCTCGCTGGCCTTCCCGCAGGCGAAGATCTTCGTGCGCGCGTTCGACCGGCGGCAGTTGATGCGGCTTGCCGGGGCCGAGGTGACGGCGGTGCGCGAAGTCTATGAATCGGCGATCGAGATGGCGCGCCAGGCGATGGTGATGCTGGAGATCGAGGAAGACGAGATCGACCGTACCGAAGCGGACTATCGACGCATCGATGCCGACCGGCTGGATCGCCAGATCGCGGCCGGAGACCTGCGCGCCGGCAAGGACATGATGCTGCGGCCCGGCGTACTGCCAGAGGAGCATATATGATTGCCAGGCGTGATCCGATGTTGGCCTTCGCGGCGTTCAGCGCTGCGGTGGCGATCGCGGCGGGCGCGTTCGGCGCGCATGGCGTGACCGGGCAGCCGGCGGAATGGCTGAAGACCGGCGGGCTCTATCAACTCGTCCACGCCGTTGCGGTGGCGGCGATGACGGGACGGATCGTGGCGCGGGGCCCCTCGGCGTTGCTGATGGCGGGATCGCTGATCTTCGCCGGCACGCTCTATGCGATGGCGTTCGCCGGGCCGCGCTGGCTGGGGATGGTCACGCCGATCGGCGGCGTACTGATGATCGCCGGCTGGATCTGGCTGGGGCTGCGGCCGTTCAGGCGCTGAGCGGCAGGGCGCCGGTCAGCGCGGCTCCGCGTCGAGGAAGTCGGCCACGTCGGTGAGTTCGACCTGCTTGTCGACGAACGCGGCACCGATGCCGCGTGCGAGGATGAAGGGCACGCGGCCGCCGCTCTTCTTCTTGTCGTGCGCCATATGGCCAGCCAGGACCGCGCCCGACGCCGACACGCCGGCGTCCGCCAGGCCCTGCGGCAGCCCGGCGGCGCGCAGGTGGGCTGCGACCCGGCCGGCATCCTGCGCCTCGCACAGCCCGCGACGCGCGGAATAGCGGAACGCCAGCGCCATGCCGGCGGCAACCGCCTCGCCATGCAGCAGCCGGTCCGAATAGCCGGTCTCGGCTTCGAGTGCGTGGCCGAAGGTGTGGCCGAGGTTGAGCAGCGCGCGGTGATCCGCGGTCTCGCGCTCGTCCGCAGCGACGATGCGGGCCTTTGCACGTACGCTCATTTCGATCGCATAGGCACGCGCATCGGCATCGCCGGCGAGCAACGCGGCGCTGTTCGCCTCGCACCACTGATAGAAGTCGAAATCGCCGAGCAGGCCATATTTGACGACCTCGGCATAGCCGGCGGCAACCTCGCGGCGGGGCAGCGTGTCGAGCACGGTCGGATCGATCAGCACGAAGCGCGGCTGATGGAAGGCGCCGACCAGATTCTTGCCATGCGCGCTGTTGATCGCGGTCTTGCCGCCCACCGACGAGTCGACCTGCGAGAGCAAGGTGGTCGGGATCTGGATGAAGTCGCAGCCGCGCTTCACGATCGACGCTGCGAAACCCACGAGATCGCCGATCACGCCGCCGCCCAGCGCGATGATCGATTCGGAGCGCTCGACCTCCAGCGCCAAGAGCTGTTCGGTAAGGCTGCGCAGGATGTCCCAGTTTTTGGTGCCTTCGCCCGGCGGCAGCACGATCCGCTCGATGCGGACGCCCGCGGCGGCCAGCGCTGCCTCGAGCCGGCCGAACTGGTGATGGTGCACATTCTCTTCGGTGACCACGATCCAGCGGCGGCCGCGCTGCCAGGGCGTCAGCAATTCGGCCGCGCGGTCGATCGCGCCGGCTTCGATCAGGATGTCATAGCTGCGATCGCCGAGGGCGACGGGAACGAGGGTCATCGGCGAAGGGCATCCAGTATGGCGTTGACGGCGTGATCGTGCGGCTGCGGCTTGCTATGGATGTGGATCGCCGCCTGCGCGTAGACCGGATTGCGGACGGCGGCGAGTTCGCGCAGCACGACCTGCGGATCCTTGTCCTTGAGCAGAGGCCGGTCGTCGCGGCGACCGACGCGCTCGGCGAGCACATCGATATCGGCATCGAGCCACACCGAAATCGCATGTTCGAGGATCAGGGCGCGGGTGGCATCGGCCATGAACGCGCCGCCGCCGGTTGCGATCACCTTGGGCGTGCCATCGATCAGACGGGCGATCACCCGACGTTCGCCATCGCGGAACGCGGATTCGCCGTAGCGCGCGAACATCTCGGTGATCGTCATGTCCGCGGCGCGTTCGATCTCATGATCGGCATCGACGAACGGCAGCTCGAGCCGTGCGGCGAGGCGCTTGCCGACCGTCGATTTGCCCACGCCCATCAGCCCGACGAGCACGATCGGCCTGTCGACACGAGGCAAGGGTGCGGCCGGGGGAGTGACTGTGTTTCCGAGCATTGCGGCGGGGGCTATACATAAGCCGGGGCGATCGGGCAAAAGCGCGTCGCAATGGGCACCGGCGGTCGGGATCGGGCCCCCAGGGAGTTCTCGTGACGCGTCTGATCACCATCCTCATCCTTCTCGTCCTGATCGTCGGCGGCGGTCTGTGGTTCCTTTCGACCCTGGACACCGAAAAGCCGCAGACGCGCGTCGAGAAGGTCGTGCCTGGTGACAAGCTTGGGAAGTAAGCCGGCCTGGATCATCGCCGGCCTGCTTGCCACCGCCGCAATCGCGGCGCCGGTATTGAGCCAGAGCGCGCCCGAATCGCTGCTGCCGCCCGGCTTCGGCGATCCCGTGCCCGCACCGTCTCCGACGCCCTCCGCGTCGCCGCGTGCGCGCGCGCCGCAGGATCTGTTGCCGCCTTCCGCCACATCGACGCCCTTGCCGCCGCCACCGGTCACGCTCACCGAAGCGGAAGGCGATGGCGACGACGAGATGGGCAACGTCGCCGATGCGGCGGCCGTCGTGCCGGAAGTCTATGATCTGCCGCCTGCGTTGCGCCGTTCGACCGCCGCTGTCGGTGTGATTTCGCCGACCGAGGGCGGGTTCGGCCGCAATGCCTTTGCCGGCACCGATGGCCGCGTGCTGGTGACCTTGCTCGACCGGCTCGACGCGCCACTGCCGTCGCGCTGGACCTCGATCGTGCTGCGCCGCGCCCTGCTGGGCGAATCGACCACGCCGGCGGGTGTCGACGGGGCCGATTGGGTGGCTGCGCGCGCCTGGCTGCTGCTGCGCATGGGAGAGGCGGATGCCGCGCGCATGCTCGTGCAGAGCGTCGACACCGACCGTTTCACCCCGCGCCTCTACGGTGTCGCGATGCAATCCTCGCTTGCGATCGGCGACCCGGCGGGCATGTGCCGAATCGCCGAGCCGGGTGAACGGCACAGCGGCAAGCCGGCCTGGCCGCTGGCGCGCGCAATGTGTTCTGCGATGGCAGGAGAGTCAGGCCCGGCCGCAGCGATCGTCGAGAATATACGCCGCCGCGGTCGTGCGCGCGGCGTGGATCTGACCTTGGCCGAGAAGGTCGTGGGGGCGGGGGCCAATTCAAGGCGATCGACCACGATCGAATGGGCCGGCATCGATCGGATGACGACGTGGCGCTATGGACTCGCGTCCGCCGTCGCGGTCGATATCCCGCAGAACCTGATAGCGACGATGCCGCTGCACGCGCGCGCCTGGCAGGTTCGTGCGCCGATGCTGTCACCCGCGGCGCGCGCCGCACCGGGGGATATCGCCGCGACGCTTGGCGTTCTTTCGAGCGCCGCGCTCGTCGATCTCTATGGTTCGGTCGGCGAGGCAATGGATTCAAGCGAGTTTTCGGGCAGCCTGCCCGACCTGCTGCGCCTCGCCCATAGCGACGATGTCGCCGGCCGCGTCTCCGCGCTGCGCTCGATCTGGGACGGCAGCGCCGATCCCAACACGAAGTTCGCGCGCCACATCCTCACCGCGCGGGCCGCGGCGCGGATCCCGGTTGATGCCGCCTATGCGGACGATGCCGCGGATCTGATCGGATCGATGCTGACCGCCGGGCTCGATGTGCAGGCGGCGCGCTGGGGCGCGACGGTCGATGCGATGAGCGCGGCCGATGCCGATGCCGCCTGGGCCATGCTCGCGGTCGGCACGCCACGGCCGACGGTGCGGGTCGATGCGGCGCGGGTGAATGCGTTTGCGGGCCGCGCACAAGGCTCGCCGCGCGCGCAGCTGCTGTTCGCCGGGCTGGCGGCGCTGGGGCGGCTGCCGCAGGGCGATATCGACCGGCTCTCTCGCGATCTCGGCGTGCCGCTCAACGCGACCGACCGTTGGACGCGAGCGATCGTCGATGCCGCCAATGCCGGGCGCGGCGGCACCGTCGCGGTGCTCGCCGCGGTCGGCATGCAGACCGGCCGGTGGGAACGCGTGCCTGCGCAGCATCTCTATCACATCGTCGCGGCCCTCCGACGGGTGGGGCGCGAGCCCGAGGCGCGGATGATCGCGGCCGAGGCGATGATGCGCACATGATCGCGGCGGCCGGCGAGGATATCCGTCTCATCGACCGGTTTCTGGAGATGATGGCGGCCGAAGCCGGCGCTGCGCGCAACACGCTGGATGCCTATCGCACCGATCTCAACGGCGCGTCGGCGGTGCTGGAAGGCGCGCTGGCCGGGGCGGGCAAGGACGAACTCGAAAAGCTCGGCGAGGCCTGGATGCCGCTCGCCGCATCGACGGTCGCGCGCAAGGCGGCGGCGCTACGCCGGTTCTTCGCCTTCCTGCACGACGAGGGGCTGCGCGGCGACGACCCATCGCCGGCGCTGCCGCGGCCCGTCACCCGGCGACCCTTGCCCAAGATCCTCGGCCATGGCGAGGTCGACCGGCTGTTCGCCGAGATCTCCCGGCGATTGGCGCTCGATCCGGTGTCGCCGCTGGATCTCCGCCTCGCCGCGCTGGTCGAACTGCTCTACGGATCGGGGCTGCGCGCGACCGAACTGGTCTCGCTGCCGGCGCGAACCGTGACCGGAGATCGGCCTTTCCTGATCCTGCGCGGCAAGGGCGGGCGCGAGCGGCTGGTGCCGATCTCCGATCGCGCGCGTGCCGCGGTGGCGGCATGGAAGCGGCATGTGCCGCCGGACAGCATTTGGCTATTCCCTTCCGGGCGCACGCATCTCAGCCGCGTGCGGCTCTATCAACTGATTCGCGCGCTGGCGGTGAACGCCGGCATCGATCCGACGCGGGTCAGTCCGCATGTGCTGCGCCACGCCTTCGCGACCCATCTTCTGGAAGGTGGCGCCGACCTGCGCGCGGTGCAGACATTGCTCGGCCACGCCGACATCGCGACCACCGAAATCTATACGCATGTCGACAGCCGGCGCCTCGTCGAACTCGTCAACAGCCGCCATCCGCTCGCGGATACGCCCCCGGCACGTGCGACCCGCGTTGACGCGGGCACACCGCACGCCTAACTGCCGCCGCCATGCCCAGCTTCCTCGACTTCGAAAAGCCGGTCGCCGAATTACAGGCGCGCGTCTCCGAACTCCGCGAAACCGCCGAGGCGGGATCGCTAGACATTGCCGGCGAGATTGCCAAGCTCGAGGCAAAGTCAGACCGCCTGCTGCGCGACACCTATGCGAAACTGACCCCGTGGCAGAAAACGCAGGTCGCGCGGCACCCCGAACGCCCGCATTTCCGGCATTATCTGGCGGGAATGATCGAGGATTATGTGCCGCTGGCGGGCGACCGCGCCTTCGCCGACGACCAGGCAATCCTGGGTGGCCTGGGGCGTCTGGGCGGCCGCCGCGTCGTCGTGATCGGCCATGAGAAAGGCGATGATACCGCGTCGCGGCTCAAGCATAATTTCGGGATGGGCAAGCCCGAAGGCTATCGCAAGGCGATTCGCCTCATGGAGCTTGCCGACCGTTTCCGCCTGCCGGTGGTGACCTTGGTCGACACGTCGGGCGCGTTCCCGGGCGTTCAGGCCGAAGAGCGCGGCCAGGCTGAAGCGATCGCGCGGTCGACCGAGACCTGCCTGTCGCTAGGCGTGCCGCTGGTCGCCGCGATCGTCGGCGAGGGCGGCTCGGGCGGCGCGATCGCGCTGGCCGCGGCCAACAGCGTGCTGATGTTCGAACATGCCGTCTATTCGGTAATCTCGCCCGAGGGCTGCGCCTCGATTCTGTGGCGCACCGCCGATCGCGCGGCCGATGCGGCAGAGGCGATGAAGGTGACCGCCGCTGACCTGAAGGGTCTGGGCGTGATCGACGAGATTGTGCCGGAGCCCGCGGGCGGTGCGCATCGCGATCCGGCGGCGGCGATCGCCGCGCTAGGCAACGCGATCGGCGGGGCGTTGGACTCGCTCGGCACGCTCGACGCGGCCGGCCTGCGCAAGCAGCGCCGGACGAAATATCTCGAGATCGGCGGCGTCTGATCGCAGCGCGGCGCTGACCGGCCTTGCCGCCACGCTTCCGGCCCGCCAAAAGCGGCCGACCGGAAGTAGGGAGGCGTAAGTGACCAGGGCTTTCAAGGCGGCGGCGTTCCTCGCATTGCTCGGCTCGGCGGCGGCGGTGCCCGTCGCTTCGCAGTCGGGCCGTGCGGTGTCGATTTCGCAGGCAGACAAGCAGCTTGGCTCGCAGGAGCATCCGAAGATGCTCGCCGAGTTCGGCGGTGCCTACAACGCGCCGCAGGCGGCCTATGTGACGCGCATCGGTCGTAAGATCGCGGTGCAGTCGGGCCTGTCGAACAGCCAGGGCGATTTCACCGTCACATTGCTCAATTCGCCGGTGAACAACGCGTTCGCGATTCCCGGCGGCTATGTCTACATCACCCGGCAGCTCACCGGCCTGATCAATGACGAGGCCGAGCTCGCTTCGGTAATGGGGCATGAGGTAGGCCATGTCGCGGCGCGCCACGCGGCGAAGCGCAATCAGCAGCAGAGCCTCGGCACGCTCGGCACCTTGCTCGGTACCTTGGGGGCGGGGCTGCTGACCGGATCCGACGAGATCGCGCGGATGGCGCAGCAGGTGCTGGGCACCGGCGCGCAGCTCTGGGTGCTCGGCTATTCGCGCAGCCAGGAATATGAGGCCGACGATCTCGGCGTGCGCTATCTCGTCTCCGCCGGCTATGATCCGACCGCCTCGTCGACGATGCTGGCCTCGCTCGCCGCGCAATCGGCGCTCGACCAGAAGCTCGGCCGGGTGCCTGCGCGCTCGGTGCCCACTTGGGCGAGCACGCACCCCGACCCCGCCTCACGCGTGCAGCGCGCGCTGCAGCAGGCGAAGGCGACGGGATCGCGCAGCACGGTGCGCAACCGCGACGCCTATCTGACCGCGCTCGACGGCACGCTCTATGACGATGATCCGCGGCAGGGCGTGATCGAGGGCCGCACCTTTCGCCATCCCGATCTGCGGCTGATGTTCTCGATTCCGCAGGGCTTCACCATGTCCAACGGCACGCAATCGGTGTCGATCGCGGGCAGTGGCGGGCAGGCGCAGTTCAGTTCGGGGCGCTTCTCGGGAGATATGGACGCCTATATCGGCGCCGTGTTCCAGGGTCTTGCCGGGCAGGGCGGCCGGATCAACTATGGCACGCCGCAGCGCACGACGATCAATGGAATTCCGGTGTCCTTCGCCAGCGCGCAGGCCAATACCAATTCGGGGCAGGTCGACGTCACTGTCGTCGCCTATCGTTTCGGCACGTCGAGCGCCTATCATTTCGTCACGCTGACCCCGGTAGGCAACAGCAACCCGTTCAATGCGATGTTCCAGAGCCTGCGGCGGATGAGTGAGGCGGAGGCCAAGGGCGTCCGCCCGCGCCGGATCAGCGTCGTTACGGTGAAGGCGGGTGATAGCAGCGCCAGCCTCGCGCGCCGCATGGCCTATTCGGACGGGCAGCTCGACCGCTTCCTCACGCTCAACGCGCAGCCGGCGAATCGCCCGCTGCGCGTCGGCCAGCGCGTGAAGCTGATCGTCTACGGATGACGGCGGCGCGCGAGCCGCTGATCGTGGTGGCGGTGGCGCTCGTCGACGGCGACGGGCGCGTCCTCGTGCAGAAGCGGCCGGAGGGCAAGCCGATGGCCGGCCTCTGGGAATTTCCGGGCGGCAAGCTGGCGCCGGGCGAGACGCCGGAGGCGGCGCTCGTGCGCGAACTGCACGAGGAACTCGCGATCGATGTCGAGACTGCCTGCCTGGCCCCCGCCTGCTTCGCCAGCGAGGCGCTGGGCGACCGGCACCTGCTGCTGCTGCTCTATGTCTGCCGAAAATGGTCCGGCACGCCGCAGGCGCTCGCCGCCAGCTCCCTCGCATGGGTGCGCACGCCGGAGTTGTACGGGCTGGAGATGCCGCCGGCGGACCTGCCGCTGATCGGGCTGCTCGACGCGTTACTCTGACGGTTTCGGCTTGAGCGCATCCGCGAGCGAGACCCGGCCGCTGCCGCGTCGCGCGGGCTTCGGCTGCGATTCGGCGGGTGCCCAGCCGGAGAGATGGACGATGTCGAACCGCTCGGCGATCTTGCCGTCCGCGTCCGCGGCATTGGCGGCATAGGCGAACAGCGCGGCGAGATCGGTGCGCGACAGCGACGGGGCGCGATCACGCAGCCGGTTGGTCGCCGCCATGCCGCGCAAGTCATGCATCAGCGCAAGCGGTGAGCTGTAGCGCACCGTCACCCGGTCGGTATCGGTGACGGGCATCGCGAAACCCGCGCGCGAGAGCAGGTCGCCAGCGGCACGCACGTCGATCTGCGGATGGATGCGCGCCGCTGCCGGCCCGCCGTCGCCGCTCAGCAGGCCGCTGCGCAAGGTGCCGAGCGTGCCGGCGCCGCAGAAGGCGGCGAGGAACAGGCCGTCGGGCTTGAGCGCTCGCCGTGCCAGCGTGAGTGCGCCGGGCAGGTCGTTGATGCCGTCGAGCAGCCCGACGGAGACGATTAGGTCGAAACTGCCGTCAGCGAAGGGCAGGCGGTCCGCGTCGCACTGGACGCCGCCCGCCGCCCTGGCCGCGGCGAAGCCGGGATCGCAGGCGATGGTCGGAATGCCGCGCGCGCGCAGGCGGGCGGCGAGACGGCCATCGGCTGTGCCGAGGTCGAGCGCGCGGGTGAAGCTGCGGCTGACGAAGTCCAGCCGGTCCTCGATATCTGCCGCCATCCGTTCGAACAGGAAGTCATGCTCGGCGAAACGGGGCAAGGCGCGGTCGCGGCGGCGGCGCCACAGCGCGCGATCGAAGATTTCGGGATCGGTACTCACGCCGCGGCTTGTGCCGGGCGCGGCGCGCGGGAACAAGAGGAAGGTGATCAGCACCGCCCACCTCAGCGCGCCGTTCCGCGCGGCGCTCGATTTCGCGCTGCCGCCGCGCTGCCCCGTGTGCGGCGTGATCGTCACCGATTCGCTGAGCCTGTGCGGGGATTGCTGGGCGAAGCTCGATTTCCTCGATCCGGACAGCGGCTGCGCGACCTGCGGCGCGCCGTTCGAGGATGCCCAGCCGGAGGGGAGCCTGTGTGCGCCCTGCATGGCCGAGCCGCCGCGCCACGACTGGGTCCGTGCGGTGGTCGCCTATGGCGATGTCGCGCAGACGATCGCGATCAAGCTCAAACATGGCCGGCGCGTTGGTCTGGCAGGGCTGATCGCGGGGCTCGCGCGGCGCCTGGTGCCTGCTGACGAAGATTGGCTGCTGGCGCCGGTGCCGCTGCATCGCTGGCGCATCTGGTCGCGCGGCTTCAACCAGTCTGCTCTGATCGCGACGGCGGTTGCGCGTGCGAGTGGTCACCCAGTCGCGCTCGACCTGCTCCATCGCAAGCGGGCGACGCCGATGATGAAGGGCATGGGACGGGCGGCGCGGAAGCGGGTTTTGTCCGGCGCGATCATGCTGGGGCCACGCTGGCCGCGTGCCGCGGTGGCAGGGCGCGCCGTGCTGCTGATCGACGATGTCCATACCAGCGGTGCTACGGCGAATGCGTGCGCAAGCGTCCTCAAGCGCGCCGGCGCGCGGCGGGTGGTGATGCTGTGCTGGGCGCGCGTGCCGCTCGATCCGCATGCAGGATGACCGGCAACGCCTCCATTGACTTTCTCGCTGCAGCGCACCAGTTTTTTGAGCATGGCCACCGTCGAAGTCTACACGAAAATCATGTGCCCCTATTGCACGCGGGCGAAGGCATTGCTCGATCGCAAGGGGGCGACCTTCGAGGAAATCGACATCACGATGGACCGTGACCTGCGCGCGCAGATGATCCAACGCGCCAACGGCCGGATGACGGTGCCGCAGATCTTCATCGATGGAAAGCATATCGGCGGTTCGGACGATCTCGCCGCGCTCGATGCGCGCGGTGGGCTCGACCCGCTGCTCGCCGCCTGAGCCTGGCGATGCGCGCCGCGATATTGCAGATGACGAGCGGCATAACGCCTGCCGCCAATGCCGAGACGATGGTTGCGGCCGTGCATGCCGCGAAAGCGGGCGGCGCGGACATGCTGTTCACGCCCGAAATGTCGGGCCTGCTTGATCGCGATCGCAAGCGCGCCGCGCCGCATCTGGCGGACGAGGCGCAAGACGTGGTGCTGGCGGCGGTGCGTGCCGCCGCGCGCGAGACCGGGCTGTGGGTGCATATCGGGTCGCTGGCGCTGGCGGGCGCGCGCGCCGATGGCCGGCTGGTCAATCGCGGCTTCGTGATCGACGGCGGGGGCGAGATCCGCGCCCGCTACGACAAGATGCACCTGTTCGACGTCGATCTGGCGACGGGAGAGAGCTGGCGCGAATCGGCGGTCTATGGGCCGGGCGCGGGGCCGGTGGCGGCGACGACTCCCTGGGGCGTGGTCGGCATGGCGGTCTGCTACGACCTGCGCTTCCCGGGCCTGTTCAGCGCGCTTTCGGGTGCCGGCGCGGATATCCTGACAGTGCCGGCCGCGTTCACAGTGCCGACCGGCGCGGCGCATTGGCATGTGCTGCTGCGCGCGCGGGCGATCGAGAATGCGGCATTCGTGATCGCGGCCGCGCAGACCGGCACGCATGAGGATGGCCGCGCCACTTATGGCCATTCGGTGGTGATCGATCCCTGGGGGGCGGTGCTGCTCGACATGGCCGACGCCGCCGGGCTGGGCTTCGCAGATCTCGATGTTGCCGGGCGCGCCGACATCCATGCGCGCGTACCGGTGCGCGACCATCGCCGGCCAATCGCCGCGGTCGAGGTCATGCCATGATCGTGTTCGACCTGCGCTGCGACGGCGGCCATGTGTTCGAGGCTTGGTTCGGATCGTCGGGCGATTATGAGGACCAGAAGGCGCGCAAGCTGCTCAACTGCCCGATCTGCGGCGATGCCGCGATCGAGAAGGCGGTGATGGCGCCCAATGTGGGGGCGAAGGGCAATCAGGCGGTGGTCGTGCGGCCGCAGGCGATCGAGGCGGCACTGCCCGCAGCACCCGCGGGGCCTGATGCTGCGCGGGTGAAGCGCGCGCTCGCCGAACTCGCCAAGGCGCAGGAACGGGTGCTGGCAGATTCGGAGTGGGTTGGTCGCGGCTTCGCGCGGGAGGCACGGGCGATTCATGACGGCGACAGCGATCGTCGCAGCATCCATGGCGAAGCCAGCCTGGCCGAGGTCAAGTCGCTGCTGGACGACGGCATCGGCGTGGCGCCGCTGCCCTTGCCGCTGGTTCCTGAAAACAAGCGCAACTGAGCTGCCGAGCGCCCGGCGCGTCCTGATCCGCAGGTCGCGCCCGAAGCCCGAATTCTGCTCAACCGGCGGCGGGTTCGTCAACGCCGGCGATCATGAAGAACCGATAGTCGGCGCCCTTCAGCCGATGCTCGCGCGCCGCCTGATAGTCCGGGCTCTCATACCAGGCCCGCGCCGCCGCCTCGTCGGGAAAGCTCAGGATCACCGCACCCTCGATCGGCGCACCTTCGAGCACGTCGAGCTTGCCGTAGAAGGCGAGCGGCGTGATCGGATGCCCGGCACCGGCCGCCGCTGCGGCGGGGCCATATTTTGCGAATTCTTCCGCATCCGTGGTCTTCTCGCGGGTAGCAACGACATAGACGGTCATCGAGTGCGCTCCTTGCTGGTCTGCGGATGCGGACTATAGGCCGCATTTCAAGTGCTACGCCATGCGCCCGAGGTAGCACAACCTGGTCGGCACGCACGGCGGACGACCCGACAATTGCGAAGTTCGCACCTTAACTAGGGCGATCCCGACGTCGATGAACGCGATTGCCCTGACGCGCATGTTGCTGCGTGAACGACCGGCCTTGCTGCGCCTCGCGCGCAGGACCGTGGGTGACGTGCCAGCGGCCGAGACGTGACGCAGACGCTCTGGTTGCGGATCCAGCGCATCGAGGATGATCCGCCGATCCTCGACAAGCGCGCCTTCCTCCACCGCCTCGCGGTCGACCTCGCGACGGATCGGATGCGGGCGGATCGGCGCCATGACGCCCTATTCCAGGGCCGCGAACACGTGGATGACGTGCCTATCGACGCTCCGTCCGCCGAGTGCGGCTTGCTCGATCGCGAGCAGTTGTCGTGACTGACGCGTGCGGCCGCAGGATTGAGCCCGCGTTGCCGCGAAGCCTTCCTGCTGCGCAAGATGAAGGACGTGCCGGTCCGCGAAACTTGCGAGCTCCTCGGCGTTTCCCACAATATGCCCGCCGGGTACATGGATAACGCCCTGATCGCGCGAACAGCATCAGCTTCTTTTCCTTTTTGCCGGCCAGCACCAGCCCGATTTCCTCGGCCTTGACGGTCAGGACGTCGCCCTAGGCGTTGAGCGGCGGATCCGCGCTGAAGCCGTGTATGTGCTCCATGTCCACGCGCGCGGCTATGTTGCGCGATTGGAGGTCGGTCCATGTCGGAGATCCAGCTGCGCTCGATCTTGCGGCCATCGACGGTCGCACGCGCGTTCAACGGCGACGCGGAAGAACTTGGACTGCTTTGCCATGGTCGGTGGGCTCCGGTTGCTTCTGTGGCGCGCGCGGGGCCTATCGCCGGGCAGAAGGGACCGAGAGGGGGCGAAGTCGCAACGCCGGCATGTTGTGTCGGCGGCGAATACAACGGCGATACCCCCGCCGACCAGTAGCAAGACGGCGGATCGATCGAGCTTCATCCATGTTATAGAAGGATACGAGCATGAGGTGAGAGCGATGCGGCTCGGATGTGAATTGAAGCAAGAGACAGCCCCCCTTCATGGGGCTCTGTCACGTATGCAGGATCTTTCGGACGAAGATCGTGCGGCGTTGTTATCGCTCCAATTTCGCAGGGAGCAGCATGAGCGCGGCAAACATCTTACCTGGGATAATCAAGCGGTAGCCGAGTGTCGCGTGGTTCTGGACGGCTTTGTCGTTCGGTCAAAGGTGTCGCCCGAAGGCGCTCGGCAGATTCTGGGTGTTCACATGAGCGGAGATTGGGTCGACCTCCACAACAGTCTGCTCCACGTGGCTGATCATGATCTGGTGACCCTGACACCAGCAGTCACCGCCAGCGTCGATAGGGCTTCCTTGCTATCGTTAATCAAGGAGCGGCCCGGAATCATGCAGGCGCTGTGGACAGAAACGTTAATCGATGCAGCGATCTCGAGGACGTGGCTTTACAATATGGGCTGCCAATCGGTCAGCAAACGACTGGCGCACCTGCTCTGCGAACTCAGGGTGCGCGAAGCCGACTCTGGTGTCGTGGTCGGTAACGCTTTCGTTTTGCCCTTCAACCAAGCCGAATTGGCAGAAGCCATTGGCGCGACATTCGTCCACTTGAATCGAACGCTTCACACCATGCAGCTTAAAGGTTGGATAGCGCTCGATCGGGGCAAAACGATTGTGAAGGATTGGCTTCGGCTGGAGGAGTTGGCCGACTTCAATGAAGGCTATCTGCACCGGCATCGCGCGAGGATGACGAAAAACTGATCGTCAGGCGGACGGTGCAGAGGGTGGTTTCGGACTCGTCTGCAATCTCGATGTGGCCATCGTACGAGCCAATTGTGTGATGCGCCACCACCCCGGCGATGTCTGCCAAGCTCCTGGCAGCAGCGCGTTTTGCGGCCTGAAGGTTTTCCATCCGGCTTCCTACCGGATCGCGATAAACGTCATCACGCTCGAACAAGTGAAAGAAAAACAGCGGCATAGCGCGTCTCCACCGCCTCGGCATTAGCCGAAGCCGTGCGTGCGCATCCTATCATATGTTGGTTGTCTCTGAGGTGATCGCCGCAATTAACCTTTGTTCTGTCCGAAGCGGATACAATAGGCTGGTGCCATTATGATCATTGTGGCGGACTAGCGTCCGCCCCCATGCTCCTGAGCCCTGATGATAATGTGACCTTCTTCGACGCGCGCCGTGAGGCGCGCAGTCTCTATTGGCGCAGCTGGGCGATCACCCAGATCGCGGAGGAACCGAAGCTCAAGCGGGCCACCGTCGAATCCTGAAAGCAACGCGACAAATGGGACCGGGCGCCACCGGTGTGCCGGTGCGAGGATATCGTTAAGGTTCGCTACCAGATGCTGGTGGACAAAGAGAACACGCCGCACGACTTCACGAAGATCGACCTGCTCGGCCGCCAGCTAGAGCGGCTGCATCGGTGCCGGAAATATCGCGAGACCGGCAACGAGGTCGACCTCAACCCGAACATCGAGGCGCGCAATGCAGGGCCAAAGAAGAAGCGGCGCAAGAACCACCTGACGCCGGAACAGATCGACGCGCTACGCGAAGATCTCGAGGCCGGCATGTTCGGCTATCAGCACACCTGGGGGGCGCGCGGGACGATGTGCAATTTCGTCGACGGCGCGACGTCGATGTTCCCCTTCCCGATCATGGCGCGCACGCGGTCGACTCGTTCAAGAAGTGGCGGGGTATGACGGGTTCGCGCGGTGGCCGTTCGGTGATCGCAGGTGCGGATCGGCGATGATCGGGGGAGTTGCACCGGTCCCCATGATCATTGGCAGGGCTGCCCATGGCGGATCGCAGCGCGTTTCGCCGCCAAGCCGGCAACTCTTTCAGGCTTCAAGTGTTAACATATATTAGCGAAGCTGAAGGTGGTGGGAGCCCGCACGCGACGCCCAGTCAAGCTGTGGGATGATGCTGCCATATGGGGAAAAATGACGACATGGGTTGCGTCGGCGTGCTGACGCAGGCGAGAGCGCTGATGGTGGAAGCGCTGCGGTTGCTGGATGGCATAAACGCCTTGGCGCCAGGCGCGCACCTCGATCTTGCCATACATGCGGTCGATCAAATGCTCGGCTATCCCCCGGCGAATGGTCCTGAGCATTGACCGGGGCGCGGCAGGCCACGACGCCTAACCGGAGCCTGCCAGCCTGAGCACGTTCATATGCCGCGAGATTCCGATGGAACGGCCATATTGTGCCGCCCCTTGTGCCGACACAAACCGTAGCCGTTTGCGCGTTCTGCGCGTTTAATCGGCCGAGAATGCTGGGGTTCTGGTGCCCCGGGAGAGACTCGAACTCCCGACCTGCGGTTTAGGAAACCGTTGCTCTGTCCTGCTGAGCTACCGGGGCTTGAGCAACGCGTTATGCGGCCCGGGGCGCGGGGTCAATCGGTTCGATGTTGTGTTGGCTAACAGGGCTAGCTTTCGGCTCAGCTGTCATATTTGTCGGCGCGACGCTTGCCGAACAGCAGATTGCGTTCCAGCCGGCCGCGCAACGCCGCATAATAGGCGCTCAGGAAGTCGTAATCATGGGCATAGCCGTGCCAGCCGATCTTGTGCTGAATCGTCTCGGCGACCGTGGCCATCGCCTCCGGATCGTTGCGGCGAAGCACATTTTCCAGCGTCTGCAGTTCGAATACACCATAGGCATCGAGCTGCTCGTCGGTGAAGTCGAAGCGGTTCTGGTTGCGCTCGGCCTCCGCGACGAGGTTGCGGCCCAGCTTCGCGCGGCGCGCCTCGACCACCCAGGTGCCCGCGATCATGTCGCCCGCGCGCAACCGATCGCGGTTGAACAGCGGGAAGAAGGCGAACAGCAGCGCCCAGCCGAGCCCGACCAAGGTTGCCGCTGCGGAGGAATTGTCCTCGGCCGCCTGATAGCCGAGGAAGGAGAGGGGGAGGAAAATCTCGATCTCGCGCAGCAGGTTACGCGCGATCACCGCGTCGCCGGTCAGCCGGCCGCCGTCGCGTGCAACCACGCGGATGCCGGTCATCCGCTTGCCCGGCGTCGCCGCGCGCTCGCTCAGCTCGAACGCGATGAAATAGCCGTTGCGCAGCAGAAAGAAGCCCAGCAGCCAGACTATGCCGGCATATTCGACCTTCTGGAACCCGAAGGCAGCCAGCAGCGCGCCGACCAGCGCGGAAAACAGCAGCAGCGTGACGATCATGATCACCGCGTCGATCATGAATGCGCCGGAGCGCTGGCCTCCGGTGGCGATCACCAGCTTGAGGTCGATGCCCTCGGGCGTGACGAACGGGCGCTCGAACTTCGCGCGGGGCTTGAAGCGGCTAGCCATGGTGGCGCCGCCGCGGCAGGTAGAAATAGACGCACCACAGGGTCAGCATGATGCCGGCGATGGTGAAGCGGGCAACGTCCGACACGATCGTCTGGCGGCCGATGCCTTCGAGCAACCCGGCGGCGAACAGCATGATGACGACGCCGATCATAGCATTGGCGCCGATCCGCCCCGCCTCGGTCGCCGCCGCCATGCGTGACTGCGCGCCGGGAAAGGCGATCCGTGCGCCGAGGCGAAACCCTGCGGCGCCTGCGATCAGGATCGCGAACAGCTCGGTGGTGCCATGGATCATCAGCCAGGCGGTGAAGGGAATGGCGAGGCCATGCGGCGCATAGACCGCATAGAAGGCGCCGAGGATCGCGCCATTGTAGATCAGCAGCAGCGCGCTGGGCAGGCCGAAGGCAAAGCCCAGCGCGAAGCTGAAGATCGAGACCTGCGCGTTGTGGGTGAACAGCGCGGTGGCAAAGAAGCCGAGTCCATCCTTGAAGCCACTTTGCTCATAGAGCCCCGCACGCAGCGACGCGGCGGTGGCGGCGGGATCGCGCCCTTGCGCCATGTCTGCACCGACGATGCCGTAGAACCATTGCGGCTGGCCGCGGACGAGCAGATAGGCGGCGAGGATGCCCGCGAATGTCAGCGCGAGCGCGATCAGCGTCTCCCGCCACAGAGAACGCACCGCCGCCGGCCAGTCATGCGCGAAGAACAAGGCGAGCCGCGCGCCGAGCCCCTGGCGGGCGCCATAGACGATGAAATAAGCCCGGGTGCAGAGCCCTTCGAGATAGTCGATGAGCTGGGCGTCGAGCGACGTCTCGCGCGCCACCGACAGCGACGACAATGTGGAGCGGTAGAGCACCGGCAGCGCGAGCAATTCGTCGTCGGACAAACGGGACGGCGATCGGCGTTCGATGTCATTGAGCAATCGTTCCAGCCGGCCCCAGCCTTCCTCGCGCTCCTCGCGGAAGCGCCTCGTGCTGAAGCTCAGCGTTGCGGGGTCGCGCGTCCTCATATCAGGTTCCGCCGCTTGATCATCAGATAGCCGTCGAGCAGCCGCGTGCTGATCCGGTCGTGCGGCGCCTCGACGACATGCACGCCAAGCCGGCGGAGGCGGGCGGTGACGATGCGGCGTTCGCGCAGAAGCGCCGCGGCGGTGATCGCACGCGCGACGTCGGCGGGTTCCTCGGGTACTCTACTCGCATAATCCTCAAGCTCGGCATCCTGCATGGCGACGAAGAGCACGATATGGCGTTCAAGCAGGCGACCGACCGCGCGCACCATCAGCTCGGCGCTGGTCGGGTCGGAGAAATCGGTGAAGACGATGATCAGCGAGCGCCGATCAAGCCGCGCCGCCAGCGTCGACAGCGCCAGCGTGTAATTGGTTTCCTCATGCGCATAGTCGATGCGCGCGGCATGGTGCTGGAGCGCGGCGAAGCTGTGCGCGCCGCTCATCGCAGCCGAGGCGAGCTGCGGCCGCGCGGCGAAGCCGAACAGGCTCACCCGATCGCCGACCTTGAGCGCGACATAGGCGGTGAGCAGCGCAGCGGAAACGGCGCGGTCCAGCCGCGGGACGCCGGCCAGCGGCTCGACCATGCCGCGCCCCGAATCGATTGCCAGCACGATCTGGTTGTTGCGTTCGGTGCGGAACTCCTTGGCGAGCAGTTCGCCATGGCGCGCCGACTGCTTCCAGTCGATCGCGCGCCGGTCCATGCCGGGGGCGAACTCGACCAGCGACTGGAACTCGCTGCCTTCGCCACGGTCGAGCCGCGCCATCAATCCGTGCAGGGCATCGCGCATGAACAGGCGCACGCCGTCCTCGCGCACCGGGCGCACATCGGGGGTGATCAGCACCTCCCGGTCGATCGCCTCCGCGCGCTGTTTCCAGACGAGCCCCAACATGCCCTGCCAGCGCAGCCACAGCGCAGCGATGGCTGCGGGTCCGCGCCGCGCCGCGACGAAATCCAGCCGCGCGGTCGCGCGGCCATCGGCTACCACGATCGGCGCGGTCGCCCGGCCGCCGGCATCGAACCGCTCGTCGACATCGAGGGCCACCTGTGCGTGCGGCAGGCGCACCTGCGCCATCGGAAAGCCGACCTCCACGGGAAAACTTTCCCCCACCGCGATCGCGCGCGGATGGCTGACCGCGGGCTCGACGGCGCCGGGGGCAATGCCCGCGACGGCATCGAACAGGATCAGCACCAGCGCGATACCGATCCACACTAGGCCGGCATACCAGAGGTCCGGCCGCACGACACCGATCAGCAGCGCGATCGGCGCGCCGGCGCCGACCAATGCGACCGCACGGGCGGTGGGATAAATCAACGCGGCGCCTCGATCCGTTCGATCAGGCTGGCGATGACCTGCTCGACGAGGCGGCCATCGATCTCAGCCGCGGGAGACAGCGCCACACGGTGCCGCAGCACGGCGGGGGCGAGCAGCTTAACATCGTCGGGCACGACATATTCTCGTCCGTCGAGCGCGGCGCGGGCGCGGGCGGCACCCGCCAGCATCGTCGCGGCGCGTGGCGAGGCGCCGGTTTCAAGGTCGGCGGTCTCGCGGGTCGCGCGCACGAGGGCCACGACATAGTCGATGACGCTGTCCACCAGCCGGACCTGGCCGACCGCCTCGACGGCCTCGGCGATGTGGCCCGCATCCGCCACCGGCTCGATGCCGAACTGTTCGGGCCTGGGCATGCCGGATCGCGCGCCGTGCGCGGCGACGATGCGGCGCTCCTCGGCGGCAGAGGGATAATCGACCGTCAGCTTGAACAGGAAGCGGTCGAGCTGCGCCTCGGGCAGCGGATAGACGCCCTGCTGCTCGATCGGGTTCTGCGTTGCGACGACTGTGAAGCGCGGGGAAAGCGCCAGCGTCTCGCCATCGATCGTCACCGCGCGTTCCTGCATCGCCTCCAGCAGCGCCGCCTGCGTCTTGGGCGGGGTGCGGTTGATCTCGTCCGCCAGCAGCAATTCGCAGAACACCGGGCCGCGGGTGAGCGTGAAGGCGCTGGTCTGGAAGTTGAACAGGTTGGAGCCGAGAATGTCGCCCGGCATGAGATCCGGCGTGAATTGGATGCGCCCGAAATCCAGCGCGACGCTGCGCGCAAAACATTGCGAAAGCAGGGTCTTGGCAGTTCCCGGCGGGCCTTCCAGCAGCACATGGCCGGCGGAGAACAGCGCGATCAGCATGAAATCGATCGTTTCGTGCTGGCCGACCACGGCCTTGCCGATCTCACGCTGGATGCGCTGGCCCAGCGCCCTGACCTCAACGATGTCCACGCGTCACTTCCTTTCGCCAGTCATGCAGCGCACGCGCGGCGCGCACCAGTTCGTTGCGGGTTCGCGCCGCGATCGCGCGACCCGCCAGATCGCTCCAGCGCTCGCCGTGCAGCGGGCCGAGGCGATCGAGATAATTGTCGATCTGCTCGATCGAGAGGTCGGCGGGCACCCCCACCGCATGCGCCACCGCGTCCCGCGTCAGCGCGACATAGCGCTCGCCGCCGCGATGCTCATGCCCCGCGCGGCGCAGCAGGTCGGCGCTGTTGTCGAGCAGCGCCTTCTTGCCGAATGCGATCGCACGCGCTTCCGCCAGCGCCGGCCCGAAGCGAACGAGCGCGTGCAAGCCTGCCAGCAGCGCGGCGGCGAACAGGCACAATGTGACGGCGAGGAAGGGCGGCTCGAACGCGAGCTTGAGCAGATTGGGCGAGCGGCCATAGCCGGGCACGGTGACGTCGAACGAGATCGTGCCCGGATCGTCGGGGTTGAGCGCCCACAGCATCGCCAGCGCGGCGCGGGCGCTGCGAGGATCCTTGAGCGCGAGATTGTCGGCGAGGTCGGGGTCAGCCAGCACATAGACCGAAGCGATATCGGATGGCAGCCGGGCGAGCATCGCGCCGCCGGCGGGATCGGCGACGATCGTCTCCAGCCCGCCGCCGCTGATCGCCTGGCCGCGCCGGGGCAGCACGAAATCGACGCCCGCGTCGGACCAGCGCGCCACCGGCCGGCGCGTCCGCACCGGTTGCGTGACCTTGATGTCCTTCACAACCTCCTTGAGCGTCGCCGCCACCTGATCGGGGTCGCCCACGCCCACCGCCTGCACCCAGGCGCGGTTCTTCGGATCGGGCCGGGTCAGCCATTTGGGCAGGATGATCAAGGTCGGGCCGGAATCGCCGGTGCTGCGTTCATTCACCAGCTCGGCGATCTTCGACGCGTCCTGCGGGCCTTGCGGGGTCAGCACGAGCAGGTCGAGATCCTCGACCTCTTCCTTGTCGCGGATCAGATAGGATGATCCGCCGGCTTCCTCGTTGAGCCGGAACAGGCCGCGAAACCCGGTCGCCGCGACCGACATCGCGTGCATGCCGCCGTCGCGGCCGGTGCGCATGTCGGGGCCGTAGGCGGTCAGCAGCAGATAGGCGAGGAAGCCGATGATGCCGGCGCCCAGCAGCGCGGCGAGCGCGCGGCGCGAGAAGGGCTGGATCGTGTCGCGACGGCTCACAACCTTGCCCCCCGTCCCCAATCCTGATCGAACGCGAAGGATTCATAGGCTTCGCGGCAGGTGCGCCAACCCTCCGCATCGAGCCCGCGCGCGGCGAAATGGCTGGCCTCCACGTGCCCCGCGATCAGCGCGAACGCGCGGCGCGCGGTGGGCGGCAGCGCGTCGGCACGGGCGATCTCGCGCGATGTCAGCGCGGGGCGGACGAAATCCGGTTTGCGCGTCTGGATATCCTCGATGCTCCGCCACAGCAGCAGGCGGGCGGCGTCGGCGAAATCGCCCGCGGCGGCCAGCGCTTCGGCCTCACGCAGCAATTCGCGCGCGGCCGCCTCTTCGGGCCGCCAGTCCGGCGCGATGGCCTGCTTGGCTTCGCGCGGGGCCGACCAGCGCTGCTGCACGAACCGCACCAGCAGATAGAGCAAGGCGAGTACCGCGACGACGACGACCGTCCAGAACAGGAAGCGCACGAACGGCCCGGCCGAACCGAGCGATTCGAACAGGTTCTTCAGCCATTCAGGTGGCGGGGAGGGGGGATCGATGTGCGGGAAATCGTACTGGATCGACGAATCGCCGCGAACCGCCTTGTGCGCGGCTTCGAAGGTCGCATCGTCGATCGCGGGCGGCGCCATGTTTGCCGCTCCGTCGGCGTCGACCGCCGGTCCCGTCGTCATCACACCCCCTGTTACGCCGCGACGAACCTAGCCGTCGCGGACGAGCGCGCGCAAGCCGCCTTGCATCGCCAATCATGGCCGGCGTCGCGGTTAAGGTGTTGACGCACCGTCCTTGGCGGCTAGGCTTTTGGGCCACGGTGGTGCTGAGGGGTTCATGGTACAGGATCGGCTCAACGAAGGCGCTCTGCTGTTCCCCGGCATGGCCACGCCGACGCGTGGTGGCCCGCCGGGCGGCTATCGCATCCAGCGCGCGATCGATTCGGGCGGCTTTGGCATCACTTACGAGGCGATCAAGCGCGAGGGCGGGCATCCCGATGCGGATGTCACCGCCAATCTGTGGCTGCCGCCGCATCGCGCGATCGTCATCAAGGAATTCTATCCCGAATTCGCCTCGCGACGCGGCCGCACCGTCACCGTGGAGGGCGAGGATGAGAGCCATGAGGAAACCTTCAACCACGCGTTGCGCCGGTTCCAGCGCGAGGCGGAGCGGCTGTGCTACCTCACCTGCCTGCGCGCGCTGAAGGCGGCGCGCGACGGGATCGACGCCAGCGGCAGCCTGCTGCGCGAGAAGATCGATCGCGAAATCGCCTCGGGGCGCAGCGATCCGTCACGTGCGATGCAATTGGTCGGCCGGTTGCGCGGCGAGGCGCAGGGGCGCGCGCGGCATGCGCTCGCGACGTCGACGCTGCCGATCGTCTATGATTATTTCGCGGCGGACAGCAACGCCTACTACGTCATGGAATATCTCGGCGGCGGCACGCTCAAGTCGCGGCTGAACGATGATCGCCGGAACAGCGGTTTCACCCGCGTCGAGATCGCCGGCATATCCTATCAGCTGCGCAAGCCCTGGGAATCCGAACGGCTGCGGCGTTTTATGGCCGCCGCGCTGGACGCGCTGGAGGAATTACACACGGGTATCCCGACGCAGCAGCTCATCCATTGCGATCTCAAGCCGGGCAACATCATGTTTCGTTCGGCCGAGTCGGAAAGCCCGGTACTGATCGACTTCGGTCTTGCCCGGAATGTGAATGACGGCCGCTCGCGTTCGCTCGTCGCGGGCACGCTGGGCTTCGCGCCGCTCGAGATCGACCCGCACCTGCGCTCGCATCACCAGTCGGACGACCGCTTCGGCGGCGTCAATGTCGGCCCCTGGACCGATATTTATTCGATGGCGGCGATCCTGCGCATGCTGGCGACCGGGATCGAAGGTACTCGCCTGCCGGCGGTGTTCGACCGGTTGCGTCCGCCCGACGGCGTCGATCCGATCCACAAGCTGCCGCCCTATCCGGAAGGCTTCCCCCCGGTGCTCGCACAGGCGATCGACCGCGGCATGGGGCTGCAGCGCAGCGACCGGCCGCAGAGCATCGCAGAATGGCGGCGCGATCTCGGCCTCGTGCCCGGGGCGGTGCCGACCATCGAGGATGAGACCCGGCCGGCGCGCCAGGGTGGCGGCTGGGCGCTGGACAATATGCCGGAGCCCGAATCGCAGCCTGGCATGCGCACGACGACCACGCCGCCGCGCCCGATGGGGCTGGTCGATCTCGGCAAGCCGCAGGATGAAACGCTGATCGAGCGGTCGACGCCGTCTGCGTCGCCACCGCTGACTCCGCCGCCGCAGCCATCGCACTGGGCCTCTTCGCCGGCGCTGTCGGTGGCGCCGCCTCCGCCTTCGTCGCCACCACCGCCGCCATCTTCGTTCGATCCGCGCCCGCAGCCCGCTGCGCGCGAGCCGTCCTGGTCGTCGCCGGCGCCGCCATCGTCCTTCGACCCGCAGTCGCAGCAGACCAGGCATGAGCCGCCACGGCAGCCTGCCTATCCGGATCGCTCGCAGCCCATACCGCCGCCGCCGCACGAACCCTCCTGGTCGCCACCCGGCGGCAGCGGTGGGCAGATCGAGATCGGCCGGATCCTGACCCGCACCCTCGGCACGATCGGCCAGAACCCCTTGCCGATCCTGTTGCTGGCTTTCTTGCTCGGCGGCCTGCCGTCGGCGGTGATCAACCTGGTGTCCGAAAACGGAAAGACGGCCGGTGGCACGACTACGGGCATCGCCTTGCTCGCCATCCTGTTGCTGTTGCCGATCTCGCTGGTCGCATCGACGGTGCTGCAGGGCGTGGTGGCGCGCCTCGTCGTCGGCATGGAGACGGGTCAGCCCGAGCCGGTCGGGCGAGCGATATCGACCACGTTGTCGGGACTGGGCTCGCTGCTCGGCCTTGCGCTGCTGCTCGGCCTCGCGCTCTTCATCGCTGCGCTGCTGCTGGTCGTTCCCGCCTTCGTGCTGGGGGCGATCTGGTGCGTCGCGGTGCCGGCGATGGTGATGGAGCGGCTCAGCGTCACCAACGCGCTCGAACGCAGCGCGAAGCTGACCAAGGGCTCGCGGCTGTGGATCTTCCTGCTGATGCTGGTGTTCATCGTCGCCATCGTAGTCGTCAGCTTGCCCCTGGGGCTGGTGATCAACGCGATCGGCGCCGGTCCGGTGACCTTCGTGATCAACACGATTACCAGCACCGCGATCGGAGCGGTCAGTTCCGCCGGGCTGGCGACGCTGTATGTCGACCTGCGCCGGATCCGCGGCGGCGGCCCCACCGACATGCAAGACGTTTTCGCCTAGAGGTCGGGGGCGGCGACGCCCGGAGCATGAGTTTCACCGACATCATCCGGACGAAGCGTGACGGCGGCGTGCTCGACGAGGCAGCGATCGCGACGTTTGTCGAGGGGCTTGCCGATGGCTCCTTGCCCGGCGAACAGGCGGCGGCGCTCGCGATGGCGATCCTGCTGCGCGGCATGGATGCGCGCGAGATCGCGGGGCTGACGCGCGAGATGGCGCGTTCTGGCACCGTGCTCGATTGGGCCAATGCCGATCTACCCGGGCCGCTGCTCGACAAGCATTCGACGGGTGGCGTGGGCGATAAGGTGAGCCTGATGCTTGCGCCCATCGTCGCCGCCTGCGGCGGCTATGTGCCGATGATATCGGGCCGCGGGCTTGGCCACACCGGCGGCACGCTCGACAAGCTCGCGAGCATCCCGGGCTATGATCCGTTCCCCGGGCTCGATCGCTTCCGCCAAGTCGTGCGCGATGCAGGCTGCGCGATCATCGGCCAGACCGGCGAACTCGCGCCTGCGGACCGGCGCCTCTATGCGATCCGCGACATCACCGCGACCATCGAATCTCTGCCGCTGATCACCGCCTCGATCCTGTCGAAGAAGCTGGCCGCCGGAGTCGGCGGACTGGTGATGGACATCAAGGTCGGATCCGGCGCGTTCATGGCGACGCAGGCCGATGCGCGTGCGCTGGCGAGGACGATGGGCGAGACCGCGGCAGCGCTCGGCCTCGCGATGCGGACCATGATCACCGACATGAACCAGGTGCTCGGATACAGCGCCGGCAATGCGTTGGAGGTCACCGAGACCATCGCCTATCTGCGCGGCGACGCGCGCGAACCGCGGCTGCATGCGCTGGTGCTGGCGCTGGCCGGCGAAATGCTCGCATTGGGCGGCGTCGTGCCGACCGTAGCAGCCGGGATCGATCGCGCAGGGGCTGCGCTCACCTCGGGCGCCGCCGCGGAGCATTTCCAGCGCATGGTAGCGGGGCTCGGCGGACCGTTCGACCTGATGGATCGGCCTGTGCATTATACTGCATCGGCGCCGGTGACGCTGCCAGTGCTGCCCGATCAATCCGGCTGGCTCGCCGCAATGGACGCCAGGGCAGTAGGGGAGGCGATCATCGATCTGGGCGGCGGCCGCCGCCGCATCGAAGACCGCATCGACCCCGCGGTAGGCTTTGCCGCCTGCGCTGCGATCGGCGACGCGGTGGGGCCGGGCCGACCGCTCGCCATAGTCCACGCCGCCGATGCCGGGGCGGCACGCAAGGGGGTGGCCCAATTCCGCGCGGCGTGTATCGTCGCCGCTTCGCAGGTTCCGCCGGCGCCGGTGCTCCATGGCACCGAACCGGCTCTTGGGGGATAGGAACACTGAACAGATTTCTCATCGGGGCCGCCGGCATCGCGCTGATCCTGTCGATCGCCGTCGCGCTGTCGTCCAACCGTCGTCATATCCGGCTGCGTGTCGTCGGCGCGGCCTTCGGGCTCCAGGTCACGATCGCAGTGCTCGTGCTTTACACCTCGTGGGGACGCGGTGCGATCGAGGGCATGGCGCATGGCGTGTCCAACCTGCTGGGCTATTCCAAGGCCGGCGTCGCTCTGATCTTCGGAGACCTCGCCCGGCCCGAGATCGGCGGCAACAGCTTCGCCATCTCCTCGCTGCCCGTCATCATCTTCTTCGCCGCTTTGGTTTCGATCCTCTATTATCTGGGCATCATGCAGCTCGTCGTCCGCTGGCTGGGCGGCGCGCTGCAACGAGTGATCGGCATCTCCAAGGTCGAATCGCTGTGCGCGGCGGCCAATATCTTCGTCGGCCAAAGCGAATCGCCGCTGGTGATCCGCCCTTACCTGGCGAGCCTGACGCCGGCACAGCTTTTTACGGTGATGTCCTCGGGCATGGCCGGCGTCGCCGGCACCATCCTCGCCGCCTATGCGGCGCAGGGGGTGGACATCCGCTACCTGCTTGCCGCCAGCTTCATGTCGGCGCCCGGCGGCATCCTCATGGCCAAGCTGATGATGCCGGACGACCCCAAGGATGCGGAGATCGAGCCGGTCGATTTCGTCGAGGCGATCCATGATGAGGAGAAGCCGGCCAACATCATCATGGCGGCGGCGCAGGGTGCGCAGGTCGGCGTGAAGCTCGCGGTCGCGGTCGGTGCGATGGTGCTCGCTTTCGTCGCGCTGGTCGCGCTGGCGAACGGCCTGCTCGGCGGCATCGGCGGCCTGTTCGGCTATCCCGACCTGACCTTCCAGCAGATGCTGGGCTATGTCTTCGCGCCGGTGATGTTCCTGCTCAATGTGCCTTGGAACGAGGCGGGCGTCGCCGGCGGCCTGTTCGGCGAGAAGGTGGTGCTCAACGAGTTCGTCGCGTTCATCCATCTTGGCACGATCAAGGCGACGCTTTCGCCGCAGACAGTGGCGGTGATCACTTTCGCGCTGTGCGGCTTCGCCAATTTCAGTTCGATCGCGATCCAGATGGCGGTCACCGGCAGCCTCGCGCCCAACCAGAGGCCGATGATCGCGCGGCTGGGCGTGAAGGCGCTGATCGCCGGCAGCCTTTCCAACCTGATGAGCGCGGCGCTCGCCGGCATGCTGGTGGCACCATGACCGCAAGCGTTTCGCCCTTCGACGCCGCCTGGATCGAGCGGACCGTGCTGTCGCCGGTGATCGTCGCGCGGCGCATCGCCGCCATCACTCCCGAAACGGGGGAGGGGGCGGTCGCGGACCTGCGGCTGGCACTCGCCGCGACCGACCTGACGACCTTGCAGGGCGACGACACCGAGGATCGGGTGCGCGCCCTTGCCGAGCGTGCCAGCGCGCTCGGAACAGCGGCGGTCTGCGTCTATCCGGCCATGGTGCCGGCGGCGCTGACCGTGCTGGCGGACAGCGGCGTTGCTGTCGCCACGGTTGCCGCGGGATTTCCGCACGGCCTTTCGCCGCTCTCGACCCGGATCGCCGAGGTGGCGGCCTGCGTCGAGCTTGGCGCCACCGAGATCGATGTCGTCATCCGCCGCAGCCATGCGCTGACCGGCAACTGGCAGGCGCTGTATGACGAGGTGGCCGCGTTTCGCGCGGCGTGCGGGTCGGCTCATCTCAAGACGATCCTCGGCACGGGCGAACTCGCCGACCCCACGATCATCGCGCGTGCGGCGCTGGTCTGCATCATGGCCGGCGCCGATTTCGTGAAGACTTCGACCGGCAAGGAAGCGGTCAACGCCACGCTCGAAGCCGGCGTGGCGATGATGGCGGCGATCGAGGACTGGCACGGTGCCACCGGCGCTCTCGTCGGCTTCAAGGCGGCAGGCGGCATTGCCACGGCGGACGACGCACTGCGCTGGATCGCGCTGGCCCGCAATGAAATGGGCGAGGCCTGGCTGGCTCCGACGCTGTTCCGCTTCGGGGCCTCGCGCCTCGTAGACGATATCGTCAGGCGTCTTCCCGGCGGCTGACCGATCCGGTCGCTGCCGGCGTTTTGGTGGTGATGAAGCGGCTGTGTCCCCACTGGGTAGAGAACAATGCGAGCCGCCGACATCATAGGCGTTTTTGACGACGTGTGACGACGCGCATATTCTTGCCGTCGTCGCCGCTCTATTCCCCGCGTTCAGCTGAACTTTTGCAAGACGGTCTGTCGGGCCGTGAATGATCGATGCTTGCGGCGGTCGACGTCGTCGGGCAGCCTTCCGTCTTGCTTGGGAGTCGGGAGATATCCAGTGCCTGAAGCAAAGCTGATCGCGCGTCTTGCCGCTGTTTATGGCGGCGAAGACATCCGTCATCCCCATCTCAAGGTCGTAACGCTGGCGCAATGGCTGCTCGAAAGCGGTCGCGGCACGTCCGACCTGGCGACGCTCCACTATAATTTCGGCGGGCTCAAATATCGTCCCGAGATGGCGCCTTTTGCCAGCAAGGTCCGCTACGAAGCGCATGACGGCATCGACAATTATTGCGCATTCGCCACTCTTGAAGGATTCATCGCCGGCTATTGGGCGTTCATCGCTCGCGCGCCTTACACCGGCTGGGAATCCAATGTGGACACGCCGGAGAAGTTCATCCGCTTCATCGGCCCGATCTATACGCCGAGCGCGGGCTATGCCGACAGGGTCATCCAGTTGATGCCCGAGGCTCAGGCCCTGCTGAGCGCTGCCAGCGACGCGACGGTGGTCGAAGCAGCACCTGCACGTCCGACCGAGGATCTGGGCACGCTGATACTCGACCCCGGTCATGGCGGCACCACCAAGGTGGGCGGCAGTTCGCCGAACAATGCGATCAGCGTGTCGGGCGTGAAGGAGAAGAAACTCGCGCTCGATTTCTGCCTGATCCTGCGGGATCTGCTGATCGCGCAGGCCGCCGCGGCCAAGCAGACGATCAAGGTGGTGCTGACCCGCACGACCGACGTAAATGTCGGCATCGCCGCACGCGCCGCCTTCGCGGCCACGCACCAGGCCAAGGCGCTGGTCGTCATCCATTTCAACGGCAGCACCAATGCCTCGGCGAGTGGCGCGGAGACCTTCTTCGCCGCGGCGTCCAACGGCAACACCAACCTTGCCGACGACAAGGCGTTCGCCACCGCGGTCCATGCGGGGCTGATGAAGGGGCTGCTTGCGGTCAATCCCGCAACCAAGGATCGCGGCGTCAAGCCGGACGACCAGACCGGGCCGGGCGCGCTGGGCGTGTTGCGCGATACCGCGCTCGGCAACACCAGTCGGCCCAAGAAATGCGTCGCCTGCTATATCGAGGCGGAGTTCATCACCAATCGCACGGTCGACAAGCTGCTTGTCTCAGGTCCCGATGCGATCGGCAACCGGACCAAGGTGCTGGCCGAGGTGGCGAAGGCGATCCGCGGCCATATGGCGACCTTGCCCTGAAGCGGGTGATTGACATCATACGGTCGGCGGGGCGCAGCTATACGAAAGTATAGCCGTTTCCAGCAGAAATCGACGCGCGCATCGGCGGCGTAACGGGCATGATCTTTCCCAAGAAGAATCGCCTCCAGCGGTTCCTTCGTCATGTCCAATATCAGAAAGGGCGCTCCGCCATGTCCGAACAGCCGCCACTTACCCATGCCTCCGGCGCCCCGGTCGTCGACAATCTGAACATCCAGACTGCCGGGCCGCGCGGGCCAGCGCTGCTGCAGGATATCTGGCTGATCGAGAAACTCGCGCATTTCGATCGGGAGGTGATCCCCGAGCGCCGGATGCACGCGAAGGGATGGGGTGCCTATGGCAGCTTCACCGTCACGCACGACGTCACCCGCTACACGAAGGCGAAGATCTTTTCAGAGGTCGGCAAGAAAACCGACCTCTTCATGCGCTTTTCCAGCGTGGCCGGCGAGCGCGGCGCCGCGGATGCGGAGCGCGACATCCGAGGCTTCGCCCTGAAATTCTACACGGAGGAAGGCAATTGGGATCTGGTGGGCAACAACACCCCGGTGTTCTTCTTCCGCGATCCGCTGCGCTTCCCGGACCTCAACCACGCGATCAAGCGTGACCCGCGCACCGGGCTGCGATCGGCAGACAGCAATTGGGATTTCTGGTCACTGCTGCCCGAGGCACTGCACCAGGTGACGATCGTGATGTCCGACCGCGGCATTCCGAAGAGCTTCCGGCACATGCACGGTTTCGGCAGCCACACCTATTCTCTGATCGATGCGGCGAACCAGCGCGTCTGGGTGAAGTTCCACTTCCGCACGCAGCAAGGCATCGAGAATCTGAGCGACGAGGCCGCCGCAGCTCTGGTCGCCGGCGATCGTGAAACGCATGGCCGCGACCTGCTCGAGGCGATCGATGGTGGAAATTTCCCCAAATGGACCTTGTTCATCCAGGTCATGACCGACGCGCAGGCGAACGCGCATCGCCATAACCCATTCGATCTCACCAAGGTCTGGCCCAAGGGAGAGTATCCGCTGATCGAGGTCGGCGAGATCGAACTCAACCGCTACCCCGACAATTTCTTCGCCGAGGTGGAGCAGGCGGCCTTCTCACCTTCCAACATCGTCCCCGGCGTGGGCTTCTCGCCCGACAAGATGCTGCAGGCGCGGCTCTTCTCCTATCCCGATGCCGCACGCTACCGGCTGGGCGTGAACCATGACCATATCCCGGTCAACGCAGCGCGCTGCCCGGTCCATAGCTATCACCGCGACGGCACGATGCGGGTGGACGGCAATGCCGGCGCCAAGCCATCCTACTGGCCTAACAGCAAGGGCGCGTGGATCGGCGACAATCCCGATTACAGGGAGCCGCCGCTCGGCCTCGACGGCAACCCCGCGGACCATTGGGATCATCGCGTCGACGACGATCATTATGAGCAGCCGGGCAATCTCTTCCGGCTGATGTCCCCCGTGCAGCAGCAATTGCTGTTCGACAACACCGCGCGCGCGATGGGCGATGCCCGCTTCGAGGTGAAGCTGCGCCATGTTGGCAATTGCACGAAGGCGGACCCGGCCTATGGCGCCGGCGTCGCCCGCGCACTGGGGCTGGATGTCGCCCAGGCGGCGGAGTGATCGGGCAGACCATGATGTGAAAAAGGGAGGTGCGGTGTTCCGCGCCTCCCGCCAGCCAGCTGCTCGATCATTCAGAAAATCGGGCGGATATTCCGCCTTCAGCGCTGGTGACCCCTACGGGACTCGAACCCGTGTTTTCGCCGTGAGAGGGCGACGTCCTAGACCGCTAGACGAAGGGGCCGCTGCGGGAGCGGCGTCCCTAATCGGACCGTCGGGTGGCGTCAAGCCGAAATGACGACGCACCGATCGGCAGCATGTCGATCGGTGCGTTGCATCTCTGGCGAGCGGTTCAATACGGCCAGGCGATGCCGTAATAGGTGTAGACCTCGCGCCCATAACGGTCGTCGAAGGCCGGTTCGCGCTCCTCGGCGTAGCGCGGGGCGTTTTCGAGGACCTTGGGGTCGAGATCGACCACATAGCCGCCGCGCCGGGTGTCGTAGGTCAGGACGTTCCACGGCAATGGATAATGGTCGCGGCCCAGACCGAACAGGCCGCCGAACGACAGCACGGCATAATCGACCTTGCCCGAGCGCTTGTCGACCATGAAGCGGCTGACCGTGCCCAGACGCTCACCGCCGCGGTTGAACACCGCGGTGCCCTCGACCTTGTCGGACGCGATCATGCTGCGCGTTTCATCGGTTGATATGGTGGTCATGCAAAACCTCCTCATCCCCGCACGCCCGAAAACGGGCGGCGGGGTGAGAGGTTGCAAACAGGATCGGCGAATCCGGCGGCGCGGTATCGGATCGCCGCTGGGCGCTGGTCAGGCGGCGACCTTGTTGCGCTGCTTGACTTCCTGGTTGAGCATCTCGGCCAGCAGGAAGGCGAGTTCAAGGCTCTGGCCCGCGTTGAGGCGCGGGTCGCAATGGGTGTGGTAGCGATCCGCCAGGCTCTGTTCGGTCACGTCGATCGCACCGCCGGTGCATTCGGTGACGTTCTGGCCGGTCATCTCGGCATGGATGCCGCCGGCATGCGTGCCTTCGGCGCGATGGACGGCGAAAAAGCCGCGCACCTCGCCCAGGATCCGCTCGAACGGCCGCGTCTTGTAGCCATTTGCCGCCTTGACGACGTTGCCGTGCATCGGATCGCAGCTCCACACCACCGGATGGCCTTCGCGCTTCACCGCACGCACCAGCTTGGGCAGGCCGGCCTCGATCTTGTCATGGCCATAACGGGTGATCAGCGTGATGCGGCCCGGGATGCGGCCGGGGTTCAGCGTGTCGAGCAGGCGCAAAAGCAGATCCGGCTCAAGGCTCGGGCCGCACTTCAGGCCGATCGGGTTGCCGATGCCGCGCAGGAACTCGACATGCGCCGACCCGTCGAAGCGGGTGCGGTCACCGATCCAGACCATGTGCGCGCTGGTGTCATACCAGTCGCCGGTCAGCGAATCGCGGCGCGTCATTGCCTGCTCATAAGGCAGCAGCAGCGCCTCATGGCTGGTGAAGAAGCTGGTGCCCTTCAACTGCGGCACTGTTTCCGGGTTGATTCCGCACGCCGCCATGAAGTCCAGCGCCTCGCCGATGCGATCGGCGATCTCGCTGTATTTCTTGGCCCACGGGCTGCGGCCCATGAACTCGTGCGTCCAGGCGTGGACCTGGTGGAGATTGGCATAGCCGCCCTGAGCGAAAGCGCGCAGCAGGTTCAGCGTCGCCGCCGACTGGCTGTAGGCGCGCACCATCCGCTGCGGATCGGGCACGCGGCCCTCCGGCGTGAAGGCGATGTCGTTGACATTGTCGCCGCGATAGGAGGGGAGGGAGACGCCGCCAATCTCTTCCATGTCCGCTGAGCGCGGCTTTGCGAACTGGCCCGCCATCCGGCCCACCTTCACCACCGGCATCTTGGAGGCATAGGTCAGCACCACCGCCATCTGCAGGATGACGCGGAAGGTGTCGCGGATGTTGTTCGGGTGAAACTCGGCGAAGCTCTCGGCACAATCGCCACCCTGGAGCAGAAATGCCTTACCCTCGGCGACCTGCGCCAGCTCCGCCGTCAACTCGCGTGCCTCGCCGGCAAATACGAGCGGGGGATAGCTGCTCAGCTCACGCTCGACCGAAGCCAGCGCGGCCGTATCGGGGTAAGTGGGAAGCTGACGAGCCTCGAAGGTCTTCCAGCTCTCGGGCGTCCAGTTCGCCGCCATAATCTTTCGTCTTCGCTGTTGGTTTGAAAGGATTGTGGCCCATGCGCCCGAAGTCGGCGCAACGCAAGCATTCAGGCTCCCGGCAAAGCGCCGGATTCGCCTGCCGTGCTTGGGAACGCGGCCGCTGGTGGCGGTTTGCCGAGAGCGGTCGCAAACCAGAGTTCGATGGCATCAAGAATTTTTATCGCTGCATCGCCTCTGCCGAAGGGCAGGCCGGGCCGGGCCATCGCGGCAAGCGCGATCGGATCATCAAGCAGCCGCGCGGTTGTCCGGACGATGCGATCGGGATCATTGCCGATGAGCCGGCAGTGACCTGCGTCGACCGCTTCGGGCCGCTCGGTCTCGTCGCGCAGCACCAGCAGCGGCGTGCCGAAGGCCGGGGCTTCCTCCTGTATACCGCCGCTGTCGGAAAGGATGAGATCGGCGTCCCGGATGGCGGCGAGCATCGCGCGATGGTCGAGCGGTGTGATCAGGTCGATGCGTGGATGGTCGCCGAGCCGGGCGGCGATTACCGGCCCGACGGCGGGATTGGGATGCAGCGGCAGCGTAATCAGCACATCGTTGCGATCGGCGATCCGGCGAAGCGCGTCGCAGATGCCGTGGAGATATTCTCCCTGATTCTCGCGACGGTGGCAGGTCACCAGTAACCGCCGCTGCCCCGGCACCGCCGGGGGCGGCGCCGGCAGTGTCGGTTCTGCGATCTGCATAGCATCGATGCCGGTGTTGCCGGTGACGGCGACGAACCCCTCGCTGCCAGCAAGATTGGCGGCGTTGCTCGGCGTCGGCGCAAACAGCAACGCGGCGCAGGCATCGATCTCGCGGCGGTTGCCCTCCTCGGGCCAGGGGCGGTTGGGATGGCCGCTGCGCAGCCCGGCCTCGACATGGCCGATCGGCAATCCCAGCGAAGCGGCTGCGCGTGCGGCGGCGCAGGCGCTGTCGGTATCTCCCTGGACGAGGACGAGGTCGGACCCGAGCTGGTCGAGATGCGTCGCGATGTCGGCCTCGAGCGCGGCGAGGCGCGCGGCGCGCGACGCATGCGCCGCGGTGAGGTGCAGACGATCGTCCGCGGCGATACCGAAACTCGCAAGGGCATCGTCGAACAGCGCGGCGTGCTGGCCCGTGGCGATGAGGCTGTGACTGAGCCCCGGTCGTCGGCGCGCCTCGATGGCGATCGGCGCGATCTTGATCGCTTCCGGCCGCGTGCCGACCACACTGACGATGCGGCGCGGGCGCATCACGGCGCCCAGAGGATCATGCCCCCGGCACGCCGAGTTGGCGCGCGGATTGGCGCAGCCGGTTCTGCACGGCGCTGTCGCTGCCGAATGCGGCAAGGCCGGATTGCAACGCGGCGCCGGCGCGATCGGGCTGGTTGAGCACCATGCGCGAGCGCATCAGCCGGATCCAGCCGGCCTCGTCACGCGGATTGGCCTTCAGCTTCGCTTCGAGGCCCTCGACCATGCCGTTCACCATCGCATCCTGCTGGCCTGGTGGCAGTTGCGTCGCCGCCGCCATCTGCTCACGCGACGGGCCGGGAATGCCATCGGTCGCGGTGGAGGGGAGGGGCGCCGCCGGGCCGACCGCCGCCAACTGCTTGGAAACGTCGATCTTGGCTTCGGCCGCGACCTCGGTAATGCGTTCGCGCAGCCCGGCTTCCCAATCCGCACCCGCCGGGGTGTCGCCGAGCACCGCGAGCCAGGCGTCGACCGCGCCCTTCTTGTCGCCCTGATAATATTTGTCGACGCCCTGATAGTAGCGCGCGCGCGCATCCTTGGGATCACGCTTCAGCGCCTCACCAAAAGCTGCCAGCGCCTCGGGCGGAACCTTGTCTCCAGCGGCGTAAACCAGTGCCTCGCCCTTCGCCGACCAGTTCTCGACATTGTCCGGCGCCAATTTGGTCGCGCGGTCATAGGCGGTCGCCGCCTCGGCGAAGCGGTTGGTGACCATGAAGGATCGACCGAGCAGGCTCCAGCCCGCGACATCCTCGGGATTCTGCTTCAGCCGCGCTTCGAGCTGCCCGATCATGGAATCGACATCGCCGACCGGGGAACCCGGGGCTGCGGCAGCACCCGGCGTCGCTGTCGCCATCGGCGAATCACCGCCGCGATTGCGCGCGATCACGATTCCCACCGCCACCAACGCGACCAGTGCCGCCAGGATGAGCGCGATTCTGCCGAACTTTGCGGTGCTGCCGCTTGCCCCGGCCGTCGCTTCCGATGCCATCCTCATACCCCGCCTGTGAATTTTCGACGTTCCAAGTCTAGCGGTCGCGGCCAAAGATGGTAGAGTGATCTCGGGTTCGCGCTCGATCCGGCCAGTCCGAAAACGGATGCCGCAAGAAAAACCGGCCAACGTACCAGGGGTGTAAGCGCGTGACCGACCTCTACCGGATCGCCATTGTTGGCTCCGGGCCTGCGGGGCTCAGCGCTGCTGCGCGTGCGGCGCAGCTCGGCATCAGCCACGTGCTGCTCGAAAAGACCGACCATCTTTCGGATACGATCTACAAATATCAGCTCGGCAAGCATGTGATGGCGACGCCGGCTCAGCTCGTGCTGCGCTCGGATATGGATTTCGAGGCCGGCAAGCGCGAGACGGTGCTGGGAACCTGGGAACGCCAGGCGGCCGAGAACCGCATCCATGTGAAATATGATGCCGAGGTGACCGCGATCACCGGCGCAAACGGCGATTTCGCGCTCAAGCTGAAGAATGGCGAGACCGTTCGCGCCGAACAGGTCATTCTGGGCATCGGCACGCAGGGCAATCCCAATCTGATGCGCGTGCCCGGCGGCGATCTGCCGCATGTGCAATATACGCTCGACAACCCCAAGGCCTATGTGGACGAACATATCAGCGTGATCGGCGCCGGCGATGCCGGGATCGAGAATGCGCTTGGCCTGGCCGACGACCCGGCGCAGCAGAATGTCGTGACGATCGTCAACCGGTCGATGGAATTCAGCACCGCCAAGGATGCGAACGTAAAGGCGCTGCTCGCCGCGGAGTCGGCGGGGCGCGTCACCGTGCTGCGTGGCACGACGCCGCAGAAGGTTGAGCAGGGCTGGATCACCTACGACACGCGCGACGGCGAACGCCGTATGCGCTGCGACCGGGTGATCGCGCGCATGGGATCGGCGCCGCCGCGGCGGTTCGTAGAACTGTGCGGTGCCGAGTTCGAGGATCGCGACGGCAAGAAGGAACGCGTTGCCGGCACCGGCATCCGCTTCACAAGCGAGGAGCGGGTTTCCTATCCCGAACTGTCGCGCACCTTCGAATCGACGGTGCCCGGCATCTATGTGATCGGCGCGCTGGCCGGCTATCCCCTGATCAAGCACTGCATGAACCAGGGCTATGACGTCGTCGAGTTCATCAACGGCAATACCGCGCTGAAGCCCGCGGACGAGCCGATTCTGGTCGAGAAGTTCAAGGAGATGCCCGGCGCCCGCTCGGTAAATGAGTGGCTGGAATATCTCCGCACGCGCATCAAAATCTTCAACGGCATGTCGCAGCTCCAGATGCGCGAATTCATGCTCGACAGCGAGGCACGGACCTATCGTGCCGGCGAACTGATTTTCGAGCGCAACGCGCCCGGCTCGTCGCTGTTCGGCATCGCCGATGGTGCGGTCGACATCGAGGTCAATCCGACCAACCCCGACATCAAGGTCACCGTCGGCAAGGGATCGATCTTCGGTGAGGTTGGGCTGATTTCGGGGCGTCGCCGCGGCGCCACCGTGCGCGCCAAGATGGGCACGATCGCGGTCGAGGTGTCGCGCTCGGCGGCGCTGAAGCTGCAATCGACCGTCCCCTCGGCCAAGCAAGCGATCGCGCGCATCTCCACCGAGCGCCAGTTGCTGCAACTGTTCGGATTGGGTGTGACCGCCGATGATCTCGACGATGTGATCGCGACGTCGGAGATCATCACGATCCCGGCGGGCAAGGCGGTGATCAACGAGGGGGAGGACGGCAAGGACGTCTTCGTCATTCGTTCCGGATCGATGATCGTCGAGAAGATGATCGGCGGCAAGCCGGTGTTTCTCTCCTACCTGCCGGCCGGTTCCTATGTCGGCGAGATGTCACTGATCGCAGGCGGCCGGCGCACCGCCACCGTGAAGGCGGCGGTGAAGGCGGAGGTCATCAAGCTCCAGGGCGACATGTTCGAGGCGCTGCTGCGCCGCAAGCCAGACCTGCTCGCCAAGGCCAAGCGCGATATGGCGGCGCGGCAGGACGTCAACGCTTATATCGAGGCCTCGAAGGACAGTTTTTCGGGCGCGGTCGATCTCTATTCGTCCGTTTCCAACTTTCTGATCGGCGAAGGCATCGGTGAGGCGACCGACGTGCTGCTGATCGACGAGAATCTGTGCGTCGGCTGCGACAATTGTGAAAAGGCCTGCGCGGACAGCCACGACGGGCTGAGCCGCCTCGATCGCGAAGCGGGCAAGACCTATGCGCACCTGCATGTACCGACGAGTTGCCGGCATTGCGAGCATCCGCACTGCATGGCCGATTGCCCGCCCAACGCATTGCATCGCGGCCAGGACGGCGAAGTTTACATCGATGACAGCTGCATCGGTTGCGGCAACTGCCAGCGCAATTGCCCTTACGGCGTGATCCGGATGGACAGCACGCCGCCGCCCAAACCCTCGCTCCTGAGCTGGCTGTTCCTCGGCAAGGGGCCGGGGCCGGGCGAGCCCAGCAAGGCCTGGTCGTACAAGCATTCCGACCCGGCGGTGGAAAAGCCCAAAAAGGCGATCAAGTGCGACATGTGCGCCGGCATCACCGGCGGGCCGGCCTGTGTGCGCGCCTGCCCAACGGGCGCCGCGATACGCGTTGCGCCGGATGATTTTCTCTCCATCGCACGGCTGCAACGGGAAAGCAGCTGATGCGAAACGGGGGGCGGGCAATGACGGAACGACGGAAGCATGAGCTGCTGCGGCCATCGCCGGCCCAGCACCGTTTCTTGCCGCCGCAGGGGGTGAACTGATGGCATCCAAGCCTGACCGCATGCCGCGTGCGATGCGCGCTGCGCCAAAGCGGGCGCGTTCCCAGTCGCTCCACGACGGCTTCATCCGGCATCAGAATTATCTCTGGGCGAAGATCGCGACCGCGCTGTGCGTGCTGGTCATCACGGTCTATTTCCTGATCGACGTCACGCCGCGCCCCAATGGCGGCAGCTGGTATGGCTATACGCTCGGCACCGTCGGCGTTCTGATCATCCTGTGGCTGACGATGCTCGGCGTCCGCAAACGCGCGATGACGGCGGGGCGCTGGTCGCTAAAGGCGTGGACGTCCGCGCATATCTATCTCGGGCTTAGCCTGATCGTCATCGGTACGCTCCACACCGGCTTCCAGCTCGGCTGGAACGTCCACACCTTGGCGTGGGTGATGATGATGGTCGTCATCCTTTCCGGCATGTTCGGCATCGGCGCCTATGCGGTGCTGCCGGAACGGCTCAGCACCAACCGCGACGAGATGACCGAGCCGCAGATGCTGGACGCGCTCAAGTCCATCGATCGCCAGCTCTACGAAGCCGCGCAGCCGCTCGACCAGCGCCACGCCGCGCTGGTGCAGATGTCGCTCGACGATGATCCGCTGAAGGGCGGCATCCTGACCCGCCTCGGCGGCCGCTATCCACGCTGCGCCACCCGGAGCGCGCATATCGAGCTACGCCGGGATTCGGCATATCGCGCGAGGGTCGCCGACGATCCTCTGGAGAAGATCGATGCGTTGTTCGAACGCAAGCAGGCGATGCTTGCGCGGATGCGCAGGCACGCCAAGCTCAAGGCGTTGCTGGAGGTCTGGCTCTACATCCACGTGCCGATGACCTTCGCACTGCTCGCCGCGCTTTCCGCGCACATCGTCAGCGTCTTCTTCTACTGGTGAGGCCCGCTTGACCTTCGTCGTCCGCCAGATTTCACGTACCGCCGACGGGCGGGAGATCGTCCGCGACGCGGTGGTCGAAGGCGATACGCTCGTCATCGGCCGCGGCGCAGAAAACGGCATTCCGCTGCCAGACCTCGCGGTCGACCGCCAGCACGCCCGCGTTACCGCGCTCGGTGGCAACCGGCTGCTGATCGAAACGATCGGCGGTCTGGGCTTCGAGATCGAGGGCCGGCCGACGATGCGCGAGGAGGTCGATGCCGGGCGCGGCGCCGAACTGCGCTTTGGCAGCCACCGGCTGACCCTGTCGATCGTCGAGGGAACGCCGCTGTTCGCCGTCGAGCGGATCGAGGCGGTATCCGATTCGGCAGAGGATCGTGATCGATCGAAGGTGTTCACGCTGCAGTCGCTGCTGCCCGGCAAGCGGCTCAGCGCCTATGGCTATATCCTGTTGGTGCTGGCGGTATTCCTGGCCTGGCCGATCTACAGCTACGTCACCTACAAGGGCGTGGCCGAGCGCCCGAAGACCTTCCACGGTGATAAATTGTGGGAGTCGGGCAAGCTCTCGCTCGCGCACAAGACGTTGGAGAAGGATTGCCAGGCCTGCCACGTCAACGCGTTCGAATCGGTGCGCGACGATGCCTGCGTCGCCTGTCACAAGGATACGCACGGCCATGCGCCCGCCGAGCGACTGGCGATGGCGAAGGCGCCCCCGGGACTTGGCGGGCAGATTCAGCATCAGTTCAAGGTGGCGTTCAACGTTCCCGAGGGAAGCTGTGTCGAATGTCACACCGAACATGAGGGCGCCGGGCCTATGCAGCCGACAGCGCAGAAATTCTGCGCCGACTGCCATGGCAGCCTCGACACGCGCCTGAAGGACACGAAGATCTTGAACGCAGCGGATTTCGGCACCGCGCATCCCGAATTCCACCCCGCGGTGGTGGTGCAGCCGGGCGACAAGCCGGTGCTGCGCCGGGTCTCGCTGGCCGATGCACCGCGCGAGAATAACGGGCTGAAGTTCCCGCACGCGCTGCACATGTCGAAGACCGGCGGCGTCGCCCGGATGGGGCAAACGATGTCCGGCGAGTTCGGCTTCGGCGAATCCCTGCAGTGCAAGGACTGTCACAAGCCGACGCCGGATGGCGTGCGCTTCCGCCCCGTCGAAATGGAGCAGAGCTGCGGCATGTGCCACAGTCTGGCGTTCGATTCGATCGGTGGCACCGTACGCACCTTGCGCCATGGCGAACCGCAGCAGGTCGCGGCCGATCTGCGTGCGCTCTATCGTTCGACCGGTCCGGTGCGTCCGATCAATCTGGGCGGACAGGCGCGACGCCTGCCCGGCGATTATCAGGCGAACCGCACGCAGAGCATCTTCGCTTCAGCCGTCCTTCAGCGCCCCGCGCGCGCCGAACAGGCGATCCGCGCCGTTTTCTCGCCCGGTGGCGCCTGCTACGATTGCCACGTGGTGACGCCGGCCCCAGGCCCCAGCGTCGTCGGGTTCAATGTGGGCGATGTCGTGCAGCCGATGCGCTACATGCAGAAGGGCTGGTTCGACCATGACGCGCACAAGGCCGAGACATGCGAGAGCTGCCACACCAAGGCGACGGGTTCGGCCAGCGCCAATGATCTGCTGCTACCCGACATCAAGTCGTGCCGCACCTGCCATGGGGGCGAGAAGGCGCGCGTCGAAGTGCCGTCAAGCTGCGCGATGTGCCACGATTATCACGCCGATGATGGTGCGCCATGGGTGAGCACATTGACCCGCGACAGCCGCAAGGGGCGAAGGCAGCCGCGCGCAACCCCGGTCGCGCGCCGCTGACTGGATCGATGAAGGAATCGGTGTTCAACCCCGATCCCTTGACGGCGAGCCAGATCCACGAATCGCATTGGGCGGTGGATCCGGGGACGCGTGCACGCAAGAAGGCGGGGGCCGTGCTGATCGCGCAGATCACCGACATCCATCTGGGCTTCGACCCCGACAATCCCGGGGAGTTCAACCGGCAAAGGCTGGATCGCACCTTCGCCGCGCTTCTGGCACTGTCGCCCTTGCCCGACCTCGTTCTGGCGACCGGCGACCTCGTCGATCGCGGCGATCTCGACAGCTATCTGCGACTGCGCGAGGCATTCGACGCCTTTCCGATCCCGATCCTGTCCTGCCTCGGCAATCATGACGTCCGCGAGAATTTCGGGGCCGTGTTCGGCGAGATCGCGCCGGTCGACGGCTTCTACCAGTACGAGCATGACGCCGGATCGCTGCGGCTGATCGTGATCGACACGCTGGAGGAGGGGCGCCACGGTGGAGCTTTCTGCGAGACGCGCGCGGCATGGCTCGCGTCGCGGCTCGCGGAGCGGCCGGCAGATCCGGTGGCGATCATCATGCACCATCCGCCGGTCGATGTCGGCATCGCGTGGATGGCGACACATGAGGAAGAGCCGTGGGTGCAACGTTTCGCTGCGGCCATCGCGGGGCGGCGGCAGGTGCGCGCGGTGATCTGTGGACATCTGCACCGGCCCGTGACCGTCGGCTGGCGGGGCACGACGATTTCGGTCTGCCCCTCGACCGCGCCGCAGGTCGCGCTCGACCTCGCGCCGATCGATCCGGATCGGCCCGACGAGCGCCCGATGATCATCGCTGATCCGCCCGCCTATGCGTTGCATCTTTGGAACGGCGAGACGCTGGTCACTCACTATGACACGGTGGAATCGCACCCCGTTCTCGCCGAGTTCGACACGCGAATGCAGCCGCTCGTCCGCAGCCTGCTGGCCGAACGCCCCGCCTGAGCGGGAGTGCCGGCTTCAATAGCCGGTGTAGCGACCCGGTCGGTGCCAGGCCATCAGGATGCCGCTGATCGCGGCGGCGCTGAGCATCGACCAGACGAAGGCCTCGGGCGACAGCACGGTCAGCGACGCGCCGAGGCTGAAGGCGTCGAACATGATCTGCGTGCGGCCGGCGTTCCAGCCACGGCGTTGCTGCAACCACAGCCCGATCACGCCGATACCACCGACGCCGGCGCCATGGCGCGCGACCGACAATGTTCCCATGCCGATTACGGTGCCGCCCGCAAAAGCCGCGACCGGTTGCGCGATCGTGGAAAGCTGAAAGACCTCGGGCGCCAACCCCGCGGCGATGACGATGCCCAGGTTGAGAAGCACCGTCTTGATCATGAAGCGCCGCCCCATCACCCGGCCGGCAAGGAGGAAGAAGGGCAGGTTGATCAGCGCAAACAGCAGGCCGACCGGCAGCGGCAGGACGTAGGAGAAGAGAAGCGACAGGCCTGCTATCCCGCCGGTCGTCAATCCCGCCGCGCGCAGCAGCACCAGCCCCAACACGATCAGCACACAGCCGACAACCAACGCGTAAACATCTTCGAACAGGCTGTGTGGCCTGGCACCCTCGAGCGGCTTCTGCATGCGACCCCGACTGTTTAGACACCGATCAGCCATGCTCTCCGGGTCGCGCCGTCGCCGCGCGTGGTGCCATCCTTATACCATCCGAAACGCGCATCAACCGAGGCGGACGCTGGACGATCGGGTTATTGCCGCGCGAGCACCACCGTCTCGCCGCCGCTGCCAGTCAGTGTCACGGTTCCCCTGGCAGTGCTCGACACGGTGAGCGGCGCGGAGAGGCGAGCGAGCAACATCGTCTCGCGTTGCATCAGCGGTGGCGGACAGGCCATGCGCGTCGTTCCCAGTGCGCCGAGCGTCAGCATGTTCCCCGCCAACTGGAAGCTGCCGCTGAAGCGGTTGCAGCCGGTGGTGCCCGAAACGCGGTCGTCGGCGAAGGCGATGGTGGCCGGCGCGCCTTCGAGCGGCTGGTTGTCGACTGCTTTGATCGCCCATGTGCCAGTGAGCGTGCTCACATCGGCGCCGGCCGGTGGGGATGAAGAGGGCGGGGGGGACATCGAGTCAGACGCCGGGGTGCCGGCACATCCAGCCAAGCCGATCAGCACCACCATCGCAATCGCCCGCATCGAACGTCCCTCCCATTCCGTGCCGCGTAAGCGGCTTAACCCAGCGTCACGTCGGCGACCTTGTCGCGATAATCCCCTTTGGGATCGCCCAGCCCAAGCAGCATCTTGGCGCCAGCGAACAGGCTCTTTTCGTCGAGCCAGATCTGCGCGCGCTCGGCATCCAGACGAATGAGCTGCAGTTGCGGGTCATCCTTGCCGCCCTCATACCATGCGGCGACATAGGGGTTCCACAGCCGATCCACCATCGCGCGATCCGGTTCGATCCGCAAATCGCCGTGCAGGGTTGCGAAGAGATCATGCCCCTTGGCAGTGAAATGGGCGATCGCACGATGGCTTTGCTGCATGGCACGAACCAGGCCGTTGTCGCGTGTGGTGAAGAACCAGATCGGTCCGTGCGTGCCATCGCCCTCGGTCAGTCCGGTCATCGGCTGGGCATGGCCGTCGTCGACGCCATCCAGCCCGAGCATCATCGTCCGATCCGATTTGAGCGCCTTCCAGAATTTGGCTTCTAGTTCCTGCGGCGTCGGCATCCCGTGTCTCCTTCATCAACGCAGAAGGAACGGGCGGGAGTGCGGCACAGTTCCGCTCAGCCCGGAATGGTGACGAAGCTGTCCATCACGCGCTTGCGGCCCGCGGTCTCAAACTCGATCTCCAGCTTGTTGCCCTCGATCTCGATGATCGCGCCATAGCCGAACTTCTGGTGAAACACGCGCATGCCGCAGGAGAGGTCGTTGCGGCCCTTGTTGCCCAGGCTGACCGCGCTCGCCCGCGCCTCGACGACGCGCGCAGGCTCCCGGCTGAACGAGCCCGTCGTTGCCGCGCGCTGCCAGCCGGGGCCGCGGCCTGTGCTGCGTCCTACATTGCTGAACGGGTCGGCATGTTCAGACCAGTTGGCGCGCCACAGGCTTTCGCCGCCCGACATGCTGCTTTCGGTCTCGACATGCGCCTCGGGCAGTTCGCCGACGAAGCGCGACGGGATCGAACTCGTCCACTGGCCATAAATGCGCCGGTTGGCGGCATGCAGGATCACCGCGCGGCGCCGCGCGCGCGTGATCGCGACATAGGCGAGGCGCCGTTCCTCCTCGAGGCTGGCGAGCCCTCCCTCGTCGAGCGCACGCTGCGAGGGGAACACGCCTTCTTCCCACCCGGCGAGAAAGACAGTGTCGAACTCCAGCCCCTTGGCGGCATGGATCGTCATCACCGTGACCTTGGCGTCCTCGACCGCCGCATCATTGTCCATGACGAGACTGACATGCTCGAGGAAGGCGCCAAGCGTCTCATACTCCTCCATCGCGCGGATGAGCTCGTTGAGATTTTCGAGTCGGCCCGATGCCTCGACGCTCTTTTCTGCCTGGAGCACGCCGGTATAGCCCGACTCATCGAGGATCAGCCGGGCGAGTTCGGCATGCGGCAGATCGTTGGCGCGATCCCGCCAGCGCGCCACGTCGCCCACGAAATTGCCCAGCGCGCGCCGCGCCGCCGGGGTCAGTTCATCGGTGTCGAGCAGCCGCGCGGCTGCGTGGAGCAGGGGCGCGTCCGATGCGCGGGCGAACATGTGGATCTTCGCCACCGCCTTGTCGCCCAGGCCACGCTTGGGCACGTTGACGATGCGCTCGAACGCGAGATCGTCCGAGGGCTGGTGGACGAGACGGAGATAGGCGAGCGCATCGCGGATCTCCGCCCGCTCATAGAAGCGGAAGCCGCCGATGATGCGATAGGGCAAGCCGATCTGGATGAAGCGGTCTTCCAGTTCGCGCGTCTGGAACTGCGCGCGCACGAGGATGGCGACATCGTCATAGGATCCGCCCCGCAACCGGTGCGTCTCGATCTCGTCGCCGATGCGACGGGCTTCTTCCGGCCCGTCCCACACGCCAACCACCTGCAGCTTCTCGCCGGCATCGCGCTCCGTCCACAGCGACTTGCCGAGGCGGCCGCCATTATTCGCGATCACGGCCGAGGCGGCGGCGAGGATGTGCGGCGTCGACCGGTAATTCTGTTCGAGCCGGATGATAGCCGCGCCCGGGAAGTCTTTCTCGAACTTCAGAATATTTTCTACCTGGGCGCCGCGCCACGAATAGATCGACTGGTCGTCGTCACCCACGCAGCAGATGTTCTTGCGCGCCTGCGCGATCAACCGCAGCCACAGATACTGGCTTGAATTGGTATCCTGATATTCGTCGACCAGCACATATTTGAAGCGCTGCTGATACAATTCCAGCACATCGCGATGGCGCTTGAGGATGGTCAGCATGTGCAGCAGCAGATCGCCGAAATCGCAGGCGTTCAGCGCGCGCAGCCGATCCTGGTAGGCACGATACAGTTCCTGGCCGCGACCATTCGCGAACAGCTCGCTTTCGCCGGCATCGAGGTCGGCCGGAACCAGCCCCTTATTCTTCCAGCGATCGATCAGCCCAGCAAGCTGGCGCGCCGGCCAGCGCTTCTCGTCAAGCTCGGCGGCGGCGATCAACTGCTTGAGCAAGCGCAACTGGTCGTCGGTGTCGAGGATCGTGAAATTGGCCTGGAGCCCGACCAACTCGGCATGACGGCGCAGTATCTTCGCGGCGATCGCGTGAAAGGTGCCCAGCCATGGCATGCCTTCGACAGCATCGCCCACCAGCCGGCCGACACGCTCGCGCATCTCGCGTGCCGCCTTGTTGGTGAAGGTGACCGCAAGGATCTCCGACGGCCACGCACGCCGGGTCGCGATCAGATGCGCAAGGCGCGCAGTCAGCGCCGCCGTCTTGCCCGTGCCGGCGCCGGCGAGCACCAGCACCGGGCCTTCGGTGGTGAGCACCGCCTGGCGTTGCGGTTCATTCAGCCCGCGCAGATAGGGCGGGTCGTTCGGCGAAGGGGTGGGGACAGCGAGACTCACGCGCGAACAGGTAGGGAACGAGGCGTCCCGAGGCAAGCCGGGCGCCTGCCTCCGCCGTGCCTGCGGCGATACCCTACAGTGTCAGGCCCAGCGTCTCGTCCTGCCCGGTCAGGATATTGAGCGTCTGCACCGCAGCACCGGCAGCTCCCTTGCCGAGATTGTCGAGCGCGGCAATCAGCCGCACTTGGCCGCCATCGGGGCTGGCAAACAGAAACAGGTCGAGCCGGTCTGTGCCGGCGGCATGTTCGATGGTCAGCCCGGCCAGCGCCTCGGCCGGCATAACCCGCACGATCGGCGAAGCGGCATAATGCGCCTCCAGCACCTCACGCAGCGCGGCTGGCGTCGGCCGCCCGGGCATCGACGCAAGCTGCAGCGGCACCTCGACGATCATGCCGCGAAGCGTGTGCACCACCGCGGGCGCGAACAGCGGCGGCACCGTGAGGCCGGCGTGGCTCATCATCTCGGGCACATGCTTGTGCGCGAGGTTCAGCCCATAGCCGCGCCATGCGGTATCGGTGTCGCCATTCTCGAACTCGGCGATCATCGCCTTGCCGCCACCCGAATAGCCAGAGACGGCGTTGACGCTGATCGGCCAGTCCGCGGGGATCAGGCCGGCGGCGACCAGCGGCCGCACCAGCCCGAGGAAGCCGGTGGGGTAGCAGCCGGGGTTGGAGACGCGCATCGCCGCCGCCAGCCGCTCACGGCCGCCCGGTTCGATCTCGTGGAAGCCATAGGCCCAGCCGGCCGCCACGCGATGCGCGGTCGATGCGTCGATCACCCGCGTGTGCGGATTGTCGATCAACGCCACCGCTTCACGCGCCGCATCGTCGGGCAGGCACAGGATCGCGACATCGGCGGCGTTCAGCGCCTCGCGGCGGGCGCCGGCATCCTTGCGCCTGTCGTCGGGCAGTTCAATCCGGCTGATATCTGCGCGACCGGCAAGCCGTGCCTCGATCTCGAGCCCGGTGGTGCCGGCACCGCCATCGATGAACAAGTTGGTCATGCGCCCAGCCTCCGAACGAGCAGATCTTCGCTCCCCAGGCGGGCGAGCACGTCGGCCAGCGGCTCGGCGACCACAGCCCCCGCGCTGCCGCTCGCGTGGATCAGCGTGTCCGAATCGGCCATGATGCCGGCATGGCCGGCAACGAAGACAAGGTCGTTACGCACGGCAGTGCCGTCGTCGATCACCGTGCCCAGTGCGCTACGCTGAAGATCGACATCACGGGGCGCGGCAGCGCCGAAAGGCGCGAGCGCGATCTGGATGAGCCCGCCAGCATCGACGCCAGCACCGCTCCGCCCGCCAGTGAGGAAGGGTGTGCCAATCAGCGACTGCGCGAGCGCGGCGGGATCAGCATGATTGCCGGCAGTCGACATGCGTACCGCCTTGTCGTCGCCAGCCCCGAGCCCGTCGAGCGCGACATAGCCGACGTAATGGTCGTGCGCGCAATAGCCCCAGGCCCAGCCGCCGCCTATGTCGATCGCGGCGAAATGCTCGCCCAGCAGCAATTCGGATGTCTGGCGGCCGGCAGGACCCGGCCGATCATAGAGCGGCAGATGAGCAACTGTTGCAACCATCATCATCGGACGCGCGTAATGCGGCGCAAACAGGCGACCGGCGAGGGCGATGTCGGCGATGTCGCGCCGCGCGGCGTGAACGCGCGGATCGTAGCTCCAGGACGTTCCTGTGAGCGCGAAACGTTCAGGCCGTGACGCGTTCGCGCTGGGGGACCTTGCCGTGATCGTCGATGAGATTGCCGAAGCCTTCAAGAAAATCCGTTCCTTCCCGCGTGCGCGCGACGAAGATATTGCGGCGGTCCGCTTCGTCACGCTGGCGGCGCAGATAGCCGAGCGCGCCCAGCCTGTTCAAGGCGCGCGTGACAACCGGCTTCGAAACATTCAACCCGCGCGCGAGGCCGCGCACGGTGTGCGGTCCCGGCGTGAGATAAACGAGCAGCATCAGCGCCATCTGGCGGTTGGTAAGGTCTGGTTCACCCGAGCGGACATAGTCGACGAGAGTCTCCATCCATCCCCTCAGTCCTCGCTCCGGCACGTCCCGTTACTCCGACTGTTATGCGGCGTTGCAGAGAACGCGCAAACCTCGGGCTGGTTTCGTGTCCGATCCGTTTACTGTGAGGCGGTTAGCTGGAAGCCTGCGCGGGGAAGCGCTGGGAGAGCGACCGCCACGCCGCGCGCAGCCCCAACGCTTCGCCGCCGCGCGGGCGGCCAGGCTTGGCCGCGGGTCGCCATGCGAAGGTGTCGAGATGCGCCCATTGCACGGTTTCGGGCACGAACCTGCGCAGGAACAGCGCCGCCGTCACCGCTCCGGCGAAGCCGCCTTCAGGCGCATTGTTGAGATCGGCGATGTCGGACTTGAGCATCTCGTCATAGCCTGACCACAGCGGCAGCTGCCACAGCGGGTCGTCGACCGCGCTGCCGGCTGCCAGCAACCCGGCCGCGAGCGCATCGTCGTTGCTGAACAGGGCGGGCAGGTCGGGACCAAGTGCGACGCGGGCGGCGCCGGTAAGCGTGGCGAAGTCGATGACGAGTGCGGGGCTTTCCTCGACCGCGCGGGTCAGCGCGTCGGCCAGGATCAGTCGGCCTTCTGCATCGGTGTTGCCGATCTCGACGCTCAGCCCCTTGCGGCTGCGCAGGATGTCGCCGGGCCGGAACGCGTCGCCGGCGATCGCGTTCTCGACGGCGGGCACCAGCAGATGCAGCCGCACCGGCAGTCGCGCGGCCATCACCAGCCGCGCCAGCGCGATAGCATGCGCCGCGCCGCCCATATCCTTCTTCATCAGCCGCATGCCGGAGGATGGCTTGATATCGAGCCCGCCGCTGTCGAAGCACACGCCCTTGCCGACGATCGCCACGCGAGGATGTTCGGGCCGGCCCCAGACCAGCTCAAGCATTCGCGGCGCGCGCGCGGGATCGGCCGCGCGGCCTACCGCATGCACCATCGGGAACTGCTCCGCGAGCGCCTTGCCGCCGGTGACGACCGCCTTGGTGCCGAAGTCGCGTGCCAGCGCCTCCACTTCCGCCTGAAGCTGCGCGGGGCCCATGTCGGCGGCCGGCACGTTCACCATGTCGCGGACCTGGCCGACCGCGCCAGCGATCCGCACCGTCTCGTCGATACGCGCGGCGTCGCGTGACAGCAATGTGCGCGGTGCCGCGGCGGCCTCGGCGCTGCGATAGCGATCGAAGCTGTAATGCGCGAGCAGCCAGCCCAGCGTCGCGGCGCCGGGATCTCCGCTCTCCAGCCGGTAGACACCTTCTGGCAACTGCCCCGCGGCCTTGGCGAGGCACCATGTGCCCAGCGACTGGACATCGGTAACGCCGGCGACGACACTCCATTCCTCGGGCTTTTCACCCGGCAGGATCGCCATCGCCTGGGCTTCGCCCTTGAACTTCTGCGCGGCGACCGCGGCGCGGGTGCGCGGCGGTTGCAGCCTCAGCCAGCCTTCGAAGCCGGCTTTGTCGACGAGGGCGATCGAAACCGCGGATTGCCCGCGATCGGGCTGGAGCGAAGCGGAAAAGTCGGTCATGCTCCCTGTTACGGCCTGTTCGCGCCGGGTGGAAGCATTGCTATGCGACGCTGCGGGAAGGGAAAATGATGGGGCAATGGGGCAGATGGCTGCTGATCGCATCGATCGCGCTGGCGCTTGGTGGATGTTCCCTGCGCAAGATGGTCGATCGCCTCGTTTCGGATGAGGATCGCGCGCTGGCGATGGGGGTGATCGAGGATATCCGCACCCGCGACGCGACTGGATTCGATGCGATACTGGCACCCGGGATCAAGGCGGACAGCCTGCCGCAGCTTGCCACCGCCGCAGGCCACTTCCCCGCCAGCCCCGGCAAGACCGAGTTCATCGCCTATTCGACCAACAGCAATTACGAAAATGGGAAGAGCAGCAGCAGCAAGTCCTTCACGCTCGTCACCACCGACGAGAAGACGTGGACGACGACGAAGCTGCAGTTCGCATCCGAAGGCGGCCCATTGCTGCTGACGGGCTGGAACGTCGAACGATCCCAGACCAAGCCAGCCGATCTCGAGGCGCTGGAGACGGTGGACAAGGTGTTGCCGATCGTCGGCATGATCATGCTGATCTTTGCGATCGGGTTGATCGCGCTGATCGTCATCCTCGTGCGCCGCTCGCAGCGGCGTGACCGCGAACTCGGCATCCGTCCGCCGCGCTGACTGCGACGAGCGGCTACCCAGCCGCTTCAGGCCGCCTGCAGCGGAACGCCGAACAGGTCGTGGTCGTCGGCGTCCTCGATCAGCACTGGCACGATGTCGCCGGGCTTCAGGCCCGTCGTGTCGCGGAGTTGGACCTCGCCGTCGATCTCGGGCGCATCCGCCTTGGATCGACCGGTGGCACCGCCATCCTCGTCGACCAAGTCGATGATCACGTCGAGCGTGCGGCCGATCTTCGCCTGGAGCTTTTCCGCCGAAATCGCCGCGGTCTTCTCCATGATCCGGGCGTAGCGCTCTTCCTTGACTTCTTCGGGCACGGCGCCGGGCAGCGCGTTGGCCGCAGCGCCCTCGACGGGTTCGAAGCGGAATGCGCCGACGCGGTCGAGTTGCGCCTCGTCGAGCCAGTCGAGCAGATACTGGAAGTCCGCCTCGGTCTCGCCGGGGAAGCCGACGACGAAGCTCGAACGAACGGCGATGTCGGGGCAGATCTCACGCCAGCCGCGCAGCCGCTCAAGCACCTTGGCCTCGTTCGCCGGGCGCTTCATCGCCTTCAGCACATTGGGCGCCGCATGCTGAAACGGGATGTCGAGATAGGGGAGCAGCAGCCCCTCCGCCATCAGGGGGATGACCTGGTCGACATGGGGATAGGGATAGACATAGTGCAGGCGCACCCAGGCGCCGAGCTTGCCGAGTTCGCGCGCCAGATCGGTCATGTGCGCGCGCACCTCGCCGCCCTTCCAGGGCCACGCCTTGTGACGCAGGTCCACGCCATAGGCCGAAGTATCCTGGCTGATCACCAGCAGTTCGCGCGTGCCTGCGCCGACGAGCTTTTCGGCTTCGCGCAGCACCGCATCCGGCCGGCGCGACGCCAGGTCGCCGCGGATCGAAGGGATGATGCAGAACGAACAGCGGTGGTTGCAGCCTTCCGAGATCTTCAGATAGCTGTAGTGCCGCGGCGTCAGCTTCAGACCGCCTTCGGGAACGAGGTCGACGAAGGGGGAGGGGACGGGCGGCGCCGCCTCATGTACGGCACCCACCACCGCCTCATATTGATGAGGGCCCGTCACAGCGAGCACGTTGGGGAAGCGGGCGCGGATCACGTCCGCCTCGTTGCCCATGCAGCCGGTGACGATCACGCGACCATTCTCAGCGATGGCTTCGCCGATCGCTTCGAGGCTTTCTTCCTTCGCGCTGTCGAGGAAGCCGCAGGTGTTGACGAGGACGACGTCCGCGCCGGCATAGTCGGGCGACAGCCCGTAGCCGTCCGAACGCAGCTTGGTGAGAATCCGTTCGCTATCGACCAATGCCTTGGGACAGCCAAGCGAGACCATGCCGACTTTCGGCGGGGTGGGAAGTTTCGTTGCCATGGGAGGCCGCCCACATAGGCGTTCCTCACCCAATTGTCATCCCGTCGCGAAGCGCAGCCATCTCACCCTGTCGCACAACCGTCTCGAAACCGTCACGACTGTCGCAAACCTGTCTCGCACAATTCATTTCCGGGTCATGGAGCGCATCTAGCGCGCCATGGTTGGCGGTGGGGATTGTCCTGATTGCCGCTCAACGACAACAGGGAGTCCAGCCATGTCCCATCTGACCGACGAGGCGCGTGCCGCCTCGCGTGCCGACCAGGTCGTCACCATGCCCGAGGGGTCGACCCTCGAGGAAATCGTCGCCGCCAATCCTGCGCGTCGCTCCGTTCTGAAGCAGAGCGCCGGCCTGGCGCTCGTCTTCGGCCTCGGCGGCTTCACCGCCGCCTGCGACGACGACGATGATTCGCCCGCGCCGACCCCAACGCCGACGCCGACCCCCACTCCGACACCGACTCCCACTCCCACGCCGACCCCCACCCCGACGCCGACGGTGAGCTATGCGGTGACGTTCCAGCCGGTGGCCGAAAACCAGAACGACCAGGTTACCGTTCCGGCCGGCTATGTCGCCGAGGTGCTGTTCAAGGCGGGCGATCCGGTGCTGCCGGGTTCGACCGGCTATTCGGGCGCGTTCCAGCCTTCCAGCGAGACGCTTGCGCTCGCAGGCGGCAACCATGACGGCATGGAATTCTTCGAGATCCAGGGCGTCGACCCGAACAAGGGCGGCCTGCTCGCGATCAACCACGAATATCCCGATCTCAACATCCTGTTCGCGGATTCCGCCTACGACCCCGCGACCGCGACCGAAGAGCAGAAGCGTCTGGTCGCCTCGCATGTCGGCGTCTCGGTCATCGAGGTCGTTCGTGCGGACAACGGCAAGTGGTCGGTGAAGAGCGATTCGCCGCGCAATCGCCGTTGGCATGGTCGCGTCAGCTACAACATGAGCGGCCCGGGCACCGCGATCACCGGCACCAAGGCGGTGGGCACGCTGAACAACTGCGCCAGCGGCCGGACGCCGTGGGGCACCTACCTGACCTGCGAAGAGAGCACGGACAATTATCTCGAGCCCGCGCGTCCCGCCCATCATTATGGCTGGGTGCTCGAAATCGATCCGTACAACGAGTTCGGCGTGCCGACCAAGCGCACCGCGCTCGGCCGTTTCGACCATGAGAACACCGCCTATCTGACCGACAGCGCCAACCGCGTCGCGATCTACATGGGCCATGACGGTACGCCGGGTTGCATCTACAAGTTCGTGCCCGCGAGCCCCTATTCGACGACCACCCGGTCGATGAACAAGGATCTGCTCGACAACGGCACGCTCTATGTCGCGCGTTTCAATGGCGACGGCACCGGCGAGTGGCGCGAACTGACCCAGGGCAAGAACGGGCTGGTCGTCGGCGCGACCGATCCGGGCAACACGTCGCAGGGTCCGCAGACGCCGCAGACCGTCGACTTCGCCACGCAGGCGGATGTGGTCGTCAACACGATCGCGGCGGCGCGAGTCGCCGGCGGCACCGTGATGGACCGTCCGGAATGGATCACGGTCGCCCCGGACAAGTCGATCCTGTGCACGCTGACCAACAACAGCAGCCGTCGCGTGACCGATCCGGCCAACCCGCGCGTCACCAATCGCCATGGCCACATCATCAAGTGGCGCGAAGCGGGTGACTCGCCGCTGGCGACCACCTTCACCTGGGAGATCTTCCTGCTCGCCGGCGATCCGGTGCTGCGTTCGGGTGGCACCAACCTGGTCGGCGACATCAACGGCGACACCTTCTCCAGCCCGGACGGCTTGCGCGTCGACCCGCAGGGCCGCCTGTGGGTGCAGACCGATCACTCGCTCCCCGGGACTTCCGGCGTGAGCGGCGTGACGATCGTCGACGCGTTCGGCAACAACTCGATGTACCACATCGATACGGAAACGAAGCGGTCGACGCGCTTCCTCGTCGGCCCGGTGGGCTGCGAGATCACCGGTATCGCCTACACGCCGGATCTGGCGACCTTCTTCATCAACATCCAGCATCCGACCGAGAATTGGCCGGTGAACGGTGAAGAGCCGCGCTCCTCGACGATCGTGGTGCGTCGTACCGACGGCAAGCCCGTCGGCGCCTGATCGTCCGTCGACTGGACGAGAAGGAGGGCGGCAGCTTCGGCTGCCGCCCTTTTTCGTTCAGGCCTTCGTCGGCTCTCCGCCCTGCTTGGCGCGAGCCCACAGCGCCTCCTTCGCATCGAGATCGAGCAAGGCGAAACCGTCACCCGCCATCGCCTCCATTGCGCGGAAGCGGCGCTCGAACTTCGCGTTGGCGGTGCGCAGCGCGACCTCGGGGTCGACATCTTTGTGGCGTGCCCAGTTGACGACCGCGAACAGCAGGTCGCCGATCTCCTCTTCGATATGCGCGGCGTCGGTCGCCTCGACAACCTCGAGCATTTCCTCCTCGACCTTCTGCCGCGGTCCTTCCTCGTCCGGCCAGTCGAAGCCGACGCGGGCGGCGCGGTTCTGGATCTTTACGGCGCGGAGCAAGGCGGGCAGCGACAGCGCGACCCCGGCGAGCGCGCTCGGATCGGGTTCCTTTGCCTTGCGCTCCTCCGCCTTGATCCGCTCCCACGATCCAGGCCCGCCGCCGCCATCGCCGAACACATGCGGGTGGCGCCGGATCATCTTCGCGCAGATCGCGGCGACGACGTCGCCCAGCGCGAAGGCGCCGGCTTCCTCGGCCATCCGGCTGTGGAACACCACCTGCAGCAACAGATCGCCAAGCTCGTCCTTCAGCGCCGCCATATCGTCGCGCTCGCAGGCGTCGGCGACCTCATAGGCTTCCTCGATCGTGTAGGGCGCGACCGTCTTGAAGGTCTGCGCGACGTCCCACGGGCAGCCGTTCACGGGGTCACGCAGCTGCGCCATGATCGCAACCAGCGGCTCCACAGACGCGTTATCGGCCGTGGTGCGCGAAAGGGCAGGGGGCCGGACGGTCTCGGTCATTACATACTCCCGTACAACTGACATGTGCCTATGGCCTGCTGTAGGCCGGTGAAGGTCCCCTTGCCCGATCTTTTCTGGCAGAGGGATGGAAAGGTCAAAACAGGAAGGAACGGCCATGGCCGATCGCGATCCCACCCTCCCGCATGCCGATGACCATCATATCGACGGCGTTGCGCCCTATGACGGGCCGGCGGGCGGATGGGGGGCGTTGCGCGCGGTGGCGGTGGCGATCAAGGAGCAGATGGGTGCTTCCACAGACACCCGCGCGCTGCTGCAGATGAACCAGCCGACCGGATTCGACTGCCCCGGTTGTGCCTGGCCGGACCCCAAGAAAACCTCCTCCTTCGAGTTCTGCGAGAATGGCGCCAAGGCCGTCACCTGGGAGGCGACGGCCAAGCGCGTCGACGCCGATTTCTTCGCGCGCCACAGCGCCACCGAATTGTTCGGCTGGAGCGATCATGCGCTGGAGGATGCCGGCCGCCTGACCCATCCGCTACGCTACGACGCCGCCACCGACCATTTCACGATCATTCCGTGGGACGAGGCGTTCGCGCGGATCGGCGCCGGGCTACAGGCGCTGGAAGATCCCAACCAGGCCGAATTCTATTGCTCGGGGCGTGCCTCGAACGAGGCGGCCTTCCTCTACCAGCTTTTCGCGCGCGCCTTCGGCACCAACAATTTCCCCGACTGTTCCAACATGTGCCACGAGGCGACCAGCGTCGGGCTGCCCAAGTCGATCGGCGTGGGCAAGGGCACAGTGACCTTGGAGGATTTCGACGAGGCTGACGCGATCTTCTGCATCGGGCACAATCCCGGCACCAATCACCCGCGCATGCTCTCCACCTTGTCTGCGGCGGCGCGGCGCGGCGTGCCGATCGTCGTCGCCAACCCGATGCGCGAGCGTGGGCTGGAGCGGTTCAAGTCGCCGCAGCATCCCAGCGAAATGCTGACGCCGAGCTCGACGCAACTCGCCTCCGCCTATCATCTGCTGCGCGTCGGCGGTGACAGCGCGATGCTCAAGGGCATGATGAAGGCGCTGCTGGAGATGGATGCGGCTGATCTGGCGGCGGGCGGGCCAGGGTTGCTCGACCGACCGTTCATCGCCGAACACACCACCGGCTTCGAAGCGCTCGCTGCGGATCTTGCCGCCACCGAATGGGGCGATGTCGTTCGCCGTTCCGGCCTGACCCGGGACGCGATCGAGAGCATGACGAAGACCTATGCCGCGGCCGAGCGGGTGATCCTCTGCTACGGCATGGGCATCACCCAGCACGGTCATGGTACCGCCAATGTCCAGTTGCTTGCCGACCTGCTGCTGCTGCGCGGCAATATGGGAAAGCCGGGAGCGGGCATCTGCCCATTGCGCGGCCACAGCAATGTGCAGGGTGACCGCACCGTCGGCATCACCGAGATCCCCGGCGAGGCGATGCTGGCGCGGCTCGACGCGCGTTTCGGCATCACCAGCCCGCGCGCGCACGGCCACGCCGCGGTGGAATCACTGCAGGCGATGCGCGAGGGGCGCTCGAAGGCGCTGATCGCGCTGGGCGGCAACCTCGCGGTCGCGATGCCCGATCCGGAAGCCAGCTTCGCCGCGTTCCGCAAGCTCGACCTGTCGGTGAACATCCTCACCAAGTTCAACCGCACCTGCCTGCTTCTGGCGCGCGAGACGATCGTGCTGCCCTGCCTCGGCCGCACCGAGCATGACGAGCAGGAGAGCGGATCGCAGTACATCACGGTCGAGGATTCGATGTCGATGGTCCACGCGTCGCGCGGCCGGCTGAAGCCCGCGACGCCCGATCTCAAATCCGAGCCGGCGATCGTCGCCGGCATGGCGAAGGCGACGCTGCCAAACGTCGCGATCGACTGGGACTGGCTGGTCGCGGACTATGACCGGATCCGCGACGCGATCGAGGCAGTGTTTCCCGACTTCCGCGAATTCAATGCGCGCGTGCGGCAGAAGGGTGGCTTCCGCCTGACGGTCGGCGCTTCCGACCGGGTGTGGAACACGCCGGACGGCAAGGCGCATTTCATCGTTCACCCCATCACCGGCGCCAAAGGCGATGATGGCGAACTGATGCTGACGACGGTGCGCAGCCACGACCAGTACAACACCACGATCTACGGACTGAACGATCGCTATCGCGGCGTCACCGGCCGGCGCGACATCGTGTTCGCCAATGCCGAGGATCTGGCGGCAATGGGGCTGAAGCATGGCGATGTGGTCGACATCGCGGCGGGGCCAGGCAGGGCGCTGCGGGGATATACGGTGGTCGCGCACGCGATCGCGCGGGGATCGCTCGCGGCCTATTATCCGGAGGCGAACTGCCTGGTGCCGCTGGAGGACCATGATCGCGAGAGCGGGACGCCGTCGTACAAGTCGGTGCGGGTGACGATGACGGCCGCACGGGCGGAGGCTCCGGCCGAAACCGCCTGACCGCCTATCCGGCGCTCAGACGGCGACGATCTCGCCAAGGATATGGTCGAGCAGCAGCATGCCGGCGGGGAGCACGCGCAACCGATCGCCGTCGCGCTCGATCACATCCTGCGCCGCCAGCCGTTCCAGCCGCGCCGCATCGATCAGCCGCTCGACGGGGACGCCGGATCGCGCCGCGACGCGGCTCAGTGACAGGCCCTCGTCCAGTCGCAGCCCCATCAGCAGTGCCTCGGCGGCGCGTTCTTCCGGGGTCAGCATATCCTCACGCTCGATGCCGTGTGCATTGCGGTCGATCGCGGCCAGCCAGTTCTCCGGTTTGCGCCGGCGCTGCGTGGCGACGCCGCCGCGCCGGCCATGCGCGCCGGGGCCGACGCCGAGATAATCGTCGTACCGCCAGTAGGCCAAGTTGTGCCGGCTCTCCTCGCCTGGCCGGGCGTGGTTGGAGACTTCGTAAGCGGGGATGCCCGCCGCCGCGCTCGTCTCGCGCGTCGCCTCGAACAGGTCGGCGGCGGCATCGGGGTCGAGCGGGTGCATGCGCCCGGCGGCGACCTCGGTCGCGAAGCGCGTGCCGGGCTCGATGGTAAGCTGGTAGAGTGAGAGATGGCCGGTACCGAAACCGATCGCGCGGTTCAGCTCGCGCGCCCATTGGTCGGGTGACTGGTTGGGCCGCGCATAGATCAGGTCGAAGCTGACCCGGCAAAAATGGCGCTGGGCGACATCTAGCGCGCCTAGCCCTTCGTTCACATCATGCGCGCGGCCGAGGAAGGCGAGCGTCGCGTCGTCGAGCGCCTGCAGCCCCAGCGAAACCCGATTGATGCCGGTCGCCGCGAGATCGGCGAAGCGCGCTGCCTCCACTGAGGAGGGATTGGCCTCCAGCGTGACCTCGATGTCGGGAGCGAAGCCCCAGAGCTGCCGCGCCTCGTCGATGATCGCGGCGACGGTCGCGGGGGGCATCAATGAAGGTGTGCCGCCGCCGAAGAAGATCGAGGTCAGCGGCCGGCGCTCGAAGTTTTCCGCCTCATGCCGCAGGTCGGTCAGCAGCGCGCGGCGCCAATGATCCTGATCGACCGCTGCGCGGACATGGCTGTTGAAATCACAATAGGGGCATTTGGAAACGCAGAACGGCCAGTGCACATAGAGCGCCAACGGATCGGTTGTATCGAGGGATGTCATGATGATCGCCGCGCGCCATAGCCTTCGGCGGGTGCTTTGGCCAATGCTGATCGCGGCCGGCGCCGCGTCGTCCACACCGGCGGGGGCAGAGGAAGAGGAATTTCCCGTCCAGCGCAGGGCATGGGTCGACCAGCGCCCGCAACCGCGCGGCACGGCGCTGCTGCGATCGGAGATGGTGCGCATCCACAATCGCACGCGCGCCGATGCCGGCATGGCCGCACTGGCGTGGAGCGATGTGTTGGCGCGCGACGCCGCCGGCTATGCGGCAATCATGGCGCGCAGCGGCCGCTTCGCTCACAGCGCGCTGCCGCGCGGCAATCCGGTGCAGGGCGAGAATATCTGGATGGGCACGCGTACCGCCTACGCCTATCGCGAGATGGCGGACAGCTGGGTGCGCGAAAAGCCGCTGTTCAAGCGCGGTCGCTTTCCAGACGTCAGCCGGAACGGCAATGTCCGTGACGTTGGACATTATACCCAGATCATCTGGCGCACGACGACGGCGTTCGGCTGCGGTTTCGCAGCAAGCCGGACGCATGAGTATCTGGTGTGCCGCTACACGCCGTCGGGCAATGTGATCGGGTTCGATCCGATGGTGGGAACGCCGACGCGGAAATAACCCCTCCCGCGCAACGGGAGGGGAGGAAGAAGTCAGAAAACCGCGGCGACCAGCTTCGCGAACGCGTCCGCGCGATGGCTCATCGCATGTTTGCGCTCGGGATCCATCTCGCCGAAGGTCTCGGTGTCGCCATTGGCGAGGAATATCGGGTCATAGCCGAAGCCATGTTCGCCCTTGGGCGGCCACACCAATGTCCCGTCCACCCGGCCTTCGAAACATTCGATATGACCGTCCGGCCAGGCCAGTGCCAGCGCGCAGACGAAATGCGCGTCGCGCCCCGCTTCCGGACCGGCCTCGACCAGCTTGTTGTGGACAAGCTGCATCGCCAGCCCGAAATCGCGCGCCGGCCCCGCCCAACGCGCCGAGAAGATCCCCGGATCGCCGTTCAGCGCCTCGACGCACAGGCCGCTGTCATCCGCCAACGCGGGCAGGCCGGAAAGATCGGCGGCCTGCATCGCCTTCAGCTCGGCATTGGCGACAAAGGTGGTGCCGGTCTCCTCGGGCTCTGGCAGGTCCAACGCCTTGGCTGAGACCGGCTCGACGCCGAACGGCGCGAGCAGCGCGCGGATCTCGCGCACCTTGCCCTCGTTGTGGCTGGCGATCACCAGCCGGCCGGGCTGGAGCTTGCGGATCGCCTGGGGGACCGGCTCCTCGCTCACCGGCCGGCGGCCCGGCGCTGCGCGGCGAAGATTTCGTTGCAGCCGATCCGCGCAAGGCGGAGCAGGCGCAGCAGCGCTTCCTCGTCATAGGTCGCGCCTTCGGCGGTGGCCTGCGCCTCGGCGATGTTGCCATTGTCGAGCAGCACGAAGTTCGCATCGGCATGCGCGTTCGAATCCTCGATATAATCGAGGTCGAGCACCGGCGTGCCTTCGTAGATGCCGCAGGAGACGGCCGCGACCTGCGCGGTGATCGGATCGGTTTCGAGCAGCTTCTTTTCGAGCAGCCCGTCGATCGCCAGCCGCAGCGCGACCCATGCGCCCGAGATGGAGGCGGTGCGGGTGCCGCCATCGGCCTGGATGACGTCGCAGTCGATCGTGATCTGGCGCTCGCCGAGGGCCTTGAGGTCGACCACGGCGCGCAGCGAGCGGCCGATCAGCCGCTGGATTTCCTGCGTGCGGCCCGATTGCTTGCCTTTGGCGGCCTCACGGTTGCTGCGGGTGTGCGTGGCGCGGGGCAGCATGCCATATTCGGCCGTGACCCAGCCTTCGCCCTTGCCGCGAAGAAAGGGCGGTACGCGCTCCTCGACGGAGGCGGTGACGAGGACGCGCGTTTCGCCGAAGCTGACGAGGACGCTGCCCTCGGCATGTTTAGTGAAACCGGGTTCGATGCTGATGGCCCGCATCTGGTCGGGCGTGCGGCCTGAAGGGCGCATGTTGCTCCAATCGCTTGAGGTCGGCCGCCCTTATCCGTTAAGCGGTGAGGATTGCAACGGCTGGCCGGACGAGGCGGAATCCGAACCCGATGAAGATGCTGCTTCCCCTATTCGCCGGCCTCGCGGCGCTGGCGGCCTGCGCCCCATCCGGCGGCACGGAACCGGCACCGGCTCCTGCGGGCGCTGCGCCGACGATCGCCTTTGACATTTCGAGCTGGGGCAAGCCGCTGGTGCAATGGGAGCTCGCGTCCGATGGCACCGGCTTCCATGTCGAATCCAAGCAGGGCAAGGGCGGGTTCAGCCATTATGTGCTGACGAGACGGCGGCTCGACGTGGGCGCGGCGGGCTATGCCGAAATCCGCGCGCTGCTGGCGGGGGCGGAGCGCTATGCCGGCCGCGAGCTGCCCTGCAAGCTGCAGATCACCGACCAGGCCTATGGCAAGCTCTCCTGGAACGACGCTTCCACCAGCTTCAACTATGGCTGCCGCTCGCCGCAGGCCGATGATGTGCTCGCCGCCATTGAAAAGGCCAATGAGCGCCTCAAGATAGGGGCGGGGAAGGGCGAGATCCTGGGCACGGACGAAGTCGGGGCGCCCCGATAAGGTGCAGATGGCGAGCACGACGATCACCGAACTGAACGACCGGGCACGCGATATCTTTCGCGTGGTCGTGGAGAATTATCTCGAATCGGGCTCGCCGGTCGGGTCGCGGACAATCTCCAAGCTGGCCGGCTTCAGCCTGTCACCCGCCTCGATCCGCAACGTCATGCAGGATCTGGAAGAACTCGGCCTGCTCGCATCGCCGCACACCTCTGCGGGCCGCATGCCCACCGAACTCGGCCTGCGCCTGTTCGTCGACGGGATGATGCAGACGGCGGAGCCATCCGCGGCCGAGCGCGCGGCGATCGCGGCGCGGGTCGATACCGGCGGGCCGATCGAGGACGCGCTCGCCGCGGCTACCTCCGTCCTGTCTGGCCTTTCATCCTGTGCGGGCATGGTGCTGGTGCCGCAGCGCGAGGTGGTCCTGCGCCAGTTCGGCTTCGTGCCGCTCTCTCGCCATCAGGCGATGGCGGTGCTGGTGGGGCAGGATGGCAGCGTCGAGAACCGCGTCGTCGCCATTCCCGATGCCGTCACGCCGTCGATGCTGATCGAGGCCGGCAATTATATCAGCGCGCGGCTTTCCGGGCTTACCCTGGGCGATGCGCGCGGGCGGCTGGCGAAGGAGATCGGGGCGGGGCGGGCGATGCTCGACCGGATGTCGGCCGAACTGGTCAGCCAGGGCCTCGCCGTCTGGTCCGAAGATGGCGAGCGGCGGCCGGTGCTGATCGTGCGAGGACAGGCGAACCTGATCGACCAGGGTGCGGCGGCCGATCTCGAACGCGTCCGCCAATTGCTGGAAGAGCTTGAGGACAAGGAAGAGATTGTGCGCCTGCTGGACAGCGCGCGCGAGGGCGCGGCGACCAAGATCTTCATCGGATCGGAGAACAAGCTCTTCTCGCTGTCCGGCTCCTCGGTTATCGCCGCGCCCTATCGCGGGGCCGACGGGCGCGTGGTCGGCGTGGTGGGCGTGATCGGTCCCACCCGGTTGAACTATGCCCGGGTCGTTCCCATGGTGGATTTCACGGCGCAAACATTGTCGCGCCTGATGGGTTGAAGACGAGACGCTGGAAGAGAGCATAGATGCAGGACAACGAGACGACCGAGCAGGGTGAAGCCGAGGCGCTGCGCGAGGAAACCGCGGAAGTCGCCCCCGAAGTGGCCGAGCATGATCGGCTGCGCGAGCTTGAAGACCAGCTCGCCGCCGCGCGCCAGGATGTGCTCTACGCGCAGGCGGAAACGCAGAATGTGCGTCGCCGGCTGGAGAAGGACGCACAGGATGCGCGCGCCTATGCCGCGACTGGCTTCGCGCGTGACATTCTGTCGGTAGCCGACAATCTCGGCCGCGCGCTCGACGCGATCCCCGCGGATCTGCGCGAGGACGATAAGTTCAAGGGGCTTGTGACCGGCCTCGAGGCCACCGGCCGCGAACTGGCCAGCGTGTTCGAGCGCAACGGCATCAAGAAGGTCTCGGCGCTGGGCGAACAGCTCGATCCCAACCGCCATCAGGCGATGATCGAACTGCCTTCCGCCGATGCCGAACCTGGCACGATCGTGCAGGAGATGCAGGCCGGCTACATGATCAAGGATCGTCTGCTGCGTCCGGCGCTGGTCGCGGTGGCCAAGGCGGGCTAAGTTTTTTCCTCCCTGAGCCTTGCTCGGGGAGGAGGACCGCGCGTGCCCGCGCGTGGGGGAAGGGGGCGGCTCGGAGCCTGTCGTTCAAGCATGGTTTGATCGGCTGCCTCGGCGCCGGCTCCTCCACCACCAATCCCCTGTCGGACGCCGCGCGCCGGAGAGGAAAGGTGAGTGCCGCAGCGCTCAGTTCCCCTCCGACGCGCTGGCCTTTTTCGTCACTCAACAGCTGCTTCGAGCATCCGGATCGTCCCGGCCTCGGCATCGATCTCCGCCATCGCGCCTACCGGCAGGCTGAACTGGTTAGCGATATGGCCGAACATGCCGCCCTGGAACACCGGCACGCCGAGTGGCTTGAGATGATGCTCCAGCACCTCGTTGAGCGTGAAGCCCCCATAGGAGGGGCCCGTGGCGCGGCAACTCGTGCATTGCCCGAACACAACGCCGGCCACACGGCGCAGGATGCCCGCGAGCGCGAGTTGGGTCAGCATGCGATCGATGCGATATTCGGCTTCGTCGACATCCTCGAGAAACAGGATCGCACCGTCGAAATCGGGCAGATAGGGCGTGCCGACCAGCGCCGAGAGCACGGTGAGGTTGCCGCCCAGAAGCCGCCCGGCCGCCTTGCCCGCGCGGATGGCCTTGGTGCGCCACAGCCGCTGCACGAGCCTGTCCTCGCTCCCCGCCGGGTTGCGATAGGTCGGCGTCGCGCCTTCGAACACGAGACTGCGGAAGGCCTGCCATGACAGGTCACCCCACGAGCTTGCTGCATTGGGCCCGTGGATCGTGGTGAAGCCGGCGCGCGCCGCAAAGGCGAGGTGAAGCGCGGTGATGTCGCTGAAGCCGATCAGCAGCTTCGGATTGCGGCGGATCAGGCCGAAATCGAGGTGCGGCAGGATCCGCGCACAGCCCCAGCCGCCGCGCACCGCGAACACCGCGTGCACGGCGTCGTCTGCGTACATGGCGTTGATGTCGGCGGCGCGATCTTCATCGGTGCCCGCCAGATAGCCCGATCGCGTGGCGACATGCGGCGCAATCCGGGGCACGAGCCCCATCGCGACGATCGTTTCCTGCGCAAGGCCCAGTTCGACATCGTCAGCGGAGAAGCCTGCCGGCTCGACCAGCGCCACCGTATCGCCGGCTCGCAGCCGCGGTGGTTTGCGCAGCACCCGCGGCGTCGCCGACAGCAAGGGGGCGGCGGCACCGGCCGACAGCGCGGCGAGAGCGCCCTGGAGCGCGGATCTTCTGCTCAGCATGGCGTTGGCATAGCCTGTGCCATCACCATTGCACACCTTTCACCGGCTTCAGCGGCTCGGGCGCGGGTTCGTCGATTGCCTGCAGCAAGTCGATCTCGATCGTGCGGCACATCGTGCTCAGCGGCACGTCATGCACCGTGTTGGCGAACGGATCGACCAGATCGTCGCCGACGCGCAGCACGGCAAGGAACATCAGCCCCGCCAACGTCGATCCCAGGGGTGTGGCGAAACCCAGCGTCTCGACCAGCCCGATCGGCATCAGCACACAGAAGATGTGGGTGAAGAACATCGGGAAGAAGCGGAACTGGCTGGGAAGGGGGGTGTTGCGCAACCGCTCCATGCCACCTTGCGCGTTGGAGATATCAACCAGCAGCCGTTCGATCTGCGTCTGCTGGATCGTGTCGATCCACCCCGCGCCCAATGCGTCGGCTACGCGACGGCCGGCACCGTCCGCCAGCCCGTTCGCCGCATTGACACGGGCGATCGCCGGATCGTCCTGCCCCTTGGCGAGAAATCGGAACACATCCTCGTCCAGCGTCTGCCGTCGCAACTGGCAGCGCAGCGCGTTCACATAGGCGATCTGGCGGAAGACGATCGATCGCTTGAGTTGGGTCGCGGCCGGATCGGTCATGAAGTTGCGCACCGCGCGCGCGAGGCTGCGCGAGGCGTTGATCATCTGCCCCCACAATATGCGGCCTTCCCACCAACGCTGGTAAGCGGAGTTGCTGCGGAAGCCGAGGAACAGCGCCAGCGCGGTGCCGAAGATCGTCAGCGGCAGTGCCGGCGCGCGAAATGGCAGGATGTAATAAGCGATGGTGACAACGCAGTCCCACACGAACAGTACGGTCAGCGGCTTCCAGACTTCGGTGGCGATCTGGCGCGTGTTGGGTATCGCGTCGAGGATCATCGGCTTGGGGCTCCCTGGAGGGGCGGATCTGGCGTCCGCAGGATTTGCGTCCCGTCATAACGCATAGCAGCCGCAGGGTTCCGCGACGACGGCCGACAGAGCGGCGAAACTTAGCCATTGCGCTAAGCTTTAGCCTCGATATACTTAGCCATATGGAACAGTATTCGCTACGTTTGGACGGTATTTTTCAAGGCCTCGCCGATCCTACGCGCCGCGCGGTGCTGCGGCGGCTGAGCCGCGGGCCGGCCAGCGTCAGCGAACTGGCGGCGCCCTTCGCGATCAGCCTGCCATCTTTCATGAAGCATATCCGTTCGCTGGAGAGCAGCGGCTGGATCGTCACGCGCAAGCAGGGCCGCGTCCGCACGTGCGAGATGCAGCGCAGTGCGCTGGCGGATGCGGATAGCTGGCTTTCCGAACAACGCGCGCTCTGGGAGGCGCGCTTCGACCGTCTCGACGCATGGCTGGAGAGTGAGGAATGACCGACGGTAAGCTTGATCTGGAAATCGTTCGGCAGGTGGCGGCGCCGCCCGCGAAAGTGTGGCGCGCGTGGAGCGATCCCGACATTCTGAAGCTCTGGTGGTGCCCGAGACCGTGGACCACCGAGGTTCGCGCGCATGATTTCCGCACCGGCGGCGCCTTCCACACCTTCATGAGCGGCCCCGATGGCGGCACCAGCGACAATCCGGGCCTGTTCCTGGATGTCGTGCCGATGCAGCGGATCGTTTGGACCTCGATGCTGGTCGAGGGCTGGCGGCCGGCGGAGCCATGGCTGCCGATGACGGGCATCTTCCTGATCGAGCCCGAGGACGGCGGCACCCGCTACACGGCGCGCTGCCTCCACCGCAACGATGCCGAACGGGCCAAGCATGAGGAAATGGGCTTCTTCGATGGCTGGGGAACGATGATCCAGCAGATGGAGGATGTCGCGAAAGGGTTGGACTGAGGAGCAGATTCGAACATCAGTTCGAAATCCAAACTTCAGTCTCTCCCAAACTTTCGTTCGACCTGAGCGCAGTCGAGCGAGCCGAGAGCCGAAACCCGCCTGGAGCGCGGCCCAACGCTGGCTCGGCCGCGCTCGACGGTCCCCTCGAGGTTGCTCGGGACGACCGGCGGTAGGAGGCGTCTTCGGTAATCCGGTCTACCGCTCCAGCAACCGGGGCATCAGTTCCACGAAGTTGCACGGGCGGTGCCGGATATCGAGCTGGCTGGCGAGGATGCCGTCCCACCCATCCTTCACCGCGCCGGTCGAGCCGGGAAGGGCGAAGATATAGGTGCCTGTAGCGACGCAGGCGGTGGCACGCGACTGGATTGTCGAGGTGCCGATTTTCTGGAAGCTGAGCCAGCGGAAAAGTTCGCCGAAGCCGGGGATCTCCTTGTCGGCAACGCGCATCAGCGCCTCGGGCGTTACGTCGCGGCCCGTGACGCCGGTCCCGCCGGTGGTAATCACGCAGTCGACCTGGGGGTCGGCGATCCAGCCGCGCAATTGCTCGACAATCAGGTCGGCATCATCCCTTAGGATCGCCCGCGCGGCGAGGATGTGGCCGGCATCGGTCAGTCGCTGGACGAGCGTATCGCCCGAACGATCCTCGGCAAGGCCGCGCGTGTCGGAAACGGTGAGAACGGCGATGCGGACGGGAACGAACGCCCGCTCCGCGTCATTCGGCACTGGCGACGCCGGACACGGAATCGAGCCGCACCGCAGTCGCGCCGGGAAGCCCCGGGAAGCGCGGCCACATGCCCTGCGACATCGCCTTCAGGCTCGCCGACTGCTGGCCGGCCTGCGACTGGTACATCCAGTAGTTGCGCAGGATGATCGCGACATAGCCGCGGGTTTCCCAATAGGGGATGCTCTCGATGTAAAGCAGCGGATCGCCCATGTCGCGGGCGCGCGCGTTCCAGTCACGCACCGGTGCCGGCCCGGCATTATAGGCGGCGATCACCTTGGGCAGCAGGCCCTGCGTGCCCGAGAAATCGCGCAGCGCCTCGATATGCGACTGGCCATATTCGATGTTGGTCGACGGATCGGTCAGCTTCTCTCGCGACCAGCTTTCGCCGCGGCGCTTAGAGATGTCGATCGCGGCGGCGGGCATGATCTGCATGAGGCCATAGGCACCGGCGGGACTGACCACATCGGTGCGGAAGCGCGATTCCTGCAGCGCGTGCGCGAACACCAGCGACTTGTCGACGCGCCAGCCACCCACCGGCGTCCAGTCCGGCGCAGGATAGCGCGCGCTGGCGCCGGGATGCGCGCCGGCAGGGCCGTTCTGGGCCAGCCAAAGCTGCGTGGTCGGCAGGTTGAGGCGCTTGGCGAGGTGCAGCAGCGCGGCATGATCGGTGCTGTCGCAGATGCGGGCATGGTAGCGCAGCGTCTCGTCGGCAGCGCTCAGTTCGCCGATCTCGGCGAGCGCGGCCGCGACGCGAATGTTCGAATTGCCGCTCAGTCGATCCCAGTCGGTCGCGGTCAGGTCACCGCTGCGATCGACGGTCGGCTTCAGCCCCATCGCCTGAAGTGCGAGCAGGCCGTAGAAGGTTTCTTCCGCGCGGGCGGCGGCGCGCAGCTTGGGCTGCACCTTCTCCGGCGTCTTGCACACCATGTCGGCGCGCGCCGACCAGTAATAGCCCGCCGCACGCAACTCGGCATCGCTCGCCCTGCGGCCCACGGAATCAAACGCGATGCCGGCGGCGCGGCAATCCTGCTGGCGCCAGGCCGCGAGACCGGCGACCCAATCCGCTTGCACCGCCCAATCACCGGTGCCGGTCTGCGCCAGCGCGGCGAGGCGACGCGCGGAAGCATCCTCACCGGTGAGGAAATAGGACCAGGAGACGCGCTGCCGCCACTCGGTGAGTGCGTCGGGCGTCAACTGGCCGGCCTTGTCCTCCACCAGCGCTTCAGCCTCGGAGGGGCGGTCTTCCTTGATCAACGGCAGGATGCGCGCTTCGAGCTGCGCGGCGACGATATCGCTGCGGCTCATCGATGCGGCGCGACGGCGGATCGGCGCGGAGCCGAGCCAGGACAATTTCTGCGGTTCGGGCACCGCCGCGACCTCGACGCCGCCACGGCTGCGCGCCATCCGCACGAGCTGCGGCGCCTGCGGCAGTCCCGGCGACGACGCGAGCAGCGCCTCGATCTGCGTCAGTTCCGCCTTTGGCGAGCCCTTGGCGGTCAAGATTTCGGCACGCGCATAGTCGCTGAGCGGGCCGCGCGGCATGACATCGAGCTGCGCAGCGGCGTCGGACCAACGGCCGCCACGGATTGCCGAGAAGATCGCACGATATTGATCACGCTGCTGCGGCGTGAGCTGGGCAGGCAGGCGTGCGGGGCGCGCAGCCGCTGCGTTGGCCGAAGCGACCGCCAGCGTCGTTGCAGGCACGGTGTCGGCTTCGGCCGTCGTTGCCAGCGAAATGGTCGCGGCGAGCGCCAGAAACGAGACAGTGAGCTTCACTGGCCGGGTCCCCCGTTGAGCAGCAGCAGATCGCGCCACGCTTCGCCCTTCAGCGCCGGCTGCTTCAGCAACTGGCGCGGGTGAAAACTGGCAACGGCCTCAACCTTGATGCCGCCATGGTTAATGGTACGTAAACTGCCGCGCGCTGCAAGGAAGCCCATGCCGAGAAGTGCACGGTTCGGCGCATCGCCCAGCAACAGCAGGCGTTTCGGGCGCGCCATCTGGACGTGGTGGCCCAGTATATGCCCCAGCTTCTCCAGATTGGCGCCGTCGATCCGACCGCCCACAGGGCGCGCGCTGGCCAGCGAGGCAAGATAGATCGATGCGCGATCATGCCCGATCGCGGCCAGCATGCGATCGAAGAGGCGGCCGGCGGCGCCGCCAAGCAGGCGGCCCTCGGCAGCATCATCGTCATCAGGCAAGTCGGTTACGATCATCAGGCCGCTCGCGGGATCGCCGGCGGGGGCGATGCGGGGCGTACCCCATCGCGCCTCGGGTGCAGCGGGATCATTGGCGACCCACGTCTGAAGCGCATCGAGCGTGTCGGGGAGTTTGAGACGCGGCGCTTCCGCCGGCACGGCATCCGGGCGTGGAGCCTCGCGCGCGACCGGCGATGCCGCGCCTTCCGTAACGGAAGGCGACCGCGCCGCTGCGGCGCGAGGCGGTTGCAGCCAGTTGCGCGGCGCGTCATCGACCAAAAAATCGACGCCGGCCTCGTGCCACCAGCCCATCATGCTCGCAAAAGCGTCTATGTCGTTCAACCCGGTCCCACCCCGCATGGACGATACTAGGCTAGGCAGTTGACGGATTGGTCAATCATCATGCACCGCCGATGGTGACCAAACGTTTTGTGGACAGGACAAGCCGCGTTGACGGAGCGGCGAGGCGGGATTGGAGAGTATGAGCGAACGCGAATCGATGCCTTATGACGTGGTGATCGTCGGCGGTGGCCCCGCCGGCCTCGCCGCTGCGATCCGCCTGAAGCAGCTTGCGGCCGACAGCTCGACCGAAATTTCGGTGTGCGTCCTGGAAAAGGGCTCCGAGATCGGTGCCCACATCCTCTCGGGTGCGGTGATCGATCCGCGCGCGCTGGACGAACTGCTGCCCGAATGGCGCACGATGGGCTGTCCGATGGCGGATGTGCCGGTGACCGAGAATCATCATTGGGTGCTCACCACCAGCGGCAAGCATGAAATGCCGCACGCGATGATGCCGCCCTTCATGAACAACAAGGGCACCTACACCGGATCGCTGGGCAATCTCTGCCGCTGGCTGGCGGAGCAGGCCGAGGGGCTCGGCGTCGAGATCTTCCCCGGCTTCGCCGCCGCCGAGGTGCTGTTCAACGAGGATGGCTCGGTAAAGGGCGTCGCCACCGGTGATATGGGCATCGCGCGCGACGGCACCCGCAAGCCCGACTATCAGCCCGGGCTCGAACTTCACGCCAAATACACCTTCTTCGCAGAAGGCGTGCGCGGCCACCTGACCAAGGAATTGAAGCGCCTCTTCGACCTCGAGGCGAATTGCCAGCCGCAAGTCTATGGCATCGGCCTGAAGGAATTGTGGGACATCGACCCGGCCAAGCATGTGCCGGGCCGCGTCATCCACACCCAGGGCTGGCCGCTGGACGATGCTTGGGGCGGCGGATTCCTCTACCATCAGGCCAATGGGCAGGTGGCGCTCGGCTTCGTCGTGGCGCTCAGCTACAAGAACCCGCATCTCTCGCCCTTCCACGAATTCCAACGCTGGAAGACGCATCCGGCGATCCGCGCAATCCTGGAGGGCGGCAAGCGCATCTCCTACGGCGCGCGGGCAATCAACGAGGGCGGCTGGCAGTCGGTGCCCAAGCTGGTCTTCCCCGGCGGCGCGCTGATCGGCTGCTCCGCCGGCTTCGTCAATGTGCCGCGCATCAAGGGCAGCCACACCGCGATGAAGTCCGGCATGCTCGCCGCCGAAGCCGCGTTCGAAGCGATCGCGGCGGAGCGCGCGGCGGATGAACTGACCGCTTATCCGGACACGCTCAATGCGAGCTGGATCGCGGCCGAGCTCAAGATGGTCCGCAATGTCGAGCCGTCGGTTTCGAAATTCGGCGGCACAGTCGGCACCCTGGTCGCCGGCGCGGACATGTGGATGCGCTATCTGAAGATCGGGCTGCCCTTCACGTTCAAGCACAAGCCGGACCATGAGAAGCTCTGGCAGGCCAACCAGTGCCCGAAGATCGATTATCCCAAGCCGGACGGCGTTTTCAGCTTCGATCGCCTTTCCTCCGTGTTCCTATCGAACACCAATCATGAGGAGGATCAGCCGGTCCATCTGACGCTGAAGGACCCCGACGTGCCGATCCAGCACAATCTGCCGCTTTATGATGAGCCGGCACAGCGCTACTGTCCCGCCGGCGTCTATGAGGTGGTCGGTCTGGATGAAGGGAACCCGCGCTTCCAGATCAACGCGCAGAACTGCGTCCATTGCAAGACGTGCGACATCAAGGATCCGACCCAGAACATCAACTGGGTCGTGCCCGAGGGCGGCGGAGGACCGAACTATCCAAACATGTAAGCCTGGCTTCGCGACTGCGCTGGCGCTGCTTCTCACCCTGGGGAGCGCACCGGCGTTCGCCAGCCAGGTGAGCCTGTCGCCGCTCGGCAGCTATGTGCGCGCTCGAGCCGCTGACGTCGGCGGCAATGCGGCGGAAGCGGCATCGGGCTACGCCGCCGCGCTCGATGCGGCACCCGACGATGCGGTACTGGCGCTGCGCGCGCTGCGCCAGGCGATGGCCGCTGGAGACGAAGCGCTGGCGCTGCGCGCAGCCGGGGTGCTCGATCGGGCCGGCGTGCTGCCCAGCGACGCCCGGATGGTGCTGCTGACTCGCGCGGTACGCGCGAAAGACTGGGCGGATGCGAGCCGGCAGATCGATCGCATCGAGAAGGAAGGTGCGTTCGACTTCCTGGTGCCGGTGATCCGTGCCTGGATCGCCTTCGGCGCGGGTTCCGGCGACCCGATCGCGATCCTTGAAAAGGGCAAGGGCGGGGCACTTGCGGGCGCCTATGCCGCCGAGCACCGCGCGCTGCTTCTCGCGGCGCGCGGCGATGTCGATGACAGCGTCGCCGCGGTGCGTGCCACCGCGTTGCTCGGTGGCGGTGGCAACCGGAACATTTCGCTCCGCATCGCGGTCGCGGCGCGGCTGGTAGCGCTCGGCAAAGCGGACAAGGCGTTGTCGTTGCTCGACGGCGAAGACGCGATCTTCGTCGCGGCCCGGGCGCGGGTCGCCGCAGGCCGGTCGCTGGACGGCATGATCGACGATCCCGCTGAAGGGATCTCCGCGCTACTGACTAAGCTGTCGTCGGACATCTCGCGCGAACGCCTGCCGATGCTGGCGATCTCGCTCGCGCGCAACGCGCTCGCTCTCGCGCCCGACAGCAGCGCGGCCAAGCTTGCGATGAGCGATGCGCTCGCCAGCGGCGACCATGTCGATGAAGCGCTCGCCGTGCTCGACCGCGTGCCAGACGACGATATCCTTGCCTCGTTGGCTTTGAACCAGCGCGTAGCTTTGTTGCTGCGTAGTGGGGATCGCGCCGCCGCGTTGACGGCGGCAGAGGCTGCCGCGAAGGCGCCGGCCGCCACGGTCAACGACTGGAGCCGGCTGGGGGATGTTCGCGGGCAAGCCGGAGCGTTTGACGGTGCGGCAGAGGCCTATGCCCGCGCCATCGCCATGGTCGAGGCGGGTGGCGGCGCGGCACCGTGGACATTGCTGCTGCTGCGCGGATCGGCACTGGAACGGGCGGGGCGTTGGAACGAAGCCCGTCCCGAACTGGAGAAGGCCGCCGCGCTGGCGCCAGAAAATGCCATGGTTCTCAACCATCTCGGCTATGCCCAGCTCGAACGCGGCGAGAATGTCGACGCCGCGATGAAGCTCGTGGCGCGGGCGAGCGCGCTGCGCCCGGAGGACGCTGCGATCACCGATTCGCTCGGCTGGGCCTATTATCTGCGCGGCGACATGCCCCTCGCGATCGAGACGCTCGAACGTGCCGTAAAAGGCGAACCGTCCGAATCCGCCATCAACGAGCATCTCGGCGATGCCTATTGGGCAGTCGGCCGGCGCTATGAGGCGCGTTACGCATGGCGTTCGGCGCTGGTGTTCGCCGAGGGCGATGCGGTCGATCGGCTGCGTGGCAAGATTGACCGTGGCGTGCCGGCGAAGCGCGCGCGCTGATCCGATGACGACGCAAGTGCTGCACGAAGTCGCGCGTGCGAAGATCAATCTCGCGCTTCACGTGCGGGCGAGGATGCCCGACGGCTATCACGCGCTGGAAACGCTCTTCGCTTTTGCCCAGGATGGCGACAGGCTAACCTTGGACCCGCAAGCGCCGCTGTCATTGATGATCGGCGGACGCTTCGGCGCAGGGCTGTCGGGCGAAAACGACAATCTCATCATCCGCGCGGCGCGCGGTTTCCTAGCCAGTTTCGGTTTGGCTGAACGGGGCGCCTTCACCCTCGACAAACGATTGCCGATCGCGGCCGGGATCGGCGGTGGATCGGCGGATGCAGCGGCGGCGCTGCGGCTGATGGTGCGCGCGCACAATGTTGCACCCAACGATCCACGACTGATGATGCTCGCCGCCACATTGGGCGCGGACGTGCCGGCCTGCCTCGACGGCCGCATGACCCGCGGCGAGGGCAGGGGGGATGCGCTTGTGCCGGTGGCGCCCGGTGCGCTGCAGGCGATGCCCTTGCTGCTCGTCAATCCTGGCGTCCCGTGTCCTACCGGACCGGTATTCAAGGCGTGGGATGGTGTCGACCATGGCCCGTTGGGCGACGGCGATCCGCTCGCTGCGGCGGTGGCGGGGCGCAACGATCTCGAGCCCCCGGCGCGACGGCTCGTGCCGGCCGTCGCCAGCGCTATCGATGCGCTCGCGGCGCAGCCGGGGGTGCTGCTGGCGCGAATGTCCGGATCGGGCGCGACCGCCTTCGCGCTTTTTGACGGATTGGCGGCGCGCGATGCCGCAGCGGCGGCAATCGGCACTGCCCAGCCGGGCTGGTGGCAAATGGCCTCGCGAATCGCCTGATCCCCGAGGCCGATCGGCTCAACGCGGCATGTTGATCGTCGCGGTCGCCGGATGATGCTTGTCGAGATGCTTCCTGATGATGCGCAGGTTCTTGCTGTTCGATCGATAGACAAAGTCGAACAGGTCGCCCACCAGCGGCACCGCGCCGACAACGGCATCGATGCCGACATTGGCAGCCATGCGGGTCAACTGGAACTTGGACATGCCGAGGTTGCGCGCTTCCCAGACGATCCAGGCCCCCATCGCGGTGGTCAGGATATCGCCCAACACCGGGATGAGGCCGGCAATCGCATCCAGCCCGACCGGACGGTTGATGCCGGGGATTACCACAAGCCGTTCGAGCAACGCTTCCATCGCCTCGATCCGCCGGCGCACGGCGGCCGGATCGCGGCCAAGGGGCAGCGAGTCGGCGAAACGATCGAACTGACGCGGCGAAACTGCCATTCCATCCTCCTGGCGGCACACCCGGGTGTAACGAAGGAGCGGCGGCCTCGATCCTGATCTTGGATGCGGCAGGCGATTTTCAAGATCGCGTGGTCGCAAGCCGTATCAGCGGTGCGCCGGGCGCAAGGCCGTCAGGGGATGTGCGGCGCGTGCATTCTCGCGATATTCCGAGAGGCGCGGGCTGACCAGCGACCAGCGCAGCGGGCGCGCGAGGGGGATGAACCACGCGGCCTCGCTTGCCGCGACCTCCGCTTCCGCGAGCAGCCGTGCGCGATCGTCCAGCGAGTGTGCGCCGCGGCCGAGCAGCCGCTTGGCCTCCGCGTCGGGATCGCAGGCATAGCCGCGCGCGCAGGATATCCGGTCCAGATACCAGCTTACGCTGTCCATCGGCGCCACCGAATCGATCACCGCCAGGTCCGCCGCCTCGCCCTCGGCAACCGCGACGAGGTCAACGCCGACGCCATGCCAGGACGCGCGCAGCCAGGCGAACAGCAACCGCGCGCCGGGGCCGGCGGGAAGCGCAAGGCGAAGCTGGGGCCGCGGCTTGTCTGCACGCCATGCCGCGATGCGCGTCGCGGCGATGCGCCGGCGTTCGCCAAGGTCGAGCGCGCTCCAGGTCGGTTGCATCGGCGGCGTGGCGGAATCGAGTTGTTCGGGGGTGATGCTGAGCATGGGGCCCCAACCCCGAACGGCGTATCGCCCCAACAGGTCGCCGCGGTCGAGCGCCATCGTCAATCCCATGCGCGCATCATGCTCTCCGAGCAGCCCGTCCCGGTTGAGCGCGATGATCCCGAACAGGCCCGGCACCGGATCGACGCGAAGCTGGCGCGCGGGCACATCGGCAACCTGCGCGTACATCAGCGTCGCGAAGGTGCCGCCAAGCACGAGATCGGCATCGCCGCGTCGAAAGCGCGCGATGGCGCGCGCCGCCGGCTCACCGCGCAGCCGCACCTTTTCCCAGGCGGTCGGGGGCGGCGTATCGGGATCGGCATCGGCGATCGGTGCAAGCAGCAGGGTGCCGGCGGTGTCGCGTTCGATCCGCATCGGCCCGGTGCCGTCGCGCCCGGAAAGCAGAGCCATTTCCGGCTGGGCGAGCAACTGCAGCAGGTTCGGGCGTGGCGTCTTCAGCCGAATCTCTATGACACGGTCGGTCATAACCGCGATCTCGTCGACGACTTCGAACAGGCCGCGATCGGGATTGCTGCTGGTGTGTGCAATCGCCGTACGCAGCCGACGGGCAACGGCCTCGCTCGTTACCGCGGTGCCGTCAGTCCAATGCAGGTCCGCCAGCCGGAAGATATAGCTCGTGCCATCCTCGGACACGATCCAGCGCTCGGCGAGCGCGGGCTCGATCTGGCCATTGGCGTCGAAACGCACCAGCCCCTGCGCGATCGTGCCGAGCAACACCGCCGCCGGTGCCGACGGAGGCGTCCGCGCCGGATCCGCAAGCAGGGCGGCCGGGCCGATCACGCTGACATCAGCCGGGCCGCCGTCGTCACGATCGCATCCCCCGGCTGCGAGCATTGCCAGCAACGCCAGCGCAACACGCATCGCCGGGCGTGAACGGGGGCTGCGGGGGCTCATTCAGCGGCTCATGATCGTCAAGGTGCGGGACGGGTGTATGTTGGCGGGATTGTCGCGCCAACCCCCAACGCGCGGCGCGACCAGCGAGCGGCTGACATAGAAATAGATCGGCAGGATCGGCGCATCATCAGCGAGCAGCACCTCGGCACGGCGCATCGCCTTAGCCCGGGCGCGGGGTTCGGCGATGCCCCTCGCGGCATCGAGCGCGGCGTCGAAAGCCGGATTTGCATAGCCCGAATAGTTGATCGGGCCGGCATCCGAGCGGTGGACGGCGAGAAAGTTCTCAGGTGCGGAGACGTCGCCGATCCAGCCCGAACGCGCGAGCGCGAAGTCGCCGCGTCTGAGGCTGGCGAAGTGCAGCGTTCCCTCGCTGTTGAACAGCCGTGCCTCGACGCCCAACGGTCGCCACATCGCGGCCAGCGCGATGGCGATGCGGCGATGATCGGCATCGGTGTTGAAGCGGATGTCGAACACCAGCCGATGGTCCGGCCCATAGCCCGCTGCGGACAGCAACGCTCGCGCTGCGGCCCGGCGACGGTCGAGCGGCCAGTCGGCCCAGCCCGGCCGCCAGCGCGACAGGCCGAGTCCGGGCGGGACCACCCCGAATGCGGGTTCGGTGCCGGACGCGAGCAGCGGGCCGGATATCCAGGCCCGATCGACAGTCATCGACAGTGCTCGGCGGACGCGAGCGTCGTCGAACGGCGGCCGGCGGGTGTTGAAGGCAAGGTAGTAGGTGCCGCGATAGGGGGCGACATGCACCGCATGCGGATCCCGCTCGCGCAGCCAGGCCAGGCGTGCGGTCGGGATCTCGCCCACCGTATCGGCGCCCCCCGTCTCGAACAGACGCAGGGACGCCAGGCGATCCTCAACGGGGCGCCACACGACGCGCGTCACCGGCGGCCGGCCACCATGCCACTTTGGGTTTGCCTCCAGCGTCAGTCGCTCGTTCAGCGTCCAGTTGCGCAAGCGGTAGGCGCCGGAAGCGACGAGCGGGCGCTCCGACGTCCAGCGTTCGCCGCTGGCTGCGATCCGGTGCAAGGGCAGGGCGGCCAGGGCGGGGTGCGCCAGCAGTTCGGGGAGCGCCGGCTGCGGGTGATAGAGGTGGATGATGATCGTGTCCCCCTGCACGTCGATCGACCGGATCGCGGCGAACAGCGAAGCGGTCGGTGCAGCAGTCGCAGCCTCGCGCAGGCGGGCCAGAATTGCGGGAAAAAGCGCCGGCGCGATGGGCGTGCCATCCGAGAAGGTCAGACCCGCGCGGAGGATGAAGCGCCAGTCGAGCCCGTCTGTCGATACCTGCCATGCGGAAGCGAGCCCCGGTTCGGCGGTTCCCGCCGCCGTCATCCGCGTCAGCCCCTCGAACTGGTCGGCGGCGACGCGCAATGAGGCGAGGTCGGAGACTTTCTGGGGATCGAGCCCCTTCACCTCATCCTCGGTTACACGCACCAGCGTGTCCCGCGGCAGCGCCTGCCGTTGCGGTGATCCGCAGCCCGCGAGGGCAGCGCAAAGTGCTACGAGGGGAAGAAGGCGCGTCACCTCATCTTGTTAGCGCCGGCAAAGCGCCTCATCCATCGTCCTGACCATGACGCCGCCACGCCTCAGGATTTGCGTCGCTCCGTGCGGGCCTGGTCATGCGCCTCCTTGCCGAGATCGTGCGGCCCGCCGAGCGGCATGCCTGACACCGGGCGGCCGACCGACGGGTCGGCGGTCTGCGCCGCAGCGCCGACCGCGTTGACCGCTTCGTCACCCTCGTCGCCCTCTTTATCCGCACCCGCGGCGTTATCCGGCTTTGTCTCGCCCATCATCCTAGCTCCTTGCTGTTTCCAGCCAAGCGCGCGGGGCAGGGCGGCAGTTCCCTCGACGTCAATCAGGCCGTAGGCACCAGCGACTTCAGCGGCACGGCCGTGTCCGCCAACGCAGCGCGATCGGGCTCATGGCCACCCAGCACCAGCGCGCGCCCCTGAACATAATCCTTGGTGGCATTGACGCAGTCGAGCGCGATGACCTTGCCGGCCTTCAGATAGACGACTGAGAAGGAGCGGGTGGCGGGATCTCCGCGTAGCACCGCGTCGTCATGCCCCACCGACAGCCCCACCGTCTGCAGGCGCAGATCATATTGGTTCGACCAGAACCAGGGCACGGCGTTGTAGGGCTGCGCTTCGCCCACAATGTCGCGCGCCGCGGTCGTCGCTTGGTCATTGGCGTTTTGCACCGATTCAACCCGCATCTGAGCTCCGCCGGCGAAGCCATTGAAATGGGCTGCACAATCGCCGATCGCATAGATGTCCGGCAGGCTCGTGCGGCAATATTCGTCGACGTCGACACCATTGCCGCCGGCCGCTCCGGCCTCCAGCAACGGGCTGACCGCGGGCACGATCCCGATACCGACGATCACGAGTTGCGCCGGCACCACGCTGCCATCGGCAAGCACCGCGCCCGAAACGCGTCCGTCACTGCAGGCGAGCGACTCCACGGTGACGCCGGTGCGCAGGTCAACGCCATGCGCCCGATGTTCTTCTTCATAGAAGCGCGAAAGCTGCTCGCCGGCGACGCGCGCCAGCACGCGATCGAGCGCCTCGAGCAACGTCACCTTCTTGCCGAACTTGCTCAGCACCGCGGCGGCTTCGAGCCCTATATAGCCGCCGCCGATGACCACGGCCTCGGTCACTGCCGGAAGCTCGTCCATGATCTTGTCGACATCTTCACGGTTGCGCACCGAATGGACACCGACGGCGTCGCCGCCTGAGCAGGTCAGCCGGCGTGGCGTGCCGCCTGTCGCCCAGACGAGCTTGCCATAGCCGATCACCGTCCCGTCGGTCAGCGTCACGCAGTGGGCCTTGGCATCGACCGCGGCGACGCGGCGCCCGAGCAACAGGTCAACGCCGCGCTCGCCCCAGAAGGCGGCGGGACGAATCAGGATGCGTTCGAACGTCTTTTCGCCGGAGAGATAATCCTTGGAGAGCGGCGGGCGCTCATAGGGAGGCTCGTTCTCGTCACCCAGCAGCGCGACCGTGCCTTCGAACTTGAGCTGGCGAAGCACAACGGCCGCCTGTGCGCCGCCATGCCCGGCGCCTACGATCAGCACGTCATATTTGTCTTGAACGCTCAAATCGCTCTCCCACCCTTCAGCCCCATGGCCTGTCCTCTGCGCGCATAATCGCACTTCGCGTGCAACGCCAGTTGACCGCCACATCGGCTGTGCCTATAGGCGCGCTTCTTCCGGCGCTGGCCGCCGGATGGCCTCATGGGGCGGAGTAGCTCAGCTGGTTAGAGCAGCGGAATCATAATCCGCGTGTCGGGGGTTCAAGTCCCTCCTCCGCTACCATCATTGCAGTCGCACCTAGTTTCTGAGGCAAGGCCTTGCCCGTTGCGATTGCGGTGGCAGTCGTAAGGTTTCCTAGGATCTCCACCCGGCGCTGTCAGGTCGGCGAGCATCGTCGTCGATCGCGACGACGTCGACCATGCCGCGAATCGTCGCCAGACACTCACGCGCCTGCTTCTTGCCGAGAAAAGGTGGCATCAGCGCGACATTGTTGCCGTTGATGTGCGTCGTCCAGCCGGAGGCACAGTATGCGCCGCCGCCCGCGCTGCATTGTCCAGCGCTTCATCGTCGGAGGCGGGATGCTTCACCAGCACATAGAGACCGCAGACATAGTCCTCGGCCAGCACCCGCACGTCGAGGCGGCGGCGGCGGCGGCGGTGGCGCGTTCCCTGCACAGCCTTGCCTGGGCCTCGGCTGACTTGGCGTTGGACTTCTCGTTGCTGTAGCGGGCGTAGATCACAGGCCGCGTCCGATCGGTCATGTTCTTGCCCCTTGGTCGAATGGAGACGCGCAGCTTCGTCTGTCAGCACGTCTTGCGCAATGGCGCGCCAATTCCGACAGATCGAGCACTAAGCTGCCTTCAGCGACCGAGCGGCGCGGGGGCCTTCGGCCGCGGCGCGATCCAGCAGGTGGGCGCGAACCGAGCGCCGGCGCGAGCGCGCAGCGGCTCATGCTGGCGATCCCAGGGACGGCGATCGGCGCCGGAGGGGCCGCGGGACAGTATGGCGGTCATGTCACGACGAGCGGGGCGACCGTGGCACGATGGGCATGTCCTTAGCGCAGGCGTAGGCAAGGGCCATTTCTGTGGCCAGGTTGCGGCGCTGAGCGCTGCTCGGCGCCGCAACGGTGACTGTCGCAGCCTTCATCGCGACCCCGTCGCTGCCGCGGAAGGCTACCTCATGCAGCGCGATGTGTGTGCCTGGCCGACCAGTGAGTAAGCGCAATTGAGATCTGCCATTACCAGAACCTCGCAGTGACCTGGATGGCCGTGCGCCCAGGCAGCGCCCCACCAGCTCTTCACACGTCCAATGCCGGTACGGCGAAATCATTGAGCCTCTCCCGGCCTCTTGCTGATCCCCTGCAGGTTGGTGATCAGGGTGCGGAGACCTTCGCGGGTGAGCGCGCAGAGGCCGCCATCCGGCTCGAAGCTGGGTTCGTCATCGAGGCCGGCGCGAAAATGGAAGACAGCGCCGCCAAGCTCCGGGGTCGACCAGCTTGCAAGGCGAAGGCCGGTGTAGAGGTACCAGTCCTCAACCTCCTTGCCGTTTGGCCCAACCAGCCAGCCGAATTTCTCCTGGTCTACGAGTAGCGCGGCCGCACCGGGGATGAAGGTGCGATAGCCGCTGAGATGCGGGGGCGGGACGCTAGCCATTAGCCGAGGCCCAGCGCGCTGCGGTAGGCGCCCAGCGCTTCGACGATCGGGTAGACGTTCATGGAAGCGGCGGCCGCCTCGAATACGATCGAGCAGGCGGCATTGCGCTGGGCGCCGTCGCCGAGGGCGAAGTCGGTGGTGACGTCGACCGAGCCGGATAGCCGCGCGCGCGGCCGTTGGTAATCGCCAGCGCGACGTTGTCGCCGGCGCCGACAGCCGGCGTATGGTTGAACAGGTGGATGCGGAACTGCGCGTTGAGGACGACGGCCGTCGAGTTCAGCAGCGCGACGCGGGCGATGCGGCCGCGGCCGTCCTGAACGCTGGCGGCGGCGATCGCGGCCGCGGCGACGCTGCCCGCGACGAAGTTGTTGGCAACCAGGTCACCGACGGCATAGGCGGTGGCGTTCGCCGGGCGCGTGAAGCTGCCAATCGCGAGCTTCAGTTTCATCGTCGCTCCTCGTCGTGAGCCCGCTGCGGGCATGGAAGCCGGCATCGTGGCGAGGACCGGCGCGGAAGGCGCGAGGGTGATGTTGTTTCGTGAGCCGACACAACAGCGAGCGCGCGCGTCGGAGCGTCAATGGCCGCCGTCGAATCACTCCATTTTGGTAGCTAAATGATTATTTGATGCCTTCCCAACCAGTTGACCGGCCTTGCATGCGCGCTATTCTACGGGAGTGGGGATGCAAGATGACTGTTTCTAAGTTGGGGGCCAGCAACTTGCTGGCGCGCGCTGCGGCTTGGGTTGAGAGCTGCGCAATTGATGCGCTAGACGCCGCAAGCTTTTCATTCCTGCGCGAGCACGCCGGCGGTGGAACGTGCTGGGTGTGCGATCAGCCGTGCGCGGCACATGCGGAAGCGCATGATCCTCCTTGCGCCGAACTCGAACGGCTGCAGCAGGAAGCCTGGTAATTCGTCCCCTCCGAAGCAGGGGCAGTCGAACGGTAACGGGTGCTTCGTCAACATCGGCCATGCCAAGGTTCGCAAGCACCACGGTCAGTGCATCAGCCCGCCGATATCGGGGTTGCTTTGTATCGATCGCATCAGCTTATATCGCGCGGATCGTATGACACGCACGACCACTGCTTCCGCTGGTTCGTAGGCGGCGACCATGTGCCGCTTCATTACCTTGATCGTTCCCAGTGCTGAAGCCGACGCAGTGCGTGGCATGATGGAGCAACACGGGCGCACGGCTGCCCCTCTCGACAACCCCTCTGTGCGGAGGGTGCTGCGGGAGGGCGAGCGCCAGTACCTTACCACGCGCCGCCATTGCGATTGCGGGACGGTCCTCGCGCAGCGCTATGATTCGGCACAAGCGGCCGAAGAGAAGATCGCTAGGGACATCCACCGATGGAAACGCAAAGGCTGGTCAGACGCGAAAATCGCGCGAGCAATTGAGGATCAGCGGCGGGCTGACGCTCGCCCCAGTGGCGGTGATGTCGATAGCATCGAGCTTTGGAACGCGATCCTGGCAGACCTCGGCAAGGCGCTTCATCTACCCTATGCTGGCTTGTTCCTCCGGTTCTACTCGAGCGCGATCAGCACAGAGGTCTTCGACGCTACTCGGCGTGAAATCCGCAAGGATATGTCCCGGCTGGAAGCGCTCGGCTCGATGCGGCACGACGAGGTGACAATCTTTCCGCTTGCTTGATGTCTCAGGCAGAAATCGAAACCGCCGGTTGGTGGAAGGCTTCGCGCCGTGTCAGGGGCATCAATCGAGTTCCTGCTCTGCTGCCATCTCGCAGTCGAAAAGCGGCACTCGCCGCAACGCAATCGGGACTTTGCGTCGACGATGATGTTGCGGCGCTGATCGGCGCCCGAAAACATCAACCAATGTTGATCCTGCCAAACTTGCTTCGTTTAGGAGGAACCAGCGCGAAGCCGATTCGTCGATGCCCCAACAAATCGGAGGCCCCGATGAACATTGACGATTCCGCGCTCGCGGCCAGTCCCGATCCTAACACGGTCGCGCATGACGCTGACGAGGTGCAATCCTATCGCCACTACGTCTGCCGCGCACAGGAGAGTATCGACGCGGCGAAGGCCGAAACCCTGCCGCACCGCATGCGCATCCATCTTGAAGCAGCGCGGCGATGGACCGCGCTGGCTGAAAAGGCCGCCTTTGTCGAACGCCGGCGATCGGCACGCGAGAAGGGCGATAGCCGCTAGGCCGCGGTCATGCGGCGGCTCGTACCGAATATGGCATAAATGTCGCGCAGCAGATCGTCCGGTAAGCTCAGATAAAGCGGGTCGAAACCTGCCAATGTCCGCAGGGCATGCCAGTCACCCACTTCGATGGTCCGTGAGGTCCAGGTCAGCATGCGCTGCTCGCGAAGCTGGGCGATCATTCGGTTGACGTGCACCGAGGTCATTCCCGTGGTTTCGCCCAATTGGCTCTGCGTCATCAGAAACGGAATGCGCCTGCCCTCGGCGAGACCGATCGCCGCATAGCGCACTGCCATCTCGCAGATCAGATGCGCGACGCGCGCTGAGGCAGGTCGGTGGCCGACATTGATCACCCAGGTCGCCACGATTGCGGCGTCCACGATGCAATCACGCCAGAACGCGCGGTGCAGCGAGGGAAATTCAGTCGCGGCGCGCGTCAGCGCCGCATGCGGCACACGGATGACAGTTGCCCGCCCGATCGCCTGCAATGCAGATGTCGCGGCAGGCGCAACAACCGAATGAAGATCGACCATATCGCCTGGGATATGAAGCGCAGTGATCTGGCGTGCGCCGTCTGCCGTCTGCGCGAAACGGCCGACAAGGCCATCGGCGACAAGGCAAGCGTGCGTGGTACGATCGCCGAGCCGAACGAAATCGCGGTTCGCGCTCACCTCGACCAAATCGCAAGGCAATGCCAGCACGGCATCTCGTTCTCGGCCATCGAGGTTGGATCGCATCGCAAGGCGATCCAACCAGCGCTGCAGAGCTTTTTGGGACTTCATTTCGAACGGCCTCTCCCGTCTGTGTCTCCTTCGAACACGACCCGTGCGGGCGCATGAGGCGCGGGGTCGGTCACGCTTGTGTAACGAAATCGTCCACCAGCGGGTTCCCGGTACAAGACTGAGAAGGGGAGGGAGGAGTTGATCCAGCGGATGCAAAAGGAAAATGTCTTACCGGCAGCTTTGTAAACACAATCGCCACAGATCGGAGCGCCGATAACATTTGTTGAAGCCAGAATCGGCGGCTGGGTGCTTTCGAACTTCCGGACGCGGGGCGCGTGTTGGCCTCGACGTTCCTGGAGACGGCATGCAGGTTCCGAAGCATTTACCCGCGTTACGATTATGGCTGGAACGCCTGCAGATGCGGTCGAAGTTGAGCGAGGAGGAGCAGGAAGCGATCCTGCAGCTTCCGTGTGAGTCCCTGGACGTCGCGGCGAACCATGATTTCATTCGGTTCGGCGAGGAGCGGCGTCAGGTCTGCCTTGTCGCCGAAGGGTTGGTGGGCAGGTTCGCCCAGACCGCGGCAGGCGCGCGGCAGATTTTCGCGCTGCACATTCCCGGCGACATGGCGGATCTCCATTCGCTGGTCGCACCGGAAGCGAGCACGGGCCTCCAGGCGTTGTCACGATCGACCCTGCTCACGATTCCGCATGCGGCGCTGTTGCCACTGCTCGAACTTCACCCCCGGATCAGCCGTGCATTCTGGCGCGATTGCGTTGTCGATGCATCGATCCTATCGACTTGGGTCCTCAATCTCGGGTGCCGGTCCGGCGGCGCGCGGCTTGCCCATCTGCTGTGCGAGATGGCGGTGCGCTACGCGCTGATCGGCCGTGGCCGCGAATTGCGCTTCGACCTGCCGGCGACCCAACTCCATCTCGCCGAATGCACCGGGATGACCTCCGTCCACCTCAATCGGATGATGATGGAGTTGCGCAGCCGCGGCCTGTTTCGCACGAGACCGCCGACAATCGAAGTCTTGGACTGGAAGGGCCTGACCGATCTTGCCGGCTTCGACGCCAATTATCTCTACCTGTCGGAGACTGCGGCCGAGCAGGTCCGGCTGGCGTTGCGCGTTCGCTGAGCCCGATCAGCGCGCCAATGCCAGCAGCAGATCGCGGTGGAAGCGATCGGGCGCCTGGATCTGCGGCGCATGGCCGAGATCGGGATAGGTGATCAGCGCCGCGCCGGGGATCCGCTTTGCTGCGTCTCGGGCAAGCACCGGATAATCGCCCAATGTGGCGGCCAGCGCCTTGTCCGCGCGGTCTTTGCCGATCGCGGTATTATCCTTTTCGCCGATGATCAGCGCGGTGGGCGCCTCGATCCGCTCCAGTTCGTGGACGACCGGCTGGTTGAACACCATGTCCGACGTCAGCGCCTGATGCCAGGCGATGGTGGTGCCGTCCGCACCGGCATACATCGAGGCGAGCATCTCAACCCAGCGATCATAGTCCGGCCGCCAGCTGCCGGCATAATATGTGCGTTGCTGATAGGCGCGGATCGTCGCGGCATTGGTCTTGCGCTCGCCAGCGAAAAGTTGGTCCACGGTGGCGTTGGGCACGCCCTTGGCGCGCCAGTCCTCAAGGCCGATCGGGTTGACCAGCACCAGCTTTGAAACGCCGGCCGGATATTGCAGCGCATATCGGATCGCCAGCATGCCGCCCATCGAATGGCCGATGACGATCGGCTTCTCCACGCCCAACGCGTCGAGCAACGCCTTGCTGTTCGCCGCTAGCGTGTGAAAGCCATATTGATAGCGTTCAGGCTTGGTCGACTTGCAGAAGCCGATCTGGTCGGGGGCAATCACGCGATAGCCGGCCGCGGTCAGCGCCCGGATCGTGCCCTGCCAGGCGCCTGCGCAGAAATTCTTGCCGTGAAGCAGCACCGCGGTTCGGCCGTTGGGATGCGCGGCAGGAACATCGAGATAGGCCATCTCCATCGCGGCGCCCTGACTAATGAAGCTGTGGCGTTTGACCGGCCAACCATAGTCGAACCCGCCGAGCATCGCGTCGGCCCGCACCGCATCCGGCGTGGCGCCAGCGGCGAGGCCGAAGATGGCTATCGACATGAGAAGGCGGCGCAGCGGCGGCATTATCACACTCCGATGATATCAAGATCGGGTCTTAGATTACTGCCCTAAGCCTCAGAAATCATAAACCAATGATGCCCGGCTGGTGGTGTCGAGCTGCTTGCGCTCATTGATCGGCTGGCTTTCGAATTGCACATTGTAGCTGAACCGCGCGGAAAGCGGGCCGAACAGTTTCGCCTTCAGCGCGGTCTGGCCGATCACCGAACTGTTGATATGGTCGGCATAGAGCGACAGCTCATGATCGAGGCTGACGGTGCGGCTGAGCTTCCATGCAAAATCGACCGACCCGCGCGCGGCGATTGCCGTTTCGGTCGGCGCCTCGACATAATTGGTGTAGCGGAGCGCCGGGCCGGCTTCGAGGTCTAGCGTGATGTTGCCGTCGAGGGCGCGATAGCCAAGGCCGAGCGATGCGGAATAACGGCCGGCATAGCCGAGGAAGCGATCATTTTCATATTGGACGATGCCCACGGCATAGCCCTTGCGTGAAAATTTATAATTCGCTTCCAGCGAGCCCGTATAGCGTTCGCGCGAGGTGACGCCAGCGCTTTCCTGGTAATCTGCAGTGGCGGCGGCGTTGTTGCGCCAGCGCAGTCCGTCACGGTGCAGTCGCACCGCGCCGCTGACGCCGGCATTGTCGGTGTTACCTGTCGTGCGAAAGCCGCCAAGCTCGACCTGCCCATCCCACAGCTCATAGATCGGCGCATCGCGCACCTTGGCAAGCTGCGCCGCCACCCGCGCTTTCTTGCGATTGTCCGCCATCGCCTGGAACTGTTTGGCGCGATCAGGCGCCTGGGCAGAGGCGAACTTCACGATTGCGTCCATCTCCGCGTCATTGCCCTTGTCGACCGCGTTTGCCACCATCTGTTGCAGCGGGTCTACCGGCGGCGCCTCGGCTGGCGCTTCCGGCTTGGCTTCGGCATCGACGGCGCCCTTCAACGCCAATTGCGCGAAGGCGGGGGGCGCCGCGGCGATCGCCAGAAACGCAACGGTCCAGCGGGTAAGCCGCATGTGCTACTCGGTCTCCGTTTACAGATAGGGGCGGAATTCGTTGAGGATAGCCGAATAGAGTTCGCGTTTGAAGGGCACGATCAGGTCGGGCAGTTCCTCGGCCTCGGCCCAGCGCCAGGCGTGGAACTCGGGGTGCTCGGTTTCCAGCTTCACATCGGCATCGGTGCCCAGAAAGCGCATCAGGAACCAGGTCTGGCGCTGGCCGCGATACCTGCCCTTCCACAGCCGCCCAACCATGTCGGCGGGCAGATCATAGAGAAGCTCCTTGCGCGAACAGGCGATCACCTCGACCAGATCGGGGCGGATGCCGGTTTCCTCCTCAAGCTCGCGCAACGCGGCCGCCTGCGGTTCCTCACCCTCGTCTAGCCCGCCCTGCGGCATCTGCCAGGCGGCGAGCCGCGTATCGATGCGCTGGCCGACGAACACCTTGTTCGCGTCGTTAATCAGCATGATGCCCGCAGCAGGGCGATAGGGAAGGGGGGCGGGGTCGGTCATATCGTGCGTGAAGCCTCTGCCACTACGCGGTTGGCCTCCGCCTCGGCGATCATCGGCCTGAGCGCGATGAGCGCGCCGGCAATGTCGCCGACCGATGAGGGGATGCCTTTGGCGAAGTTGATGAAGCCGTGAATATTGCCCACGGCCTCGCGGAAGATCACGGGCACGCCAGCATCGATCAGCGCGGCGCCAAAGGCACGGCCCTGATCGCGCAGCGGATCAAGGCTGGCAGTCACCAGCAGAGTCGGTGGCATCAGCCGCTGGTCGCCGAGCAACGGCGATCCGCGGACGTCGAGCGGATCCGGCCGATACTGCTCGGTGAACCAGTTCATCGATTCGATCGTCAGCATGTGGCCGGCGCCGAACTGCGTCACCGATCCCCATTCGCGCTCACGCAGGTCAACGGCTGGGTACATCGGCATCTGCGCGATGACCGGTGCCGCGGCGGGCCGATCACGCAGCGCCATCGCGGTGACGATCGCCAAGGTCGCGCCGGCACTGTCGCCGGCGAGCACGAGACTGGTCACGCCGCGCTCCAGCACCGCCGGGCCGGATGCAGCCCAGCGTGCAGCACCCTCGCAATCGTCTGGGGCGGCGGGCCAGGGATGTTCAGGGGCAAGGCGATAGTCGATCGCGAGCACGGGCAGATCGAGCAAGGCTGCCGCACGCGTGCAGAAGGGTTCGTGGCTGTAGAGCCCGCCGACAACGAAGCCGCCGCCATGGAAGAACAGCAGCAATGGGCCCGGCTCGCGCCGTTCGCGCGCATCATAAAGCCGTGCCGGCAACCCGCCCGCCGGCCCCGGCACGGTCAGATCGCGCACCGTCTCCAGCGGTTCGGGCTCGGCATCCGCCACCGGGCGCATCGCGTTGATGAGCTGCCGCGCCGCCGCCGGTTCGAGTTCATGCAGCTTCGGACCGGGGGCGCTGTTCAGATAGGCGAGGAACGCCGCCACGTCCGGCCGGACATAGGGGGCGCTGTCGACCGGCGGGCTCATGGCGTCTCCAATGGGTTGCGGCTGGCGGTGGCGCATCGCGGCCCCTACCTAAGGGCGATGACGCACGTCGTCCACCACCCCGGCTATCGATCGCTGCCGAGACCCGGCCAGTTCCCTTGGGACAAATATATGCTGCTGATCGACGCGCTGCGAGACGATGGCGGCCCGCTGACCTTGCACCAGCCCCAGCCGATGCCGCGGCACTGGATCGAGGCGGTGCATGATCCCGCCTATGTTGCCGAGGTGATCGAACTCCGCGTGCCCGCGGAGAAGGAACGCCGGATCGGCTTTCCAGTGACCGAGCCGGTCGCGGCGCGTGCGCAACTCACCCCGGGCGGCACCTGGCTCGCCGCGAAGCTCGCGCTGGCGCATGGCCATGCCGCCAATGGCGCTGGCGGCAGCCATCATGCGCTGGCTTCGACGGGCGCCGGCTATTGCGTGTTCAACGATCTCGCCATCGCCGCCAACCGGCTGATCGAGGAGGGGGATGCGGCGCGCATCCTGATCGTCGATGTTGACGTACATCAGGGTGACGGCACCGCTTCGCTGCTCGCAGGACATCCCGAGATCGCCACCTACTCGATACACGCAGAGAAGAACTTCCCCGCCCGCAAGGCGCGCTCGACATTGGACGTTGGCCTGCCCGACAACACGGGCGACGATGCCTATCTCGATGCGCTGGCCGCAACGCTCGGGCCCTTCGCGAAGAGCTTCGCGCCCGACCTGATCCTGTATCAGGCCGGCGTCGATCCTCATGTGGAAGACAAACTCGGCCGGCTGGCGCTCACCGATGCGGGCCTCGATCGGCGCGACGTGCTCGTCGCCCGGCTCGCGCGTGATCTGAGCGCGCCAATCGCCAGCGCCCTGGGCGGCGGCTATGGCGATGATCGCATGGCGCTTGCCCGTCGCCACGCTGCCAGCATCCGCGCGATCGCTGCCGCACTGGCCTGAGGCGCTTGCCAAGGGGTGGGCGGGGGCGTTAAGTTCGCGCTTCGTTCCGTTTGTGGAGGTTGCGTGGATCCGGGTATCGCCATCGTCGCCATTTTTCTCGCGCTTGGAATCGGCTTGGCGCTCGGTTGGCTGATCTGGCGTGGCGGCGCGGCCGAGGTGCCGGGACTGCGCCAGGCGATCGAAGCCATGCGCAGCGAGCGCGACACGGCGCGGCTCGACCTCAGCACGGCGCGTGCCGCCGCTGACCGACTGCCGGCGATCGAGGCTGCGCTTGACAATGCCCGTCACCGCATCGCCGAACTGGCCGAGGCCAATGCCGGTTTCGTTCGCGGCGAGGAGGAGCGTGCGGCGTCGCACGCCGCGCAACTCGCCCAGCTCAAGGAAATGGAGGCCAAAGTCGAGGACCGCTTCCGTCATCTTGCCGGCCAGGCGCTGACCGAGGCGCAGAGTCTGCTGCTCAAGCGCGCCGATGAGCGTTTCGCTGAACAGGGGGCCAAGAGCGAAGGCCAGTTGCGCGCGCTGCTGTCACCGGTCGAGGCGACGCTCAAGCGCTATGAGGAGGGGCTGCAGAAGGTCGAGGCAGCGCGCGTGGGCAGCTATGGCGAGCTCAAGACCGCGGTCGCGCAGCTCGTCGCTGGCAATGAGGTCGTCCGGCAGGAAACGCAGCGACTGGCGAATGTGCTTCGTTCCAGCCCCAAGGCGCGCGGGCGCTGGGGCGAGGAGCAGTTGCGCAACATCCTCGAATCTGCCGGGCTTGCCGAGAATGTCGATTTCTCGCTGCAATCGACGGTCAGCGACGGCGAGAAGCAACTCCGCCCCGATTGCGTGATCAACCTGCCAGGTGACCGCTGCATCGTTGTCGATGTCAAATGCCCGCTCGTTCACTTCGAGCAGGCCTATGACGAGGAGGATGAGGGGCGTCGCGCGGCATTGCTGCTGCAGCATGCCAATGCGCTGAAGGCCTATGCCAGCGATCTCGGCCGCAAGGGCTATTGGCGGCAGTTCGATCTTTCCCCCGATTTCGTCATCATGTTCGTGCCGGGCGAGCATTTCCTCTCCGCCGCCGCCGAGCGTGCGCCCGACCTGATCGATGGTGCCTTCCGCCAGGGCGTGATCATCGCCTCGACCATCAACATGCTGGCGCTTGCCAAGGTGATGGCGGGGATGTGGCGGCAGGAAGCGCTGGCGGCGCAGGCGCAGGAAGTCGCGGAGGTCGGAAAGGAACTCTATCGCCGCCTGACGACGATGGGCAATCACGTCCACAAGCTTGGCCGCAACCTGAATCTCGCGGCGAGCGCCTATAATGATTTTGTCGGGAGCCTCGACAGCCAGGTGATGACGCAGGCGCGCCGTTTCGAGGCGCTAAAGGTGGATACCGGTGGGAAGTCGATCGAGGCACTGCCGGTGGTCGATACGGCTGTGCGCGTCTCGACGAAGCTGCTGCCCACCGAAGCGAGCGCCGACGCGGCAGAGTGATGCGGCGGCGCGCATATTCGATCCGTGGCGGCGCCGTGTGAGCGCTGCTATTCCGACACGCATGACGATCGAACTCATCTGCCTCGATGCGGACGACACGCTCTGGCACAACATGCGCCATTTCGAGGCCGCAGAGCAGGCCCTGCTCGAAATCCTGAAGCCGTTCGCTGATGCGGGCGTAACGCGCGAGAGGCTCGAGGCGGTCGAGATCCGCAACCTCACGCTGTACGGCTACGGCGCAAAGAGCTTCACCTTGTCGATGATCGAAGCCGCGATCGAGCTGTGCGGCAGCGCGCTGAGCGTGCGGCAGATCTCCGAGATCCTTGCCGCCGGCCGGGATCTGCTCGCACACCCGGTGGAACTCTTGCCCGGCATCGAGGAAACGCTGGATGCGCTTGCCAATCGCGGCCGGCTGGTGCTCGTCACCAAGGGCGATCTGCTCCATCAGGAGGCCAAGCTTGCGGCCTCGGGACTGGGCGATCGCTTTCACGGCATCGAAATCGTCAGCGACAAGAATGCCGGCACGTTCCACCGGTTGTTCGCGCGCTATGACGTGAACCCCGGCCGCGCAATCATGGCCGGCGATTCCATGCGATCCGATGTCTTGCCAGCGCTCGAAGCAGGCGCATGGGCGGCCTTCGTCCCCCAAGCGCTGGCATGGAGCCATGAGCGCGCCGAGGCGCCAGCCGCGCATGATCGCTTCCGTCAGTTGGCGTCACTCAGCGAGTTGCCGGACTGGATCGATCAGATCGGGTGACGCTCGCGGCTTTCTCTCAGGCGCGCTGCCGCGATACTTGAGGATCACGCCGCACAGCGATCCGGCGAAGTGCAGGAGATGGCTTCGGGGGCTTCTCAACGTTGAATAAGTGCACGCACTTCCGCTGAGGTGGAACGTCCCTCAACGCATTACTTGCCCGAAGCCATCATCATCCCAGGCACCCACGCGGTCATGTCAGGCTTGTCACTGACCTTGTAAGGCACGCCGCGGCGCGTGAGGAACAACCGCTCCATCTCGCTGCGATTGAACGGCCGGGAGCCGAGGCGGCCGAAGACCGCGATCTGCCCGCCGGTCTCGTCCACCGCGCGATCGCGATCGAGTCCCTTGGACAGCGCGAGCGCGGGGCTCGGCGTCCGTGCCCACGCGATCAGTTCCGGCACCGGCTTCGGCGAGAAGCCGTAGAAATTTGGCTGGCTGCCGGGGCTGGTGAGTTGGATGACCTTCAGGCCATTCCGGCCGTCTGCGACATAGGCGAACAGCGAGGCGTTGGTGGTGCCGACGATGACGTCCTCGGCGTCGTTGAGCGCGCCGTTGAACGTCACCTTGTCGACGATCTTCTGCGCCTCCGGGTTCGTGATGTCGACGATCACGAGGCCATCAGACTTTGCCGCGACATAGGCGTAGGTGCGCGCCAGATACACGCGACGGGCGTCGGCGAGCGGGATCGTTGCCTCCGGGATCAGCCGCGGCGCGGTCCAGCGGTCCGGCTTGGTCGGATCGGGATCGACCGAAAGACCGGTGATGTCCACCACCTGGAGGCCGTCCGCGGTGGTCACCCAAAGATAGCGGAACTGAAGTGCAGTCGCCCGGGCGTCGCGCAGCGGGATCGTCGCGACATGGACGGGCTTGAGCGGATCTTTGAGGTTCAGGATCACCAGGCCGGCGTCGGCCGCGATATAGGCGTAGCGGCCGCCCAAGGTGATATGGCGCGCGCCCTTCAATATGCCGCCGGCGTTCCAGGTGAGCGCCCGCTTCAGCTGATTGTTGCGGAACTCGCCGTCGGCCATCGTATCGATGTCGACGACGACCAGACCTTCGACGCTGTCGGTGATGAAGGCGTAGCGATAGAGTTCCTCCAGCGCCTGTTCCTCATTCTCTGGGAATTCGGTCAGGATCCGTTTGTTGCGCGCCATGCTGATCGGCTGCGTCGTCGCCAGTGCCATGCAGGTCGCATTGCTCGTTTTGACATGCGTGTCCTGGCCCAGCGGCGAGAAGGGCGCCGTCACGATCCGCTCAGAGAAGCCCTTGTTGCCGATCGAGGCGACATCATAGACGCGGAAGCCGCTCTTGCCCTCGGCGACATACATATATTCGCCGCGAAGCTGCAGGCAGCGCACCGCATCGGGCGTGCCCTGGACGACGTTGGCGAACTGCTCCAGCGCCTGCGTCTCACCGCTCAGATTCTTGTCGAATGTCTTGCCGCGGGTCCATTCGACCAGCTCGCGCTTGTTGCGGTTGACGTGCGCGTCATACCAGTCGGGCGACGAATAACGATGAAGATAGGATCCGATCACCGCCTGCGGCTCGTCCCACTCGGTCACACGGATCGCCTCGAAGCCGCCCTGCAGGCCGGTCCAGGCATGGAGTCCGACGAAGTTCACGAAGTTTGTGCCGAGCAGCAACAACTGCGACATGATCGCATTGTTGTCGTTCGCCGCGGAGAGGTGGCAGTCCGTGCACACCTTGGTCTCGGTCTTGCGTACCGTGTGCGGGAAGTGGGGAGCGAACGCCTGGCTCGAGAAGCCGGCCGCGCTGATCGGCGGCTGCTGCACATAGATGCGCTCGCGGTTGATGTTGGTCGACGACAGGACCAGCGCCGAAGTCGAGCGCACCGGCGCGATCTGGTTCCCCTTGGTCGTCTGATGCCGACCGAGCTGGAACATGTCGTCGCGCGCGACCTGCGGGTTGTAGGTCGCGAAGTTGCGCGTCTCCAGCCCATCATATTTGTGGCTGGTCGTCTTCCAGTTCGCTTCGATCGGCAGATGGCAGCCGCCGCAGCTCGTCGTCCAGCTCAGATGGCAGGTGAAGCAAGCCATTTCGTCCGGATTGTGCGCGCGGTCGGCCGGGGCGACGCCCGGGCCGAAGGCGAACGTCCCGTCTTCGGCGCCATGCTTGCTCATCAGCTTGGCGCGGGCAGCGCGCGGGTTGAACAAGGGCACGCCCTTATCGTCGAGCACATTTTCAAGGTTGCGATCGACCGCGTCCTTGACGAGGCTGACAGTCCACTTGAGTTCGGGGTCGACGATCGAACGCTGGATCAGCGCGCGGCGGCCATGCTTGTCATAGCCCCACTCGAAGCGGCGCTCGCCATTGGCGTTGCGGAGCAGCGCGAGGTTGGTGCCTTGCGGCCGCGCCGCGACGTTGGAGGTCAGCAGGGTCGGGTAGGCGTCGGCGGTGCCGTGGCAATCCTTGCACCCGATCTCGACCGCGTTGGCGACCTCGCCCTGGATCAGGCCATTGCCATGGCTGTCCTGAGCGAAGTGGCAGTCGGCGCACTGCATGCCGACCTCGGCGTGGATATCCATCATGTGGACGGTCTTGCCGGGGTTGGTACCCGGTTCGACGAACTGGCCTTCACCCGCCTTGCGGAACTTCTCGGGGTCGTCGGGCGAAACGATCTTGCCGTCCGCATCGAGCAGATTGCCCTCGCGATCACGCTTCAGGATCGATCGGAAATTCCAGCCATGGCCGTGATAGTCGGCGAACTGGGTATCCTTCGCTTTCGGATTGACCGTGTCATAGACGTTACGAAGGAAGGACATATTGCCCCAGCGCCCGCGCGTCGCGGCCATTTCCGGGTTGCGGTTGAGGATCTCGTGAGCCTCGGCCGCGGTCGGATATTTCTGCTTTACCGGCCACATCAGCGGCGCGTCGGACTCATAGTCCCACATCGTGTAGCCGAGGAAGCTGTTCAGGAAGATGTTGGGCTGGTGCATGTGACAGTTCATGCACTGCGCGGTAGGGATCGCGCGGGTGAAGGTGTGGCCGATCGGATGGCCGCGTTCCTTGATCATCCGGCCTGCACCGTGCTCGCCGCCGGCGGCGCCATGCGGGCCGGCGGGGGCCCGCGCCGCGATTGCTACATCCTTCATGCCAACGCGTGTCATATCCAGATCATGGCCTTCGCCGCTCGCAGCGCCATAGGCCCGGGGGCTCTTGCCCTTCAACGCGACGGTCGCGGGATGATCGGGTGCGCCGGGGCAGGCGAGATGCTCCCCCTTGGCGTGCGCCTTCTCGATCTTTTTCGCATGCGGACGAAGCGCCTCTTCCTCCTCCTCGGTCGGATCGTCGCATTCCATCTTGGATGCGATCGTCGGATCCTTGGAGAAGCTCTGCCCGTCACGACCGAACTTGGCGTAGGTCAGGCTGTGCCGCGGCTCGCGATCGTTTGCGTAGATCACGTGGCACGACGCGCAACCCGAGGAGCGATAGTCACCCGGCTGGTCGTTGGTGCCCAGGAACCAGGTGAACGGATCATTGAGGCGCGTCTTGTGGATGTTGAGCACGGGGATAGCGACTCGCAGACCCGTGCCGGGCCCACGGTTGGACTGCTTCAGATCCGGTCGGCCGGGTTCCTCGAGCCGCTGGATGTTGCCCGAGGGATTGGGTAGCGCGAGTTCGGGGAAGGCGCTGGAAATATTGCGACCGCCGCGCTCGAACACGCGGAACACGTCGCCCGGCGGGATCACGTGCCATGTCGGCAGCGGATAGAGCAGCGGCAGCGCGCCACGCTTCTTCTGCGCCTCGCTCACCGTCCCGTGCTGGCCGGTCTCGCTCGGCGATACGATCTTCGCTGGCTCACCGTCGCGCGTATAGGCCTCGCCGAACGCATAATTTTTATAGGGGACAATGCCGTTATTGTAGGCCGCACCGCCCCATAGCATCGCGCCCGAGGCCATCAGCGAGCGTTCCGCGGCCTCGATCACCTCGATATGGCAGGCACCGCAGCTATCGCGCGCAACGCGATAGTCCGAAGGGTTCACGAACCGGATGAACTCCGGCGATTCCTTGTTGAGCAGCGTGTAGCTCTGCTTAGGGTTCGCCGACGACGGCCAGTTCCAGCTCTTGGGGTAGCGCGGCAGCACGTGCGCGGCCTTGATCCGGTCGACATAGCGCGGATCGGTCTGGGCGAGGCTCGTATCTACCGAGGCCGGGTCGATCTGGTTGCCGCCATGGCAGTCAATGCACGACAGGTTGACCGCAGGGGTCGCGTGCATCGTCTTCTGGTCACTCTCGGTATGGCAGGCGACGCAGCCGGCGTTCATCTTCTCCATGTCTTCATAGGTGCGGTCCGACGGCGCGGGCGCATAGAAGGCATAATCGATCTTCTGCGGCTTTTCCGCATCGGACGCGAGCGACATCGCGGACGGGATGACGAACGCCGCAAGCAGCGCGAAGCGCGCGCGGGCGAGGGCTTTGAGGAGGGCGTTCGCCTTCAGCATCAGTAGGCCAGGATCACGTTGAGGAGGACCGAATAGTAGCGGTCATCCCCGTGGTTGTTGGTAAACAGGTCGGCAAAGCCCTTCGAAGGGTCAAGCACCGCGCCCGAAAGGCGGAACACGATGTTCTGGTTGCCCTTCGGCCGCCAGATCGCCGCGGCCGACAGATCCCAGCCGATCGACTTAGGGATGCTACCTTCGTTGCGCAGCGCCTGCAGCGAACTCGTATTCTCGAACCACATATGATTGACGTTGGTCGAGAGCCGGAACGTCGGCGTGATGTCGAAATCGGTGCCAGCGCCGAGCAGCATGAAGCCCGGATTGTTGAAGTTGGACTGCCCCTGTTCCTTGGAACTGCGCAGCGACGGCAGCAGGCCGTTGCGGCCGTTGACGCCCACCGCGCGACCGCCGCCGGCAAAGGGGATCACCTGGCGGATCCAGTAGCTGGTATCGGCACCCGCGATGATCGGGTTTTCGAAGATCGCGTCGAACCCGCCCAGCGTGTCGTCATACGGATCCTTGTCGCCCGAGGCGTAGACACCGGAAAGCCGGAAGCGGATCCAGTCATGATCGTAGCTCGCCTCGGCCGCCGCGAAATAGGCGCGGATGTCGGCGGGCCGGCTGGTGAAGAAATTATTGCTGATCTCGCCGAACGCGCCGTAGATCTGCGCGGACAGGTTGAGCCGGCCGATGCGGCCGTCCACCGCATAGCCCGGATAGAAGACTTCGTAGCGATAGGCGCGCAGATCACCCAGCAGCGAAGGACGGATCGGGAAGCCGTTATCGTCGATCGCGATCTCGTCTTCCTCGCGATTGATGTTGAACGCCGCGATCGCCTGACTGGTGAGGCCGACCACGGGGAAATCCTGCCGGAACAGATTGCCGAAGATCACGACATCGTCGCGCGGCCGCTGATAGACGTCGTTGAGGCCACTGTTGGTATCCTTGTCAAACCGCCAGATCGCGCCGACGCTGTACTGGAAGCGGTTGTTGTCGCGCGTGCCGAACAGGCGGATCGCGAGATTGTTGTCGTTGAACAGGAAGCCACGAAAATCGAGCTGCAACGGCTGAATGCCGACCCGGATGGAGTCGAAGTCGAACCGATCCGACGTGTTGCGAATGTGATAGTCGAAGAAGAATTCCTGCACGCCGACGAAACCGTCATGGCGGTGCGTGGGGTAGCTTGGCTCGACGCGCAGCACGCGACGCTCGCTGACGTCGACATAGTTGGTGTTGAACGCCAGTGCGACGCGATACTCGATCTTCGGCGGCTCGTAGGCTGTCGAGCCCTTGGTCAGCGCCGCGCCCAATATGACGGTCTGCGACAGCAAGAGGCTGTTGGCGCGGCCGAAAACATCGTTGCTCCCCGGATTCTGCACCGACTGGCGATTGACCGGCTGCGGAAAGCTGCGCGGCTCGACCACAGTGTCCGAGATCGCGTTGAGCGTCAGGAACCAGTCGTCCGACTTGAAGCCGAGGAATTTGGGGGTGCGGCACTTGGGCAACTTTTCACGCCGCCGCCGTTCGCGCTCTTCCTCATTTTGTAGGCAGAGCGGCCGATCACCCTTGTAGGTGTTCTGGTTGTAGGGATCCCACCAATGCTCACGCACGAGGCCAAGCGATTCGACCAGCCGCCAGCGATCGGGCAGCGGGAACTCGTCGGTCGGGAAGGCCTCAGGCGGGGGCGGGCGGACCGCGCCGATATTGTCCTGTTCGATTCGTTCAGGCAGCCGGCGCTCCGAACCGGGGCGGCGGCGGCCTGGCAACAGACTGTCGTCGGCGTCAAGTTCCGGCGCGCCATCGGGCGGGGGCGGTTCATCCGCGGACGATGTGGGCGGCGACGCGTCTTCAGCAGACTGTGGCACACCATCGCCCGAGGCCGCCTGGGTGACGTCTCCCGTCACCGCGACTGAGGACGGGGTTGCCTGCCAAGCTACCGCCTGATCGGCGATCAGCAACGGGGGTGCGTCGACCGGCAAAGCATCGCCGCTCATCAGCGCGAGAATGGGCAAGAAGGGCGTGGCGACGCTCATCCGCTATTTGTCCTGACACGCATTCTGGTCGCTGGTGTCGAGGAACGGCGCGAATGGGCATTGCACATAGAGCAGCCGCGCCTGACGATTGCCGACGGGCACGGTGATGCGGTCGGCACGCATCTCCGGTGGTGCGTTGCCGATTGCGCCATTAACGCGCAGTCCGCCGAAATGCGTGCCGAGGAACGAGATCATATCGTCCTGGTCGATGCCGTCACCGGAGATGCCGATCGCTCCGATCAGCGCGTTGCCGCGATAGATCGGCATGCTGCCGGGGAAGATCTGCGCGCCATTCTGCAGCCGGTTCCGCCCCGGCGCAAACTCGGGCAGGAAGGTGCAGACCTCGCGCGTGTCGGCGGGGTTCATCCCGTCGACGAAGAAGATGTGCGCGGCCAGATTGGTGATGATCAGCGCCGATTGCAGGCCCGTGGAGAACGGGTTGAAATTCTCGATCGGGCGCGACAGTGGGCCGTTAGGGCGACCGACCTCACCATCGGGGAAGAAAGGCCGGGAGAGGTTTCCGCCCGCACGATCGCTGAACGCCACCTTGCCGGTCAGCGCGGTCTCGTCGTTCAGGAATGTCCGCAGCCGCGGCACGAACTCGCGGATGTCGGGAATGGTGTTCTGCTGCAGTTCGTCTGCGGCGAAACGGCTGGAGAAGAAGGCCGCGGTGCGCGCTTTCTGGAGCGACACGTCGGTGCCGAACACCGGCGCATCCGGCGCGCGGACAACACCCAGCACCTGACCGCGGGTATCGACGAGGGAGATCGTCACTTGCGCCCGACTGTCGAGCGGGCGGCGAATCTGTGCGCGAGCGCGCGACATGATCGTGAACGCCTCTTCCAGCACCGCGCGCGATTCGGCGAGCGTCAGCGGCTGGGAAACTTCGGCGCTGTCGGTGCCGGCGCGCACCGGGAAGCGGTTGTTACCATTGCCATCTGTCAGGATGAACGCGTCGCTGTTTGCAAACTCGGCGCTGGTTGCCTTCCGATAGCCGGAGGCCTCGGTGCCATAAGGCGTGCCGGCGAGCACCACCGGATCGGGTGCGCCGACCTGGTAATAGCCGCGCACTGCGGTCAGCCGGCCGATCGCGCTGTTGTTGATCGCCGAGAAAGGCGGCGCAGACGCAGGCGTGCTCTTGAAGTTCGCGGCGGTCGCGTCGGTGAAACGTAGGGAGGTGCCGTCGATCGTGATCCGGTTGGCCTTGATCGTTTCGGACGGCTCGAACCCGACCGAGCCAGCGAGGGCGACGAATTCTTCGCCATCCTCGTCGATATTGGTGACGTCGGGATCGTCGGCATAGTTGCCGTCCGCCATCACCCCGATCGCGCCGACCACGACACCGTTCTTGTAGAGCGGGATGCCGCCTGGATCGGCCGAAAGACCGAGCGGAGAGCGCTTGGGGCCGATGAAGGCGGAGGCGGCCGGCGCCGTCGCGCTGTAGCGGTTGACGAGATCGGAGCAGGGCAGCGAACTGAACTGCACACCGAACAGTGGGCCGCTTTCGAGGCCTGCGGTGTTCGGTCCTGGCGGGAAATGCTCCTTCACGATCATGCTCGCGGTGCGCGTCGTGAACGCGTTGCCGCTACTCGACAGATAGGCGCCGGTGATCGCCTTCGAGATAGCACCCATCGAAGCGGGGAAATTAACGTTCTGTACGTCGAGATTCTGGCCGTTGGGCGCAGGCTGTGCGGTCGCGCGCGGCCGAGCTCCGGTCATGGTGTAGACTGCCAGCACATTGCCGACGCGATCGACCACCGCGATCACCGCGGGCAGGTTACGCGCCTGCGCCTCGGCGACGGCGCGAGCAAGGATGCCCTGCACGTCGGCGACGCTCAGCGCCTCGGCCGCGGGAACCTGATAGCGGCCCGGTGATGGGGTGGGGGAGGGCGTCGGCGTCGGCGTGCCGCCGCTGGCGGTGCCGCCGCCACCGCAGGAGGCGAGGAGCAGCCCGGCCATGGTGACCGCCGCGGTGAGTTGAAGCCGCCGCATCAGCGCAGCGTCCGGATCGTCCTCACCGCGCTGCCAAGCGCACGGCGGAACTCAACTGGCCGGTAATCATTGGGATCGCGCACCGCGCCATAGGCGACATTGACGTCACCGCGGATCGAGGTCGCAGCACCTGCCGGGATCTGACCGGAATTCACCAGCGCATTAAGCAAGGTGTCGACCGCCATCACCGCCTGCACGCTGCCTTCATAGTCGGTGTAGCGCTGGCTGATCGCCTCGCTCGAAACGCTGTCGATGATCGCGAACACCTGCTCGCGGCTGAAGCTGGCCGCGGAGAACGCCGAGGCGAGTGCCTGCGCTGTGCCGCGCAGCTTGGCTGCCGCCGTAATTGACGAGGCGCGATCCTTGGCGAGCGCGGCGTGGAAGGCACGACTGTCGGCGTCGAGCCGCCCGGCGAGCGCCGGTGCCGCGATGCGCGCGGCGGCGCTCAGCATGATCATGTTCTCATCATTGTAGGGTGGCATGCCAGCCGGGATCGGACGGCCGGGATTGGCCAGCTTTTGCGGACGCGCGTCCTCATCGTCGAAGATGCGGCGATGGCAGCTATGGCAATCAAAGAAATAGAATTCGGGGAAGACGCCCGCGCCGCCGGTCGGCTTGCCATAAAGGTCCAGCGACCGGTCCAGCGCCATCGCTTGGCCGACTGCCCAGAAGCGGACATTGTTGGTGCGGCCGCCCTTGCGCTCGATATAGTCGCGATCCTCGTCATGATGCTGCTGCAGCGTCGAGAAGAGATCGAGCTCGAACGCGATCCTGGGATGGCCGGCCGCCATGATCCGGTGATTGACGAACTGCCCCTTGCGGGCAGAGCCGAAGTGGCAATCAAGGCAGACCGAGGCGCGTTCCGCCGGATTTTCCAGCGCGCGCATGCCCATCTGCACATTGCCGCGATGCGTCGCGCCGACCGAATAGTGGCTTTGCAGCCAGTTCTGCGCGCCGCCATGGCACGCCTCGCAACCGACGCCATCGCTCAACTGGAAGCGCGGACCACGGCCCGCAGGAGCCGGATCGGCGTGGCACCCCAGGCATTCCGAGGAACTGCTGGCCGAACCGATCCCCATCCGTGCGGCGATCGCCTGGCTGCGCGCCGACGCCAGCACGGCATAGGCACGGCTATGGGCGCCGCCTGGGGTCGACGGCTCCTGCCAGCGCATCAATTCGTCCTGGCGTACGATTCGGCCGTCGGCCTCCTGACGGCCATGGCACGTCGAGCCGGAGCAGGATGCTACGCCAAGGTGAAGATTTTCGGTTGAAGCAGGTGCGGCGACGGCAGGTTCACCGCGGCCGAAACCAATCAGTAACGCAAAAGCTGCAAGCGACAGACAAAGCGCGACAGCGCCAATCCAGGCGCGCGCGCGCAGCGCTTCCGCCATGTCATTGTAACGCATCGCCACCCCGCTCGGCCCTGAACCACGCGATGCAACCCTGTTGTTTTTTTGGACTTATGAGCAGTTCGGCGCGGAGAGGCAAGCGCGCTTTTGTGACTTGACGCAGCCTTGGGATGATTCATCCCTGTGCGCCGACGACTGTCCGTCATAATGCGAGTATATGCTCGCTTCACAATGCGGTGGGAAGGCATGCATTTCGATCCGATCACGACGCCAGACGGACTGCTGCTCCACCTCATGCTCGGCTTGCTGGTGCTCACCGCGCTGCTGCCTCGCGGAAGCGGCATGCGCGCGGCACTGGCGGGCGCAGCGCTCGCGGGCCTTGCCTATTTCATCCGCACGACCAGTCTTTCGGGGATGGTATGGACCAGCGTGCTGCTGCTCGTCACCGGCGCGCAGCTTGCGCGCCTCGTCATCGGCGATGTCCGTGCGGGCTTCCGGCCCGAGGAACAGGGTCTGCTCTCGACGCTCGACGGGCTCAGTCGCAGCCATGTTCGCCACCTGATCGACCAAGGCCTCTGGCTGAACGGCAAGGCGGGGGACATTCTGACGGAAGAAGGGCAGGCGGTGCCCAACCTCTATTATCTCGCGTCGGGCAGCGCGACCGTGTCCAGCGGCGGCAAGGTCGTCGCGACTTGCCCGCCGGAAAATTTCATCGGCGAGGTCACCGCGCTGGCGGGAACGCCGGCGACCGGCACGGTGATGCTGGATCGCCCGTCGCGCATCTGGTGCATGCCGGCGGACAAGCTGCGCGTCTATGCGGACACGCATGATGGCGTCCGCGCCGCGCTGGAGCGGGCGTTCCGCAAGGCACTCACCGCCAAGCTCGTCGCCGCCAACGCCACGATCGCCGAACTCAGCAATGTCGAACGCCCGGTTTGACGGCGCAGGGCTGCGCCGTCAGCGCCGCCGGATCACCAGATTGCGGATCTCGGTCATGTCTTCCATCGCGAACTTCACGCCCTCGCGGCCAAGACCCGAATCCTTCACGCCGCCGTAGGGCATGTTGTCGACGCGATAGCTGGGCACGTCGTTGATCACGACGCCGCCGACGTCGAGCCGGTCCCACGCGTCGAGCGTCTTGAACAGGTCGCGCGTGAAGATGCCCGCCTGCAGCCCGAACTTCGAATCATTCACCTCGTCGAGTGCGTCTTCAAATTTCTCGAACTTCGAAAGAAGCGCGAGCGGACCGAACGCTTCCTCGCGATAGGCCTTGGTGTCGCGATCGACATTTTCCAGCAAGGTCGCTTCGAGCATCGCGCCGTCGCGCTTGCCGCCGCACAGCAGGGTCGCGCCCTTCGCCAGCGCCTCCTGGATCCAGCCATCGAGGCGGGTCGCTTCCTTTACGTCAATCATCGGGCCGACGAAGGTGTCGCGGTCCTTGGGATCGCCGGCAATCAACGTCTTCGTCTTGGCAACCAGCATGTCGCGGAACTGGTCGTAGATGTCGGCATGCGCGATGATGCGCTGCACGCCGATGCAGCTCTGGCCAGATTGATAGAAGGCGCCGAAGATCACGCGATCGACCGCGTCGGCCAGATCGGCATCATGATCGATGATCACCGCGGCATTGCCGCCGAGTTCCAGGATCACCTTCTTCTTGCCGGCCTTGGCCTTCAGATCCCAGCCGACGCCCGGCGAGCCGGTGAAGCTCAGCAGTTTCAGCCGGTCATCCTCGGTGAACAGGTCGGCGCCGTCGCGGTGCGCAGGCAGGATCGAGAAGGCGCCCGCCGGCAGGTCGGTCTCCGCGAGCACCTCGCCCATGATAATCGCGCCCAGCGGCGTACGGCTGGCCGGCTTCATCACGAACGGGCAACCCACGGCGATCGCCGGCGCCACCTTGTGCGCCGCCAGGTTGAGCGGAAAGTTGAACGGCGAGATGAAGCTGCACGGCCCGATCGGCACGCGCTTCCAGATGCCCTGATAGCCCTTGGCGCGCGGCGAGAAATCGAGCGGCTGAACCTCGCCGGTCATCCGCACCGACTCCTCGGCGGCGATGCGGAACGTATCGATCAGTCGGCCGACCTCACCCTCGCTGTCCTTGATCGGCTTGCCCGCCTCGACGCACAGCGCGTAGGCGAGTTCGTCATAGCGTTCCTTGAATCGGTCAACGCAGTGCTGCAGCACCGCCTGCCGCTGATAGGCGGGCAATCGTGCCATCGGCTCAGCCGCAGCGACCGCGCCGGCAATACCGGCATCGATCGTCTTCGCATCCGCCTGTGCCACGCGGAACGCAACCTCGCCGGTGAACTTGTCGGTCACCTCCAGGTCCGCGTTAGGCTGCTCTGCCTTGTTGTTGAGATAGAGCGGATAAACGGATTTGAGCTTGGTCATCTGATGTCCTCGACCTTCACGCGCGATCCTCGGCGGAACCGGCGGCACCAGGCACCGGTCTTCCGGGTAGACCGATCCAAAGGCTGGCGCCTCGCTTTGGTTCCGCCAAGTTAAATTCCGGTAGTTTCAGCGCCGTGTCAGATCACAGCGCTGCACTGAGCTGCTTGATCTCTTGGTTGAGGATGCGGTCATTGTCCGCATAGTCGACCGGGCAGTCGATCAGTTGCACACCCTTGGCGTTGAGGCATTGCTCGATCAACTGCGGTAGCTGCTCCGCGCTTTCCACGCGATGGCCGGTGGCGCCGTAAGCCTCGGCATATTTCACGAAATCGGGATTGCCATAGGTCAGCCCCCAATCCTGGAACCCCATATTCGCCTGCTTCCAGCGGATCATGCCATAGCTGCCATCGTTGAGGATCAGCACGGTGATATTGAGGCCGAGGCGAACCGCGGTCTCCATCTCCTGGCTGTTCATCATGAAGCCGCCGTCGCCGCAGATCGCCATTACCTTCCGGTTCGGATAGACCATCGCGGATGCCATGGCGGAGGGCAGGCCGGCGCCCATCGTCGCCAGCGCGTTGTCAAGCAGAACCGTGTTCTGCTGACGCGCCGGATAGTTGCGCGCGAACCAGATCTTGTAGACGCCATTGTCGAGGCAGATGATGCCGTCGTTGGGCATCGCCTTGCGGATCTGCTTGACCAAGTAGGGCGGGAAGATCGGGAAGCGGGCGTCATCCTCAAGGGTGGCAGTGTGCGCCACCTCCGCCTGCCGCGCGGCGAGCATGCGGCTGCACGCCCAATCCTTGGGAACGATGTCTTCCTTCATCTGCCAGATGGCGTTGGCGATGTCGCCGATCACCTCGATCTGCGGAAAGTAGACCGGATCAACCTCCGCTGAGCGGGTCGAGACATGGATCACAGGGCAGCCGCCATTCTTCATGAAGAATGGCGGCTTCTCGATCACATCATGACCGATATTGACGATCACGTCGGCCGCCTCGACCGCCTTGTGGACGAAATCGCCAGCGGACAGCGCGGCGCAGCCGACGAACTTCGGATGGGTCTCGTCGATCACGCCCTTGCCGAGCTGGGTGGTCAGGAAGGGAATGCCCGTCTTCTCCACGAACTGGAAAAGCATCCGCCCGGTCATCTTGCGGTTGGCGCCGGCGCCGATCACCAGCAGCGGCGATTTCGACTTCTCGAGCATCTCGACCGCGGCGCGCACCGCCTTGGGCTCGGCGGAGGGCCGGCGCGCAAGACTTGGTTTGATCGGCAGGCTTTCGGTCTGCTCGTCCGCAACGTCCTCGGGAAATTCGAGGTGGGTCGCGCCGGGCTTTTCCTCTTCCGCCAAGCGGAACGCCTCGCGGATCCGGCTTGGAATGTTGTCGGCGCTGGCGAGCTGGTGGGTATATTTGGTGATCGGCCGCATCATGTCGACCACGTCGAGGATCTGGAAACGGCCCTGCTTGGATTTCTTGATCGGCTTCTGGCCGGTCACCATCAGGATCGGCATGCCGCCAAGCTGTGCATAGGCTGCAGCGGTCACGAAATTGGTCGCGCCAGGGCCCAGCGTCGCCAGGCACACACCGGTCTTGCCGGTGTGGCGGCCATAGGTGGCGGCCATGAAGCCGGCACCCTGTTCATGCCGGGTGAGGATCAGCTTGATCGATGTCGAGCGCGACAGCGAATCCAGCAGGTCGAGATTCTCCTCACCGGGCACGCCGAACATATATTCGACACCCTCTTCCTCGAGGCACGCGACGAAAAGATCGGAAGCCTTGGTCATGGTTCGCCATTTCCCCTTGCCCGGCATGGGCGTTGATCGCGGCAACTGTCTGGCGACCTCACGATTGGCTGCTCCGGTCTGCCGCCGGACGATGGTTGGGGTCTAGCCGCCTTTGTCCACCGTCGCCAGCCTCAATGCACCAACGCCGACTATCGCTCGAAATCGGCGCGCCGCAGGCTATGACGCGGGGGACACAGACGAAAGGGAACAGGCGATGACCAGTCCGGTGAAGATTGTGGCGGTGCTGACGGCACGTGCCGGCAAGGCGCAGGATCTGGCTGCACTGCTCGAATCCATGCTGGCTCCGTCGCGCGCAGAGCCCGGCAATCTGCGCTACGACCTGTGGCGCGACAAGGCGGATGCCACCCGCTTCGTTCTCGACGAACTCTATACCGACGATGTGGCGGTCGCCGCGCACCGGGCGACCGCGCATTTCCAGGCCTATCTCGCGCGGATCAACGATCTCGCTGAACGCAGCGCATTCGTGCTCGATCCCGTCGCAATCGGCTGAATCGTCACTTCGCCGGCGCCATCAACTCCTTCTTCAAGAAGGCGTGGAGCATCGCCGCGCGCACCGCATCCTCGGCATGATCAGCCCCCACCGAATGGCCGCCTTCCAGATACTCGTGATAATAGACGCGGTTGCCATAGGCGCCCAGCCGGGCCGCCATCTTGCGGGCGTGGCCCGGGTGGACGCGGTCGTCCCGCGTCGAGAGGTAGAAGAAGGCGGCCGGGTAGCGCACGCCCGGCTTCACATTCTGATAGGGCGAATAGAGCTTCATGAAGGCCCAGTCGGCGGGCACGTCGGGATCGCCATATTCCGCCATCCATGACGCCCCGGCAAGGAGGTGCGAATAGCGCTTCATGTCGTGCAGCGGCGATCCCGAGATGACGGCGCCGTAGAGATCGGGCCTTTGCGTCATCGCCGCGCCGACCAGCACGCCGCCGTTGGAGCGGCCCGAGATCGCGATCCTGCCCTTGCCGCTGATCCCGGCCTTCACCAGATCCTCGGCGACGGCGTGGAGATCGTCGAAGCTGTTCTGCCGCTTCTCGCGCAGCGCCGCTTCGTGCCAGGCCGGCCCATATTCGCTGCCACCGCGGATGTTGGCGAGAACATAGGCGTTGCCGTCTTCCGCCCAGAACAGCCCCAGCGGGCCCGCGCGATAGGGCTGTCCCGTCAGATAACCGGGAAGCTGCGCGGCGCGGAAGCCGCCATAGCCGTGGATCAGCGCCGGCACCGGACCGGTCGCGCCCTTCTTGCGAACGAGGAAATAGGGAACGCGCGTGCCATCTTTCGAGGTCGCGAAGCGCTGTTCGACGGTGAAGGCGTTCGCATCGAAGCGGGCCGGCAAGCTCTGCACGGGAGCGGACGAGCCCACCGCCGGCACCGCCATCAGCGCCGGCGGCTGTAGCATCGTCTCGACCGTCACGAACGCCAGATCCTGCGCAGCCGCGCCGGCCGCGATGTCAAGGGTCGCATTGGCCGCAAGCGGGATCGCGCGGCTGCTCCAGCGCCTTGACGTCGCATCGCGGGTGAGCGCCAGCAGCTTGCCAGAGACATCGTCGAGCAGCCGCACCCACAGCACATGGTCGGTCGCGACGGCTTCCTCGATCGATTGGCTCTCGGTCGGCGCAAGCACGAGTTCCGGCTTCGCGTCACGCCCCGCGGCGATATCGGCAATCGCGTAGGAAATGAGCGCACCAGCGGGGAAGGCATCGAGTGGCTTGTTGAGGAACACGATCATCCGCCCGCCGATTACCGCGCGAAGATCAGCGCTCGGCGGCACCGGCGTCGGCACGAAACGGCCGTCGGGAAGGCGCAGCGAAAGGATGCTTGTATAGAAATCGACGCCGCGCGATGCGAACACGCGCCGCACATCGCCATCCATCACCGCCGAGGGGGCGAGGCTGACATCCTCCGCCTTGCCGGCCATCACGTCGGTGGCGGCAGACAGCGGCGTGCCGCGCTTCCACTGCTTCAGCAGTCGGGGATAGCCCGAATCGGTCATCGATCCGGCGCCGAAATCGGTGCCGACCAGCAGCGTATCGCGATCGATCCACGCCACATTGCTCTTCGCTTCCGGCAGTCCGAAGCCGTCCTTCACGAACGCGCCCGTCTTCATGTCCCACTCGCGGACGACATCGGCATCGGTGCCGCTGGGCGAGAGCGAGACGAGGCAGCGTTCATAGGCCGGCGCAAGGCAGTCCGCGCCATGCCACACCCAACTCTTGCCCTCTGCCTTGCCAAGCGCGTCGACATCGATCAGCGTCGTCCACACCGGCTTCCCCGCGCGATAGGCGGCAAGCGGGCTCACCCGCCAAAGCCCGCGCGGATTCCTCGCGTCGCGCCACAGGTTGAGGACCTTGTCGCCAAAGATCTGGTCCGGCATCGCGATCTGCGCCTCGTCGTCGAGGATCGCGCGCGCCCGTGCCCGATCGGCCTCGAAGCCCGGCATCGATCGGACGCGCTGGTCGGTATCGGCGTTCCACGCCTCCACCTGCTTCAGCGCGCGTGGCCCATCGATCTCTTCAAGCCAGAGAAACGGATCTTCATCCTGCGGCGCGGCGCCGAGTGCGGCGCTGGCGAGCGCGATGGCGAAAAGGGCGGAACCGGCGATGGCGGTGCGGGATCGGAACGTCATCGGCATGGCCTAACCCTGACGACGGCGTTCATCAACATCGCCCGATCCGGCGGAGACGGACCAAGGTATGGGATCGCGCCTGCCTTGGTCGAATGGCGGCCAGCGGCGGCTGCGCCCATTATCACCGGCATGGCGGGCAGGCGATGAGGCGTGCCGCCAGCGAGGACGCCCGATGGCCACCATCCAGAGATATTCCGCCACTGCCAATATCACCGCATGGTCGCTCGACACCAGCCGCCGCGAATTGCTCGGCGGGATGATCGCCGCGGGCCTCCTCGCAGGCACGCCGGCATTCGCCGCACCGCTTTCCGGAAATCTGCAGCACGGAGACAAGAACATGGCCACGATCACCACGAAGGACGGCACCCAGATCTTCTACAAGGATTGGGGCCCCAAGAGCGCGCAGCCGATCGTCTTCCACCATGGCTGGCCGCTCAGCGCCGACGATTGGGACGCGCAGATGCTGTTCTTCCTCGACAAGGGCTATCGCGTGATCGCGCATGACCGGCGCGGACACGGCCGCTCGACCCAAACCGACACCGGCAACGACATGGATACCTATGTCGCCGACCTGATCGAACTCACCGACCATCTTGACCTGAAGAATGCCGTGCACATCGGCCATTCCACCGGCGGCGGCGAGGCGGCGCGTTATGTGGCGCGCGCTAAGCCCGGCCGCGTCGCCAAGGCGGTGCTGGTCAGCGCGGTGCCGCCGATCATGATCCAGTCGGAAAAGAACCCCGGCGGCCTGCCCAAATCGGTCTTCGACGGTCTGCGCGAAGGCCTCGCCGCCAATCGCGCCCAATTCTATCTCGATGTCGCGTCGGGGCCGTTCTACGGCTTCAACCGGCCGGGCGCGAAGATCCTTCCGGGAACCATCCAGAATTGGTGGCGGCAGGGCATGATCGGCGGCGCCAAGGCACATTATGATTGTATCGCCGTGTTTTCCGAGACGGATTTTACCGAGGACCTGAAAGCGATCACGGTGCCGACGCTGGTGATGCACGGCGATGACGACCAGATCGTGCCGATCGCCGACGCCGCCCTGCTGTCGGTCAAACTGCTCAGGAACGGCGAACTCAAGGTCTACAAGGGCTATCCGCACGGCATGCTGACCAGCCATGCCGACGTCCTCAACCCCGATCTGCTGGCCTTCATCAAGGGCTGACGCTGGCCGCAGGAGACCTTCCGCCCGGTTCGGGTGGATCGATCGCGCAATCCGATCTATCCGGCATGCCTCCCTGGCGGAGTCATGCCGGATAGGCGCGCGACCGCCATTGAACCGATCTGAACGGAGGTCTCATGCAGCTCAACGGAATTCCGGTCATCGTGACGGGGGGCGCGTCCGGGCTGGGCGCCGCCACGGCGCACCTGCTGGCCGAACGCGGTGCGCGCGTGTCGCTGTTCGACCTCAACGCGGAGGCTGGGGAAAAACGCGCTGCCGCGATCGGTGGCGCCTTCTTCGCGGTCAATGTGACCGACGATGCCAGCGTTGCAGCGGGTATTGCGGCCGCCGAGGATCGGCATGGTGTCGCTCGCATTCTCGTCAACTGCGCGGGCATCGCACCCGCGATCAAGACGGTGGGCAAGGAGAATGTGCCGCATCCGCTCGATGCCTTTCGTCGCGCGGTCGAGATCAACCTGATCGGCACCTTCAACATGATCGCCAAGTTCGCGGCGCGGCTGGCGAGCGTCGAGACGGATGAGGAGGAACGCGGCGTCATCGTCAACACCGCATCGGTCGCTGCCTATGACGGGCAGATCGGGCAGGCGGCCTATGCCGCGAGCAAGGGCGGCGTCGTCGGCCTGACGCTCCCCGTGGCGCGCGATCTGGCACAGCACCGCATCCGCGTCGTCACGATCGCGCCCGGCATCTTCCTCACGCCAATGCTGATGGGGCTGCCGCAAGCGGCGCAGGATTCGCTGGGAACGCAGGTGCCCCATCCCAGCCGCCTGGGGCGGCCGGAGGAATATGCGCAACTCGTTGAGTCGATCATTGCCAACCCTATGCTCAACGGGGAGGTGATCCGTCTGGACGGCGCGATCCGCATGGCGCCGCGCTAGGCCGGCTCAGGTTTCGCGCACAGCGCTGCCGTTGCTCATCTTTCTCCCCCTTTATCGTTCGAGCTTGATCCCGATCCAAAGCGTGCGCGGGGTGCCGACATCGATCGATCCGGCAACATTGCGGGTGACGACGGCGGTATCGAAGAGGTTCTCCGCGCGGCCGACAAGGAAAGCGCCTTTGCCGAGCGGCACGCGCGCGACCGCATCGACGGTCAGCGCATCCTTCAGCGCATCGGTCTCGCGATCATCCTCGAACTGGCGGCCGACATAGCGCAGCGTTCCCGAGAGGTTCCAACCGGGGGCGGGGCGCCAGCCGAGCGTCGTGCTCGCCGCATGGCTCGGCGTCTGCGCCGGGATCAGCCGGTCGAACGCTTCGCCCGGCGCATCCACCCGGCTGTGGCTGTAGGCGTAGCTCGCCAGTGCGAAGACCTGGCCGAGCCGCAGGCTGGCCGAAAGCTCGACGCCCTTCGCCGTCACCGCATCCACATTCTGCCGTTCCCGCAGATTGGTTCCGATCGTCACATTGGCGATCGCGCCTTCCAGCCGGTTGTAGAAGGCGGTCGCAGCGAGCGTGACGCCAGGGGCGGGCATGAGATCTACGCCCGCTTCGACGCCCTTCAATCGCTCAAGCCCCAGCGCGGCATTGGCCCGCGTCGTCACCGGGAACACGGTGAAGGGACGATAGAGTTCGTTGAGCGTCGGCAGGCGGAAGCCGGTATAGCCCGCACCGCGCAGCGCGACCGCGCTCGACAGCTTCAGCACTCCGCCCGCGCGGAAGCTGGGGCGCCAGCCGTCACGATCGGCGAATTGCCGATCGTTGGTGACCATGCCGACGGCATTGCGCTCGGTCAGGAAACCACCGTCGATCGACCAGTGATCGAGCCGCGCGCCGCCAGTCAGCGTGAGGCGGCCGATCGTCCAGTCATCCTCGACGAACAGGCCGAAGGTCGCCTGCTCGCCGCCGGCATTGCGGCGGACCGTGACGGCGCCGGTAGTGGCGTTGAACCCGTCCTCGAACATCTCGCCATCGGCCAGCCGCGCGTCCGCACCGATGCGCAGCAGATGCGCATCGGCAACCGGCGGGCGCAGCTCGATCTTGCCGCCATAGCCGGTCGAGGGCGTGTTGCGCTGGTCGAGCGTCTTGCGGAAGCTGGTGGCGCTGATCACAACGTTGGAGAAGTTGCGCGCCTGCACATAGGCGAGCAGATCGACCTGCCAGCGCCCCCGCGACACCAGCCGGATGCTGGCGTCCTGCCCTTCCGAATGGCTGTCCGCACCTGCGAAGCGCAGGGTGCGGTCATCGCTGAACAGGAGCCCGCGGAACTGGACTTCAAGGTCCGGTGCGATCGGCGCGACCGCGCGCAGCCCCGCCGACCAGCTTTCATATCGCGCCCGCGCTGTGGCCGCGACTCGCTGGTCGCGCGGCGTGGTATGGAAGCCGTCGCCACGGTCCCACCGGCCGGAGACCGTCACGAAGCCCTCGCCGAGATCCGGGGTGATGGCAGCGGAAAGTTCGGTTGCATCCTGGCTGCCGTAGAAGGCGCTTGCCGCCACCGTCGGCAGTTGCGCGCGACCGGCGCTGGCGAGTTCGATCGTGCCGGCGACCGCGCCTGCCCCGAACGCGCCGGTACCGCCGCCCCGGGTGATGCGCGCCTCGGCGAGCCGCTCGGGGGCGAGGGCGCTGTAAGGGATATAGCCGAAGAAGGGATCCGCCTGCGGCACCCCGTCGAGCAGCAGGAGGGTGCGGCTGGAGGCATTGCCGCCCAAGGCCCGCAAGGTCGCGCCCTGCGCCGACGGATTGGCCGAGCGGCTGTCCGATCGGCGGAACTGCTGGAAGCCGGCGACGTCGGCCAGGATATCCTCGATGCGGCCCGCGGCGCTGTCGGTCAGCCGGTCACGGTCGATCGTCACCGCGCCGTAGGCGGGCGTTCCCGGTGGCAGCGGCAGGCCTTCGCCCGTCACGACGATCGGATCCCCTTCGTCCGGCGCCCCTTCCGCCGCAGCCGGGCTGGGCAGCGCCAGCAGCGCGAGCGCCAGCGCGGAAAGGGACGTAACCAAAGGAACCGGGATCGGGCGACAGGGGGCAGGGAACATCAACGCGCTTTCGTCGGACAGGAAGCGGCGCCCGCCGGGCACCGCCTTCCCAAGGAGAACGGGGTTATCGGAATAAGCCGGCAGGGTCAGGCTCCCCCGCGACCAAGCCTCAAGGACAGGGGAGGGGGATCTAAGCCTTCATCTCGTGAATCCGAACGCATCCGGAAAAGCGGCGGTTAGGACGTATTTTTTCGCCAGAGGCAAACGCAAGCGAGCCCGCGCAGGCGAAAGTGACAAAGGTTACACTGAAATCCGGTTTCGCGGGTGCCATTCCGCCGCCGCTAAGTGGCGTCGCGGGCGATATTCTGGTTTTTCTGAAGCATCTCATGACCTTCCACTCTTAATGAAGACGTTGCCAGGCTTGAATCGCAAGCGCCTCAAAACCGGCGCCATAAGCGGCACGATCGGCGCCTTCGCTTCACCGCATGGCGGCATTGCCAGGGCGGTGAGCGACAATGCGCCCACGCCTGATTATCACACCAGCGTCCGGATGCGATGTCGTGGCCTGCCTGTACGGCAAGCGCTCTCGTCGTTGCTGCGATCTGGCAGGGGGCAGGCACAGCGATCAAGCCGACGAGCGATTTAAGGACACGAAGGCACGCTTTCGATCACTAATGTCAAGAACGAGGATATTCCGATAAAGTCTTGAAAAATCACAGATGTTCGTCTGGGGCGCCGAAATAAGGCGCCGAAATGGGACTGTCGTGCTCGGTTCGACCGCGCCGTCGGCGAGCGGATGTGGCTGGGCCGATGCACTGGCCAAGTGGAAACGCGTACAGATCGGCGACATTCCGGCGAGCGGGAAGGCCCGCCGGTTTGCCGTCGTCGTTCAACACAGCCTTAGAAGGCGTCTCAGAAGAAGCCTAGCGCCTTCGGGCTATAGCTGACCAGCAGGTTCTTGGTCTGCTGATAATGATCGAGCATCATCTTGTGGGTTTCGCGGCCGATGCCCGACTGCTTGTATCCGCCGAATGCGGCATGTGCCGGATAGGCGTGGTAGCAGTTGGTCCACACGCGCCCGGCCTGGATCGCGCGGCCCATGCGATAGGCGGTGTTGCCGTCACGCGTCCACACGCCGGCGCCGAGGCCGTAGAGCGTGTCGTTGGCGATGGCGAGCGCATCCGCCTCATCCTTGAAGCGCGTCACCGCCAGCACCGGGCCGAAAATCTCCTCCTGGAAGACCCGCATCTTGTTGTGGCCTTCGAGGACGGTGGGGGTGATGTAGAAGCCGCCGTCGAGATCGGCGCCGAGCGTGGCACGGTCGCCGCCGGTCAGCACCCGCGCGCCCTCATCCTTGCCGACCGCGATGTAGGAGAGGATCTTGTCCATCTGCTCGCTCGACGCCTGCGCGCCGATCATCGTCGAGGGGTCGAGCGGGTTGCCCTGCTTGATGCTCTTCACGCGAGCGACGGCGCGCTCGATGAAGGCGTCGTAGATCGAATCCTGGATGAGCGCGCGGCTGGGGCAGGTGCAGACCTCACCCTGGTTGAGCGCGAACATCGCGAACCCTTCGAGGCATTTGTCGAAATAATCATCGTCGGCGTCCATCACATCGGCGAAGAAGATGTTCGGCGATTTGCCACCCAGTTCCAGCGTCACCGGGATCAGGTTTTCGCTGGCATATTGCATGATGAGGCGGCCGGTGCTGGTTTCGCCTGTGAAGGCGATCTTGCTGATCCGCTTGCTGGTGGCCAGCGGCTTGCCGGCTTCGAGGCCGAAGCCGTTGACAACGTTGAGCACGCCCGGCGGCAGCAGATCGCCGATCAGATCCATCAGCACCATGATCGACATCGGCGTCTGCTCGGCGGGCTTGAGCACCACGCAATTGCCCGCGGCGAGGGCCGGCGCCAGCTTCCACGCAGCCATCAGGATCGGAAAGTTCCACGGGATGATCTGGCCGACGACGCCCAGCGGCTCATGGAAATGATAGGCGATGGTATCCTTGTCGATCTCGGCGATCGAGCCTTCCTGCGCGCGGACGCAGCTTGCGAAATAGCGGAAATGGTCGATTGCGAGGGGGATGTCGGCTGCGGTGGTCTCGCGGATCGGCTTGCCGTTGTCGATCGTCTCGGCCATCGCCAGCAGATCGAGATTTTCCTCCATTCGCTGCGCGATCTTCAGCAGCACGCCCGCACGATCGGCCGCCGCGGTTTCGCCCCAGCCGGCCTTCGCCGCATGCGCCGCATCGAGGGCCAACTCGATATCCTCGGCACTGCTGCGGGCGACCTTGCAAACGACCTCGCCGCTGACGGGGGAGACGTTGTCGAAATAGGCGCCACGCGACGGCGCGACCCAGGCGCCGCCGATGAAATTGTCATAACGTTCACCGATCAGGCTCTTTCCCGCCAGACCGTCGATGGCTTGCTGCAGCATCTCTCTCTCCATGTAGCGCGAGCTATTTTCAGCTTCCCCGCGATCATGAAGGCAGGGAGCAAGGGGAGCAATTGGCCGTTCGGTCGTTTGAGCCAGCCATCGCATTGCAGGCACGGTTCGACGGAGAAATTTTGAGCGCTGCGAGTTGCGATCCGCGCTTTGCAATTCGCTCCGGATGTAGGGCTGAGCGGATGAAGATGAATCAGCGCGCCATTGATTTGGAGGCTGTTGAACCGAGGTCAAATGGACGGCAGCGGTCGACTGCTCGCAAAGCCGTGCGGTATGATCGGCCTTATCCCAAACCGTCATCGTCATTCGACAGCCAGCGTGCCGCCAAACCCCGCGGCAAATCTAATAGACCGATAATATACATTATGTAAAATACGCGTCGATATGGCGGTCCGGGTTAGGCCGCCGCCGCGACTATGGCGTCGCCACCGCCCAGCAGCGTCACATGGCAGACGAGCACATTCTCGCGCAGCTTTGCCGCGATGATCGCGGCGCCCTGCTCATCGAGCGTGTCGACTGCCACGGCGACGTCGATCGCCATGCCGCCGTCGCGCAGCGCCATCGTCACGCCGCTCGGTACGATCCAGCGTTGCGCGAAATAACCGACGATCCGCGGCAGGCTTTGCGGATCATCGGCGGCCTCGATGGCGAAGCGCCAGCTCATGCCGCCTGCCTCTCCTCACCAGCGATGATCCGCTCGGCCATCTCGTTTGCGACGAATGCGGGTGAGCGATGCTCGCGCGCGGCCTGTTCGAGGACGGATGCGACGCGCTCACCGATGCGGTCGACCCGCGCGGAAACGCCGGCCTTGTCCTCGCCCAGATATTCGGCGGCGACGCTGATGATGCCGCCGGCATTGGCGACATAATCGGGCACATAGGCGATGCCGCGATCAAGCAGCAGATCGGCGACAGCCGGCTCGGCCAACTGGTTGTTGGCGCCGCCGCACACCAGCCGGACCGGCGTTGCCGCGACGCTCTCCATCGTCAGCGCGCCGCCGAGCGCGCAGGGCGCGAAGACATCCGCATCGACCGACGCGATCTCCGTGGCGTCGACGACGCGCGCGTCGAGCACGGCGGCCAGCGCATCACGCCGGCGGCCGTCGATATCGGCGATGACCAGCGTCGCGCCGGCATCCTTGAGGCGGCGGCACAGCCCGGCGCCAACATTGCCGGTGCCCTGCACTGCGACGGTCAGGTCGGAAAGATCGGCGCCCAGCGTCAGCCGTGCGGCGGCCTTCATCGCCTCGAACACGCCCTGCGCGGTCCAGGGCGACGGATCGCCGCCGGCGCGGCCGTCGACCGCGTCGAGTCCGGCGACGTGGCGGGTCGACTTGGCGACCTCGCGCATGTCGAACAGGGTCGTGCCGACATCCTCGGCGGTGACGTAGCGTCCCTCCAACTCCTCGACCGCGCGGCCGAATGCACGGAACAAGGCGGCGCGATCGAACGCGCCTTCGGGCCGGCGTAGCACGGCCTTGGCGCCGCCGAACGGCAGCCCGGCCAACGCATTCTTGTAACTCATGCCCTCGGCCAGCCGGCGCGCATCTTCCAGCGCTTCGCCGAACTCGGGATAGGTCCAGAAGCGGCAGCCACCGGCACCCGGGCCGAGCGCGAGCGAATGGATCACGATGACGCCGTCGAGCCCGGTCTCCGCATCCTGAAGGCGGACCGATTGCTGCATCGGATTGAGCGGCGCTGCGCGGACGACCATGACATTCTCCCGGTGGTTGGCGGGCGCGCTTATCCCGTGTTCGGCGCGAAGAATCTTGCTCGATATGTGGCGACAAACGCGTTAATCGAGGAAAAATACTCCGTCGATCATCTGATTGTGGATTAAAATGACCGAACTGGACAGTTTCGAGCGGAAGATCCTCCGCGAGTTGCAGCGCGATGCCGGCCAGACCACCGCCGAGATCGCGGAGAAGGTGGGGCTCACCCCCTCCCCCTGCTGGCGTCGCATCGACCGGCTTGAACGCGAGGGCTTCATCCGCAAGCGGGTGGCGCTGATCGACCGGCGCAAGCTGGGGCTGAACGCACATGTGCTGGCGCAGGTGAAGCTCAACGCGCATGGCCGCGCCAATCTCGACGAGTTCAGCGAGGCGATCCGATCGTTTCCCGAGGTGCTGGAGGCCTATGTGTTGATGGGTCAGATGGATTTCATGCTGCGCGTCGTAGCCAAGGATATCGACGCCTATGAGCGCTTCTTCTTCGACCGGCTGAGCAAGCTGCCCGGGGTGCAGGAAATCAACTCCACCGTGGCGCTTTCCGAGATCAAATCGACCACCGAACTCCCCCTTTAGACACTCCTAACACCCCTTTAACGCCCCCGTAACGCCCCCTTCCCCAGCCCTTAGGGTGTTGATCCCGGCTCCGCGCCGGAGTAGCAGCGCGGCAACATCAAGAGTCGGGCCGACGCCCGGCACCAACCTGCTCCCGGGCAAGGTGGTGCCTCGTTTCAAACGAGGGATGTGGCCGGACCGGCAACAAACGGGTACCCAAGCCGCACGCGCGTCGACCTGGCTTCTGTGTGACAGGAGCTTTGGAATGACTATTCGACCGCAGCAGTTCGCCAGCGACAATTATGCCGGGATCTGCCCCGAGGCCTGGGCCGCGCTGGCGCGCGCCAACCAGGGGTCACAACCGGCCTATGGCGAGGATATCTGGACGACGCAGGCGGCGGACGGATTGCGCAGCCTGTTCGGCACCGCGTGCGAGGTGTTCTTCGTGTTCAACGGCACCGCGGCCAATTCGCTCGCGCTGGCATCCTTGTGCCAATCCTATCACAGCGTGATTTGCGCGGCGGCGGCGCATGTCGAGACCGACGAATGCGGCGCACCCGAATTCTTCTCCAACGGATCGAAGCTGCTGGTGGCCCCTGCCCCCGACGGCAAGCTGACGCCGCAGGCGATCCGCGACCTGGCGACCAGCCGATCGGACATCCATTTCCCCAAGCCGCGCGTGGTGACGATCACCCAGCCGACCGAGACCGGGCTGGTCTATACGATCGAGGAGATCCGGGCGATCTCGGCGGTGTGCCGATCGCTGGGGCTGAAGCTGCATATGGATGGCGCGCGCTTCGCGCATGCCTGTGCGGCGCTCGGCTGCGCGCCCGCCGACATCACGTGGCGCGCGGGCGTGGACGTGCTGTGTTTCGGCGGCACCAAGAATGGCATGGGCGTGGGCGAGGCGGTGATCTATTTCGACACCGCGCTGGCTGAGGATTTCGCCTATCGCTGCAAGCAGGCGGGGCAGCTCGCTTCGAAAATGCGTTTTCTTTCAGCCCCCTGGATCGGCATGCTCGAAAGCGGTGCATGGATGCGCAACGCGCTTCACGCCAATGATTGCGCGCGGCGGCTGGCGACAGCGGTGGGTGAGACCGACGGCCTCGACCTGATCTTCCCGTGCGAGGCCAATGCAGTGTTCATCGCCGCGGCCGATGACGTGCTCGACGGGCTGCGCGCGCGGGGATGGCGGTTCTACACCTTCATCGGCGGCGGCGCCCGGTTCATGTTCGCCTGGGATGCCGACCCCACGGTGGTCGATGCGCTGATCGGCGACCTCAGGGATCTCGCGGCCGGCGCGCGCCTCGCAGTGTCGGCCGCGGGCATGGTGGCGGTCAGCGGTTGACGTCGACCACGAAGCGGCCGCGCACGGTGCCGGCCATGAGGCCGGCGGCGGCATCGATCGCCTCGCCGAGCGCGATGTCGATCGCGATGCTCTCGAGCGCCGCGGCCGGCAGATCGCGCGCGAGGCGCTGCCACGCCGCGAGGCGGGCGGCCCGGGGCGCCATCACGCTGTCGACGCCGAACAATGTGACGCTGCGCAAAATGAAGGGCATGACGGTGGCGGGCAGATTGCTGCTTTCCGCGAGACCGCAAGCGGCGACCGCGCCGCCATAGCGGGTCTGCGCGCAGGCGTTGGCGAGGGTGTTGCCGCCCAGCGTATCGACCACGCCGGCCCAGCGTTCCTTCTGGAGCGGCTTGCCCGGCGCGGTCAGTTCGGCGCGATCGAGCGTGGCCGCGGCGCCGAGATTGTGGAGATAGGCCGCCTCGGCGGGCTTGCCGGTGGCGGCGACCACGGTGAACCCCGCCTTGTGGAGCAGCGCGATGGCGACGCTGCCGACGCCGCCGGTCGCGCCGGTCACCAGGATTTCGCCCTGGTCGGGGGTGATGCCGGCCTTCACCAGTGCTTCGACGCAGAGTCCGGCGGTGTAGCCGGCGGTGCCGATCGTCATCGCCTGGTGCGTCGTGAACGCGTCGGGCAGCGGCACCAGCCAGTCGCCGTTCAGCCGGGCCTTCTGCGCGAGCCCGCCCCAATGCCCCTCGCCGACGCCCCAGCCGTTGAGCACGACCTTGTCGCCGGCCCTCCAATCGGCATGGGCCGACTGGACGACGGTGCCGGCAAGGTCGATGCCGGGGACCATCGGGAAACTGCGGACGATCGGGATCTTGCCGGTGATCGCCAGCGCATCCTTGAAGTTGAGCGTGGAATAATCGGTGTCGATGAGGACATCGCCCTCGGGCAGCGCGGCCTCGTCCAGCGTGGCCAGCGCGGCGCTTTGGCCGGCATCGGTCTTCGTGATCAAAATGCCCTGAAACATCGCTGCATCCTCATCGTCGCCCACCCCGAACGGCTCGCGATAGATGCGCATTCGCCGCCACCGTCAATCCCCTTCGAAGGTATGGGAGGGTGCCGCGGAATCCGCCTGCACGGAGAGGATGCGCGAAAAATCATCATTTCATTCGATTTCCGAACGGAGAACCGCCCTCGCCGGCCGCGCATCACGCGTTATGATGATCAAATTCGAATCATCGGTATGCAAAATACCGAGGCGGAGAAGGATGTTCGTGTGGACCGTGGCGCCATCATCGGGGGCGGCTGGGAGGACGGGCACCCGCATGCCATAATCGCCGAAAACAGATCGAGGAGAGAGCCATGCCATTGCGCTTCGCCGAACCGGCGACGGAAGCCTATCGCTTTCCGCTGACCATCCGACACCTGCTGGACGGCGTCGTCACCCGATCGGGCGACCAGCAGATCCTCTACCGCGACGAGAAAAGCTACAGCTATCGTGAGTTCGTCGGGCGGGTCGGCCGGCTCGCGGACATGCTCGCGAGCGCAAGCGCGGCGCAGGGGATGACGGTGGCGGTGATGGACTGGGACAGCCATCGCTATCTCGAGGCCTATTTCGCGATCCCGATGATGGGCGCGGTGCTGCAGACCGTGAATGTCCGGCTGCCGCCGCCGCAGATCGCCTATACGCTGCAGCATGCGCGCGCCGAGATCCTGATCGTCCACCGCGACTTCTTCCCGATCGTCGAGGCGATCCTGCCCGCGCTGCCCGAGGTGAAGGCGGTGATCGCGATCCTGGACGGAGCGGATGCGGATCTGCCGCCCTGGACGGTCGGCGAATATGAAACGCTTTCCGCTGCGGCATCGCCCGATTATCCGTTCGAGGATTTCGACGAAAACGCGGTGGCGACGACCTTCTACACCACCGGCACCACCGGCAATCCCAAGGGGGTGTGCTTCACCCACCGCCAGTTGGTGCTGCACACGCTGGCGGCGACCGGGCCGTTCGGCGCGTCTCGCGCGGCGCCCTGCCTCGGCGTCGGCGACGTCTATATGCCGCTGACGCCGATGTTCCACGTCCATGCCTGGGGCGTACCCTATGTCGCGACGATGCTGGGACTGAAGCAGGTCTATCCCGGCCGCTATGAGCCGGCGATGATCTGCCGGCTGCGCAGCGAGCATCGGGTCACCTACTCGCATTGTGTGCCGACGATCCTTGAAATGGTGCTGCAGGCGGCGCGCGAGACCGGCGCGGACCTCCAGGGCTGGCGGATGACGATCGGCGGCTCGGCGCTCTCCAAGGCGCTGTGTGCGGCGGCGCGCAGCGTCGGCATGGATGTGGGCGCCGGCTACGGCATGTCGGAAACGGCGCCGATGGTCCTGATGGCCGCGCGCCGCGACCCCGATCTCGCGGGAAATGAGGAGGCGATCGTCGACATGCTGACGACGTCAGGTGTGCCGATCTCGCTGGTCGAGGTGCGGATCGTCGACGATGCGATGCGCGACCTGCCGCATGACGGCGAGACGCGCGGCGAACTGGTGATCCGCACGCCGTGGCTGACGCCCTGCTACACGGGCGACAGCGCCGCATCCGAGACATTGTGGCGCGGCGGCTGGCTGCACACGCAGGATATCGCGACGATCGACGCGCAGGGGCAGGTCCGCATCCGTGACCGGCTGAAGGATGTGATCAAGACCGGTGGCGAATGGATCGATTCGATCCAGCTTGAGGAACTGGTCGCGACCGTGGAGGGCATCGCCGAAGCCGCGGTGGTCGCGATACCCGATGCCAAATGGGGCGAGCGGCCGCTGGCGGTGGTGGTGCCGAAGCCCGGTGTCGTGCCGACGCTGGCTATGCTCAACCAGCCGGTCGAGGCGGCGATCGGAAAAGGTGCGATCACCCGCTACGCCCGGCTCGAGCATTTCGAGATCCTCGAGCAATTGCCGCGCACCAGCGTCGGCAAGATCGACAAGAAGCAGTTGCGCGCGCGGTTCGGTGAGTCCCCGCCGGAACTGTGCCGGCAGGCGGGCTGACGCTGCGGCGACGCTTCAGGCCGCGATCATTTTTTGGCTGCGCGGCCGGCGCGGGCTGTTAGGACGGACTTTCTGCCGCTGCGGCAAGAAGGAGTTCGACCATGCGCCGACGGACGTTCATCGCCACATTGCCCGCCGTGGCGCTGGCGCCGGCCCTGGTCAATGCCCGGCGGGCGGACGAGGCGGCTGGCGGTGCGGCGGCCCCCGCCCCCGCCCAGCCCCCTGCCCCGGCCAAGTCCTGGGTCGCGGGTGAGGACCGGTTCCTCCGCCCTGATGTGCATGCCGGCGACCGCCCGGTCGGCGCGAGCTTCGCATCGCGCACCGCCGCCTATGGACTGAACGGCGCCGCCGGCACCGCGCATCCGCTCGCCACGCAGGCGGGCATCGATATCCTCAAGCGCGGCGGTTCGGCAGTGGACGCGGCGATCGCGATCAATGCCTGCCTGGGGCTGCTCGAACCCACCGCCAGCGGCATCGGCGGCGACGTCTATGCGATGATCTGGGATCCGGCGACGCGCAAGGTGGTGGGGCTCGCCGGCTCGGGCGCCAGCCCGAAGGGCCTGTCGCTGGAGACGGTGCGGAAGCGCGCGGTCAACGGCGCGCTGCCGCCGCTGGGCGCGATCACGGTCTCGGTGCCCGGCGCGGTCGACGGCTGGTGGACGATGCACAAGCGCTACGGCAAGCTGCCCTGGCCGCAATTGTTCGAGCCGGCGATCGCGCTGGCGGAGGCGGGCGCGCCGGTGCCCGACATGATCGCCTATTATATCCGCCGCAGCATGGCCTCGTTCGCGCGGCGTGGCAACGGCGTGGAGGAGACCGCCAATGCGCTCGCGACCTGGGGCATGGCCGAGGGCAAGGGGCCGAAGGCGGGCCAGGTGTTCCGCAACCCCGACCTCGCCCGCACCTATCGCGCGATCGCCGCGGGCGGCCGCGACGCCTTCTACGCCGGCGACATCGCCCAGCGGATCGACGCCTATTTCCGGCGGATCGGCGGCTGGCTGCGCAAGGAGGATCTGGCGGCGCACCGATCGGAATGGATCGAGCCGAGTCGCACCGACTATCGCGGCACCACCGTCCATGCGCTGGGGGCGAACACGCAGGGCATCGCGACCTTGCAGATGCTCAACATCCTCGAGCATTTCGACCTTGCCGGCGCCGGCTTCCAGTCACCGCTGTCGATCCACCTGCAGGCGGAGGCCAAGCGCCTTGCGTATGAGGATCGCGCGCGCTTCTACGCCGATCCCCATTTCTCAAAGGTTCCGGTGGAGTGGCTGATTTCAAAGGATTATGCCGCCGGACGCGCGAAGCTGATCCGCCCCGACCGCATCCTGACCCCGGTCTATCCCGGGCAGGCGCCGAGCCGCGGCGACACCACCTATTTCTCCTGCGCCGATGCCAGCGGCATGATGGTTTCGATGATCCAGTCCAACTTCCGCGGCATGGGATCGGGGCTGGTGGCCGACGGGATGGGTTTCATGTTCCAGGATCGCGGCCAGTTGTTCAGCCTGAAGGACGGCCACCCCAACATCTACGCCCCCGGCAAACGCCCCTTCCAGACGATCATTCCGGGCTTCGCCACGCGCGGCGACGATCCGTGGATGAGCTTCGGCGTGATGGGCGGCGACATGCAGCCGCAGGGCCAGACGCAGATCATCGTCAACCGCGCCGATTACGGGCTGGAGATCCAGTCCGCGGGCGACGCGCCGCGCTGGCATCATGAGGGCTCGTCACAGTCGATGGGCGAGGACGCGCCGGACCTCGCCCCCACCGGCCTGCTGCGCCTCGAAAGCGGCGTGCCCGCAGAGACGCGCAAGCGCCTCGCCGAGATCGGCTGGACGATCGGCGAGCCCGATGGCGGGTTCGGCCGCTACCAGTGCGTCGAACATCGGATGGACGGCCCGACGCGCGTCTATGCCGCAGCCAGCGAAATGCGTGCCGATGGATGTGCGCTCGCCTATTAGGCCGCGCTAACCCTGCGGCGCCCGATCCCGCTCGGACGCGAGATGCAGCAGCTTGTCGGGGTTCTTGACGATGTAGATCGCGACGATCTTGCCATCGCGCGTGTCCAGCGCCGTCGTCTGCAAGGCACCGGCCTGATCGAAACTGATATAGCCGGGCAAGCCATCGATCATCACGGTTCGCAGCAAGGTCGGCGGAAGCACATTCTTGCGCCGGATGCCTGCGAACAACCGCAGCGCGCGCTCGATGCCACGCAACACGTTGCGCAAGGCAAGCACCTTGCCGCCGCCATCGGTATGGATTTCGACATCCTGCGCGAGAAGTGCCGAGAGCTGCGCCATGTCGCCATCATGCGCGGCGGCGAAGAAGGCGCGCGCCATCCGGTCCGCCTCGGCGACCTCGACGGTGAAGCGCGGCCGCGCCGCCTGGACATGTTTTCGCGCACGGGAGGCGAGCTGGCGGACAGCGGCAGGTTCTCGGCCCAGGGTGACGGCGATCTCGTGCAACCCGATCTCGAACACATCGTGAAGGAGAAACGCTGCCCGCTCCAGCGGGGAGAGGCGCTCCATGGCGAGCATCAGAGTGACCGTGATGTCGTCAGCCACGATCTCGTCGGGCTCGGCAGACCCGAGCAGCGGATCGGGCAGCCAGGGACCGACATATGCCTCGCGTTGCACACGCGCCGATTTTTGCCGGTCGAGGCAGAGACGGGTGACGATGCGGGTGAGATAGGTGGTGGGGAAATCTATCCCGTCTTCGACCCGGTCCCAGCGCAACCACGCATCCTGCACGACATCCTCTGCATCGCTGAGTGAGCCGAGCATCCGGTAGGCAAGGCGCAGCAATCGACTGCGCTCCGCCTGGAAATCGGCGGTGCGCCGGTCCTTCTCTCCCGCCGGTCGCTTCGCGGTTGCGCCGGTCATGCTCGCTGGCACCGATGCCTCCCAATATGGTCATGTCCATAAGACGACATAGCCCGGCTGGATGTGACACGGGCTCGTCTTTCCCGGGATATTTTTTGCCGCGCATGTCACACGCGCCCCTCCTGTCTCGTCAAGTCGAGGAGCGTCGCATCCCGGCGCCGAGACCAAGGGACATCATCATGAGCGAGAGTAAAAGGCTGATCTGGCACGACGTAGCGCCCCAGGGCGCAAAGGCGCTGTTCGGCCTGCATCATTATGTCGTCACGGGCACGAACCTGCCGGCGGAACTGATCCACCTCATCTTTCTGCGGGTTTCGCAGATCAATGGCTGCGCCCATTGCATCGACCTGCACACGCGCGACCTGCTCAAGACTATGGCGGTCGATAGGGTTGCGCTGGTGCCGGTGTGGGCCGAGGTGCCGCACCTGTTCCCCGATCAATATCGCGCCGCGTTGGCCTGGGCCGAAGAGGTGACGCTGGTGAGCGAAACGCATGCGTCCGACGAAGCTTATGCGGCTGCGGCCGCCGCGTTCGAGCCGAAGGATCTGGTCGATCTCACCATCGCGATTGCCGCGATGAACGCGTTCAACCGGCTCGGTGCGCCTTTCCGGCTGCCCGTCAAGGCGCAAGCCTGACCCGCTTTTCCAAAAGGACCGCAAGCATGACGGCCAAGCCCGAACTCTCCCGCACACCGGAAGGGATCGTTCCCTCGCTCCTCCAGCATTTCAACTCGATGGACGTCGACACGATGTGCGGATTCTACGAACCCGACGCCATCCTGGTCAGCGCCAATGGCGAGCCGCAGCGGGGCATCGCCGCCATCCGTGCGGAACTGCTCAAATATTATAGCGTGCAGCTTCCGATGGCGATCATCGCCCGCCATGTGTTCGTCGCCGACACGATTGCATCGCTTGTGCTCGACTGGAACATCGTCGGCAAGACGCCGAACGGCGACAACTTCCATATGGTCGCGACGTCGAACGACATCGCGCGACGCGGCGCGGACGGTTACTGGCGGTACATCATCGACAACCCGTTCGGAACACAGGTGCGCAGCCTGGCCTAGCGACGGGCGGCAACCGCTACTCCTGCGGCTCGTTCTCGTCGCCCGCCAGCGATTCCTTGAGGATCGCGAGGAGGCCGTAGAGTTCGAGCTGCTGGGCGCGAGTCATGCCTTCGAACATGGCCTTGATCCAGCGGTGGTGTGCGGCGGCGAGGTCGGTAAAATGGGTGCGGCCCTTATCGGTCATCGCGACGATCGACGAGCGGCGGTCGCCCGGGGCGGCGCGCGATTCGATCAGCCCCTGCCCCTCAAGCTGGCGGACGAGCGCGGTGACATTGCCGTTAGAGACGAGCAGCGCGCGCGACAATTCGCCCATGCTGATGCCTTCGGGTGCGCGCTCCAGCGCCGCCAGCACATCGAAGCGCGGCAACGTGGTTTCATATTGTTCGGCAAAGCGGCGACGCAGGCGCTTTTCGATGATCGTCGAGCAACTGAGCAGCCGCAGCCATACCCGAATGTCCGAGCGCCACACCATTGCGCCGTCATGCTTCTCGCGCACGTCGAGCATTGCCCACCTTACTCCTACAGACACAGCGCGATCACGCGGTGCTTGAAGCCTTAAAGGCTCCTGCGGGCGACGCCAAGCGCGCTGCGGATCGGCGCGTCGATCAGGCGGCGAGCGTGGCAGTGACCGCAGGGCGCATATCGTCAGGCCAGGGCATCGACTTGCCGGCGACGAGATCCATGCAGACGAGGACGACGCGCAGCGACAGCCGCGGCGCGCCGGCGCAGGTCACCGCGACGTTGAGCGTGGCCGAACTGCCGCCGACCTTCTCGACCTCGATCGCGAAGTCGAGGACATCGCCCAGCCGGCTTGCCGACTGGAAATCGACCTGCAGGTTGACAGTGGGCACGCCGATTTTGCGATCGAGGTGCATGGTCGCGAAGTCGACGCCGATCTGTTCGGCGAACATGTCCTCGACCGCGGCGTTGAGCATCTCGAAATAGCGCGGATAAAAGACGATCCCGGCCGGATCGACATGCGCGAAGCGAACGATGGTCTGCGAATGAAAGGTCATGAGGCCGATCTTGATCAGTTGCGCGGGGCGGTGCGCGCCAGTTGCGCGAAGCCGAGAGCGTAGGCGGCCGGGGCCGAGGGAACGCGGCCGGCGAGCGCGGCCATGCGGTTGGTCCAGGCCGGATCGGCGAGGTGCGGGCGGCCGAGCGCGACCAGATCCGCGCGGCCCGCCGCGAGGATCGAGTTGACGTGATCGGCCTCGAAGATGTTGCCGACCGCCACCGTGGGGCAACCGGTTTCGTTGCGGATCCGGTCCGAAAACGGCGTCTGGTACATGCGGCCGTAGACCGGGCGCGCATCGACCGAGGTCTCGCCCGAGGACACGTCGACAAGGTCGACGCCGATGTTGCGGAACGCGGCGGCGATGGCGACGGCATCGTCGGGCGAAATCCCTTCCGCGCCCTTCCAGTCGTTCGCGGAGATGCGGACGGCGAGCGGCTTTTCCTCCGGCCACGCCGCGCGCACCGCCTTGGCGACTTCGAGCGGAAAGCGCAGGCGGTTGCCGAGATCGCCGCCATAATCGTCGGTGCGGCGGTTCATCAGCGGGGTGATGAAGCTGGAGAGCAGGAAGCCATGGCCCGCCTGCAGTTCGACCATGTCGAAGCCGGCGCGATCGGCGTTGCGGGTGGCGGCGACGAAGTCGGCGATCACCGCATCCATGTCCGCCCGGCTCATCTCCGCGGGCACGCGGCCATTGGCGGCGAAGGGCTGCGCGCTGGCGGCGAGCAGGGGCCAGGCGGCATCCTCGGCAAGCGGCCGATCGGGGTGCTGTGCATCGGCGACGGTCGCGCCGCGCGGGCCGGCATGGCCGATCTGCACCGCGATGCGCGCATCCGAACTGGCATGGACGAAATCGGTTACCCGCGCCCAGGCGGCGACATGCGCTTCGTCATAGAGGCCGGGGCAGCGATCGGTGATGCGGCCCGCGGCGCTGACCGCGACCATCTCGGTCACCAGCAGCCCCGCCCCGCCCAGCGCGCGCGCGCCATAATGGACGAGGTGGAAATCGCCGGGATTGCCATCCGCGTCAGCGGCATAGGTCAGCACCGGGGAGACCATCACGCGGTTGGCGAGATCCATGCCGCGCAGGCGATAGGGCGCGAACATCGGCGGCAGCGGCTCGTTGCAGCCGACGCGCTCGGCGAACCAGCTTTCGACATGGCTCAGCCATTTCGGATCACGCTTGCGCAGATTCTCATGGCTGACGCGCTGGCTGCGGGTGAGCAGCGAATAGGCGAATTGCGGCAGGTCGAAGTCGATATAGCGATCCAGCGTCTCGAACCATTCGGTCGAGTTACGCGCCGCGTTCTGGATCTTCATCACCTCGGTGTGGCGCTCACGCTGATATTCGGCGAGCGCGGCGGGCAGGTCGGCGCGGGTCAGTTCACCGCGGCTCATCACCTCGGCGAGCTTGATGGCATCCTCCAGCGCCAGCTTGGTGCCGGAGCCAATCGAGAAATGCGCGGTGTGGGCGGCATCGCCCAGCAGCACGACATTGTCGAACGACCATTGGTGGCAGACGACGCGGCGGAAATTGATCCACGCCGCCGAGCCGCGCAGGTGCGCGGAGTTGGAGAGCAAGGGATGGCCATCGAGGTGGCGCGCGAAGATGCGCTCGCAGGTCGCGATCACCTCGGACTGTTCCATCACATCGAAGCCGAGGCCGCGCCAGGTGTCCTCGGAGCTTTCGATGATGAAGGTCGAATGGGTATCGTCGAAGCGATAGGCGTGCGCCCACAGCCAGCCCGCCTCGGTCTTCTCGAAGAAGAAGCCGAAGGCATCGAACTTCTGGGTGGTGCCCAGCCAGGTGAACTTGTTCTTGCGCACCTCGATATCGACATCGAGCCGATCCGCGTTGGCGGTGCGGATCTGGCTGTTGATGCCGTCCGCCGCGACGATCAGGTCATAATCGCCGTAGGCTGAGAGATCGGCCGAGAATTCGGTTTCGAAACGCAGGTCGACGCCCAGTTCGTGGGCGCGATCCTGCAGGATGTTGAGCAGCCGCTTGCGCGCGATGCCGATGAAGCCGTGGCCGGACGAGCATTCGCTGGCGCCGTCGACGCGGACCTCGATATCGTCCCAATGCGCGAAGCTCGCCGCGATGGTCTCGGCGCTCGCCGGGTCGTTCGCGCGCAGATTCCCGAGCGTGTTGTCCGAAAACACCACGCCCCAGCCGAAGGTGTCGCCCGCGCGATTGCGTTCGATCACGGTGATCTCGTGCGCGGGGTTCCGCAGCTTCATCGAGATCGCGAAATAGAGACCCGCTGGGCCCCCACCGAGGCAAACCACCTTCATGCGCCTACCCAACTTTCTTCAGGGCCGGGCCGCGACGATGCGGCCCGGCAAAGAGGGATGATCAGGCCGGAACGACCGGCACGCGGAGCTGGCCGATGCCCTCGACGGTGGCGACGATCATGTCGCCCGCACCCAGCCATTCTTGCGGGGTGCGGCCGGCACCGACGCCCTCGGGCGTGCCGGTGGCGATGATGTCACCCGGTTCCAGGCTGATGCCCTGCGACAGATCGGCGATCAGCTCGTCGACCTTGAACAGCATGTGGCTGGTGTTCGAACGCTGCTTCTCGACGCCGTTGACGGTCAGCCACAAGTCCAGCGTCTGCGGGTCGGGGATCTCGTCCGCGGTGACGATGCACGGACCCATCGGCGCGTAGCTGTCCTGCCCCTTCGAATAGATCCACTGGCCGGCGCGGCGGCAATCGCGCGCGCTCATGTCGACGATCAGCGAGTAGCCGAACACGTGCGACAGCGCATTCTCACGCGTGACCGCCTTGGCGCCCGAGCCGATGATCGCGGCGAGTTCGACTTCCCAGTCGAGCTGCTTGGTGATCTTGGCGTTGAGGCGCACCGGATCATTGGGCCCGATCACCGTCGTCGGCGGCTTGGAGAAGATCACCGGCTGCTTGGGCAAATCCGGCGAGGTATCGAGCGCGGCCGCCGATTCGGCGACATGATCGATATAGTTCAGGCCGATGCCGAAGATGTTCTTGCGCGGGCGCGGGATCGGCGCGAGCAGGGTGACGCTGGTCAGCGGCACCGCGACGCCGATGGGCCACGCCTTGGCGGCATCCTTGAGCATCGCGGTGACCGCAGGGATCGCGGTGGACCCCAGATCGATGAAATCGAGCATCCGGTGCGGCAGTTCCACGCCGGCGGCGCGGCCGAGCATCGCGATATCGGCGACGAGGCCGTCGACGATGGCGCCGAGCCGCGCTTCGGATTCGATCGAACGACGATAGGTGACAAGACGCATGCTGTGACTTTCCGCTTCTTGGATGGTGTCAGGCGAGGATCGGCTGGTGGCCGCCATTTTCGGCGAGCGCTTCCTGCCGGTAGAGGTTGAGCGAGCGCATCACCGGCAGGTCATGGAACGAGAACAGGCAGGCATCCTCGCTCTCCGAGAGGTTCACATGTTCGTGGAACATCCAGGAGGGCACGCAGAAGATGTCGCGTTCCTGCCAGTCGAAACGCTGGCCGTTGATGATCGAATAGCCGCGGCCCTTGCAGCACTGATAAAGGAAACTGCCGACCTCGCGGTGCGCCTTGGTGTGCTCGCCGGGGCGCAGCATCTGGATCGAGGCGCCCATCGTCGTCATCACCGGGCCGCCGGTGCTGGGATCGACATAATCCATGTGGATGCCGTCGAACGGCGATCCTTCGCTGACCTCGGCGGCGCGCAACAGCGCCTCATAGGTCGGCGCCCATTCATATTTGAACATCGGCGAATAGCGCTTGGACCAGCTTTCGCCGGCCGGACGCAGGCCGGGATTGCCCCAGCGCATCGTCGTGTCGTCGACCGGGAAGGTCACCGCTTGCTGCAGTTCCGGATGGACCTCGTAGAAATTGGCTTCCAGCGCGTTCATCAGCGGGATATCCAGCCCGTCCTGCCAGATGCAGGTCGTGCCTTCCGCCGCCACGCCATGTTCGTGCCAGGTGCCGTTGGGGGTCAGCACGAAATCATTGGCGTTGAGCGGCATCTTGTGGCCGTCGACATTGGTGAAGGCGCCCTGCCCTTCCATGATGAAGCGGATCGCCGAGGCCGAATGGCGGTGGCTGGAGGCCACCTCGCCCGGGTTCATCACCTGCAGCCCCGAATAGAGCCAGCCGACCGCGGCGGCGGCATCATCCCCCCGCCCCGGATTGTTGAGATAGACGACGCGGCGGCCGGCCTTCTCGGGCGTCACCAGATCCAGCGCGCGCAGCACGTGCGGGCGCAGATCCTGATAGCGCCACAGCACCGGCACCGATCGCGACTCGGGCTGCCACGGTTCGATCCTGTTCGCCACCGTCCACAGCGCGCCGGCGTGGAAGCGTTCGAGATCCCCGTAGAAGTCGACAAGCTCCTCGGTATCCGCGACATTCGCGCGGCCGATGACGTCTTCGCGATACTGATCGTGCCTGCTGGTTGCCATGTGTCGGCCCTCCAATTGTTATAGGCTTAAAATTTCCTGTTGCGTCCTGTCAACCGTCCTCCGAAAAGAGGCTATCGCTATTCGTGATCCAGATCCGTGGAGGTCAGATGAGCAAGTTTCGGGCAGCCGTCGTGCAAGCGGCTTCGATTCCCTTCGACACACCGGCGGCGGCGGCCAAGGTTGCCGGCCTCGTGCGTGAGGCGGCGGCCGGCGGCGCGCAACTGGCCGTGTTTCCCGAAGCGATGCTGGGCGGCTATCCCAAGGGCTGTTCGTTCGGCACGCCGGTGGGGATGCGCAAGCCCGAGGGGCGCGACATGTTCTCACGCTATCATTCCGCCGCGATCGATCTCGACGGGCCGGAAGTCGCGCTGCTGGTCGATGCCGCGCGTGAGACCGGGCTGTTCTTCGTGATCGGCGTGATCGAGCGCGACGGCGCCACGCTCTATTGCACCGCCCTGTTCTTCGATGGCGCCAAGGGGCTGATCGGCAAGCATCGCAAGCTGATGCCGACCGGCGCCGAGCGGCTGATCTGGGGCTTCGGCGACGGTTCGACCTTGCCGGTGTTCGAGACCAGCATGGGCAAGGTGGGCGCGGTGATCTGCTGGGAGAATTACATGCCGGCGCTGCGCCTGGCGATGTATTCGCAGGGCATCACCATCTATTGCGCGCCGACCGCGGACGATCGCGACGGCTGGGTCGCCTCGATGCGCCACATCGCGCTGGAGGGCCGATGCTTCGTGCTGTCGAGCTGCCAGCACATCACCCGCGGCGCCTACCCCGCCGACTATGAATGCGCGCTGGGCGACGATCCGGAAACGGTGCTGATGCGCGGCGGCAGCCTGATCGCGGGGCCGCTGGGCGACCTGCTCGCCGGACCCGACTATAGCGGCGAGACCATCCTCTACGCCGATCTGGAGACCGACGAGGTGATCCGCGGCCGTTACGATTTCGACGCGAGCGGCCATTATTCGCGGCCGGACGTGTTCCGTCTGGAGGTCGACACCCGCCCGCGCACCGCGACCAACTGGATCGGCTGACATGCGCTTCGACATGGCAGAATTGGCGGGGGCCGAGCGCTACAAGCTGCTCGCCTCCTCGGTCACGCCGCGGCCGATCGCCTGGGTGACCAGCCTCGATCCGAAAGGCCGGTTGAACACCGCGCCCTACAGCTTCTTCAACGTGATGGGGCATACGCCGCCGACGGTGGTGCTGGGCTTCCTCGTGCGCGAGAATGGCGAGCCCAAGGATACCCCCGCCAACATCCTCGCGCGCGGCGAGTTCGTGGTGAACCTCGTCTCCGAAACCGACGCCGCGGCGATGAACGCGACCTGCATCGACGCGCCGCCGGGGTGGGACGAGGCCAGCTATGCCGGGCTAGACCTGATCCCCAGCGACCATGTTGCCCCGCCCCGCATCGCCTCCGCGCCGGTCAGCATGGAATGCCGGCTGCTGCAGGCGGTGCATCCTGGGCCGCAGCAGATCATCGTGATCGGCGAGGTGGTGACGATGCACGTCGCCGACCATCTCGTACTGGACGCCGACCGCTGCCACCTCGACACGCCGGCAATGGGGCTGGTCGGCCGCGTGCATGGCGCAGGCTGGTATGCGCGGACGACGGACCTGTTCCAGTTGGAACGGCCGCGTTTTGCGGATGTGAAGTAACGTGGCGTTGGCGGGGGCGGGCTTCCGGCCCGCGCCCGCCATGACAAGGCATTCGGCCTCTCCCGATCACTCCGGATCGCTGTGATCAGCTTAAGGGGACGTCCGAACCAGCCTGGAGCTTGCGATCGGTTGTCCGCTGCGGTCGGTCAGCAAAGGCACCGGTTGCTCATGCCGGGTGTCTCGACATGAATTCGAGAATCAGCCTTGCAATCTCCTCGGCTCTTTCGTCGAGCGCGAAGTGGCCTGCGTCGAGCAAATGAATGTCCGCATGGGGCAGGTCTTTCCTGTAGGCCGCGCCTCCTGCCGCGATGAAGGATGGGTCATTGGCTCCCCACACGACCAAGGTGGGCGGCTGGTGCTCGCGAAGCCAAGCCTGCCACTGCGGATAGGCTGCAACATTGGTTCGGTAGTCGTATAGCAATGCCGCCTGGATCGCGTGTTGCCCGGGCTTGGACAGGTGAGCAAATTCGCCTAGCCATGCGTCAGGATTGTAGCGCTCGGGATGCAGGCTGCCCGCCCTATGACGCAGCTTGGTCGTCTCCAGCGACAAAAAGGTCTCAAGTATCTTTCGATGAGCTTTCGGATCAGCCCAGTATTGGGCGATACCGGCCCACTTTTTGCCCAACCCTTCCTGGTATGCATTGCCATTTTGAACGATCAGGGCGTGAACGCGCTCTGGATGCGCCAGCATCAAGCGAAAGCCAATTGGCGCACCATAATCGTGAATGTAGAAGCTGTAGCGGTTGATGCCGAGGCTGACGATCAGATCGTCCATCACCTTCGCAAGATGATCGAACGTATACATGAATGCAGACGGATCGGGCGCATCGCTTTGTCCGAAACCCGGATAATCTGGCGCGATGATGTGGTATTCCGCGGCCAGCAGCGGGATTAACGTTTCATATTGGTGAGACGAAGTTGGGAACCCGTGCAACAGAATGATCGTCGGCGCATCTTTGGGTCCGGCCTCGCGATAGAAGATCCCGACGCCGTCGATCTGCACTCTGTGGTAGGTAATGGTCGAATGAGCCGATCGCAATGGAGCGGCCCATGCCGCCGGCGCGAGGCAAAATACACAGAGAGATGCAACCGCAAGTGTCAGTGATCTATACACGAGGCGAAGGGGCGGGCGACGCATTTTGATTATCTCCTCGTCGAGGGCGCTTCCATGCCAGGCTCGTGCGATCGGAGCCGACGTTTATTTCCCACCTTTCGCCCAAACGCAGGGATCGGTTACATCCATTAGCCGCGATGTGACGTGGGGCGTTTGGGGGGCGGCAGAACGAGGCACCTTCGCAACGCTTCGCCATGGTGCACACTTTCTTGGCGGGCGCGCGGCGCACCACCCACCCTACCTGAGCTCGACCTGCCTATCCGCCGATGAAGTCGTTACCGTCATGAACAAGCTTGATCGTCTAGTTCGAATGCTGGGTCGCGCTGCTGGACGAGCGTCTTGGTGCTGAGCCGGTCGGCAAAGCATCGAAGCCGCAGGAAGCGCCTTCAATGCGCTCAACGATATGCGTTTAATTTTCCGAAGATCGGCCTATCCCCACGTTGGGGCTTGGCCATTCATGATTTTTGGTCGCGCACGCTATCGCAGCCCTTCCAAATTCTCATCCAGCCTCCCCAGCAGCGCCAGCAATTTCTCGAAATCCCGCGCCGAGAAGCCGTCGATAATCCGCGCATAGACCGGCGCGGTTACTTCGCGTGCCTCGCTGAGCTTGGTCTCGCCGAGGCCAAGTAGTGACACCTCTGTTACCCGCGCATCCTCCGCGCTGGCGGCGGGGGCGACAAGGCCGGCGGCGGCCATGCGCTGGATGATGCGGGTCATCGTCGAGAGCGGGATCACCGCGGCCTCGGCGATCTCGCGGACGCCGCGCGGCGCCTGTCCGCCCAGGATCATCAGCACGCGCCAGCTCGGAATGTCGAGATCGATCGCGCGCAGCCGCGCGTCGATGATGCCGTTGTAGCGGCCGACCAGCCGGTTGAGCCGGTAGAACGGATATTTGTCCACCTGGAACGCCGGGGTTCCGGGATCACCCAAGATGCGACTGTCCAACCGATCCTCCGCTTTGGCGCCCTTAGGCAATCGGCGGACGCGTCACAAGCCATGCCCGAAATTAGTTGCACATGCACGTTTTATCAGGCAGCTTTCGATTCGCTCCAGCCAGACGGAGGAAAAATCATGACAACAGCCATCCTCGCCCAGTTCGCCACCGCGCTCGCCGCGGGCAGTGTTCGCACGATCGACCTCACCCAGACGCTGTCGGAAGACACGCCCTTGCTCGTCCTGCCCGAGCCGTTCGGCCAGACCGCCGCGTTCAGCCGCCAGGAAATCTCGCGCTACGACGATCGCGGCGTCGCCTGGTATTGGAACAATTTCACCGTCGGCGAGCATACCGGCACCCATTTCGACGCGCCGATCCACTGGGTCAGCGGTGCCGAGTTGCCGGACAACACGGTCGACGCGATCGATCCGGCCGCCTTCGTCGCCCCCGCCGTCGTCATCGACGTGTCCGCCGCCTGCGCCGCCGATCCGGACTATCTGCTGACGGTCGCCGATATCGAGGCGTTCGAGGCCGCGCATGGCAAGATCCCGCCGCGCCACTGGGTGCTGATGCGCACCGACTGGTCCAAGCTGCCGGTCGACCAATATACCGGCCGCCGCGCGGATGGCGCGCACACGCCGGGGCCCTCGGCGGAGGCCGTGCGTTTCCTGATCGACGAGCGTGACGCGCATGGCTTCGGCACCGAGACGATCGGCACCGATGCCGGCCAGGCACATCTGCTGCACCCGATGTATCCGGCGCATACCTTGTTCCACGGTGCCGGCCGTTACGGCCTGCAATGCCTGACCAACCTCGACCAGCTTCCCGCGACCGGCGCGATCATCGTCGCCGCGCCGCTGAAGATCCAGGGCGGCTCGGGCAGCCCGCTGCGCGTGCTCGCGCTCGTCGGCGAGTAATTCGAGATGGCCGAACGCTCGTTCAAGAAGGAAGTCGAGAAGCTGCGCGTCGGCGCCGGGGAGGTTTTCGAAGGCGAAGGCATTCTCGCGGTCACCAAGGCGCTGCTCCAGGCCGGCGTCGCCTATGTCGGCGGCTATCAGGGATCGCCGATCAGCCACCTGATGGACGTGTTCGCGGATGCCGACCCGCTGCTTCGCGAACTGGGCGTCCATTTCGAATCCAATGCGAACGAGGCGGCGGCGGCAGCGATGCTCGCCGCCTCGGTCAACTATCCGCTGCGCGGCGCGGTGGCGTGGAAATCGGTGGTCGGCACCAATGTCGCCTCGGATGCGCTGGCCAACATCGCCTCGGGCGGCGTCACCGGCGGCGCGCTGATCATCGTTGGCGAGGATTATGGCGAAGGCTCCTCGATCATGCAGGAGCGCACGCACGCCTTCGCGATGAAGAGCCAGATGTGGCTGCTCGATCCGCGCCCCAACCTGACGAGCATCGTCGACATGGTGGAGCGCGGCTTCGAACTGTCCGAGGCGAGCAACACGCCGGTGATGATCGAGCTGCGCGTGCGCGCCTGCCACGTGACCGGCAGCTTCGTCGCGCGCGACAACAGGCGCCCGGCCATGACGGTGGGCCAGGCCGCGGCCAATCCGCGCCGCGACGTCGACCGCATCGTGCTGCCGCCCGCCAATTTCCTGCATGAGCATGAGAAGATCGAGAAGCGCTGGCCCGCCGCGGTGCGCTTCGTCAGCGAGAACCGGCTCAACGAGTGGTTCGGGCCGGAACGCGACGATATTGGCATCATCGTGCAGGGGGGACTCTACAACTCGCTCAACCGCGCGCTCGAACTGATCGGCCTGTCCAACTCGCATGGCGCCAGCGCGATCCCGATCTACTGCATGAACGTCACCTACCCGCTGATTCCTGACGAATTGCGCAGCTTCTGCGCCGGCAAGAAGGCGGTGCTGATGGTGGAGGAGGGCCAGCCCGAATTCATCGAGCATGAGCTCAACACGTTGCTGCGCAAGGCGGACCTGCAGACCCGCGTGGTGGGCAAGGACATCTTGCCGCGCGCCGGCGAATATACCGGCGCGGTGCTGCGCGACGGCGTCGCCGCCTTCCTGCGCACCTGGGCGCCGGAACGCGCGCCGAAGGAACTCGTGCCCGTGCCACCCGAGCCCGAACTGGCGCGCACCGTTCCGCAACGGCCGGCGGGCTTCTGCACCGGCTGCCCCGAACGCCCGATCTTCTCGGCGATGAAGCTCGTCCAGCAGGAACTGGGCGAGTTGCACGTCTCCGCCGACATCGGCTGCCACCTCTTCTCGATCCTGCCGCCCTTCCACATCGGCAACACGACGATGGGCTATGGCCTCGGCACCGCCGCCGCATCCGCCTTCAAGCCGGACGGTAAGCGCGCGGTGGCGGTGATGGGCGATGGCGGTTTCTGGCACAACGGCCTGACCTCGGGCATCGGCAACGCCGTCTTCAACCAGGACGACACCGTCACGCTGATCGTCGACAATGGCTATTCGGCGGCCACCGGCGGGCAGGACATCCTTTCCTCCCGCGCCGAAAACGCGACGCGGACGACCAACAACCCGATCGAGAAGGCGGTGCGTGGCATGGGCGTCGGCTGGGCGCGCACGCTCACCCGCACCTATGACGTCGCCCGCATGCGCGACACGCTGCGCGAGGCGCTGACCAGCCCCGAAAAGGGGCCCAAGGTGATCGTCGCCCAGTCCGAATGCATGCTCAACAAGCAGCGCCGGGTGAAGCCGCTGATGGCGCAGGCGATCAAGGAGGGCAAAAGGGTCGAGCGCGAGCGGTTCGGCGTCGATCCCGACACCTGCACGGGGGACCATGCCTGCATCCGCCTTTCCGGCTGCCCCTCGCTCAGCATCCGCGACAATCCCGATCCGCTGCGCGCGCATCCGGTGACGCATATCGACAATAGCTGCGTGGGCTGCGGCAATTGCGGCGAGGTCGCCCACGCCGCCGTGCTCTGCCCCTCCTTCTACAAGGCGCGGATCGTCAGCAATCCGAGCCGGTGGGAGAAGATGCGCGATCGCGTGCGCCGTTCCGTGATCGGGTGGCTGCAGGCGCGCCACGCCCGCACGCTCGCGGCGAGGGCCTTCTGATGACGATGCCAATCATGATGTCGCAGGATCCGGATCGCGACCGCATCACCCTCGCGATCCTTGCGCTCGGCGGCCAGGGCGGCGGCGTGCTCGCCGACTGGATCATCGAGATCGCCAACGCCAATGGCTATATCGCGCAGGGCACCTCGGTGCCCGGCGTCGCGCAGCGCACCGGCTCTACGGTCTATTATGTCGAGATGGTCCGCGCTGCGGCGGCGGGCGCCAACAGGCCCGCGCCGGTGCTGGCGATGATGCCGGTGCCGGGCGATGTCGACGTAGTCGTCGCCTCCGAACTGATGGAGGCGGGCCGCGCGATCCTGCGCGGCTTCGTGACCGAGGACCGCACGACGCTGATCGGCTCCACCCACCGCATCTATGCGATCTCCGAGAAGGCGGCGCTGGGCGACGGGCGCGGCGCGAGCGAGCGCATCCTCGACGCCGCGGAGCGCCGTTCGGCGCGCTTCATCGGGTTCGACATGGAGGAAACCGCCGGCAAGGCGGGCAGCCTGATCAGCTCGGTGATGCTCGGCGCGCTCTCCGCCAGCGGCGCCCTGCCCTTCCCGCCCGCGGCCTTCGAGGAGGCGATCCGCCATGGCGGCAAGGCGGTGGCGGCAAACCTCAAGGGCTTCGCGGCGGGCGCCGAGGCGGCGCTCGACAAGCGGCGCGAGGCCGAGGCGGCGGAAGCCTTGCCCGAGCCGACCACCGCGATCGGCCAGCAGCTTCAGACCCGCATCCTGCTCAACCTGCCGGCGCCCGCGCAGGCCAATGCGCTGCGCGGTGTCGCCCGGCTGCTCGACTATCAGGATGCGCGCTATGCCGAGGATTATCTCGACCGGCTCGAACGCATCGCGACGCTGGACGGCGCCGAGGATGGCTGGGCGCTGACCAGCGAGACCGCGCGCCACCTCGCGCTGTGGATGGCCTATGAGGATACGATCCGCGTCGCCGACCTCAAGATCCGCGAGACGCGCAGCCGGCGGGTCGAGAAGGAGGTCAGGGTCAAGGACGATCAGGTGCTGACCGTGACCGAATATATGCACCCGCGCCTGCGCGAGGTGTGCGAGACGCTGCCCGCCTCGATCGGCGGCGCGATCCTCGACAAGCCGTGGCTGCGCAAGCGGCTGGAACCGCGCTTCGCGCACGGCCGCCATGTGCGCACGACCAGCCTGCGCTGGCACCTTGCGCTGCGCCTCGTCGCATCGATGCGCGGCATCCGCCGCTCGACCTTGCGCTATGCCGAGGAACAGGGCCGCATCGCCGACTGGCTGCGGCTGGTCGAAACCGCGGCGGCCACCGACCGTGCGCTCGCGCTGGCGATCGTGCGCACCCAGTCACTCATCAAGGGCTATGGCGACACGTTCGACCGTAGCCTGGGCAAGTTCCAGGCGGTCACCGGCGCGGCCAACGACCTGATCGGCCGGCCGGATGCGGCCGAAAGGGTGCGTGCGCTGCACGACGCTGCCCTCGCCGGCTGACCGCCAGGAAAGCGCGCCGGCGGCCTGGCAGATGCCGCCGGCGCGTTTATTTCCGCCTATTTCACCAGAAGGATGCGGCTGTTGGCCGGATAGCTCCATTCGAAGCCGCGTTCGGTGACGACGCCATTGTCCTCGAGCGGGATCTTGATCTTGCGATCGCCCCATTCCGGCACGACAGTGTAGAGGAACAGCTCGATCGACAGGAAATTGCTCGGGCGCAAGGTGTAGGTCATGCGCAGCGGGTTGAAGTCGGCCATCGAGGGGCCCGACCCGTGGCCGAGATCGCCGACCGAATGGCTGCCGATCACCACATCCGACACCTTCGGATCGGCGCTGGGATCGTCATAGCGGCCGAGCACATAGCCCTTCGTCGCGGCGACCTTGCGGTTGACCGCCGCCAGCGCATCGCCCGCAGTCACGCCCGGGCGGATCTCGTCGAGGATCATGCGGCGAATACCGAGCGCGCGATCAAAGGCGCGCTGGACGCCCGCGGGCGGTGCATTCTCGCCGGGCTTCAGCACATAGGCCATGCGCTTCATGTCAGTGTAGCTGAGCTGGTAATTGACGCCCCAGTCCATCGTGATCAGGTCACCCGGCTGGATGACATGATCGCCCGAGGTCGGCCCGCGCTCACCCGGCCCCAGCACATAGATGCTGGGCAGGCCGAAGGAATCGCCTAGCCCTTCCTCCTGCAGCCGCTCCATCATCCACCAGGCGACATCGCCGGTGGTGGTGTGGCCGGGGCGGATCACCTCGTTGGAGAGCGCACGTTCGGCGATGGTGCGCGAATATTCGCCGGCGCGGGCGAAGGCGGCGATCTCGGTCATGGTGTGGCGTGAACGGACGTCCGACACGAGCTTCTCGGCGGAGACCAGCCGCGCGGCGAAGGTGGCGCCGAGCGTTTCGCGCAGTTTCTCGTGCAGCGAATGGCTGAGGCCGTCCGCCGCGCCGATCTCGTTGGCGACGTCGATGCCGATGCGCTTCGGGTTCCGCTCCGCGACGAAGCGCTGCACGGTCGCCGGATCGCCCTTGATGTCGTAGAGCGGGCACTGGTCGAACGCGGCGCCGCCGATGCCCAGCGCCGCACGTTCGATGCGGCCGCCACCGCGATCGGTGAAGACATAATAGCCGATGTCGCCGACATAGCCGCCGCCCAGCATCGCCGCGTTGGGATCGGCATGGCCTTCGCGGCTGGCGACCAGCCACATGTCGATGCCATTCTCACGCATGGCCTGCGGCAGGATCTGGTCCAGCTTGTCCTTGCGGATCTGGCAGAGCTCATCCCAGCGGCGCTTCGCCTCGCGCGCCTGGGCCGGCGCCAGCATGGCGGCGCCCAGCGCGATCATGGCCCCCGTTCGCAGCACGGCACGTCGCATTGTCATATTCTTTCTCCCCCGATGACGTCACCGCCGCCCCTTCGGCACGAACGGTCAACAACAAATTTCACATGAATTTCATCATATCGCGTTTATAGGCTGCGTCATTAGGTTACGAACATAGGCATTCAGCCTCTTTCGCCGACCGGATAATGCGTGCAGAAACATGTGCATTCGGCTCGTTCTCCCGTCCCGCCCAATGTTGCAAGGCCGGGCAACAGACGGGTTCGACAAGCGTTTCAAGTGAGGGCAAGATGGCGACCAAATCGACAAAGAACTCGCCGGGCATGGCAGAGGATGAGATGAGCCAACAGAGCCCCTACGATCCGAGCGCGCCGGAATTCCGGCTCGAAAACTCGCCCTTTTACCAGATGGCGCACGCCGACTTCAAATATCACGAAGACATGGACAAGGTGCTGCACAAGCATGGCGTCTCCAAACCAATCTATCGCGTGATGACGGTGCTGCGCGAACGCCAGCCGGCCAGCATCGGCACGATAGCCGAAGCCGCGCTGACCAAGCGTTCGACGGTGAGCCGCATCATCGACCGCATGGTGGAACAGGGGCTCGTCAGCACCGAGCCCAATGCGGAGGACAATCGCATCACCGAAGTCACGCTGACCGCCGCGGGCCAGCAGAAGCTGCGCAAGCTGACCCCGATCGTCGGCCGCCAGTTCGTCCGCGCGATGGACGGCATCAGCGAACGCGACATTGCCCACCTGCTCAAGACGTTGCAGAAGATCAGCGCCAATCTGAGCAAGTTGCCGATCGAGTAGGGCCAGCCGCGGCGCTCGTTCGGCTTGCGCCGAAGGCCCCCATCCCAACCCCTCCCCTGAAGGGGAGGGGCTGAAATGGGCTCGCCTCAGCGGGCGGAGCCGTCGACCACAAGCTTGCCGTCGGCGATGACGTAGCGCACGTCGCGCAGGTTCTTCAGCGCGACGAGCGGATCGGCACCGACGACGAGGATGTCGGCGATCTTGCCGGATTCGATCGTCCCGAGCTTGTCGCCCATCCGCATGATCTGCGCGCCGACGCGGGTGGCCGAGGCGAGCACGTCGGCATTGCTGAGGCCGGCCTGGTGAAGATAGTCGAGCTCGCGGAAATAGGCGTCCGGATAGCGGACCTCGTTCTCGAACGGGATGTCGGTGCCGACGCCGATCGGCACGCCTGCGCGGAACGCCTCGGTCACCTTCTTCAGATGATCCTGCTGGTTAATCACGAAGCGGCGCGAATGAGTGTGATAGAACCCGCCGGTCGGGATCCCCGCGGTCGGGTAGCCACCCTCCAGCAAATTGTCGAACGCGCCGATCGTGGGGACGAAGGCGGTCTTGTGCTGCTTCATCAGCGGCACCGCCCGGTCGCTCATCGCCAGCGGATGTTCGAGCGTGTCGACGCCGGCCTCGATCGCCCAGTCGGTATAGACGCCATAGCTGTCGATCGCCACCGGCACGCCCAGCGAATGCGCCTCGTCGATCGCGGCGGCCAGTTCCTCCTTGGCGGCCGGGGCGCCCAGCTTGATCCAGTCGGCAAGACCGCGGATCTGCTGGCGGACGGCGGCGCGCCATTCCCACGGGCCATTATATCCGCGTGTCTCGCCACCCATGCCGGGCTTCTCGCGGCCGGTGGCGGTGGAGGTGACCTCGTCGCCATGGCCGCCGGTGGACGAGATGATCTTGCCGCTCCACAGCACGCGAGGCCCGCGAATGATACCGCGGTCGACCGCTTCCTTGATGCGCAGCGCGACGTCATCCATCGTGCCGACGTCGCGCGCGGCGGTGATGCCGGCGGTGACGAGCTGGTTCGCGAGCGCGGTGCCGCGGATCGCAGCGGCGGCTGGACTGTCCGCATATTTGCCCATGTCGGGCCCGCGCTGCTGGGTGAAGTGGATGTGGAGGTCGATCAGCCCGGGCAATATGTACAGCCCGGTGGCGTCGATCCGTCGCGCGACCGTGGCAGGCAACGGCGTGCTGGCGGCCGGACCGGCGGCAAGAATGCGATCGCCCTGCGTTACCACGACCGCATCGCGGATCGCCGCCCCACCCCGCCCGTCGAGCAATGTGCCGCCGACGAGCGCCACGATCGGCTCGCGGCTGCGATCGACCGGCGGGATCGGCACGCGCCGCACATCGTCGCTGGTTTCGGGGATCGGCCGATCCGCCATCGCGATGCCGGGCACGATCAGCGCCGCCCCCGCCAGCATCACCGCCATCCGCCGCCACCCGCGCGCACCGCCGATCTTCATGCCCAACCCCTTTCGATTGATGATCATATCTGCCCCCGATCTAGCGCTGCGCGGCGATCCAGCCGTCCACCCGCCGTTCGAGAATTGAGAGCGGCAACTGACCCTGCGCGAGGATCAGATCGTGAAAGCCGCGAATGTCGAAGCGATCGCCCAGCGCCGCCTCCGCACGCCGTCGCAGTGCGACGATCTTGAGTTCGCCGACCTTGTAGGCGACCGCCCCGCCCGGCGCGCCGATATAGCGCGCCAGTTCGGTGTCGATGTTGATGTCGGCCAGCGCCGTGTTCTCGACGAAGCAGGCCCGCGCCTGCGCGTGGCTCCAGCCCATCGCGTGAATGCCGGTATCGACGACCATCCGGCACGCGCGCCACATCTCGTTGGAGAGCGCGCCGAACGCCTCATAGGGATCGCGATAGACGCCCATCTCATGCCCGAGCCGCTCGGTGTAGAGCGCCCAGCCTTCCCGGAAGGCGAGCAGATCGCGCTGGCGCCGGAACGACGGCAGATCGGGCTGTTCCTGCGTGATCGCGGCGTGGGTGTGATGGCCCGGCGCCGCCTCATGCAAGGTCAGCGCCGGCACTTCGTAGAGCGGCCTCTGATCGAGGTGAGAGGTGTTGACGATGAACCGGCCCGGAAAGCCCTTGCTGAAGTCGCCGCCGCCCGAGCGCGCGGTGGTATAGCCTTCCTCCAGATCGGGCGGCACTGGCTCGACCGTGAAGGGCTGGCGCGGCAAGGTGCCGAAGAAGCGCGGCAGCACGCCATCAATCCGCTTGGCAGCCGCGCTATATTTGTCGATCAGCTCCTCGCGGCTGCGCGCGTAGAAGCGCGGATCGGTGCGGAGGAAGCGCAGCCATTCGGCGAAGCTGCCGGTGAAGCCACTGGCCGCGATCACCCGCTCCATCTCGCCGCGGATGCGCTTGACCTCGGCGAGGCCCATCGCGTGGATCTGCTCGGCGCTGTAATCGGTGGTCGTGTAATAGCGCAGCAGGAAGTCGTAATAGGCGCGGCCGCCCGGCACCGCGGCGATGCCCAGCGCCTGTCGGGCGCGGGCGCGATAGGGCCCGTCGATATAAGCGAGCGCCGCGCGCTGCGCCGGCCGGATCTCGCGCTCGATCAACGCCCGCGCCTCGGCGCCCAACGCCGGATAGGCGGCGAGCGGGGCCAGCAGCGGATCCTCGCCCGCCGGCCGCGCGATCTGCTTGCGCAGCACCGCGGCCGCGACGTCGACGACCAGCCCGGGCTGCGTCCAGCCGGTGGCGATGCCGCGTGCCAGATTGCCGCGTTGCGCCGCGAAATAGGCGGGCACGCCGCGCAGCCGCTCGACCCAAGCGCGCGCCTGCGCTTCGTTCGCCACGGTCACGCCGCGCGCGGTCTGGTAGGGCGTGTTGTAGAAGCCCTCATGCGCGACGAAGGCGAAGCGGCGCTCGTCGAAATCGATGCCCTCGATCCGCCAGCGGATCAGGCCGAGCAGCACGTCGCGATTGATCCGGCCTTCCTCGCCGAGCGCAGCGCCATCAAGCGCAGCCAGGCCGGTGGCGATCCGCTGCAGCTCCGCCTTGCGGCGCGCCATCGCCGCCGGATCCTCCTGTGGCCAGCCTTCGCGGGCATGCGAAGGGTCGGAGCGGCCGGCCTCCATCGGATAGTCGGCGGAGAAGGCCTCATAGCGCGCGATAAGACCGGGCAACCCCTCTGCCGAGGCGGGGGCAGCAACGACCAAAGCCGCCGCGAGGAGGATGCGGAAGCTGCGCATCAGTTGGACAGATAGGCTATCGACATCAGCAATTTGGGCACCAGCGTGGCCGCGGCGTGGAAGCGGATGGGCCTGGGCGCGCGCATCGGCACCGCCAGCGCATCCCGATCGCCCCGCGCGAGCATCGCCGCCATGCCGATGCCGATCGACGTGTTGACGGTAATGCCGCGACCATTGCACGCCTGGATCGCGAAGGCGTCGTCGCCAAGCTCATAGACCTCGGGCAGCAGCGACGGATTGACCCACGCAGTGCCCGGCCAGAGATAGGCGATGCGCGGCTCGGGCATCGCTGCAAAATGCTGCTTGAGCCGCCGCTCTGCCTCGCGCAGCCCGGCCTTCTCGCCGCGCACGAGGAAGGAGGCGGCGAAGGCGGAGATCAGGTGGCCGACGCCATCGAGCCGCGCGGTGAACAGATAGGGAACCTTGTCCGTGAAGGCGCCGCCCATCGGCATGATGAACCGCCGCTGTTCGGGCGAGAGCGGGGCGCTGGCGAACTGCATGACCTGAAGCGGCAGCGCGGTGCGGCGCAGCGCCGGATGCAGCGCGGCGTTGCCACCATTTGCAGCCAGCACCAGCCGCCGCGCGGTCACTGTGCCGCCGGGGGTCCGTGCCTGCCACTGCCCACCCACGCGGGTCAGCGTGACGACCGGGCTGCCGGCGAACAGCCGCGCCCCCGTCTGCCCCGCCGCGCGCGCCAGCCCGCGCGAATAAGCGAGCGGGTTGAGGCGGCCGCCATCGGCGAAATAGAGCGCGCCGCAATAACGACCGGCGCCGAAGGTGGCGCGTGCCGCCTCCGCCTCGATGAAGCCGACATCATAGCCGCGCGACCGCCATTGATTGGCGTAGCGGCGCTGGTTCTCGGCAAGCGCCTCGCTGTGCGCCGGGGTGTAGAACCCATCCTGATGCGCGTCGCAATCGATCGCGTGGCGCGCGATCAGGCCGAACACGTCGCGCGCGGAATTGCCGATCATCTGCGTCAGCCGCGTCGCCGCCTGCCGGCCGATGACGCGGCCCAGCGTCTCCGGCGTATGGCGGATGAAGTCAGGCGCGATCACGCCGCCGCTCTGGCCGCTGGCGCCATCGCCTACCTGGCCCGCTTCGAGCAGCACAGTATCGACGCCGGCCTCGGCCAGATGCAGCGCGGTGGTGTTGCCGGCGATGCCGCCGCCGATCACCAGCGTGTCCGCCTGCACGTCTCCGGCGAGCACCGGCAGCGCCGGCCCGGCGGGGGCTGTCGCCAGCCACAGAGATGAACCGGCGGGCGGCGCGAGAGGGCTCGCGACGTCCGCTTCACGCGACACTTTCATCAATCGGTCTCTGGTTATGCGGTTGCGGGTGCCGGCGCGCCCTCACGCCCCGTCCGCCGCGCGATCGCGACGAACGCCAGCACGAAGCACAGGGCCACCGGCGTGTTCATGATCATCGGCAGCGACATCTGGTTGTTGCCGACGATGGATACGGCGATGAAGATCGCGGTGCCTTCCTGGCGCATCAGATGCTCGACACCGATCGCGATATTCTCCCGCCGGGTGAACCCGGCGAAGCGCACGATGCTCATCACGACGATGACCATCACGAGGTTGAGCGCGACGGTGATCCAGAACAGTGCGCCGAGATTCTGGCGCAGCACCGGCACCTGATCGAACAGGATCACGCCGAAGGAGGAGAAGAGCACGATCGTCGCCGCGTTCTTGACGTAGCGCTTGGCCCGGATCGCGAAATCCGGCCACAGCGCGCGGATCGCGAAACCGGTCGCCGCCGGCAGCACCGTGATCGAGAAGATATCCCAGAAGAAGGAGGCGAGCGGCACCTTCACATCCGCTTCCAGCCCCATGAAGTGGAGCAGCGCAAAATGCGCGTAGAAGGGGATGACGAGGATATAGATCATGCTCAGCAGCAAGGTCATCGACATGGACAGCGCGAGATCGCCCTTGGCCATGTCGGTGAACAGGTTGGAGAGCATGCCGCCCGGCGTCGTCGCCAGCAGCACGAAGCCCACCGCCAGCGCCGGGGTCGGCGCGACGGTGACCGCGAGGGTGATGCCGATCAGCGGCGGCACCACCAGCATCGAGCAGACGCCGAAGATCAGCGCCCGCTTGTTGCGGAAGACGTGAGCGAAATCATTGGCGGTCAGCGACAGCCCCATAGCCGTCATGATCGCCACGAGCGATCCCGGCAGCAGCCAGTTCCCCAGGAGCGACATCAGATCGGCATAGGTCATCGCCGGCGCCTCCCTCAGCCCAGTTCGATCGAGAAGCTGCAGGCGCCGTTGCGCCGGATGGTGCGGCAATCGGCCTGCGCCTTGGCGAGATCTTCGGCCACGATACGCGCGCAGACATTGGCCTGGATCCAGCCGAACGGCATCAGCAGCCGGCCGCCCGAACCATAGAAGACGCCGATGTCGTAGAAATTGCCCGGCGGCAGGCCGCGCGTGCTGCCCGCGGCGAGATAGGCGAGGACGATGTCACCGGCGTCCGGATAGGATGTGGCGTTCTCGGCCGGGATCGCCGGCTGGGCCATGCCCTCCGGCAGCGCCGCCGACGGCATCGGCACCGAGATTTCCGGGCCGGTCCAGATCGCGTGCATCGCCTCGAAGCTCGCCTTGCGCTCGGCCAGATCCCACAGGAAGGCGCACGAGGCGGGCGCCGCCGCATCGAGCAGTTCGCACCGCGCGTCGAGCCCCGATTTGGGTTCGGTAAAACGAATGATACGCATCGATGCCACCTATTCCTTGGCCGTCATGGAGAGATATTCCTGCTTCAGCAGGGCGATCGGCACATTGCCGTTCTGCCAGAGATAATCGTGGAAGCGGCGCAGATCGAACGCCTTGCCTTCCCGCACGCGCGCCTCTGACAGGAATTCCAGCGTCTGCAGCTTGCCGATCTGGTAACTGATCGCCTGCCCCGGCGCGGCGGCGAAGAACACTGCTTCCTCTTCCGCGGTGGCGCGGTCCATCGGCACCATCGCTTCCAGATAATCCGCGGCCTGGGCGATGCTGAACTGGCCGAGCGCGAGCTTCACATCGACCTCGACGCGCAACGCGCGCAGGCGGGCGAAATTATACACGATCTCACGGCTGCGCGGCGCATCCGCCCACAGCCCGGCCTGCAGCATCATTTCTTCGGCATAGAAGCCGGTGCCCTCATTGGCGGCGCTGTCATAATAATGGCGGCGCAGCTTGTTGGGGTTCGCCCAGCTCATCGCGAGCTGGAAATAATGGCCGGGCACGCCTTCATGGACGATGATCGGACGCGGATCGCGGGTGATCGAGAGGTTGAAATAACCGAGCTTCGGCGACGGCTCCGGCAGATAGACGGTCGCGTCCTGCCCCAGCCGCGACGGGCCGGTGAAGTCGAAGGTGCGGCCCAGCCAGCCGATCGGCGCGAGATAGGCGGGAAAGCCCTGCCCGCGATAATGGCCCGCCCAAGCCGGAATGGTCAGCAGGCGCTGATCGGTAAGGAAGCGGCGGACCGCCAGTTCGTCCGCGTCGAGCTTCTTGACCACCGCGTCGAGCGAGGCGCCGATCGGAAGTTCGGGCACGCCCTGGTTGCGGTTGCGCTCGACCTCCTCGAACTGGACCGCGCGGGTCCATTCCTGGCGGCCCATGACGAGCAGTTGATCGGGCGTGTAGGGATAGAGCGCCACTTGCTCCAGGAAATAGCGGTAGCCCGCCTCCCCCACCGCGGTTTGTTCGGACAGGCCGGCGCGGTGCGCGCGGAGATGATCGGCGAAGGCGGCAAAGGCCGGGATCGCCTTCGCCACCGCCGCATCGAGCCGGCGGCGCCGCGCGGCATCGGCGAAGGGCTTCAGCCCCGCCGCCATGCCGGTGAGGCTTTCCGGCACCTGCGCGAGCTGCCCCAGCGCGACATCGACGAAGGGGCCGCGCATATCATCGAGGTTGGTTCGCCCTGCCGCGAGCGTGGCGGGTGCGGCCTCGAGCAGGCGGACGACACCGTCGATACGGTCATGCGCGACAGGCGGCGGCGGCAACAGCAGTTCGAAGATCGGGTTGAGCGCCTGCGCCACATAGAAATGCGGCTGCCGGCGCCAAGCCGCGACCGTGTCCAGTTCCCAGTGGACGCGCGCGAAGGCGGAGCCGAGCAGGCGATAATCGACGGTTTCGGAGACGCTCTGCGGCGCGGCCGCCAGCGCCTGCCAGCGCGCCTCGAACCCGGCGAGGTCCGCGCGCTGCGCCTTGACCGCGGCGGGCGACCAATCCGGCACCCACGCCTTCGGCCGCTCGATGCGCGGGATATCGTCGCTGCTGGCGGGCTGGGTCTTCGCGCGCCACGCCCAATAATCGGCGCCGAGCGCCTGCACCGCCGGCTGCGCGGCGGCGGGCGCCGCCGACAGCATGGTCGATGCGATCAGGATCAGCGCGGCGCGCAGCATGTCACTTCTTGTTCTTCACGTTGCGGTCGAAGAATTCGACCATCTTCTTGAAGGCGAAGCGGGTCTGCACAATGCCCTCATTGTCCCAGCCATGATTGGCGCCGGGCAAGGTCACCAGCTCGAACATCTGCTGGTTGGCGATCATCTTTTCCGTCAGCGCCACCGTATCCGAATAGAGCACCACCGGATCGCGCGTGCCGTGGATCAGCATCAGCGGATCCTTGACGCCCTGCACCTGGTAGAGCGGCGATTGCGCCTCGTAGCGGCCGGGCATGTCCGGACCGTCCGGCGGGCCCATGATCCACATCTGCGACGGATAGGCGTGCCACACATTGGTCGCCGGCGCGCCGGCAATGCCCGCGGCATAGACATCGGACTTCTTGGCGAGCGACATGATCGTCATCAGCCCGCCATAGCTGGAGCCCCAGATGCCGACGCGGGCCGGATCGACATAATTCTTCGCGACCAGATAGCGAACGCCGCTTTCCAGATCGTTGATGTCCATCGTGCCATAGCTGTGCCACTGCGCCTGGTTGTGCTCGCGACCCTGCCCCCATGATCCGCGCAGATTGACGTTGAGCACGATATAGCCCTGCGCGACGAAATACTGGTCCAGCCCCCAGGTCGGGTGCGCGCGGCGGCCGCCCCACTGGTTCTGCACCGCATCCGAATAGACCGAGCCGACGATCAGCGGATAGCGCTTCGACGGATCATAATTGGCCGGCAGGCTGACGCGGCCGATCAGCTTCTGGCCGTCGACATGGCTCGGGAACTCGACATAGCCGGTGTTGCTCCACGTCTGCGCGTAGAATTCCGGCTGCGGCGATTTGGTGACCTGCGTCGCGCGGCCCGGCTTCGCGGTGTCGATCATCGTCAGTTCGGGCGGCATCGTGTCGCTGCTGAACTGGCTGGCGACATGGCGGAAGTCCGGCGACCAGACCGGCTGGTTGGTGCCCGCGGTCTCCGGCGAGATGCGCTGCACCGCGCCGCCCGCCAACGCCACGCGATAGAGCTGCCGTTCGGGGATGTAGGATTTGTTGGCGACGAAATAGAGCTGGCGCTTCGCCGCATCGACCTCGAACGAGGCGATTTCCCATTCGCCGCTGGTGATCTGGCGCGGCGCGGCACCCGCGCTGCGCTGGTGATAGAGGTGCAGCCAGCCGTCACGATCGGTGAGGATGATCAGGCCGTCGTCACCCGGCGCCCAGGCGACCTGCCAGTCCGGCCGGATATGCTTCGGCTCGCGCAACTGATAGAAGGTCTCGCGCGTGCCGGAGGCCACATCGAACATGTAGATCGTGTGTTCCTTGGCCTCCATGTCGGAGCCGCTGACGAACAGCCTTTTGCCGTCATGCGACAGGCCATAGCCCCAGATATGGTGCTTGGCGTCCGGCCGCTCGTAGAAGCGGGTCTCGCCCGAGGCGAGGCTGACGACGCCGATGCGCGCCCTGGTGGTCTCGTCCCCCGGGAAGGCGCGGATCACGCGATTGTTCTGCAGCCCGCCCTTGGCGTAGAAATAGATATCCCGCTCAGGCATGGCGCGGTCATCGGCCTGCTCGAACGCGATCGCCTTGCCGTCGTCGCCCCACTGGAAGCTGTCGACATAGATCTTGGGATCGTCCTCGCCGGCGACGCGGCGGGCGACATTGCCGCCCTTCGCGGTCACGTCGCGCACCCAGAGCAGCCCGCCCAAGGTCACGCGGTTGCGCGTGTCGACCGGATTGCCCGAAACGAAGGCGAGTTTGCTGCCGTCGGGCGAGACGGCGAGCTTGCGGATCGCCTGCTTGTCGGTCTCGACCGCGGTGACGGTGCCGTCCGCCTCGCGGATGTTGAGCGCGCCGCCAACGGTGAAGGCGACGCGGCCCTTGTCGAGGAACACCGCCTGCATCACGCCGGGGCGCTCCGCCTCGGGCTTCGCATCCTTGCCGAGGAAGGTCAGGCGGGTCTTCCGGCCGGTCTTGATCGAATAGGACCAGACGTCGCGGAAGGTGTAGCCCTCGTCATTCCACAGGAACAGCACGGTGCCGCCATCGGCAGACCAGGCGAAATTTTCCGGCGTGGTGCCGATCAGCGACTTGAACTTGTAGAGCTCATCGAGGGAGAGGCTGGTACCCGCGACTTGCGCGGTGCCCTTCGCCGGCTCATGCGACTGCGCGAAAGCGGGCATCGCTGCCCCCATGCCAGCGGCCATCAGCAGCGCCGCTGCCGAAACGCGGCAGCGGAAAAGGCGAGACTTGATCATCGTACCAGTACCCCAACCAGAAGCTTTGCCGGCAGGGATGGCACCCCGCCACCCTTGCCGGCACATCAACCTTAGAACTTCGTCCGGAAGCCGACGGTGAACCGGCGACCGATCGCGTCATAGGTTTCCCGCTCATAGAGCTGGAACGGCGGATCCTTGTCCGTCAGGTTGTCGATCGTGCCGAAGAAGCTGAAATTCTCGTTCACGTTGAAATAAGCGGTGACGTCAAAATAGTTGACTGTCCCCGTCTTGGGCACGGCGAGCAGCGGCGCCGGGGCGCCATTGGCCTTCGCCGCGGCGATGCGGCCATCCTTGGCCGAACCGATGAAGCGATGGCGCACCGAGAGCTGAAGCTGGTCGATGCTCCAGGTCAGGCGCTCGACGAAGCGCCAGTGCGGATTGGCGCTGCCACACGACCCCCCGCCGATATAGCCGGCGCAGTCGACCGCCGGGACCACCGGGCTGCTCTGCGTGGTGTTCTTGATCAGATAGCTGCCGGCGATGAAGTAGCTCAGCTTGCCGAGATTGCCGATCTCGCGCGCATAATCGAGGCGGAAGTCGACGCCGGACGCCTTGATCGCCGCGATGTTCGCGTTGAGCAGCGACACGTCATAGAGTTGGCCGTCGGGCGTGCGGTGGTTGAGCGGCGCGCAGAACGGGTTGGCGAGCGACAGGTTCTGGGCGCAAGCCGTGATCGTCGGCTGCAGACCGCCGCCGAACACCGCGATCGCACCGTCGATCTTGATGTTGTAATAATCGACGGTGAGTTGGAGGCCGGGGATGAACGCCGGACGAAGCACGCCGCCGACCGACCAGGTATCCGAGGTTTCTTCCTGCAGGTTCGGATTGCCGCCGGTAATCGCGCGGATCTGGGTGTTCTCCTGCTGGAACACGTCGATCACGCTCGCCGGAACGCCGAGCTGGAGGCAGAAATCGCGCTGTGCGGCGGTGCGCGAAGGCAGCGCGTTACAGAAGTCGGTTGCCTGCGGGGCGGTGTTGGTCGCACCCGAATAGAGCTCGATCACGTTCGGCGCACGCACCGCGCGCTGATAGAGGCCGCGCAGCTTGAAGCCCTCGACCGGCGAATATTCGCCGCCGGCCTTCCACGACACCACTGAACCCGCGGTGGAATAGTCGGAGAGGCGGATGCCGCCTTCGAACGCCAGCAGGTTGACGAACGCCATGTCCGCGAGCAGCGGCACATAGACTTCGCCATAGACTTCCTTGACGTCGAAGCTGCCGCCGGTCGGCTGGATGCCGGCCGAACGCGACAGTGCCTTGCCCTCGACATAAAGCTGGTCGGGGCGGAAATCCGAACTTTCCTTGCGATATTCCGCGCCCACCGAGATGCCGACATCGCCGGCCGGCAAGGTGAACAGCGTGCCAGTGACCGTGGCGCCTGCCTGCCGCTGCTTGACGGTCGTGACGTTGGTGAGATCGGTATAGATATAGTCGATCATCTCCTGCGTGAGCGAGCCGAATCCAAACGGATTGATCGTGACGCAGCGCGGATCGGCGACTGCGCAATCATAGGGATTGCTCGGGTTGGTCAGGAAGCTGTTGGCGAAGTTCTGGATCAGCACGCCACCGCCCTGAAGGTCGGTGATCTTGCTCTTGCCCTGGTTGTAGAAGACTTCCCACTTCAGCCGTTCGGTCAGCTTGCCGCGCAGGCCGACGACGCCGCGATAGAATTCGCGGGTCTGGTCGCTGGTGCGGTCGCCACCTTCCACCAGACGACGGTTGATATTGAGGGTGACGAGATTGTTGCCGTCCTGATCGAGATTGGTGCTGAGGAAGCTCCGCAGCGACGGATCGAGATAGGGGTTGCGCAGATCGAGCTGGAAGCCGGGAATGAAGCCCGAGCTCGACATCGGTACGGCGCCCAGCGTCGAGTTGATCTTGTTATGGACATAGGCGCCTTCCCAGAAGGCGGTGATGTTCTCCGTCAGGTCGAAATGGCCCTGCACCGAGGCCTGCCAGCGCTTCATCGGCATCTGCAGGTTGGTGAAGGGGCGATCGTTGAAACCGTCAGCAGTGGTGTACGCACGCCAGCCCTCGGGCGCGAAGAAGATGCCCGCGGTGCCGATGCGGTTGCCGAACTGGTCGATCTTGCCGACCAGGTTGGGCGTGAAGATCGTACCCTGCGGGGTCACGCCGTTGCCGCCCGGCACCAGCACGCCGACGCCATTCTGCACGGCATCGACCAGATAGAGCGAGGCATGGTCGCGCGCGGCGCCCTTCACCTGGGCGCGATCATAATAGCTTCCCGAGAAGGTGATGTTGCCGCGGTCGCCGGCAAAGTTGGTGCCCGCGGTCAGCTCTAGATTGTAGCGCCGCGAGTCACCCTCGTCACTGATGCCCATCTGGCCACCGGCTTCGATGCCCTGAAAATCTTCCTTGGTGACGAAGTTGACGACGCCGGCCATCGCGTCCGAACCGTAGACGGCGGAAGCGCCGCCGGTGACGACCTCAACGCGCTGGATCAGCGCGGTGGGGATCATGTTGAGGTCGACGACGCCATCCTGGCTGGAACCGACGATACGGCGGCCGTTCTGCAGCACCAGGGTGCGGACGGTGCCGAGATTGCGCAGGTTGACGGTGGCCGAGCCATTGCCCGCGTTGGACTGACCGCCGGCGCCGGCAACCGCCTGCGGCAGCGCGTTCAACAGCTGCTCGGTCTCGATCGTGGCGGTGAGCTTGATTTCTTCCTGGCCGATCACGTTGACCGGGCTGTTGGAATCGACGTCCGGCCGCGGGATGCGCGAACCGGTGACGACGATCTCGCCGCTCTCGGTCTGACCCGATGCGATCTCCGCAATGTCGGCCGGCGCAGCATCCTGCGCGAACGCGGTGCCGGTGACGAGCATCGCCACCATCGTCGCGGCGCTGCCCTTCAGCGCCGCACGCACAACCATACCCCTGTTGCTCATTCGATTTCTCCCCGAAATGCCTTCACCCCTGCGGCGCTGCTCATCGGGAGCGTCGATGCGCCCCCTGTTATTCGTGAACAGTTGTGTGATTTTGATCATATCTGCCGGAGCCGGTCAACGGCTGTTTATCGGAAAGGAGAAATCTGTCACTTTATCGACACATCTTTGATGCCTGGGCGCGCCGAAACGCAAAATTCGCCGAAAATGCTGGTGCTACGGCGCTTGACCGGTGAGACCGGCCACCGCATCATAACCAAATTCACGTGATTTGAAGGGGGATGGAATGATGCGGAACAGGGCTGTGATCGCAGCTTTGCTGGCCGGTGGCTCGACCATGATGGCAGCACCCGCCGTCGCGCAGACCACCGCTGCGATAGCAGAGGTGGGGCCGCCGCGCGGCACACAGGATTATGCAGCGCTGGTCAGCCTGTTCGCATCGTTCAACGCGTCGAAGGATCCGAAGCCGGTCGACGGCGTGGTCGATTACAGCCCGGCCACCGTCGAGAAGCGCCGCGCTGAATTGCGCGCCTTCCAGGCGCGCCTGCCCGACTTCGCGGTGGCGAGCTGGGACCGGCATCAGCAGGTGGATTATCTCGCGGTGCGCGCGCAGATGGACCAGCAGGATTTCATTCTCAACGTCACCAAGCCCTGGGCGCGCGATCCGGGCATGTATGTCGATGAATTGCAGCAGCTCGCCTATACCGAGCTGCCGCTGGAGCCGGCGAAGCTGGCACCGTTCCAGGTGCGGCTGCGCACGATCCCCGCCTATCTGGCGCAGGCGCGGATCAACCTGGATGCGGTGGCGGCGGACTATGCCGATCTCGCGATCCACAGCCTTTCCAATGGTGACGGCGTCGGCCATGGCATGCCCTATCGCGCGGTCGAGCCCGCCGGGCTGATCGGCTGGTTCGCCGACCTGCGCGGCCGCGCCGAAAAGCAGCAGCCCACGCTGGTTGCCGACATCGTTGCCGCGGACAAAGCGATCGCATCCTTTCGCGACTGGCTGGTCGCGCGACGCCCTAAGATGGTCGCACGCGCCGGCGTCGGCCGCTCGGCCTATGACTGGTTCCTCACCAATGTGCGGCTGATGCCGTACACGTCGGACGAGATCGTGCTGCTCGCGGAGCGTGAGCTCGAGCGCCACTGGGCGAACTACACCACCGAGCGCCACCGCAACCGCAAGCTGCCCGAACTGGCGCTTCCGAAGTCCGGCGCCGAATATGAGGCGCAGCTCGCCGGCACCGACGCCAAGATCCGCAAATGGCTGGTGGACGAGGAGATCATCAGCGTCCCCGATTATATGCCCAAGACCTATCAGGAGATGGGCTATAACGCGCCGTGGATCGTGCGGCCGACCGGGCCGATGTTCTGGGAGCAGGTGCAGTTCCGCGACGCTTCCCCCGACCATCTCCACGCGACCTTTCCGGGCCACCGCTTCGACGGTCTTGCCGGTGCGCGCGTCGACCATCCGATCCGCCGCTTCATCAAGGACAGTGGCCGCACCGAGGGATGGGGCTTCTATCTGGAAGAGACCGCGCTGCAGCTCGGCCTGTTCGACGATCGCCCCCGCACGCGCGAGCTGATCTATATCTTCGGCCTGTTCCGCGCGGCGCGCACGATGGGCGACGTGAAGATGCAGCGCAACGAAATGACAGTCGATCAGGCGATGCGCTTCTGGAAGCAATGGACGCCCTATCTCGACGACGATGTCGCGCGCACCGACGCCGGCATCTATATCCGCCGCCCGCCGGGCTACGGCATGACCTACACGATCGGGATGATGCAGCTTCAGAAGCTGATGATCGATCGCAAGCGCCAGTTGGGCGACGCCTTCTCGATCAGGGACTATCACGATTATCTGATGAACACCGGCCGCCTGCCTGTCTCGCTGCTGCGCTACGACCTCACCGGCCATGATGACGAGGTGAAGCGCTTCTGGGCGCATGTGCCGCTGTCGGCGGTGAAGCGGCAATAGGAGCCTGGTCCGGCGGGATCGTGCGATCCCGCCGGATGCTCAATAATTCACGCCCGGATTGTCGCCCGGGTGGATCAGCCCGACGACATCCATCCCCTCGGGTGCCACGCATTCCAGCGAATGGAGATGCTTGCGCGGGAAGAAGATCACGTCGCCGGCGCCGACCCGCGCGGCGCTGGTTTCATTCCAGATTATACCTTCACCCGACATGATGATCAGCGCTTCCTCATAGAGGTGGCGGTGCATCTCGGCGCGCGAACGCGGGATATGACCGATGAACTGAGCGGCAGTGGTCGATCCGATGCGCTTGTCGACGAGCATCTGGAACCATCGCGGCCCCATCGCCGTGCGCTCTTCCTCGTCGATCGAAACGACGCGGTCAGGCCAATTCGCATCGAACGCGGGCATCTCCGCCAGTTCGGTCAGCGCCTCGACCGCCGGACAGGCGGAGACATAGGCGCGCAGCGGCGCATCGGCGGACAGCCGGAAGGCCTCGCCAGCGCGAACATAGACGCCGCAAGGCGCGGCGACCGGAAAGCTGCGATCGCCAATCTCGATCGCGCCCCTGCCCGCCATGATCCAGAGGATGGTGTCGACGTCCTCGGCGGCGAGGATCGGCGTCTGCCCTTCTTCCAGCCGGAGATGGAATTGCGATTGATGCTCGGCCCCCAGCGACGGGCCGACGAGCGTGCGCAGCGCGTAGCGCAGCGAGGGATCGGCGCCCTGTTCGGGCGAGACCGCGAAGCAGCGCCCGTCGACGCGCGAGACGCCGGTGGCGTCGGCGCTGACGAGATCGGGGCGCGGTGCCTCGGCGCCATCGGTCGCGTCGCTATAGCCGCCGGGGAGGTTGGAATGGGCGCCGTCGCAGAAAGGCGCGGTCGCGCTGTGCTTGCACCCGCAGAACAGCACCTCCTCGCCATCCTTCGTCGCGGTGTAGCGCACGGGTTCGAAGCCAGTCCCGATGTGCGAGCGGCCATCGCACAAGGGCTGGCGCTTCGATCGGCCGCAGGAGCACCAGAGGTAGGAACGCCCCGCGCGCAACTCGGCATAATAGGGCTTGCGATTGGCAATCACCGGACATGTGCCGGTGCAGGCATGGTCGGCCATGGTCAAATCCCTCGCAGGAAGGGGCACAGCCCCTCCCCGCTCATGGTCCTTATCAAAAGCGCTTGGTCACTTCGAAGCCGATCGTCCGGGGACGATTGGTGATCTTGGTGGTCGGCACATTGGCGGCGGCGGCAAGGAAGACATCGCCCTGCACGTCGAACACATTGTCGACGTAGAGCGCGAAGCCCAGTTCGGAATCGGCATTGTCGGCGCCGATGCGGGCGTTGACGATGCTGAAACCCTTCTGGGTGCGGTAGGTCGGCGCGGTCGGGCGCAACTCGGTGCCGGCCTTGCCCTTGTAGCTGTAATCGCCGCGGATCCAGCCGCTCCAGCCGTCGACCGCGAGGTCCGTGGTGTATTGGGCGGAGAAGTTGGCGGTCAGCGCCGGGATGCGCGGGATCTTGTCGCCCGCTCTGCCCGGAGCCGAGATATCGCTGCTGATCTGGTCCTCGGTCAGCTCACGCTTCGGCAGCCAGTTGAGGCCGGTGGTGATCTGCAGGCTGTCGATCGGCCGGCTCTGCACTTCCAGCTCGATGCCCTCGATCCGCGCCGCACCGGCGTTGCCGATGAAGCCGAACGAGTTGGTCGGATCGCGGCCGGTGACCTGGATGTTGCTCCAGTCGACGCGATAGGCGGCGGCGTTGAAGATCAGGCGACGGTCGAGCCAGGTCGACTTGAAGCCCAGTTCATAGTTCCACAGCGAGTCCGATTCATAGCCATCGGGCACCGCCACCGCGGCGGACTGGTTGGTCCCGCCGAGACGGAAGCCCTTGGAGGCCAGCGCATAGACGGTGATGTCCTCGGTTGGCTTATACGAGACCTGCGCTTTGGGGATGAAGCGATCCTCATTGACGCGACGGTTGTAGGGCGCCGGCAAGGTGCTGCCGAAGGTCGGGAACTGGAACAGCGTCGTGCCCACGTCACGCTGCTTGGCCTCGAACCAGCGCAGGCCGCCCATGATCTCGAAACCGTCGAGCAGTTCCAGCGTCGCTTCGCCGAACACCGCCTTTTCCTTGATCCCGCGGGTGTTGACGCGGGCGAAGGCGCACGGATTGCAGCCCTCGATGCCGGCACCCGGCGCGGTCGAGAAGCCTGTGGGCGGTGTCGTCGCGACGATCGGATAGCCATCCTCGTCGACCAACGGCGAATAGCTGCGGAAGTCGGAGTCGCGATCGCGATAGAAAACGCCGGCGACCCATTGGAAGGCACCCGTGCCGGTGGAGTTGAGGCGCGCCTCGAACGTCTTCTGCTCAACGCTCTGGGTCTGATCGGTCAGCTGGGGCACCAGGTCCGGCCGGACGCACGGGCGACCGTTCGGGCAGATTTCGCCCGCCGGGCCGACTCCCAGCGACCAGACGAAATTGTCGCGATAGAATTGCAGCTTGCGCTTGTAGATCGAGCCCGTGACGGTGAGTTGCGCGAAGCCGAGATCGCCATTGCCGGTCAGCGAGTAGATCTCCTGCCGGTCAGGCCGCGGCGAGCGGACATAGCTGCCCGAATTGAACTTGCCGGTTTCGAAATAGGCGAAGCGCGGGACGGCGTCGTTCCAGCCCTGGTCGCTGGGATCGCCGCGCTCACGGAAGCTGTCGAACGGGCTGTATTCGCTGGCGCCATGCGTGTTGCGGCGCTGGTACCAGGCCATCGCATCGACCGACCAGCCCGGTGCCGGCTCCCAGCGCAGGATGGCGCGGACGCCCGAGGTGGCATCCGAATTGACGTCCTTGAGGCCGAGGCGGACGTTGTCGACATAGCCGGCGGTGCGATCATGATAGCCGACGACGCGCAGGCCGAGCGTTCCCGCCACGATCGGCATGTTGAGCATGCCATAGACATTGTAGCCTTCGTCGCCACCCGTCACGATGTTGGCGCCGGCCTTCACCGAGCCTTCCACGTCGGTGAGGTTGGGCTTGTTGGTGATGAAACGGATCGCGCCGGTCTGCGAATTGGCACCGAAGGTGGTGCTTTGCGGCCCCTTCAGCACCTCGACGCGCGACATGTCGTAAAGCTGGAGGTCGCCGATCTGGGAACCCGAGTCACCGGTTGAGCTCTGAATGCCCGGCACCGGCACTTCATCATAATAGACCGCGACCTGTTCCTGCCCGGCCGACTGGATACCGCGCAGCGTATAGCGCTTCAGTCCTGGTCCCTGATCGGTGAAGGTGAGGCCCGGCACGCGATAGGCGAAATCCTGGAAGCCGGTGGCGCCGGTGCGGGCCAGCGTGTCGCCGCTGATCGCGCTGATCGACGCCGGGATATCCTGCAGCCGTTCCTCGCCGCGCTTGCGGGCGGTGACGACGATATCGCCGTCGATCCCGCCGGCGGCAGCGGCCGGCTCCTCGCTCTGCGCCATGGCAATAGCGGGCATGGTCGCCAGCGCGACCACCGCGAGCGAGGCATAGGACCAGAGCTGTGCGTTACGTCGTTGCATCGTGATTCCCCTTATATCCTTGAAACGTGCTTCCCCTGCGCGTCCTCGCATTCATATTCTTTTTCATATGTTATGGTTGATTTAGGCTTGAAGCAAGTGAGGAATCGTCACGCGCGACGGTGCGCCGCGCGGGCCAGCCGCAGCCTGCGGAAATCCTTTGTTACGGCAATGTTAAAGCCCGCGCGAGGGGGTCGCGCGGGCTGGATCGTCTCGGCGGAACGCCCAATCAGCGCGTGAAGGCGCTGCGGATCTTCTTTGTAGCGAGTCCCGCGGCGAGGATGAGTCGCGGCAGATGGCGAGCGATCAGGAAGCCGCTCACCCGACGCGGCGGCTCCAGTGCGAGCAAAGGCTGGCCCGGCAGATGGCCGAGGCTGCGCGCGACCTCGCGGCCGATCAGCACATTGGTCGCAAGGCCGCGGCCATTGCACGCCTGCACCGCGACCAGCCCCTCGGCGACGCGCACCAGCCTCGGCAGCAGATCGGTGTTCACCCAAGCGGTGCCCTGCCAGACATGGTCGAGTGCGAGCGGGCGGTGGACAGAAAGCATCGCCGCCAGCCGCGCATTGACCCCGGCGGTCGCCGCTTCATGCGTCAGCCGGTCGGAGGCAGGAAAGGCGGTGACGAGCCGAAAGCCGGCGGCATAGCGGATCGAGAAGACGTCGGTCTCCAGATCGGTCATGCTCTCGCCGCCGGGCAGGATCGCCGCGCGCATCTCCGCCGGCAGCGGTTCGGTCGCGACCTCGCACACCGGCAGCGGCAGCACCGATCCGCGCAGTTCGTGGCGCAGCGCCGCATTGCCGCCGTTTGCGGCCAGGATCACGGTGCGCGCGAGCACCTCGCCGCCGGCAGTGCGGAGCCGCCACGCGCCGGGGCCACCCTCCACCGCGCACACCGCGCTGGCCTCATGCAGCCGCGCGCCCGCCTGTTCGGCAAGATCGGCGAGGCCGCGGGCGAGCAACAGCGGATCGACCGCTCCGCCGCTGGCATCGTGGATCGCGGCGCCATAGCCGCGACAGCCGGTCGCCTGCGCGACTTCGGCCGCATCGAGCAGGCTGAGGTCGCTGCGCACGCCGCGCCATTCCTCGATTACCGCGTCCAGCCGCCGCGCCGCGCCCTGCCCGGCTGCCGGCGCGAGGAAGCCCGCCGGTCGCGCGTCGCACGCCAGCCCTTCCCGGTCGATCAGATCAAACAGATGCCGGCCGCTCTCGGCCACGAACCGCAGCAGCGCGGTGCCGCGATCCCTCCCCAGCCGCCGCAGCACCTTGGCGGGTGTGGTGCGCACGAGTTGCGGTGCGACCACCCCGGCGCTGGTGCCGGTCGCGCCTGCGCCGATGCGCGCGCTCTCCAGCAGCAGCACATCGAGCCCGGCGCGCGCGAGGTGCAGCGCGCTCGACAGTCCAGCGACGCCGCCACCGACGATCGCGACTTCCGTACGCACGCTGCCGTCCAGCGCCGGCCGTGGTACCGCCCCCGCCCCCGCGCCCCACACGGGTACGCCATCAGCCGCAAGCCCGCTCATGCGCCGGCCGTCCCGAGAGCGAATCGGCGTGCCGCGCCCGTGCACAGAGCACCGGCACTTTGGGCTATCCAATCGCGGTTATTACCCGATCCACGCCAGGCATCGGCCAAGCGACGGCAAACATCTCTGTTTTTCAACGTTTTCAGACCCGCCCTGCCCCGTGACGATTCAATGACAAGCATCTTGCATTGTAATGCGATTACACACAATATCGCATGCATATTCACATAAAAAGTATCGCAAGCGAGGAACGGACGGTCCCCGGCGCCGTGGCATGCCGGATGAAAAAGGGGTCCCGTGATGATGCTACCAGGAACGCGCGCTCATCTTTCGACCACCAGCCTGATCGGGCTGGCCATTCTGGCCCTTGCCGGCGCATCGCCCGCATCGGCGCAGACCGAGCCCGGCGCCGAAGATACCGGCACCAACAGCGGCGACATCGTCGTCACCGCCGAACGCCGCAGCCAGAACCTGCAGGACGTGCCGGCATCGATCACCGCCTTCGACGGCAATTCTCTGCGTGACCTCCGCGTCACCCAGGTGAGCGATCTGTCGCGACTAACGCCCGGCCTCGCGGTGCGTGTGTCGGGCTCGACCTCCGATCCGCAATTCACCGTGCGCGGTATCGGCATGAACAATTCGGAGACCAACCAGAACCCCGCGGTCACCACCTATCTCGATGAGATCGCCCTGCCCTCCAACGCGATGCTCGGCGTCCAACTCTTCGATCTCGAGCGGGTCGAGGTGCTCAAGGGGCCGCAGGGCACCTTCTATGGCCGCAACACCACCGGCGGCGCGGTCAACCTGATAACCAAGCGGCCGACGCGCGAACTAAGCGTCGATGCGCGCGTCGATGCCGGATCGCTGGCACTGCGCGAGATAGAGGTCGGCATCGGCGGGCCGATCACCAACACCCTGTCCGCGCGCATCGCCGCCAATTCCTACCAGCGGCATGGCTGGCAGGATCTGATCGTCAGCGGCCCTCGCCACGGCGATTTCAGCACGCGAAACGGCGATCTCGACCGGCAGGCGTTCCGCGCCTCGCTGCTGTGGGAACCGGGCACGGTGTTCAGCGCGCTGCTGGTGGGCGATTACTCGACCACCAACGACGATGCGATGGCCTATCAGCACACCGGCAATCTTAAAAGGGACGGCAGCCGCACCTTCTGCGGCTATGTCACCACCGGCGTCCGTGATGAGGCGAATTGCGGATCCTATGCGATCCCGCGCACGGGACCGGGCGGCACGCCCGTTGCCGGCCTGCAGATCTTTTCGGACCGGCAGGACGATCCCCGCACCGCTTATGCGAGCTTCGTCTACGGCAACCAGAACGATGTCGATAGCGGCGGCGTCTCGCTCAAGATGAACGCCGACTTCGGCCCGGTCATCCTTACCTCGGTGACCGGCTATCGCAAATATAAGCGGATCAGCACCGCCGACGACGGTTCACCCTATGTACTGAGCGACAATTATCGCGATCAGCGTATGAGCGTGTTCCAGCAGGAGTTGCGCGCGGGATCGGGCGACGGCTGGGGTGCGCTGAGCTGGATCGCCGGCATGTATTACACCCGCGACACCAATGATGATTTCGTGCTGTTCGACCAGAGCGACCAATTCGCCTATTCGGCCGAATTCGTTTCCACCTATCGCCAGGTGACCGAGTCACTGGCCGCCTTTGCGCAGGTCGATTACGCGCTGACCGACCAGCTCACCTTGACCGCGGGCGGCCGCTACACTGGCGAGCGCAAGGAATTCTCCTATGACGGGTCGGTGATCGGATCGGGGGCCTTCCCCGTGCCGGTGCAAGGCTATGAGAACCATATCAACGCCGATCGCGGCACATGGCGCGTCTCGCTGAAATATGAGCCCAGCGCCGATCTCAACCTCTACGCGAACGTCAGCACCGGCTTCAAGGGCGGCGGCTTCCCGGGGACAATCGCATTCTCGGTGGGCCAGCTCACCCCGTTCGCGCCGGAGACGATCACCGCCTATGAAGGCGGCGTGAAGGCGGCCTTGTTCGACCGCACCGTGCGCCTGAACACCGCTTTCTATTATTACGACTGGAAGGATTTCCAGGCGACCACGCAGGTCAATGTCTCGGGCGTGCCGCTGGTCATCCTCGGTACCGCCGGTGACGCCCGCATCTATGGCGTGGAAGGCGATATCAGCTGGTATCCGGTGCCCTCCCTGGTGCTGCGTGGCGGCTTCAACTGGAACGACGCGAAGATCAAGAATGGCCGCTATGACGGCCAGATCCCCCCCAATACGCCGGACATTTCGGCAACCGGTTTCGCCCGCTGGGAGCCGAAGAACCTGTTCGGATCGCTGACCCCCTATGCGCAAGCGGATGTCAGCTACACCAGCGCCACCTTCGTCGCCCTGGCCAATGCGCCGACGGTGAAGGAGCCAAAGGCCTTCTTCGCCAATGCCCGCATCGGCTTGAAGCATGACAATGGCATCGAGATCGCCGGCTGGGTGCGCAACCTGACCGACAAGCTTTACCGCACCTCGATCCTGGGCTCGGGCTCCGCCTCGCTGCCCGCGCGCGCCACGTTCAACGATCCACGCACCTGGGGCGTCAGCCTCGGCTACCACTTCTAGAGAAATTCGACCTCAATGCCCGGGGCGCAGCGACGCTCCGGGCCAGTCGGGAGGAAATCCATGACCCTTCGTAACAGCCTTCTCCGCACCGTCGCGCTCACCGGCGCCGCGCTGTTTACCGCCACAGCCGCCACCGCACAGGCCCCCGCCGGCCCCGCTGCCACCGAACAGCCGCCCAAGGCCTGGTTCGGCCCGCAGGCCGCGCCCTATAAGGTTGAAACGCCGATCGCGCTGATCCACGGCCTGCTGATCGACGCCACCGGCGCGCCGGCCAAGCCCCGCCACACGGTGTTGATCGACGGCGGCAAGATCAAGGCGGTCGGCCCGGACGGGTCGATTCCGATCCCGTCCGATGCGCGCGTATTCGATGCCAGCGGCATGACAATCATGCCCGGCCTGATCAATTCCAACCAGCATATCCAGTTGAACCCGCTGTTTCCCGCACCGGTGGCCGACCTGCCGATCGCCGATCTGCGTGCGCGCTGGGAAGCCAATTTCGCGAACATGCCGCGCAAGGCATTCGTGTATCTGATGCAGGGCGTAACGACGATGCGGCAGACCAGCGGGCCCTACAAGCGCGAGCTGCCGGTGAAGCAGCAGATCGATTCCGGCCAGATCCCGGGACCGCGGATCATGCTGGGCGGCGCGCTGATCATGAGCCGTCAGCACTTCCAGCAATATACCGAAAAGAACCGTACCCCCGCCGAGGCGATGGACTGGCTGGAGAACGACTTCGCCTATTTTGTGGTCGACGATATCGACAAGGATCTCGCCAAGATCGCTGGCCCCGAGTTCAATTACTGGAAGCTCTACCTCGGTGACGAAGTGTTCGACGGCAAGAACGACTTTACCGACGAGCAGCTCCGCAAGATCATCGCCAAGGGCCATGCGCTCGGCAAGAAAATCGACGTCCATGCCAACAGCACGCCGGAAGGGTTCGCCCGCCTGCTCAAGTTCGACATCGACACGCTGGAGCATCCGTTCGAGACCGACTTCCTGCTCGACGAAAAGACTATCGCCGGTTTCGCGAAGAAGGGTGTGATTGCCGATACGCTGCTGCGCGTGAGGGTGACCGCGGCGGAGCATCAGATGGATCCCAACCGCTTCAACACCACCGACTACATCATGTCATCGACGCCTGAAGAATATCGCATTATCATGAATTATCGGGACAAGATGCTCTACAACAAGCGCAACCCCGATCATCGCGGCCTCGCCTTCTATGAGAAGCGCGCCTCCAACAGCGACATGTTCGGCCAGTCCGGCCCCTCCTTCAACGACCAGATGAAGGGGCGTGAGACCGCGCGCGAGAATATGCGTCGCTTCATCAAGGCCGGCGTCAAATTCTCGATGGGGACGGACAGCACCTCCTTCCTCAACTTCCAGCAGGACGATCCCAACGCCACCGAGATGGCCTATATGGTCGAACTGGGGATGACGCCGATGGACTCGATCATCGCCTCCACCCGCAACGGCGCCGAGATGCTGGGCATGTCGAGCGCGCTCGGCACCGTCGAGGTCGGCAAGATCGCCGACGTCATCGTCGTCGCCGGCAATCCGCTGGAGGATATCGGGGTGATGAAGAATGTGGCGATCGTCATCAAGGACGGCATCCGCTTCAAATAACTCTCCCCGCGCGACGGGTCGCAACGCCTGCCGGCCATCCGGTTTCCGGAAGGCCGGCAGGCGAACGCATTTCCGGACACTGCACTGTTCGCGAACGGACCGGCGTTCGAATTCGGACGCTTTCGGCGAGGACCTCTCGGCACATTTCGCCAATAAGCGGTCATAATCGCAGATTATCGGAAATTTTTCGGCTGAAATGCCTCAAATCCGTCAAACCGGTCGGCGAAATCCCCGCTTTTCGGGGCTTTTTCGAAGTTGGCACAGCGCTTGCTGAATATCGGGCACAGGCGGACATCGCCGCCTGGTTACCAACTGGTTCCGTCAGAAAGGATTTCGAGATGACCCGTCAGCCGATCTTCGCCCACCTTTCCCGCACCGCCACCCAGGCCGTTCTGGGCGCCGTCGCCGCCTTCGCAACTGTCCCCGCCATCGCCGGTGCAGCCGCGCCGCAGCAGGCTGTGCCTGTCGCCGACAAGCCGGCGGCCGAGCAAAAGGTCTGCGTCAAGACCACTCCGACGGGTTCGCGCATCGCCCGGATGGTCTGCATGACCCGCGCTGACTTCATCGCTCGCAGCGGCGTCGATCCCTTTACCGCCAAGTAACACCAGCGGCTGACGGCGACCAGCGGCGGCATGTGCCGTCGCTGGACCGCCGAACCTCCGGTCAGTCCCCTTCCCGGCGCACGATCGCGCCATTCTTCACGACCAGGCGGATGCGGCGCACCGCCTTGATATCCGCCACCGGATCGCCTTCCACCGCGACCAGATCGGCGAGAAGCCCCGGTTTCACCGCACCGATCCGGTCTACCATGCGCAGCCAGCGCGCATTGCCCGAGGTGGCGGCGACCAGCACCTGTGCCGGGCTCATCCCGGCCTCGACCATCTGCTCCATCTCTCGCGCATTGTCACCATGCGCGTAGACGCCGACATCACCGCCCATGCAGATCGGAACGCCGGCCTTCAGCGCCAGCTGGAGGCTTGAAACGCTGTGCTGCACAGCCGACGGTGCGGGCGCGCGGCCTTCCCAGCCGCGATAGCGTGAGACCGCGTCCGACGCGGCGAGCGTCGGACAGAACGCCACGCGCTTCGCCGCCATCGCCGCGAAAATCTCCGCTGTACCGCCATCGCCATGTTCGATCGTGTCGGCGCCGGCGGCGATCGCGCGCTTCATCCCCTCCGCGGTGCCGGCATGAACCGCGACGGGGCGGCCGGCATCATGCGCTGCCGCCACCGCAGCTTCGATCTCGGCCGCGCTCAACGTCGCGCGGCTCGGCTCGCCGGGGCGCCAGCGATAATCAGCATAGAGCTTGATCCAGTCCGCGCCCGCGGCGATCTGGCGACGCACGGCGGCGACGACGCCATCGACGCCCGACGCCTCCTCCGCCCCCTGCGGCACCGGTACGCCAGGCTCGAACCCCTTGGGGCCATAGGCGCCGAGCGCGACGATCGCGCGGGTCGAGACGAGCAGGCGCGGCCCTTCGACGATGCCCTGTTCGATCGCCGCCTTGAGCCCGACATCGGCATAGCCGGCGCCCTCGGTGCCGAGATCGCGCAGGGTGGTGAAGCCCGCGCGCAAGGTGGTGCGGGCTTGCGCCACTGCCCGCGCGGTGCGCAGCGCCAGCGCCTCATGAAGCACCTGATCGTCCCAGCTCGTCTCATTATAGGGGTGGAGGAACAGGTGACCGTGACCCTCGATCATCCCCGGCATGAGCGTAGCGCCGGCGAGGTCGATGACCGTCGCATCGGCGGGCGCGGCGAGATCGGGACCGACCGCGGCGATCGTATCCCCACGCACCATCACCTGCCAGCCGCGATGCGTCTTGCCGTCAACGCCGTCGAACACCGCCGCGGGCTTCAGCAGCAGCGTTGCCGGTTGCGTTGCAGATTGGGCGTGCGCCGCCATCGGGGCCAACGCCAATGCCGCAAACATCATCATCAGCCAGCGCATGGTCTTTCCCCCCGTCCCCAACTAGGCTTCGGTCCATGAATAGGGCTCTCCGACGCGCGCGCAATCCACTGATCCTGCTGGCAATGCTGACCGCGGCGGCGAGCGCACCGGATGCCGAGACGGCGCGGTGGCGCGCGCAGGCGGCGCGCGTGACGATCATCCGCGACGATTGGGGCATTCCCCATGTGAAGGGACGGACCGACGCGGATGCGGTGTTCGGACTGATCTATGCGCAGGCGGAAGATGATTTCGCGCGGATCGAGGCCAATTACCTGACCGCGCTGGGGCGGACGGCGGAGGCCGAAGGTGAGGAGGCGATCTGGGCGGACCTGCGCCAGCGGCTGTTCGTCGATCCCGCCGAGCTGCAGGCCGATTATGCCGCGAGCCCGGCCTGGCTGCGCGCGTTGATGCAGGCCTGGGCCGATGGGCTGAACCATTATCTCGCGACTCATCCCGAGACGAAGCCGAAGGTGTTGAAGCGGTTCGAGCCGTGGATGGCGCTGAGCTTCACCGAGGGCAGCATCGGCGGCGATATCGAGCGGATCTCGCTGAGCGCGCTGCAGCGTTTCTATGGCGTGCCCCCGCAGCCGACGCCCGAAGAGATCGGCATGGTGCCGCGCGAACCTTCGGGGTCCAACGGCATCGCGATCGCGCCGCGGCTCACCGCCGATGGTCGTGCGCTGCTGCTGATCAACCCGCACACCAGCTTCTATTTCCGCTCCGAAGCGCAGATGACCAGCGCGGAAGGGCTGAACGCCTATGGCGCGAGCACCTGGGGGCAGTTCTTCATCTATCAGGGGTTCAATGCGCAGGCCGGCTGGATGCACACCTCGTCCACCGTCGACAATGTCGACGAATTCGCCGAGGCGGTGGTGCGACGGAAGTGCACGCTTTCCTACCGTTATGGCGATACGCTGCGCCCGCTGACCAAGCAGGTCGTCACCTTGCGTTTTCGCCGGCCGGATGGCGCGATGGGGGAGCGCAGCTTCACCACCTGGCGATCGCACCACGGCCCGATCGTCGCGGCGAAGGACGGCAAGTGGATCGCCACGGCGCTGATGTGGAAGCCGGTGCCGGCGCTGGAGCAAAGCTATTTGCGCACCAAGGCGACCGACCTGAAGACCTATATGGCGGTGGCGGAACGCGCCGCCAATTCGTCCAACGACACGCTGTTCGCCGACAGCGCGGGCAATATCGCCTTCCTGATGCCGCAGTTCATGCCGGTACGCGATGACCGCTTCGACTATCGCAACCCGGTGGACGGCAGCGATCCCGCGACCGACTGGAAGGAAATCCACAGGCTGGACAGCCTGCCAAGCGTCGCCAATCCGCGCATCGGCTGGGTCTACAACACCAATGACTGGCCGTGGAACGCAGCGGGGCCGGAAAGCCCGAAGGCCAGCGCCTTCCCACGCTATATGGACCAGGTGGGCGGTAATGCGCGCGGCGTGCATGCCGAACTGCTGCTGAAGGGCAAGAGCGGCTGGACCGCCGACAAGCTGCGCACGGCCGCGTTCGATCCTTATCTGCCGGCGTTCGCCCGGCTATTGCACGACCTCGTCGCCGCATGGGAGGCGCTGCCAGCCGGCGATCCGGGGCGCAAGAGGCTGGCCGCGCCGATTGCGCTGCTGAAAGGCTGGGATCATCGCTGGGCGGCGGACTCCACCGCGACCAGCCTGGCGATCTTCTGGGGCGATGAACTCTGGCGTAAGGTCGGCAGCGCGGCGCAGGCGGAACGGATGAACGTGCCCGACTATATCGCCACCCGCGTCAGCGCCGAGGCGCGGCTGGCGGCGCTGGCCACCGCGGTCGACCGGCTGACGCAGGATTTCGGCGACTGGCGCACGCCGTGGCGGACGATCAATCGCTTCCAGCGGCTGGACGGCGCGATCCGCCCGCATTTCGACGATGATAAACCTTCTGTGCCGGTGCCCTTCACCTCGGCGCAATGGGGCAGCCTCGCCTCGTTCGGTGCAAAGCCCTGGCCGGGGACGAAGCGCTATTATGGCAGCAGCGGCAACAGCTTCGTCGCGATCGTCGCTTTCGGCCAGCGTGTGCAGGCGATGGCGGTGATGGCCGGCGGCCAGAGCGGTAACCCCGCCTCCCCCCATTTCGCCGACCAGATCCCGCTTTATGCCGAAGGCCGGCTGCGCCCGGTCTATTTCTATCCCGACGAGCTCGAAGGCCATATCGAACGGCGCTACCGCCCGGGGGAATAGAGATCCCATCGATCGGGAATGGCGGCGATGGTGTCAATCATACCGATGGATGATCATTTCTAAATTTTAGAAAGTTTCGTCGCCTTTTATCTGACTGATCCTGAGAGCCGCGTGCGCCTACATCCAAGTCATCGAAGGATGGAGGCAGAGATGGCGTCGAGTGTCGCGGAGCTGAGCAAGACCGAGTGGATGGCGGTTGCGGTGGCGCTGAATGACGCCAACGCCTTCGGCTGCAGCATCCCGCCCGAAGCCGGCAGCCTGCGCGACAAGCTGAGCGGCGCCGCACGGACCCTGTTCGGCATCGAGCAGCGCAAGCAGCTCGCGGATCCGCGGCTGGAGACGTTGCGCCGCTTCGTCTGCACGACGCGCGCGCGCCGCCGCCCGGCCGATGAGTTCATGCCCGCCCTCATCCAGCATGGTTTCAACCCCGCGCAGGTCCACGCGATCGCGCAGCTTTCGGCCTGAGCCGAACCCGCTTCTCCAAGGAAATATCCCATGAGCATCCAGTCCAGCACCGACACCATCGACAATGGCATCGACCGCGTTCTTCTGGCGCCGCTGCGCGACCTGGGCGACGGGTTCAACGTCCGCCGCGCGCTGCCTTCGCCGCAGCGCAGGATGGTCGGCCCCTTCATCTTCTTCGACCAGATGGGCCGCGCAACCTTCGGCAGCGGCGAGGGGCTGGACGTTCGCCCGCACCCGCATATCGGCCTCGCCACGATCACCTATCTGCTGGAAGGCGAGATCCTGCATCGCGACAGCGTCGGCAGCGTCCAGACGATCCGCCCCGGCGAGGTCAATCTGATGACCGCGGGTTCGGGCATCGTCCATTCGGAGCGCACCGGCCCCGCCGTCCGCGCCGCCGGCGGCCCACTGTTCGGGCTGCAGAGCTGGATCGCGCTGCCGACCCGGCTGGAGGAAATGGATCCCGGCTTCGACCATCACAAGGCGAGCGAGATCCCCGGCATCGACGCGGAAGGTGTGACGCTCAAGCTGATCGCCGGCACCAGCGACGGCCTGCGCTCACCGGTGAAGAGCTATTCGGACATCGTCTATGCCGACATCCAGTTGGCGGACCGCGCCCGCTACCAGCTTCGCGCCGACCATATCGAGCGAGCGATCTACGTGGTCTCGGGGAAGGTCGAGGTGGCGGGGCAGACCGGTGCGTTCGAGGAAGGCCAACTCGTGCTGTTCAAGCCGGGTGCCGAGATCGTGATCCGCGCGATCGGTGCCGCACGGGTGATGCTGGTGGGCGGCGAGCCTTTCGCCGAGAGCCGTCACATCTTCTGGAACTTCGTCTCCAGCTCACCCGAGCGGATCGAGCAGGCCAAGCGCGACTGGCAGCAGCGCCGCTTCGCAGAGGTGCCCGCAGAGACGGATTTCATTCCGTTGCCCGACCCTGTTCCCGCCCGTGCCGCGGCGTGACCCGCATCACTGCGGCATCCGCGAATCGCAGCTACCCAGACTGCGGAGGAAAGACATGCAGACCCAATCGACCCAACTGACCCACACCCGCAGCACCGCGCACCAGACGCTTGCCGTCTTCGGCGCGCTCGCCGCGACCCTCATCGTCCTGTTCGTGCTCATCAATCAGGCGATCGGCGACAAGCTGATCGCGTCCAGCGTAGCGCTGATCATTGTCGCGATGGTTGCGGCGCTGGGCGCCTCCGGCGGGACCGAGAAGCGCCGCCGCTGAGCCGCTTCCGCTTCAGGGCAGCATGCTGCCCGTATCGATGAAGCGCTGATGCCAGCTCAGCGCCTCGCCCGGGAGCGAGGGAGATTGCTGGCCATAGGATCCCTTCCGCGCCCGCTCATAATAGTCGGCCAGCATCGGCCGGTAATTCGGGTGCGCGCAATTCTCGATGATGAGCTGGGCGCGCTGCTTGGGGCTGAGGCCGCGGAGGTCGGCCAGCCCCTGTTCGGTCACCAGCACCTGCACATCCTGCGCGATATGATCGACATGCGAGGCCTGCGGCACGATCGCCGAGATCGCGCCGCCCTTCGCCGTCGACGGCGTCATGAAGATCGAGACATAGGCGTTGCGCGCGAAATCGCCCGAGCCGCCGATGCCGTTCTGGATGCGCGATCCCATCACATGGGTCGAGTTGACGTTGCCGTAGATGTCGGCCTCGATCAGCCCGTTCATCGCCAGGCAGCCGAGGCGGCGGATCAGCTCCGGATGGTTGCTGATTTCCTGCGGGCGCAGGATCATGCGCTCACGATAATGGAGCATGTCGGCATTGATCCGTGCCGCCGCTTCCGGGCTCAGCGAGAAGGCAGTGGCGGAGGCGATGCGCAGCTTGCCGGCATCGAGCAGGTCCAGCATGCCGTCCTGGATCACCTCGGTATAGGCGGTCATGTCCGTGAAGGGGCCGTCGACGAGGCCGGTGAGCACCGCGTTGGCGATGTTGCCGACCCCGGACTGGATCGGCAGCAGCGAGGCGGGCAGCCGGCCGCGCTTCACCTCATGCGCGAAGAATTCGAGCAGATGGCCGGCGATCGCATGCGCGCTGGCATCGGGCGCGGCGAAGGGCAGGTTGCGATCGGGCGCCTCGGTCTCGACGATGGCGACGATCTTGGCGGGATCGCAGCGCAGATAGGCTTCGCCGATGCGGTCATCCGGGCGGACCAGCGGGATCGGCACGCGATCCGGCGGCAGGCGGGTGCCGTAATAGATGTCGTGCATCCCCTCCAGCGCCGGGTTCTGCCAGGCGTTGACCTCGAGGATGATCTGGCTGGCGCGATCGAGCCAGGTCTTGTTGTTGCCGACCGAGGATGAGGGGATCAGCGAGCCATCCGGGCGGATGCCGCTGATCTCGACGACGGCGGTGTCCAGCGGCCCCAGAAAGCCCTGCCACGCCATCGGCGCGACCTGGCTGAGATGCATGTCGAAATAGTCCATCTCGCCGCGGTTGATCTTTTCGCGTGCGATCGGATCGGAATTATAAGGCAGCCGGAATTCGATGCCATCCGCCTTGGCGAGCGCGCCGTCGAGCTCGGGGCCGGTCGAGGCGCCGGTCCACACGCGGATGCGGAACGGGTTGCCGGCAGCATGTTCAGCCTCGATGCGCGCGGCAAGCGCCTGCGGCACCGCCTTGGGATAGCCCGAGCCGGTGAAGCCGCTCATGCCCACCGTGCTGCCCGATCCGATCAACGCCGCCGCTGCATCCGCCGACATGATCTTCGACCGCAAATCGGCATGGGCTATCCGGCTGCTCATAGCTGTTCCTCATATCATTTTTTCATGTTCAGCCGGCCCTAGAACCCTCCGTCACGGAGGGGAACCCCTAGAGGGGCGCATCGCGACCGAAGTATGGGCCGCAACCGCGATGCGCCCTTCGCTCAAAGAAAAAAGTCGGTCGAGACCAACGGATCGGCCGCGGTCACCCCGGTCAAGATGATCTGGATGTCGGCCACTCGGTCACCATCCACATCGCCCGACACGATCGCCGATCCCGCGCCATAGGTGACCCGCAACTGCCCCGCCGCGCCCGTGAACGCACCGGTCCCGATGAAGGCGAAGGCGTTGTTGCCGTTGACCGTGGCATTGGCGTCGATCGCAGTCAGGTCCACCCGGTCACTCTCGGTGCGGTTGAAGTCCCGTATCGTGTCACGCGCGGTGCCGCTGCTGTCGGCAACCGACTGGAAGGTGAAGCGATCGCCGCCGAGCCCGCCGGTCAACTGGTCTGCGCCGGCACCGCCGATCAGCCGATCATTGCCGGCATCGCCGCGCAGATCGTCCGCCCCGGCGAGCCCCGCCAGCACATCATTGCCGGCGCCGCCGAAGAGGCTCTCCGCCACAGCGCTGCCCGAAAGGCTGTCGGCAAAAGCGGAGCCGATCACCGACTCGATGTTGATGATGCTCTCACCGAGATCGCCGGCGTGCGCACCGAGCCCGAGGGTGAGATCGACGACAACCGCGCCGCCGGCCAATGCATAGTCGACAGTGTCGATACCACCGCCGCCGTCGATCGTATCCGCGCCGGTGCCGACGATGATGCGGTCATTGCCATTGCCGCCGACCATCACATCGTCACCCGCGCCGCCATCGAGCAGGAACTGCCCGGCGGATGCGCCGACGCCGGCATCGATGGCCAGGAGATCATTGCCGCTGCCGCCGCGGATTTCGAAAAGGTCGGTCGCATCGGCGTTGCGGACGCCGATCACCGCACCCAATCCGGTCACGGCGAAGCCGCCGATCTCTGCGATGACCTGGATGACATCGTTGATGCCGCTGCCCTCCAACGTCACCCGATCGACCCGGGCGTCGCCGCTGAGTGCGGCGGCTGTGGCGCCGAGGTTGAGCGCGACGCGCTGCACGTCGGTGCCGCCGAGATGGCCGATCACGATGCTGTCCGTACCGCCCAGCGGCGCGAGGTTGATCGTCTCGATGGTCGCGGCGCTGACCGCGCCGCCCCCTGCCTCCGCGACCAGCACGCGACTGCCGACGGCGGTCACGCTCACCGCGTCCGCAAGCGCGCCGGTGGAGAAAGCGAGACTGTCCAGCCCGCTTTGCCCTTCAACCTGATCGGCGCCGCCGCCCGCGGCCCAGCGGAATTCGTCATCGCCATTGCCGAGCTTGGCGAGATCATTGCCAGCGCCGCCGATGACAATGTCCGCCCCCTCGCCGCCATCGAGCTGGTCGGCGCCGGCACTGCCGGTGAGCATATCATTGCCGTCCCCGCCGCGCAGTTGGACACCGACGCCGCTGAGCCCCGCGGCGGAGAGCCGGTCATTGCCCGCGCCGCCATTCACCGAAACGATGTCCGACGCGTCGGCGCGAACGATGCTGAGCTTGCCGGCCAGCCCGCTGGTGAAGACGGTGCCGCCGCTGCCGCTGAGGTTCACCATCGCATCGCCCGCGCCGGTGAACAGGCTGACGAAATCGGACGCGCCATCGGCCAGCGCGGGGTTCGCGCCGGCGAGGTCGATCGTGACTTGCGGCAGATCGGTGCCCGAAAGGTCGCCGACCGAGATCGTGTCGCTGCCGGCGCCGGCGATGATCGCCACCCGCTCGACATCATCCGTGTCGACGCTGCCTCCAATGCCGAACGCCACCAGCCGGCCGCCCGCCGGAGCGAGCGCGAACACATCATCGCCCGCGCCGCCGACGAGATCGAGCTGGTCGATGCCGGCGCCGGCTTCGAACAGGTCATTGCCGTCGCCGCTGTTCCAGATGAAGCGATCATTGCCGGCGCCGAGCAAGGCGATGTCGTTGCCGCGCCCGGCGGCGACGGTATCGACGCCATCGCCGCCCGTCACCACATCGGCGCCCTGGCTGCCGGTGACGCGGTTGGTGCCCGCGCCGAGGTCGATCTCGAGGATGGCGCCACCGTCGAGCAGCGCGCCGGCGTTGACGACGTCATTGCCGCCGCCGAGCGCCAGCCGCACCCGGTCGGTCGGCTCGGCGCCGCCGACGATCACCTCGGCGACCAGCCCTTGCACCGCGATCTGGCCGGGACCGCCGGTCAGGATGATCTGGTCGATACCCGCGGTGCCGGCAATGTTGACGACATCGGCCGCCGCATCCGCGCCGCCCAGATCGATGCGCACCTGCCGAACATCGGTGCCGGTGAGCGGATTGACGTTGATCACGTCAGCCCCGCCGACCGCCTTGATGTCGATCGTCTCGACATCGTTGAGGTCCATGACGATGTTGGCGATGTTGCGGGTCAGCAGCGCGCGGCCGCCACTAGCGGACACCTCCATGATCTCCGCAGCGTTGGAGCCGTTGAACAGCAGCCGGTCGGCGCCGGTCTGCCCTTCGACGACATCGCTGCCGTCGCCCGGATCCCATTGAAACAGATCATCTCCGGCGCCGAGCAGCGCGGTGTCATTGCCCTGCTGGCCGTCGACGAAATCGTCGCCATCGCCGCCAAGCAGCAGGTCTGCGCCATTGCTGCCAAGCAATGTGTCGTTGCCGGCGCCGCCATCGACGGTGATCTGGATGAGCGCGGCGAGGTTGCCGGTGGCGGACACGGTGTCATCGCCCCCGCCGGCGGTCAGCACCAGCCGTTCGGCCGTGCCGATATCGAGCGAGAACGGTGCCGGATCGAGGCGATCGAACCGCACGCGGGCGCCATTGGCAGTGATGGTGAACAGCGCGTCGCCATTGCCGCCATTGACCTCGACGGTGTCGGTGCCGTCGCCGCCCTCGGCGAGATCGGTGTCGTCACCGGGGTTCCAGATGATGCGATCGTCGCCGGCACCGCCGACCATCTGGTCGTACCCGTCGCCGCCGCGCAGCACGTCATCGCCGTCGCCACCGGTCAGTATATCGCGCGCGGAGCCGCCATTGAGTTGGTCATTGCCAGTGCCGCCGTCGAGCTCGAACTGGATCGCCGCGAATCCCGTTGTGGTGAGAACATCATCACCACCCAGCCCCATCAGCACCAGCCGATCACCCACGAAACCGCCGCTGACAATGGTCGTCGCGGCAAGGCCGCTGGTGGCGACACCATCGGGACCGACGACGATGCCCGCGCTGTCTGCGCCGCCGGTCGCGTGCGCTTGAACCACATCCGCCGCGAGATCATCGACACCGCCCGCCGCCGCGAGATCGACGCGTATCTGGGTCACGTCCGTACCGCTCAGATCGTTGACCGTGACGAGGTCCGCACCGCCGAACGCCCTGACGTCGATCGTCTCGACATCGTTGAGGTCCATGACGATGTTGGCGATGTTGCGGGTGAACAAGGCACGCTCGCCATTGGCGAGCAGGTTCATGATCTCGCCGGCGGCGGAGCCGTTGAACAGCAGCCGGTCGATACCGCTCTGCCCCTCGATCACATCATTGCCGTCGCCCGGATCCCATTGGAACACGTCATTGCCGGCGCCAAGCAGCGCAGTGTCGTTGCCTTGCTGGCCATCGACGAAATCATCGCCATCGGCGCCCAGCAGCAGGTCATTGCCGTTGCTGCCCAGCAATGTGTCATTGCCGGTGCCGCCATCGACGGTGACCGCGATCAGCGCGGCGAGATTACCGGTGGCGGAGAATGTATCGTTGCCGCCATTCATGTTGACGACCAGCCGCTCGGAGGTGCCGATGTCGAGCGCGAAAGGGGCCGGCTCGAGCCGGTCGAAGCGGACGCGGGTGCCGTTGGCCGTCACGGTGAACAGCTCGTCGCCATTGCCGCCACTGACCTCGACCGTGTCGGTGCCGTCGCCACCTTCGGCGAGATCGGTATCGTCGCCGGGGTTCCAGATGATGCGGTCGTCGCCGCTTTCGCCGAACATCTGATCGTCGCCATCGCCACCGATCAGCACGTCATTCTCGGTGCCGCCGAACAGGAAGTCGGTGCCGCCGCGCCCGACCAGCATGTCGTTGCCGGCCTGGCCGAAAAGCTGATCCGCCCCCGAGCCGCCCGTCACGCTGTCATTGCCGGCACCGCCGAACAGGTTGGCGCGGGGCAGCGCGCCACTGGCCTCGTCGAGCGCGAGCACATCGTCACCCGTCTGCCCGAAGGCCTGGATCAAAGCGGTGTTGGCCACAGTCGGCGTGCCGCCGGTCACCGGTGTAGCGCCGCCATTGACGAGGATCACACCCGCCGCATTGCGACTGAAGACGATGGTGTCGGCAAAGGACGCACCAAACGCCGATAGCGTGTCGTTCGCGAAACTGGCGGTGACGTCTGTAATGCTCGCGAAAGCGGGATCCGCCTCGACAAACTTCTTGCGCATGTTCGATATCTCCGAACGTTCCGCAGGCGCAGCACGGCGCTTCACGCGGAACGGGCGCGACGGGACCTGTCACAATCACCCCGCCGCAGGGTTGGACCTCAGCCGAGCCTCAAGCCCGGCACACGAGCGCCTGCGAACCCTAAAGTATCGATATGGAAAGCGGCCCTCCGGATCCTGGACGGGCGAACATGCGGCCGTGCCGCGCTGGCGCGCGCGACGGTTCACTACCACTGCTCAATCTCCGCCCGAGGCACCGCCCCGTTCGACATGCGCCTTTTACGCGCTCCCGGTGGGAACGCGCGTGGAAATCAACGTGGAAATTTCGAGCGCGCGCGATCGCGAGTCAGGCGGCCGGGTTCTTGCTCAACCATTCAAGCACCGTGTCGGGGCTCGACACGCCATAGGGATCATCGTCTTGACCGGCATCGTTGATGCCCGGTTCCTCGAACCACGCGACGATCCGGCCATCGTCTACCACCATCGCGTAGCGCCACGACCGCTCGCCGAAGCCAAGATGATCCTTGCGGATCAGCATGCCCATGCGGCGGGTGAAATCGCCCGAGCCATCGGGCAGCAGCTTGAGGTTCTTGATACCCAGCATCTTGCCCCACTGGAACATCACGAACGCGTCGTTGACCGACAGGCAGTACACCTCGTCGGCGCCTGCCGCCTTGAGATCGTCATAGACCCGCTCATAGGCCGGGCATTGCTCCGTGGTGCAGGTGGGGGTGAAGGCGCCGGGCAGCGCGAACACCACGGTGCGCTTGCCGGCGAAGAGATCGCCGGTCTGCACATCCTGCCAGCGGAAAGGGTTCGGGCCCTCGACGCTATCGTCGCGCACACGGGTCTTGAGCGTCACGTCTGGAACCGTACGTCCGATCATAAATGCCTCCTTGATGCCGGGCCACCGGCCCTCCTCCGGCGGGTCGAGAACTTCGCTCAACGCACGTTGCGTCACATCTCTCCGCGTTCGCGGCGCAACGCGTACCATTTGCGGACATTGGCATTATGCTGATCGAGCGTCTCGGCAAAGGCGTGACCGCCCGACCCGTCCGCTACGAAATACAGCGCGTTGCTGCGCGCCGGATCGAGCACCGCTGCGATCGAGGCGCGGCCGGGGTTGGCGATCGGACCGACCGGCAAGCCCGGGATCCTGTAGGTATTATAGCCGTTCTCGGCCTGAAGCTCCGAGCGCAGGATGCGGCGGCCGAGGCGCCGCCCCTTGGTGATCGGATAGATCACGGTGGGGTCCGCCTGCAGCGGCATGTTGCGTTTGATGCGGTTGGAATAGACCGCTGCGACCGTCCGCCGCTCGGCGGCGACCGACGTTTCCTTCTCGACGATCGAGGCCAGGATGATCGCCTCGCTCGGCGTCTTCACTGCGATGCCGGGCTTGCGCGCCTTCCACAGTTCGTCGAGCGTGCGGGTCATCGCCGCCTGCATGCGCTTGAGCACCGCCGCACGCGTTTCGCCGCGTTCGAACGTGTAGCTGTCTGGCAGCACCGATCCTTCGGCCGGCACCACGACCGCGCCGGTCAGCAGCGGTTCGGCCATCAGCCGTTCGTGGACCAGCACCGCCGGCATCCCCTCGGGGATCGAGACGAGCCGCTGGATCGGAACGCCCGACTGCATCGTACGCAGGTGGGCCGCCCAATTGTCGGTGGGGTAGAAGCCATATTCGCCCGCCTTGATCGGCGCGTCGGAGCCGAGGAAGCGGGCGAGTGTCAGGAAGCGATCGGCCGAGCTGATGACATCGGCCTTCTCCAGCTTGGCCGCCGCCTTTGCGAGCGTATCCCCGCTCGATACGGTGACCTCGACCGGCTTGGCCCGGGCGGGGCGCGGCGATCCCTTGAACCAGGGGGCGACATAGGCCGCACCTGCCGCGCCGATTGCGCCGACGAGCAGCAGCAGGAGGAGCCAGCGCTTCGCCGCCCCTCCCCGCTTCTTCCTGCCGCGCGCCGCCGGGCGCTTCTTGCTGGCCATCGGCCTGGCTCCGGTCAGGCGATCAGACCGCCTTCATCACCAGCGAGGCGTTGGTGCCGCCAAAGCCGAAGCTGTTGTTCAGCACTGCGCTCACCTTCCGCTGCTTGGCGACATGCGGCACCAGGTCGACGCCGGCGCAATTGTCGCTCGGATTGTCGAGGTTGAGCGTCGGCGGCACGATCTGGTCGCGCAGCGCGAGGATGCAGAAGATGCTCTCCACCGCGCCGGCGCCGCCCAGCAAGTGGCCGATCGCCGACTTGGTCGAACTCATCGACAGCGTGCCCATTGCATCGCCAAACAGGCGGCGTACGGCGCCGAGTTCGAGTTCATCGCCCAGCGGCGTCGAGGTGCCGTGCGCGTTGATATAGTCGATGTCGCTAAGCGCGAGGCCCGACTTCTTCATCGCCATTTCCATCGCACGGAACGCGCCCGAGCCTTCCGGATGCGGCGCGGTGACGTGATAGGCATCGCCCGACAGCCCATAGCCGATCACCTCGGCATAGATCTTGGCACCGCGCGCCTTGGCGTGTTCATATTCCTCGAGGCAGACGACGCCTGCGCCCTCGCCCATCACGAAGCCATCACGGTCCTTGTCATAGGGCCGGCTCGCCTTCTCGGGCTGGTCGTTGAACTGTGTCGACAGCGCGCGCGCCTGCGCGAAGCCGGCGATGCCGATCGGGCAGATCGCGCCCTCGGCGCCACCCGCGAGCATCACGTCGGCATCGCCCAGCGCGATCATCCGCGCGGCGTCACCAATCGCGTGCGCACCGGTGGAGCAGGCGGTGACGACCGCGTGGTTGGGGCCCATCAGGCCATATTTGATGCTGACCTGGCCCGAGATCAGGTTGATCAGGCGGCCATGGACGAAGTGCGGCGAAACGCGGCGCGGGCCCTTGTTGGCGAGCACCAGCGATTCGCTTTCGATGCCCGGCAGACCGCCGATGCCCGAACCGATCGAGCAGCCCATGCGGAAACGCTCTTCCTCGGACGCGTCGACAAGGCCAGCATCCTCGAGCGCCTGGCCGGCGGCATCGATGCCATAGACGATGAACGGATCGACCTGGCGCTGGACCTTGTGATCGACGCGCTTGTTGGCATCGAAGCCATATTCATGGTCCGTGGGCTTCACCTCGCAGGCGATGCGGCACGCATAGTCGGTCGCGTCGAAACGGGTGATGGTGCCAGCACCGGATTTCGCGGCGATGATGTTGGCCCAGGCGGTCTCGACATCGGCGCCCAGCGGCGTGACGAGCCCAAGTCCGGTTACGACGACACGGCGCATCCCAACTCTCCAAATACTTCAACAAAAACAAACGGCTCCCCGGCCCCTTTCATCCGGGTCGGGAAGCCGTCCTGAATGGCTCCGAAGCCAGGCAGGCGCGCCGAACCCGGCGCGCTCACCCGAGACATCAGCCCTTGGCGTGCGTCTCGATATAGTTGATCGCGTCCTTCACGGTCGTGATCTTCTCGGCGGCGTCGTCGGGGATCTCAACGCCGAAATCTTCCTCGAAAGCCATCACCAGTTCGACGATGTCGAGGCTGTCGGCGCCAAGATCGTCGATGAAGCTCGCATCCTCGGTCACCTTCTCGGCTTCAACGCCAAGATGCTCGACGACGATCTTCTTCACCCTCTCGGCGGTGTCGCTCATAAACGGTCCTTCTCTTCAGAATTTGAGGATGCACTAATCGGCAGTCAGAACGCTGGCAAGCCCTGCCGGTTCACCCGGCGTTCACCGTAACGGATACGTCACGAAATCATTGCCATGCCGCCATTCACGTGGATCGTCTGACCGGTAACGTAACCGGCCTCGCGACTTGCGAGATAGGCGACCGCGGCGGCCACGTCACCCCCCTCGCCCAACCGACCGGCGGGAATCCGGCCCGTCAGTGCCTCTTTCTGCGCCTCCGGCAGCGCGTCGGTCATCGCCGACTTGATGAAGCCGGGGGCAACGCAGTTCACCGTGATGTTGCGCGTCGCCAGTTCCTGCGCCAGCGCCTTGGTCATCGCGGTGAGCCCGCCCTTGGACGCTGCATAGTTCGCCTGCCCCGGATTGCCGGTGGCCCCCACCACCGAGGTGATCGAGACGACGCGGCCGAAGCGCGCCTTCATCATCGGCTTCGTCGCGGAACGGATCAGGCGGAACGCGGCTTCCAGGTTGACGCGGATCACCGCATCCCAATCCTCATCCTTCATCCGCATCACCAGATTGTCGCGGGTGACGCCGGCATTGTTGACGAGGATGTCGAGCTTGCCGCCCAGCGCCTCGACGGCGGAAGGCACGAGCGCGTCGACAGCAGCGGAGTCGCCGAGGTCGCACGGCAGGATCACCGGATCATTGCCGAGGCCGGCCGCGACCGCCTGCAGCTTTTCCGCGCGCGTGCCCGAGAGCGCGACCCGCGCGCCCTGCGCCGCGAGCGCCTCGGCGATCGCCGAGCCGATACCCCCCGATGCGCCGGTCACCAGCGCGGTCATGCCTGAGAGATCGAACATGCCTGTCTTTCCTGTATGAAATCGTTGAGGCATCGCGCGGACGGCAGAATGTCGTCCACCGATGCCTATCCAAAGTCCGCGCGGTCGCGCCAGCCCCTTCGTCGCATTCGCGGGCCCGGCCGATCGGTTGGCGGGCTCAGAGGCTCTTCGCCAGCGCCTCGATATCGGCCATAGCGATGATGCTTGCGGTCTCGACGTCAGTCGGGGCGCTGCGCTTGACCATCGGCGCCAGCACCTTGCCGCCAAACTCGACGAAGCTGGTGACACCGGCCTCCGTCATCGCGATCACCGATTCGCGCCAGCGGACGCGGCCGGTGACCTGGCTGACGAGCAATTCGCGGATCGCGGCGGGATCAGCGACGGGGGCGGCGGTGACGTTGGCGAATACCGACACCAGTGGCGGCACCAGCGCCGCCGCGCCCAGCGCCTCGGCCATCGCATCGGCCGCCGGCTGCATCAGCGGGCAGTGGAAGGGCGCCGACACCGGCAGCAGCACGCCGCGCTTGATGCCATGATCCTTCACCAGCGCCACCGCGCGATCGATCGCGCCCTTGTGGCCGGAGATCACGACCTGCGTCGGATCATTGTCATTGGCGACGGTGCAGACCTCACCCCCGGCCGCGGCATCGGCCAGCGCCTGCGCCTTGTCGATATCGGCGCCGAGCAGCGCGGCCATCGCGCCGATGCCCACCGGCACCGCCGCCTGCATCGCCTGCCCGCGCAGCTTGAGCAGCCGCGCGGTGGTCGCGAGATCGAGCGCCTGCGCGGCGCACAGCGCGCTATACTCGCCCAGCGAATGGCCGGCGACGAACGCGGCCTTGTCGGCAAGGCTGATGCCGCCTTCCTTCTCGAGCACGCGCAGGAATGCGATCGCATTCGCCATGATCGCGGGCTGGGCATTTTCGGTCAGCGTGAGCTGATCCTCCGGCCCCTCGCTCATCAGGCGGAACAGGTTCTGGCCGAGCGCATCGTCGACCTCCTGAAACACTTCGCGCGCGGCCGTGCTCGCATCGGCCAACGCCTTGCCCATGCCCACCGCCTGGCTGCCCTGGCCGGGAAAGATGAATGCACGCATGTCGAAGACCTCGCTGAGAAAACGAGCGGGCGCACTAGAAAGCCGCACCGCGCATGGCAAGCCCAAGCGTAGCGAAGCGGGCCACTTCATGACAGCCGCAAGACAATTTGCGACCGTTTCGGCGCGACGTTGACAAAGATGCGCGACAGCCGCCGCCCATAAAGCCCCTGTCAGCGCCGCTGGTGCGCTTCGAAAATTCAAGGAGACGCAGTCATGAAGACCTTCATCCTCGCCGCCGTCGCCGCCTCGCTGGTTGCGACCCCCGCAATGGCCGCCCCGGGCCGCGACCATGGCCGCAACGATCGCGTGGCGGTGAAGACGGTCAAGCATGAGACCGTCCGGCGCGGGCCGCAGCGCACCGTCGTCAAGAAGACGGTGGTGAAGCGCACCCCCACCAACTATCGCGCCTGGTCCAAGGGGCAGCGCTTCGACTCCCGCTATGCCCGCAACTATCGGGTTGTCAGCCAGCCGCGGAACTATCGGCTCTACGATGCGCCGCGCGGCTATCACTGGGTGCAGTCAGGCAATGATGCGGTGCTGGTGGGTATCGCCAGCGGCATCATCGGCGCGGTGATCGCGGGGGCGCTTAACTAAGGAGCGCTCCGCCCAATCCGGGCTTGCCTTTTCCCCGGGTTTCGGCCAAGGGCCCCTCAGCCGAGGCGGAGAGCATCGCTTTCCGCCCGGCTTTCTATTTGGAACGACAGCCGGAGGGGCGTCCGCATGGGGCGGCGTCAGCGATCGGCCAACGTGAAGGACAAGCGCGCATGGCTCTGTACGAGCATGTGTTCCTCGCGCGTCAGGATCTGGCTCAGACCCAGGTCGACGCGCTGGCGGAAACCGCCACCAAGATCATCGAGGAGAATCAGGGCAAGGTCGTGAAGACCGAGACCTGGGGCCTCCGCAGCCTCGCCTATCGCATCGCGAAGAACCGCAAGGCGCATTATGTGATGCTCGAGTTCGAGGCGCCGAGCGGCGTCGTCGCCGAGCTGGAGCGCCAGACGTCGATCAACGAAGACGTCATCCGCTACATGACCATCAAGGTCGACGCCCATGAGCAGGGCCCGTCGGCGATGATGCGCCGTGGCGAGCGTGAAGGCCGCCGTGGCGACCGTGATGGCCGCGAAGGTGGCCGCCGTGACGATCGCCCCCGCGAAGACCGTCCGCGCCGCGAAGAAGCGCAGGGAGAATAATCAATGGCCCGCCCGTTTTTCCGTCGCCGCAAGAGCTGCCCCTTCTCCGCGAAGGACGCGCCCCGGATCGACTATAAGGACGTTCGTCTGCTGCAGGGCTTCGTGTCCGAGCGCGGCAAGATCGTGCCCAGCCGCATCACCGCGGTTTCCGCCAAGAAGCAGCGCGAACTCGCCCAGGCGATCAAGCGCGCCCGTCACATCGGGCTGCTTCCCTACATCGTGAAGTAAGGAGGGCACGCACATGGATGTGATCCTGCTCGAACGCGTCGAGAAGCTCGGCGCCATCGGCGACGTGGTTTCGGTGAAGCCCGGCTTCGCCCGCAACTATCTCCTGCCCCGCAAGAAGGCGCTCCGCGCCAACGAAGCGAACAAGAAGGTCTTCGAGGCCAACCGCGCGACGATCGAGGCGGACAACGCCAAGCGCCGAGAGGTGGCCCAGGCCGACTCGAAGGGCATCGACGGCAAGACCGTGACCCTGATCCGTCAGGCGTCGAACACCGGCCAGCTTTATGGTTCGGTTTCGGTGCGTGACATCGTCGAGGCTCTCGAAGCCGATGGCGCCAAGGTCAACAAGAGCCAGATCGTGCTCGACCGTCCGATCAAGGCGATCGGGGTGAACGAGGTGAAGGTCGTCCTTCACCCGGAAGTGTCGGTGACGATCAAGGTCAACGTCGCGCGCAGCCCCGAGGAAGCCGAGCTTCAGGAGCAGGGCGTGGACGTGATGTCCGCGATGTTCGAGAAGGACGTCGCCGGCTTCACCGAGGATTACGATCCGAACGCCGAGCCGGGCGAAATCGCCCCCGAGACGGTGGACTCGGACGAAGCGCAGGGCTGACCAGAGCTTCCTGCCAGACCAGCGAAAGGGCCGTCCGGAGCGATCCGGGCGGTCTTTTTGCGTTTGGAGGGCCGGGGAGAACTGCGCCATCCCACGCCGGGTGCGGGCTTCGTTGAAAGGATAGCCGCTCCCCCGAACATGGGTTCAGATTCCGCTGCAAAGCTTCTAGACCGGCGCAGGGCGCGCCTACGGCGTCCGCGTAACCTGTCGAGAGAGGTGCCCCGCTTGTTCGCCCGCCATCTGCCCTGGATCCTGCTCGCCATCGTCGGCGCCTTCGCGCTCGCCACCCTTGCCGTCTCACGCGGTGAGACCGTCAATGCGCTGTGGATCGTGGTCGCCGCGACCTCCATTTTCCTCGTTGCCTATCGCTATTACGCGCTCTACATCGCGCGCCATGTTATGCGGCTGGATCCGGCGCGGTCGACGCCCGCCGTGCGTCTCGCCGACGGGCTCGATTATGTCGCGACCGACCGGCGCGTGCTGTTCGGCCATCATTTCGCGGCGATTGCCGGCGCAGGGCCGCTGGTGGGGCCGGTGCTCGCAGCGCAGATGGGCTATCTGCCCGGCACCTTGTGGATCATCGCGGGGGTCGTGCTGGCGGGCGCTGTGCAGGATTTCATGGTGCTGTTCATCTCGATGCGGCGCGACGGGCGCTCGCTGGGAGAACTCGTCCGCATGGAGATGGGATCGATCGCGGGCACGATCGCGCTGTTCGGCGCGTTCATGATCATGGTGATCATTCTCGCGGTGCTTGCGCTAATCGTGGTGCGCGCGCTGGCCGAGAGCCCGTGGGGCATGTTCACCGTCGCCGCGACGGTGCCGCTGGCGCTTTTCATGGGCGTCTACACGCGCTGGATCCGGCCTGGACGGATCGGCGAGGTTTCGCTGCTTGGCTTCGTCGGTCTGATCGCGGCGATCCTATTCGGCCAGCAGATCGCCGAGTCCGTGTTCTGGGGGCCCGCCTTCACCTTCACGCCGGTGCAACTCTGCTGGATCCTGATCGGCTATGGCGCGGTCGCGTCGGTGCTGCCGGTGTGGCTGCTGCTCGCACCACGCGACTATCTTTCCACCTTCCTCAAGATCGGCGCGATCGCGGCGCTGGCGATCGGCATCGTCATCATGGCGCCGCCGCTGAAGATGCCGGCGCTGACCCAGTTCGTCGGCGGTGGCGGGCCGGTCTGGTCCGGCGCGCTCTTCCCCTTCCTGTTCATTACCATTGCCTGCGGCGCGGTTTCCGGATTCCACGCACTGATCGCCAGCGGCACCACGCCAAAGCTGATCGCCACAGAAGCCGACGCGCCCTTCATCGGCTATGGCGCGATGCTGATGGAGGCCTTCGTGGCGATCATGGCGCTGGTCGGCGCCTCGATCCTTGATCCGGGCATCTATTTCGCGATGAACAGTCCGACCGCCCTGCTCGGCAGCGATCCTGCCTCCGCCGCCGCCGCCGTGACCGCGATGGGCTTCCCGGTCGATGCCGGCACGCTCACCCAGACCGCGCGCGAGGTCGGCGAGGCGACGATCGTGTCACGCACCGGGGGTGCACCGACCCTCGCGGTGGCGATGGCTGAGATCTTCAGCCATGTTGTCGGCGGTGCTGCGATGAAGGCGTTCTGGTATCACTTCGCCATCCTGTTCGAAGCGCTGTTTATCCTGACCGCAGTCGACGCGGGCACCCGCGCCGGCCGGTTCATGCTGCAGGATCTGATCGGCCTTGCGGTCCCCAGCTTCCGCAAGAGCGGTGCGGTGGTGCCCGGATTGATCGCGACAGCGCTATGCGTGAGCGCCTGGGGCTTCTTCCTCTACCAGGGGGTCACCGACCCGCTGGGCGGGGTCAACACGCTGTGGCCAGTGTTCGGCATCTCCAACCAGATGCTCGCCGCGATCGCGCTGATGTTGGCGACCGCCGTGCTGTTCCGGATGAAGCAGCACCGCTTCGCCTGGGTGACGGTGGTGCCGACCGCCTGGCTGCTGATCTGCACGATCACCGCAGGCGCGCTGAAACTCTTCTCCAGCGATCCGAAGGTCGGCTTTCTCGCGCATGCAGATCTGTTCGCAACCGCCTATGGCGAGGGCCGGTTGATGGCGCCGGCCAAGTCGATGGCGGAGATGCAGCGGATCATCTTCAACGACCGCATCGACGCCGCGCTGTGCGGGCTGTTCCTGACGGTTGTGCTGGCGATCCTGTTCTTCACGATCCGCACCTGCGTGAGGGCGTTGGCCGTCCCGCAGCCAACAGCCGTCGAACTGCCGGCGACCGTAGCGTGAACGGCTGGATCGCCCTGATCGGCGAGACCGCGCGGCTGATGGTCGGGATGCCGAGTTATGAGGCCTATTGCCGACACATGGCGGAGCACCACCCCGATCAGCCGGTAATGACGCGGACGGCGTTTTTCAGGGATCGGCAACAAGCACGCTATGGCGGGCGTGGCGGCGGGCGGTGCTGCTGAACCGCCGGGTTCAACAGCACTGAACACCAAAAAAGCGGATAAATCAACGATTTAAGGAAAGGTTCTCACTTGCATTGCCAAGTGCCGGCATGGCGCGCGTTACGGCCTGCGCGATCGATGATTGCCGCTGCGGTCCATGCCGTACCGCCCCCCGCGGCGGCACGGGCCGTTGCGCTGTCCGGCTCGATCACGATGGTCACGTCACCAGCGGTGAAATAGCCGCCGAGCCGCAATTCGGGGCCCTCATAAAACATCGGCGTGGCGACACCGCCAGGGCGCGCGAAGGCCAGCCGTTCCGCGCCGGCGATCAGCACTGCGCCGCGATCGGTGGCGAAGCTGCAATGTTCGCCGGCGGGCATCGTCCCGCGCCGATCCTCGTCGGTTACCGGATCCAGCCCCGGCGGCGGCGTGGTCGCCGCATATGCGGGCAGGTCGTCAGACTCCGGCGGCAAGCCGGTGCCCTTCACCATCGGCGGCGAGCGCGTGATCTCCCCGCCCTGCCCCATCAGCGCGAGCGCGGCGGCGGCGATCCCGAGACGCTTCAGCATCCCATCAACGCCAATACTTCCTTGCGGCTGCGATCATCGTCGCGGAACACGCCCATCATCCGGCTGGTCGTCATCACGACGCCGGGGGTGCGCACGCCACGCGCGGACATGCAGGCATGGCTCGCCTCGATCACCACCGCGACGCCGATCGGGTCCAGGTGCCGCCAAATGCAATCGGCGACCTCGGCGGTCAGCCGTTCCTGCACCTGCAGGCGGCGGGCATAGCCCTGCAGCACGCGGGCGAGCTTGGAGATGCCCACCACCCGATCGCGCGGCAAATAGGCGATGTGCGCGCGGCCGATGATCGGCGCCATATGATGTTCGCAATGCGACTGGAACGGAATGTCCTTCAGCAGGACGATCTCGTCATATCCGCCGACCTCCTCGAAGGTCCGGCTGAGGTGCACCGAGGGATCCTCGAGATAGCCCTGGCAATATTCCCGCCACGCGCGCGCCACGCGCCGCGGCGTATCGACCAGCCCTTCGCGGGTGGGATCGTCACCCGCCCAGCGGATCAGCGTGCGGATCGCCTCTTCGACATGGTTCGGCACCACGATCTTGCCATCGTCGCCGATCGCAATGTCGCCGCTGTCATCCTCCATCATCGCGTCCTTCTTTGCATTACCGAATGGCGCCTAGTCCAGAAATCGCACGCTCGCAAAGTCCGGGGCGATGCGCGGGGTGCATCCCATGCACGCTCCACAACCATCCAACGACCCGGATGGCTTCACGGTTCATGGCGCCTCGCGCGCGCCAACAGGTTCCGCCCCTGCGATTTGCGTGCAGTAGAGATTTTGCGTGCAGTAGAGATATGGTCCCCACTCAAAACGACCATTGACCTGCGTTACAATCGGGTTTCAAGAATAGGGAGAATTCAGGACACCCGTCCTGACTCGGGGGCGGGCTGGGAGCGATCGGGTCGTGGGGAAAACCGATATCTTGTTTGCAGCGGCGCTGGGGGCGCTGCTCGCAACTCAGGCACGCGCCGATGATGGCGCAGCAGCACCTGCCCAGCAAGGGGCAGAACAACCCGAAATGGGTGACATTGTCGTTACGGCTCAAGGACGTGCGCAGGCGGCACAGGATGTGCCGCTGGCGGTGGCCGTCATCGATCCGCAACTGATCCAGAACGCCGGCATCGTCGATGTCCGCGGTTTGCGGCAGTTGACGCCCAGCCTTCAGGTCACCACGGGCCAGTCGGCCGCGACCGGCGTCGTCATCACGATCCGCGGCGTGGGCACCGCCAGCGACAATCCCGGGTTCGAGCCAGCGGTGGGCGTGTTCATCGACGGGGTCTTCCGCGCCCGCGCCGGCCTAACCCTCACCGAATTTCCCGAGCTGGAACGCGTCGAGGTGCTGCGCGGGCCGCAAGGCACATTGTTCGGCCGCAACACCTCCGCAGGTGCGCTCAACATCATCACCGCGGGGCCGAAATTCGATTTCGGCGGCTATGCGGAAGCGTCCTACGGCAATGCCGACGAGATCGAGCTCAAGGCAGGCGTCACCGCACCGGTGGCAGAACATCTCGCGCTCAGGGTCGACGCCGGCTATCACAAGCGCGACGGTTATTCGCGCGACGTCAACAGTGATCGCCGGTTCAACGATCTCAATCGCTATTTCGTACGCGGCCAAGCGCTCTACGAGGATGGCGGGCTCAAGATCAGGCTGATCGGAGATTACGCCGAGACCGACGAGCAGTGCTGCATCGCGATCCATACCGAGCCGGGTACGACCGGACCGATCATCGACGGGTTGGCGGCACTTGCAGGCCGCGAAGGCATCATCACGCCCGTCGACATCGAGAAGCGCCTGTCGTCGATCACTCCTGCGCGCGACCTGAAGGAGAAGGTCAAGGATTGGGGGTTTTCAGGCCAGATCGATCTGGCGCTGGGCGACTTCAACCTCACCTCGATCAGCGCCTATCGCGACTGGCGGGCGTTGCGTAACCAGGACATCGACTTCACCGGCCTCGACCGTACCTATCGCGAGGGTTACCGCACCGCGATCCGCGACATCACGCAGGAAGTGCGGCTGCAGGGCACGGTGTTCGACGGCACGCTCGATTTCATGGTCGGCGGCTTCTATCTCGACGAGCGGTTGAAGCTGCGCGACACGATCCGCTTCGGCGCGCAGGCCGGCCAATATGTCGATGCGCTGCTGGGCGCTGCGACCGCGGGGCTTTCGCCGCTCGCGCCCAACGGCTTCTCGCTCTACGGCTCGCTGCCGGGGCGCCCATTCCTCGGCAACGCCTTCCTTGCCAACCCGCAGGTGCAGGCGCTGATCGCGCAGAACCCGGCGCTGCTGCCACAGTTTACCAATTTTCTACCCAGCCCGGTCGGCACCGGGCAATATAGCGACAATTTCGAGGTCGATACGCGCGCCATCGGTCTGTTCACGCACAACATCGTCAACCTCACCGACGCGCTCTCGCTGACGATCGGCCTGCGCTACAACCATGAGCGCAAGAAGATCCGCGCCGACCTCAATGGCGTCAACGCCCCCTGCACCGCGCTGCTGCCCGGCGGCGCCAGCGCGGTGTTCGGCCAGGTGCTCGCCGCCAACGCCAGGTTCGATCCGATCCGCCTGCTCGTCTGCAATCCCACGATCAACGCCGAGTTCAACGGCGACTATGCCGACAGCCACAGCGAGAGCGAACTCACCGGCACCGCGCGCCTCGCCTACAAGCTGACGCCCGACGTTCTGATGTTCGCGGGCTATGCCCATGGCTACAAGTCGGGCGGCTATAATCTCGATCGCGGCGGCTTCGATTCGACCTATTTCGGAGGCAATGGCGCGCAGCTCAGCGATCTTTCCTTCGGTAAGGAAACTGCGGACTCGTTCGAGGCCGGCATCAAGACCAACCTCAGCCGCGCCTTCCAGCTCAACATCACCGGCTTCTATCAGGACTTCTCAGGCTATCAGAGCCTGCGCTTCGAGGGATCGAGCTTCGTCGTCCGCCAGTTCGACAAGGTGATTTCGAAGGGCGTCGAGCTGGAAAGCATCATCCGGCCGAGCGGCAATGTCAGCGTCAATCTCGGCTACACCTATCTTCACACCGTGGTCGACGATCCGCTCCACGCCGGCGACGATGATGGCAAGCAGGCGACCAATCAGCCGCGTCACGTCGTCACCAGCGCCTTCACCTGGACGCCGCCGATCACCGATACCCTCTCCGGCCTCGTCCATGTCGATGCGCGCTTCAACAGCGATTCGAACACGCTGAACGCGCCCGGCGGAATCGCTTCGACCACCAACGACGCCTATGTGCTCGTCAATGCGCGGCTGGGGCTGGATTTCGACGAGGGCCGCTTCGGCATCGAGGCCTATGTCGAGAATGTGTTCGACGTCTATTACAACATCCTCGGTTTCCCGGTGCCCGAGCAGATCGGCGCCTATGCCGTCTACCCTTCCCCGCCGCGCTTTTATGGCGTGCGGCTGCGGACGCGGTTTTGACGGCGGGAACGGTTTGGATTTCGCGCGCACCAGCCTAAATCGCCGCCATGCCTCGAATCACAGCCAAGATCTGCGGCCTTTCGACCGCTGACAGCGTCGGTGCCGCGGTGCGCCATGGCGCGTCGCATGTCGGCTTCGTCTTTTTTCCCAAGAGCCCGCGCCATGTGAACACCGAACGGATGCAGGCGCTTGCCGCCTTCGTGCCGGGCCATGTGTCGAAGGTTGCGGTGCTGGTCGATCCCGACGACGCGCTGCTGGCTTCGGTTGCGCCGCTCGTCGACATTCTCCAGCTTCATGGCAGCGAAACGCCCGAACGGGTGGCCGCCGCGGCGCGTGCGACGGGGCGCGAGGTGTGGAAGGCGGTTTCGGTGCGGACCCGAGCCGACCTGGCGACCGCGCCCGCCTGGCGCGGCGCCGCCCAGCGCATCCTCTATGACGCCAAGCCGCCGGCAGGTGCCGACCTGCCCGGCGGGCTCGGTCTGCGTTTCGACTGGACCTTGCTGAGCGGCTTCGATCATCCTCTGCCCTGGGCGCTTTCGGGCGGCATCGATATCGACAATGTCGCGCGCGCGGTCAGCACCACGGGTGCGCGCCTCGTCGACATTTCCTCCGGCGTCGAAACCGCGCCAGGCGTCAAGGATGTGGACAAGATCGCCGCATTCCTTAAAGCCGTCGCCATATTATGACCCTGACCAACTCGCTCAGAAGCCAGCCCGACGCGCGCGGGCATTTCGGCCAGTTCGGCGGACGCTATGTCGCCGAGACGTTGATGCCGCTCATCCTCGACCTCGAGCGCGCCTATCGCGACGCCCAGGCGGACCCGGCCTTCCAGGCCGAGTTCGACGATCTGATGAAGCATTATGTCGGCCGGCCCAGCCCGCTCTATCTCGCGCGGCGGCTGACCGAGGAGCTTGGCGGCGCCAAGATCTATTTGAAGCGCGAGGAACTGAACCACACCGGGGCGCATAAGATCAACAATTGCATCGGCCAGATCCTGCTCGCCCGGCGAATGGGCAAGACCAAGATCATCGCCGAGACCGGCGCGGGCCAGCATGGCGTGGCGACCGCGACCGTCGCGGCCTTGTTCGGCCTGCCCTGCACGATCTTCATGGGCGCGGTCGACGTCGCCCGCCAGCAGCCCAACGTCTTCCGGATGAAGCTGCTCGGCGCCGAGGTCGTGCCGGTCGAATCCGGCGCGAAGACGCTGAAGGACGCGATGAACGAGGCGCTGCGCCACTGGGTCGCGAACGTCCACGACACCTTCTACATCATCGGCACCGCCGCGGGCCCGCACCCCTATCCGGAACTCGTGCGCGATTTCCAGTCGGTGATCGGCAAGGAAGCGCGTGCGCAAATTCTCGAGGCGGAGGGGCGCCTGCCCGACATGCTGATCGCTCCGGTCGGCGGCGGATCCAACGCGATTGGGCTGTTCCACCCCTTCCTCGACGATCCCGACATCGACATCGTCGGCGTCGAAGCGGCGGGCGATGGCGTGGAGACCGAGCGCCACGCGGCCAGCATCGCTGGCGGTTCGCCGGGCGTGCTCCACGGCAACCGCACCTTCCTGCTGCAGGACGAGGACGGCCAGATCACCGAGGCGCATTCGATCTCGGCCGGGCTCGACTATCCGGGCATCGGCCCCGAACATGCCTGGCTGCATGATATCGGCCGCGTCCGCTATGTGCCGGCGACGGATGCCGAGGCGCTCGCCTCGTTCCAGCGGCTGTGTCGGCTGGAAGGCATCATCCCCGCGCTCGAATCCGCGCATGCGCTGGCCGCGGCGGAACGGATCGCGCCGGGCATGGACAAGGACAAGCTCATCATCGTCAACCTCTCGGGGCGCGGCGACAAGGACATCTTCACCGTCGCCGAAGCGCTGGGGGTGAAGCTATGAGCGATCGTATCGCCAGCGCCTTCGCCGCCGCCCGCAAGGAGGGTCGCGCGGCGCTGGTCACCTTCGTGACCGGCGGCGATCCGACGCCCGCCGCCACCGGTGCGATCCTCGACGCGCTGGTCGAAGGCGGTGCCGACCTGATCGAACTGGGCATGCCCTTCACCGATCCGATGGCGGACGGTCCAGCGATCCAGCGCGCCAACCTGCGCTCGCTGGGGGCCGGCACCAGGACGACGGACATTATCGACATCGCCCGCGCTTTTCGCGCGCGCCACCCCCACGTGCCGCTGGTACTGATGGGCTATGCCAATCCGATGGTGCGCCGCGGCGCCGACTGGTTTGCCGCCGCTGCCCGCGAAGCCGGCGTCGATGGCGTGATCTGCGTCGACCTCCCGTCGGAGGAGGATGACGTCCTCGGCCCCGCGCTGCGCGACGTCGGCGTACACCTGATCCGCCTCGCGACGCCGACGACCGACACCGCCCGGCTGCCGGCCGTGCTCGATGGCGCATCGGGCTTCCTCTATTATGTGTCGGTCGCCGGCATCACCGGGCTGCAGCAGGCAGCGCAGGCCTCGATCGAGGATGCTGTGGCGCGGCTGAAGGCCGGCACCGCGCTTCCCGTCGCGGTCGGCTTCGGCGTCCGCACCCCCGAACAGGCGGCAGCGATCGGCCGCGTTGCCGATGGCGTCGTCGTCGGCTCCGCGATCGTGGACATCGTCGCCGAGCATGGCGCCGATGCCGCCGCGTCGGTCAGTACCTATATCTCGTCGCTGGCGGCCGCGATCGCCGCCGCACGTCAGGAGATTGCCGCATGAGCTGGCTGAACCGTGTCCGCCAGTCGATCCCGCTCATCGCCAAGCGCGAGACCGCCGATGTTCTCTGGCAGAAATGCCCGGGTTGCGGTCAGATGGTGTTCCTCAAGGAATATGAGGAAAATCTGTCGGTGTGTCCGAAATGCGGCCACCATGGCCGCATCGGCGCCAAGGCGCGCTTCCGCCAGATCTTCGACGAGGGCAGCTTTCAGTTGATGCACGCGCCGCAGGTGGCGCTCGATCCGCTGAAGTTCCGCGATTCCAAGCGCTACACCGATCGCATCAAGGCCGCGCGTGCGCAGACCGGCGAACCCGACGCGCTGCTCAACGCCGAGGGCCGGATCAAGGGCCTGAAGGCGGTGGTCGGCGTGCAGGATTTCGCCTTCATGGGCGGATCGATGGGCCTCGGCGTGGGCGCGGCGTTCGTCGCCGGCGTGCGCGCCGCGCTGAAGGCACGCGCTCCCTATATCATCTTCACCGCCGCGGGCGGCGCGCGGATGCAGGAAGGCATCCTCTCGCTGATGCAGATGCCCAAGACGACAGTGGCGATCGCCGAGCTGCGCGACGCAGGGCTGCCCTATATCGTCGTGCTGACCGACCCCACCACAGGCGGCGTCACCGCGAGCTATGCGATGCTGGGCGACATCCAGATCGCTGAGCCCGGCGCGCTGATCGGCTTCGCGGGCCAGCGCGTGATCGAGAACACGATCCGCGAGAAGCTGCCCGAAGGCTTCCAGCGCGCGGAATATCTGCTCGCGCACGGCATGATCGACATGGTCACGCCGCGCCACGACCTGCGCGACACGCTGGCTTCGCTGATCGGCTATCTGGCGCCGGCCGAAGCGGCCTGATGCTTTTTCTCCCTCTTCCCTGTGGGGAGAGGGGCAGGGGTAAGCATGGATTACGCCGTTTCCACCGATCCTGCCGTCCAGCAGCAGCTCGACCGGCTGGCAATGCTCTCGCCCGGGCGCGATGTGCTGGGGCTGGAGCGGATCAGCCAGTTGCTCGACCGGCTCGGCAAGCCGCAGCACCGCTTGCCGCCGGTGTTCCATGTCGCCGGCACCAACGGCAAGGGATCGACCTGCGCCTATCTCCGCGCGGCGCTCGAAGCGGCGGGGCTGACCGTGCATGTTTATTCCAGCCCGCACCTCGTGCGCTTCAACGAGCGGATCCGCATCGCCGGCCGGCTGATCGACGACGCGACACTGGCACCGCTGCTGGCCGAAGTCCTCGACGGCGCAGACGACATCAATCCGAGCTTTTTCGAGACGACCACCGCCGCCGCCTTCCTCGCCTTCGCGCGCACGCCCGCCGACGCCTGCATCGTCGAGGTCGGGCTCGGCGGGCGGCTTGATGCCACAAACATCATCGAGCGGCCCGTGGTGTGCGGCATCGCGCGGCTGGGCATCGACCATGAGGCGTTCCTCGGCGACACGATCGTCGCGATCGCGCGCGAGAAGGCAGGCATCGCCAAGTCCGGCGTACCGCTGGTGATGCTCGATCATCCCGCCGAGCCGCTCGGCGCCGTCGCCGAGGCGGCAGCCGCCGCCGGTGCGACCTTCCTGCCCGGCGGCACCGCCTGGCGACACGCCGAATATCGCGGCCAGCTCCATTATCGCGACGAGGCTGGCGTGGTGACGACACCCCTGCCCCGCCTGCCCGGCGCGCACCAGCAGGACAATCTGGCGCTGGCCATCGCGATGCTGCGCCACCAGAGCGCCGTGCCGATCCCCGCCGCTGCCCTTTCCGCGGCGCCGCTGTGGGCGCAATGGCCCGCGCGACTGCAACTGCTCGAACAGGGGCCGCTGACGGCGCTTCTGCCCGCCGGCAGCCGCGTCTGGCTTGACGGCGGCCATAATCCGGCCGCCGGGGAGGCGATCGCCGCCTATTTCCGCGAGGCCGCCAGCGACGCGCGGCCGCTGCACCTGATCCTGGGCATGCTCGCCAACAAGGATCCGGTGGGGCTGCTCAAGCCCTTCGTTGGACTGGCGACGAGCGTTTCGACCGTGCCGGTGCCTGGCCATGAGCATCATAGCCCCGCGGCGCTCGCCGCGCTGGCATCCGACCTCGGCGTCGCAGGCCTTTCCGCGGAGGATCCCCGCTCCGCGTTGGCGCGGATCGCGCGCACCAGCGCACCGTCACAGCCGCCGGCGGTGCTGATCCTAGGCTCGCTCTACCTCGCCGGCACCATTTTGGACGCAAACAACCAGCCACCCGACTAACTGCCGCTCAATTGCGATTGACTTGCAATAGCTGATGCTGAAGGATCGTCTTCCGATATGGAGACGAGGCGACTCATGAACAGCAGCCAGGCCGACATCGACGATCTGCTCATCCGGACGGCGCCGGAAGCGCCCACCGATCGCACCCTTTTGTTCGCGATGCGGCGGATGGCGATGGGCGGGCTGAACGATGCGTATGCCGCGCATGCGCTGTTCTCCGCATTCGGCGGATCGCATCGCCGGCCGCTGGTGCTGTTGCGCGCGCTCATGGCGGAACTCGCCCGCAGCTCGCGCAACCGCATCATGGTCGCGCCCTGCTGCTGCGGCCGCATGACGCACGGCGAGGCGATGCTGATGGGCGCGATCGGCGTCGCCGCTGAGGATCCGCGCCGTGCGCACAGCAGGCTGTCGATGGTGCTGGGAACATCGGACTGCCTCGGCGCCCTCTCCAGCGCGCAGGCGCTGGGGCAGACCTTCGAGGATCTCGGCAGGCCGCTCAGCCCCGCAGCGCTTTGAGCTCGCGCTCGGCCCAGTCATACATGTCGCGCTCGGCGAAGCGCTGGGTGCGGTCGAGCCGCCTCGCGCGGCGTTCGACCTCTTCCAGCACGCTGCGCGCCTGCATGCGATCGCCGGTTTCGAGCAGCAGCGCGGCATAGCGGCAGCGCGCCTCCTCACCAGGCACGCGGTTAACGATATCGGCGTAGAGCGAGAGCGCTTCGGCGGAGCGACCGATCTCGGCGAGAATGCGCGCCTTGAGCAGCAGGCGCTGATCACCTTCGCCCGTGCCGGCGGCTTCGGGCAGCGCCTCGATCACAGCGAGCGCGCTTCTGGAATCGCCGCTTTCGAACAAAGACCGCGCCAGCCGGGTTTGGACGCGCGGATGGTCCATCGGCATCATCGCCAGCGCTTCCCGATACGCGGCCACGGCCTCGCCATGACGGCCAAGCACGGCGAGAGCATCGGCGAGCGCGACACGGTTGGCGATGGTATCGGCCACATCGAGCCGGCCCTGCGCTTCCCGCAGATCGCGTTCGGGATCTAGCTTCGCCATCGCCGCGCCACGTGCGGTACGGACATGGCGGTTGCCGCGCATGTCGGGCAGCACCTCGGCGAAGAAATAGACGACGCAGCCGATCACCGAGAACAACAGGATGATGAACAGCCACATCTGGCCGCGCCCGGTACGAACCGCATGCACGGCGCAAAGCACCTGAAGAAGCATCGACGCGACGAGCAAAGCCATGCTGCTATCCCCCCGCCGCGCCTATAGCCGCAGCGGGGGAACACGGGAAGCGCAACCGCTTGTCTAGTCGAAGATGTCCTTGTCGTTCGCCGGCTCCTTGCCAGCGCTGCCGATCGAATCGTCGATCATGCCCGCGCGCATCATCAGCCAGAACAGGATCACGCCCGGGAAGGCGATCAATGTGGTGAACAGATAGAAGTTCACATAGCCCATCGCCTCGATCAGCGCGCCAGCGGTGGTGCCCGTAAGTAACCGCCCGACGATGCTGGAGGCGGCGGAGATCAGCGCATATTGCGCGGCGGTGAAGCGCAGATCGGTCAAGGCCGAGAAATAGGCGACGACGGTGACGCCGCCGATGCCGCTGGCGAAATTCTCGAAACCGATTGCGGCCGCCATGCCGATGTTGCTGTGCCCGGCACCCGCCAGCAGCGCGAAGCTGAAGTTGGAAACCGCCATCAGCACCAGGCTGACCAGCACCGACCGCTTCATCCCCCAGCTGGCGTAGAGGAAGCCGCCGGCGAAGATGCCGAGCAAATAGGCCCAGAAGCCGACGCCGACATCGTAGATCGCAATCTCGCTGTTGCTAAAGCCGAGATCGTTGAACAGCAGCCGGAAGGTCAGGTTGGCAAGCGTATCGCCGATCTTGTGGAGCAGGATGAACAGCAGCACCAGCAGCGCGCCGCGGCGCTGGAAGAATTCGATGAACGGCCCGATGATCGACGTACCGAGTTCGCCGAGCCCCTTTCGCGGTGCTGCCTCACGGTGGCGCTGCGGCTCGCCAAGGATGAGGCCGGTCAGCATCGCCGGCAGCGCAAACACCGCGCACGCCATGTAGGCGATCGTCCAACCAACCGATTCGGCCAGCACCAGCGCCAGCGCGGCCGCGGCGACCGAGCCGATCCGCCAGCCATATTGGGTCATCCCCGATCCGACGCCGAGCTGACGCGGCTCGAGGATCTCGATGCGATAGGCGTCGATCACGACGTCATAAGTGGCGCCGGCGAAGCCCACCAGCACTGCCGCCCAGGCCGTCCACAACAGGTTGGTCGAAGGATCGACGAGCGCAAGGTTCGCGACGGCCGCGATCACCAGCATGCCGGTGACGATCAGCCACGACACGCGCTGGCCGAGACGCCCGAGTACCGGGATCCGGACGCCGTCGATGATCCACGCCCACAGGAATTTGAAGTTGTAGACGAGGAAGGCGAGCGCGAAGGCGGTCACCGTCTTCTTGTCGATTCCGCTCTGCGCGAGCCGCGTCGTCAGGGTAGCGGCGATCATGGCATAGGGAAAGCCCGACGACACGCCGAGGAAGAAGGAAGCCAGCGGAGCCCGTTCGACATAGGGCTTGATACCGGCGATCAGGCGGTTGGCGCCGGCATCGGCGGCGGGCGGGCTGCTCGTCATCGGGAGAGACAATAGCGCCCGCTTCGCGTCCGTCCAGCGGCAGCGATTGTGCGCCGATGCGCGGCGGGATAGGCAGGCGGGATGGATCGCCCCAATTACATCACCCCCGATGGCTATGCCAGGCTGCGCCGCGAATATGACGAACTGTTCAGCGTCGAGCGCCCGAAGTTGATCGAGACCATCTCATGGGCGGCGGGCAATGGCGACCGATCCGAGAACGGCGATTATATCTATGGTCGCAAGCGGCTGCGCGAGATCGATCGCACGCTCAACCGGCTGTCGCGCAAGATGAAGGCGGCGAAGGTGGTCGATCCCGCCGCGCAGGCCGATCGCAGCCGCATCTTCTTCGGCGCGACCGTGACCATTGCCGACGAAGACGACAATCATCGCACCTTGACCATCGTCGGCGATGACGAGGCGGACGCCGGCGCCGGACTGATCGGCTGGAACGCCCCCCTCGCCCGCGCGCTGCGCGGTGCCGGCATCGGCGACGTTCGCCGGATCGAGCTGCCGGCGGGGGCGAGGGAGTATGAGGTGATGACGATCGGCTATCCGCCGGCCAACTGACCCCGCGTCTCAGATCTTCCCGATCCGGTCGCCATACGCCTCCTGCGCCAGCCGCAGCACTTCGGGATCGACGCTCGGCGGCTTCATCGAGACTGCCGCCTCGAGACGGTCGGCGATATAGGTCAGCCCGGCGATCCGTGCGCCCTTCTTGCTGTTGCCGTCGACCACCTGCCACGGCGCAACCTTGGTGTCGGTCTTGCGGAACATCGCGTCCATCGCCTTCAGATAATCGTCGCGCCGCGCACGGTTGCGATAATCCTCCGTGCCCGTCTTCCAGCGCTTCCACGGATTTTCGATGCGCTCGATCAGCCGGCGATCCTGTTCCTCCTGGCTGACATGGACGAACAATTTCACGATCGTTGCGCCGGCATCATGCTGCTGCTGCTCGAAGGCGTTGATCTCGTCGAAGCCGCGCTTCCATTCGGCCTTGCTCGCAAAGCCCTCGACGCGCTCGACGAGGACGCGGCCGTACCAGCTCCGGTCGAATACGGCGATCTGGCGGTTGGCGGGCAGCTTGTTCCAGAATCTCCACAGGAAATGGCGCTGCTTTTCCTCGGGGGTCGGCGCCGCGATCGGCCAGACGTGGAAATAGCGCGGATCCCACTCGGCGGTCATCCGCTTGATGATGCCGCCCTTGCCGGCGGCGTCCCATCCCTCGAACAGGATGATCGCCTTGCCGCCGCGGACGATGAAGGCGGACTGGATCCGCGCCAGCCGCTTCTGGATGTCGGCGAGCGCTGCATCATAATGTTCGGGCGCCGCGACGCCCCGTTCATAGTCCGACAGATCGATGGTCATACGCACCCAACTCCCTCGACAGGAAGCTAGGCGCGCATGGCCATCGTTCGCAAGCTTAGCCCTTGGTCTGCTCGACGACCCGGATGCTCAGCTCGCGGAGCTGCTTCGGGGTCGCCGGCGCCGGCGCATTCATCATCAGGTCTTCCGCCTTCTGGTTCATCGGGAAGACGATGACCTCGCGGATGTTCGGCTCGTCCGCCAGCAGCATGACGATGCGGTCGATGCCCGGCGCGGAGCCGCCGTGCGGCGGCGCGCCGAACTTGAAGGCGTTGATCATGCCGGAGAAGTTCGCGTCGACCTGCTCCTGCGTGTAGCCGGCGATCTCGAACGCCTTGTACATGATCTCCGGGCGATGGTTCCGGATCGCGCCCGAGCTCAGCTCCACGCCGTTGCAGACGATGTCATACTGGTAAGCGAGGATATCGAGCGGATCCTTGGTCTCCAGCGCCTCCAGCTCGCCCTGCGGCATCGAGAAGGGGTTGTGGCTGAAGTCGATCTTCTTCGCGTCCTCATCATATTCGAACATCGGGAAGTCGACGATCCAGCAGAACTCGAAACGCTTGGGATCGATCAGGTTCAGCAACTCGCCCGTGCGGGTACGCGCAAGGCCGGCGAGCTTGGCGGCATCGGCTTCCTTGCCGGCGGCGAAGAACACGCCGTCGTTGGCGCCGAGGCCGAGCTCGGCGATCAGCTTCGCGGTCGCCTCTTCGCCATGATTCTTGGCGATCGGGCCGCCGGGCACACCATCCTTGATGTTGATATAGCCGAGACCGGTGAAGCCCTGGGCGCGGGCCCATTCGTTCATGTCGTCGAAGAATTTGCGGCTGCCCGCACCCGCGCCCGGCGCCGGGATCGCGCGGACCTTGCCGCCGCCCTCGACGATGCGCGAGAAGATGCCGAAGCCCGAGTCGACGAAATGGTCCGAGACGTCGGTGATCAGCAGCGGGTTGCGCAGGTCGGGCTTGTCGTTGCCGTATTTGAGCATCGATTCCGCATAGGGAATGCGGCGGAACGGCAGCGGCGAAACCTGGCGGTCGCCCGCGAATTCCTCGAACAGGCCGTGCAGCACCGGCTCGATCGCGGCGAACACATCGTCCTGCGTGACGAAGCTCATCTCGAAATCGAGCTGGTAGAACTCGCCCGGGCTCCGGTCGGCGCGCGCGTCTTCATCGCGGAAGCAGGGCGCAATTTGGAAATAGCGGTCGAAGCCCGCCACCATCAGCAACTGCTTGAACATCTGCGGCGCCTGCGGCAGCGCGTAGAACTTGCCCGGGTGAACACGGCTGGGCACCAGATAGTCGCGCGCACCTTCCGGGCTCGATGCTGTCAGGATCGGCGTCTGGAACTCGGTGAAGCCCTGGCTGATCATCCGATTGCGAACCGAGGCGATCACATTGGAGCGCAGCACGATATTCTTGTGCAGCCGCTCGCGCCGCAGGTCGAGGAAGCGATAGCGCAGGCGGATGTCTTCGGGATAATCGGCTTCGCCGGCGACGGGCATCGGCAGTTCCTGCGCCGCCGATTGCACGCTCACGCCCCGCGCGAACACCTCGATCTCACCGGTCGACAGGTTCGGGTTCACGGTCGAGCCCGACCGCGCCTTCACCACGCCGTCAATCGTGACGACGGATTCGACCCGCAGCGATTCGAGGATCGGCAGCGCGGCGGAATCGGAATCGGCGACGATCTGGGTCAGGCCGTAATGATCCCGCAGATCGACGAACAACACGCCGCCATGGTCGCGCTTGCGGTGGACCCAGCCCGAAAGACGGACGGTCTCGCCGACGTGGCGCGCATTGAGTTCTGCGCAGGTGTGGGTGCGATAGGCGTGCATGATGCTGCTCATGTTGCGAATGGGATGGACGGCGTCCGTAAAAGCCGCGCCTAACACAGGCGATGGGGGGCTTTGTCAAGGGATGGCGCCGTCACGCTTCCCCCTTGCGTGTTCACGCTCTATGGGAACGTGATGGAAATTCACCCTCTTATCGAAGACAGCCAGACGCTCGCGGACCTTTGTATCCGTCTTGCCAAGTCGCCGTTCGTCGCCGTCGATACCGAATTCATGCGCGAGAACAGCTATTGGCCGGAACTTTGCCTGATCCAGATCTCCGACGGCAAGGAAGCCGCCGCGATCGATCCAATGGTCAAGGGCATCGATCTCAAGCCGCTGCTCGACCTGCTCGTCGAGAATGAGGATGTGCTCAAGGTCTTCCATGCCGGGGGGCAGGACATCGAGATCGTCCACAACCTGACGGGCAAGACCCCGCATCCGATGTTCGACACCCAAATCGCGGCAATGGCGCTCGGCCAAGGCGAGCAAGTGGGCTATTCCAATCTGGTCGACAATTATCTGGGCATCACGCTCGACAAGGGCGCGCGCTTTACCGACTGGTCGCGCCGCCCGCTCGACCGGCGCCAGATCGACTATGCGATCGCGGACGTCACCCATCTCGCCAAGATTTTCCCGCGCATGCTCGACAAGCTGCGCAAGACCGGGCGCGGCGACTGGCTGGACCAGGAGATGGAGCGGATCGCCGACCCGTCCAACTATGTGAACGATCCCGAGGAGGCGTGGCAGCGCGTCCGCATCCAGGGCCGCAAACCCGAGGTGCTCGGCCGCCTGAAGGCACTGGCGGCGTGGCGCGAGCGCGAGGCACAGGGCAAGAACCTGCCGCGCGGCCGCATCATCAAGGACGAGACCCTGGCGGACGTCGCCGCACATCCCCCGCGCCAGCAGGCCGATCTTGCCAAGGTGCGCGGGCTCTCAACGAGTTGGGCGACCAATGATATCGGCGGACGGCTGATGGCGGCGATCGCCGCCGCGAAGCCGATGTCGGCGAGCGACATGCCGCCGCGCGACGATCGCAAGCCGGGGCTCGGCAAGGATGGCGGCCTGGTCGCCGACCTGCTCAAGCTGCTGCTCAAGATCCGCGCGCGCGACATCAGCGTTGCCCCCCGACTGCTTGCGCGGAGCGAGGAACTGGAACTGCTTGCCGCCGGCGTGCGTGACGATCTCGCGATCCTCGACGGCTGGCGCTACGATCAGTTCGGCCGGGATGCACTGGCGCTGGTCGAAGGCCGATTGGGCTTCGCGGTGATGGGCGGTAAACTCAAAATGAACCGTATCGGAGACGAAGCCGCATGATCCTGTCCGTCACCCGCACGTCCGCGGCCCTGCTTGCCGCCTGCATGACGCTGGGCGGTTGCGCCACCGCCAACGCCGGCGACGCCCCCGAAACTGCGCCGGCCCCGCCCACGGAAGCCGGTGGCGCTTGTAACGCCAGCGCGCTCACCGATCTCGTCGGCCAGCCGCGTTCCGAAACGCTAGGCGATGAAGCGATGAAGCGCTCCGGCGCGCGCAGCCTGCGCTGGATTTCGCCCGGCATGGCGGTAACGCAGGATTATCGCGAGGACCGGCTGAACATCGAGCTGGATGCGGCGAACAAGGTGGTTTCCGCCCGCTGCGGGTAAAATGGCCGGGCGGCGTTTGCCGCCCGCGCCCCTTCAACCCATCAATACCGGCGTAAGCCCCATCAAGCCGGCCAATTGCCGGTGGCGGCGCTCGACTGCCTCGCCATAGAGCGGAGCATCCTCTGCGGTGAGAAACAACCGCAGCGCCCCCTCACCCACTTCGACGCGGCTCGATTCCAGTGGACCAGCAACGCCGCCGCTCAGCCGCTGTCCCAGCCGCATCGCGAGCCCCCATCGAAGCGCACGCTTGAGTTCGGCTTCGGGGCAGATCGAGAACAGGCTGTTCATCGCTGTCGACCCGCCACCGAAATTGGCGCACAACGCCTGCGCCACCATCGCGCGGCCGAACGCATCGATGCCCACCCAATTGCCGTGCAACGCGGTCTCGACACCGCGTTCGGCGCGGAAATCGGGGTTGGCGCGCCAGCCGACATCGGCAAGCAGGCAGGCGGCATGGCGGAGCCGCTGCTGCTCCGCGCTCTCGCCCTCGAACAGCGGCGCGATCCAGCGCGCGAGCAGATCGCCATGTTCGCGGAAGCGGCCCTGCCGAACACCTTCCTCGCGCGCCGCCGCGATCAACGGATCGATCGCGCGCTCTTCATCGGAGAGGTTCTGGTAGAGCAGGCCTTCGCGCAGGCCGTTGGCCGACGCGATCAGCACGCGCGATCCCAGCGCACGGCCCAGTACCGCCAACAGCAACGCCGAGTCGAGCAGGGTCGGGATACGGCCCGGCGAGATCTCGGTGATCTGCTTCAGCTTGCGCTTGTCTATCCGCGCCAGCACCCGCACCAGCCGCGCCGCGGCAGTGGGATCCATCTCATAATGATGGACGATCGGCAGCGGATAATCCGTGGCATGCATGTCGAGCCGCGCGAGCGCGCGCCACGAGCCACCGACCAGATAGAAGGGCAACCCCTGGCTGTCCGCGATCCAACCGACATCGGCCAGCGCCTTGCGCACGAAGCTATCGAGCGCGCGCTTGCCCTTGGCACGGATCGCTGCGATGCGCAGCGCGCCGAGCGGCAGCGAGAGGCGATCATGCACCGCACCGCCGCGCACCCGGACGAGTTCGAGGCTGCCGCCCCCCATGTCGCCGACGATGCCATCGGCATCGGGAATACCCGAGATCACGCCAAGCCCTGCGGCCTCGGCCTCCTGCTCCCCGCTCAGCAATTCGACGGGTAAACCCAGCGCTTCGATGCGCTGAATGAAGCGCGGCCCGTTGGACGCATCGCGCACCGCTGCGGTTGCGACCGTGCGCAGGTTGCCGACCGCCATCTCGACGCAGAGCCGCCGGAAGCGCGCCAGCGCGACCAATGCCGAATCCATCGCCTCGCGATCGAGCGCGCCGTTCGAGGAAAGCCCGCGGCCGAGGCCAGCGAGCACCTTCTCGTTGAACAGCGTCGCGGGCGAACGACGCGGCCCATCATAAACGACGAGACGGACCGAGTTGGAGCCGATGTCGATGATCGCGGACCGATCAAGCACGGGCGCGGACTGGTTACGCTGGAACAGGTCAAGCACGGCCATGTCAGCGCCTCAGGCGAAGCTTCGGCACGGCATCCGATCCCTGCAGCGCGGCACCACGGCCCGACAGTGAGGGATTGGTCATGAAATAACGATGAAGATTGAACGACTTGGTGCCAGGTTCTGCCACGACACGTTCATAGCGGCCATCGGCTCGCAGCTCCCAGCTCTGCTCATTGTCGATCAGGTTGGCGACCATCACCTGGTCAAGCACCTGATCATGGACCGTCGGGTTCTCGATCGGCATCATATATTCGACGCGCCGATCGAAGTTGCGTGACATCCAGTCAGCCGACGAGATGAACAGCCGCGCATCGTCATTGGGCATCACCCTGCCCTTGCCGAATGCCCAGATGCGGCTGTGCTCGAGGAAGCGGCCGACCACCGACTTCACCCGGATGTTGGCGGACATGCCGGGTACGCCGGGCCTCAGGCAGCACATGCCGCGCACGATCAGTTCGATCCTGACCCCGGCTTCGCTCGCCTGATACAGCTTCTCAATGATCGCCGGATCGACCAGCGAGTTCATCTTGGCCCAGATCGTCGCCGGTTTGCCCGCCTCGGCAAAGGCGATCTCGCCATCGATCAGCGCGCAGAGCTTCTGGCGCATGTTGATTGGCGACATGGTGATCAGTTCGAGGTTGGTCGGCTCGACATAGCCGGTGATGTAGTTGAAGAGTTGCGCCGCATCGCGGCCCGCGCGCGGATCGGCGGTGAAGAAGCTCAGATCGGTATAGATGCGCGCGGTGATCGGGTGATAATTGCCCGTCCCGAAATGGCAGTAGGTGCGATAGCTGCCGCCCTCGCGTCGCACGACCATCGATACCTTGGCGTGAGTCTTCCAGTCGATAAAGCCATAGACCACCTGCACGCCGGCACGCTCCAGCGCGCTTGCCCACAGCAGGTTCTGCTCCTCGTCGAAGCGCGCCTTGATCTCGACCACCGCGGTCACCGACTTGCCGGCCTCCGCCGCCGCGATCAGCGCATTGATCACCGCGGACTGCTTGCCGGCGCGGTACAGCGTCTGCTTGATCGCCACCACGTCAGGGTCGGCCGCCGCCTGGCGCAGGAAGGCCAGCACGACGTCGAACGCCTCATAGGGGTGATGGACGACGATATCCTTGGCGCGGATCGCAGCGAAGCAATCGCCGCCATGCTCGCGGATGCGCTCGGGGAAGCGCGGGCTGTAGGGGGTGAATTTCAGATCGGGCCGGTCCTCGTCGACCAGCATGTCGAGATCGCCGAGGCCAAGGAAGCTCGCCTGCTCGGTGATCAGCGCGTCATTGCCGCCCAGTTCTTCCTTGACCAGCGCCTCCACCTCGGGCGGCACCGCGGTCTCGATCTCCAGCCGGATCACCCGACCGCGGCGGCGCCGCTTGATCGCGCTGCGGAAGTGGCGGACGAGATCCTCGGCCTCTTCCTCGATTTCCAGATCGCTGTCGCGGATGATACGGAACGCACCGACGCCCTGCATCTCGAAGCCTGGAAACAACAGCCCCGCAAAGCGCCGCAGCACATGTTCCATGGAGATGTAGCGCGCCGCGTCTCCGGGAAAGCGGACGAAGCGCTGCAAGGTGGACGGCACCATCAGCAGTTCGCGGATCGGTTCCTTGTCAGAGAGCCGCACCAGATCGAAGATCAGGCTCAGCCCCTTGTTGGGGATGAAGGGAAAGGGATGCGAGGGATCGAGCGCCTGCGGCGTCACGATCGGAAAGATCTGCTCGCGGAAATGCTGTTCCAGCCAAGCTTCCGATTCGTCATCGATGCGATCGCTGCCGACCACCTCAATGCCCGCTTCGGCGAGTTCGCGCCGCATGGAGCGCCACTGCGCCTGCTGCTCCACCATCAGCGCATCCGCCTCCGCGGTGATCGCCGCGAGTTGCTGCGTCACCGTCATGCCATCGGGGGCGCGCGCCTCGATCGCCTGCATCTGCTGGCCCTTGAGGCCGGCGACGCGGACCATGAAGAACTCATCGAGATTGTTGCCCGAGATGGACAGGAACCGCAGCCGCTCCAGCAGCGGATGTGCGGTGTTCGCGGCCTCCTCCATCACGCGACGGTTGAAAGCGAGCCAGCTCAGCTCGCGGTTGAAATAGCGTTCCGCGTCGATGATCGCGGGTTCGATGGGGGTCGCATCAGCGGCCACGCGTTCGGCTGGATGGCTCATATGCGAATCACCTAGCTGCATTATGTTACGGGGTCGATCATGCCGATGCCGGCAAGTGCGGTTCTTGCAAGCGGCACCGACAGCCGGGTGCGGCGGCTGAACGCCTCCTGGTCGAGCGCGTCGATGACGCGATGGACTGCGACATAGTCGCGTTCTACCCGTGCAAGGATGAAGACGAGCAGGTCCGGCGCCACCGCCAGCCCGCGCCGGCCAAGTTGATCCTCGATCAGGCGCGCGATCAGCGCATCGTCAGGATTGCCGATCTCTACCGCAGGTGTGGCCGCGATGCGCGAGGCGAGATCAGGAAGGGCGATCTCCCAGGCGGGCGGCGGCCGATCCGCGACGATCACCAGGGGCCGGCGCTTTTCCTGGGCGTTGTTCCATGCGTGGAACAGGCCTTCTTCCGGCTGGGATTCGGCATTGTCGATCAGCCGCCCACCGGTTCGCAGCGCGAACTGCGCGGCGAAGCGCGAGCGGCCGGACTTGCGCGGGCCGGTGAGCAAGGTCGCCATCACCGGCCAGGTCGTCCACCGTTCGAAATGGTGGGCGACATGGGCGTTGGCGTCACTCACGATGATGTCGGCAGCCGTCGGGTCTGGCCAGTCGAGCGGCAGCGCGATCTGGCTCATGGCGTCGGCGTTGCACTCGGCGAGGGTGAGGCGCTCCCGCCGCGTCGGATGCGCAGCACGCCGCCCGCTTCCTCGACCTGCCAGCCGCGCGCCTGCAGTGCGAGGCGCAGCGCAGCGGCATCTCCGCGATAGACGACGCGCATGACCGAGGTGCCACCGATCGCGAGGCTCGTCGTCGATGCGCCGCTCACACCCGGAAGCCCGCGGACCTGAGTCTCGGCGGCGTTGAGCGCGGCGACATCCGGCGTCATGAACTGGACGGTAACCGAGGTCGTGCCCTGCGTGGCATCCGGCGTCACGATCTCGGCGGTGTCGGCGGCCTCGACCGCTTCCTCCATCTCCTCGACCTCGACCGGATCCTCGATCACCAGCGACGGATCGGGTCGCAACCGTCCCTCGCGCAGCGCAGTGACATAGAGTTCGTCGAGCCGCTGGACGCCGCTGTCGAGCAGTTGCGGCAGCAACTCGCTGCGCTCGACGCGCAACGTGAACTCACCGAGCAGCTTCGAATCGGGGCCGTAATGCGCGCTGAAGCGGCCGATCACCGGGCCGCCGGGCCACATCCGGCTGAGCTTCACCGTCGGCACCAGCACGTCGGCGGCGCCGAACTGGTCGAGCAGCATCCGCCACCAGATCCGCCCGGGGCGGCCGGCCTGCGCTGCGTTCAGCAGCAAAGGATCGGAGCCGGTGCCGGTGGGGCGGACATAGTCGATCGCACTCGATCCGGTGCGGAAACGCGCCCAGGCCTTCTGCCATTCGGTGCGGGTCTCGAAGCTTTGCGGCGCACCGCCCGACCATTGCACGGGGATTACCAGGAGCGGCGGCGAGCGCATGATCTGGCCACTCACGCCCAGGATCTGGCCGGCGCGCGCCCGATCGAACAGTACCCCCAACCGCGCGATATAGCGGGTGGGGCCGATCTGTTCATTTTCGACGACGACGCCGGCGACGATCGCATCGAGCGCGCTGTCCGAAAGCTGGGGTGCCGCGGCACCGGCGTGGGTGCGGCTCCACAGCGCCTTCCAGCCCTTGCGCTGAGCCTCTCGCCAGCCGGCATAGCGCGCGGCGTCAGCGGTCTTGGCGGCGACATCGACCTGGATGCCGGTCACCTCAAAGCTCGACGAACTGTCGATCGGCGAGACGCCGCGTTCGGCGCCGCCCTCGATCTGCGCGACCACGGCCACGCCGCCACCGACGAGCGCAAGCCCGGCGCACAGCATCAGCAAGGGGCGGAACGATGGGGTAGCGGACGTCACGGCGCCCTTTTGGCGAGTACGGCGCAGAAATCCAAGCACGATGTCATGGGCGGGTGCGAAGCGGGGCATGGCCGGGGCGGAAGAGGGGTTCAGGCGGCCCGCGCGGTGGCGAGTTCGGCGAGAATCGAGCCGAGTTCGATTACCACGCTCTGCGGGTCGAGCGACAGGTGGACGGCGCTGCCCGCGAGCCGGCGCGCGCGTTCCCACTGGTCGAGCGATTCTCCCAGCGCGGTGCCGCGCCGCCGCCGTGCCTCCGCCGAGATCGCGGCGGGCACGCGCTCGAGGAACGCCTCATAACGCTGCTGTGCGGCCTTGGCCGACAGCATCTTCGCAAGCTTCGCCCGCGCCGCATTGGCGGGATCGCCGCTTTCGATGATCGCGGCGATCGCCGCATCGAGCGTAGCGATGTCGAGGCCGGCGAAACGCAACGCACGGCCCGGAGATCCCTCGCCGACCTCGACCAGTGCTGCGATCTCGTCCGCCTCCAGATCGGGCCGCTCGGCGCGCAGCACAGCCGATACATCCTCACTGCCCAACCGGCCGAAGCGCAGCACCCGGCAGCGCGAGCGGATCGTCGGCAGCAGCCGGCCCGGCGCGTGGCTGACGAGCAGGAACAAGGTGCCGGCGGGCGGCTCCTCTAGGCTCTTGAGCAGCGCGTTGGCGGCGGGCCGTTCAAGATCGTCGGCGGCGTCGATCAGCACGACGCGGCGCGGCGACAACGAAGGCGTCGTCGCGAACAGCCCCTGCAGCGCGCGCACCTGCGCGATGGTGATGCTGCGCGCGCGCTCGGCATCGTCCCACTCGGCGCGCGGCTGATCGCGCAGCTTGATGTCCTTGGGCAGGCGTTCGAGCCGGCGGAAATCGGGATGGCTGTCCGCCAGGAAATAGCGGGCTACGGGATGATCGCCGGGCACGCCGAAACCATCGCCGGGCGGCGGCCCCGCGGCCTCGGCGAGCAGGCGCAACGCCGCCGCCTGGGCGAAGCTCGCTTTGCCGACGCCCTGCGGGCCGACCAGCAGCCAGGCATGGTGGAGCGCGCCCTGCGCCATCGCCGCGCGGAACGCGGCGATCTGGGGGTCATGGCCGATCGGCACGGTCATGGCAGCAGGTCCGCCAGTGCGGCGACGAGCCGTTCGGTCACTTCTTCTGCGGATCCGCGCGCATCGACGGTACGGAAGCGATCCGGCTCCGCCAAGGCGAACCCCGCGAAGGCGGCCGCGACCGCGGCGTGATAGGCGGCATCGCGTCCACCGATCCTGTCCGCTCCCCCCACGTCGCGCGCGGCGCTGCGCGCGGCCGCCTCTTCGGCGGGCAGATGGAGCAGCAAGGTACGATCGGGCAGCACGCCGTCGCTGCCGACGCGGTGGAGCGCGACGATGTCTGCATCCGCCAGCCCGCCGGCACCACCTTGATAGGCGCGGCTCGAATCGAGGAAGCGATCGCACAGCACGATATGCCCCGCTGCGACTGCGGGCAGGATCGTGCGCGCCACATGGTCAGCTCGCGCCGCGGCGAACAGCAGCGCCTCGGCGCGCGCATTCCAGCGGCCGGCATCGCCCTCCAGCAGCAGGCGGCGGATCGCCTCCGCCCCCTCGCTACCCCCGGGTTCGCGAGTGATTGTGACCGTCAGCCCGCGCGCGCGCAACGCATCGGCCAGGCGGGCGAGTTGCGTAGACTTGCCGACGCCCTCGCCGCCCTCAAGGCTGATGAACCGCCCCGTCACCGCTGATTGCCTGCGCCCATGGTGGGCGCCTGCTGATCGATCACGCGCCGAACAGCGACATCAGTCCCGCCCAGGCGCGGCCGAAGAAGCCGGCTTCCTCGACATCGGCCGCGGCAACCAGCGGCATGATCTGCGGCGGCGTGTCCGGCGTGGTCACGACGAGATCGGCGATGTGCTGCCCCTTCTTGATCGGCGCCTTCACCGGACCCTGATACACCACCTTGACCTGCATGTTGCTGGCGGCACCGCCCGGCAAGGTCACCGCGAGGTTGCGCGGGGCCACGAGACCGACCTGATCCTCGGCACCCTGCTGCACCTCGGCGGTTTCCACCGCGGCGCCCTGCTTGAACAGCGGCTTGGACGCCCAGGCGCGGAATCCCCATTCGATGAAGCGCACCGATTCTGTCGCACGGCCATTATAGCTGTCCAGCCCGGCGACGACCATGACGAGGCGGCGGCCATTCTGCTCGGCGGAGCCGGTGAAGCCATAGCCGGCTTCCTCGGTGTGGCCGGTCTTCAGGCCATCGGCACCCTGCACCTTGCCCAGCAGCGGGTCACGGTTCATCTGGGTGATGTCCTGCCCCGAACCCAGCGTCTTGCCCCAGGTGAAGCTCGTCTGGCTGTAATATTTCTTGTAGAGCTGCGGGAAGTCCTCGATCGTCCGCTCCGCCAATGTGGCGAGATCACGCGCGGTCACATAGGTGCGCCCCTCGTCCGGCCAGCCGTTCGACGTGCCGAACTGGCTGTTGGCGAGGCCGATCTTCTTCGCCGTCTCGTTCATCCGCGCGACGAAGGCTTCCTCGGTGCCCGAAATGCCCTCTGCCAGCACGACGCAGGCATCATTGCCCGACAGAGTGACGATGCCGTGGAGCAGGTTCTGGACGCTTACATTCTCGTCGACCGAGAGGAACATCGTGGAACCCGCCGCCGGGCCATGCCAGCGCTTCCACGTTTCGGGCCGCACATGCATCAGGCGATCTTCCTTGAGCTCGCCCTTCTTGATCATGTCGAACACGACATAGACCGTCATCATCTTCGCCATCGAGGCGGGCGGCATCCGCCGGTCCGCATCCTTGGCGTAGAGCACCGCGCCCGACGACAGATCCTTGAGGAACGCGACCTGCGCCGGGGATTCATAGGGCGGCGCTGCGGCGCTCGCGGGCAGGCTCATGGCGACGGCGAACAGGGAAGGAAGAACAAGGGCTCTCATCATCGGCATTCCAGCTTGGCTCGGTTCAAGGTCGCGGCACGATAGTGGCCCCGGCTCCGCCGCGCGTAGGCGCCGGGGCGTAAAGCATCAATCCTGCACGATCTGTGCATCAGCATAGCCCGCCGCGCTCGCCTTGGCGACGCCATCTCGCGCGGCATCGGCACTGGCATAGGGGCCGAGGCGAACGCGGTGCAATGCGCCGACGTCAGACACGCGTGCGCCGAGCTGCCCGGCGATCATGGCCGCGCGTTCGCGGCTGGAAAAGGCGCCGACCTGCACGAACCAGCCTCCGCTTTCGGGGAGCGGCGCAACGGCCGGGGCCGGAGCGGCCTGCGGCATCGCCGTGGACGGCGCGCTGTAGGGTGGCGGCATCGGGATGCCGATCGGCACCTGCCCCTGCTGCGGCGCGGGTGCCGAGGTAGGGACGCGATAGGGTTGAGGCGCAGGCTGCGGCACAGATCGGGCTTGGGGCTGCGGCGGCGGGGTCGGCGCGCGTGCCGCTGTCGGCAGCCGCGCCGGCACCGAATCGGTCCGCATTGCAAGCTGGCCGCCGCTGCGCAGCGCCGCGCGATCGCGCTCCGAGGGATAGACGCGGCGCACCCGCACGCGCGCAGTGCCCGATCGCTCGATGCCCAGCGCGCGCGCCGCCGCCTGCGAGAGATCGATCACGCGATTGCCCGCGAACGGCCCGCGATCATTGACGCGCACCGTGATCGTGCGCCCGGTATCGAGCGCGGTCACCTCGACATAGCTGGGCAGGGGCAAGGTCTTGTGCGCGGCCGACATGCGGCCGGGATCGAAGCGCTCACCATTCGCCGTCGGGCTGCCGCCGAACTCGCCGCCATACCAGCTCGCCAAGCCGACCATGTCATAATCGGGATCGTCGACCGGCATGTAGGTGATGCCACCCACCTGATAGGGCGCGCCCACCTTCACCGGATAATCGACCACCTTGCCGCCGGTCGGCCGCCCCGCCCCCGCCGTCGGCCGCGGCGTCGATCCGCAGCCGGCGAGCAGCAATGTCAGCGTGGCGACGGCTGCGGTCGCCGCGCCGCTACTGCCTGACCGCATCGGCCAGCAGACCCACCGAGAGCGCGTAGAAGTTCGAGCAGTTATAATCGAGGATCACCCGGTAGTTGCCGGTCAGCAGATAGGCGGTGCGGCCGGGGCCGTCGGGCTCCAGCAGCGAGGCCATTTCGGTGTCCGCGGGCACCGGCGCACCGATCGGCCGCACGCCGAGCGCCCGCCATTCGGCGATCGTCTTCCAGCGGCTGTGCCGATCATGCACGCGCGGGCAACGCGGGGAGACGGTGCGGTTGGCGATCGCGCCGCGGTTGAGCGTCGACGGCACCGTCGCCGCGACGCCCCACGGCACGCCGGGCTTCCACCCGGCATTCACGAAATAATTGGCGATCGAGGCCAGCGCATCCGCCTCGCTGGACCAGATGTCGGCGCGGCCATCGCCGTCACCGTCGCGGGCGAGGCGGAGGTACATCGAGGGCAGGAATTGCGGATAGCCGGTGGCGCCCGCCCAGCTTCCCTTCAACTGATCACGCCGGAAGCCCATGTCCATCAGCTTCAGCGTGGCGATCAGTTCGCCGGTGAACAGCTCGCGCCGGCGCCCCTCATAGGCGAGCGTGGCGAGCGAGCGCGCCAGATCGAAATCGCCGCTGAACGCGCCATAATTGGTCTCATGGCCCCAGATCGCGACCATGATCGATTCGGGCACGCCGGTCTGCCGCTCGATCGAGCCGAGCTTCGGGCGCAGCGCATTGTATTTCGCGCGCCCCCGACTGATCCGCGCGGCATCGACATGACGCACGCGATAAGGCTCGAAGGCGGGGATCGCGGCGGCCGGCGCGTTGGGATTGCCGCCCGGCTGGTCGCGATCCAGCGCGATCACGCGCGGATTGAGCGTCAACGTCGGCAACACCGAATCGAGCGTTCGCCGCGACACCCCTTCCCGCTCCGCGCGCACGCGGAACTGGGCGAGCCAGGCCTGGAAGCCAGCTTCTTCCTGCGCGAGCGCCACATGCCCGCTGCCGAGATCCGCCGACGGCAACACCGCCGCAAAGGCGAGTGCGGCGAGGAAAGACTTGATACGCATACTGCCCCTTTCGCGAGCGCGACGATGGCACAGGCAGCAGTGCAGATTAAACCCCCTTTCGCCGCCCCCTTGCGTCAAACGGCCGAGACGGCGATAGCGCACGGCGAGGACAGGTGGCCGAGTGGTTTAAGGCAGCGGTCTTGAAAACCGCCGTGGGTTCACGCTCACCGTGGGTTCGAATCCCACCCTGTCCGCCAACACTGAGTTGCTTCCGCACAGGTCGCGCGGCAACATCCCTTCATGACCAAATATCTCATCTCCTTCCCAAGCGAAGCGATGATGGTGACGGACGAGGAACTGCCGACCGTCGCCGCGGCGGCGCACGCGGTGATCGAGGAAGCCAAGGTTGCCGGCGTCTATGTCTTCGGCGGCGGGATCGACGAGCAGGTCGATCCAGTGCTGGTTTCCGCCGCTGGGGCCGTCTCCGACAGGATCTATCCCGGCAGCCACCTCAATGGCGGATTCACGGTGCTCGAACTGCCGACGCGCGAGGATGCCATCGCCTGGGCGCGAAAGATCGCGGCCGCGTGCCGCTGCGCCCAGGAACTGCGGGAGTTCATGTACGACCCGGCGAGTTGAGGTGACGGCGAGCCCATCGGCGCCCATCAAGCTGGACCGACTCGCGGCCGGGATGAAAAAAGATGCTCTCCCTGGTTGGAAGCGTGCCGACACAGGGGCGAAAGTGACACGCGTTACAGTGAAATTCGGTCTGTTCGACCTTCCCGATCACCCCCTGACGGAGTCGCTGCCCGGCATTTCGGCGCAGGCAGCGCATCGCTGACGCATGGCTATCGTCATCGCGTTTAGGTTTGAATCGGCGATCCGCCCTCCTGACTCTTGACTGAACATTCAATCAACTACCGCTCATCAACCCGCCTAAACCCACCCGCGACAAGATCGTCGAGGGGTTGCGTGCGGGATCGCCTGGGTCGCCCCGTCGTTCGGGATCAACTATCTGTTCGAGCATCGCAGCCTGAAGCATTGGCTGATCGATGGCGGCTATCACGTCGTGCAGTTCACGGCGTTCGGCTTCATCATCGGGACGCTACAATAAGGACGGGCCACCTGCCCGCGCATCCCAGCCGAGCATCGCCACCGCGACAACCTCTTCCAGATCGGCGCGGGTGGCGCCGTCGCGGGCGAGGATCGACATGCCGTTCTGGACGATCTGCACGAAGCGGGCCAGCGCGGCGGTATCGGTTCCGGCGGGAACATCGCCGTCGGCAACGCCCCGATCCAGCCGCCGCTTGAGCCGCGCGAAGGTCTCCCCGCGGGACGCGCGCACCAGATCGCCCAGTTCCGCATGCCCTTCGCTGCCCACCGACGACAGCGCCACCATGCAGCCGCGAGGATTGTCGACGACGCAGCCGGTGAGTGCCGCGGCCGAATCCATCAGGAAAGCGTCGAATGCCGCGCGCGCAGTGGAGGCGGCGGCGAAACGTGTCCAGAAATAGGGCTCGTTATGGTCATGATAGTGGCGCAGCGCCTCGGCGTAGAGCGCCTCCTTCGAGCCAAAGGCGGCATAGAGGCTAGGCGATCCGATCCCCATGGCCTTGGTCAGATCGGCAATCGACGTCGCCTCATAGCCCTTGGTCCAGAACAGCCTCGTGGCGCTGGCGAGCGCCGCCTCCCGATCGAAAGCACGCGGCCGCCCCCGGCTTCGCACACCGCCCCCGTCGGCATTTTCGGGCTGATCCGATTTCTGCATCGATCGTTATATAAATCCGTTGACACCCGAAATCAACCTTCCTAGCTAATTGTGTATTGATCATTATAGAAAGACGATCCATGACTGAACTGGCTGGCAAGCGTGCGCTCGTGACGGGCGCGTCTCGTGGCATCGGCGCCGCGATCGCCTTGGCGCTCGCCGAAAAGGGCGCCGATGTTGCCATCACCTACGAACGCTCGGCCGATCGCGCCGCCGAGGTCGTTCGCACGATCGAAGCCGAGGGGCGCAAGGGCTTTGCCTTCCAGGCGGACAGCGCCGATCCTGCGGCGGTCAAGCAGTCGGTGGACGATGCTGCGTCAGCGCTGGGCGGGCTCGACATCCTCGTCAACAATGCCGCGATCGTGATCTACGATACGATCGCCGGCATGGCGCTGGACTCGATCGACGCGCTGCTCAACGTCAACATCCGCTCCCCGATCCTCGCGGCGCAGGCGGCGATACCGCATCTCAGCGAAGGCGGCCGCGTGATCGGGATCGGATCGGCGGGCGCCGACCGCATCGTGGGAGACACCGGTACGGTCTATTACATGACCAAATCCGCGCTCCATTCCTTCACGCGCGGCCTCGCCCGCGAACTCGGCCCGCGTGACATTACTGTCAACCTCGTCCAGCCGGGCTCGACCAACACCGACATGAACCCGGCCGATGGCGAATTCGCCGACTTTCAGCGCGCACTGATCCCGCTCGGCCGCTATGGCGAACCGCGGGACGTGGCCGCCGCAGTCGCCTTCCTCGCGAGCCCCGCGGCGCGGCAGATCAGCGGCGTCATCCTCAACGTGGATGGCGGGCTGAACACCTGACGGCATCGGCGCGATCCACCCCGCCTATCGTCGCACTCGACGATGGGCGGGAGCGGCGTGCATATTCCTGACGAGCGGTGAGCAAAGCCGCATGGAACCGGATCGCGCCGCATGGGCTTCCATAAGGGGTGCCCGTGTTGATGGGCGCCAGTACCCAGGGAGTCCGCCGACCATGGCCCGAACCGTTGCCGATCTTCTCGCCCACACGCTTGCCGATGCCGGCGGCCAGCGTATCTGGGGCGTCACCGGGGACAGTTTGAATGGCCTCAATGACAGCCTGCGCCGGCTCGGCCGGATCGAATGGATGCATGTCCGCCACGAGGAGACCGCAGCCTTCGCGGCGGGAGCCGAAGCGGCGATCACGGGCAAGCTGGCGGTGTGCGCGGGCAGCTGCGGGCCGGGCAACCTCCACCTGATCAACGGGCTGTTCGATTGCCAGCGCAACCATGTGCCCGTGCTCGCCATCGCCGCGCACATCCCCTCATCCGAGATCGGCCTCGGCTATTTCCAGGAAACGCATCCGCAGGAATTATTTCGCGAATGCAGCGACTTCGTCGAACTTGTTTCTAGCCCTTCGCAAATGCCGGAAGTGCTGCATCGCGCGTTGAACACCGCGGTCGGGCGCGGCGGCGTGGCCGTCATCGTCATTCCCGGGGATGTCGCGCTGGCCGAAGCACCCGCCGGTGCCTCGACAGCTTGGGCCGCGCCCCTGCCCCCGCGCATCCTGCCCGCCGACACCGAACTGGACCGGCTGGCGGCCCTGCTCGACGGATCGGAGGCAATCACAATCCTTGCCGGCAGCGGCTGCGCGGGCGCGCATGATGCGGTGGTCGATCTCGCGGCGCGGTTGCGCGCGCCGATCGTCCATGCCCTGCGCGGCAAGGAGCATGTAGAGTGGGACAATCCCTATGATGTCGGGATGACCGGGCTGATCGGTTTTTCTTCCGGCTATCATGCGATGATGAGCAGCGACACGCTGCTGATGCTCGGTACCGATTTCCCCTATCGCGCCTTCTATCCCAAGGACGCAAAGATCGTTCAGGTCGATCGCGATCCCGGCGCTCTGGGCCGTCGCGCCACCTTGACACAGGGCATCGTCGGCGATGTGGGTGAGACGATCGCGGCGCTGCTGCCGAAGCTCAAGCCGCGGTCCGATGAGGCCTTCCTCTCAACCGCACTCAAACATTATGCAAAAGCGCGGGAGGGTCTCGACGATCTCGCGGTGCCCGACAAGCCCGGCCGCCCGATCCATCCGCAATATCTGACCCGGCTGGTCAGCGAGATCGCAGCCGAGGATGCGATCTTCACCGCCGATGTCGGCACGCCGACGGTGTGGGCCGCGCGCTACCTGAAGATGAACGGCAAGCGCCGGCTGCTCGGCTCGTTCAATCATGGTTCGATGGCGAATGCGATGCTGCAGGCGATCGGTGCGCAGGCGGCGGCGCCCGAGCGGCAGGTGGTTTCACTGTCCGGCGATGGCGGGTTCACGATGATGATGGGCGATTTCATCAGCCTTACCCAGCTCGGTCTGCCGGTGAAGGTGATCGTTTTCAACAATGGCTCGCTGGGATTCGTCGCGATGGAGATGAAGGCCGGCGGCTATCTCGACAGCGGCACCGATCTGGAAAACCCCGATTTCGCGGCGATGGCGACAGCGATGGGGGTGAAGAGCTTCCGCGTCACCGATTCGGCCGCGCTGGAGGGCGCGCTGCGCGAGGCGCTGGCGCATCCGGGGCCGGTGCTGGTGGATGTGGTGACGGCGAAGCAGGAACTGGTGATGCCGCCCAAGATCCAGCTCGAACAGGCCAAGGGCTTCAGCCTCTATATGCTCAAGGCGATCATCAGCGGTCGGGGCAGCGAAGTCGTCGAACTGGCGCGGACGAACTTCAGAAGTTGAGAGAGCAGGGGCGCGGCGATCGATGCCGCGCCCCCTTCGCGATCAGCCGACGATTTCTTCCGGCTTGAAGAAGAAGGCGATCTCGATCGCCGCATTCTCATCGCTGTCCGAACCGTGGACGCTGTTCGCCTCGATCGATTCGGCGAGTTCCTTGCGGATCGTGCCGGCATCGGCGTTCGCCGGATTGGTGGCGCCCATGATGTCGCGATTGCGCTGCACGGCGTTCTCGCCTTCCAGCACCTGCACGACGACCGGGCCGGAGGTCATGAAGCCGACCAGATCGTTGAAGAAGGGGCGTTCCTTGTGGACGCCGTAGAATTCCTCGGCCTGCTCCTTGGAGAGTTGGATGCGCTTGGAAGCGACGACGCGCAGGCCCGCTTCTTCCAGCATCTTGGTGACTGCACCGGTCAGGTTGCGGCGGGTGGCATCGGGCTTGATGATCGAAAAGGTCCGGTTCGCGGCCATTGCCGTGTCGCTCCGTAAAGTTGCTGGGGAAAAAGTGGCCGCCCCCTAGCCGCTCGGCCGCGCGGGGGCAAGTCGGGGTTTGGTCTGCGGGCTAAGCCACTCGTTCCCAGCGACCCTGTTCGTTCTGCTTCCAGTAGCGCGGCTCGATGCCCTCGCGGCCGGAAAGTGCGCGCCATGCGGTGCGTGCCACGGCGATGCTCGCTTCGTCGAAGAAGTGGAAGGCGCGGTCGAAGTCCAGCGCGGCATCCCGCCATTCGCCGTCGACCAGCGCGACGTGGCTTGCGCCATTCGCGGCGGCGACGTCCGCGCCGATCAGCACGGGCTGGTCGGCATCATGGTCGCCACCCGCCAACCCATGCGGCAGGAAGCTTTCCTTGTCCTGCGTCCACAGCGCGCCGTCGATGCGCTCGCGCTGTGCCTCGTCCGCCGAGACCACCAGCAGCCGCGCGCCCGATTCCAACACGCGGTCGGCGATGCGCGGCAGCACCGCCTCCACTGGCCGCGCGGTCAGGTGGTAGAAGTCCACCTGCACCGCCGATCAGCCCTCGAACTGGTCGGCGACGAGCCGGTCGAGCAGGCGCACGCCATAGCCGGTCGCGCCCTTCTCCCACAGCGGCGTCGCCTTGTCGGACCAGACCATGCCGGCGATGTCGAGATGCGCCCATTTCACGCCCTCGTCGACGAAGCGCTGGATGAACTGCGCCGCGGTGATCGATCCGGCGCCGCGCGGGCCGACATTCTTCATGTCGGCGATCGGGCTGTCGATCAGCTTGTCGTAATCATCGGAAAGCGGGAAGCGCCACAGCGGATCGCCCACCGCCTTGCCCACGGCGAGAAGCTGGTCGGCGAGCGTATCGTCGTTGGAGAACAGCCCGGCATATTCGTTGCCCAGCGCGATGATCATCGCGCCGGTCAGCGTCGCCAGATCGACGATCACCGAAGGCGAATGGTTGCGCTGAACCCAGGTGATCACGTCGCACAGCACCAATCGCCCTTCGGCGTCGGTGTTGATCACCTCGATCGTCTGGCCGGACATGCTGGTGACGACGTCGCCCGGGCGCTGCGCGGTGCCGGACGGCATATTCTCCACAAGACCGCACACGCCGATCACATTGGCGCGCGCCTTGCGCAGTGCCAGCGCCTTCATCGCACCGGCGACGGCGCCCGCGCCGCCCATGTCCCACTTCATGTCTTCCATGCCGGCGCCCGGCTTCAGCGAGATGCCGCCGGTGTCGAAGGTCACGCCCTTGCCGACGAAGGCGACGGTCGGCTGGTCGGCGCTCTCGGCACCGTTCCAGCGCATCACCAGCACTTGCGCCTCGCGCGCCGAGCCTTGGGACACGCCGAGCAGCGCGCCCATCCCCGCGGCCGCCATCGCCGCCTCGTCCAGCACTTCGATCTCGACGCCGAGCTCGGCGAGCGAACGGCAGCGTTCGACGAAGCTTTCCGGATAGATGATGTTGGGCGGCTCGGACACGAGTTCACGGGTCAGGAACAGCCCCTCCGCAATCGCCGAGAGCCGCGACCATGCCTCGTCGGCACCGCTGCCGCCTCCAATGACGATCAGTTCCTCAAGGGTCGGCTTCTGCTTGGCGGTCAGCTTGGTGCGATAGGTATCGATCCGCCAGTTGCGCTGCGCTGCGCCGAACGCCACGCGTGCGGCCGCCTCGGCATCGCCACCCTCGCCGCCGAGCGTGACGACCAGCCGAGTTTCGCCCGAGGTCTGCAGCCGCGCGACCAGTGCGCCGCCCGCTTTCTCCAGATCGGTCGGTGCGGCTTTGCCGATGCCGACCAGCAGCACGCGGCGCACCCCATCACCCGCGCCGACGAAAAATTCGACGATGCTGCCCGAATCGCCTTCGAAGCGCTGCGCGGCCGCGGTCAGCCGCGCATGCGCCACGTCGCCAGCCTCAAGCCCGGCGAGCGGCAGCGCTTCGAGCGCGCCCTTGGCGACGGGAAAAGCGAGGGCGTGGGCGCCCTCGGGCGCGGTGTCGGCGAAGCTGATACGCATGATCTATGCTGTCCTGATGCGAGACGTCGGCTGCCTCTCTAGGCCAGCCGGACCGTTCAGGCCAACCCCGCCCGACGTCAGGGCAATTGCGGTTGGCGCTGAGCGATGCGATAGGCCGTCGGATGCAGCGTTCGGCATATGGTGTGTGGGGACTTCGGTGACGAGCAGGATCGCAATCATCGTGGCCATGCTTGCTGTCGCCGGCTTCGCGGAAAGCCGCGCAGCGGCGCAGGATCTTTCGGAGCGCCCGGTCGACCCGCCGCCGCTGCCCCCCGAGGCGGCGGCGCCGGCCGATCCCGAACAGATCGATTTCACCGCCGATGCGCTGACCTATGACAATGATGCGGATGTCGTGACAGCCAGCGGCGACGTCCGCATGTTTCGCGAAGGCAACCGCCTGCGCGCGGACAGCGTGACATGGAATCGCAAGAGCGGTGAAGTGCGCGCGACCGGCAATGTCGCGGTGACAAATCCGGGGGGCGACACCGCCTATGGCGATTCGGTGGAGCTCACCGACACGCTGAAGGACGGCGCGGTCGAAAACCTGCTGCTCGTGCTGCAGGATGGCGGCCGCCTCGCCGCCCGCCGCGGCACCCGCGTCAACGGCGTCTCGACGCTGGACCATGCCGCCTACACGCCCTGTTCGGTGGTCAACCAGGATGGTTGCCCGAAGGATCCGGTTTGGCGGATCACCGCGGTGAAGGTTGTCCATGATCCGGTGCGCCACCGCATCAGCTACAAGGGCGCGCGCATCGAGATGTTCGGGCTGCCGTTCATTCCGCTGCCCGGTCTGTCGCATCCCGATGGCGGCGCCGGCGGCGCCGGCCTGCTGGTGCCGAACCTGCGCTACAGCCGGCGCAACGGGCTCGAGATCGGCCTGCCCTACTACATGCCGCTCGGCCCCAATCGCGACGTCACGATTACACCGCACCTCTATACAGGGGTGCTGCCCGCGATCGAAGGCCAGTATCGTGCGCTGACCTCGAGTGGCGCCTACCAGGTCTCCGGCTGGGCCACCTATGGTTCGCGCCTGCCGGCGACCGCAGAGCAGACCGCGGATTCGCAGCGCGATTTCCGCGGCTATCTCGACGTCAGCGGCAAGTTCCAGCTTTCGCCCTATTGGAGCGTGCGCGGTTCGGGCCGGCTGACCACCGACCGCACCTTTCTGCGCCGCTATGACATCAGCCGCGAAGATCGCCTGCGTTCGGTGGTCGAGGCGGAGCGGATCGACGATAATTCCTACCTATCGATCGCCGGCTGGGCGGTGCAGACGCTGCGCGTCAACGACGTACAGAGCCAGCAGCCGATCGCTCTGCCGATCATCGATTATCGCTATCGCCTGACGGATCCGCTGCTCGGCGGACGGATCGAACTGCAGGCGAACAGCCTCGCGCTGGCGCGCACGGAAGGACAGGATACGCAGCGCGCCTTCGCCAGCGCGCGCTGGGACCTGCGGACGCTGACCGGCATGGGCCAGGAGGTCGTGTTCACCGGCTATGTCCGCGGCGACGTCTATCATACCGACGAGGTGTTGCGCACGATCACCGAGAGCTATCGCGGCCGCCCCGGCTGGGAAGGCCGCGGCATCGCCAGCGCGGCGGTGGACGTGAAATGGCCGTTCGTGGGCGAGTTGTTCGGCGGCACCCAGCGGCTGACCCCGCGCGTTCAGGTGGTCGCCACGCCCGACGTCGCCAACCTCAAGATCCCCAACGAGGATTCCCGCGCGGTCGACCTGGAAGACAGCAACCTGTTCGCGCTCAACCGCTTCCCGGGCTATGATCGCTACGAGGATGGCACGCGCGTCACCTACGGCGTCGAATGGCAGCTCGACCGGCCGGGCCTGTCGATCAACGCGATCGTCGGCCAGAGCTATCGCCTGACCAGCAAGCCCAGCCTTTTCCCCGACGGCACCGGGCTTTCCAGCCGCACGTCGGATATCGTCGGCCGCACCACGGTGCGCTATCGCGATTTCGTCAGCGTCACGCATCGCTACCGGCTCGACAAGGACGGCTTTTCGATCCGCCGCAACGAGATCGACGCGACCGTCGGTTCCGAGAGCACCTATGCCCTGGTCGGCTATCTCCGGCTCGATCGCAACATTGGCCCGGAGCTTGAGGATCTGCGTGACCGCGAGGAGCTTCGGCTGGGCGGCCGCGTGCAGGTGGCGCGTTATTGGTCGCTGTTCGGATCGACGATCATCGACCTCACCAGCCGTGGCGAGGATATCTTCTCTTCGGCCGACGGCTATGAGCCCGTCCGCCACCGTCTGGGCATTTCCTATGAGGATGATTGTCTGGAGCTTGGCTTGACGTGGCGGCGCGATTATGAGGACACGGGTGACGCGCGGCGCGGCAACAGCTTCCTGTTGCGGCTGTCGCTGAAGAATATTGGCCGCTAAGCGTGCGTTCAGCGACATTGGGGCACAAGCGCCGCATGGTGGAAGCGATGGGACTTTGAGCAAGGCAGTGGGAAAAACCAACAGCATCGGCCTGCGCGCGTGCGCAGCGCTGGCAGCGATCGCGACGATGACGAGTGGTGCGATCGGCCAGGCCGTTCCCGACCAGGGCGCCCCCGGCGAAGCGCAGCTCAACCTGCCGGACAATCCGACGATCTACGGTCCGTCGACGATCGCGATGCGCAAGGCGACCGCGATCATCAACGGTGAGATCATCACCGAGACCGACGTTGCGCAGCGGCTCGCGCTCGTGATCACCGCCAATGGCGGCAAAGTACCCGCCGAGGAGCGGGAGCGTCTTCGGCTGCAGGTGTTGCGCAACCTGATCGACGAAACGCTGCAGATCCAGGAGGCCAAGGCCAACGAGATCACCGTTTCCGACGACGAAGTGCAGCAGAGCTATGTGCGCGTCGCCCGCAATTTCGGCCGCGCGCCCGACGATTTCGCCAAATATCTGCGTGAGAACGGCTCGTCCGAGTCCTCGATCAAGCGCCAGATCCGCGGCGAACTCGCCTGGAGCCGGCTGCTGCGCCGCCGTGTCGAGGCCGGCGTCAGCGATGCCGAGGTGCAGGCGGTGATCGACCGCCTGAACGCCGCGAAGGGCCAGTCCGAATATCATATCGGCGAAATCTATCTCTCCGCGACAGCCGAAACCGCGGGCGAGGTTTTTCAGAACGGCCGCAAGATCATCGAGCAGATCCGCGCCGGCGGTTCGTTCGCTGCCTATGCGCGGCAGTTCTCCGAAGCCTCGACCAAGTCGGTCGGCGGTGACGCCGGCTGGATCCGCGCCGGCCAGCTGCCCGACGCGCTTGATACCGCGATGCGCGAAATGAAGATCGGCCAAATCGCAGGTCCGATCGAAATCCCCGGCGGCTTCTCGATCCTCTATATGGTCGATCAACGCCAGGTGCTGACTGCGGATCCGCGCGACGCGCTGCTCAGCCTGCGCCAGATCTCGCTGCCCTTCCCGCCAGGCACCACCCAGGCGCAGGCATCGGAAAAGGCTGCCGCCTTCGCCGCCGCAACCGCCAAGATCCAGGGTTGCGGCGGCGCGACCGAGATCGCCAAGTCGGTAGGCGCGGAGGTCGTCGACAATTCGCAGATCCCGGTGAAGAACCTGCCGGCGCAGCTTCAGGACATGATGCTCAACCTGCAGATCGGCCAGGCGACACCACCATTCGGCTCGCAGGAAGATGGCGTGCGCGTGCTGGTGCTGTGCGGCCGCGACGACCCGCAGGTGGCGGACGGTCCGTCGTTCGAGCAGATCAAGAACGACATGGAAGACCAGAAGGTCAACCGCCGCGCGCAAATCTATCTGCGCGACCTTCGGCGTGACGCGGTGGTCGATTATCGCTGACCGTCCCGCATCGATGCCGCCGCTCGCGGTGGCACTGGGTGATCCTGCCGGTATCGGCCCGGAGATCGCGGCGAAGGCCTGGGCGGCCCGCGGCGCGCATTCGCTCCATCCGTTCTTTGCAGTCGGCGATGCGCGGTCGGTTGAGACCGTGTGGAGCGGGCCCGTCGTTCGCATCACCGATCCCGATGAGGCGGTGCCAGCGTTCGAGCGCGGCTTGCCGGTTATCCAGATGGAGGATGCAGGGCCCATCACGCCCGGCCAGCCAAGCCTTGAAGGCGCGCGCTGCTCGCTGGATTCGCTTGAACTGGCTGCCGGGCTGACCCGCGCCGGCATTTCGAGCGGGCTGGTGACCGGGCCGGTTTCGAAGAGCCAGCTCTACGCGATTGGTTTCCGCCACCCCGGCCAGACCGAGTTCGTCGCCGAGCGCTGCGGCATCGCGCGCGACAATGTCGCGATGATGCTGGCAGGCCCGTCGCTGCGCGTCGTGCCGATCACCACGCATGTGCCGCTGTCGCAGGTATCCTCGTTGCTGACGGTCGACTTGCTCGTCGCCAAGGCTCGCACCACCGCGCGTGGGCTGACGCGCAACTTCGGCATCGCCGCCCCTCGCCTCGCCTTCGCCGGGCTGAACCCGCATGCGGGCGAGAATGGCGCGATGGGGCGCGAGGAAATCGACATCATCCTGCCCGCGATCGCGCAGCTGCGCGACGAGGGTGTCGACGTAAGCGGCCCGTTCGCGGCGGATGCGATGTTCCATGCGCGCGCGCGGCAGGGCTATGACGTGGCGATGTGCCTCTATCATGATCAGGGGCTGATCCCGCTCAAGACGCTGCATTTCGACGAAGGCGTCAACATGACGCTAGGGCTTCCGATCGTGCGCGTCGCGCCCGACCATGGCACCGCATTCGCCATCGCCGGCCGTGACGAGGCGATCCCGGGGGCGATGATCGCCGCGATCAAGCTTGCCGCCACCGCCGCCGAGCATCGCGCGCGCGCCAACCAGTGACGATGGGCCTGACGGGCCGATGACACAGCCCTCTTCATCGCTGCCGCCGCTGCGGGACGTGATCGCGCGGCACGGCCTCGCCGCCTCCAAGGCGCTCGGTCAGAACTTCCTGCTGGACGAGCAATTGCTCGATCGCATCGCCGCCATTCCCGGCGACCTTGCCGGCCAGACCGTGTTCGAAGTCGGCCCCGGCCCCGGCGGCCTGACCCGCGCGCTCCTCCGCGCCGGCGCCTCGGTGGTCGCAGTCGAGCGCGACCGGCGCTGCCTGCCTGCGCTCGCCGAGGTCGAGCAGGCTTTTCCGGGCAAGCTCCGCGTGATCGAGGGCGATGCGCTGGCGATCGATCCCGAGCAGGAAGCCGGGGCAGGTGCGCATATCGTCGCCAACCTGCCCTACAACGTCGGCACCGCGCTGCTGGTCGGCTGGCTCTCTGGCGACCGCTGGCCGTCCTGGTGGCGATCGCTCACCCTGATGTTCCAGCGCGAAGTGGCCGAACGGATCGTCGCCGCGCCGCAGTCGGACGCGTTCGGCCGGCTGGCGGTGCTGGCGCAGTGGCGCAGCAGCGCAAAGATCGCGATGAACGTCCATCGCTCCGCCTTCGTGCCGCCGCCCAAGGTGATGTCCGCGGTGGTTCACATCCGGCCGCAGCCGTCGCCCGAAGGCGTGCGCTTCGCGACGTTGGAGCGGCTGACCGGCGCCGCCTTCGGCCAGCGCCGCAAGATGCTGCGGCAGAGCCTGAAGGGCATGCCCGGCGCCCTGGATGCGCTGGAACGCTGCGGCATCGATCCGACGCGGCGTGCCGAGACGCTGTCGGTCAGCGATTTCGTCGAGGTTGCCCGCGCGATCGGGCGCTAATATCGTCCCGAGCGGTCTGAGGCCGTTCGGAACAAGGTTTCGCTCAGGCGCCGCGCTGGATTAAGCCAGTCGCGATTGACCTATTCGACCGCTTCCACCGCCACGGTCGGCGCCGGCGTCACCGCCTTGGCGCTGAGCGCGGTCGGCGGCGGGCCCTTGTCGATCGCTGCCGCAAGCGTGGTCGCCTCCGCGCACGTCGACGAACCGCACAGCCCCTTGATCCGCGCCAGATTCTCGCGGGCTTTGGCGACTGCGCCCTTCTGGACGAGCGCCTCACCCTGCCCCTTGAGCGCCGCCAAATCGGTCGGTTCGAGCAGCAGCGCTTCGCGATACATGCGGATGGCCTTACCCGGCAGTTGCTGCGCCTGGGCGATGCTCGCGAGCGCAATGAACGCAGACCGGTTGCGGGGATCGACGGCGAGCGCCGTTTCGAGCAGGTCGGTCGCGCCGTTAAGATCGCCAGCCGCGCGCACCGCTGCAGCCCGCTGGACCAGTGCCACCGACCGGGCATCGACCTGATGGTCTGGTCTTTGACCCGTCACGCTGCTGGAGACGGCGGCAAGCGCCAGCGCCAGGGCACAGGCAACGGGTGTATAACGCATCACGGTCTCCCAAACGGGCGAAACAGGGTTTCGTATCACGGCTTGATCAGTCTCGCGACGAAAAATCCATCGGTACGATCATGCCCCGGTGTCAGCAAGATGCCCGCGCCATCGCTTCGTCCGACTTCGGCCAGCGGCGCAACCGCGCGCCACCCCGGATTGCGATCGAGGAAGGCCGCCACCTGCGCCGCCCCCTCGTCGGCGACGAGCGAGCATACCGCATAGATGAGGGCGCCGCCCGGCCGAACAAGCCCCGCACCGATCTCAAACAACCGGGTCTGCACCGAAATCACGCGCTGCAGCCGTTCCGGGGTCAGCCGCCAGCGCGCCTCGGGGTTGCGCCGCCACGTACCGGTGCCCGAACAGGGCGCGTCGATCAGCACCAAATCGGCCGCACCGCCCAGGTCTGCGAACGCCGCCACCTCACGGCCGTCGTCCAGCAGCCGCGTCTCGATGATCGTCGCCCCGGCCCGAGCGACGCGCGGCTCCAGCCGCCGCAGCCGGTCACGCACCGTATCCGACGCGATCAGCCGGCCGCGATTCGCCATTGCCGCCGCCAGGGCCAGCGTCTTGCCGCCGGCGCCCGCGCAAAGATCGACCGCGACCATATCGGGCGCGGCGGCGCAGGCGAGCGCCAGCAGCTGACTGCCCTCGTCCTGCACCTCGACGAAACCATCCTTCCAGACGTCGCTCTGCTCAATCTGGACATTGCCGGCCAGCCGCACGCCATCGGGCGCGTGCGGCGTCGGCTGCGCACCCGCGAGCCCGGCCAGCACCGTAGCCCTATCGGCCTTCAGCCGGTTGACCCTGAGATCGAGCGGCGCACGCCCGACCAGCGCGTCACGTTCTTCCGCGTCGACGAGCGGCGAAAGCCGATCGACCAGCCAGCCCGGGATCGCCGACGCAGCCTGCCCCGGCTCGTCCGCCGCGATCGGCGCCGGGCCGTAGCCGCTGCCATCGAACAGCGCCGCGAGCGCGGCATCCTCGCGCGCCAGCCCGACCATCGCCGCACGGCCATTTGCTGGCCGCTCGCCGCTGCGCCGGATCGCGGCATAGACGAGATCGCGGATCGCCCGCCGATCCTTGCTGCCGGCAAAGCGCCGCTCGGCAAACCAGCGCGCGATCAGCGTATCCGCAGCCGCCCCGCCCTCACGCGCTGCGACGATGATCAGGTCGAGCAGATCGATCGCTGCCTGAGTCCGCGCCGAGGGCGTCATGCCACGTCCCGCTGAGCGATCACCCGATCACCCACGCGTCGGATAGTTCGGCGCCTCGCGGGTGATCGTGACGTCGTGGACATGGCTTTCGCGCAGGCCGGCGTTGGTGATCTGCACGAAGCGCGCGCGCTCCTGCAGTTCGGGTACCGTCTTCGCGCCGGTATAGCCCATCGCCGCCTTCACGCCGCCGACAAGCTGGTGGATCACGTCGCGCGCCGGGCCCTTGTAGGGCACCTGGCCCTCGATGCCTTCGGGTACCAGCTTGAGCTGATCCTTGATGTCCTGCTGGAAATAGCGGTCCGCCGAGCCCCGCGCCATCGCCCCGACGCTTCCCATGCCGCGGTAGCTTTTGTACGCGCGGCCTTGATAAAGAAAGGTTTCTCCCGGCGCTTCTTCGGTGCCCGCGAGCAACGAGCCAACCATCACGCAGCCGGCACCCGCAGCGAGCGCCTTGGCGATGTCGCCCGAGGTGCGCAGGCCGCCGTCGGCGATCACCGGCACGCCATGCTTGGCGGCTTCCTTCGCCGAATCCATCACCGCGGTGAGCTGCGGCACGCCGACGCCGGCGACGACGCGCGTAGTGCAGATCGAGCCCGGCCCGATACCCACCTTGATGCCGTCCGCGCCGGCATCGATCAGCGCCTTGGTCGCCTCGGCCGTCGCGACATTGCCGGCGACGATCTGCACCGAGTTGCTCAGCTTCTTGATCCGCTCCACCGCGACCGCGACCATCTTGCTGTGGCCGTGCGCGGTGTCGACCACGATCAGGTCGCAGCCGGCGTCGATCAGCGCCTCGGTGCGCTCGAAGCCCGCATCGCCCACCGTCGTCGCCGCGGCGACCCTCAGGCGCCCCGACTCGTCCTTGGTGGCGTTGGGATAGGTGACCGCCTTTTCGATATCCTTCACCGTGATCAGGCCGATGCAGCGATAGGCATCGTCGACCACCAGCAGTTTCTCGATGCGGCGCTGATGGAGCAGGCGGCGCGCTTCGTCCTGCGACACGCTTGCCGGCACCGTCGCGAGGTTCTGGCTGGTCATCAGCTCACGTACCGGCTGCGCCGGATTCTCCGCGAAGCGGACGTCGCGGTTGGTGAGGATGCCGACCAGCTTGCCGTTCGCCTCGACCACCGGAATGCCCGAGATGCGGTGGCGCTCCATCAGCGCCTGTGCCTCGGCAAGGGTCTGGCTCGGCTCGATCGTGATCGGGTTGACCACCATGCCGCTTTCGAAACGCTTCACCTGGCGGACGGCGGCGGCCTGTTCCTCGACGGTGAGGTTGCGGTGGAGCACGCCGATGCCGCCGAGCTGCGCCATGACGATCGCCATGTCCGCTTCGGTGACGGTATCCATCGCCGAGGAGAGGATCGGGATGTTGAGGCCGATCTCACGCGTGACCTTCGTCCGCGTGTCCGCCATGCTGGGCAGCACTTCGGATGCGCCCGGCACGAGCAATACGTCGTCAAAGGTGAGGCCGAGGGCGATGTCCATGGGGTGCCGCGCTTTCCTGCTGGGGAGATTCGTGGCGGCCCATGTAACCAGTCAGGCTGCCCGACGCTAGGCCGCGCCTGCACCCCGCAGCGCACGCGCGATCAGCGCCTTTGCCTGATCGACATGCATCGTCTCCACCATCCGCCCTTCGAAGCGCTCGGCACCGCCCGTCGCCGCCGCGATCAGCGCGTGCGCATCAGCCAACTCGGCATCGGAGGGGCCGAAGGCGCGGTTGGCGATCTCCACCTGGTTGGGGTGGATCAGGCTCTTGCCATCGAATCCGTAGCGCCGGCCCTCCAGGCACTGCCGTTCCAGCGCCTGCGGATCGTCGAGCCGGTTGAAGACGCCGTCGATCGCCCAGATGCCCCCCGCGCGCGCCGCCAGCACCACGGTCTGCAGTGCCAGCACCAGCCCTGTCCGGTCGTCGCCCGCGGGCGTGCCCAGCGTTACCGAAAGATCGTTGGTTCCCGCAATCAGCCCTGCGACGCCCGGAACCCGTGCGATGTCCGCCGCCGCCAGCAACCCCAAAGGTGTCTCGATCATCGCGAGCAGTCGCTTGCCGCTGCCCCGAACCGCCGCTGCTGCCGCCGCCGCCGACTCCACCTTCGGCAACACCACCATCTCCACCGCGGACGCGCGTACTGCGGCCATATCCTCGGCATGAAGGCTGGTATCTTCGCCATTGACGCGAATTGCCGCCGCCCGCTGCCCAAAGCCCTCGGCCACGGCAGCAACCGCGCCGGCGCGCGCGGCGAGCTTGTCCTCGGGCTTCACCGCGTCCTCGAGATCGAGCAGGACCAGATCTACCGGTAGGCTGCGCGCCTTGGCGATCGCGCGCGCATTGGATGCCGGCAGAAACAGTGCTGAACGTGGCGCGAGCCCCATAGTCATCCCCTGGTCATCATGCGATCCCGATAACACTTGGCGGGTCGTGCGGCCGCGGGCAATATCCCGTTGACCGTGCGAAGAGCGGCATGATGGAGGGATGCGATGGCGGAAACGCTTCCGCTGGAAGGCCATTGGCTGTGGATGGTACTCGGCTTCGCGATGGGCGTGGTGGAGATCATCGCGCCAGGATATTTCCTGATCTGGCTCGGTGTCGCGGCGCTGCTGACCGGCATCGTTGCGCTGCTGACCGGCATCACGCTGGCGCTGCAATTGGCGGTGTTCGCGGTGCTGGCGGCGATTGCGGTGTTCGCCGGACGCCGCTGGTTCGGCCCCGACGCGATCAGCACCAGCGATCCGTTGCTGGGCGATCGCGCGCAGCGACTCGTCGGTCATGTCGTGGTGGTGATCGAGGCGATCGACCATGGCCGCGGCCGAGTGGAGGCCAGCGGCGGCATCTGGAATGCGCGTGGGCTCGACGCGCCGGTGGGGGCGCAGCTGCGCGTCGTCGGCAGCGACCATGGCGCGCTGCTCGTCGAGCCGCTGCCATGATCCTGCGCCGCTGGCGGGGCCGCATCCGCACTGCCGACCGCCAGGCCTATGCCGACTATATCAGCGGGACCGGCGGCAGCGACTATCGATCGACGCCGGGCAATCTCGGCTTCCAGATGCTTTTCCGCGATCTGGGAGACGGCAGCTCGGAGGTGACGACGTTGAGCTGGTGGCGGACGCTGGAGGATATTGCGGCTTTCGCCGGCGCCGACATCGCGCTTGCCCGCTATTACCCCGACGACGACCGCTTCCTGCTCGATCGCCCGCGCGAGGTGGAACATCATGAGGTGGTCGCGGACTCGATCTTCTGACGACCTCAGAGGTCGGGCGCGACATAGCCCCGTCGTGCTGCGACCGAGAACAGCCGCTCGCGACTATAGAGCGTCAGCGGATAATCGCGTTGACCGCGCGGCGACAGCAGCAGCGCGTTGACTGCGGTGACCAGATCCTCACCTGCCTGGCGCTCGACGAGATGCGCGCGCACCGCAGCGATGAAGCATTGGGTGATCGTCTCATGATAGCCGTTATGATCATCGTTCACGCCACCCACTGAGACGTTGTAGGCGCCGATCAGCGCGGGCAGGTCGCGCTCCGCGACGATGTCCGGTCGCTCGACGAGAATGTAGAGGCAGGTGCCGAGATGCGCCTCATGCGTCCATTCCGCCTTGGGCAAGGTGCAGCCGATCATCCCTTCGCCGACATGCCGGATTGCGGCGGCATCCGCGAACAGGCGCGGCGCGTTCATGCTCAGCCCCGAGCGCGGCGCTGATTGAGCAGCTCATAGGCCATCACCGCGGTCGCAACCGCGGCATTGAGGCTGTCCGCCTTGCCCAGCATCGGCATCTTCACCAGCAGGTCGCACTCTGCCTCATAGGCTTCGGGCAGGCCCTGCGCCTCGTTGCCGACGAACAGGAAGGCCGGGCTTTCATAACGCGGCGCCTGATAATCATTGTCGGTGTTGAGGCTGGTGCCGATCAACTGCCCTTCGCCGCCGCGCAGCCAGGCAAGAAAATGCTCCCAGCGCGCTTGCACGATCGTCTGCGTGAACAGCGCGCCCATGCTGGCGCGCACCGATTCCACCGAGAAGGGATCGACGCAATCGTCGATCAGGATCAGCCCCCCTGCCCCCACCGCGTCGCCGGTGCGCAGGATCGTGCCGAGATTGCCGGGATCGCGCAGCGCCTGCGCGACGATCCAGATGTCGGCACTGCTGCGGTCGATCGCATCCAGCGGCGTGAAGCGTTCGGGATAGACCCCGACGACGGTCTGCGGATTGTCCTTGCCCGAAAGCTTGGAGAGAATGTCCGGCGTCGTGCGCAGCACCTCGCCGCCCGCCGCCTCGGTCGCCGCGATCAGCGACGCGACCAGCGGGTGCGTATCATGATCGCCGGCGAAGAACAGAAGTTCGGGCAGCGCGCCGGCCTCACGCGCCTCGGTCAATATGCGCAGCCCCTCCGCGAGGAAGCGGCGCGACAGGCGACGGTGCTTCTTCTCGCGGAGCTGGCGAACCTGCTTGACCAGCGGGTTCGAGAAGCCGGTAATCTCACGGATCAACGACTATTCCTCGCCGAACTTGTCCTCGACGAGCTTGGCAAGCACCGTCACTGCAGACTCCGCACCTTCGCCACGGGCGCTGATCGTCACGCTGTCGCCCTTGGCGGCGCCCAGCATCATCAGCCCCATGATCGAGGTGCCCGTCACCTTGGATCCATCCTTTTCGACCATCACCGTGGCCGCCAGCGACGCCGCGAGCGTCACGAACTTCGCGCTTGCCCGCGCGTGCAGCCCGCGCTTGTTGGTGATCGTTACCGTCCTGCTGATTTGCGTCACGCCGCCTCGCCAAGCACCTCGGATGCCACGGAAATATATTTACGGCCCGCCTCCCGTGCTGCGGCGACCGCTTCCTTAACCTTCATCGTCTTACGCGCGCCGTCCAGTCGGATCAGCATCGGCAGGTTGATTCCCGCGATCACTTCCACCCGACCCGGCGACATCAGCGAAATCGCAAGGTTGCTGGGGGTGCCGCCGAACAGGTCGGTCAACAGGATGACACCGCGGCCGCCATCGACCGATTCGATGGCCCTCGCAATATCCGCGCGGCGAATCTCCATATCGTCGTCGGGACCAATGCAGATCGTCGCAATCGCGGTCTGCGGGCCGACGACATGCTCCATCGCGACCACGAACTCGGCGGCAAGCCGACCGTGTGTCACCAGCACCAGACCGATCATGATTGCACCCGAGTCCCTACTTCAGCCCCTGTTGCCCCACCGGCATCCCCTCAAGCGCGTCTTGTGGTTTTGATCCCAGATCGCGATGGGCGACGTTGAGCGAAAAACCCGCTTTGCGCAACCGTTGCGCAATCCGCTCAGCGCAATGGACCGAGCGGTGACGCCCTCCGGTGCAGCCAAAAGCTATTGTAACATAAGCCTTTCCTTCGCTTTCATAGCGAGGAAGCAATAACAGTAACAAATCTTCTATTTGCGTCAGCGCGGGCCCGTAAAGCGCATCCTCCGCAACATAGGCGGCAACGTCGGAGTCGAGCCCGCTCTTGGGCTTCAGCGCCGGCACCCAGTGCGGATTGCGGAGAAACCGCATGTCGAACATCAGATCGGCATTACGCGGCACGCCGCGCGAAAAGCCGAACGACATCACCGACACGGTGGTGACCGGTCCGTGGGTACCCCCGAAGCGCCCGCGTATCTCACCCTGCAACGCGTTGCTGTTGAACGCCGTCGAGTCGATCAGATGATCCGCCCATTCGCGGATCGGCGCCATCAGTTCCCGCTCACGAGCGATACCGTCGGCAGCCGGCCGGTCCTGCGCCAGCGGATGGCGCCGCCGCGTCTCGGCATAGCGACGCTCAAGCTCGGCGCCCGCGCAATCGAGGAACAGCGTTTCGACGGCCGGTCCGCCCTGCCCTGCGAGTTGACGGATACGGCGAACGATCGCAGCCGGATCGAACCCCCGCGTGCGGCTGTCGACGCCGATCGCAAGCGGCCGTTCACCATCCGCTGCGCCCGCGGCGATCGGCGCGTCGAGCAGCCGATCGAGCAACGGCAGCGGCAGGTTGTCGACCACCTCCCATCCAAGATCCTCGAGCGTGTTGAGGGCGGTCGACTTGCCCGCGCCCGACATCCCTGTGACGATCAGGATACGCTCGGGCCGCGGCGCTCCCGTGCCCGCCTGGTCGATGTCGCTCATTCCGCTTCCCCCACGGCGGCAAGCGCCAATTCGACCTTGATCGGCGCGGACGGCTCGGTGCCCGCCAACGTGACCCGCGGCACCGCCACCCCCGCAATTCGCCGCCTCAGCCCTTCCTCGGGCAGGCGGGCGACAGGCTCACCAAGACCGACGATCAGCGCGACCGGCACATCCTCGACATGCGCCATCGCGACGATGCCGATGCCGCGCACCTCGATGCTGCCGGCAATGGTCTCTGGCGCGAAGGCGCGCAGCCCGGCCGCGGTGCGCCGGACGATCGTATAGTCGTCACTGACCAGCGCCGCGCCGCGATCGATCAGGCGCAGCGCCAGATCCGACTTGCCGGTGCCCGAGAGCCCTTCGATCAGCACCGCGTGTCCGCCGATCGCGACGCAGGACGCATGCAGCGTCTCGGTCGCGCCACCCTCGGTGCCGTCGTTTCCTTCGCTCATGCCACCTCGCCCGTGGTCGCGGCCGGCAGGCGGATCGCGAAATGCGCGCCGTTGCTGCCGTCGCGCCGATCCTCGATGTCGATCCGGCCGCCATGGCCCTCCATGATCGTCTTGGCGATCGCGAGCCCCAGCCCCGAATGGCGACCGAACTCCTCGCCGGGCGGGCGCTCGCTGTGGAAGCGACGGAACACCGCTTCGCGGCTGTCCGGCGGCACGCCCGGCCCTTCATCCTCGATCGAGACGATCACTTCATGCGCCACACGCGTCGCGCTGATCTGCACCAGCCCGCCATCGGGCGAGAAGGAGATCGCATTGTCGACGAGGTTCTGGACGACGCGCGCGAGTCGCTGATCCTCCCCCATCACCACCGCCACGCCCACGCGGGGGCGCGCGAAGGCGATACGTACGCCGCGCTCCACGCCGCGCGCTTCATAGGTGCCCAGGATCGATTCGATCATCGCGCCGAGGTCGACGGGCTCGAAGCGCGCACGGGCAAGCTGCGCATCGATGCGGGAGGCATCGGACACGTCGGTAATCAGCCGGTCGAGCCGGCGGACATCGGCGCGGGCGATGCCCAAAAGCTGTTCGGCCAGCGCCGGATCCTTGACCCGGTCCAGCGCCTCCAGCGCCGATCCCAGCGAAGCCAGCGGGTTCTTGAGCTCATGCGTGACGTCGGCGGCAAAGGCCTCGATCGCGTCGATGCGCTGGTTGAGCGCGTGACTCATATCCGAAACCGCGCGCGCCAGCAGCCCGATTTCGTCGCGGCGTGAGGGCAACCGCGGCACCACCACCTCGCGCGCGCGCCCCAGCCGCACGCGCACCGCTGCGCGCGCCAGCCGCCGCAGCGGGCGGACGATGGTGCGGGCGAGGAACAGCGAGAGCAGGATCGAGACGAGCGTGACCAGCGCAAGCACGATGCCGAGCCGCAGCCGTTCCGCCCGCACCGTGCGGACGATGTCGCGGGCATTGGCGGTGGTCAGCACCAGCGCGCCGCTGCGGCCAATCGGCGCCGCCGCCGAGATCATGTGCGTGCGATCCGGCGCGCGGCGCAGATAGACCTGCGAATGATGCGTGCGCTGCGCCGCGACCAGTTCCGGCCAGGCGGAGACATTGTCCTTGCCCGGCTCCTCATAGGGCGGCGGCCGTTCGGCACCGACCACGGCATCGATGATGCGATCGAGATAGCGTGCGGCTTCCCGCTCCCAGCGTTGGTCGGCCGGATCGATCAAGCGATAGTTGGGGCCGGCGAGCGTCCAGCTGTCCCCGGTCAGCCGGCCGTCGGCGGCATAGGTGCGCACGCGCGCCTCGGTGGTCGCGCCGAAGCCGACCAGCAGGCGCGGCTCCTGCGAGACCATCGCCGCATCGAGCGAATCGGCGAGGATGCGCACCTCGCGCTCCGCCTGCCCAAGGCGGTCGTCGACCAGCCGCGCGCGGTAGCTGTCGAGGTAGAAGAATCCCCCGGCGAGCATCGCCAGGGCGAAGATGTTGACCGCGAGGATGCGCCGGGTGAGCGAGACGCGCCCTGCCCACAGCGGCGCCCCGTCACGCGGCTCAACCGTCGTCGCTGAATCGGTATCCGGCGCCATAGAGCGTCTCGATAGCCGAAAAATCCGAATCCACCTGCCTGAACTTGCGCCTCAGCCGCTTGATGTGGCTGTCGATGGTCCGATCGTCGACATAGACATCGTCCTGATAGGCGGCGTCCATCAGCTGGTTGCGGTTCTTCACCACACCCGGCCACTGCGCGAGCGTCTCCAGGATCATGAATTCGGTGACGGTCAGCACCACCTCCCGCCCGGCCCATTTCACGCGATGCCGCGCCGGATCCATTTCCAGCCGGCCGCGCACCATCGGTTCCGAAACCGGCTCATCGCTCGCTTCGTCGCGCGGCTGCGCGCGTGCCTCGGTACGCCGCAGGATCGCCCGGATGCGCGCGATCAGCAGGCGCTGCGAGAAGGGCTTGGTGATGTAATCGTCGGCGCCCATTGCGAGCCCCAAGGCCTCGTCGAGCTCATCATCCTTGGAGGTCAGGAAGATGACCGGCATGTCGCTTTTCTCGCGCAGCCTGCGCAGCAGTTCGAGGCCATCCAGCCGCGGCATCTTGATATCGAAAACGCCGAGGTCTGCGGGGGTGTCGGTAAGCGCCTTCAGCGCCGCCTCACCATCCGAATATAGACGGGTGACGAAGCCTTCGGCCTGTAAAGCGATCGACACCGATGTCAGAATGTTACGGTCGTCGTCGACGAGCGCGATCGAAGCGGCCATGCCAGCGTCGGTCTCCATGGGTTCCTCACCCGCCCCTAGACCATGGCGGGCAGCCAGGCAACGCGCGCCGGATTGCCGCACCGGCGCGACGGAACCGCCATATTGTCATAAATTTACAGCCTAACCCGTGTGATTGACCATATAGTGGGCGTTCGATATGCCGACGCCCGACTGGAGGACGCCGGAAACAGGCGCCTCGGTGGAGAGGGATTCCAGCTATGGCAAACCGCATTCCATCCTTCACACTCTCCGATCAGGGCATCACGACCGATGCCGAACTGCATTGGAACCTGGGCACCGCGCCGCTCGTCGAAACCGCGGTGAAGCGCGGCGAAGGGCTGCTGGCCAAGGATGGTCCCCTCGTCGTCAAAACGGGCAAGCACACCGGCCGTTCCGCCAATGACAAGTTCATCGTGCGCGACGCCGAAACCGAAGAGACGGTGTGGTGGGGCAAGACCAACAAGGGCATGAGCCCTGCGCAGTTCGCCGCGCTCAAGGCGGCCTTTCTCGCCCACCTCGGCACGAGGGACACGCTGTTCGTCCAGGACCTTCACGGCGGTTCGCAGCCCGAACATCGCGTCAACGTGCGGGTGATCACCGAGTTCGCCTGGCACAGCCTGTTCATCCGTACGCTGCTGGTGCGGCCCGAGGTCGAAGCGCTGGCGGGGTTCATGCCCGAATATACGATCATCGACCTGCCCAGCTTCCAAGCCGATCCCGAGCGGCACGGCACGCGCAGCGAAACGGTGATCGCGGTCAACTTTACCGAGAAGCTGATCCTGATCGGGGGCACGCGCTATGCCGGCGAGATGAAGAAGTCGGTATTCGGCATCCTCAACTACAAGCTTCCCGTCGCCGGCATCATGCCGATGCATTGCTCGGCCAATATCGGGGCCGATGGCGACACGGCCGTGTTCTTCGGCCTTTCCGGCACCGGCAAGACGACGCTGTCGGCAGACGCGAGCCGCACGCTGATCGGCGATGACGAGCATGGCTGGTCCGACACCGCCGTCTTCAATTTCGAGGGCGGCTGCTACGCCAAGATGATCCGTCTCTCGCCCGAGGCCGAGCCGGAAATCTTCGCCACCACCAAGCGGTTCGGAACCGTGTTGGAGAATGTGGTGATCGACGAGGACAGCCGCGAGATCGATCTCGACGATGACAGCCTGGCCGAGAACAGCCGGGGCTCCTACCCGATCGACTTCATCCCCAATGCGTCGAAGGACAATCTGGGGCCAGTGCCGACCAACATCATCATGCTGACGGCGGATGCGTATGGCGTGTTGCCGCCGATCGCCAAGCTGACGCCCGACCAGGCGATGTATCACTTCCTGTCGGGCTATACCGCGCGCGTCGCCGGCACCGAGATCGGCGTGACCGAACCGACCGCAACTTTCTCGACCTGTTTCGGCGCTCCCTTCATGCCGCGCCACCCCTCGGTCTACGGCAACTTGCTCAAGCAACGGATTGCGAAAGGCGGCGTCGATTGCTGGCTGGTCAACACAGGCTGGACCGGCGGCAGCTATGGCACAGGCACGCGCATGCCGATCAAGGCGACCCGTGCGCTGCTCAACGCGGCGCTCGACGGCAGCCTCAACGATGCCGAATTCCGCACCGATCCCAATTTCGGGTTCAAGGTACCGGTGGCGGTGCCGGGCGTGGAGGCTGCGATGCTGGATCCACGTGCGACCTGGGCGGACAAGGCTGCCTATGATGCGACCGCCAGGAAACTGGTCGGTCAATTCATCGACAATTTCGCGCAATTCGAGGAGCACGTCGACGCAGCCGTGCTGCAGGCCGCGCCAAAGGCGGCCTGACCCAGATTGCCATCCCATGGCGAATCACGCCGCGCGTCCCCCGGCGCGCGGCGTCTTTTTTATGCAATGACGCCCCGCGCGTATTCCTTCTGCCGTCACCCGACCTCGACTCATCCCGATCTGCGCGCGGATGACGCCGTTTTGCGGCCGTTAACCATAAAAAAAGGTGAGTTGGTCATTCATATCGTCGATTCGGGTAACATGAATGGATTGTGTGATCCGCGGGGGGGCGAAATGAAGGCTTTGGAACCGGCGAATGCGGCAGCGGTCGATGACGGTGGGCCGAAGACCGGCGCCTCGGCAGCATGGAGCGTGATGATGGACGATGTTGCCCCGCCCCCTCCCCCGTTGCGGCTGGCGACCGACGAGGATGAGGCGCGCGCGGCGGGGACCGCAGCGCTCTCCGTCCTGCAGATCGGCAAGCTCATCACCGCGGAAGGCCAATCCTTGTGCACGCTGCACAGCGTGACCGCGAACGGCGCCACTGCGCTCGCCACGATCGCGCTTGCCGTTGGCACGCCGGTCGCCATCGGCTTCCGTTCCTCGCACATCCTCACTGGCCGGGTCTCCTCGTCGCGCAACATGCTGACGACGGTGGTTTTCGACGAGATCGCGGACAGCGATTCGCTGCTGGCAGTCCAGCATTATGGCGTCAGCGGCCGCTTCCTGCCCGACTCGGTGCGCGTCGAACTGTTCGGCACCGTCCATGTCGAGGTCGATGGCCGAAGCTTCGATACCGAATTGTTCGACATCTCGCTGTCGGGCGCGAAGCTCGCCGATGCCGAGGCGTTCATGATCGGCACCCGCATCGTCCTGTCGATCGACGGGCTGCCGATGCGCTCGGGCTATATCCGGTGGCGGCGCGATGGCCGTGCCGGGGTGGCCTTCAACCTGGGCATGCCTTTCGAAGTGCTTTCCGCCTGGGTGTTGCAGCAGCCGTCGCGCCTGACGCTCGACACGCTGGGGACCGGCACAATCCATCCATCGGCGCGACAGGTTGGCTGAGTGGAATTGCGAATAGCGCGATTACCGGGTGTCCGCGTACGCGCTGCTTTGCCGACGTCCATCACACTCGCCGCCGCACTGCTCGCCAGCGGATGTGATGGTGCATCAAGCAGTCTCACCAATCCGATGGATCCGCACGCCGACGAGGTCGAGCAGTTTGCCGACGAATGGGTCGCGGGTCTGCAAGAGGAACAACGCGTTCTGCTCGAGCGCGGCGCGCGCGGCGATAGCGACGCGCAGGCGCGGGCGATGGCGCTGGAAGAGCAGATCGATGATCGCATGGCCACCAGCAGCGAACGCGCGTCGATCGCGCGTGAGGCCGGCGATCTGCTGAGCGACTAGACGGCCGCCAGGCACAGCAAAACCCGACGGAGAACGGCCATGAACCGCACGATCCCCCTCGCGATCGCCGCCCTTACGCTCGCTGCACCCTCAGCCGCGTTGGCGGACAGCCAGTTCAAGCTGCTCATCCTCTCGATCCCCAACAAATATCATTACGAGTATATACCCGTGGCGCGCGACAGCCTCGAACGGCTCGCGAAACTTCATGCCTTCGAATTCACCTGGGCGAACCGCACCGATGCGTTCGACGGCGACCTCAGCCAATATGCTGCGGTGATGTTCCTCAACACCCCTGGCGAGGAACTGAGCCCGGCGCAGCGCGCCAAGTTCGAAGCCTATATGCGCGCGGGCGGCAATGCGATCATCGTCCACCGCGCGGCGATCATGCCGGCGGGAAACTGGCCCTGGTATGAGAAGCTGGTTGGCCGATCCTTCATTATCCACCCGATGCTGCAGACCGGCGTGGTGACCGTTGCCGACAGGGGCTTTCCGGCCACCTTCGGCGTTCCCGACCGCTGGATCTGGAGCGACGAGTTCTACGTGCTGGCCAACCCCTACAAGGTCAGCATCAATCCGGTGCTGAATGTCGACGAAACAAGCTATGATCCGACGAAGATCTGGCCCGGGCAGGTCTCCAAACCGATGGGCAAGGACCATCCCGTCGCATGGCACCACGGTTATGAGAAGGGCCGCGTGTTCGTCACCACGCTCGGCCACAATGTCGAGATGTATCGCGATCCGACCTATTTGACGCACCTGATGGGCGGCATCTACTGGACCGCGACAGGGCTGGGCCAACGGCGGCCCTGAGTCGCGACGGGAGCGCATGCGCGCTCGTTCGAACAGCGCCCAATCCCCGGCGCGAAGATCAACGCGCTGAACGCCGCATCTTCGACATCGCCGGCCTCGACGGGAAAGACCATCGGCTCGGTCACGAAGCGCGGCTTTGAGGAGGCGCAGGTCACGCCCGCCTCGGCGACATCCACATGATTTGCATGGCCGAGCAGAAAGCGTTGGCGCACCCGGAACGATTCGAACGTCCGACCCTCAGATTCGTAGTCTGATGCTCTATCCAGCTGAGCTACGGGTGCCCACCACGCCGATGTGCGATCGATTACCGATCCCACATCGCTGCGGAAGTATGTTGGCGCACCCGGAACGATTCGAACGTCCGACCCTCAGATTCGTAGTCTGATGCTCTATCCAGCTGAGCTACGGGTGCGTGGGAGGCGGGCAATAGTCGTGTCTTTCGAATGATGCAAGCCCGTTGCGACGATTGTTCGCAAAGCTTATCGACTTCGCCCATGAATAGCCGCCGCCCCCCTATCCTGCCCCTGTTCGTAATGCTGGCGCTGGGCGCTTGTGCGGGCGGCGCGACGCAGGGCACGCCTTCGTTGGCACGCCGCCCGATCGAGGCCCCGCGCCCCGATCCGACGCCCACGCCCACGGGACCCGCCGAATCATCGCTGGTGCAGCGGATCGCCGCGCTGGTCGACGATGCCCGTCAGGGCGATGCCGCGTTCAACAGCGCTGCTTCGGCTGCGGAGCCGCGGATCGCGCGCGCCGCGGGTGCCGCCGCTGGCAGCGAGGCGTGGATCGAGGCACAGCAGGCGGTGGCCGCGGTCGAATTCTCCCGCGAGAAGAGCGTCGGCGCGATGGTGGCGATCGATTCGCTGCTGAGCGAGCGGCTGAACGCGATGGCCGCGCGCGATGCGGCCGGCGGCGCGACCGAGATCGCCGCCGCCCAGGCCCAGATCAGCGGCATCGTCGAGGCGCAGGCGACCCGCCTCGCCGCGCTCCAGCGCCAATTGCAGCGTTAACCGGCCGATCCGTCGCCAGCGATGGCTGCGCGATGCGCGCGGCCGTTGCGCACATAATTGGCTACGCCCGCGGCATGCGCCGCGCGTTCCGCGTCGGCCAGGTCACGGATATGCTTGGCAGGGCGACCGAGCCACAGCTGGCGAGGCCCGATCGTCTTGCCCGGGGTCAGCATCGCGCCGGCGCCAATCATGCCTTCCGACTCGATCACCGAATCCAGCACGATCGCGCCAAGCCCCACAAACGCCCGGTCGTGCAGAACGCTGCCATGAATCAGCGCCATATGGCCGATCAGTACATCCTCACCGATGATCGTCGGCGCGCCTTCGGGATGTTCCGCGGTCGGCGAATCGACATGGACGACGCTGCCGTCCTGGATGTTGGTGCGCGCGCCGACACGGATGCTGTTCACGTCCCCCCGCAGGACGCAATTGTACCAGATGCTCACGTCCGGCCCGATCTCGACATCGCCGATCAACCGGCAGCCGGGTGCGATGAAGGCGCTGTCGTGGATCCGCGGCGTCTTGCCGCCGAAGCTGATGATGCTGACACCGTCCATGATAGTCCCTTCCGCTGCGATCAGGCCGGCCGCGCCACCCGGTAGGTCACATGCGCGCACAGCGCCGCATCTCCGGCGAGCAGCGGATGGACAAAATCGTGCGCCGGCACATGCACCATGCCGATTCGGTCCATCACCTGCCGGCTGGCGGCGTTGGCGGCGGTGGTGATCGCGGCGATCGACGGCACGTCGAGCATCGCCCACCCCCAGCCCAGCGCCGCGCGCGCGGCCTCCAAGGCATAGCCCTGGCCCCAATAGTCGGCACCGAAAAGCCAGCCGATCTCCACTTCACCCTCGATCGGCGTACCCGGCGCGCCCGGCTTCAGCCCGCAAAAGCCCATCACCGCGCCATCCGCGCGCCGTTCGACCGTGAAGAAGCCCAGCCCGTGCGATCGTTCATAGCCGCGGTGGCGTTCGCGCACTGCGTCAGACTGTTCAGCGGTCAGCAGCGGCCCCATGAACCGCCGCACGCGCGGATCGGCATCCTGCGCGCGAAAGGCCGGCAGGTCGGCGTCGCGCCAGCGGCGCAAGATCAATCGTTCGGTATCGATCATCCCGCCAGCAGGCGCGCGGCATGCATCGCATGATAAGTAAGCACGCCGGAACATCCCGCGCGCTTGAAGGCCAGCAAGGTCTCCAGAACGAGCGCATCGCGCTCCCCGGCACCGGCCGCGACCGCCGCCTCGATCATCGCATATTCGCCGGATACCTGATAGGCGAACACCGGCACCTCGAACCGCTCCTTCACACGGCGGACGATATCGAGATAGGGAAGGCCAGGCTTCACCATCACCGTGTCCGCGCCCTCCGCCAGATCGAGCGCGACCTCACGCAACGCCTCCTCGGCATTGGCATGGTCCATTTGGTAAGTCTTCTTGTCGCCCTTCAGCAGCCCGCGTGAGCCCACCGCATCGCGGAACGGTCCATAGAAGGCGCTCGCATATTTGGCGGCATAGGCCATGATCTGGACATTGACGTGGCCGCCCGCCTCCAGCGCGGCACGGATCGCGCCAACGCGCCCGTCCATCATGTCCGAAGGCGCGATGATGTCGGCACCCGCCGCGGCCTGTGTCAGCGCCTGGCCGACCAGCAGTTCGGACGTCACATCATTGAGTACATAGCCCGCGTCATCGACAAGCCCGTCATGGCCATGCGCGGTATAGGGATCGAGCGCGACATCGGTCAGCACGCCGATGTCAGGCACCGCATCCTTGATCGCACGGATCGCGCGGCACATCAGATTGTCGGGGTTCAGCGCCTCACGGCCATCCTCGGTGCGCAATTCGGGCGGCGTGTTGGGGAAGAGCGCGAGGCAGGGAATGCCGAGATCGCGCGCTTCGCGGGCGCGCTCGACCGCCAGATCGACCGACCAGCGCGAGACACCCGGCAAGGTCGCGATCGGTTCCTCCACCGCGCTGCCCGAGGTTACGAACAGCGGCCAGATCAGGTCCGCGGGGGTCAGCACGGTCTCCGCCACCATCGCGCGGCTCCAGCCATGGGCACGGGTGCGACGAAGGCGGAGCGCGGGATAGGCGGCGTGTGTCATGCCGGCGACTTACACAGTTTGGACGCGGCTGTGAAACCGGCTCAACAGGAAATGCGGCAACCGCGGAGTTCATATCCGGTGACCAGCGCATTCCATCGCATCGCCGGCGGCCGTTCGAGGCGCAGCCCCGGCACGCGCAGCAGACGATCGAGGAACAAAGCCGATTCAAGCATCGCCACCCCCGCCCCCGGGCAACGGTGCGCGCCATCGCCGAAAGCCAGCCCAGCCGCGGATACCCGCGGCGCCCGATCGCGCGCAGGATCGATCCGGTGCGGGCAAGCGCCCATCGCCGCTTCATCGGCATTGGCCGCACGAATATCGAGTGCGGTCGCTGCCGGCTCGCCGGGGATGCGGCGATAGAGTGTGCCCACCACCGGCTCCAGCCGCAGGATTTCCTCCAGCAACGCGATCTGCCCGGCTTCGTCCGCTTCGAGGAAGCGCGCGCGCAACGCCGGATCCTCGAGCATGTGCCAGCCCGCCATCGTCACGAACTCGCGGGTCGTCACCATGCCCGCCGCACCATAAGTGACGCATTCGGTGAGGATCTCGCGCTCGGCATAGCCCTCATCGATGAGGTGCGAAATGACATCATCCTGTCGTTCGGCTCGACGGGTACGGATCGCAGGCAGCACATCGGCACGGTGGAAGCGCAGCATCCGCCATTGGCCGAGCAGGAAATTGATGAACGCGGTAACGCGACCGCCACCCCCGCCGCTCACCGACAGGAACGCATCGAGCCGCCGGATCATACCGGCGCGGTCGCTGTCGGTCAGCCCCACGATCTCCCCCGCAACGGTCACCGCAAGATCAAGGCTCATCGCGTCGAGATCGCCCGCACCATCGCGCCGAAATGCCGCCACCAGCCGGTCGCTCGCATCCACCATCACCGCGCGGTGCCGGGTGGCGACCAGCTTGGGCGCGAAGAAGCGCGCGGTGGCGCTGCGCTGCCGCCGATGTGCGGCGCCTTCGAGGAACAGGATCGGCGGCCGCATCGCACCGCCGAACCTTTCAAGCAGTTCGGCCATGAAGCCGGCCTGCCGCGCGCCATCATCGCGCAGCACCGCGCGCGCCGCATCATAGCCGGCGATGGTGCGGTGCGTTTTCGTCAGGCCATCGGCGGCGATCGCAGCGCTCTTGCGATCATCGTCATTTGCTGCTGGGCATCGACCATGAGAGAGGGTTGCGTCCATCATCCCGGCCTCCATTTATGAGCAGTGATGGATCATAATTAAGGTATTCGATCGTGGATGCAAGCAGCCGCCGAACCCGTGACGCCAGAGTGGTTCGAACCCGCGCCGCCTTGCGCGACGCACTGATCGCGCTGCTTGCCCACCATCCGTTCACGGAGATCACTGCGGCCATGGTGGTGGCGGAGGCGGGCGCGGGGTACGCCACTTTCTTCCGGCATTATGCGGATACCGCCGCGCTGCTGACCGACGCCGCCGACGCCATGATCGCCGAACTTGTCGCCATTGTGGGCCCTGCGCTGCGCGCCGGCACGCCCGACGCCGCGATGGTCGCGCTGGCGGCCTATGTCGATGCGCGACGCGACGCATGCCGGGCAATGCTCTGCGGAGCGGGCGACGCGGTGCGCGCAGCGATCGTTGCACGGGCCATCGCACTCGCGGAAGCGGCGCCGGTCGATCTTGCCGGCGGCCTGCCCCCTGCACTCACCATCCGCTTCCAGACCGCGGCCGCCGTGGAAGTGCTCGGCTGGTGGCTGGATCAGGCGCCTGAACGGACGCCGGAGGAGGTTGCGCGGCTGCTGCGTCGGCTGGTCATTGCCCCCGTGCTAGTCGACGCGATCATGCCATAGGCACCACCGCGCCAACCCAACCCATTGTCGACCCTGCTCAGCAATGGCCGAGCGCATCCTCCGGCGCGTCGCCATTGATCCAGCACAGCAATTGCTCGGCAAGATCGACCTCGGCGTCGGGCGCGACGACATGTTCGGTGCGCCAGACCTCCCGCCGGGTCTGGCCGTCGGCGAAGTGCAGCACGGCCGACATTTGCCAGGGCAGTGTGCCGTGGGTGAACAGGAAGAGCTCGATCGTGGGTGAGACCCGATCGGTCGTAAGTAGGATCAGGCGCCAGCCTTCCGAATGCCAGGGCGCGCGATAAGCCTGATAGCGCCCCGCATAGGTGGTCGAGTCGAGCAGCGCCGAGACCACCGCCAGCGCGATGCCATGTTCGAACCGGCCGTGCGGCAAGGCGCCCGACAGCCGATCGATGACATTATCGCCCATTCCCACTTCGCCGGGCAGGCGTTGGCGCCGATGCCAGGGTTCGGCATCTCGCCAGTCAAGCCGCGGCAGCACCCAATTGTCGGCGTCGCCGCCCTGCCCCAGATGGCGTTTCACCGCGCGGATCAGACAATAGGCGGAAAGCTGCACAGGCAAGCTGCCGATGTCGACGACGATGTCGGCGGCACGATAGACATCCGAAGGCAGCGCGAAGGCACGGGTTTTGGCGATGCGCTCACCGGCCGCTGCCCCACCCTCTCCAGGCTCGGCTCGAAAGGCGGACATCGGCGCCGCAGGCGTCGTCGAGATCAGTTGGGTTGAACCGCGCCGCTCGGCGACCTGCCCCTCGATGAAGACGGACAGCGCATGTTGGCGGATGCGATCGCCGGCGACGTCGGGCAGGAAATCCTCGAAACCCGTCGCGATCACCGCGGCGCCGCCCGACAGCAGCTTGTCGATCACTGCCTGCCGCCGGGCGACCGCGGCCGTGCCGGGTTCGGCGCGTCGGAAGCGGACCAGCGACTGGTCGACATCAAAAAAAGGAATGTCGAGCGCCTCCGCCAGATAAGGCCCAAGGGTCGACTTGCCCACACCGGTCGGACCGACCAGCACAATGATCGGCACCGACAATCGATTGTCCGCCATATCCCCCCGCTGCGATGTTACGGCGCACCCCGTCTTGTGCCGCACGCGACCCCTAATCGGGTATGGTCTGTAAAAACATCAATAATTTGGGATATCTTAGGAGATATCATTATCCCGAACGTAGAAGCTGAACACCCGCTTCCCGCTCAAACAGGTAAAGCGCCACCCGCGCAGCCTGTCCACGCGGTCCTTCCAGCCCGCCGTCGCGATCGATCAGCAACCGCGCATCGTCGGTCGCGATCGGCAGCATTGCCTCCAACCGCTCGGGCGTCGCCAGCTTGAATCGCGCCTCGCCCGACTGCTTGGTGCCCAGCACCTCGCCGGCACCGCGCAGCCGCAGATCCTCCTCGGCAATGCGGAAGCCGTCATTGGTCTCGCGCATCAGCGCCAGCCGCGCGCGCGCCGTCTCGCTCAGCCCGTCGCCGCGCAGCAGCAGGCAGGTCGACTTGCCGCTGCCGCGCCCCACCCGCCCACGCAACTGGTGAAGCTGGGCGAGGCCGAAACGATCGGCGCCCTCGACCACCATCAAGGTAGAGTTGGGCACGTTGACGCCGACTTCGATCACCGTCGTTGCGACCAGCACGGACAATTCGCCGCGCTGGAAGGCGTCCATCACCTTGTCCTTTTCCGGCCCCTTCATTCGGCCGTGGACGAGGCCGATGCGGTCGCCAAAGCGCGCGCGCAAGGTTGCGGCGCGATCCTCCGCCGCGGCCATGTCGCTGTTGGCGCTTTCCTCGACCAGCGGACACACCCAATAAGCCTGCCCGCCGCCCGTGATGTGTCGATCGAGCGCATCGACGATCTCGACCAGGCGCTGCACGCTCATCACCCGCGTTTCCACCGGCTGCCGACCCGGCGGCATTTCGTCGAGCCGGCTGACATCCATCTCGCCATATTGGGTCAATGTCAGCGTGCGTGGAATCGGCGTCGCGGTCATTACCAGCAGGTGGGGCGGATGTTCGGCCTTGGCGGTAAGCATAAGCCGCTGCGCCACGCCGAAGCGGTGCTGCTCGTCGATCACGGCGAGGCCGAGGCGCTTGTAGTTGACCTGTTCCTGGAAGATCGCATGGGTGCCGACGAGGATGTCGATCGATCCGTCCGCCAGCCCCATCAACGTCGATTCGCGTGCCCTGCCCTTGTCGCGCCCGGTGAGGATGGCGAGGTTGACCGGCACGCCGGCGAGCATCTCGCGCAGCGTATCGAAATGCTGCCGCGCGAGGATCTCGGTGGGCGCGAGCAAGGCGCCCTGCGCCCCCGCCTCCACCGTGACCAGCAGCGCCACCAGCGCGACCAACGTCTTGCCCGAGCCGACATCGCCCTGCAGCAGCCGTACCATCGGCGTCTGCTGCTGCATGTCGCCCTCGATCTCCCCGATCGCGCGGGTCTGCGCACCGGTCGCGGCATAGGGCAGCCGCAGCGCGTCCCGCAGCCGGCCATCACCCCTCAATGGCAGCCCACGCCGCTTGCGAGTGGAGGCGCGCACCAGCATCAGCGCGAGCTGGTTGGCAAAGATCTCATCATAGGCGAGCCGGTCACGCGCCACCGAATCCATCGGATCGGCGTGCGCGCGCCCCAGCGCCTCGCGCCAGTCCGGCCAGTTGCGGCGCTCCTTCAGGCCGGTTTCGATCCATTCGGGCAGTTCGGGGGCGCGGGTCAGCGCCGCTTCGGCAAGCTGCACCATGCGCTTGCCGGTCAGCCCATCGGACAGCGGATAGACCGGCTCGCGCTCCGGCAGCATCTCGTCCAGCGCCAGGACATGATCGGGATGGACGATCTGGAGATGCTCGCCATAGGATTCGAGTTTGCCCGAAACGAGCCGCGGCTCCTCCACTGGCAGCAGCTTCCTCGCCCAGCCCGAACCGCCGCCGAAGAAGACGAGGCTGACGACATCGCCGCCGGCATCGCGCGCGAACACGCGGAACGGTCCCCGCCCGCCGCTCTGCCGATAATCGAACGGGGTCAGCACGATGCTGATGATTCGCCCGACATCGGCCATGGCGAGGCCATGGACGCGCGTGCGCTCGACCAGTCCGGTGGGCAAGTGGAAGGCAACATCCACCGCACGCGCCAGCCCCAGCCGTTCCAGCGGCCGGGCAAGCGCCGGTCCCACTCCCTTCAGAGCGGTGACCTCGGCGAACAGCGGATTGAGAATATCGGGACGCATGCTTATCTGCGCCCATATAGCTCAGCCGACAGACGCTTCCAGCGTCCGCCGGCCTTTCTTGTATTGGAGACCCATGGACCGCGAGATTCGCCTCAAGCGCCTGCGCTTCCGCGCCTGGCACCGCGGCACCCGCGAAGCCGACATGATGATCGGCGGCTATTTCGACCATGCCCACCATGGCTGGTCCGAAGGCGAGATGCAGTGGTTCGAGGCGCTGCTGGAGGAGCAGGACGTGGATATCATGGCCTGGGCGATGAAGGTGCAGCCGGTGCCGGCGAACTGGTCCGGACCGATGATGGAGCGTCTGCAGAAGCTGGACTTCATCGAGGTGAACGAGTGAGTGCACCCACCTCTCCTCCCCGGCACGGGGAGGGGGACCATGCGCGCGAGCGCATGGTGGAGGGGATTGCGCCGAAGACCCCCGCGCCACCTTCGCCTGTTCCGCTCGCCCCCATGATCGCGCGTATGCTCCGGCGCCGTCCCCTCCACCACCGGCTTCGCCGGCGGTCCCCCTCCCCGTTCCAGGGAGGAAAGTGAGTCCATGCCCAACCTCAAGACCATCCTCTCCGCCGCCCGGCCGCTGACCCTTGCCGGCGTGCCTGCCGGCTTCCTGCCCTGGCTCGCGGCCGACATCGCCCGCGCCGCGCCGACGCGGGCAGTGCTGATCGCGTCCGACGATGTCGCGATGCGCGCGGTTGCCGAGGCTGTGCATTATTTTGCACCGGAGCTTGAGGTGCTGGTTTTCCCGGCGTGGGACTGCCTGCCCTATGACCGGGCCTCCCCCTCGCTGCGCTCGACGTCCGGGCGCCTCGCGACGTTGCACGCGCTCCAGCGCAAGCCGAGGGGGCCGCAGCTCGTCATCACCACACTCAACGCGGCGACGCAGCGTACCTTGACGCCGTTCCGCGTCCGCCAGCTTACCGCTCGGCTGGCGCCCGGCGAGCGCATCGACCGCGACCGGCTCGCCACCTTGCTGCAGGCCAATGGTTATGTCCGCACGGATACGGTGGCGGATGCCGGCGAGTTCGCGGTACGCGGCGGACTTGTCGACCTCTATCCGGCCGGCGAAGAACTCGCGCTGCGCCTCGACTTCTTCGGGGACGAGATCGAGAGCGTGCGCCGCTTCGATCCTGCCGACCAGCGCACCGTCGACCGCGTGGACGGCTTCACCCTGCTGCCAGCCTCCGAAGCCTTGCTTGACGAGGACAGCGTCAAGCGCTTCCGCAGCCGTTACCGCGAACGCTTCGGCGCCACCGCGACCGGCGATCCGCTCTACCAGGCAGTCAGCGAAGGCCGCCGCCTCGCCGGTATGGAGCATTGGTTGCCCTTGCTCGAAGAGCGGCTCGAGACCTTGTTCGACCATCTCGGCGACGATGCGGTGATCCTGCGCGACAGCGGCGTCGCCGGCGCCGCCGATGCGCGCTTCGAGGCGATCACCGACTATCACGCCAACCGCGTCCGCGCGCAGTCCTCCGACCCCGGCAGCTATCGCCCGCTGGCGCCCGACGCGCTCTATCTGGCCCGGGCGGACTGGGACGCGGCGATCGCCGAACGTCCGATTCACCTCACCTCCCCTTTCCACGAGCCCGAAAGCGCAAGCGTCGTCGAGTTCGATGTCGAGGGGCCGCGCGATTTCGCGCCCGAGCGCGCGCAGAACGCCAATATCTACGAAGCGGTGGCGGCGCACGCCCGCGCCGTGCAGCGCGACGGCAAGCGGCTGGTGCTGGCGAGCTATTCCAACGGCTCGCGCGAACGGTTGCAGGGGCTGCTGTTCGACCATGGTCTGAAGGATATCGCGCTTGCCGATAGCTGGCAGGAAGCGCTGGGAGCCGCCGCGCAGGGCCGCGCCGCGCTTACCGTGCTGCCGCTGGACCATGGCTTTACCGCGCCCGACGTTGCGCTGCTCACCGAGCAGGACATGCTCGGCGACCGCCTCGTCCGCCGCGCCAAGCGCAAGAAGAGCGCCGACGCCTTCCTCAACGAACTGGCGACGCTTTCCCCCGGCGACCTCGTGGTCCATGCCGATCATGGCATCGGCCGCTATGAGGGGCTGACCTCGATCCCGGTCGGCAAAAGCCCGCATGACTGCGTGTGGCTAAGCTATGCCGGCGGCGACAAGCTCTATGTGCCGGTCGAGAATCTCGAGGTTCTGAGCCGCTACGGCGCCGAGAATGACGGCGTCCAGCTTGACAAGCTGGGCGGCGTCGCGTGGCAGGCGCGCAAGGCAAAGATGCGCGAGCGCATCCGCGAGATCGCAGGCGAGCTGATCGCCACCGCCGCCGAGCGCGCGCTGCGCCCGGCCGAAGTGGCGGAGCCAGACAGCGGCGGCTATCCGGCGTTCGTCGATCGTTTCCCCTATCAGGAAACCGACGATCAGGACCGCGCGATCGGCGATGTGATCAGCGATCTCGGCGCGGGCCGGCCGATGGACCGGCTGGTCGTCGGGGATGTCGGCTTCGGCAAGACCGAGGTGGCGCTGCGTGCCGCCTTCGTCGCGGCGATGGCGGGAATGCAAGTGGCGGTGGTCTGCCCGACGACATTGCTCGCGCGCCAGCATTTCAACAATTTCCGCGAACGCTTCCAGGGCTTCCCGCTCGAAATCGGCCGCCTTTCCCGCCTCGTCACCGCGAGCGAGGCGAAGGCCACCAAGGACGGGCTTGCCGCGGGCACGATCGACGTCGTCGTCGGCACCCATGCGGTGCTCGCCAAGGGCATCGAGTTCAAACGGCTCGGGCTCGTCATCGTCGATGAGGAACAGCGTTTCGGCGTCACCCACAAGGAACGGCTGAAAGCGCTCAAGACCGACGTCCATATGCTGACGCTGACCGCGACGCCGATCCCGCGCACATTGCAGATGGCGATGAGCGGATTGCGCGAGCTTTCGGTGATCCAGACGCCGCCGGTCGACCGCCTCGCGGTGCGCACCTATGTGATGCCCTGGGATCCGGTGGTGCTGCGCGAGGCGCTGCTGCGCGAACATTATCGCGGCGGGCAGAGCTTCGTGGTCACCCCGCGCATCGCCGACCTGCCGGACATCGAGAAATTCCTCCGCGATGAGGTGCCCGAGGTCCGCTATGTCGTCGCGCACGGCCAGATGGCACCGTCGATGGTGGAAGAGCGGATGTCCGCCTTCTACGACAAGCAGTTCGAGGTGCTGCTGTCGACGACGATCGTCGAGAGTGGGCTCGACATTCCGAGCGCGAACACCCTCATCATCCATCGCGCCGACCGGTTCGGCCTCGCCCAGCTCTACCAGCTCCGCGGCCGCGTCGGCCGCTCGAAAACACGCGCCTATGCCTATCTCACGACGCACGAGCGGGTGATGACCGAGGCGGCGGAGAAGCGGCTCAAGGTGCTGTCGGACCTCGACAACCTCGGCGCCGGCTTCCAGCTCGCCAGCCACGATCTCGACATTCGCGGCGCGGGCAACCTGCTGGGCGACGAACAGTCCGGCCATATCAAGGAGGTCGGGTTCGAACTCTACCAGTCGATGCTGGAAGAGGCGATCCTCGACGCCAAGGCCGGCGGCATCGCCGCCGAGACGCGCAAGACCGATTTCAGCCCACAGATCACCGTCGACGCGCCGATCATGATCCCTGACGATTATGTGCCGGATCTCGACTTGCGCATGGGTCTCTATCGACGCCTCAACGAACTTGACGACGCCCAGGCGATCGAGGCGTTCGCCGCCGAACTGATCGACCGCTTCGGCAAGCTGCCGGATGCGACGCAGAACCTGCTGAAGCTCATCGAGATCAAGCTCAACGCCAAGCGCGCGCGCATCTCGAAGATCGACGTGGGGCCCCGCGGCGCGCTGGTCAGCTTCTTCGAGGACCAGTTCCCCGACCTGCCCGGCCTCATCGCCTATGTGCAGCGGCTGAAGGACACGGCCAAATTGCGGCCGGACAGCAAGCTGGTGATCACCCGTGCGTGGAACGATCCGGCGGCGCGGCTGAGCGGCGCGCTGCAATTGTCGCGGGGGTTGGCGAAGATCGTGCGGTGATCCGCGCGTGACGGCTACGCCCGCGCACTATTGCCTCCCGTTGCTCATCGTCTAGACATCGATCGGGGACGAATAGAGAACGGTGCGCGCTCGGCCGTGCCGGAGAGCCGGGGCATAATGATGAGCGTGCAGCGTGATCGACTTCTCGACTTGATCGCCTATGTCGAGGCGACCGAGCGGGACAAGCTGAAAACGGTGCTCGATGTTACGCGGCACAACGGCTTTCTTTACGCTAAAGACGAACTCGACCTGCCCGGCGTGACGCTGAATCGTCTGGTCGACGATGACGTCATCTGGCTTCACGTCGAACGGTTGACCAAGCAGGCGCCGCCGGTTCCCGAGAGCATTGGCCTGCGCTGCTGGCTGAGGCTGCAGGATGATCCCGCGCAGCCGCCGCGGCTGATGGGCGAGGTTGCAACGCGAGCGTTGATCGACGCCGGCTTGTCCGTCGTGGATGAAACGGCCCCGTCCGTTCGGATCGACGATTATCCCGATGCCGAGGAACTTCGCTCTGCGCTGGACGGCTACATCGCCGGTCCGTGGACATTATGGGCCGAGCAGGAACGGCCTCGGCGGCTTACGATCAAGCTGTACAACGCGTTGTTCCTGCTTCGGCAGTCACTGGAGATCGCGGTCGATACACCGAGCGAACTTGTATGTGGCATCGGCCTGGCGACGCTGGACCGTGACGGCCAGACCTTGCGTTATCCTTTGCTGACGATGGCGACTGAGATCGCCCTCGACCCTTTGACCCACGCCATCGAAGTCCGCCCGCGCATGGAAGCGACGCCGGCCGTGGAGGCGGAAACGCTCGACCGTATGGCACTCCGGTCGGTCGATGAGTGGAGAGCCAATGCAAAGCTTCATCTTGCCGAACTGGAAGATGAGCCGCTGTCTCCCTTCGCCCCGGAGAGTTACGAAGCGATCCTGCGCCAGGCTGCCGCGCTGCTTGATCCCGATGGCCGCTATCAACCGCTCGATGATGCGACAGCATCCGGCTTGCCCAAAGCCGTCCAGATGCTTGAGGTCCACGAGACCTTCATGTTCTTTCAGCGGGAACGCCGCGCCTCGCAATTGATGGACGATCTCGATCGCTTCCGCGATCAGGCCCTCGCCACGGAGCCCGACCTTCAATTGCCGGGTGCGTTGCTCGCGTTGCTGACCGAACCGGCAAGCGCGCCCAATGAGGAGGACTATCCTTCATACCGGGGAATCTCGACGATTCCCGGCATCACTTCGTCCGACGGCGGCGGCGAGGATCTGTTCTTTCCCAAGCCGTTCAATCGTGAGCAGGTCGAGGTCGTCCAGCGGCTCGCGGTGAGGCCGGGCGTGGTTGTTCAGGGGCCTCCCGGCACCGGCAAGACGCACACCATTGCCAATATCGTCAGCCATTATCTGGCACTGGGAAAGCGCGTTCTGGTCACGTCCCAGAAGGCGCCGGCTCTTAAGGTCCTGCGGGATCAGTTGCCGCCTGCCGTCCGACCACTGGCAGTCAGCCTGCTCGACAGCGACCGCGATGGCCTGAAGCAATTTCAGGAATCCGTGGAAATTATCGCGGATCGCCTGCAGCGCATCAAGCGCAGCGAACTGACCAGCGAGATCGAGGCGCTCGACACCCAGATTGACAATCTCCACCGCACATTGGCCCGGATCGACAAGGAGGTGGACGATATCGGCCGCACGGCGATCACAAGCATCACGCTGGATGGGGAACAGATCGAACCGCTCCGCGCCGCACGCGACCTGATCGCAAACCCGGACCTGGCGACTTGGCTCACCGATCCGATGGACGAGCAGGCCGCATTTGCGCCGCGCTTCTCCGATCAGGAGATCGTCGATCTCCGCGCCGCGCGGAAGGCATTGGGCAGACGGCTGGCCTATCTTGGCATCGACCTTCCGATGGCGGATGGCCTTCCCGACGACGATGCGATGACCGATGCGCATCGCGATCTCGCACAGATGGAAGCGCTGCAGCGACAAATCGCTTCCGGCGAGATCGTCGCGCTCGTCGATCACCGTCCGGAAACCTTCGCGCGCGCCGACGCGCTGCTGGCGATGGCGCGCAGCCTCAAGGCCGGCCGAGACGCGCTGTCGTCATCGGAGCATCTCTGGACGGAGCAGACGATCAGCCTGCTCCGCCGTGTTCCCGACGACGAAGCGATCTGCGCACTCGAAGCGAAGCGGCCCGAGGCCGAGGCACTGCTGGAGGAAAACCGCTACTTCCTCTCTCGCCCGGTGGAACTGCCGGCGGACGCCATCGACGATGACAAGCTCATCGGCGCGATCGCTGACCTTGCGGGCGGCGGCACCGGTCTCGGTCTCGTCGCCGGCCTGTTCGCGGGTCAGCTCAAGATGCGCCTCGCCAGCATCCGCATTCTCGGCGAAAAGCCGCGCACGACGGCAGACTGGATGGATGTGCGCCGGTTCGTGACGGCCCAGCAACAGGCCAAGCGGCTGAAGGTCGCATGGAACCACGCAGCCGCACACAGCAGCCTCAGCCCCATCGACGTCGATGGCCTGATCGGTGTCCGCCCCCTGCTCGCCCAACTGAACCAGCTCGGCTCGATCCGGGAGCATATCGCGCTGGAGAATAGGGTCGCTGAAGACATCGCCAGCGTCGCCCCGCGCTGGTCGAAACCGGTTCAGGCCGGCAGCGAGGCGATCGCCGCACTGCTCGACATGCTCGAAACCCATGCCCTGCGGCGACGGCTCGAACGAGCCGGGGAAGTCCGCAGATCCATGGTCGATCTTTTCGCAAAAGGGGGCGGAGAACTCGGCGCACGGTTCAGGGGCTGCCTGCAAGCCGATCTTGGATCGCAGTCGATCACCACATCCGACTTCCGCCATCGTTGGGCGGACTTGCGCAATGAACTCTCCGAGATACTCGCGCTGGGTTCGGCGTTCGAAACGGTTGCGCGGGTTACGCGGTTGATTGAGGAATCCGGGGCGCCGACCTGGGCACGGCAATTACGTACCGAGGCGGTCGACGGGGTCGAGGATCCGTTGACGCCGGGCGATTGGGCGCGCCGCTGGCGCCTGCGACAGCTTGACGGATGGCTGTCGCGCATCGACCGCCATGGCCGGCTACATCGGCTGGCGACCGAACGCGTGGAAAGCGAAACGCTACTGAAGACGGCTTACGAGCGCTCGATCGAACAGCGGACATGGCTGAAACTCAGCAATCGTGCGACCGACAAGGTGCGCGCCGCCCTCGCGGCCTATGCCACTGCCGTCCGGCGCATCGGCCGCGGCACCGGCAAGAGTGCGGCACGACACCGGCGCGATGCGCGCGACGCATCCGACCGGGCGAAAGGCGCACTGCCCTGCTGGATCATGCCGCATTATCGCGTTTCGGAATCGCTGCCGTCCGATTTCGGCCTGTTCGATCTGGTGATCGTCGACGAGGCGTCGCAGTCGACGCTCGCAGCGCTGCCCGCGCTGATGCGCGCGGAGCAGATCCTGATCGTCGGCGACGACAAGCAGGTCAGCCCAGAGCATGTCGGCCTCGACCAAGAGCGCGCCGACACCCTCGCCCACCGTCACCTAGATGATCAGGTGCCGGACTATCGGCGGCAGTTGCGCCAGGAGAACTCGCTTTACGATCTTGGACAGGTCGTATTCGCCGGCGGACGGCTGATGCTCAAGGAGCACTTTCGCTGCGTCGCACCGATCATCGAATTCTCGAAAGCCCAGTTCTACGCCCATGAACTGATGCCGCTGCGGCTGCCTCGTGCGTCCGAACGCCTCGACCCACCGCTGATCGATATTCTCGTGGAGGACGGCTATCGCAACGGAAAACAAAACCGGCCGGAAGCCGACTGCATCGTGTCGGAAATCCGGAAGATCGCCGACGATCCCGCCATGGCGAAGCGCACTGTCGGCGTCACGACGCTCCTTGGGCAGGAGCAAGCCAAACATATCTACGACAAGATCCAAGACGAAATCGGCACCGAGATCATCGAACGGCACGACATCCGCGTCGGTGACCCGACCGCCTTTCAGGGCGATGAGCGCGACATCATGTTCGTGTCGCTCGTCGCCCAGCGGGGTGACATCGCCTTGTCCGGCTCCGCTTATGATCAGCGGTTCAACGTCGCGGCATCGCGCGCGCGCAACCGCATGATCCTCGTGCGGTCGGTAGACCTTGGCGATCTCAAGCCCGCTGATAAGCTGCGGCGCGCGCTGATCGAACATTTCCGGGCGCCCTTCGCCAACGAGGCGGCCGGCACCGGCAGCCGCCGCGAACGGTGCGAATCCGACTTCGAGCGGGAGATGTTCGATCTGCTCGTGGCGCGCGGCTTTCACGTCGATACACAGGTCCGCGTCGGCAACTTCCGGATCGACCTGGTCGTGGAGGGTGAGAATGATCGACGCCTCGCCATCGAATGCGACGGCGATCGGTTCCACGGTCCTGACATGTGGTCGCGCGACATGGAGCGCCAACGCCTGCTGGAACGGGCTGGCTGGGAAGTCTGGCGCTGCTTTGCCTCACGCTTCGTCCGGGAACGAAGCGCCGTGCTCGACGAACTGCTCATGCTGCTCGAAACGCGCGGCATCGAGCCGATGGGTGCCGAAGAAGGGTGGACGAGCCGCCACACGGAGCATCGGCGCTGGCGCTCGCGATCCAGCGACAGCGACGAGCAATCCGCGACTGTAGAGGAGCGCGCGGTAGACGAGGCCAAGGATGTGCTTCCTGCGGATGAAGCGCCCGCAGCGAGCCCGGATCCTGGAAGCAGGGCTGACTTTCCGTTCGTGACGGATCAGAATCCCGACGCATATATCTTCGAGAACGGCCGGAGAACGCCTCATCGACCAACGAAACGCCGCGTCGCCGTCGACCTGTTCGATAGGTCCGGCGATGAGGGCGATCATCCATCCGATGCGCCGGAACACCGGACGACCGAGTCAGAAATCCAGTTGGCGATCCTTTATGTGATGACCGACGGTGCGGAGTGGACAAACGGCGAACTGAAGCGCGTTCTGGACGAGAGCTTCCCGTTGACAGCGGGTGACCGGATGCAAGCCGCGCACCGCCCGAATGAGCGAAAATGGGAGGAGTTGGTGGACAATGCATTGTCACCGTCCCGCGGCAATTCGCTGACATCGAGAGCGCTGGTCCGAACCGTTTCGAGGGGCCATCATGTTCTGACCGACGAGGGCCGGGCGCTGATAGAAGCCAAGATCGCGAAGGATCGCGGGGCAGACTGAGCCATGGCTTCGCGGTGATTTGCACCACAGCGCACCCCAAAAACCTCCTCCGTTCACCGGGTTCGCCCAACAACTGGTCGTAACGCGGTTGCAACATATCGCACGCGCGGCCATCGGCGGCAGGTCGTTTGCCCGGGGGCATCACCAGATTGCGTTTCGACGCGTTTGCGCGCGCCCGTGGGAAGACGTGGGAAGCCTGTGTACCGCCAGTGTTTTTAGAGTTTGGCGCGGTCCACACTTCTTGCGCATGTGATGGGGCTCTTGATGTCCGCCGGACGCAAGACATTTTTGATTGCTACTCTGTCCGTCGCCGCGGTGGCCTCCATGGCCGTGCCCGAGACGTACAGCCTCGCCGCCAGCAGCCTGGTCGAACCCAAGCCTGCAGCGGTGGTCGGTGCCGAAGCACCGATCCAGATCGCGCCTGCCACGGCTGAGTCGCAGCCCGCGATGATTGCCACGGACACCACCGTGGCCGATGCCGGTGCCGAGCCGGCCCTTCAGGTCAACGAAGCCGATCCCGAACTGGTCTGCATGGCCAAGGTCGTTCGCCATGAGGCTGCAAACCAGCCGCGCGATGGTCAGCTTGCCGTCGCCCAGCTCATCATGAACCGTTTGCGTTCGCCGAAGTTCCCGAAGACCGTGTGCGGCGTGGTTCATCAGGCCGGCCAATTCTTCAACACCAACACCTACAACCCGTCGCGCAACGATCGCATGTGGCGCACGGCGATGGATGTTTCGATCGAAGCGCGCAACGCGATGCGCGAATCCGTGATCGGCAACGCTATCTATTACAACGCGGCGCGCACCCGATCGGCCTTTCATGCCGGCCGCAAGCTTGCCGCCACGATCGGCGACCACGCCTTCTATCATTGATCGGCCGATTGGCGGCCGCTCCGGCGCTCAGCCGGCGACGTCGGCCCCTTCCGGCTTCTTCCCATCCTGATCACCGAACCGCGCGGCCTTGACCCCGTCATAGGCAGCGCGGATCGTTTTGCCGGGCGCGGTCAGCCCGATCCGGTCGGTCAGCGCATACCAGCCTTCTGCCGCCGCCACGATGCGCTCGGTCACCGGGCCTGGCGGCAGATCCTGCGCCCATCCGCGCAAGGCGGTGGCGTTGAACAGCGCAAGCAGCGCCGCTGCCGTCACGATCACTGTCGCGGTCCAGCCTAGCGGACGAAGCGTCCCGCGCTCGTCCTCATCGACCGGCAGATCGACAGGCGAGGCGAATTCGCTGTGTGGCATACCGCGCTCCTTCCTCAGAATTGGTAATAGATGAAGGGCTCGACGCCCTCGGGCCGCATCGAATCCACCACCAGGATGGTCGCGCCGATCGCCAGCCCCAGCATCAGCGGCGACCAGCGCCGCATCACCAGCGCGACCCGCTGGATCAATGTCGGCGGGAAGGCATGCAGCGCGAGGCCGAACAGGATCAGCACCAGGCCAAGCGGCGCCACTGTCGTGCCGCGGCTGAAATCGAGCGCGGCGATACCGGCCAGATAGGCGCTCGCGGCATCGAAGCTTGCCGAGCGGAAGAAGATCCAGGCGAGCGTGACGATGTGGAAGGTGATGAAGATCCCAAGCGCGGTCGGCAGCAGGGGCCAGCCTTCCGAGCGATGCTGGCGCCAGAGCCGTTCGAGCACCAGCACGCCGCCATGGATCGCGCCCCAGATCACGAAGTTCCAGCTCGCGCCATGCCACAGGCCGCCGAGCAGCATCGTCGTCATCAGCGCGAGATAGAGCCGCGCCGGACCATGCCGGCTGCCGCCGAGGGCAATATAGAGATAGTCGCGCAGCCAGCTCGACAGGCTGATATGCCAGCGCCGCCAGAAATCCTGCAGCGAGGCGGCGCGATAGGGCTGGTCGAAGTTGGTCGGGAAGCGATAGCCGAGCAGCGCCGCGAGGCCGATCGCCATATCGCTGTAGGCCGAGAAATCGCAATAAATCTGAACGGCATAGCCGTAGGATGCGAGAATCAGGTCGAGGCTGCCATGCGCCGCCGGATCAAAGAAGATCGGATCGACGAACTCGGTGGCGAGGTAGGAGGCGATGATCGACTTCTTGAACAGGCCCCAGACGATCAGCAGGAAGCCCATCGTTGCCATGCCGCGATCGAGCTTCGGCCCCGCCTCCAGCTGCGGCACGAGGTGCGAGGCGCGCACGATCGGCCCGGCGACGAGGTGCGGGAAGAACGACATCAGCAGCACCATGTCGAGCAATCGCGCCGGCTGCGTCTCGCGCCGGTAGATGTCGATCAGGTAGCTCATGCCCTGGAAGGTGAAGAAGGAGATGCCGACGGGCAGCACCACCTGCATGATGGTGACGTCCCGCTGCCAGCCGAGGCCATGAAGCAGCTCGACGAACTGCTCCATGAAGAAGCCATAATATTTGAACCAGCCGAGGATGCAGAGATTGGCGACGACGCCCGCGATCAGTACCAGCCGGCGCCCCCGTTCCTCCGCATCGAAATGCAGGATCAGCCGCGCGGCGCCCCAGTTGAGGAAGCCGCTGGCGATGAGCAGAGCGACGAAGCGCCAGTCCCATGCACCGTAAAAGATCCAGCTCGCCACGAGCAGCACGATCTTGTGCCATTCGAGCGAACGCCGCGTGCTCCAGCCGAGCGCGAACACGCCCAGAAAGAACAGCCCGAAGCTGGCCGTTGGAAACAGCACCCCCGCCCCCTCGCCTGCCGTTACCGCGGACGCGATGCGGCGAAGCGCGCATAGGCGGCATCGAGATCCGAGAAGATCATCGATCCGATGCGGCCGCCACCGGCGCGAGTGAAGTGAACATGGTCGCCACGCACCAGCGGCGGATCAGCGTTGCGCCAGGTCGATGCCGAGCATGCGCCGCCCATCGCCGCGTTCCAATCCCAGAAGCCGAGCTTCAGGTCACGCGCGACGATACGCTGGCGTTCGCGGATCGCGGAAAGGAGCGTCGGGGTGTACCAGCCGGGATCGCCCGGGCAGGCGACGGGGCTGCCATAATTGCGCGCGAGCGCGACATTGCTGGTCCCGGCATCGGGCGCACCGATCAGCAGGATCGGCACGTCGCGTCCGGCCAGCCGGCGCAGGCGCCGCACCTGCGCGCGCAGGTCGACCTCGAACACCGCCGGTGTCAGCGCCTGCGAGAACCCCTCATTGGTGCCGAAGGCGAGTACGATCAGATCGGGCTTGTACTCGGCCAGCTCGTCGGCGACGACGCGGTCGTCCTCGCGGCCGAGATGGGTGAGCTGCGACCCGCTGACGCCGAGATTGGAGACGACCACCCCGCCCTTGCGCATGAAGGTGGCAAAGGAGGTGATGGTGACGACGCCATTGCCCTCGGTGGTGAGTTGGGCTGCTGACTGGCGCCAGTCGCTGTCCACCGTCTTGCAGGCGGCACCGCCCTGGCTGCCCGACAGGTCGAGCCGTTCGGTCTTGGCACCCAGCTGGATGATCGCACTGCCGCCGCCCGCGCGACGGACACCGCACACAGTGACCCGATCGAAGTTCTGGTCGGGCGTATCGCTGGTCACCCCCATACGCTCGTCGCCGCCGACGGCGGTAAGCGAGAAGCCGGCGATGCCGATCGGCGCACCCGCGCTGTTCCAGCCCCTGCCGAAATTGGCGTTGACCGTCCATCCCGCCGACATCGTCTGGGTGACGCCGAAGGTGATCACCCCCGGATAGGGCCGGCCCGGCGCCAGCATGCCGCGCCCGCCGAAACCGAAGCGCGCCTGCATCGGCACGCGCCAGCCATTGGAGATCATGTCGCCGGCGGTGTGGCTGTCGCCCACCTGCATGATGTGGACGGGCCGGCGCCCTTTGCTGCGCGCATCGTCCAGCGCGGCGAGGAAGGGTTCGAGGTTGCGCGCATAGCACAGGCGCGGGCCGCAATCGCGCGCCGCCGCCTGCGCCGCTGCTTCGGCCGTTTCCTGCGCCGCGACCGGAGTCACCGATGCCGCCGCCGCGATGATCGCGGCGGCTATTGTTGCGATCTGCCGCATCAGTTGGTGCGCTCCTCGACGGGATCCGCAGCGGGGGCCGGACGGCCCGCTTCGGTCCGCGCGATATCGACGCTCTTGCGGATGCGCGTCGTCAGGCTGTTGGTCAGCAGCGAATAGGCATGCCCCGTTGCCATATGAATTCCGTCATTGGCACGGGCCAGTTCGCTCTTGCCGGTTTTGGGGTCGGTCAGATGTGCAGTATATTGCCCATTGCCATCGACACTCAGCGGCACCGTGTCGATGAAGGGCACGCCTAGCGCCTGCATGCGCGCGGCATAAAAGGCGTTCATCTGCGCGACCTTCGCCTCGAAATCCGGCTCGCGCATCTTGGGCAGCCCGACCCAGTAGACCGCGATGCCGCGATCCTTGAGCAGTTTGACGATCGCCTCTGCGCGATCACCGACGATCTTCTGCCATTCGGGGGTCATATATTTGGCGGCTACGCCATCGGCATAGATGTCGAACGTGTCGTTCGCGCCGAACGAGATCACCGCGACATCCACCGGCTCGGCATCGATTTTGCTGCGGATGTCGTCAAGGAGGTTGAGCTTGGCGTAACGAGTGAATCCGGTCGCCTGCCTGGCGAACCCTTCCACCTCATAGCCCTTGTCGCCCTTGAACTGCAGGTAAAGCCCCTGCGTCAGGCCGACGCCGAAGCTGTCGCCGAATACGCCGATCTTCACCGGCCGTCCGGCAGCGGCGGAGCGCGCGACCGCGGGGCTGACCCGGTCGATTGCGATCTGCGGCGCGGTGGGCTGCGCCTGTGCGCCGATGGCGGGAGACGGCGTCGCGACGGGCGGGAGGACCGCGGCGGGCGCCGGCGTTCCGCCATGTTCGCCGAACGCGAAGCCGATCGTGACACCCACTGCGATGCCGACGAACAGTACCGCGGTGCGATCCATCACCAGCGCCAACGGAGAGCGTCGCCGCGGCGCCCGCGCCCAGGCGGGCGCGCCCGGTTCGATCCCTGGGGGGATACTGCTCTCATTCGATGTCGGGCGTGCCGCCGCCCCGTCCGTTGCCCAATCCCGCGTATCGACCATCAATCACCCTTCGCGACCGGTGCATGTCCGATCGCCCCGGGATTGGCAAGCGCCCGCCGGGAAGGACACACCGTTCGCGACGGGCAGTGCATGCGGCACCATGGACCGCCCGTGAACGAGCCGCCCATACCAACCCCTTTCAGTATGATCCGGCCGCTCTCCGTTCACCGACGGCCCAACAGGTCAGCAGGATCCCGATCAGTGCGGGCAAGGTGACCGCCGGGAAATCGCGGGCAAGCGCGGAGGCACCGCAGATCCCGACCGCGACCTCCCAGAAGTGAAACAGCGCGTGCGCGCAAAGCCACAAGGTCGCGCCGCCCCACAGCACGACGCGCGCCGCAGGCCTAACGATGCCGGCAAGGAAGGCCGCGCCGAGAAACATGAAGATGATGCCGATGTCGCGGATGAAGTGCTGGTTGAACGGGCCGGTGGTGGTCACACCGGGCACCGCAAAATACCAGTCCGCAGGGGCGATCAGCATGAAGATGCCGTTGACCACCGACAATGTGCCGAGAAGGCCGGCGAGCAGCAGGCAAGTCTGTCTGAGCATCGTCGATACTCCCTCAGGCGCGGGGCTGCGGGGGCGGCACATTGGCGAGCCACCAATCGAAGCCGGTTTCGCCTGCATGTGCACCTGGCGCCGGCATCAGCGATGCATCGTCGAGCAGTACGCCGAAGTAGGGCGCTGCCGGATCGGCGACAACTCGCCGCGGATCCTCGTCGAAGGCGAGAGTGCGGGCCACGAGTTCGTCCAGAAAGAAGGGTTCGGGACCGGACACCTCGACGATACCGTTCACCGGCTCCGCCAGCGCGGCCTCCGCGACCGCCGCCGCCACATCCTGCGCCGCCATCGGCTGGAACCGCGCATGCGGCAGGCGCACGATATCGCCTTCGGTGGCCGAGGCCGCGATGCCGCGCACGAACTCGAAGAACTGGGTGGCATGCAGCAGGGTGTAGGGAATGCCCGCGCCCGCGATCAGCTTTTCCTGCGCCAGCTTCGCGCGGAAGTAGCCGCTGTCCTGCAGCCGATCCGTGCCGACCACCGATAAAGCGACATGGTGGCCAACGCCCGCTGCCCGCTCTGCCGCCGCGATGTTCTGCCCCGCAGTCTGAAAGAAGCGCATCGCCGCCTCATCTTCAAACGATGGCGAGTTGGAGACGTCGACGACGACCGCCGCGCCCTCCAGCGCCTCGGCGAGCCCCGCGCCGGTGATCGTGTCGACCCCGGTGTTGGGAGCGGCGGCAATCACCTCATGCCCCCGGGCCCTGAGCAACGCGACGGTCTTCGACCCGATCAGGCCGGTGCCGCCAATCACGACGATCTTCATCATCCTATCCTCTGCTTAAGATATCCGCAGGCGCGCGCTGCCCCGCGACGACGAGCAGCATCGTCGAAAGCGTTCGGCGGCGGCATTGTACCGGAAGCCATGCGAGGTTCGACGAAAGGCAAGGCAACCTCTCCCTGAGGTCAGGGTACGCATCAGGCGACGGGCAGCACGAACCGGAAGCGTGCGCCGCCATCGGGATGGTTGGCAGCACCGATCGCGCCGCCATGCGCGGTGATGATCGACTGGCAGATCGCCAGCCCGATGCCCATCCCCTCATCCTTGGTGGTGAAGAAGCTGGAGAAGATCCGATCGAGATGCTCAGGCGCGATGCCGGGTCCGCTGTCATGGATCGCAAAGGCCACCCCACCCGCCGGATCCAATGCGGTGCTGAGGTCGATCCGCCCCTTCTTCCCCACTGCCTGAACGGCGTTGAGGATCAGGTTGACGATCACCTGCTGCAATTGCACGCGATCGCCGAATATGTTCGGCAGGCCGCTGCCAAGGCGCATCGCCAGATCTATGGCGCGCGATTCCAGTTCATGCCGCACGAACACCAGCGCCTCGAACACGACGATGTTGAGTTCCAGCGGTTCGCGCTCGGGCGCGCGCGGTGCTGCCATCGCCCGCACCCGCTTCACGATGTCGCTGGCGTGACGCGCGCTTTCGGCGATGCGCGCGGTCAACTGCATCACCTTGGCAAGATTAGGATCGTCACGCGCCAGCCAGCGCAGGCTGGTTTCGGCATTGGTGACGATCGCCGCGAGCGGCTGGTTGACCTCATGCGCTATGGAGGTTGCCAGTTCGCCCAGCATCGAGATTCGCGCCGCGCGCGAATAATCCGCCTGGAGCTGCCGATACTGCACCTCGGTGCGCAACCGGTCGGTGATGTCGTCGAGGCTCAGCATCGACACGTCGAGCCGCTCGGGTGGGGTCGGGTAGGTCACGGTCAGTTCCACGTCCCGTAACCGACCGTCGAACGTCCGCAGCTTCATCACCTCGGTATAGCTGCGCTCACCGTCGAAATGCGCCTTGATCACACGCTTGGCGGTTTCGGGCGAAGCGGCGAAGACGAAGTCGACCGGACCGATCACCTGATCGACCGAAGCAACGCCCAGCACCTGCAGCGCCTTCAGATTGGCATCCGTCACGCGCACGATGTCACGCGACTCAAGCGCGACTTCGGGCGCGGTGGCAAGGAACGCGCCGATGTCGGTCACGCCGCGGCAGCGCAGCGCCTCGAAGATCGGCGCCATCGCGGTGGCATCGACCTGCAGCAGCGCCCAGGGCAGATGGTGAATCAGGCTGCGATAGCGCTGCTCCGATGCGCGCACCGACCAGAAGGAGCGATCGTCCGCAGGACAGCCGCCGAGCGAGGCGACAAGCATGTCGGGTCGTGCCGGATTGCCGGAGACGGTGAGCGTCGCGTCGTCGAACAGCGATGTGGAAATGCGGCGCGACGCCATCCGGCCAGCGACGGCGGCGACCACCAGCTCGGCAAGATCGCGCCAGCCTTCGGAAGGCCAGTAGGCAGTTACCGGTTGGCCCAGCATCCGCCAGCGCGCGCCGATCGGCCCCAGCGCGTGCATCGCATTCTGATCGGCATCGGCGATGCGCACTGCGGCGAGCAGTGCAGATGCCCAGTCCACCGGCCGGGCGCCATCATCGGCGGCGGCGATAAGTGCATGCGCCTTCGAAATGTCCAGCGCCCACCAAGCGGTGCCATCCCCATCGACTTGGCGCAGCCGGTCGCGGCCGGGATCGACGGCCCCCGCGGGCACGGCATCGATGAGGAACCGATAGGACTCAGTCATGTTGAGGCGCCCGGCTTCTCCGTGCCCCGAAGCACGGCGCGGAGCGAAACGAACAATGCATCGTCGGAGAAGGGCTTGGTGAACCAGGCCGTGGCGCCGGCCGCCATTGCCCGCGCGCGCGCTGCCTCGTCCTGCAGCGACGTGATGACGATGACCGGCAGCGTCGATCCGCGCTGTCGCAGGCGTCGCACCAGCTCGATCCCGTCCATCTCCGGCATCCTCACATCGGTGATCAGGCAGGCGAAACGGTCTGGCGCCGGGTCGTTCAGGAAATCGATCGCACCTCTGAATGTCTCCGCGGCATAGGCTTCGACCAGCAGCAGGTCCGACAGCGCCTCACGAACGGCTTCATCATCATCCACGATCGCGATCAGGGGCGGTGTCGACACGCGGTAGGCCCTTATCGAAATGGCCGGTGCGGCCACCCCGCGATGTCGCCGAAACCTGTTGGTTTCGTAACCATCCCATGGTCTAGGTCACCAGATCGCGCAGCTCCTCAGGCAGCAGATCCCAGGCGCGGATAAGTTCGCCGACCGACGTGGCCTGCATCTTGCGCATCACGCTGCTGCGATGAAGCTTCACGGTCACTTCCGAGATACCGAGATCGAACGCGATCTGCTTGTTGAGTCGGCCATTAGCGACATGGCGCAGCACCTGGCGCTCCCGCGCGGTGAGCGTGGCGTGACGATCGGTCTGCTGGCGCTTCACCCGCGCGCCGGCGCGATAGGCCATGTCGCGCTCGATACCGGTCATCACCGCATCGAGCAGCGACTGATCGCGCACCGGCTTGGTGAGGAAGTCGATCGCGCCGGCCTTCATCGCCTGAACGCTCATCGGAATGTCGCCATGGCCGGTCAGGAAGACGATCGGCCAGGCCTTGCCCGACGAAGCGAGGTGCTGCTGCAGATCGAGCCCGCTCGATCCCGGCATCCGCACGTCGAGGACGAGGCAGCAGGGGCGATCGGGAATGTCGCGCTCGAGCAGTTCGCGCGGCGAAGCGAAGCCGATCGCCTCGAGACCGACCGAGTCCATCAATTCCATGAGGGCGCTGCGGACGGCGGCATCATCGTCGACGATCAGCACCAGTGGTGCGTCATGCCCTTTCGCCGGCCGGCACTGGGCGAGATCGCTGGCGCGCGGCGGCGTCGGGCGCGCAAGCGGAGGGCTCATCTGCAATCCGAGGCTCATCCTGTGCTCTCCCAGTGATCGCGACAGCGGATGCTGGATATTTTCATGAGGCATCGCGGAACAAAATCCCAAGATCAGTTATTCGGCACCTCCCCGATCGGGGGAGCGCGGTTCGAGGCGGATCACCCGGCGGCCATAGCGGTGGGCATCCACCGAAAACGCCCCCGGGCCGAGCAGCGCGAGCGCCCCCGCCCCCATCGCTGCGGCAAGCGGCAGCAGGATCGTCTCTCCGGCGACCATCGAAAGATCGGCGGCGAGCGTACCCACCAGCAGCAAGGCCACCGCGCGCGTGCCGAAGCCGGCAACGAACGCGAGCGCCATCACCGTCGCCGGCATGGCCACCAACCAGCCATGCGTGCCCGTGGGCAGGATCCGCGCCAATGCCGGAAAGGCCATCAGCGCACAGGAAAACCGCATCAGCAGCGCCGCGGCGCCAGGCGCGCCATCCGGATAACGTATGATCAGCTTCGCCACGGCAAGCCGATAGCATCCGCTGGCTGTCGGGCCAGCCTTCGTTGCGGCTATGTCTCTATCCCCCATTCGGGGGTAGCATCGATCCCCGCTCCCGCGGAATGGGAGCGCATTGGAATGATGCTGTGGGGAAGGGCCAGCGTGGCTTGCTGACGGGAATGATGCGGCTGATCGGGATCCCGCTTGCCCTGGCGCTGCTGATGCGGTCGCCAGCGGTCGAGGCCGATCCGGGCCGGCGGCTGGCGCATTATGTCCATTATCGCTGGACCGGCGGCGACGAAGTGCCCGCGCCCGTGCTCGGCATGGCGCAGGGGCGTGATGGCTTCCTCTGGCTCGCCACCGCCGAGGGCCTGTTCCGCTTCGACGGCATCAGCTTCGAAGCGATCCGCGCGGGCACCGCCGCCGGCAGCGAGGATCCACCCAGCACGGTGATGGTCGCGCGCAATGGCGATGTCTGGGTGGCGCTGCGACGCTCGCATCGCTTCCTCGTCTATCGCGGCGGGCGCCTGCGCGCGCCCGCGCCGGCCGCCCCCGAGTGGATCATCGAGCTTGCCGAGGCCCGTGACGGCGCAGTGTGGGCGCTGACCGCCAGCCACAGTGCGGAGGTGCTCCGCGTGGCCGATGGCCGCTGGCAACGCTTCGGCCCGGCGCAGGGCGTGCCCCACGATGACGCGCTGAGCCTCCTCGTCGCGCCTGACGGCGCTATCTGGGTCTCCCTGTGCAATTCGATCATCCGCATGGCGCCGGGAGCCCCGCGTTTTTCGCTGGTGCGCGAAACGCCGCGCGCCAATGGCCGGCTGTCGCTCGACCCCGAGGGGCGCGTGTGGATCTCCGAGCGGGGCGGCAGCTATGCGCTTACCGGCACCGGCGGCCGCGGCGCACCCGACCGGCCGGGCAGGCCCTATGCCACCGACGATGCGCAGATCCGCGGCGCGCCGATGTTCGATCGCAGCGGCAATCTGTGGCTGGCGACGCGCTATGCCGGGCTCCAACGCGTCGCCGCTGGCGCCACGCCCGGCACCGCGCCTGAGCTTTTCCGCACCAGCGACGGTCTCTCGTCCGATGTCACCAACCGGCTGCTGGAGGATCGCGAAGGCAATATATGGATCGGCACCGAAAAGGGGCTGGACCGGCTGCGCGCATCGACACTGCGCTTCGAGCCGCGCCTCACCGCCCCCGCCGCCTTCGGCGACAAGTTGATGGTAGCGCGCGACGGCAGCGTCTATGTCGGCCAGGCCCGTGCGCTCTACCGCATCCGCCCCGGCGGCGATCCGGAGGCGATCCTCACCGGAATCCGGGAGCCCCAGAGCCTGTGCGAAGCGCCCGACGGCGCGATCTGGGTGGGGTTCGGCACCGACATCCTCATCCTCGACGGCGGCCGGGTTCGCCGCACCATCCCGCGCCCCGAAGTCCGCAGCATCATCTATGATTGCGCGTTCGACGCGGCGGGCGATTTCTGGATCTCGGCTGCCGCCGGCGGCCTCCACCGTTACCGCCAAGGCCATTGGGAGCGTATGTACGGCGCCACCCACGTCGATGGCTTCACCCCGATGACATTGGTGCGCGATTCCGCAGGCCGCCTTGTGGTGCAATGGTCTTTCGGGGAACTTGCCTGGCTCGACGGCACGACGCCCAGGCTGCGCCCGATCGATTTCGGTAATGCCGAACGCGATGCGGTGACACTGCACGCGGGCCGCTCCGGCGATATCTACGTCGCCGGCGCCTTCGGCATCAGCCGTTTCCACAACGGTCGCATCGAACGCCGCGCCGCACGCCCTGCGTCGGACAACAGCCGCATCAACGGCATGGTCCAGACGCCCGATGGCGACACCTGGCTGGCCTATCCCCGCGCACTGGTGCGGATGCGGTCGGCGGACTTCGCTCGTGCGCTCGCCGAGCCGGCCTTTAATCCACCGGTCCTCGCGCTGGGTGCTGCGGAAGGGCTGGTCAGCCGCCCGCATTCCAAAAGCCAGCTCGCGCTGGTGCAGGGCGGCGACGGGCGACTGTGGCTCGCCACCGAAACCGGCACGATGTGGATGGACCCGCATCATATCGTGCGCAACGCCCTGCCCCCGCCCGTCGCGATCAAGTCTATCGTGGCGGACGGGCGGATGTTTCGCGATCCGGCGTCGGTGTTGCTGGCAGCAGGCACGTCGAGCATCGAGATCGACTTTGCGGCGCTGAGCTTTGCCGATCCGCGGCAGGTCGGCGTGCGCTATCGGCTCGACGGCTTCGACCGGGGCTGGCTCGATCCGGGGGCGCGGCGGCAGGCCTTCTACACCAACCTGCCGCCCGGCCAGTATCGCTTCCGCGTCATCGCGGCGAACGAGGCGGGCATCTGGAACCGCGAGGGCGCCGCGGTGGCGTTCGAGATCCCGCCCACCTTCCTTCAATCCCGCTGGTTCATCGCCGCCTGCGCGCTGGCGTTGCTGCTGCTCGGCTGGCTTCTCTATCGGCTGCGGCTGGCACAGGTGGCCGGCCGCATTCGCAGCCGGCTGGAAGAAAGGCTCGGCGAGCGCGAACGGATCGCGCGCGAACTGCATGACACGCTGCTGCAGAGCGTGCAGGGGCTCGTGCTACGCTTCCAGTCGGTCGCCAACCGGATGCCGGCGGAGGGCGAGGCGCGCGCGCACCTCGAATCCGCGCTGCGGCGCGCCGACGACGTCATCACCGAGGGCCGCAATCGCGTGCAGGATCTGCGTGTGAGCGACGGATCGAGCGACCTGCCCGGGCTGCTGAAGGAGCGTGCGGAGGCCGCCGGTTTCGACGGCACCGTACATGTCCGCATCGTAGTGGAAGGGCGGCCGCGCCCGGTGCATCCGCTGGTCTCGGTCGAGCTCGGCCGCATCGCCGACGAAGCGCTGTTCAACATCGTTCGCCATGCCCGGGCCAGCGCGGTGGAGATCACCATCCGCTTCTCCCGCCGCGAACTGGGCCTCGAAGTCTGCGACGATGGCATCGGCATGCCCGCGCACATTTGCGATGCCGGGCACAAGCCAGGGCATTTCGGCCTCGTCGGCATGCAGGAACGCGCGCAGCGCATCGGCGGCACCTTCTCGATCGAAAGCAAGCCCGGCATGGGCGCGGCGGTGACGATCACCTTGCCCGCCCGCCTCGCCTTTGCCGACCACCGGCCGCGCCGGCGATTGCTGCCGCGCCTCTTCTTCCGACACAGGGACGCTGACCATGGCTGATCCGGCCGCACCACCGATCCGCATCCTCCTTGTCGATGACCATCCGATGCTGCGCGAAGGCGTGATCGCGATCGTCGAGGATCGCACCGACATGATCGTCGCCGGCGAGGCGCGCAACGGCCTTGAGGCGATCGAGCAGTTCGCCGCGCTGCATCCGGACGTGACGTTGATGGATCTGCAGATGCCGGTGATGAACGGGCTGGAAGCGCTCATGGCGATCCGCGCCGATCATCCCGATGCGCGCATCCTGGTCCTCACCACTTATGCCGGCGACGTGCAGGCCGTGCGCGCGCTCAGGGCCGGTGCCACCGGCTATCTGCTGAAGAGCAGCCTCAGGACCGAACTGATCGAAGCGATCCACGACGTTCATCGTGGCCGGCGCCACATCCATGGCGACGTCGCCGCCGAAATCGCGCTGCACATCACCGATGACGCGCTGACCGAGCGCGAGGCGGCGGTATTGCGGCTGGTGGCGGTGGGCAAGGCCAACAAGGAGGTGGCCCGTGCGCTCGGCCTTTCCGAGGAGACGGTGAAGGCGCATCTGAAGAATATCTTCGCCAAACTGGACGTGGCCGATCGGACGCACGCGGTGACCGTTGCTGTGCGACGCGGGATCATCGAGCTATGAGTGCGCCGATGGCGTGAATCATACCATCGTCTGGGTTTTCCCCGCCGGGGAGCGGATTCACTCTGCAAGTCGAATGGGCCATGCCCCGCATCAGCCCATCAGGAGACCATCAATGGCACCGCCGATCCGCATCCTTCTCCAGACCACGATCCCGCCCATCGAGGATGACTGGCATATCGGCCGCTTCTCGATGCTGCGCGATCATCTTGCCGGGCTGACCGACGAGGATGGCGCGCCGCTCTACGCGGTCACCGCGCGTGACCGGGCGCCGCCGGGCACGCCCGATCCGGTGCTGTCGCAAATCGACACCAGCGATTTCGACCAGTTGTGGCTGTTCGCGGTCGATACCGGCGACGGGCTGCATGCCGATGATTGCGCCGCGATCGGTCGCTTCAGGCAACGCGGCGGCGGGCTGCTGGCAACGCGCGACCATATGGACCTGGGCAGTTCGCTTTGCACGCTGGGCGGCGTGGGCGAGGCGCATTTCTTCCACAGCCGCAATCTCGACCCCGATCCCGCCCGGCGTGTGATCGACGATCGCGAGACGGGATATATCCTGTGGCCCAATTATCATTCGGGTGCCAATGGCGACTATCAGGACATCGAACCTGTCGATCCGCCGCACGTGCTGCTGAGCGATCCCGGCGCGGTAGACGGGTTGATCCATTATCTGCCCGCGCATCCGCACGAGGGCGCGGTCGGCGCACCGCTCAACGATCCTTCAGCGCGGGTAATCGCCACAGGCACCAGCAAGGTGACCGGTCGCCGCTTCAACATCGCGGTGGCGTTCGAACCGACGACGGAGACCGGCCCTGCGCTCGCCGAATCCACTTTCCACCATTTCGTCGACTATAATTGGGATCCGGCCGCCGGCTGCCCCAGCTTCGTCAGCGAGGCGCCGGGATCGGAGATTGCGGAGTCACCGGACGCGCAGCGTGCGGTCCGCCGTTATGTCCACAATCTCGCGCAGTGGCTTTCCGGACGGCCTGTCGAGGACAGCCGCGAGCGGCTCGACCGCGAGCGCGACGAGGCGCTGGAAGACAGCTTCCCGGCAAGCGATCCGCCCGCGATCCCCTGAGCCACCATGTCAGGAATAGGAGCGGTTCAGGGGTGCGGATCCCACCCCGCCCCGCCGTTCCAGCCGGCGAATATCTCGGCCCGCGTGTCGAGCCCGGAAAGGTCGATGCGCGTTCCCCCCACCGGCGACCGCCGGCTGAGGTCAAGCGGACGGCCGGTGGGACCGGTGCTGCGCCATTCACGCCACCCTGCCATGGCTGATGGCAGAACGCCGGGCATCGGCTGTTCGAGCCAGCCGACCGGCGCAATGTGCGGCCCCATCCGCGTGCCGATATAGGCGATGTTGTCGCAATTGACGGTGCGGTTGCCCTGCGGTGCGCCCTCGGGCCGTTCGAGGCAGTGGCCATCGCGCGGCTTGAACCCGCCCGAGCGCGCGAGGAAGGTGCTGCGATCGGGCACGCCAGGCCCTGCGGTCAGCCGTGAATTCAGTACGACGAAGCCAGGATAACCCGCGACGGCGCGGGCCTGGAAGATGTAGCCGCCGGATCCTGGTGTCACCGTGTCGGCGAGCGTCCTGATCTCGCTGTCCTCGATCAACACGGCGTAGGGCGTGCCCCAGATGAAATCGACATCGCCAGCGATCAGGCTGCGATGGATCCACACCCAGCCCTTCAGCAACAGCGTGTCCTGCGCGCTTTCGAAGCTCATGTCGGTGGCTATCAGCCGTGATCCACGGGGCGAGGTCGAGTTGAAATGCAGCGTCTCGGCCTGGCCGCCGAGCACTGGCGCTTTGATATGGCGGTTGCGCAAGGTGAACCCGGTGAGGCGGATCTGGTCGGCATCCTCGATCAGGAACAATGACCGCCCGCCGCCGAGCCGCAGGCGGGTGCCCAGCACGCCATCCTTGCCGACCGGGCTGTAGCGGGTGTCGGGCGCCGCGCGACCTTCGCCGATGCCGGGGTTCATCAGGTCATAATTGTCGGCCGAAACCTCGGTCCGCGCCCTGCCCTCGCCTGCGATCGTCAGCCGGTCGACGCCGGTGAGGTAGAGCTGTCCATCATAGCGCCCGGGACGCAAGGCGATGCGCTTGTCCTGCGCCCCAGCGGCGCAGGTGCGGCAGCCGGTGGCCATGACATGATCGAGCGCGCCCTGCAGCGTGCGGAAGTCCGCCTCGCCATCATCGTCTACGGTCAGGCGGGTGGCATCGCGAGGGGCGGCGCGGGTGCGGAAGCGCCATTGCCCGGCAGAAATGCCGGTGAACGGCTTTCCCTCTGTCGCGCCCTCGATCGTGCCCGGATCAATGGTGACATAATAAGTGCCGCCGAACCGCAGCGCGCCGTCGCGAAGCTTGATCACCGCGCGGTCGCCGACGATCGAGACCGGCCGGTACCAGGTGAAGCGCCAGCGCGTCAGCCCCGGCACGCCCGCACCGAGCTTGTCGATCTCCATATTGCGGCGATCAAGCAGGCGCTGGGTCTCGCCGCCTGCATCGACCGCGGTCGTGCCGAGATCGAGATCGTCGACCAGCACTCCCGCGGCGGTGAAGACGCGGATATGCCCGCCCTCCCCAAGCCGCGGCGGTGCGTCGAAGCGGATTTCCAACAATGTATCGCTGTGGACGTCCGCCGACCCGGGGGCCGGCAGCATCACTTCGCTCGCAAGCGCGGGCGCGGCGTTCAGTGCTGCGGCGAGCAGCAGGGTCAGTGCGATCCTCATCGAGCGAGCGGCACCGCATCGGGCTGGCTTTCGAACAGCAGCCCGCGCATTTCCGGCACTGCCCGCACCAGCGCTGTGGTCACCAACCGCGCATAATGATCCGCCCCGGCACGGCCGAGATGGGTACGATCGAAGGAGAGCTTGCGCTGCGCGAAGGGCGTATCGTTGACCTCGGTCGCGGCATTGGGCGGTGCGGTGCCCTCGGCCGGCTTGGGCAGTTGCGCCAGCCGGTCCGCCCACGCCTCTCCCTTCGCGTCCAGCTCGGCGACGCTCAGCGCGTTGAAATCGAGCAAGGGCGCGCCGGTTTCCGCCGCTACCTTGCGCGTTGCTTCCGCCCACGGCGCCAGATCATTGTCGATGCGGCCATCCTTGTAGATGCGTCGGCTGAGCGGCGTGACGAGGATCGGGATCGCTCCCGCTCCACGCACCTCGGCCACGTAGCGCCTGAGATTAGCGGGGAATTCGGTGGCGAGATCGGTCGAGCGGCCGGGTTTGCCGGGCTGGTCGTTATGGCCGAACTGGATCAGCACCCAAGTCTTCACGAAACCCGGCGCGCGCATCTCGGCGAGCGCGAGATCCCAGGAACCTTCGGCACGATAGCTGCCCGAAGAGCGGCCGCCGCGCGCAAGGTTTACACAGGCGACGAAGGAACTGACATGCTCGCCGCAGAAGCTGCCGCCCCAGCCGCCGCTGACCGCGGTGGTGGAATCGCCGACGAGGATGATCTTCGAGGCGCGGATCGGGGTCGGGGTTGGTGGCTGTGCGAAAGCGGGCGCCGCGACCAGCGCCAGGGTAAGAAGCAAATTCCGCATCAGGCTGTCATTCCCCCTTCGAACGGCTGGGTAGCGAAAGGCTGGTCGCGCATGAAGCGTAAATGGCCCTTGGCGTCGAAACCGACCCGCGCCAGCCCCGGCATCTCACGGAACGGTGATGGCGATCCGTTGCCGAAAAAGGTCACCCACCATTGCCCCTGATGGTCGCGGAAGAAATTGCCGCCGCCGCAATCCGGCATTTCATGCCGCTCGCGATAGGGGCCGGTGATCCTCTCCGCAATCCACATGGCGAAGGAATAGCGATCCTCATAACGGTCGACGACGCCCAGATAATAGCGCCCGTCGCGCTTGAACAAGGTCGCACCTTCATAGCCGAAATGCTTGTAGCCGTTGGCGGTGCATTGATCGCGATGATGCGTGGGATCGAGATCCCAGCCATCGGCACTCAACGGCTGCCACGACCCGGCAATGCCGGACAGATCATCCTTCAGCCGCACGATCGTGTCGGCGGAACCGGCGGTCAGCCACACCGATCCGTCCTCGTCCTCGAACAAGGTTGAATCGATCCCCTTCCCCACCGGCTTGTCGGGCGAGAAGGCGTGGATATAGGGGCCTTCGGGCCGGCCGCTGGTCGATTTCAGGACGGCAAGGCCGGCGCGGCTCATCGAATGGCAGATCAGCCAGTTGCCGCGGATGTAGTGGATCTCGGGGGCCCACAGCGCCCGGAACGGCACGCCCTTGCGCATTCGCCAGTGCCGTTCCCAAACGCCGTCGCGCTCGATCGACCAGACGAGGCCGCGATACTCCCAGGCGGAAAGGTCGCGGGAGCGCCACAGTTCGACGCCGTCATTGGCGGCCCAGATATTATCGCCGGTGGAGCCGGTCATATAGTACCAGCCATCCGGCCCCGGCTGAATGATCGTGTCGCGGATATGGACGTGATGGATCGGCCGCAATGCGGGCAGCACGCCCTGCTTCACCGCCGTCGCCGCTGTCGCGTCCCCCCATGGCACGGTAGGGTAACGCGGCGTCTCCGGCCCCGCATAGCGTACGTCGGGAAGCCCCGAGACCCAGCCCTGGCCGATGCTCGCCGCCGTCGCCGCGCGGCCTGGGCCGCTCAACCCCGAATAGGGCCAGTAGCCGGCGGGTGGCGGACCGACGAGGCGGCCGCTGTCGTCGCCCGGTGGCAGCGGCTGGCCCGCCAGCGGCGCGGCGCCATAGGTTTCGGCCGCGAACGCGCGATCGCCGCCGGCGCCCAGCGCGCCGAGGGCAAGGCCGCCGACCAGGATATGGCGGCGCGAGAGCGCCGCATCCTGGCCGGCGCAGTGTGCCGGGTGGAGAGAAGGGATGGTCATCACCGCGGTGATCCTGGGATCAGGCATCGTTCAGAACCTCACCCGCGCGCCGACGCGGTAGATCGGGCCCGAACTGGCATATTGGGACACCGCGTTCTGCCCCGCATAGGCATAGCGGTCGCTGGTCTGGTTGGTGAGGTTGAGCGCCTCGGCGCTGACCGAGAACCATTCGGTGACCTTGAAGCTGGTCGAGGCATCGAGGTTCAAGGTCGAGCGGCTATAGACGAAATCGTTGATCAGCGGGCTGCCGCAATAGCTGGGCTGAGTGTTGGGGCTTGCCGGCGTCGGCGGCACGAGGCCCGGCGCGCAGGAACCCGCCGCGATCGGATAGGTGGTGCTGTAGCCGGTACGCCATGCCGCGGAGACGCGTGCGCGGAACCGCTCGGTTTCATAATAGAGCGTCGCGTTGACTGCCTTGGGCGAGACGCCGAGGAACGGCCCCTTACCGATCGTCGCGGGGATCGTCCGCGTGCCCGGATCGAGGATATAGTTGAGGCGGGACTTGATGTAGGTGCCGTTCACCTGGATGCCGAAATTCTTGAGGAAGCCCGGCAGGAAGGTGAGATCCTGCTGGTAGCTTGCCTCGATGCCGCGCAGCCAGCCGCCCGGCGCGTCGCGGAACTGGCGCGCGAGGAACGGGAAATTGCCGTCGATATAGGCCTGCTGCTGCGGGTTGGTGAACTGCGCGCGGATCGCTGCGATCGTCTCCGCATCGGCGAATTCCGAGAGGTTCGCTTCATAGAGCACCGTCTGCGGGAAGCTGCTGATCTCCTTCGAGAAGCCCGCGATGGAGATCAGCCCGCCCGGCGCGAAATACCATTCGGCGCTGACATCGAAATTGGTCGACCGGAACGGGTTGAGCTTAGGGTTGCCGATCGTCAGCGTGCCGCCCGTCGTGTTGCCGTCGTTGGGTACGCTGATCGACTGGATGGTCGGTGAAAGATTGCCGAGCAGCGGCCGCGCCATCACCTTCGAGACCGCGAAGCGCAGGATGAGGTTATCGAGCGGTTCGTAGTTCACGTTCACCGAGGGCAGATAGTCGGTATATTTGTTGGTGCCGCGGATCGGGCGGCCCGCCTGCGTCTCGCCAAAGGAATCGACCTCGGTCACCGCGATGCGCGTGCCGGCATTGCCGCGTAACGGCGCACCGAACAATTCGGTCTGGAAATCAACCTGGAAATAGTAACCGGTGTCAGTCTCATTGACACCAAAACTGGTCGTGCGATTGCGCAGATTGGTGATCCGCCAGTCGCCCCACTTGTTGACGCAGTTGCAGGTGAAATCGAGGATCTGGTTGAATTTCTCGATGCTCGGCACGACGAATTCGGTGACGGTGCCGTCGGGCACGCTCAGCCCCTGGCCGAACTGCACCTTCTCCGCCAGTGCACCCGCGGTCGTGCCCATTTCCTTCAACGTCGGGTTGAGCAAATCGTTGACGCGTTCGAACTGGTTGGTCTCGAAGCCATATTCGCGGCGATTGAAACCGGCCTTCAGGGCGAACTGATCGTTGACGTTCCATTCGAGATCGATCTTGCCGCCATCATAGGTGTTCTTGGCAAGCCGAGTGTAATGGCGGATCGCCGAGAAGCCCTTCACCGTATCCCAATTGTTCGGATCGGCGGCGTCGAAGCCGAAATCGATCTTGGGCATCGATCCGCCATCGCGCTCGTCATAGACGAACAGCCCCTGGCTATCCATGCGGTTGAACTCAACGAGCAGCCCACGCGAATTGTTGGTCGATCGCGACTGGCCGTAGAGCAGGTTGACACGGAAATTGTCGGTGAATTCGTGCGTCAGGTTGATATTGCCCTGCCGAAACTTGGTCACATAATCATTCTGGTCCTGCGCCGATCGGAAATCGACATTCTGCAGCACCAGATAATCGGCAAAGCCATTGGTGACGTTGGATTCCAGCACGCGCACCGCCGGGCGGCCGATCAAATTGCCACGGAAGGCGAGCCGATTGGCGGACGGGATGTAGCCCACCGAATTGGGGTTGTTGTAATAGTCGTAGGGATCGAGGTTGTTCGGGTTGACGCTGAAGATGTTGGCATTGCCCGGGTTGGTCGACCCCGGCACCACCGCCGCCGATCCAAGCACGGAGGGCACGACGTTGCCGTTCTGGTCGAGCGCGGTCGAAAAGGCAGGGGTGGTGCCGTAAAGCTGCTGGCCGCAATCGACCGGCGCGTTCAGATCGTCACCCGCCACCGGCGCGCAGAGGCCGGGATAAAGCCCGCGCGCAGCGGTGGGGCTCAAATTGTTGCCCGCGGTGTTGAGCGTCGCATTGGTGTTGTTGCGGTTGAGCCCCACCGACGAGATCTGGTTGTAGGTGCTGACATTGTGGAAGCGCGAATAGACGCCGTCGATCGTCAGGCGCGTGCGCGGGCCGATCTGCCACTGATAGGCCGCAGTCAGGCCGAGGCGATCATTCTTGACGTTCTGCTGTTCGAGCGCGCCGAGCGCGGGAATGCGGACCTGCGAGTCATCGAACCGCCCCGGCGTGTTATAGGGCGCACCGGGATAAAGATTGGCATAGGCCTGCGGGTTGGAGCCTGAGAGCAACGCCGCGATTTCCGGATTGGTGATCGCCGATCCGAAATTGGTGCCGGCCGGCGCGGCAAAGCCGGCGCGCTGCGGCCCTTCGCTGCCCGCCCAATCGGCGCCACGATAGAGATAGTCGGCCGAGCCGACGCCGCGGCGATACTGGTCGATCTCGTTGACCGACTTGCTGTAGGCACCCGAAATCAACAGCCCCATGCTGTCATCGAGGAAGCGCTTGGAGACGAGCCCGGCGATGCGCGGCGACCATTTCTTGCTGTTCTTCTGGTAACTGCCCTCGGTCGACAGCGCGAGCGCGCCCTTCTTATAGTCGAAGGGCTTGCCGGTGATCAGGTCGATCGTCGCGCCAAGCGAGCCTTCGTCGGTTTCGGCCGACGGTGTCTTCTGCACCTTCAATGCACTGAACAACTCGGATGCGAAGGTATTATAGTCGAAGGACCGGCTGCGGTTGGGGCTGGTGCCGGCGTCGTTCGAGCCCGCGGTCGCCAGCGCCTCCAGCCCGTTGAGGCGAGTGCGGTTGAAGTCGCCGCCCAGGCCGCGCACCGTGATGGTGCGCCCCTCGCCATTGTCGCGGTCGATCGACACGCCCGGCAGGCGCTGCAGCGATTCCGCCAGGTTGGTGTCGGGAAAATCCGCGATATCCTCGGCGGTGATCGCATCGACCTGGACGATCGCCTCGCGCTTGATGTTGAGCGAGTTGCGCAACGAAGCGCGATAGCCGGTAACGACGATATCCTCCACCGTGGCTTCGTCGAGCGGCGCGCCGGCGCCATCGGTTTCGCTCTGCGGCGCGGCAGCGGCTGCCGCCGTGCCGGCATCCGCCCTTGGCTGCCCCGGCGCCACATCCTGAGCCATCGCCTGTTGCGCCGCACTGATCAGCGCCAACGCTGAAATCCCTTGGCAAATCGCACGCACATTCGCTCGATCGGTCATCCTTGCCTCCCTCCGTTCCGGGCATGGCTCCGCCTCCGATATAGTAACCGGTGTCAAAGCCGTCGCCTTCTTGGTCCTGTAGGCCGCCCCCGGCGCACAGGTCGTCCGCGGCTGCGCGCCGCTCAATTCTTGGTTAAAACCATGGCGATCCGGATCGGACGCACGACGTCGCCTGCGCCGGTGAGGCGCATGACACTGATCCTTACTGTCACCGAGACGATAGCACGCTATCTCATCGGTGACGGATCTATCAGATTATGATAGCGCTCTCACAATCGAGCGAATGACTGCATCTTTCATTCAGCCTCCTCTCCCGCTGACCTCACTTCACAGGGCTGCTCTGTCGCCGCCTTCTTCGGTTACCGGTGTCATGTCATGACCGACATATGATGTAGTGTCAAGGCCCACAATATGACTTCACTTGCTGTTGGTTTCGACTGAGCGCAGATCTCTGATCAACTTGCCGCGATTATTAACGGCTACTCGTTTGCGACGCAGCACTTGGCTCCGGATCATAACGAATCCGCACCAACTCGAAAACCGAGCATGCCAACGCGATTTCTTATGTGCAAGTCTTTTTCATATATGACGGATAGATGGCGGCTTTGGTCAGGCAAACCGGCTGAAATCCGGCGCTCTTCGTTCGGCGAAGGCGGTGAACGCCTCGCGTGCCTCGTCCGTCCGCAGGCGAGCGTCGAACTGCTCGTTCTCGGCTTCCATCTGCGCGGCTACCGGGCCTGCATCGCGCATCAGGCGTTTGGTCGCGATCACCGCACCCAGCGGCTGGCCGGCAAGTCGCTCGGCAAGGGATGCGGCCGTCGGCAACAGGTCAGCGGTCGGCACCAGCCGATTCGCCAGCCCCCAGGCCAGCGCGTCTCGCGCCGAAACCGGCTCACCCAGCGCGAACATCGCGAAGGCGCGGGCGTGACCGATGCGTGCGGGCAGCAACAGGCTGGAAGCCGCCTCGGGCACCAGCGCGAGGTTGACGAAGGGCGTCGTCAGCACCGCATCCTCAGCCAGCACGACGAGATCGCAGTGGAGCAGCATCGTGGTGCCGACGCCGACCGCCCTGCCCTGCACCGCCGCGATCAACGGCTTAGCGTTGCCTGCCAGCGCCTTGAGGAACCGGCCGACATGCGGACCCGGCACGCCGCCGGCGGCCACCTTGGCGAACTCGCCGACATCATTGCCCGCGGTGAACATGTCGCCCTCGCCGCGCAGCAGGATCACCCGGGCGGAGGCATCGTCCTGCGCATGTTCGATGGCATCGGCAAGTGCGCCATACATCGCGTCGGTGAGCGCATTTTTCTTGTCGGGCCGGTTCATCACAAGCGTCAGCACGCCGTTCGAAATGCTGGTCATGATCGCATCGGTCATCGTTCACTCTCCCGCGGGCGCGTCGGTCGTTGGTCCGCCGAGCGCACCTTTGCCCCGATCTCGTCAATGTTTTGCGGCGTTCGTCAACTGCGCCACCGATCATAGGCGGCAAACAGACGCACCGGGCTGGTCGTGAACCAGCTATAGCCGTTGCGGCGCTCAACGCTGATCTCGTTGACATCGTCGTGGATCGACTTGTCGCGATCGCCGAAGATCGGTTGCCCGGTCCGCAGATCATAGATCCGCGCCCAAAGTGGTCCGGCCCCCGGCGACGGTACGAGGCGGCGCCCTTCGGTACCCGCCGGCCGCTTCGTCCACTCCACGTCGTGCAGCGCATGCGCCCGCAGCCACGCGACGCCCCCCTCCACCGCCGCGACCATCTCGGGCGAGCGATCCGGTTGGCGCATCAGGAACAGCAGCAGGTCGACGCTTTCGTCGGAGGCGAGCGACGCGGGCTCGAAATTGCGCGCACCCACCGGTTCCAACGTCAGCGCATCATGCTGCTGGCCCCACAAGGTGCGCTTGCCGTCGATCACGACCTGCGTCCTGATCACAAGCGCGACGGCGCGACCGACTGCGGCGCGCGCCTCGGCCGCGACATCGGCCGGCACCGCAGCATAATCGCCCTGCCGCGCCCCGGCATCGGCGAGCAGGTTCGCGGCCTGCTGCAACGCTCCGTCATTATAGGTCAACGCGTCATGATAGCCGCCCTGCAACGGGAACACCTGCGGCCAGCCGCCATTGGGGAATTGCGCGGTCAGCAAATAGCGCAGCCCCTTGAGCAACGCCGCGCGGTAGGGCGCCCCATCCTTGCCGGGCAGATTGGCCTGCACCCGCGCAAGGAAGCGGAGCTCGTTGATCGTCGCATTATTGTCGATCGTGCCGACATAGCGCCAGACCTGGTCGGCGGACTTGATATCCTCCTGCGCATAGGCGGGCAGCTTTTCGATCGGCACATAATTCTGACCGCGCAGCCGCGGCGGCCCGGCGCGATCCTGGTTCTTGCCCCAGCCGCCTGCCGGCGTCTGGAAGCTCAGCACGGTGTCGGCCACGCGACGCGCCTCTGGCCCGGCATACCAGGCCGCCGGCCGATCCATCGGCGTGCCTGCGCCGCCGCCCGGGCCCGATGGCGGGCCTTCCGGCGCGGCAATGCCCTTGCGCTCTTCCGCCAGCGCGGCCTTGTCCGCCGCCATCAGCGCCTGCGACCGCGTGAGATAGGCACGCCATGCCGATCGCTCCGCTGCAGGCAGCTGCGCGATCCGCGCCGCGCTGATCGACTCGGCCACGGTCATATGGCCAATGACCTTCGCGGCGGCGGGCTGCGCGATGAGGGTAACCGCTATCATCGCTGAAAAGGGCGAGAGGCGCATGGGATCCGATCTCCTAAACAATCCGTGCCGGGTGTGCGCCGTGGCGTTTTCTCTCCGCGATCGGGAAGCGCCTGCGCGGTCGCGTCGCGGAAAACATCGCAACCATGCGTGCAAGTCAATCCGCGAGCCTCTCGGTGCGCGGCGCTTTCGCTTTCCTGCCACTCTTTTCGTTCGCTGACGGTTGCAACGTTACCGCTATCATTCCATGACCTGCGGACCGCGAGCGGTCGCGCGCGGCGACCGGCCCGAGAGCCGAACGGATTTCAGGGGAGAGTGATATGCGCCTGCGGCCCGCACGGTTTGCGATTGATCGGCCAAACTGCATTTCGAATCGCAGCCAATCGAAGCAGCGGAGATTCGCCGGAGCCGCCCTCGCCCTGGCATTGGCGATCAATGCCGCCCCTGCCCTCGCCGAGCCCGCCCCGGCCGATGCCCCCGACGCAGCGGCAGCCGCCGCCGATGCCAGGACGCGTGCCGCCGCGCTGGTCGCGCGCATGACATTGGAGGAGAAGGCCGCTCAACTAAAACATGAGGCGCCCGGCATCCCTCGTCTCGGCATCCCCGCCTATGACTGGTGGAGCGAAGGACTGCACGGCGTTGCCCGCGCCGGCGAGGCGACGGTCTTTCCACAGGCGATCGGCCTCGCCGCCACCTTCGATGCGCCGTTGATCCACCGCACCGCGGACGCGATCGCGACCGAGTTCCGCGCCAAATATGTCGCCGAGCGCGGTGCCGACGGCAGTTCGCGCCAGTATCGCGGCCTCACCGTCTGGTCGCCCAACATCAACATCTTCCGCGATCCGCGCTGGGGGCGTGGGCAGGAGACGTTCGGCGAGGATCCCTATCTCACCGGCCGCCTCGGTGTCGCCTTTATCACCGGCCTGCAGGGCGACGATCCGCGCTATTACAAGACGGTCGCGACCGCGAAGCATTTCGCGGTGCACAGCGGCCCCGAGGCCGATCGCCACCGCGACGACATCCATCCCTCGCGCCACGACCTAGAGGATACCTATCTCCCCGCCTTCAGGGCGGCGGTGGTCGAGGGCAAGGCGGCGGCCGTGATGTGCGCCTATAACGCGATCGATGGCGTTCCCGCCTGCGCGACGCCGCTGCTCCAGTCGCGCATCCGCGGCGCCTGGGGGTTCGATGGCCATATCGTTTCGGACTGCGCGGCGATCGCCGATTTCTTCAAGCCGGAGGCGCACCGCTACAGCCGCACGCCCGAGGAAGCCGCCGCGGCTGCGCTGAAGGCGGGCACGGATCTGTTCTGCGCCGAATTCTCCGCGAACAAGGGCACCGATCCGCAGGTGGTGGTGCGCGCGGTAACGTCCGGGCTGCTGCCGGAAGCCGTGCTCGACCGGGCGATCACGCGATTGATGGAGGCGCGCATCCGCCTCGGCCTGTTCGATCCGCCAGCGCAGGTGCCCTATTTCGCGATCCCCGCGACCGACTTCGACACGCCCGAGCATGCCGCGCTAGCAATGGACGTTGCCCGCGCCTCGATGGTGCTGCTCAAGAATGACGGGCTGCTCCCCCTCAAGGCGGCGCCGCGCCGGATCGCGGTGATCGGCCCCAATGCCGACAGCGTTGACGCACTGGTCGGCAATTATAACGGCACGCCGTCGAAGCCGGTGACCGTGCTCGCAGGGCTTCGCCAGCGCTATCCCGATGCGCAAAACGACTATGTCGAGGGTACCGGGCTGACCGGCGCGCCGCTCAAGACCGTGCCCGATGCGGCATTGTGTATCGACGCCGCCTGCTCGGCGAAGGGCGTCATGGTCGAGGAGTTCGCCGGCCCCGCCCTCACCGGCAAGCCGGTGCGCAGCGGTCGTGAAACCAATATCCGCTTCACCTGGGGCCGCCCCAACCGGCAGGAGCGTGACAGCGCGATCCGCTGGACGGGCTATATCGCCCCCACCGAAACCGGCGCCTATCGCTTCAAGCTCAACAGCTTCGATGGCTATCGCATCACTATCGACGGGAGCGAGGTCGTCAATGCCTGGGATGCCGCCGATCCTTCGACGATCGCCGATGGCGAGATCGCGCTCTCCGCGGGCAAGCGCTATCGGATCGTCGTCGAGGCGCGGCAGCGCGGCGGCCGCGGCGACCAGAGCCTTGCCTGGAGCAATTTCGGCGAGCGTGAGGAAGCCGCCATCACGGCCGCCAAGGCCGCCGATCTCGTCGTTTATGTCGCGGGGCTCACCGCCAAGCTGGAGGGGGAGGAGATGCGCGTCTCCGCCCCGGGCTTCCTCGGCGGCGACCGCACCAGCCTGGATCTGCCGGCGCCGCAGCAGAAGCTGCTCGAAGCGCTCGGCGGCACCCGCAAGCCGGTGGTGCTGGTGCTGATGAACGGCAGTGCGCTCGCGGTGAACTGGGCGGACAAGCATATCCCCGCGATTGTCGAGGCCTGGTATCCCGGTGGTCCCGGCGGACGCGCCGTCGCCGATCTGATCGCCGGCGATTACAGCCCCTCGGGCCGCCTGCCGGTCACCTTCTACCGCGCCGCCGAGGATCTGCCGGGCTTCAAGGATTACAGCATGGCGGGCCGCACCTACCGCTATTTCAGCGGCAAGCCGTTGTATCCGTTCGGCCATGGCCTCAGCTACACCCGCTTCACTTATGCCAAACCGGTGCTCAGCGCGAAACGGCTCAAGCCAAGCGAGCCGCTGGAGGTCGCGGTCGACGTGACAAACGCCGGCGGTCGTGATGGTGCCGAGGTCGTGCAACTCTACGTCCATCGCGCGCTGCCCGGTGCGCCGCTGCGGGCGTTGAAGGGGTTCCAGCGCGTGCCGTTGAAGCGCGGAGAGACCCGTACGGTGCGCTTCACGCTCGATGCCGATGCCTTCGCGGTGATCGACGAACAGGGCGAACGGCGCGTGCCCGCCAGTGCCGCGGAATTGTGGATCGGCGGTGGCCAGCCTGCTGCGGTGGATGGCCGGCCGCCGGTGGCCGGCATCGCGACCACGGTGGAGATTGGCAGCTGATCAGCCCGCGGCCGGTGGCCTGACGATCAGGCTACCAGCGAAAGGCAGGCCGGCAGTGCATCGCCGTTCAGCACCAGCCGCCGCCTGCACAAGGCGACCATGCCGGGCCGGTGGCTGACCAGCAGGAGGCCCTGCTGCGTCCGCCGCAGCCGCATGTCGAGCCGGGTCGCCAGCAACGCCTCGGTCTCCGCATCCACGCCTTCGCTCGGCTCGTCGAGCAGCAGCCAGGGCGCATCGGCGCAATAGGCGCGGGCGAGCGCCAGCCGACGGCGTTCACCGCCCGACAGCCGCTCGCCATTCTCGCCGATCCAGGCGTCCAGCCCGCCGGGTAGCGCCCAGATGCGCGCGTCGAGCGCCGCGTCATGGAGCGCGGCCCACAGCGCGCTGTCGTCGGAGTCGGGCGCGGCGAGCTTCAGATTGTCGCGCACCGTGCCGGAGATCAGCATCGCATCCTGCGGCGTCCAAGCGAATTGCCGCCGCTGCGCAGTCACGTCCATCGCTGCAACGTCGACTCCACCGATCGTCGCTGTGCCGGGCGCGGTGTGGCGCAGGCCGAGCAGGGTTTCGACCAGCGTCGTCTTGCCGACGCCGGAGGGCCCGACCAGCGCCAGCCGCTCGCCCGGCTCCAACCGACAGCCGATCGGTGCACCGATGGTGATGGTAGCGGGTTGCAGCGGTTCCTGCACCCCGGCGACCTCGGTTTCGGCTGCATCGAACAGCGTGCCCAGCCGTTCCTCGGCCTCACGCAGCCGACCGCGCTCGATCATCGCGCGCATCACCGGCGCGGCGCCATCCACCGTCATCGCCGCGGCAAGCGCGGCCAGCGCCGCGATCGGTGCGCCGGCGCCGATCGACAGCAGCAGCGCAAGCGCGGCAGCGACGCCGACCGTGCCGGCGTGAAGGAGTTCGAACTGCGCGGAGAGTTTCGCCTGCGCGCGCTGCGCCGCGGCCAGCGCATCGCCGGCGGCAGCGATGCGCTCCGCCGCCCAAGCCTCGAGGCCATAGCAGCGCAGTTCGGGCGCAGCGTCGCTCAGCGTGGCGAACGTCTCGCGCAGCGCGCCCTGCGCCTGCTGCACCGCCCTGCCCTGCGCCTCCTGCCCGCGCCACAGCCGATCGGCGACGACCAGCAGTAGCACGACGCATGATACCGTCGCGGCGACCGCGGCGATGCCGCCCAGCCAGGTCAGCGCAACGCCCGATGCGAGCGCCGCAGCGGCACCCCATGGCCCCGAGCGACGGACGAAGCGCAGTTCGATCGCATCGACATCACCGATAAGCCGTGCGGTGGCATCGCCGCGGCCCAGCGCCAACGCGCTGGCGACCGGCGACGCCGCGATCGCGCGGAACAGCGCCGGGCGCAGCCGCGCGAGCGCGCCGAGCGCCGCGTTGTGGCTCGCCAGCCGCTCACCATAGCGCGCACCGGTGCGGACGATCGCGAGCAGCCGGATGCCCGCCGACGGCAGCATATAGTTGAAGGTCTGGGCCACCGCCGTGCCCGCCGCGCCTGCGACCGAAGCCGCGGTGATGAACCAGCCGGAAAGGCCAAGCAGCACCACCGATGCCGCCGCGACCAGCGCCGCGAACAACGCCGCCTGCGCCAGGCGGCGCGCTTCGCGCCGGCGTTCGGCCGCGAGCAGATCTTCAAGCTTCATCGGCCCTCTCCCAGCCGGACGACCCGATCGGCGATGGCGGCCAGCCGCTCGCTATGGGTTGCGATCAAGGTGGTGCGGGTGCGGCAGCCGCGCGCGATCGTCGCGATCATTGCCGCCTCCGCCTCGATATCGAGATGCGCCGTCGGCTCGTCGAGCAGCAGCAGCGGTGCCGGCTTGAGCAGAGCGCGCGCCAGCGCGATCCGCCGCCGCTCGCCACCCGAGAGCCCGCCGCCGCGCGCGTCGAGCAGGCTCGACAGGCCATAAGGGCGGCGCGCGAGCATCGGCCGCATTCCCGCATCCGTCACCGCCTGCCACAGCGCGTCCTGCGAGGCATCGCGGTTGCCAAGCAGCAGATTGTCGCGGATGGTGCCGGGAATGATCAGCGGATGCTGCCCCGCCCAGCCAGCGAGCGAGGCCACCGAACCTAGCGTGCCGAGCGGCACCCCGCCCACCTCGACCTCTCCCGCGCTGAGCGGCGCCAGCCCCAGCAGCACGTGAAGCAGGCTGGTCTTGCCGGAGCCGGAGGGACCAAGCAGCGCGATCGTCTCGCCTTCGGCAACCGAGAAGGAAAGATCGCTGATCGCCGCAGTGTCGTTGTCCGGATAGCGGATTGAGACGTTGCGGAAGACGAGGTCATGGGCGGTGGGCAGCGTCGTCGCCATCGGAACGGCCGGCATCGGTAGCGCCATCAGCCGGTCGGCCGCGCTCTCCGCCGCCTGCCTGTCATGATAGGCGGCAGCCAGGCGGCGCATCGGCGCATAGAATTCGGGCGCGAGCGCCAGCACGAAGAAGGCTTCGGCGAGGCTCAATGTCTCGGGTGCCGGGAAGGGCAGCAGCCCCAGCAGGCTAAACCCGCAATAGACCGCGACGAGTGCGACCGAGAGCGCCGCGAAGAATTCGAGCGCGCCGGAAGAGAGGAATGCGACGCGCAGCACGCGCATCGTGCGCTGCGCAAGTTCGTCGGCCGCCTGCCTCAGCCCCTCGGCCTCACGCGCTTCGGCGTGGAACGCCAGCACCACCGGCAGCGCGCGGATGCGATCGGCGAAGCGGCTGGAAAGCCGCGCGAGCGCCACGAATTGGCGGCGCGACTCGTCCGCCGCGGCGCCGCCGGCAAGCGCCAGCGCGACGATGAAGGGCAGCAATGTTCCGGCGAGGATCAACGCTGCGAACCAGCTCGCGCAGGCGGTGGCGGCGAGCACGATCACCGGTGCCAGCGCCGCCGCGGTCCGCGCCGGCATGAAACGCGCGACATAGCCGTCGAGCGCATCGACCTCGTCCACCACCGCGCTCGCCAGCATTCCGGTGGTCAGCGACGATCCCGGGGCGCGGTGGATCGCGCTGTCTATCACCTGCGCCCGCACGCCTTGCTTGGCGCGTTCACCGCCCCGCGCCCCGATGCGCACCGCCGCCATCGCGAATAGGCCGCGCAACACTCCCGAAAAAACGATGAGCAGCAGCCAGGGCAGCACCGCGACCAACCCGCGATCGATCGCTGCAACCGCGCCGGCGATGCCGCCTGCAAAACCGATCGCCGCCACCGTATCGAGCAGCAGCGCCGCCACCGGCTGCGCGCTGCCCTGCCGGCTAGCGTCCCGCAGCCAGCCCGCACGCTGTCGCTTAACCGCCCGCGCGTCCGGGCCCATCTGTGCCTTGATCTTCATGCGCCATCGCTCGCCCGAACCGACGGCCAACGCTTTGACCGCGATCAATGTCGCGCGGTTGGCACGCTCCTAGTCGGAAGGCCTTCAGGGCCGATTTTCAAGCCCCTCGGGGAGTATAACCATGGACGAGATGGTCACAGACCTGTCGCGCCTGCAATTCGCGCTGACAGCGCTTTATCATTTTCTATTCGTTCCGCTCACGCTCGGGCTGTCGTTCATGCTCGTCATCATGGAGTCGGTTTATGTGATGACGAACCGGCCGATCTGGCGGACGGTCACACGCTTCTGGGGCAAGATCTTCGGCATCAACTTCGTGCTGGGTGTCGCCACCGGTCTCACCATGGAGTTCCAGTTCGGCACCAACTGGTCCTATTTCTCACATTATGTTGGCGACATCTTCGGCGCGCCGCTCGCCATCGAGGGGCTGATGGCCTTCTTTCTCGAAGCGACGATGGTCGGCATCATGTTCTTCGGCTGGGATCGGCTATCCAAGCTGGGCCATCTGATCGTCACCTTCCTCGTCGCGCTGGGCACCAACCTTTCCGCGCTGTGGATCCTGATCGCCAATGGCTGGATGCAGAACCCGGTCGGTGCGGCGTTCAATCCCGACACGATGCGGATGGAAGTGACCGATTTCGGCGTGGTGCTGTTCAATCCGATCGCCCAGGCCAAGTTCGTCCACACCGTCAGCGCGGGCTATGTCATCGCCTCGGTGCTGGTGCTCGGCGTTTCCGCCTTCTGGCTGCTCAAGGATAGGTTCGTGCCGGTCGCGCGGCGCTCCTTCACCGTCGCGGCGGCGTTCGGCCTTGCTGCCTCGCTCTCCGTCGTCGTGCTGGGTGACGAGAGCGGCTATGCGCTCACCGACAACCAGAAGATGAAGCTCGCTGCAATCGAAGCGGCCTGGCACACCGAGGAGGCGCCATCCGGTCTGACGATCGTCGGCATCCCCGACCTCGCCAGCCAGACCACCCGCTACGAGGTGAAGATCCCGTGGGTCCTGGGCCTGATCGCCACCCGCAGCCTCGACGGCACCGTCTCCGGCATGTCCGAACTGGTGCTCAGGGCCGAGGAGCGCATCGCATCCGGCATCATCGCTTACGATGCGGTCGAGAAGCTGAAGGCCAACCCGACGGATCTCGCTGCCCGCGCGCAGTTCGAGGCGCACCGCGTCGACATGGGCTATGCCCTGCTGCTCAGGCGCCACGTGGCGGACCCACGCGACGCAACCCCGGGGCAGATCAAGTCGGCCGCATGGGATACGGTTCCGAACGTGCCGGTGATGTTCTGGTCGTTCCGGATCATGGCGGGTATCGGCCTGCTGATGATCGCGATGTTCGCGACCGCCTTCATCCTCTGCTCGCTGCGCCGGCACATGGATGCGCGCTGGTTCCTGAAACTCGCCGTCGCGGCGATCCCGCTGCCGTGGATCGCAACGGAACTGGGCTGGGTGGTCGCCGAGCTCGGCCGCCAGCCCTGGGCGATCGAAGGCGTGCTGCCCACCTTCCTCGCCAACAGCTCGCTCACCCGCGGCGCATTGTGGACGACGATCATCGGATTCACGGCGCTCTATGGTGCGCTTGCCGTGGTCGAGATCCGGCTGATCCTCGCCACCATCCGGCACGGACCTGACGAGGGCGAGCCCCAGCACGAGCCCGCGCCCGCGCCGCTCGCCTCCGCCATCCCCGCCACTGCCTGACAGAAGGAACGGGACCAATGTTCGATTATGAAACCTTGCGCCTGATCTGGTGGGCGCTGCTAGGCGTGCTGCTGATCGGCTTCGCGCTCACCGACGGGTTCGACCTTGGCGTCGGCGCCCTGCTCCCTTTCGTCGCAAAGAGCGATGAGGAGCGTCGCCTGACGATCAACTCGATCGCGCCCACCTGGGAGGGCAACCAGGTGTGGTTCATCCTGGGGGGCGGCGCGATCTTCGCCGCCTGGCCTTTCGTCTACGCGATCAGCTTCTCAGGCTTCTACCTCGCGATGTTCGTGGTGCTCGCAGCGCTGATATTGCGGCCGGTGGCGTTCAAGTATCGATCCAAGAAGACCGGCGCCGCATGGCGCAGCCGGTGGGATTGGGCGCTGTTCATCGGCGGTTTCGTGCCGGCGCTGGTGTTCGGCGTCGCGGTCGGCAACGTCCTGCTCGGCGCGCCGTTCCGCATCGACAGCGATCTGCGCGCCTTCTACGAGGGCAGCTTCCTCGGCCTGTTCAGCCTGTTCAGCCTGATGTGCGGCCTGCTCTCCGTGGCGATGCTGGTGCTGCACGGCGCTGCCTGGCTGTCGATCAAGGTGGAGCGCGGCCCGGTGCATGATCGCGCCCGCGCCTTCGGCAGCATCGCCGCCCTCGCCTCCATCCTGCTGTTCGGCGCCGGCTTCCTGTTCATCGCCTATGGTGACATCGGCTACCGGCTGGTCGGCCCGGTCGATCCGTTCGGCCCGTCCAACCCGCTGCGCTCTACCAGCGAGGCTGCGGCCGGCGGCTGGCTGACCAACTACGGCCTCTATCCGTGGATGGTGATCGCGCCGGCGCTGGGCTTCCTGGGTGCCATCGCTGCGTTCATCGGCATCCGTCGCGGCACCGAGCCGCTCGCGTTGGCAGGGTCTTCCATCTCCGCGCTCGGCATCATCGCCACTGTCGGCTGCTCGATGTTCCCCTACATCCTGCCCTCCAGCATCGATCCGCATTCCAGCCTGACGGTGTGGAACGCCTCCTCCACCGAGAAGACGCTGGGGATCATGCTGTTCGTGACCGCAGTGCTGCTGCCGATCGTGCTGATCTACACCGCCTGGGCGTTCAAGCTAATGTTCGGCCGCGTGACCACGCAGGACGTCCGCACCAACCCCGACTTCTACTGAGGAGCACAAGCCATGTGGTACTTTACCTGGGTACTCGGCCTCGGCCTCGCCGTTGGCTTCGGAATTCTCAACGGCATCTGGCACGAATTCCATCTGCCGCTGGAGGATGAGACCCCGGCGGGACGTTGATCCGCGATGCAAGCCGATGATTGGGCCGGTCGCGATGTGCGGCCGGCCCTAAACACAAGGATAGGCGACAAATCGCTGCAGTGCCGCTATGACGATGCCATGGCCCTGACCGACATCTGTGCCGACTGCTCGGTTCGCGACCACGCCCTGTGCGGCAGTCTCGACGATCGGGAACTCGACGCGCTCAACAGCCTCGGACAGACGCGGCGGATCGCCCGCGGCGAAACCCTGATCTGGGCCGGCGACGACAATCTGATCTGCGCCAACCTGTTGAGCGGCGTGATGAAAATGGTGGCCTCCACCAGCGATGGCCGCGAGCAGATCGTCGGCTTGCTCTATCCTGCGGACTTCGTCGGCCAGCCGTATAGCGAGGAAGCGGATTTCTCGATCACCGCGCTGACCGACGCTGAACTGTGCGTGTTCCCACGCCTTCCCTTCCAGCGCGTTCTTGAAGATCATGTCCGCATGGAACGGCTGTTGCTGCAGCGCACCCTGCAGACGCTCAACGAAGCGCGCAACCGCATGCTGACGCTCGCGCGCAAATCCGCCTCCGAACGCGTCGCCGGCTTCCTGCTCGACATGGCGGAGCGCGCCGCGGGCACCGGCTGCCGCGCGACGCCTAGCGGCCCCGCTACCTTCGATCTCTCGCTTACGCGCGGCCAGATCGCCGATGTGCTGGGCCTCACCATCGAAACCGTCAGCCGTCAGCTCACCAAGCTGAAGGATGCCGGGCTGATCCGCCTGCCGGGTGGCCGCGCGATCACAATCAGCAATCGCGATGCGCTCGAACGGCGGGCCGAGGCCGCCTGACTCTTCCCCGCCGCCCTTTCGGGGCAAGCCTCCCAAAACACGCCACTTCCGATCGCTCGCCATTCAAGCTATGTGCCCGCGCACAGAGCTCAAAAAGCCAATTCCGGGTCGCGACACTCAGTTTGCAGGAGTCGCGATGCGCAACCCTATTCTTCTCGTTCTGCTCAGCGGTGCTGCCGGAGCAGCCTTGATCACCGCTTCCGCATTCGGCCAGCAAGGCCAGACCGTCACCCCACCTAAGGCGCGCTATGCGATGGACGTGGGGACCAGTTCGGGCTTTGGTGCCGGCGGCCGCGCCCCCTCGCTCGGCGCGATCCTGGGCGGCGGCGGCGGCGGCGGATCCGTCGTCCATGAGCTTCGCCTCCGCCTGGGGTCCTCGCTGCCGCCGAGCGGCGGCGCGGCAAAGGCGGATCATTTCTTCCAGCCCGCCGCCGACCTCGGCCCCAGTGTGCCGCTGCACTGGGAACGCCAGGGCACCACGCCCGGCGAGACCGAATATCAGCGCCCTAAGGGCAAGCTGCTGATCTATTGGGGCTGCGGCGAGCGTGCCGGCCCCGGCCAGCCAGTGGTAGTCGACTTTGCCAGGATCGCGGCTGGCCAGATGCCGCCGGGTCTGTTCAGCACCAACGTACCCGTTGATCGCGGCCCCTCGGCGGCCAATTCGAAGACCTATGGCGAATGGCCAAACGTCAAGACCGCGAAGCAGGTCACTGGGCGGTCGAGCCTGATCGGCGAACACCGCGTTGCCGGCACCTACAGCCCGGAGATCAAGTTCGCCCTGACGCAGGATTACATGGCCGGCCTCTCCGCGCGGTCGGCGATCGCGCCGAGCGGTGCGGTCAACCTCACATGGAACAGCCTCCCCAACGCTACCGGCTATTATGCCTGGGCGTTTGGCGCGAAGGAGATGGGAGAGAAGGCGCCCGAGGAGATGGTTTGGTGGACCTCGTCCGCCGCCAAGGAGTTCGGCGGCGGGCTGTGGGACTGGTTGCCGCCCGAAACCGTCCGCCGCCTGATCGCCAGCAAGGTGGTGATGCCGCCGTCACAGACGAGTTGCACCGTGCCTGCCGAAGTCCGGCAGGCTGCGCCGCAATTCATGATGGGCAATCTGTTCGCCTATGGTCCGGAGGCGAACTTCGTCTACCCGCCCCGCCCCGCCAATCCGCGCACGCCGTGGAACCAGGAATGGACGGCGCGCGTGCGCTATCGCTCCAACACCAGCTTCCTTGTCGGCGGCCCTGATCTTTCGGGCCTTGGCAATGACGAGGCGGCGAACGCCGATAGCGGCAGCACCGCAGAGGCGCCGAAGAAGAAGTGCAAGAAGCGTGGGCTCGGCGGGCTGGGAGGCCTTGGCGGGCTCGGCGGCGCAATCGGCGGCGCGCTGGGCGGCAATAAGTGTGAGTGAAGTAACAGGCGCGCCTGGGCCCGGCGAACAGGGTCCGGGCGCGCGTCACATCCTCAGTCGGCAAGAACCCCGCGATACGCGGTCAGCACCTGCTCGGCATATTCCGGCCGGCAGATCAGCAGGTCGGGCAGATAGGTGTTTTCGCGATTATAGACGAGCGGGCTGCCGTCTGCCCGGCTGACGTGAAGGCCATAGGCCGCGGCAACCGCGGCGGGCGCGCAATTGTCCCACTCATATTGGCCGCCGGTGTGCAAGTAGATGTCCGCCTCGCCGCGGACCACGGCCATCGCCTTGGCGCCTGCGGAGCCCATGGCCAGCAGTTCGGCACCGATCTGCTCGGCAACCTCGATCGCCTCGCGCGCGGGCCGCGTGCGGCTGACCAGCATGCGCGGCGGCTGGTTTCCCGGCGGCAGCGGCTGCGGCCGATCGGATCGCAGCACGAGATCGAGCCCCGGCAACGCCACCGCGCCGAGCGTCGCGACACCGTCGATCGCGAGCCCGACATGAACCGCCCAATCCTCCCGCTCTTCGCCATATTCGCGAGTGCCGTCGACCGGGTCGACGATCCACACGCGCGCCCGGCCGAGCCGATCGTCATTGTCCTTCTCTTCCTCGGAGAGCAGGCCATCCTCAGGGCGCTGCGCCCGCAGGGCGTGACAGAGGAACTGGTTGGCGGTCTGGTCTCCCGCCACGCCCAGCGCCTTGCCGGGGAACAGCCCACTGTCGCGCACCGCGAGCAGGATGCGGCCGGCCGTCTCGGCGAGGTGCGCTGCGAGCTCGCCATCGGTCAGCGCAGCGCTCATGGGATCAGCCTCGCGACGATCAGGTCGGCCGCCTGTTCGGGCGTCAGGCTGGTCGTGTCGATGCGGATTTCCGGATCCTCGGGGGGCTCATAGGGGCTGTCGATGCCGGTGAAGTTCTTGAGATCGCCACGCCGTGCCTTGGCATAGAGCCCCTTCACGTCGCGCGCCTCGGCATCAGCCAGCGGCGTGTCGATGTGAATCTCGACAAACTCGCCGGGCGCCATCATCTGGCGCACCATGTCGCGCTCCGCCCGGAACGGCGAGATGAAGGCCGTGATCACGATCAGCCCGGCATCGGTCATCAGCTTGGCGACCTCACCCACGCGGCGGATATTCTCGACGCGGTCGGCATCGGTGAAGCCGAGATCCTTGTTGAGGCCGTGGCGGACATTGTCGCCGTCGAGCAGGAAGGTGTGGCGGTTCATCCGCGCCAGCTTCTTTTCGACGATGTTGGCGATCGTCGACTTGCCCGCGCCGGACAGGCCGGTGAACCACAGCACCGCCGGCTTCTGGTTCTTGATCGCCCCATGATGCTCGCGGCTGATGTCGGTCGGCTGCCAGTGCACGTTCTGCGCGCGGCGCAGCGAGAAGTGGAGCATGCCCGCGGCGACGGTGGCGTTGGTGATCTTGTCGATCAGGATGAAGCCGCCGAGGCTGCGATTGTCCGCATAGGGCTCGAACACGAGATTGCGGTCGGTCGAGAGGTTGGCGACGCCGATCGCGTTGAGCTCGAGCGTCTTCGCCGCCAGATGTTCCATCGTGTTGACGTTGACCTGATATTTGGGCGCCTGGATGCTGGCGGTCACCGTCTGCGTGCCGAGCTTCAGCCAATAGGGCCGGCCCGGCAGCATCTCCTCGTCCGCCATCCAAACGATCGTCGCCTCGAACTGGTCGGCGGCCTGCGGCGGCGCGTCGGCGGCGGCGATCACGTCGCCGCGGCTGCAGTCGATCTCGTCGGCGAAGGTCAGTGTCACCGACTGACCGGCGACGCCCTCCTCCAGATCGCCGTCGAACGCGACGACCCGGGTGACGGTGCTCGTCTTGCCCGAAGGCAGCACGCGCACCGCATCGCCCGGCTTGACCGTGCCCGACCCGATCAGCCCGGAAAAGCCGCGGAAGTCGAGATTGGGGCGGTTCACCCATTGCACCGGCATACGGAACGGCCGCGCCTGATCGGAAACCTGATCGAGCTCGACCGTCTCGAGATGCTCCATCAGCGCCGGGCCTGTATACCAGGGCGTGTTGGGCGAGAGCGCTGTGATATTGTCGCCCTTGAAGCCCGAGATCGGCATCGGCACGAAGCTCTCGATACCGATCGAGTCCGCGAAGGCGCGGTAATCGGCGACGATCGCGTCGAACACGGCCTGATCATAGCCGACCAGATCCATCTTGTTCACCGCGAGCACGATGTTGCGGATGCCGATCAGGTGCGCGAGGTAGGAATGGCGCCGCGTCTGCGTCAGCACGCCCTTGCGCGCATCGATCAGGATCACCGCGAGATCGGCGGTCGAGGCGCCGGTCACCATGTTGCGGGTGTACTGCTCATGCCCCGGCGTGTCGGCGACGATGAACTTACGCTTCTCGGTCGAGAAGAAGCGATAGGCGACGTCGATGGTGATACCCTGCTCGCGCTCGGCGGCGAGGCCATCGACGAGCAGCGCGAAGTCGATCTCCTGCCCCTGCGTGCCGACGCGCTTCGAATCCGCCTCCAGCGCTGCGAGCTGATCCTCGAAGATCATCTTGCTGTCGTAGAGCAGCCGCCCGATCAGGGTCGACTTGCCGTCGTCCACCGAACCGCAGGTGATGAAGCGCAGCAGCGTCTTGTGCTGGTGCAATTCCAGATAGGCATCGATGTCTTCGGCGATCAGGGCATCGACCTGGTAGGCGCTTTCCTGTTCCAAGGTATCGCTCATCAGAAATACCCCTCCTGCTTCTTCTTCTCCATGCCGGCACCGCCGGCATCCTTGTCGATCGCGCGGCCCTGCCGTTCGGATGTGGTCGTCAGCAGCATTTCCTGGATCACTTCAGACAGGTTTGCCGCCTCGCTCTCCACCGCGCCGGTCAGCGGGTAGCAGCCGAGCGTGCGGAAGCGGATCGAGCGCTCGACGGGCACCTCGCCCGGCTTCAGTGGGAAGCGATCGTCATCGACCATCAGCAGCATGCCGTCCCGCTCCACGGTCGGGCGCTTGGCCGCGAAATAGAGCGGCACGATCGGCACCTCGTTGAGCTGGATGTATTGCCAGATATCCAGCTCGGTCCAGTTCGAGATCGGGAAGACGCGGATCGACTCGCCCTTCGCCTTCCTCGCATTGTAGAGGTTCCACAGCTCGGGCCGCTGGTTCTTCGGATCCCAGCGGTGATTGGCCGAGCGGAAACTGAACACGCGCTCCTTGGCGCGACTCTTCTCCTCGTCGCGCCGCGCGCCGCCGAACGCCGCGTCGAAGCCGTAAAGGTCCAGCGCCTGCTTCAGCCCCTCCGTCTTCCACATGTCGGTGTGGAGCGCGCCATGATCGAACGGGTTGATCCCGCGCGCCTGCGCTTCGGGGTTCTGATAGACGAGCAATTCCATGCCGCTTTCGCGCGCCATCCGGTCGCGCAGCTCATACATCGCCTGGAACTTCCACGTCGTATCGACATGGAGCAGCGGAAATGGCGGCGGCGACGGGTAGAAGGCCTTGCGCGCAAGGTGAAGCATCACGGCGGAATCCTTGCCCACCGAATAGAGCATCACCGGCTTTTCGCATTCGGCGACCACTTCCCGCAAGATGTGGATCGATTCCGCCTCGAGCCGTTCGAGGTGGGTCAATGTCTTGGTAGCCAGCATTGAGGCATATCCGTTGTTCTTGGCGCTCGTCGCCCCTCCTAGCGACGTGACTATTTCATGAACCTCCCATATGGGAGGTATATGGCGCTGTCCCGCACCGACGAGAATGAACTGCTCACTTCGCTGCACGAAGGCATGCATGAGCAGCCGCGCTGGCAGACCTTCCTGTCGCGTCTGCGGGCCCGTACCCGCGCCGACTATTCATCGCTGATCTTTCGCCAGGGAGATGCGCCGGTGCATCGCGCGACGCAGCTTTTCGCCGGGCGTGACGTCCGCGCGGAGGCAGAGCGATTGGCCGAACTCGCTGCACTCGATCCCATCCGCTACGATCGGCTCCGGCCTGGTCGCGTCTATTCGCCCGAGGAAATGATCGACCCCGCCGACATGCGCCACGATCGCTTCCGCCGCGAATATATGGAGCGGATCGGGGTGCGCTATGGCCGCTTCATGCGCGTGACCGAGCCCGGTGGATCGAGCCTGTGGGTGGTGATCTCCCGCCAGAAGGAGGATTTCGGCGCGGCGGACGCGGCGCTCATCGGGTCGCTCGCCCCCCATCTCGGCATCGCGCTGCGCAACTTCCTCGCGCTGGAGCAGGCGCGCTTTCGTAGCAATGTGGCAGAGGATGCGCTGCGCCGCGCCGGGATTGGCTGGCGCGCGCTCGATGGCGAGGGGCGGGTGCTGGCGGGCTCGGGCAGCGAAAGCATCGGCCGGCGGCTGACCGCGGGCTCGGTCGATGCCGACCGCGCGGTCACCCGCGCCGCCCACGCCTTTGCCGAGCATCCCGACCATGCGCCCGAGGCGATCGACCTCGATACCGACGATGGCGCGCGGATCGTCGCGGTTCCCGTTCCGGAACAGCCACTCGCGGCGCTCGCCCTCCCCGCACTCGTCGCATTGTCGCGCAGCCAGCCACCGACCGGGCCACACCACGCCCCGCTTCTGGCCAAGCTGCACGGGCTGGCGGTCGGCGAGGCACGGCTGGCGCTGCTGCTGGCGGATGGGCACAGCCTTGCGGAGGCTGCACCAATGCTTGGCCTCACGATAGAGACCGCACGCAATTATTCGAAGCTGCTCTACGCCAAGACCGGCACGCGCGGTCAGGCGGATCTGGTGCGGCTGGTGCTGACCAGCGTGGCGGTGCTGGGCTAGGTCAAAGGTCGCGCACAGCCGCCATTGGCCCGCCCGGCTTCGTCAATGCGTTGCCGACCGCCGCCAGCCCCGCCTCGCCAAGATGGCGTCCGTCGATCAGCACCGACCCCGGCACGAGGCCGGCACTGATGTCGGCGCGATCGCTATCGGTGCCGTTCGCCAAACCTTGCAGGACCGGCAATGCATCGAAGACGTGGATCTGGCCATATTCGGAGACGAGGGCATCACGCAGCGCCGCCATATCCTTGCAGACCTGTTCAGCGTTGGGCTGCTCGCGCGTCACCACGGATGGAACCAGCAGCCAGTTCTTGCTGGGCGCCTTGAAGCGGACGATCTCGTCTACCACGCCCAACTCCATGTCGATCGAACCCAGTTTACGGCCGACCGCGGCACCATCCCAGATCAGCAGGGGGTTGGCGCGCAATGCGGTCGCAGCCAGGATGCGATCACCGATCTGGCGGAAGCTGGCACCACTGACGGCGCCGTTCTCGACCGTCTCGCCCAGCGCTTCCTCGATGAAATAGCCAAGGAACAGCCGCTTGCCGCGACGGGCGACATAGGAATCACCCTCCAGATGCCAGGCCGGCTTCGCGGCGGCCTGCGGCGCTTGCGTGGTGAGGAGGTTTGCCGCTGCCTTGCTGGCATCATCGCTATCGCTGCCACAGGCTGGAAGCGCCAAAGCGGCGGGCAGCAGCAATCCGTTCCCCAGCAATGCGCGGCGCGTCAACATCATGACCTCCCCGGAAGCGTCTCGCCCGACAGGTTCCTGCAGAACAGGCGCGCAGACAAGAGCCGCCGTGCCCCATGTCGCGGCCGGCGGGGCAGAGGCCGCGACCGGCGGAGAGACTTGTCGCCAGCCCCCTTGCGACTTTGGCGCAGGCGCACGAACCCCATTTTGCGATCCATGAGCCGGCACGAGCACGCTCGACATCGCCCCTGCCCGGCGGGCAGCCGCCGTCAATTGGCCGTCGCACGATCAAAAGCACCGCGCCGCGGGCCCTACCCGCCACCCACGCGGAAAAATGGCGGCACCTAGCAGCGGTTCATGACGGTTTCTTGGCACATGCGGGTCGCATCGCCGTCAATTTCTTATTCGCCGGGGCTCAAGACCCCATGCCGTTCGCAGAACAGATTTGATGCAAGCGGTGACCAGCAAAATCAGACCGCAGCCGGAGAGGGCAAAGCAACAAGATTCCGGGGGGTCTTCCATGGCAAGACAGATTCATAAGAGCTGGTGCGTACTGGCTGCGGGCGTGTCGCTGCTCGCGTTCACCGCGGGAGCCGCCCGGGCAGAGGAGGCAGCTCCGGCACCAGAACCCGCAGCGGCACCCGCAGAGCCTGGCGAACTCGCGGAGATCGTCGTCACCGCCGAGCGGCGCGACGTCAACCTGCAGCAGGCGCCGCTTTCGGTCACCGCGATTACCGCGGATGCGCTGAAGGCCGCCAACATCACCGACATCACCGGCCTCAACGGCAGCGTGCCCGGCCTCGTCGTCGCGCGCAGCGGCGGCGGCGAGCGGATCATCTCGATCCGCGGCATCGGTTCGGAAACGCCGGAGAACACCAACACCCAGCCGGGCGTCTCCTACCATGTCGACGGCGCCTATATCTTCAACTCGATCGCGGCGAGCGCGGCGTTCATCGACGTGGCTCAAGTCGAGGTTCTGCGCGGCCCGCAGGGCACCTTGTTCGGCCAGGGTTCGACCGGCGGCACGATCAACGTCGTGTCGATCGCGCCCTCGCCCGACGAGCTGACCGGCAAGGCCAATATCGGCGCCGGCAATCATGGCTGGTTCGAGGGCGATGCCGCGATCAACGTGCCGATCGGGGAGACCTTGGCGGTGCGCGGTGCGATCCAGTACATGAAGCATGACGGCTATGCCTATGCGACAGGCGTGCCCGGCTTCGAGAAATATGAACTGGACGATGCCGACGAACTCGGCTGGCGCGTGGGCGCGATCTGGCAGCCGACCAGCGACTTCTCGATCACGCTCAACACCATCCAGTATGACAGCGACACGCACGGTCCCGCGCAGAAGAACATTCTCGATCCGGAGCCCGATCCGCGCATCCTGACGCAGGATTATACCGGCCGCTCGGTGGTGGAGACCGAACTCTACACCGCCACGCTGAAGTGGAACCTGCCTTTCGCGGTGTTCAAGGCGATCACCAGCTACCAGAAGCTGCACAGCGAGCAGGCCTGGGACGGCGACGGCCTGACCGCCGACCTGTTCTACGACCTGACCTACAGCCCGATCAGCTTCACCGGCAACCGCTACGACCACGTCGCGCTGTGGCAGACCGATACCAAGAGCTGGACACAGGAGATCAACTTCTCCTCCTCAGGCAACGGACCGTTCCAGTGGGTCGCCGGCGGCGTCTATCTGCAATCGACCAACGACCAGTATATCGTCGAGTATCGCGCCAACGACGCCAACATTCTGCGGCCGCCGCTGCCGATCGACACGCCCTACAACAGCCCGGAAATCTCGACGCTGACCTTCGCCGAACTCTCGCAGATCAAGCGTGAACTGTGGGCGGTGTTCGGGCAGGCGACCTATGATTTCACCGACCAGCTTAAGCTGACCGCAGGCGTCCGCTACAATCATGACAGCGCCAAGGGGCTCTATTCGAGCGCATCGGGTGGATCGACCGACGCGACCTCGGGCAATTACCTGCAGCCGGCGCCGACCAGCCCGCGCTCGGCTGATGAATGGACCGGCAAGCTGGCGCTGGACTATCAGTTCACGCCGCAGAACATGGTCTATGCAAGCTATACCCGCGGCTTCAAGCCGGGCGGCATCAACAGTTCCGCCTCGTCGGGCAACAGCGCCTATTACATCTTCGGTTGGACCGACGCGATCCAGCCGAACTACAAGGCGGAGACGGTCGACTCGTTCGAAATCGGCACCAAGAACCGCTTCCTCGGCAACAGCGTGCAGTTGAACGGATCAGCCTTCCTCTACAATTACAAGAACATGCAGTTCCTCGAAGAGGATCCGGTGCTGTTCGGTGAAGGCATTTCCAACGCACCCAAGGCCCGCGTCTACGGCGTCGAGGTCGAAGGATCGTGGCTCGCTACGCAGCAGTTGCGCTTCGATACATCGCTTTCCTGGCTGGAAGGCAAGTTCACCTCGGACTATTTCGCGCTCGATCCGAGTGATGCCAGCGCCGCGCAGATCGCCGCGGGCTATCCCGACTATCTGTTCTGGACAAACTTCTACGCCGCCTCGGTGGCCCGCGATGGCGCCCGCCGCAACATCAACGGTAATCGCGTGCCCAAGCTGCCGCGCTGGCAGGGCAATATCGCGGCGACCTATACCGCCGACGTCGGCCCCGGCCTGGTCACCGCCCGCGCGCAATATATCTACCGCGGCAAATATCAGTACCGCCTGTTCAACGACTCCGGCATCGACACCACGCCCTCCTACAGCCAGGTCAACGTGATGCTCCGTTATGAACTCGAGGATCCGGGCGTGAACTTCACCTTCCGCGCCACCAACCTGTTCAACAAGGATGGCGTGAACTCGCGCTTCTCCGATCCCTATGGCAGCGCGCAGGTGATGGAGACCTTCATCCCGCCCCGGCAGTTGATCTTTTCGGTCGGCTATAAGTTCTAACCTGACGGTGGGCCCGCGAGACCGGCCCAGGCACAGCGCCGGGGCCGGTCTTTTCTGTGCGCAGATCAATCGAAGGTGTAGCGCGCGCCGAACGCGAAGGTACGCGAGAGCAAGGTGGTGCCGAGGTTGAACTGATCGGGACCGCCGACATCCTCGAACTTGTAATAGGTCTGCTGCGTCGAACGCGTGAGGTTCACCGCGTCGAAGGTCAGCCCCAGCCGTTCGGTCAGATTATAGGTGAGCTGCAGGTCGAGGCTCTTTTCGGGGTTGCGCCACACGCCGATCGGGTTGGCGAACAGACGCGCCTCGTTGTTGGCGAGGAACTCCTTGCGCCACACATAGGAAAGGCGCGCGCCGATCGGGCCATGATCATAGGCCAGCGTGACGTTGTAGGAGAGATCGGACACGCCGAAAAACGCCGAACTCGTCTCACCGGTGATGTTGCCGTTGCTGTCGACCAGCGGAATGTTCTGCTTGGAATCGAGCACGGTTAGGCTGCCCTGCACGCCGAGGCCGTCGAGGAACTTCGGTAGATAATGCGGGAAATAGGTGACGCCCACCTCGACGCCCTTGAGCACCCCGTTGGACGCGTTCTCGGGCCGGGTAACGAGGAACTTGTTGGTGTTGAGCCCGGTATTGTCCACCGTCCTGAGCGCGGTGATCGGCACGACAAGCCCGTCGATCTCGCGGCGGAAGCCGGTGACCGTGATCGCGCTGTCGCGATCGAAATACCATTCGACCGCCACGTCGAAATTCTTCGAGGTCGTCGGCGCCAATCCCGGGTTGCCGCTGGAACCGCTGCCATAACCGACGTTGGTGAGATCACCGGTGAGCGTGTAGTTCGGATTGAGATCGGGGAAGTTGGGCCGCCGCAGCGTCTCGCCATAGTTGAAACGCAGACGCAGCTTGTCGGTCAGTTCGTAGCGCAAGGTGACGCTGGGCAGGAAGCGGCTGGTGCCGGTAGAGGCGCGCGTCGAGAGCAGCGGGCTCGAATAGCGATCGGTGAAGGTGAAATCGGTATCGACCGCGACGTAGCGGATGCCGCCCTGCACATGGAAGGGCCGGCCGAAGATCGGCACCTCGCCATCGACCATCAGATAGGCGGCGGTGGTGATCTCGTTGATGTCGAACACGTCGATCAGCGAGAGATCGCTCGAAAGCTTGATATGGCCGTAGCGCGGATCGTTGCGATAGAGCTGCCGGATCGTATCGGCATTGGCGTGGAGATAATAGCCGTTGGCGAGCACCCATGAGGTCGGCACGTCGGCGCGGCCTTCGTAGAAATCGCTGTTGGTGAAATAGGCCTCCTCGCCGAGCGCGGTTAGCGGTACGCCGAGGCCGCCGGCATCCTGCGCCCGCACCGAATCCCGCGCCTTGCGATCGTCGTAGCGGAAGCCCGCGCTGACCCGGCGCAGGAAGCCCTCATCCCATTCATATTGGCCGTTGAGCTGCAAGGTCAGCGCGCTGCCCTTCGACCGGTTGGCATTGTCGTAAAGCTCACCGACGGTCCACTGCGCCGGGTTGGTGAGCAGCGCATCATCGTTGAAATGATAGGAAGGGATACCGCCGCCGGCATTGAAATCCACGTCGATCGCCTGCGCGACGCGCGTCGTGCGCAATGCCAGGAATGTCGTGGCGTTCTTGCTGTCCTGATAGGCGACGTCGGCGACGATCTTGCCGCTCTCGCCGATGTCCCACTTGCCGTTCAGCGCGTAGAGATAATTGTCGGTGCGGCTGGTGCCGTAGTCGCCGCTGTTGAACCCGAACACGTCGCCCACGCGGCGCGACTTGATCAGGTTGGTGCCATCGTAAAGTTCAAATGTGGAGCCGGGATTGGGGCCAAGCGCCTGCCACCAGTCGACGAAGCTGAACATCAGGCTGTTGAAGGTGTTGCCGCGGAAGCCGTTGTAGAAGAATTCCGCTGTATAGACGGAGCTGCTGTTGGGTGCCCATTGCAGCGCGGCGTTGATCGCCGGCCGCTCGCGCTTGCCGTAGAGGTCCGAACTGAACACCGCGTCGCGCGCGAGATAATAGGGCGTCTCGACGCCATTGATCGTCAAGGTCGATCCCGGCGCGGTCGGCAGGCCGCGCTCTAGGCCCGGCTGCCAGTTGATATTATCCGGCCCCGGGAAGATGCGTTCGAGCGGAGTCAGCCCCGAACCCGCCGGTGGCGCCTCGGTGGCGAACGGCACCAGCGCGCCTGCAGTCACCGTCATGTCCCGATATTTGGTGCGGCTGTAGCTGCCGTTGATCAGGATACCGATGTCGCCGATGCCGGTTTCCCAGCGGTTGGACAGCAGCACGCTGACGTTCGGATTATAGGTATCGGCCTGCTCGTTGTAGATGCCGCGTGCCACGCCCGAGATTGCGAAACCGTCGAAATCGAACGGGCGCCGCGTCGAGACGTCGATCTGGCCGGCGATGCCGGTTTCGATCTGGTTGGCCGACCGCGTCTTGTAGACATCCACCTGCCGCACGAGGTTCGCCGCGATATCCTGCAGCGCGAAGGCCTGGCCCGACGCGGTGAAGATGTTGCGACCATTCATCGTCGTCAGCGCATCGGGCAGGCCGCGGATCGAGATCGCCGCCGCCTCGCCGCCCGTACGGTTTGTCACCTGGATGCCGGTGACGCGTTGGAGCGCCTCGATGACATTGTTGTCCGGCAATTTACCGACGTCCTCGGACACGATGGAGTCGACGATCTGGACGGATTCGCGGCGCACGTTGAGCGCGCCGATGATCGACGCGCGCACGCCAGTGACAACGATATCTTGGGCCTGTGCGTCGCCAGGCTGTGCTGCGTCAGCATCTTGGACATCCGCCTGGGCGTGGGCCGCGCCGGCGGCTGCAAGCGCTACCATCGAGGCAGACGCAATCATGGCGATTTTCGAGATCATCGCTTCCTCCCCTTTCCCGCATGCACGTGCGCTTATTTACTCAGACTATTTAAGGCGTTTCAAAAATGCGCGCAAGCAAAATGGTCGCAATTAATCGACAGTAAACACAACATTCGGCGCCGTGATTCAGCATGTAACCGGCTCATTCAAAAAGAAAAAGCGGCCTGTCCAGTGGACGGGCCGCCTTCTCTTATGTCGGAGTTAAGCTGTTTGGTTCAGGTGACTTTCCAGCGTGCCGTAGGGTCATTTCGCGCCACCAGGCCAAGCCCGCCGGCGGCGGGTGCCAGTGCGCCGCCACCTGCCTTCGACAGCCAGCGGACGCTGCCATCCGCAACCGCTTCCCGATCAAGCGCCGCGCTGCGGAGCAGATCGGCGCTGCCATCGTTGCGGACCAGCGCCACATTGCGGTCGGCGCCGACCGCGACGACATGGTCGGGCCGTTCGATCGGTGAGAGCATCTGCGCTCCACCGTTCGTCAGCGTGCGGAACTGGGTGGCCGGCAAGGCCGCTGCACTGACGCTGAGCATGCCGTCCACCTGTGCGAGGAACCGACCGGTTGCGGCGGCCGGTGCGAAGCGTTCCGGCAGTGCGCCATTGCCCACCGGAATGCCGAAGTCCGGCGTGCCATCCGCCCGGTAGTAGAGCCGCTGCACGCGGGTATGGCGGTTGGGATCGAACAGCGGATCGCCCTTGATCGCCTCATAGTCGCGGCCGTGATAGACCAGCACGTCCCTGCCCTGCTCGTCGACGGTGAAGCTGTTGTGGCCGGGGCCGTAGACGCCGGTCTCGCGCGAAGTGACGAACACCGGGTCGGGCGACTTGGTCCAGACGCGCGGATCCATCAGGTCGGCATCGTCCGGCGCGGTCAGCAGGCCTAGGCAATAGCGCGCGTCGGTGGCACTCGCCGAATAGGTCATGAACAGCCGGCCGTTGCGGATCAGCGGCGCGGCGCCTTCCGCCACCTTGAAGCCGCGGATCTCCCACGGCAACGTCGGAACGGTCAGCCGCGTCGGCGCGCGCTTGAGCGTTGTCGGCGTCGCCAGCGGCGCGAGATAGAGGTTGGAGTTGGTCTCGATCCCCGGCTCCTTCTGCGCCCAGCAGATATAGCGCGTGCCGCGATGGACGAAGACGGTGGAATCGAGCGTGAAGGTGTCCCACGGCGTTTCCAATTGTCCCATCACGTCCCACTTGGCCGACATCGGATCGGCGCCCAGGCAGCGCAGCACATAGGTGCGGATGCGGAACGGCTCGCCGCCATCGCCCGCGGCGAAATACATGTACCAGCGGCCGTCGATGGAATGGAGTTCGGGCGCCCAGATATAGCCCGCCAGTTTGCCGCTCGCCGGACGGCGCCAGAGCACCGCCTCCTCGGCGGTGGCGAGGCCGGCGATCGTTTTCGACCGACGCAGGATCAGCCGATCATATTCGGGCACCGAGGCGGTCATGTAATAGAGACCATCCTCGTGGCGGAAGATCTGCGCATCGGCACGCTGGCGGACGAGCGGATTCTCCGGCGCGGCGCCCGACTTCGCCGCGGGTTTCGCGGCCAGCAGCCCGGTGGAGGTCGCCGTCGCGGCCGCCGCCGCGCCCAGGAACAGCCGGCGGGAAAGGTCGAATGTCATGGCGGCGCTCCTTCGTCTCAATAATCAGCGACCGGCCAGCCATCGGCGCCCCACCGGATCGGCGCGATCCGCATCGTCGAGGCGCCTTTGTTCTGGCGATCATATGCGTGGTAGACGACATAGTCGGTGCCGTCCTTGTCGCGGAACGCGCCGGGATGGCCCGGTCCACGGAAACGCTGCTGTTCCTGCAGGTCGGCACGCAGGAAGATGGTTCCGCCGCCCTGCATCATCGCGCTACCATCCTTGCCCAGATAGGGCCCGGTGATCGCCTTGGACCGGCCGACGACGGTATAATAGGTGCTGTTCACGCCCTTGCAGCAATAGTCGTAGGAGGCGAGCAGCCAGTAATAACCGCCATGATCGATGATGAACGGCGCCTCCACCGGCGCGGGGCCGCCGGCCGGTGCCGGGCGGCGCGCGATCGACCAGGGCTTTTCGCCCGGCTTCGCAAGCTTGCCGGTCTTCGGATCGAGCGCGAACAGCTTCAACCCGGTCCAGAAACTGCCCAGCGCCAGCCAGTGCTTGCCCTCGCGATCCCTGATGAAATTGGGGTCGATCGCGTTGAAATCATCCTTCTCGGTCGACATCAGCACCATGCCCTCGTCGCGCCAGCCATAGCCGGGCGCGTTGGGATCGAGCGTGGGGCTGGTGAACAGCCCGATCGCCGAGCGGTTCGAACCGAAGGTGGAGACGGCATAATAAAGCCGGTAGCGGCCGTTCACAAACGCGATGTCGGGCGCCCACATCTCCTTGGTGCCGGGGACCGCCTTCACCGCCCAATCGGGGATCTTCGAAAACAGGGGCGCGCCCGCGGTCCAGTGAACGAGATCCTTCGAACTGCGGGTGAGGATGTAGCGGCCGGTATCCCCCGGCACGCCGGTGCCGAAGACATGATAGGTGTCACCCTCGCGGATGATCACCGGGTCATGCGTCGGTGCGAGGTCGCCGGTCAACCGGCTGTTGAGCGTGCCCCCGCCCTTCTCCCCCACCTGCTGCGCCCCGGCCACGCCGACCAGGCCGATCATCGCGGCCAACCCCAACAGCATCGATCGCGTCATCGTCCGTCTCCCATTGGCCAGTTATATTTTATCGGGTCGAAGAACGGGCGCGCGACGATCCATCGCGCGCCCGCCGGCCTCATTGCAGGTCGAGCATCACCACCGACTTCGCCGGCAGGGTCACGCTCAGCACGCCGCCATCGATCCGCGCGCCGCTGAACGGCACCGGCTTCACCGTATCCGGCGCGTCGAAGCTGTTGAGCGCGTTCATCGCGTTGGCGGTCAGCACGCGGCCGCTCACGCCAGCTGCCGAGAGGCCCTGCAGCTTCACCGTGATCGTATGCGGCTTGTTGGGATCGAGGTTGGAAAGGCCGACATGGACCTTGCCGTCCTTCGCCCGCACCGCCGAACCGCTCACCGCCGGCATGTTCCAGGCATCCTTGGCGTACCAGGGCGAGTCGATCTCGATCGGCAGCACCGTCGCGTCCTGATAGGGCTTGTACATCTCGAAGACATGATAGGTGGGCGTCAGCACCATCTTCCTGCCGTCGGTCAGGATCATCGCCTGCAGCACGTTTACCATCTGTGCGATGGCGGTCATCTTCACGCGGTCGGCATGGCGGGCGAAGATGTCGAGGTTGATCGAGGTGACCAGCGCGTCGCGCAGCGTGTTCTGCTGACGCAGGAAGCCGGGATTGGTGCCGGGGTCGCCGGCATACCACGTCCCCCATTCGTCCACCGCCAGCCACACGCGCTTCTTCGGATCATATTTGTCCATGACAGCGCTGTGCTTGGAGATCAGGTCCTCCATCTTGCGCGCGCCGGCAAGCGTCTCGGCCCAGCCAGCCTCGTCGAAGTCGACCGCGGAATGGCGCGGCGGCCAGCCGCCGGGCACGGTGTAATAGTGCAGCGACAAGGCATCGACCTTGTCGGCCGCCATCTTCATCATCGTCTCGGTCCAGGACACGTCGTCGCCGTTTGCGCCAGATGCGATCTTGAGGATCTTGGTGCCGGCCGGCGCCTTGATGAAAGTGGCATAGCGGCGGGTGACGTCCGCCGCATATTCGGCGCGCATATTGCCGCCGCAGCCCCACAATTCGTTGCCGATGCCGAAATAGGGCAGCGCCCACGGCTCCTTATGGCCGTTGCGCGCGCGCTCGTCGGCAAGGCTGCCGGCGGGCGAGGTGATATATTCCACCCACTCCGCCATTTCCTGCGGGGTGCCGTTGCCGACATTGCCCGAGATATAGGCTTCCGAGCCCATCTGGCGGACCAGTTCCATGAACTCGTGCGTGCCGACAGTGTTGGGTTCGGTCACGCCGCCCCAATGGGTGTTGATCTTCACCGGCCGCTTGGCGCGCGCGCCGACGCCCTCGCGCCAGTGATATTCGTCGGCGAAGCAGCCGCCCGGCCAGCGTACCACCGGCACCGAAAGCTGCTTGAGCGCTGCGATCACATCGTTGCGGAAGCCGTTGGTGTTGGGGATGGAGCGGTCGTTGCCAACCCACAGCCCCTCATAGATCCCGTGGCCGAGATGCTCGGCGAACTGGGTGAAGATGCGCCGGTCATAGACCGGGCCCGGCTTGTCCGCGCTGATCGTGGCGGTGGCAGCCTCCTCCGTGGCGGTCTGCGCGGCCGCAGGTGCCGCGAGCGCGGCGGTAGTCAACAAAAGCGCGGCGGTTGCGCGGCGCAAGGTGGCGATCATTCTTTCCCTCTCCCTTGGTTCAGTCGTGAAAGGCGTCTGTTGTCTGGCGGCGGCCGCACAGGAAGGCGTCGGCCACGATGCGCAGCGGGTCGGTATCGACGTCGCTGCGCCCGCCGCGGATCAGATTGGCGAAACGGCTGTAGAGCCCGGCATATTCGACATCCTCGCCATGATCGGTGCCGCCGGGCAATGAGAGCACCGCGCCGCCCTGCGACAGCCGCAAGGCGCCAGCGTCAGTCTCGACGATGATATCCCAGATCTGCGGGCCCGTCTGCCTCCAGTCGAAATCGACCGAGACCGGCGCGCCCGCGATATCCAGCAACTCAAGCTCGGCGGCAATCGGCGCTTCGCGGTTCGTCGGCACGGTCAGGGTCGCCGTCTTGAGGAAGATCGGCCGCGGCAGGATATGCGTGACGATCGAGAGCGCGTTGATCCCCGGATCGAACACGCCGAGCCCGCCCGGCTGCCAGATCCATGCCTGCCCCGGATGCCAGACGCGCACATCTTCGCGCCAGATGACCTGCACGCGATCAATGCGTCGTGCCGCCAGCCATGCCCGCGCCGGCGCGACGCCGGCGGCGAAGCGCGAATGCCAGGCGGCGAACAAGGTTGCGCCCACCTTGTCGGCGCGCGCCTGCAACGCCGCGACCTCGCTCAAGGTCGCCCCCGGCGGCTTTTCGAGCAACACGTGCACGCCGCGCTTCAGCGCCGTGACGGCCAGGTCATGGCGCACCTGCGGCGGCGTGCACAGCGCGATGGCATCGACTGCCGGTCCCTCGGCGAGCAACGCGTCTAGGGTGGCGAGATGCGGCACAGTGTCGATGCCATGATCGTGTGGGCTGACCGTCGCCGCGAGGCTGAACGTGCCATTCCCCGCGATCGCCGGCAGATGCTGGTCGCGCGCGATCTTGCCGAGCCCGACCACCGCGATGCGGATCGGGTCCATCGCTCAGAGCGCCTTGACGGCTACCGGAACGGCTTCCTCCTCGCTTCGGGCCAGCGGGTTCGCAAGCGGCAGGGTGAAAGGTGCCGCCGCGATCTCGAACACGTCGCCCGGCTGCGTCTGGATGCCGTCGCTGAACGACAATGTCGCCGTACCGAAGAAATGGACGTGGACATCACCCGGCTTGCGGAACAGCGCATATTTGAAATGGTGCGCCTCCAGATTGGCGAGCGTGTGCGACATGTTCGCCTCGCCCGACAGAAAGGGCTTTTCCCACAGCGTCTCGCCGTCGCGCAGGATGCGGCTGGTGCCCTCGACGCCTGCTGGCGGCGCGCCGACCAGCAGTTCGGCGCCGATCGCCGCCTGGCGCAGCTTGGAATGGGCGAGCCACAGATAATTGTGGCGCTCGGTCACGTGGTCGCTGAACTCGTTGGCGAGGCACAGCCCCAGCCGGAACGGCGTGCCGTCCGGCCCGATCACATAGATGCCGGCCAGTTCGGGCTCCTCGCCGCCATCCTTGGCGAAAGGCGGCATGGTCAGCGGCGCGCCGGGGCCGACGAGTTGCGAACCGTCGCCCTTGTAGAACCATTCGGGCTGCTGGCCGAAGCTGCCCGCCTCGGGCTTGCCGCCCTCCAGCCCTTCCAGGAACATGCGCATGGAGTCAGTCTTGGTCGCGGCGGCCGCGGCCTCGCGGTGCATCTTGTCGCGCCCCTCGGCCGAGCCGAGATGGGTGAGGCCGGTGCCAGTCATCCACAGATGCGCGGGATCGTCATGGTCGATCGGTGCGAGCAGCCGGCCGGCTTCTGCCTCGGCGGCGATGTCGATGGCAGCGCCCTTGCCACGCGCCGCGACCGCATCGGCCAGCCCCTGCCCCGCCGCGATCGCCTCGAGCGCAAGCGCGCGAACAGTCTCGACACCCGGCACGATCCAAGCCGCATCGTCCTCGGCAGCGATCACCGCGCGCGCACCGTCGGCACCGCGCTGCTGCAGCAAACGGAAAGCCATCAACATTCTCCCCTTCAGGCGCCGTCCAGGCGACGCGGTCCGCATGTCACGGCCACCGGCCGTCGTCGCGCGTCGGCTTATTTACTCCGACATATTAGAGCAAGCGCGCATTGGCAATGTTTGTCGTTTCCCGGCTCCACCTTCGCTGTTAGGTGTGACGCGGGGAGGACGGCGATGATGCCATCGAATGCGGCGGACGAGGAAAAGGGCCAGGCGGAAAGCGCACCCGCGCCGCGGCCGACCCGGGGCCCCGGTCGTCGCCTGCACGGCGCCGTCGCGCACAAGCTGGGCGTCGCGATCGTTTCGGGAGAATATGCCCCGGGTGATACGCTTTCGGGCGAGGTCGCCTTCGCCGAGGAACTCGAAGTATCGCGCAGCGCCTATCGCGAAGCGGTGCAGGTGCTGACCGCCAAGGGCCTGGTCGAAAGCCGACCCAAGGCCGGCACCCGCGTGCTGCCGCGCAACCGCTGGAACCTGCTCGATCCCGATGTGCTCGCCTGGGCGTTCGCCGGTGAGCCGGATGTGGACTTCGTGCGGAATCTTTTCGAACTGCGTGCGATCGTCGAGCCTGCCGCGGCCCGGCTGGCGGCGGAACGGCGCGACCGCGCCGACCTGAAGACGATGAAGGATGCGCTGGCGGCGATGCGGCGCTTCACCTTGGCGACCGACGCCGGCCGTGCCGCCGACCGCGATTTTCACAACGCCATATTGCAGGCGACGCACAACGACGCACTGATGGCGCTCACCGCGAGCATCGGCGCCGCAGTCAACTGGACGACGCAGTTCAAGCAGCGCTCGCGCGCCTTGCCGCGCAACCCGATCCCCGATCATGCCCGCGTCTATGATGCGATCGCGGCCGGCGATGGGGGTGCCGCGGCGACGGCGATGCGCACGCTGGTCGACCTCGCGCTGGAGGATACGCGCAGCTCGATGGAACGCTGAGCGGCCGACTTGCGCTTGTCAGAATAGTCAGACAAGAGAGGCGCCAAGCCGCGGCGACAGGCGCCAGCGACGGGGAGAAGGCAATGCGGAAGGTAAGCAGGCTGTTGGGTGCGGTGGCGTGGCTGGCCGCGGTCCAATTGGCGAATGGAACGGCGATCGCCGGAGAGGCGAGCCGGGCCCCGGCGGGCAAGCTCGCGGACGGCACCGCGATCGAGGCGATCACGCTCAAGAACAGCCATGGCGTTTCGGCGACGATCCTGACCTATGGCGCCACGCTGCAAACGATGGTCGCCCCGGACCGGGCCGGAAAGCCGGCCGACATCCTGCTCGGCTATGACAAGCTCGACGGTTATGTCGAGCAGCCCAATTACTTCGGCGTCACTGTCGGCCGCTATGCCAACCGCATCTCCGGCGGCCGCTTCACGCTTGATGGCAAGACCTACCAACTGCCGCTGAACGACAAGGTCAACTCGTTGCATGGCGGTGAAAAGGGTTTCGACAAGGTCGCCTGGGCGGTGCGCTCGCTGAAGAGCGGCCCCTCTGCCAGCGTGGTGCTCAGCTACAAGAGTGCGGACGGCGAGCAGGGCTACCCGGGGGCGCTCGACGTTACGGTCACCTATGCGCTGGACGAACAAGGCGCGCTGACGATCAGCTTCGACGCGACCACCGACAAGCCCACGGTCGTCAACATGACCAATCATGCGCTGTTCAACCTCGCGGGCGGCGGCACCGCCGAGAACCATGTGCTGACAATCCCGGCCAAGGCCTACACGCCGGTCAACGACAAGCTGATCCCAACCGGCGAGCTACGCGCGGTCGAAGGCACAGTGTTCGACTTCCGGGCGCCCCACGCGCTGGTTCCCGGCATCCGCGACGGCCGCGACGAACAGATCCGCTTCGGCCACGGCTATGATCACAACTATGCGCTCGACAAGGGCGCGACTGCCAAGCCCGAACTGGCCGCGCGACTGGAAGATCCCGCATCGGGCCGGGTGCTCGAAGTGCTGACCACCGAGCCCGGCGTGCAGTTCTATACCGGCAACTTCCTCGATGGCACCTATATCGGCAAGGGCGGCGCGCTCTACCGCATGGGTGACGGCGTCGCGCTGGAGCCGCAGAAATTCCCGGACTCGCCCAATCAGCCGAAATTCCTCTCGGCTCGGGTCGATCCCGGCAAGCCCTACCACCATGTGATGGTCTACAAAGTCTCGGTCGCCAAATAACGAGCCTGAAAGTGGTGGCGGCCAGCGATCAGGCCGCCACGACCTCCTCGCGCGCCGCCGCCAACGCAGCCACCGCCGCCGCTTGCCCCGCCTTGCGGCCGAAGAAGGTGCAATCCGCGAGACTCATCCCCGAACTATAACCATGCCCGGAGCGCGGCAGGCCTGATGTCGCGCGGCCGGCGGCGAACAGGCCGGGGACCGGCGCACCGCCCCGGTCGAGCACTTCGCCGCTCGGCAATGTCGACAGCCCGCCGAGCGTGAAGAAGGAGAAATAGCTGCCGGGAAAGCTGAGTTCGAGCGCGGCGTAAGGCGGCTCGTCCAGCACCTTCAGCCATTTCGCCGCCTTGTGGCAGACCGGATCATGCCCCTCCGCCGCATAGCGGTTGAAGGTGCGGACGGTGGCGGCGAGCGTGTCTTCGGGAAGTCCCAGTTCGCGCTCTACCTCTTCCCAGGTCTCGCCGACCGCGGCGATGTCGATCCGCGCAAGTTCGATCGGGCGCGCAAAGATCGCATTGTCGACGAGCAGCCAGACGCGATCGCCGGGCTGGTCGACCATCATCCGGCTCACCCGGCCATGATAGCAATCCTCGTTGATGAAGCGCTGGCCGCGGCTGTTGACGAAGATGCCCTTCACCAGACTTTCAGGCATGATCCACGGGCAGGTGGTGAAGAACTCGTCCATGTGAATCGCGTCGCCGCCGGCGCTCATCCCCATCAATATGCCCGAGCCGTTGTCATTCTCGCCGATCGGATCGGTCAGCTTGAGCGCTCCGGGCGCATAGCGGCGCAGCATGTCGTTGTTCATGCAAAAGCCGCCGGTGCAGATCACCACCGCGCCGGCTCGGACATAGACCGGACGGTTGTCGATGCGAGCGACCAGCCCCATGACCTGCTGGCCATCGGCGATCAGCGACAAGACCCGCGCATCCGTACGCACCTCGACCCCGGCCGCGCGGGCATTGCGTTCGAGGATGTCGACCAGCTTGCGGCCGCCGCCCCAGCCGTCCCACTGGATGACATGGCCGCGCGGCGCCGGCGTCGCCGCCTCGCTATAGGGCCAGGCCTCCTCGCTGCCCGACCAGATCAACGTGTCGTCGGTTGCCGGCTCGATGATCTTGCCCGGCACGAAGGTGCCCTTATAGGGTACGCCCTGCGCCTTCAGCCAGGCAAAATGGTCGAGGCTCTCGGCGGCATAGAGATCGCATTTGGCGACATCGGCATCCGGCCCGCCAGCCATCTTCAGATAGGCTGCAAGCGCCTCAACGCCATCCTCGAAGCCCGCGGCACGCTGCACGTCCGTCCCGCCGCCGATATAGATCTCGCCGCCCGACAGCGCCGAGGCGCCGCCGCTGCCAGAGGCCATCTCGAACAAGGTGACGCGGGCCCCACCCCGCGCCGCTTCCAGCGCAGCGCAGGCGCCCGACGCGCCGAAGCCGATGACGGCAACGTCGGTCTCGATATCCCAGCCCGGCACCGCGTCCACCGGCAGCGGCCGGTGCAGCGATCCCTCGCTCACGCCGCCGCCTCGCGCGCCTTGACCATGTCGAGCGCGACGTCGACGATCATGTCCTCCTGTCCACCAACCATGCGGCGGCGACCGAGTTCAACGAGGATCGTGCGGGTATCGAGGCCATGATCCGCCGCCGCCTTCTCGGCGTGGCGCAGGAAGCTCGAATAGACCCCGGCATAGCCGAGTGCCAATGTCTCGCGGTCCACCCGTACCGGCCGATCCTGCAGGGGACGGACGAGATCCTCCGCCGCATCCATCAGCTTCATCACATCGGTCCCGTGGTTCCAGCCCTTGCGGTCAGCGGCGGCAGCGAACACCTCTAGCGGCGCGTTGCCAGCGCCGGCGCCCATGCCGGCGAGGCTCGCGTCGATGCGCACCGCGCCTTCCTGCGCCGCGACGATCGAATTGGCGACGCCCAGCGACAGATTGTGATGCGCATGCATGCCGCGCTGCGTTTCGGGCTTGAGCACGCGATCATAGGCGCGGAAGCGATCGCGCACGCCATCCATGTCGAGTGCGCCGCCGCTGTCGGTCACATAGACGCAGTGCGCACCATAGGATTCCATCAGCACCGCCTGCTGCGCCAGCGCCTCGGGCTCGATCATGTGGCTCATCATCAGAAAGCCGGCGACGTCCATGCCGAGGTCGCGGGCGATGCCGATATGCTGTTTCGAGACATCCGCCTCGGTGCAATGCGTCGCGACGCGCACCGATCGCACGCCCAGATCATAGGCACGGCGCAGTTCGTCGACCGTGCCGACGCCGGGCAGGATCAATGTCGTCAGCACCGAGCGTTCGAGCACCTCGGCCACCGCTTCCAGCCATTCCCAGTCGGTATGCGCGCCGAAGCCATAGTTGAAGCTTGCGCCGTTGAGGCCATCGCCATGCGCCACCTCGATCGCATCGACGCCGGCCTCGTCGAGCGCCTTGGCGATGCTGCGGACATGATCGATGCCATACATGTGGCGGATCGCGTGCATGCCGTCACGCAAGGTCACATCCTGGATGTAGAGCTTGTCGGTCTCGACGTCGAACCGGCTCATGCCGCCACCTTCCGCTTTTCGAGGATCTTCTGCGCGAGCAGTTCGCCGGTCGCCTTGGCGGCGGCGGTCATGATGTCGAGATTGCCCGAGTAGCTGGGGAGATAGTCGCCCGCCCCTTCGACCTCGAGGAAGATCGAGGTCTTCAGCCCGGTGAACTCCCCACGGCCGGGGATCTTCAGCCGGTTATTGTCACCGAAGCGCTCGAATTGCACCTCCTGCTTCAGCCGATAGCCCGGCACATAGGCCTGCACCGCCTCGACCATCGCCTTCACAGACGCGCGGATCGTCTCCTCGTCCGCGCCTTCCGACAGGGTGAACACGGTGTCGCGCATGATCATCGGCGGTTCGGCCGGGTTGAGGATGATGATCGCCTTGCCCTGCGCCGCCCCGCCGACCTCCTCGATCGCGCGCGCGGTGGTGCGGGTGAACTCGTCGATATTGGCGCGCGTGCCGGGCCCGGCCGAGCGCGACGAGACCGAGGCGACGATCTCCGCATAATGGACGGTCGCCACCCGGCTGACCGCGGCCACCATCGGGATCGTCGCCTGCCCCCCACATGTCACCATGTTCACATTGGACTGGTCGAGATGCGCCTCCATATTGACCGGCGGCACGGTGAACGGCCCGATCGCCGCTGGCGTCAGGTCCACCACCTGCTTTCCGTCGCCTCGCAGCACCGCATCGTGCGCCTTGTGCGCATAGGCGGAGGTGGCGTCGAAGACGATGCCGATCTCGTCATAGCCCGGCAACGCCTTCAGTCCGTCGATGCCCTCATGCGTCGTCGCCACCCCGCGCTCGCGCGCCATTGCCAGCCCTTCCGACGCGGGATCGATGCCGACCACCGCCGCCAGCTCCATATTCTGCGGATATTTGAGCATCTTGATCATCAGGTCGGTGCCGATGTTGCCCGATCCGATGATCGCCGCCTTCACCCGTGCCACAGCATTCTCCTCAGACGAAGCGGGCGGCCGCGCGCCCCACGCCATGCAATTCCATTTCGAAGACGTCACCCGCCTTGGCCGGCGCCAGCGGCACGAGGCTGCCGGAAAGGATCACGTCCCCGGCATCGAGCGTGACGCCATAGGCGCCGAGCGTATTGGCGAGCCACGCGACCGCCTCAGCCGGCGATCCCTGCACCGCCGAGCCATAGCCTTCGGACAGCGGCTCGCCATTCTTGGTCACCGTCACGCGCAGCGCCGGCAGGTCATGCGTCGCGGCGGACGCGCGCGCCTCGCCGAGCACGAACACGCCGCAGGAGGCATTGTCTGCCACCGTATCGACGATGCCGATCTTCCAGTCGGCGATGCGGCTGTCGACGATCTCGAAGCAGGGCGCGATGCTCTCCGTCGCCGTGATCACCTGTTCGGCGGTGACGCCGGGGCCCTTCAGCGGATTCTTCAGGATGAACGCGATCTCGGCCTCGGCGCGCGGCTGGATCAGGCCGTGCGCATCGATATCGATGGTCTCGCCGTCGATCAGCATCCGGTCGGTCAGGAACCCGAAATCGGGCTGATGTACGCCCAGCATGTCCTGCACCGCCTTCGAGGTGACGCCGATCTTCTTGCCGACAACGCGCTCGCCATCCGCCGTACGCCGATCGAGGACGGCGAGCGAGATCGCATAGGCATCGTCGATCGTCAGCGCCGCGTCCTGCCCGCTCAGCGGCGGCACGGTCTGCCGGTCGCGCAGCGCGCGGTAGAGCGTCTCCGCCCAGGCGCCCCGGTCAGCCATTGAGGAAGGCCAGAGCGTAGCGGTTGAACTCGGCGGCGCGCTCCACCTGCACCCAGTGGCCGACGCCGTTGAAGGTCATAAAGCGCACGTCCGGGCAGGCTTCGAGGAAGCGCTGCGCGCCCGAGGCGGGGCAGAAATCGTCCTGCAGCCCCCAAAAGCCGAAGATCGGCATGGTCAGTTCGCCCAGCCGCGGCGCGAGGTTGGGCGTGCGCATCCGCGCCAGCACATCCTTGGACTGGGTCCGCGCCACCGCATAACGCTCCGCCACCAGTTCGTCGGTCACGGTCGACGGATCGTAGACGAGGTTCGTGATCAGCGCGCGCTGGTCCTCCAGCGAGAATTCCGGGCTGCCGAAACTCGACTTCATCTTGGCGATACCGGGCATTGCGAAATAGACCGGCAGTTCCTCGATGCAGCCCGGCGCCATCATCACCAGCTTCACGACAAAGCCCGGATGGTCGAACGCGATCTGCATCGCGACGCCGCCGCCCAGCGAATTGCCGACGAGGATTGCCGACGTCACGCCGGCCTGAGCGAGCGCGTCAAACACTGTGTCGGTGAAGAGTTGCAGCGTATAGTCGATGCCCTCGGGCTTCGACGATGCGCCATAGCCGATCATGTCGGGCAGCAGCACGCGATAGCCCGCCGCGACGAATTCATCGGCATTGAGCCGGAAGTTGGATGCGCCCGACGCCCCCGGTCCGCTACCGTGCAGGAATGCCACGGCGGGGCCGCTGCCGGCTTCCGCCATGCTGATCTCATATCCCCCCGCCACCTGATAGGCGGTTCGCGTATATGTCGCGGTCATTGCCGCTCCCTCTCCTGGTTTATGGTCGTCCGCTCAGAGGAACAGGAAGGACGGCGGTTCGCCGTTCAGCGTGTTCACCAGATCCGGCGCCATATTGTTGGGATCATTGGCGACGTGCGCGCGCGCCGCATTGATGTCGAGCCAGGGCTGCACGATCGGGCTCGACATGTAGATCGCCCGGCCGCCCAGCAGCGGCATGAGATCGTCGACCAGATCGGCGCAGCGCCGCGCGACGGTGGAGGACTGATAGCGGTTGAGCGCGCGTTCCTGCATCGTCATCGGCTCGCCGCGCTCGGCCTTCGCCAGTGCCGCGTCGAAGCTCGCCGTCAGCGCCGCTTCCATCTCAACGAGCTGCGCATAGGCCCGCGCGATCGCCGCCATCAGCACCGGATCGGTCTTGGAGGCCTTGCCGGTATTGGTCGAGACGCGATCCTTCGCGATCCGCATTGCCGCGTTGATCGCCGCGCGCGTGCCGCCCAGCGCCGCGGAGGAAACGGAGCGCACGAAGATCTGCGCCCAGGGCAGGCTGAACAGCGGCGCCTTGTTCTCCTGCTGCCCCGGATTGGTGCACAGGAAGCCGTCCGCTGCGCGGTGGGTGCGATAGTCAGGCACGAACGCGCGCTCGACCACCACGTCATGGCTGCCCGTGCCCTGCAAGCCGAACGTGTCCCATTTCTCGTCGATGCTATAATCGGCGCGGGGCACCAGGAAGGTGCGCATGTCGGGCGCCTCCCCTTCCGCCTTGGGCGGCACCAGCGCGCCGAGCAGCACCCATTGGCAATGCTGCGACCCCGAGGAAAAGCCCCAGCGCCCGGAGAGATAGAAACCGCCCTCGGCATGCTCCACCTTGCCAACCGGCTGATAGGAGGAGGAGACGAGCACACTATTGTCCTCGCCCCACACCTCGGTCTGCGCGCGATCGGAGAACAGCGCGAGTTCGTAGGGATGGCAGCCGACGACGCCATAGACCCAGCCCGTCGACATGCAGCCCTCGGCAATCAGCTTGAGGATGTCGAAGAAGACATTGGGATGCATCTCATAGCCGCCCCAGCGTTTGGGCTGGAGCACGCGGAAAAAGCCCGCCGCCTGCATCTCGACGATCGATTCGTCGGGCACCTTTCGATCGGCCGTCGCCCTGCGCGCCCGCGCCTGCAACGCCGGAATCATCGCCCGCGCCCGCTCGACCAGCTCTTCCGGACTGGGGATATCCGTCGCATCCATCCTGAGCGCCGTCGCCATAGCTCCCTCCTGCACGCCTCACACCTTATCTTTCACCAGCATTCGTAATGATGGCTAGTGATTTTTACGCAAACCGTCAACTGCATCGACTCATTATCGCGAGAGTCGATCTAGCATAGTCATAGAGCGCGTGATACGCATCCTCGCACAGTGCTGGCACGAGATCGGCATCTTGAGTAAGGGAGAGGACGAAATGCAACGCATCATCCGGCCAGCGTCGATGGCGGGAGTCGCCCTTGGCGTGATGCTGACCAGCCCCGCGACCGCGCAGGTGATGGGGGATCCCGATGGCCTGCCCGATATCGTCGTCACTGCGACACGCATGGGCGAGACCGAGCTGCAATCGACCCCGATCGCGGTGACCGCGCTCAGCGCGGACCAGCTCGACGATCGCGGCGTGCGCGACGTGCAGGATCTCAAGACCTATGTGCCCTCGCTGCAGGTGTCGGACCTGTCCGGCTATACCCAGCTTTTCATCCGCGGCATCGGTTCGAACATCGTCTTCATCGGCTCCGATCCGAGCACGACGATCCACACCGACGGCATCTACCTCGCCCGCCCGCTCAGCTATTTGCAGGACTTCCTCGATGTCGAGCGGGTGGAGGTGCTGCGCGGGCCGCAGGGCACGCTCTATGGCCGCAATTCGGTTGGCGGCACGATCAACATCGTCTCGCGCAAGCCCTCGGCCGAACTCGAGGGCCAGGTGCAGGCCGCCTATGGCAGCTTCGATCGCTATGCCGCGCAGGCCTATATCTCCGGTCCGATCGCCGGCGGCATCCGCGCCAGCCTCGCCGCCGACATTTCCGGCCATGATGCGTTCCGCGAGAATGTGTCGACCGGCAATGATGCCGAGGATCTGAAATCGCGCGGCGTCCGGGGCCAGGTCCTCATCCCCATCGGCGCGTCCGGTGAGTGGACGCTGCGCGCGGACTGGTCGCGCCAGTCGGGCGCGTTCGGCGCCTATCCCAAGCTGATCCGCCCCACCGGCAATCCCACCGACGATGCGGTCCTCGACGATTCCGACAAAGTCTCGATGAACCGCGACAATTTTACCGTTTTGAAGAATTATGGCGTTTCCAGCGATCTCATCCTGCCGCTGGCCGACGGTCTCAAGCTGCGCTCGCTGACCGGCTACCGCGTGTTTCGCGGCAGGATCATCGCCGATGCCGATGCAAGTTCGGCGGACGTGCTGCTCAACCAGCTCCGCCCGATCCGCCAGCACCAGTTCAGCCAGGAACTCAGCCTGCTGGGCGACAGCGAACGGCTGAGCTGGGTGCTCGGCGCCTATTATTTCGACGAGCGCAACCGCGAGCCGCTGACCCTCACGCTCTTCCCGTTCGGCGCCTCGCACATCCAGCGGCCGCTGCTGCAGGCACGCTCGATCGCCTTCTTCGGGCAGGGCGAGTATCGCCTGTCGGATCAATTCTCGCTCATCGCCGGCCTGCGCTACACCCGTGAGCGCAAGCGTTACGCGATCGACGATTATTTCACCGCGTCGACCGATACCGACCCTTCGGTCGCCGAACAGGGTTTCGTGCTGAGCGGCATTCCCGGCCTGCCCGAGCCCTTCTCGATCGACACCAAACGCCACGACGATGCGTTGACGCCGAAATTCGGGATCAACTTCACGCCCAGCGAACGCGTGCTGATCTATGCGTCGGCCACACGCGGCTTCAAGAGCGGCGGCTATGATTATGGCGCCAACAATGCGGTCGATGCCGCCGCCGGCTATGGCCCCGAAAAGCTCTGGTCCTACGAACTGGGCCTCAAGAGCGACTGGCTCGACCGGCGGCTGCGCTTCAACCTGACCGGCTTCTATTATGACTATACCGACTTGCAGGTGCAGAGCTACGTCCAGATCGGCGCCTCGCTCGGCGCACGCACGCAGAACGCCGCCACCGCGCGGGTGAAGGGCATCGAGGCGGAAATCGTCGCCCGCCCAGTCCGTCCGCTCGAACTGACCGCCAATGTCGCGTGGCTCGATGCCAAATATCGCGACTATCCGGATGCGTTCGTCACGACCTTCGGCAATTTCGACGCCTCGGGCAATCGCCTCAACAACGCACCGCGCTGGTCCGCCACCTTCGGCGCGGCCTATACGGTCGAGCTGGCGGATGCCGGCAAGATCGTGCTCGGCGCGGATGCGCATGTGCAGAGCCGGATCTATTTCACCGCCGCCAACAACGGCCTCGGCGCGGTGACCGACTATGCCGAAAAGCAGGACGGCTATGGCATCGTCAACGCGCGGATCGGCTGGACCAGCGATGATGACCGCATCAAGGCGCAACTGATCGCGACCAACCTGTTCGACCGCGACTATATCGTCGGCACCGCCAACTACACCGCCGCCATCGCCGCACGCCAGGGCCGCCCCCGCGAGGTGCTCGGCCAGGTCTCGTACCGCTTCTGATGAACGCGCCCTTCTCCCCCGCCAGCGAGGTCGGCGTTTCGGTCGACGCGCCGCTCATCGTCGAGGATGCCGGCGACGTCGCCTGGACGGAGATCGCCGATCTCGTTGTCGTCGGCCTCGGGGGCGCGGGTGTCGCCGCCGCATTGGAGGGTCTGGAGCGCGGCCTCGCGGTCACCGCGGTCGATCGCTATGCCTGCGGCGGATCGACCGCGGCCAATGGCGGCGTCTTCTACGCCGGTGGCGGCACCGCGATCCAGCGGCAGGAGGGCGAGGAGGATGATCCGCAGGCGATGCTCGATTATCTGCGGATCGAGGCCGGCGACGTGGTGTCGGACGCCACCTTGCGCCGCTTCGTCGAGGAAAGCCCGGGCACGATCGACTGGATCCTGAAGCATGGCGGCAAGCTGGCGGGCGGCGTCTGGCGCAAGAAGGCGTCCTATCCGCCGCTCGATCGCTTCCTCTACCATCCGGACAATTCGCTGGTCGCCAGCTATCGCGCGCGCGCCAAGCCGGCGGCGCGCGGCCATCGCGCCTTCGGCAAGGATGGCAAAAAGGCCTGGGGGCTGGGCAAGTTCATCACCGAACCGCTGACCCAATCCGCGCTCGGCCTCGGCCTGCGGTTCCACCGCTTCGCCGAGGCGCGGCAACTGGTTCAGGACCGCAGCGGCCGTGTGGTCGGTGTGCGCATACTGCAGATCCCCGAAGGCTCGACCGACGCCCAGCGCTTCACCCGCTACATCGCGCGCGCCAACACATTGCTCGCGGCACTCCCGCCAAGCATCCCGCTGGCCTCGGTGACGATCGGCCTCGGCAACCATTATCTCCGCAAGGCCGCCGCAATCGAGGCGCACGGGCGCACCGAACGGCTGATCCGCGCGCGTGAAGGCGTGCTGCTGAGCGCCGGCGGCTTCATCATGAACCCGCGCATGGTCCAGCGCTACGCCCCCACCTACGCGAAGGGCATGCCCAACGGCACCTTGGGCGATCAGGGCTCCGGCATCTTGCTCGGCATGAGCGCGGGCGGCGCCACCGCGCTGATGGACAAGATCAGCGCCTGGCGCTTCATCAACCCGCCCAAGGCGTGGTCGGATGCGATCGTCGTCAACCGCGCCGGCGAGCGCTTCGTCGACGAGACCGTCTATGGCGCGACGCTCGGCGAGCATATCGGTGATCATCAGGGCGGCATCGCCTGGCTGATCTATGACAAGGCGCTGCGCAAGGCGGCGTTCGCGCAGGCGCGCGATCCCAACCTCGTGCCCTTCCAGCGCGACGTGACATTGCTCAACCTCGCCTTCAACGCGAAGAAGGCGCCCAGCCTGGATGCGCTTGCCGCCAAGATCGGCGTTGACCCCGCCGGGCTCGCACGCACCGTCGATGCCTATAATGCCGCCGCTTCCGGCGCCGCGGCGGACCCATTCGGCAAGGAACCGGCGGATATGCAGCCGATCGCGCAAGCGCCCTTCTACGCGATGGATATCTCGATCGAGAGCCGCTTCCTGCCGCTGCCGGTGATCAGCTTCGGCGGCCTGCGCGTGTCGGAGGAAAGCGGCCAGGTGCTCGATCGCACCGGCGCGCCGATCCCCGGCCTTTATGCGGCGGGGCGCAGCGCGGTCGGCCTCGCTTCGCAGACCTATGTCAGCGGTCTGTCCTTCGCCGACTGTTTCTTCTCCGGCCGGCGCGCCGCCCGCCATGCGGCGCGCGCCAATATCTGACGAAAGGATGCGAATGGGGGATTCGAGCACTCTGGAAGGCAAGGTGGCGATCGTCACCGGCGGCACGCGCGGCATCGGCCTCGCCATCGCGCGGCGGCTTGCGGCGGCGGGTGCGACCGTCACGGTCTGCGGGCGTAGCGCGCAGGCGATCGACGGGCTGGAGGTGGTCGCGTGCGACGTGCGCGATCCCGATGCGGTACGCGTGATGGTCGATGCCGTCGCGGCCAAGCATGGCCGGCTCGATATCCTCGTCAACAATGCCGGCGGCTCGCCCGAAGCGCCGCTCGCCACCAGTTCGCCGCGTCTCGCTGAACGGGTGGTGGCGCTCAACCTGATGGCGCCGATCTATCTGGCGCAGGCGGCGCATTCGCACATGCAGGCGAGGGGCGGGTCGATCGTCAACATCGCCAGCGTCTCGGCGGAGCGCCCCTCCCCCGGCACCGCGGCCTATTCGGCGGCCAAGGCCGGACTGATCGCGCTGGGCCGCAGTCTGGCACACGAATGGGGGCCAGCGATCCGGATCAACGCGATCATCGTCGGCTATATCGAAACCGAGGCGACCGAAGCCACCTATGGCGATGCCGCCGCGCAGGCTGCGATCGCCAGCAATATCGGCGCGCGGCGGCTGGGCCGCGCCGGGGAGATCGCCGAAGCGGCCCTGTTCCTCGCCTCTCCGGCCGCATCCTATGTCACCGGCGCCGCGCTCGAAGTCCATGGCGGCGGTGAGCGCCCCCCTTTCCTCGACATCCTCAAGGAGCATTCGGCATGAGCAAGGACAATCGCAAGGTCGCCGTCGTCACCGGCGCCAGCCGCGGCGCGGGCGCGGGCATCGCGCGGGCGTTGGGGGCGGCGGGCTATGCGGTTTATGTCACCGGCCGCACCACCGTTGAGGGATCGGCGGCGCTGCCCGGCACGATCGGCGGCACCGCGCGCGCGATCGACGAGGCGGGCGGGCGCGGCATCCCCGTCGCGGTCGATCATCGCGACGACAATGCGGTCCAGGCGCTGTTCGGCCAGATCGAGCGCGATGAGGGTCGGCTCGACATCCTCGTCAACAATGCCGCGATCATCGACGATGCCCTGATCCAGCCCGGCGGGTTCTGGGAGCGCCCGCTGAGCCTGGTCAACATCCTCGATGTCGGGCTGCGCTCCGGCTATGTCGCCAGCTTCCATGCCGCGCCGCTATTGATCCGCACCGGCGGCGGGCTGATCGTCTTCACCTCCTCCTTCGGCTCGGCCTGCTACATGCACGGCCCCGCCTATGGCGCGCAGAAGGCCGGCGTCGACAAGTTCGCTGCAGACATGGGCGTAGACCTGAAGGAGGTGGATGTCGCTGCGGTCTCGATCTGGATGGGGCCGCTCAAGACCGAGCGCACCGACAAGGCGATCGCCGAGCGGCCGGACCAGTATGAGGCGATCATGGCCAATGCCGAAACGCCGGAGTTTACCGGCCGGGTGGTCGCTGCGATCCACGCCGATCCAAACCGGATGGCGCTGACCGGGCAGACATTGATCGGCGCCGAGATGGGCGAGCGTTACGGCATAGTCGACGCCGGCGACAAGCAGCCGCCCTCCTTCCGCGCGATGCTGGGCGAGCCCCGCATTCCCCACCCCGCGATTGTTCGCTAAGGAGGTCGACCGCGATCAGGCGGCGCTGTGGGGAAGCACAGAGACAGGAACGGAAAAAGACGTGGCGACACGACGGACAAAGAAGACAGTGGAACCGGCGGCCGCCCCGCAGCGCGTCTCCGCACCGCCCGCCGATCTCGAACCGATCGACGAGAAGATCATCGCCGCGCTGCGCCAGTCCGGCCGCATCGCCAATCGCGACTTGGCGCGGCTGATCGATGTCAATGAAGCGACGGTGCGCACCCGGCTGCGCAAGCTGGAAGCCAACAACACGGTGCGCGTGGTCGCGATGCGTGACCTCACTGCGATGGGCTTCAACGCCATCGCGGCGGTGGGCGTGCAGGTGAAAGGCCGCTCCGCCGCCGAAGTGGGCGCGGAACTCGCCGCGCTCGAGAATGTCATCACCGTCAACGTCACGATCGGCATGTATGATCTGGAAATCCAGGTCGTCGCCGCCGACATCGAGGAGCTTGACCGGCTGCTGACCGACTCGATTGCCAATGTCGAGGGCGTGGAGCGGCTGTTCCCGGGCCTCTCGATGAAGATCCTGAAGTACAACCCCGAATGGGCGCCGCTATGACCCGCATCCCGCTCGACGAACTCGACCATAAGATCATCGACCGGCTGAGCCACGACGCCCGCGTCAGCAACCGCGAGATCGGCCGCGAATTCGGGCTGACCGAAGGCACGATCCGATCGCGCCTGAAGCGGCTGCTCGACAACAAGGTGATCCGTGTCGCTGCGGTGACGAACGCCAACCGCCTGAAGAACCCGTTCCTCGCCTATCTCTGGATCGAGGCGAACACCGCGGGTGACATCCACGCGCTCGCCGAGCACCTCGCCTCGCTGCCCGAGATTGGCTTCGTGTCTACCATGCTCGGCCGCGCCGATGTGCTGGCGATGACCTTGGTGGAGGATGGCAACCAACTAACCGAATTCCTGCACCAGACGATCGACAAGATCCCGGGCGTGCGGCGGGTACGTTACAGCCTGGGCCAGAATTTCATCAAGCACGACTTCAGATATTGCGCGTTGGTGGATTGAGGCGGGCGAATTCGCAGTGCGTCCCCCTCCGTTCGCTCAGGGCGAACGGGGGAGGAAGCCGCTTCCTTACCCGCGCACCAGATGGACGATGAAAAACCCCACCGCGAAGATCGCCACCCAGGCGATCGCCATCTTCAGCGTCTGCCCCAGCGGCAAGCGCCGCGCGATCAGGCTGCTGCCGACGAGCACCAGCAACAGCAGCATATAGATGAAATTGGCGGTCTGACCTTCGCTCATCCGACTTCGACAACCATCCCGTCATAGCCCGGTTCTACGCCCGGCGGCAGCGTGGCGCACAATGTGCGATAATCCATCGACCAGTCCATGTGCGTCAACACCGCACGGCGCGCGCCGGCTGCGGCGATCGCATCGAGCGTCAAGCCCACATGCGGATGCGTCGGGTGCGGGCGATGGCGCAACGCATCAATGATCCATATATCAATAGCTTGGAACAGGCTGCTCATAGCCGATGTCACGATATGAAAATCGGTCGAATAGCCTATCGCCACCCCACCTGCCTCGAACCGAAACCCCGCTGACGTGATCGACCCGTGCGGCTGATCGACCACCGCGATGTCGATGTCGCCGATCCGTAGCGCATCGGGCAGGTCATGGCCGCTGACGGTCGGCGGATAGCCTTCCTTGCCGTCGAACGCATAGCCGAAGCGCTGGCGCAGGGTCTCGAGCGTCGCGGCCCGGGCATAGGCCGTCACCGGCGCGCCACGGGCGTGGAAAAGCTGCCGCAGATCGTCGATGCCGTGGCAATGATCGGCATGGTCGTGCGTCCACAGCACCGCGTCGACATCCGAGACATCGGCCGACAGCAATTGCTCGCGCATGTCGGGCGATGTGTCGACGAGGATCCGGGTCGTCGCGCTTTCGATCAGGATCGAGGCGCGGCGGCGGCGGTTGCGCGGCTCGGTGGGGTCGCAATCGCCCCAGTCATTGCCGATGCGCGGCACCCCCGAGGAGGTGCCGCTGCCGAGGATCACCGCCCTCAGGCTCAAGCGCGCGCCTTCGTGAACAGCCGGTAGAAATTGGCGGTCGTCGCCGCCGCCAGATCCTCGATGCTCTCACCACGCAGCTTGGCGAGGAAGCGCGCGGTATCAGCCACGAAGGCGGGCTCGCCCGGCTTGCCGCGATGCGGCACAGGCGAAAGGAAAGGCGCATCGGTCTCGACAAGCAGCCGGTCCGCGGGCAGGCGCGCTGCGGTTTCCTGCAGTTCGGCTGCATTTTTGAAGGTCACGATCCCCGAGATCGAGATGAGCAGCCCGAGGTCGAGCATCTTGTCCGCGAAGCCTCCGCTCGCGGTGAAGCAGTGGATGAGCGCGGGGAAGGCCCCCTTCCCCATCTCTTCCGCAAGGATCGCCGCTGTATCGTCCTCGGCATCGCGGGTGTGGACGATCAGCGGCAGCCCCGTCTCGCGCGCGGCGGCGATGTGCGACCGGAAGCTCGTCTTCTGCCGATCCCGGTCGCTATGGTCGTAATAATAATCGAGCCCGGTCTCGCCGATGCCGATCACCCGCGGGTGCGCCGCGCGCGCGACCAGCTTGGCGGCATCGACATCGGGATGCGCATCAGCCTCATGCGGGTGGATGCCGACCGACGCCCACACATCCGTCTCACGCTCTGCGACCCCCAGCACATCGTCCCACTCGCGCTCACGCGTGGAGATGTTGAGCATCGCCGAAACGCCCGCGCCGCGTGCGCGGTCGAGCGCCTCCTGCTGGTGCTCGGCAAGTCCCTTGTAGTTGAGGTGGCAGTGGGAATCGATGAGCATCAGGCGGCGTCCGCGGGAAGTTCCAGTTGCGGGAAGATGGGGGTCGGCGGTGCCAGTTTGAAGCCAGATGCCTGCAGCGCCTGATACCAGCCTGCATCGCCGATACCGGCGATCGTGCGGTCCTCGGCCGGGATGCCCAACTGGTCGAGCAGCTTCGCGGCGGAAGCCGGAATGACCGGCTGGATCGCAATGGCGAGGTTGCGGATCGCCATTACCAGCGTCGCCAGCACCGTTTCCATCCGCGCAGGATCGGTCTTGCGCAGCGCCCAGGGCGCCTGCGCATCGACATATTGGTTGCCGGCCCACACCGCCCGCATCCACGCCTCGATCGCCTGCGAGATCGCCAGATCCTCCCAATGGCGCGGCATCTCGTCCAGCGTCGCCTGCGCCACCAGCATCGAGAATTCGGTGTCGGCAGGCTGCGGATCGTTGAAGTCGGGCAGCCGACCGTCGAGATTCTTGGCGATGAACGACAGCACCCGCTGCGCGAGGTTGCCGAAGCTCTTGGCGAGATCGGCATTGACCCGGGTGACGATCGCCTCGGGGCTGTAGTTGCCGTCGCTGCCGAAGGTCACTTCGCGCAGCAGGAAGTAGCGCAAGCCATCAACGCCGAAACGCGCCGCAAGGTCGAGCGGGTTGGTGACGTTGCCGACCGACTTCGACTCTTTCTGCCCGCGATTGAGCAGGAAGCCATGGCCGAACACCTGCCGCGGCAGCGGCAGGTTTGCCGACATCAGGAAGGCCGGCCAGTAGACCGTGTGGAAGCGGACGATATCCTTGCCGATGATGTGGACGTCGGCGGGCCAGAAGCGCGCCATCCGGTCCTGGTCGTCGGGATAGCCGGCGCCGGTCAGATAGTTGGTCAGCGCGTCGACCCACACATACATCACATGGCCGTCGGAACCCGGCACCTTCACGCCCCAGTCGAAACTGGTGCGCGAGACCGACAGGTCCGAAAGCCCGGCCGAGACGAAGGCGATCATCTCGTTGCGCCGGCTTTCCGGCCGGATGAAGTCGGGCTGGTCGTTGAACAGCGCCAGCAATTTGTCCTGATAGCGGGAAAGGCGGAAGAACCAGCTCTCCTCGACCGTCCACTCAACGGGGGTGCCCTGCGGGCTCAGGCGGACCCCGCCCTCCCCTTCGACCAGTTCCTTCTCGTCATAGAAGGCTTCGTCGCGCACCGAATACCAGCCCTCGTAGCGGCCGAGATAGAGGTCGCCATTGGCCTCCATCGCGCGCCAGATCGCCTGGCTCGCGGCATGGTGCCCGGGCTCGGTAGTGCGGATGAAACGATCATAGGAGATGTTGAGAGCGTTATCCATCTCACGGAAATAGCCCGACATTTCGGTCGCGAGATCAGCAACCTCCATACCCTTGTCGCGCGCGGTCTGCGCCATCTTCAGGCCATGCTCGTCGGTGCCGGTCATGAAGAACACGTCGCGGCCGGCGATGCGGCGCGAACGCGCGATCGCATCGGCGGCGATCGCCTCATAGGCGTGGCCGATATGGGGGCGACCATTGGGGTAGCTGATCGCGGTGGTGATGTAGAATGGGTCGGACATGCCCCGCGCCTTATCGCCTCGCTGCGTCGCGGGAAAGACTTGGCCTGCTCAAGATGTCGGTGGATCCCAATAAGGCGGGTTGCCGAAGCGGGCGCGGAGATGCTCGACGATCGCGCGCAGCTTGGCGGAAGGGGTCCGCCCCGCCGGATGCGCCATATAGATGAACTCGGCCGCAGGCTGGACGCCGATGTCGATCGCCACGAGGCTGCCGTCGCGCAGCGCCTCACCGACGATGAACCCCGGCAGCAGCGCGATGCCCAGCCCCGAAATCGCCGCATCGCGCAGCATGTCGCCATTGTTGGAGCGCAACGCCACTTTGGCGCGGACGGAGATGCCGCCCGCCGGCGTCTCGAACAGCCAGTCTGCGATACCGCGATAGGCGTAGGACATGCTGCGATGCGTTTCGAGATCCTCGAGCGTCTTCGGCGTGCCGTGGCGATCGAGATAGTCGGGCGCGGCGACGAGGTAGCGCCGGCTGGGCGCGAGCGTCCACACGACGAGGCGCGAATCGGCGATCGGGCCGTGGCGGATGATCGCGTCATAGCCGCCCGACGTCGCATCGACGCGGCGATCGTCGAGGTCGAGCGTCAGTTCGATCGCCGGATACTCGGCGAGAAAGGGATAGAGCGCCGGTCCCAGGTGCATGCGGCCGAAGGTCACGGGCGCGGCGATCCGCAACGCGCCGGACAATGTGCCGCGCCGTTCCGCCATGTCGGCGGCGGCCTCGGTCACTTCGTGGAGGATGTGGCGGGCGCGATTGAGGAAGGCGCCGCCATCCTCGGTCAAGGTCAGCCGCCGCGTCGAGCGATGGACGAGCGCACCGCCGAGACTGCGTTCGAGATCGGCCAGCCTTTCGCTGACCACCGACTTGGAGAGGCGCAGCCGCCGCGCCGCCTCGCTGATCGATCCGCCCTCCGCCACCGCGACGAACGCGGCCAGTCCCTCGATCCTCAGCATCGTTCGGATTTCCGAAAAGCAGTTCCTGAACCAGCTCACTACTCCGAACGATCCACCCGCGCCATCTTCGCAATCATCGACGGAACGGCAAAGGGCCGCCCCGCCGTTCAGGAGACATCAAATGGATCGGTTGAACAACAAGGTGGCGATCATCACCGGCGCAAGCTCGGGCATCGGTCGCGAAACGGCACGGCTGTTCGCAGCAGAAGGTGCGAAGGTGGTGGTCGCGGCACGGCGCGGCGCCGAACTCGACACGCTCGTCGCGGAGATCGAGGCGGCGGGTGGCAAGGCGATCGCGGTTGCCGGGGACGTGCGCTCGGAAGCGTTTCACGAGACGCTGGTGCGTACCGCGGTCGATCGATTCGGCGGCCTCGACATCGCCTTCAACAATGCCGGCACGCTCGGCGAGGGCGGCCCCTCCACCACGGTCAGCGAGGCGGGCTTCGCCGATACGGTGGCGATCAACCTCACCGCCTCCTTCCTCGCCGCCAAGCACCAGATCGCGCATATGGCGGCGCATGGCGGTGGGTCGGTCATCTTCACCTCCACCTTCGTCGGCCACACCTTCGCCTTCCCGGGTGCCGCCGCCTATGCCGCGAGCAAATCCGGCCTGATCGGCCTCACCCAGGCGCTGGCGGCCGAGTTCGGCCCGCAGCAGGTCCGCGTCAACGCGATCCTGCCGGGCGCGGTCGACACCGACATGTATCGCGACATGAACGACACCGAGGAAAAGCGCGCCGCGCTGACGGCGATGCACGCGCTGAAGCGGGTCGGCACACCGGAGCAGATCGCGCGCTCGGTGCTGTATCTGGCGTCCGACGATGCGGCATTCGTGACCGGCACGGCATCGCTAGTCGATGGCGGGATTTCGATCACGCGGAGCTGAAGGCCCGTTCTGTGGCCATCAATTCCCCCCGAGGAAAGCTCGGGGAGGAAAAATTCGGGTCAAGGCAGCGGATTGATCCCTTCCGTCCGCACCACCCAGCCCTGCTTCGGAAATCCCGGAGCGGGGCCTTCGGCGCCCTCCCACCCAGCGGCCATCATGCCGACCGCAAGCAGCAGCGAGCCATTGGACGGGAAATAAGTGTCTGCCATCCGCTTATAGCCATCGCCGTCGGGGCCACCCTGCTCCTCCGGCGCCAGTTCCACGCGCGGCGTCATCCCTGTCACGCCCCAGCGATTGTTGGTCGTATCTTCAAACAACCAACTTACCGCCGCGTCGCGTTCGCCGAGCCGCGCGGCGGTCATTGCGATCATCGGGAAATCCCAGCCCCACGTCTGGCGGATGTCCCAATGCTTGCGCACCGCCGCCAAGGTGCTGCGCATCGTCGGCGGTGAAACACGGGTGCCGCCGATCAGGCCATAGGCCATCAGGAAAGATGGATGGTCCCGGTTGAGGCAGGGCGGTTTTGCCGCATTGCCGCTGCATGCCGCCGACATCGTGTCCGTCCAGAAGCCGGGCGAGGTCTCGACCGGCAGATAGAGGCCGTCGCGCACCGCGGGCGCGGGCAGCCCGGCGATCACCCGGTCCCACGCCGGCTTGCGCGGCAGCCCGCGTCGCTCACGCCACGCCTGCGCGGTCGCCAGCCCCCAGCGGAAATATTCGAGTTCGAACGCAGGGTTGGTCGTGCTCAGCGGCGGATGATTCTCCTGCACCGGCACGATCGGCGGGCCAAGCTTCAGCCGGCCGTTCTCGCTGAGCGGCCAGGAGGCGAGCAGATCCGCTGTCGCATCGACCAGCGCGCCGTAGCGATCGAGCGCGGCGCGGCCGCCCTCGGCGCGATACAGCATCTCGGCGAGATAGATCGGGTGCGGCTGCTGCCACATGATGAAGGGATTGATCGGGCTCGGGCTTTCGTCCCCCGCCGGTCCCGCCATCTTGGGCCACCACGCGCCCTCGACACCGTGGCGCCTGGCCCGGTCGCGCGCCTGATCGAGATGCGCGACATACCAGCCCATCGAGCGTTCGAGCAGCCCGGCGCGACCCCATTGCGCAAAATGCGCCGCGTGCCAGCCATGCATTTCGAGGTGGAACTTGCCGTTCCAGCTGTTGGAGAACAGCCCCTCTTCCTGCGGCAGCACGTCGCCCGCCTCATTGATCGCGGCCAGATATTGCGAAAGCACCACGCGGCGTTCGAGTTCGGCCGCGCGCGGATCGGTGCTGCCGCTGAAATCGACGACGCCCCCCTTCGACCAATAACCGCGCCACGCCGCCGCAACCCGCGTCGCCGCCGCATCATTGTCGGACGCAGGCAGCGCCGCCGCCTTGCGCTCGAACCCGGCGACGACATCCAGCCGGTCCTTCCCGTGGGCCGAGGCGCGGAACCGGTGCGCCGCCACCGCAGCTATCCGCCCGCCCGGCGCCTGGATGCTGGCGCGATAGTGCGTATCGTCAACCTGCCGATCAATCTGCACCGCATCGCCCTGCTGTGCGACGACCGTTGAGACATTTGCTGCGCCTGCCGACCAGTCCGACGGATCGGGGTTGAGTTGGCGCGACACGCCGGGATAGCGAACGTCGACTGCGACCCGCCCCGCCGCCACCAGTGGCGAGGTCACGCGGACGCGGACAAGATCGCGATCGGCGTCGACGCGCGTTTCGACGGTCACCATCTGGCCGTCGAACCGGAAACGGCTGGTGAGCGTGCCCGTCCACAGGTCGAGCTTCTGCTCGGTCCCGCTCAGCGCCTCGATCCGCGCCGGCTGCCCCTTGGCGTCGGTCAGCACCAGCGCGACTCGTCCCAACGAGAAGCGATGCGGATTCTCGCGCAGCCAGGCGAGCGCGGGCCGCTGCTCGATCTCGGCGAAGTCGCGGATATAGGAATAAGGTTGCTTGCCGCGCCCGGGCACGTCGACCAAAGCCTCGCCATCCCGCGCGGTATAGCCTTTGGGGTTGGGGAAGCTGTGCCACGCCCATTGCGCCATCGTCAGCAGCGGGGACTGCTTGGCATAGGCCTCGGGAAAGGTCTGGAGCCCGGTGATATCGGCGGTGAAACCGAGCGATCCGTTGCCGAGCATCACCGGCGCGTGCGGATCGACCTTCGTCTGGATGACAGCGTGCCGCGAAACGAGTGCGTGGCGATCGATCGGCGCGCTCGCACCGCCGAGCAGGAGGAGCGCTGCGGCGGTCATGCCGATTCCGGTGAGGGACCGTATGATAACGCTACCTTTACGGTGGCCGGCTGTCTTGGCGCCGTTACCGATTCCGATCATCCTGCTCCCCTTCTGCGCGTCCGGCCGATTCTTGGTTTGACGTCAACTTTCTCATCTAATAGCATAACATCCCATAAGTTGAGAAGGAAAACCGACCCGGTTCGCGGGCGCAACCGATGAGGGGATGTCTGAGCGATGCGCACCACCTTCCATGTCGCGGCAGTGGCCGTGATCGCTACCATGGCACCTGTCGCCCTCGCGGCGCAGGGCAATGGCGCGCGCTACGCAAACCCGATCCTGTTCGCTGACTATTCGGACCCGGACGTGATCCGCGTGGGTGAGGACTTTTATCTCGTCTCGTCGAGCTTCCACCTCTCCCCGGGCATCCCCGTGCTCCACTCGCGTGACCTCGTGCATTGGCGGATCATCGGCCATGTGCTGCCTCGCCTCCCCTTCGGCCGGCTCTACGACATGCCGGGGCCGCACACCCTCAACGACAGCATCTCCAAGCCGATCGGTGGCACCAAATATGCCAGCGGCGTGTGGGCGCCCTCGATTCGTCACCATGATGGCCGCTTCTACGTCTATTGGGCGACGCCCGACGAAGGCGTGTTCATGGCGAGCGCGGCCGACCCCGCCGGCCCTTGGACCGCGCCCGTGCAGGTGATCGCTCAGGCCGGTCTCGAAGACCCCTGCCCCTTCTGGGACGATGATGGCACCGCCTGGCTGGTCCATTCGCGTGTCGGCGCCGGGCCGCTCGTGCTCCACCGGATGAGTCCGGACGGCAAGCGCGTGCTCGATGCGGGCAAGACCATCGTCGAGGACAAGGCAAACCTGCCGGTGCTCGAAGGCCCCAAGGTCTACAAGCGCGACGGCTGGTATTATATCTGGGCGCCGATCGGCGGCGTTTCCACCGGCCCGCAGGCGGTGATGCGTGCGCGCTCGATCGAGGGCCCCTATGAGCATCGCGTCGTGCTCAAGCCCGGCGGGTCGCTCGACCTCGCCGGGCCTCACCAGGGCGGCTGGGTGGAAACGGCGGACGGCAAGGGCTGGTTCGTCCATTTCAATTCGACCGGCGCCTTCGGCCGCATCGCCCATCTTCAGCCGGTGCGCTGGGGCGCCGATGGTTGGCCGATCGTTGGCGAGGCGGCAGCCGGCGAGACCGCGGGCATGCCCGTTGTCGGCGGACCGATGCCGGCGCCAGCCGTTCCCGCCCGCATCCAGGCTGGCGACGAATTCGCCGGCCGCACGCTGGGGCTGCAATGGCAGTGGAACCATAATCCCGATAACGCGGCATGGAGCCTTGCCGAACGGCCGGGCTACATGCGGCTCAGGGCCGGCCATGCCGAGCATCTTGTGACCGCGCGGAACACGCTGACGCAGATGCTGCAGGGGCCGACCATGCGCGTCACCGCACGGATCGACGTGTCGGCGATGCGCGACGGCCAGCGCGGCGGGGTCGCCTTGTTCGGGGTGAAGCCAAGCTGGATCGGCGTGGTGCAGGAGGGCGGCAAGCGGCGCGTGACCCTGGCTTCGGAAGGTACCGAGACCCCCGCCGTCCCGCTGCCCGGCAAAACGATCGACCTGCGCGCCGAAGTCGGTATCGAGCAGCAGGTCCGCTACAGCTACAGCCTCGATGGCGGACGCCGCTTCGTGCCGCTCGGCGATCCGATTCCACTCGCAAAATTTTCATGGTGGCGGGGGTCGCGCCCCGCCCTGTTCAGCTTTACCCGCGCGAAGGCGGGCAAGAGCGGCTGGATTGATGCCGACTGGTTCCGCGTCGAGGTGATGGAGGCGCGGCCATGATGCGGATCGGCCGCCGCGAGGCGATGATCGGCGCCGGCGCGGCGCTTGCCGCCAGCACCCTGCCCGCCTTCGCACAGGAAGAGGTTGCACTGACGCCGGGCATACCACTTGATGCGCTCGCGGTGGCGGCCGGCATGCGCTTCGGCTCGGCGATGGGCATCGGCAGCAAAAACGGGCCGCGCGGCTTCGTCGATGCCCGTTACCGCGCGGTGATGGCCGCCGAATGCGGCATCATGACGCCCGAGAATGAAATGAAATGGTCGGTGATCCGCCGCAACGGGCCACAGGACTGGGACTTCTCGGGCGCCGACCAGTTGATCGCCTTCGCCGAGAAGAATGGCATGGCTTTCCGCGGCCACACCTTGCTGTGGAACCACCCAGACTATGCGCCGAAATGGTGGGACGCGCATGATTATGGCCAGCGCCCCGCCAGCGAGGCGGAGCGGCTGATGGTCGAGCATGTCGATCGCGTCTGCTCCCGCTATGGCAAGCGCATCATCAGCTATGACGTCGTCAACGAGGCGATCGACCACAAGACCGGGGTGCTGCGCGAAACTGCGCTGTCGCGCCCGGTCGGCGCGCTGCAGCTGATCGACATCGCCTTCCACGCCGCCCGCCACGCCGCGCCGCATGCGGAGCTAGTCTATAACGACTATATGCTGTGGGAGCCGGGCGGCGAGTTGCACCGCGCGAAGGTGCTCGAATTGCTGGAGGGCTTCCGCAAGCGGAACGTGCCGGTCGATGCGCTCGGCATCCAGGCGCATATCGGCGACCATGATCCCGACAAAAGCAGCGCGTTCGGCCTTCATGACGAGCGCGCATGGCGCGACTTCCTCGATCGAGTGACCGAGATGGGCTATGATCTGCTGATCACCGAGCTCGACGTCAGCGACAAGCGCCTGCCTGCCGACATCGCAACCCGCGACCGCGAAACCGCGCGCTACCTGCGCAGCTTCCTAGACACCTGCCTGTCCTACAGGCAGCTAAAGGACGTCATCGTGTGGGGTATGGCCGATGCCTATAGCTGGCACCAGGGCCTCACCCCGCGCGCCGACAGGCTGCGCAAGCGCCCCTGCCTCTATGATGAGGACTTCCGCCCGAAGCCGATGCGCGCCGCGCTGGCGGACGCGCTCAAGGCACGCGCGAAGCTCTAGTTCATATACAAGAGATTTCGTTGGGACCACGAAGCATTTCGTGCGTTATCGGCGGCATGAACCAACCCCGCCCGGTGCCCAAGCGCGCGATCCTTGTCGTCAACGCCAAGTCGCGCAAGGGCCGCGAGATGTTCCGCCATGCCGTCGTCCGGCTGCGGGAGTCCGGGATCGACGTGATCAAGGCCTATCCCGTCCGCAAGCCCTCGAAACTGCAATCGACCATAGAGGAAGCGGTGAATTCAGGGGCGCCGATGGTGATCGTGGGGGGTGGCGATGGATCGCTTTCCTGCTCGGTCGACTATTTCGTCGGCAAGGACTGCGTGTTCGCGCTGCTGCCGCTGGGCACCGCCAACAGCTTCGCGCGGGGGCTCGGCATCCCCCTCGACATCGACGGCGCGATCGACGTGATCGCAACCGGCCAGCGCCGGCGCATCGATCTCGGCATGATTGACGATGACTATTACGCCAATTGCGCCGCGATCGGCGTGTCGCCGCTCATTGCTGAGACGGTGCCGCACAAGCTGAAGCGCGCGCTCGGCCGCATCGGCTACCTGATGTGGGCGACCTACCAGATGACGCGCTTCCGCCCGTTCAAGCTCACCGTCGGCGAAGGCGCCGATGCCGAGACGATCGACGCGCTTGAGGTGCGCATCGCCAACGGACGCTACCATGGCGGCACCGAACTGGTGGAGGATGCCGAACTCGACAGCGGCGAGATCATCGTCCAGGCGGTGGTTGGCACCAAGAGCAGCACATTGGCGTGGAGCTGGTTCACGAGCGTGGTGAAAATGCGCGCGCGTAAGAAAACCTATCGCGAATTCCGCGGCACCGCGATGCGCGTCGCCACCGACCCGCCGCTGCCGATTTCGATCGATGGCGAGGTGCTGGCGCATACCCCGGTGATGGCGAAGGTGGCGAAGGCTGTAATAGAGGTGGTGGCGCCGGCGGAGGCCTAGCCCACCGGCGCGATCTTGCCCGCCGGTTCGGAGCAGGCCATCGCCTCCTCCTCCACCTCGATGCGGCTCGGCGGCGGCAGCATCCGCGTCTCGCGCCACCCGCCCCAGCGATAATAGGCGGCCATCACGCCCGCGGCGGCGATCGAGCCGACCCACATGCCGACCCAGAGGCCATCGGTGCCGAACACCGGCCGCAGCCCCCAGGCGACGCCGAAGCGGACCGGCAAGGTGGCGATGCCGAAGATGATCAGCGGCGCGATCACGGCGCCATTGGCGCGCACGGTCGCGCTCAGCACCATCGATATGCCCATCAATGTGAAGCTCCACACCACCATCCGGTTGATGTGGCTGGCCAGCGCGATCGTCGCGCCGTCTGTACCGAGAAACAGCCACAGCACGTGGCGATCGATGAACCAGACGATTGCGATCAAGGCGCCGGTCAGCGCAAGGTTGAGCAGGATGCCGCCGCGCGCGATCAGCCGCACGCGATCCCAGCGATCGGCCCCGATATTCTGCGCCGCCATCGCGCTGACCGCTGCGCCCACCGACATCGCCGGCATCTGGATGTAGGTCCACAACTGGCTGGCTGCGCCATAAGCTGCGGTCATCGCGCTGCCCTCGCGATTGACCAGTCCGATCAGCGCGAGGCCGGAGGAGGCGAAGACCAGCATCTGCACGCCGATCGCGAAGCCCTTCGCGAAGATCGCGCCGAGCAGCCCGCGGTCGGGCAACAGGTAGCGCAATTCTGCACCGCGTAGCCGGATCATGCGGTCCCGGGCGTAGATCACGTAGACCACGCCAATCAGGCTGACCATGTTGGCGATCAGCGTCGCTACCGCGCTGCCGGCGATGCCGAGTTGCGGCGCAGGCCCCAAGCCAAGGATGAACACCGGGTTGAGCGCCACGTCGATCACCACCGAGGCGGCGATCGCCCAAAGCGGCGTGATCGCATCGCCGATGCCGCGCAGGCACATCGTCAGCAACACGCTGACCAGCATCGGCGGCATGCCGAGGAAGATCACGCGGAGATAGGCGAGCGCCATCGGGAACACATCGTCTGGCGTGGCGAGCAGCCGCAGCAACGCGGGCGCGGAAACCCAGCCGATGAAGCCGATGAGCAGCGAGGCTACGCCGAACAGCCCCATCGTGGTACCGAACACGCGGCGCACGCCGTCGAGATCGCGCCGCCCTACCGCTTGCCCGATTAGGATCGCGGCGGCCATGCCGAAGCCGAACACCGCCGAAAACATCAGGAACATGACGAGATTGGCGTTGGTCGTCGCCGCCAGCGCCGTCTCGCCGAGGAATTGCCCGACCCAGATCGCGTTGATCGAGCCGTTGAGCGACTGAAGAATCGACGAACCAAGCGTCGGCAGGGCAAACAACAGCAGGGTACTGTTGATCGGCCCCGACGTCAGGTCACGCGTCGCTTTCGGGGACGCAGCACCGGCTTCGCCCCCGCCTTCCATCAGCCGAGGCGCGCCAGCGCGGCACCGAGACGTTCGGCCTCGGCGGTCTTCGCGGCATGATCCTCACGCGCCTTGGCCACGGCTTCCGGCTTCGCCTTCTCGGCGAAGGCCGGATTATTGAGCCGGCCGGCGAGCCCATCGCGCTCCTTCTGCGCAGCAGCAAGCGCCTTGGCGAGCCGGGCGCGTTCCGCGTCCACGTCGATCACGCCTTCCAGCGGTAGCACATAGGTCGCCTCGTCGACGACGATCTGCGCGGCACCGCCAGCGGGCGCCGGATCGGCCAACACGCACTCAAGCCGCGCCATGCGCTGGAGCATCGGCAAGGCGCGCTCCAGCCGCTCGTTGGTCAGCTGTGCACTATCTTGCACATAGGCCGCGAGCTTCGCGCCGGGGGGCACGTTGAGTTCGGAACGCGCTGCGCGCACCTCGGTCACCAGCCGGATCAGCCAGTCGATCTCGGCCTGCGCGGTCGGGTCGATCGCGCGCGCATCGGCCATCGGCCACTTCGCGAGGATCAGGTCATAGGGTCGCTCGCCCATCGCATGCCATAGTTCCTCGGTTATGAACGGCATGAACGGGTGGAGCATCACCAGGATCTGGTCGAGCACCCAGCCGGCGACGGCCTTGGTCTCGTCGTCGATCTGGCCCTTGATCAGCTCCAGATACCAGTCGCAGAACGTCGCCCAGACGAACTGGTAGATGGTGTTGGCGCTTTCGTCGAAGCGCAGGTCGGTCAGTGCCAGATCGAGCTTCTGCACCGTCGCCACGGTCTCCGCGAGGATCCAGCGGTTGACCGCGCGCTCGGCCGCCGGCGGCTCGATCGTCGCCGAGGCGCCGATGCCGTTGGCCTGGCAGAAGCGCGAGGCGTTCCACAGCTTGGTCGCGAAGTTGCGATAGCCCTCGACGCGCTTCTCATCGAGCTTGATGTCGCGTCCCTGGCTTTCCATCGCGGCAAGCGTGAAACGCAGCGCGTCGGCGCCGAAGCGGTCGACCAGCCCCAGCGGATCGACTGTGTTGCCCTTCGACTTGGACATCTTCGAACCGTCCGCCGCGCGAACAAGACCGTGCAGATACAAGGTCTTCCACGGCACTTCTTTCATGAAGTGCAAGCCCTGCATCGCCATGCGGGCATCCCAGAAGAACAGGATGTCGAAGCCGGAGATCAGCACGTCATTGGGATAATGCCGATCGAGCGCGGTCGTCTGGTCCGGCCAGCCGAGCGTGCCGAACGGCCACAGCGCGGAGGAGAACCAGGTGTCGAGCACGTCCGGATCGCGGAACAGCTTCTTGTTGCCGGCCTGCGCCTGCGCTGCGCCTTCATCCTCGGCGACGTAGCAATTGCCATCCTCGTCATACCATGCGGGGATCTGATGGCCCCACCAGAGCTGACGGCTGACGCACCAGGGCTGGATATTCTCCAGCCAGTTGTACCAGGTCTTCTTCCAGGTCTCGGGCACGACGCGGATGTCGCCGTTGCGGACCGCATCGAGCGCGGGGCCGGCCAGCGTCTTGGCGTCGACATACCATTGGTCGGTCAGCCAGGGCTCGATGACGACGTTGGAGCGGTCGCCATAAGGCGTCTGGATCGTGCGATCCTCCACCTTCTCCAGCAGCCCTTCGGCCTCGATCAGCGCGATCACCCGCTTGCGCGCCTCGAACCGGTCGAGCCCGAGCAGATCCTCGGGGATCAGGACGTCCGCGGTCTGGATGACCCGCGCCTCGGCGTCGAGCATGTTGAGCATGTCCGCCGGCTTGATGCCGGCGCGACGGCCGACTTCGAAGTCGTTGAAATCATGCCCAGGCGTGATCTTGACCGCGCCCGAGCCCAGTTCGGGATCGGCATGCTCGTCGGTCACGATCGGGATCAGCCGGCCGGTGATCGGCAGGCGGACCTTCTTGCCGACCAGTGCAGTATATCGCACATCCTCCGCATTCACCGCGACCGCCATATCGGCGAGCATCGTTTCCGGCCGCGTCGTCGCGACCGAGATGAAGCCGCTGCCATCCTCCAGCGGGTAGCGGAAATGCCAGAACTTGCCGGCGATTTCCTTGGTCTCGACCTCGAGGTCGGAGATCGCGGTCTTGAGGCCCGGATCCCAGTTCACCAACCGCTTGTCGCGATAGAGCAGGCCCTGCGCGTGGAGATCGACGAACACCTTGATAACGGCGCGGCTGAAGCCCTCGTCCATCGTGAAGCGTTCGTTCGCCCAGTCCATCGAGCAGCCGAGCCGGCGGAGCTGGCGGGTGATCGTGCCGCCGCTCTCTTCCTTCCACTCCCACACCTTCGCGACGAATTCCTCGCGGGTGAAATCGGTACGCTTCTGCTGCCGTTCGGCCATCTGACGCTCGACCACCATCTGCGTCGCGATGCCGGCATGGTCGGTGCCGACCACCCACAGCGCATCCTTGCCCTGGAGGCGGGCGTGGCGGACGAGAATGTCCTGCAGCGTGTTATCCAGCGCGTGGCCGATGTGCAGGCTGCCCGTCACGTTCGGCGGCGGGTTGACGATCGTGAAGGGCTGCGCCTCCGGCCGCTCGGGGCGGAAACGCCCTTCCTGTTCCCAATGCGCATACCAGCGCGCCTCGATGGCGGCGGGGTCGAAGGTCTTGGCGAGTTCGGTCATGATGCGCCGGCCTTAGCGGCGCGCGGGCGCGGATGCCAAGCGGTTATGGCGATATGGCCGCGCATCGCGGCGCGTCAGCGCGCCGGGCGGGCGAGCGGCGCCAAGTTGCGCGTGATGAACAGCAGCAGCGCGGCGACCACCATCGCCAGCGGTGCGAGCGACACCCACAGCACCGTATCCCACCCGTAGAGCGTGAGCAGTTCGCCTGAGGTGAAGGATCCGACCGCCATCAGCCCGAAGATGATGAAGTCGTTGAGCGACTGCACCTGCGCCTTTTCCTCCGGTCGATGGCAGTCGAGCACCATCGTCGAGGCACCGACGAAGCTGAAGTTCCAGCCGATCCCCAGCAGAATGAGGGTGAGCCAGAAATCCGCCACCGCAATTCCGCGCAGACCGGCGAACACGGCCATGCCGATCAACGCGAAGCCGACGATGGCGACACGTGCCGCGCCGAAGCGAGTGACGAGCCCACCAGTGAAGAAGCTGGGGCCATACATTGCGATAATGTGCCATTGCAGGCCGAGGTTCGAGCTCGCCTGGTTATGGCCGCACAGCCGCATCGCCAGCGGTGCCGCCGTCATAAGGAAGTTCATCACCATGTAGGAGATCGCGCCGCACATCACCGCGACGGCAAAGCCCGGCTGTCGCACGATCGCCGACAATGGCCTGCCGCCGGCAATCTCCTCGGCGGTCGGCAGCGGCAGGCGCACGCCGGCCAGCACGACCGCGGAGAGCAAGGCGACGATCGACTGGGCGATGAAGGTCGCCGCGAACATGTGCGCGGGCCACAGGTCCATCGTCAGCGTGACGAGCTGGGGGCCGAGCACGCCGGCGACGACTCCGCCCGCCATCACGATCGAAAGCGCCCGCGGACGGCGTTCGGGCTCGACGCAGTCGGCTGCCGCGAAACGGAAGGACTGGACGACCGCCGCATAGGCACCGCCGAGAAAGGCGCCGAGGCAGAGCAGCCAGAACGACGCCTGCATCACCGCCAGCATCGACAGCAGCCCGACCAGCACACCGCAGATATTGCCCAGCAGGAAGGCGATCCGCCGCCCATGCCGCCGCGCGACAGCGCCGGCCGGCAATATGCATGCCGCCATGCCGACGACGAAGATGGAGATCGGCAAGGTCGCCAGCGCCGGGATCGGCGCCAATTCATGGCCAAGGATGGCGCCCGTCGCGAAAAGGACGACCGAATTGGCGCCCGCCAGCGCCTGTGCGATCGCCAGCCGCGCGATATTGCTCCGCGCGTAGCGGAGATGCGGCGCGGTGGCGCTCACGCCGCCATCCTTTCGACGCGGCACTGCCCATCCGCTCCAGTGATCATCATGCCCATGCCGCCGCGATACTGCATGATCCCGCGCTTGAGAGCCGGCTGCGGCATAAGATGCGATGACACGCGGCATAAGGCGAGCAGCGCGCCGACGCGGCGATCTTATTGATCATCCGGCGCCGGAATGCGGCGCAGCACATCATCATAAGGCGCGAGGTCGAGATAGGCGGTTACCTCCACTGCCTTTCCGTCGCGCATGCGGAGGATCCAGACATAGCTGTTGCGGTAGGGCGCCCCGTCGCGCGCGACGCCTTCGCCCTCCCAATTGGCAATGACATGGTCGCGATCCGCCCAGATATGGCGCGTCACCGGACGCACCGGCGCCGACAAGCGGCTGACGAAAGGGCGCACCGCGCGGGCGACGAAGGCATCCCTGCCTTCGAAGCGGCCCGCGCTCGGCCCCGAACCCTTGATCGTCCACACCGCGTCCGGGGAGAGCAATTCCTCGAAGATGTTGCCGGTTCCGGCCGCCCAGCGATCGAAGGCGGCCGTGACGATCTGGCGGTTGCGCGCGGATGGTGCCGGCCGCGCCGTCGCCGCTTGTACGACGACGGGCGCGGCGTGGGGAGGCGCCGCGGTGGCCAGCGTCACCGCAGCTAGCCTCGCGATGCACGCTGGCAGCATCTCAACGTCGCCCGACAAGCTTCGACGTGCCGAAGATAAGTTGCTGCGCCATCGGCCGACCGATGAAATTCTCGGGGAAGATCGGTGCCGGCGCGCTGGCGCGGTCGAGGCGGTCGAGTTGGTCCTGCGTGAAGCTCACCCCGAGCGCGCCGAAATTATCCTCTGCCTGCGCCAGTGTTCGCGCGCCCATCACCGGTGCCGCCACCGCGCTGTTCTGCAACGTCCAGGCCAGCGCGACCTGCGAGCGCGAGGCGCCGATCTCCCCGGCGATCTCCCCCACCACATCGGCGATGGCGAGCGCGTCTTCGTTAAGATGGCCGGATGAGGCGATCACGCCCTTGCGCGTGGCCGAGACATTGGCGTCATTCTCGTCCGAAAGGTCGGCGCGGCTATATTTGCCGGTCAGGATACCGCCGCCCAGCGGCGACCAAGGTAGCACGCCCAGCCCCATCGCCTCAGCCATCGGCATGAGTTCATGCTCCACCGTGCGCTCGACGAGGCTGTAGCCGATCTGGAGCGCCACGAAGGGCGACCAGCCGCGGAGGTCGGCGATCGCCTGCATCTGCGAAACCCGCCATGCCGGCGTGTTGCAGATGCCGAGGTAAAGGATCTTGCCGTCGCGTACGAGATCGTCGAGCGCACGCATCACTTCCTCGGAGCTGGTCGTGAAGTCCCACGCATGGAGGTAGAACAGGTCGATCCGGTCGGTATCGAGCTGGCGAAGGCTGGCTTCGACGGACCGCACCAGGTTGTAGCGGTGGTTGCCGCCAGAATTGATGTTCTCCAGATCGCGCGCCATCGTGAACTTGGTGGAGACGACGAAGCGATCACGCTTCGGCTTGATCAACTCGCCCACCATCCGCTCGGACGCGCCATTGGTGTAGTTGACGGCGGTGTCGATGAAATTGCCGCCGCGATCGGCATAGGCATCGAAGATGCGCCGGGCTTCGGCGGGGTCGGCACCCCAGCCCCAGTCCTCACCGAAGGTCATGGTGCCGAGCGCGAGTGGCGAGACGCGAAGGCCCGATCGTCCGAGCAGACGATACTGGTCGAGAGAGGTCGATTGGGTCACGGACAAGCTCCTGCATTGGTTTTCCGATGCGCCTGATGTGCCCCGCGCCGCAGCGACGGCGGTAGACGGCTTGTCCGATATCCTTGCACGATCGTCCGAACCCGTGCCTCGCGGACTTTCCCGCAGCATAGACGATGCTAGATGATGGCCATGACCGGACTGGAGACATTTGCGGCCGCCATCGCCCGCCATACCCCGCAAGATGGCATGTTCGATTGCGCTCTGCCGGGCGTGACGCTCATACGATGGTCATTCCCGAGCTTGCCGATGCCGGTGATCTACGAACCGACCCTGTGCTTCATCGCGCAAGGCCGCAAGCGCGCGGGGCTGGGCAACATCAGCTATGACTATGATCCGGCGCGTTTCCTGATCGCATCGGTCGGCCTACCAGTGATGGGATCGGTGATCGAGGCGAGCGCCGAGGCGCCCTATCTCAGCCTCCAGCTCGATCTCGACATCGCCGCGCTGAGCGACCTCGCGATCCGCCATCCGGCCGCCGACGACGAGGAGACCGCGTTGCCCGCCGGGCTGACGCTCAACGCAATGACGCCGGCGCTGCTCGATGCGGTCATCAGGCTGGTGAGCCTGCTCGATACGCCTGCCGACATCGATGCGCTGGCACCGCTGACGATCCGCGAGATCCTCTACCGCCTGCTGACCGGGTCGGAAGGCGGCATCATCCGCCATATGGCGCAGGCAGACAGTCGGCTGAGCCAGATCGCGCGCGCGATCATCTGGATCCGCACGCAATATCGCGATCCATGCCGCATCGACGACGCGGCGGAAGTCGCCGGGATGAGCAGATCCTCCTTTCACCAGCATTTCCGGGCGATCACTGCGATGAGCCCGATCGAATTTCGCACCCAGTTGCGGATGCAGGAGGCGCGCCGGCTGATGGTGAGCGAGGCGATGGACGCCGCCACCGCGGGCTTTCAGGTGGGTTATGGCAGCCCTTCCCAGTTCAGCCGCGATTATTCCCGCCTGTTCGGCGCCCCGCCCGCCGCCGACGCGCTCCGGCTGCGCGCGGCAGCGGACGCCTGAGGAGGCAGGGCGTGCATCAATCCGCGCCCCGCCCCGCCACCTCGTCCTCAGAAGTCCCAGAAGCCTGCCACCCAGCGGAAGGCATCTCCATCCACCGCGACACGGCCGACCGAAGGGAACGGCAGGTGCGTGGCGACCAGCAGTTCGCCGGTCGCCGCGGCCTCGTTCAGCAGGCGGATGCGGACACGGGCCGCCTCTTCAGGGTCATGCTCGAACCCGTTGGCCCAATCGGGATGGTCGAACCCGACCGGGAAGATCGCATCGCCGGCAAAGGTCAGCCGCTCGCCGCCCGACGTCAGGCGGACCACGCTGTGCCCCGGCGTATGGCCGCCGGTGCGCGAGACGATGACGCCTGGCGCGACCTCGAAATCCTGTTCGAACGTCTGAATACGATCCCGATAGGCTTCGTGAAACTGCTGCGCGGTGGTGCGCAGCACCGGTGGCACCGGGACCGGCATCGAGGTGTGCGAGAAATCGGGCCGCGCCCAGAAATCGACCTCGGCGGCGCAGACATGCACGCGCAGGTCCGGCCGCAACCGGCTCTTCACCGCATCGACGAGCAGCCCGCCGACATGGTCCATATGCATATGGGTGATGATCACGTCGGTTACCGAGGCGAGATCGATGCCCGCGGCCTCCAGCCGGTGTGGGAACTGCCCGGCGCGCGGGAAGCCGGGGAATTGCCCGCCAAGGCCGGCGTCGACGAGAATGGTCTGGTCGCCGCTGCGCACCACGAGCACGTTCAAGGGCCAGTCGAACCCGTCGGGCGGCAGGAACATGCCCTTCAGCCATGCGGCGCGCGCTGCGGGCTCGGCATTGGTCGCCAGGGTTTCGGTGGGCAATGGCAGCACGCCATCGCTGACGACGAGCACATCGAGTTCGCCGACCCGCAGCGCATAGCGCGACGGCACCAGCTCTTCCGCGCCGGTTGCGTCGGGCTGCGCGAAAATGTCCAGCTTCATGAGTCTACCTCCTGGTTGCCGCGTTGGACACGGCGACAAGAAGGCTAGGCCCCGGCGGATCGGCGATCGATCGGATGGAGGGATTGCTCAGCCTATGCCGCGGCACAGGGGTTGCTACGCGGATTGCGGGGCATCGCGATACGTGCGGGAGGTATCGGCTCGCGCGCGATCGTCGACATAATCGCTCTACGCCTCCGCGGCGAAATCGATGACGCGGATCGGGTCGCTGCCGTCCCAGACGCGCGTGGCGGCGATGCCATCGGCGATGAGTTGGCGGGTCTGCGCGCTTTCGATGAACTCGAACAGGATGCCCGCCTCGCCCGGCGCCTCGAGATAGGCGACGCGCGTGCCGGGGCTCTCCGCCCGGAACAGGGTGCGCAGGCCATCCGCCTCGGCATCGGCCAACGTGGCGTCGAGATCGTCGGTGATCCACGCGAGATGATGCAGCCCGGCCAGCGGCGTGCCGTCCGCAGCGAGATAGGGGCAGACTGCGCCGTTGGTCACGTGGATCAGTTCGACCTGCGTCTCGCCCTGATAGGCGAGGCCGACATCCATCCTGACGACGGCTTCCTGACCGCGAAACCGGCCCTTCAACATGACATTGCGGAACAGCGTCCATGGGCCGACGCCCATCGTCGCAATCCAGCGGGCGATGCTTGCATCGAGATCGCCCGTCACCATGCCGATCTGCGCGATCGGCCCGTATTTCGCCTGGCTCATCCTCTCGGCCCTTCACAAGGTGGGCGATTATCTTCTCCTGTCGATGCCGGATCGCGCATGGGATGGCAATCGCGCACGGTCCGTTCGACGCAACTTGCCAACATTGCCAGCAATCGCGCCGCGCCATAGGGCCGTGCGCATCGCATAGAGAGACCATCATGACCGACGACACCCCGGGCGTGCGGCTGGACCCGCGCATCATCCCCTTCCCCACCTCGATCAGCGCGGAGGCGCGCAACGCGCTTCAGCGCCTTGTGCGCGACGATGGCGTGCCTCTGAATTCGCTCCACGCGATGCCGGCCGTCGACGATCATGATGGCTGGATGCGGATCAAGGCGGCCGTCGATCAGCAATATGCCGCGGGCATGAAGGCGCTGGCCGGGCAGTCGCAATCGCAATCGCAGTCGCGCGTGACGACGATCGAGGTCGGCGGCGCGACCGTCCATGTCGCCACGCCGACCGATCCGGTACGCAGCGACTGCGCCTATATCGATCTGCATGGCGGCGCGCTGGTGTTCGGCGGCGGCGATGCCTGTCGTGCAGCGGCGCAGACGCAGGCCGACCGGCATCGCGTGACCTGCTATGGCATCGACTATCGCATGCCGCCCGAACATCCTTTCCCGGCGGCGCTCGACGATTGCCTGGCGACCTATCGCCACCTTCTCGACAGCCTTGATCCCGCGAACATCATCATCGGCGGACGCTCCTCGGGCGGCAATCTCGCGGTCGCGATGCTGCTGCGCGCGCGGGACGAAGGGCTTCCCTTCCCGGCCGCGCTGGTGCTGCTGTCTCCGGAAGTCGATCTCACCGAATCCGGTGACAGCTTCCAGGTCAACCGCACGGTCGATGTCGTGCTGCCCGGCTCACTGATGGCCAACAACCTGCTCTATGCCAGCGGCGCGGACCTTGGGCATCCCTATCTCTCGCCAGTGTTCGGCGATTTCAGCGGGTTTCCGCCGACCTTCCTGCAGAGCGGTACGCGCGATCTGTTCCTGTCGAACGCCGTCCGCATGCACCGCCTGCTGCGGCGGGCTTCGGTGCCGGTGGACCTGCATATCTTCGAGGCGATGCCGCATGGCGGCTTCATGGGCGGCACGCCCGAGGACCAGGAACTCGTGGCCGAGACGGTGCGCTTCGTCGCCGCGCATTGGCCGGGTGCGGACGGCTGATCCCGCCTGGTCAGATCGCGCTGCCATCCTTGCGGCGAAAGCCGAGGCCTGGGAACACGTGCAGGTCGATATCGGGATAATGGCAGTCGCTCACCGCCGGGCGACCGACGGCGATGAACACGCAGTCCGCCCCGCTTTCATTGACCAGCCGGTGGCCGTTGCCGTCTCCCTTGGGAAAGGCCGCGCAGTCGCCGGCCTTGAGCGGGGTGCGGCCATGATCGTCGATCAGAACCGCCTCCCCGGAGAGGATCACGACGAACTCGTCTTCCTCGGCATGCCAATGCCGCTGCGACGACCAGGCGCCGGGTTCGAGGCGGACATGGCTGACGCCGAAGTCGCTGAGGCCCGCCGGCGGCGCAAGTCGCCGATACCAGCGCCGCTCGACGACGTCGCGATAGGGCGCCGGATAGCCGCTGGCATTGGTTTCCGGGATGGCATGCAGATCGATCTTCGGCATGGCGCCAGTCTAGGCAAAGCCGGGCGGCGTCGCTAGGCGGTCGCGATGATCGATCCCGTCACATTCGCCCAGACCTTGATGGCCGTTCCCAGCGTGACGCCCGCCGGTGTCGCGATGATGGAGACGCTGGCCGAACCGCTCCGCACGCTTGGCTTCGCCGTCGACATCTTCGAGGCCGGCGAGGCGCCGGACGGGCCGGTTGCGAACCTGTTCGCGATCCGCGGCACCGGGGCCAAGCATTTCGCCTTCGCCGGCCACCTCGACGTCGTGCCGCCCGGCGAAGGCTGGACGAGCGCGCCGTTCGCTCCAGAGATTCGCGGCGGGCTGCTCCATGGGCGCGGCGCGGTCGACATGAAGGGCTCGATCGCCGCGTTCGTCGCCGCGCTGGCAGAAGTTGGCGATCTAGACGGCACCGTCAGCCTGATCATCACAGGCGACGAGGAAGGCCCGGCGCTGTACGGCACCGTCGCGCTTATCGAGCATATGCGCGCGCGCGGCCTGTGCCCGGATCTGTGCGTGGTCGGCGAGCCCACCTCCACCATAAGGCTGGGCGACATGATCAAGATCGGCCGACGCGGCTCGGTCAATATGTGGATCGAGGTGTCAGGCACGCAGGGGCATGTCGCCTACCCGCATCTCGCCGACAATCCGATCCCGCGGCTGGTGCGCATCCTCGCCCGGATCGAGGCGATCGTGCTGGACGAGGGCACCGACTGGTTTCAGCCTTCCAACATCGAGATCACCGATCTTGAAGTCGGCAACCCCGCGACCAACGTCATCCCCGCTTTGGCGAAGGCGCGGATCAGCATCCGTTTCAACGATCGCCACAGCGGCGAAGCGCTGACCGCGATGATCCGCGCGATCGTGGAAGAGGAAGCACCCGGCGCACGGCTGATCGCGCGCATCTCGGGCGAGGCCTTCCTCACCCAGCCGGGCGAACTTTCCAGCCTGGTCGCGGGCGCGATCACGCGCGTCACCGGCATCATCCCGGAACTTTCAACGACCGGCGGCACCTCCGACGCGCGCTTCCTGTCCAAACTGTGCCCGGTGGTGGAGTTCGGCCTGCCCAACGCCACGATGCACAAGCTGGACGAGGCCGCGGCGGTGGAGGATATCCACGCGCTCACCGCGATCTATGCAGAAATCCTGCGGGCGGCCTTGCCGGGCTGACACTCCAGCGGACAGGCGCTCCCCAGCCCCTCCCGCACGCGGGAGGGGAGCGGGTCAGAGCGTGCCCTGGATCGTCTGGGAGAAGCCAGGTCCGTCGCCCTGACGCACAGCGATGTCGGCGGTGAAGCGGCCGCCCTGGCGGATGCGCAACATCACCTGTTCCATGCCAGATTCGCCGACCAGCGGCAGCAGCAGCGCCCCGCCGTCGCAGCGCGCATTGCCAGTCAGACCGCCACCCAACCGCACACCGGCCAGCGCACCTTCCAGATTGGCGCGGACCCGGCCACTGGCACGCTGGCACTGGCCGTCAGCGAAGCGCACGGAGAGATCGGTGAGGTCGATCGTCGAAAGCGGCAAGGGTGCGAAGCTGGCGCCGGCCTGCAGCTTGGCGGTGACATCATCCACGCCGAAGCTGTTGCGCGAAACACCGACAGCGCCGCGCACTCCATCGGGCCCCTTGCCGCCGAGGTCGACGCGCGCGCGGCCGACCAGCAATTGCACGGGCGAAAGTGACGCGCTGACGTCTCCCAGCGGGATCGTGCCGGCCCGCGCCTCGGTCAGCCGGCCGAGCCAGACGCTGCCGTGAACCTCGCGCGCTGAAAAGCCGCTGTCGCCCAGCCCGATCGCGCCGAGCATCAGGCGCATGGGGAAGCTGATGATGAGCGCGATGACGAAGGCCGCGATCAGCAGCGCGCGGCGGCCCAGCGGAAGTCTCAACCGCATCAGCGCGTCCTTCCCCTGAGCGTGAGTTCGACATTGAGCGTCGGATCGGCATTGTCGCGCACCACCAGCCGCTCGACCAGCAAGCCGCGCCGTTCCAGGCCGGCAATCCAGCCGAACAGCGCGGCCGGCCGGGCATTGGCGATCGTCAAGGTCAGATGATCGGCGCTGTCGGCGTTGAGGCTGGCGAAGGTGAACCCCGCCTCTCCCGCGGTCTGGCGCACGACGGCTTCGAGCGGTTGATCGAGCGGGGCTGGCGCAGCGCGGGTCAGCGCACGCAGCGCGTCGCGCTTCGCCAGCACCTCGCCATAGCCGATCACGGCCTGCGCGTGGCGCTCACGCGCCAGCGAGAGGCCATCGGTCACCGGCCGCAATATGCCGAGCCAGACGATGACGATGGCAAGCAACGCCGCCATCGCCAGCAGCAGCCGCTGCTCCCGGAGCGTGCGGCCGCTCCACCACAGGCGCAGTTGCGTCTTCATCGCGGCGCCACCGTCAGGTCGCCATTGATCCGGTCGCCCGACTGCTGGAACACGCTGGGCACGACGCGGAGGCCGAGCCCCTCCAGCCTTGCCTTCACCGCCTCCACCTCGAGCCCGGTGCCTGCCGAGAGCGTGAGCTTCATCGTGCCATCCCGTTCAAAGGTCATTGCGTTGAGATCGACTGCGGGCACGCCTTCGACCGCGGCGAACACCGCCCCCGCGGTGACCGAAAAGCCGTAGCCGCCGCCCCGTATGCCCGCGAGCCGTTCGTCGAGGAGCGCCACCGCATTGCCCTGCCCCGCGCCGCCCGGCAGCGCCTCGGCCGCCACGACCTGGGCGCGTCGTTCGAGGTCGTCTGCGGCGAGCGTGTAGCGAAGGATCAGGGCAAGGCTGATCGCCAGGGTAACGCCAGCAATGGCGACGCCGATAGTGATGAGCCGCCGGACCTGCTTCCAGTCGATCGCCCAGCGCCGGCGCCGCGCGAACGCGCCCTGCCTAAGATCAAGCAACGGATCGGCGACGCCGGCGGCGATCGCACGTTCCAGCGCCTCGCGGTCGAGCGAGTCGGTGGACGCATCGCCGATCAGCAGCGGCGCAAGCTGTGGATCCTCGACGAAGCCACTGTCACGGCCGCGCACCACGGTCTCTTCGCCCAGCACGCCGCGGACGAAGCCGGTCTCCGGCCGCGGCAGCAGCAGCGCCGCGGGCACGATCGCATCCGGATCGAGCCCACGCGCCTGCAGCGCCGCCAGCCAGGCACTCATGCGCGCGGCTTCCAGCGTCGCCATCGGGCGGACGCCGGCCTCGGCTTCGTCATCGGGCTCGCCGAGTGCCACGTGCAGCGCCTCGACCGGCTGGATCGTGTTCTCCGACGCCAGCAGCTTTGCCGCCGCACGCGCCTGGGCGGGTGCCAGCTTAGGCAATTCGGCCCAGTCGAGCGTCATCGCGCCGGCTGGCGCCACCGCGACGATACGCTCGATCTCGGCACTGTCCGCCGCCGTCGCCGGAATCGTCTCGGCCCCCTCGCCGCGCCCGACCACGGCATCGCCGGCGAAACGCAGCCAGCGCCACACGCTGTCCGGGCGCTCTGGCAAGAAAAGCACCAGCGCATTGCTCATGAAGGATCCCCCCATTGCCGCCGCACCAGCCGCGAAGGCGTGCGGGTGGCATCGATCAGCGCGGTCTCGCTCAGCTCGGCGCCGGCCAGCTCAACGCTGATGCTCAGATTGAAATATCGCGTCCTTACCTTGATCTGCTCGGCCGCCTGCATCGGCGGCACCAGCGCCTCCAGCGCAGGCAGTTTCCAGAAGGCCGCGGCGCTCGAAAAGCCGTTCGACGGCCGCTCCAGCAGCATCTGCCGTGCCCGATCGAGCGTCAGTTGCTGTGGCAACAGCATGGCGAAGAGCGGCGCCTGTTCGGGCGACAGCGTGTTGACGTTGATCGGTGAAAGCTCATTGTTCGGCAATGCGCAGATCCAGGGCCTGAGGCGCGCGTAGACCTCGGGCGTGACGCCCGCAACCGCGCGCAATTCGCTGATATCCTGAATCAGCATGTTGGGGGGCAGATAGGGTTCGGCGAGCGCGGCGTAATAATTGTCCTCGGCGCCGCCCGAGCCAGGCGTGCTGTCCGTATCGATCCAGTCGGCCAGCGAGACCGCGATCGTCCGCGCTTCCTGCGGCGGGATCTCCAGCAAGGTCATCAGCGCCTCGAACTGGGAGATGCCGTAGGGATAGGCCTGCTTCTCCAGCCCTTGCGCGCCGCTGACGACGCTGTTGAGGTTGAAGCAATTGCCGCCGTCCGAAACGGTCGCGGTGGCGAGGCCGCCGGGGATCGGCAGGCGCTGGCGGCGGCCGTTCCAATTGCCCTCCAGCGTCGTGCGCGCCGCATCGCGCTCCATGATGTCGTCGATGCGGCGCTGCGTCAGCGTTTCGGCGGCATAGGCATAGGCGCGCGCCTGATCGGTCGCGTTGGCATTGGCGGCAAGACGCGTCGAGATGCGCAATTTCTCCAGCGCCCCCGCAGCCAGCACCGAAATCACTGCGACGAGCAGCAGCACCGTCAGCAAGGCGGCCCCACGCTCTCCGGCGGGTATGGGAGGACGCGCGCGCATCAATAGCCCGTTCCGACGAGGAAGAGCTGGCGATATTCGCGGCCATCACGGCGGCGGATGGTGAGTTCCATCGCACGCGGCAGAGCCTCGGCGCGGGTCGGCTGCCACGCGTCCATCCAGTCATTGTCGATGCGATAGCGGACGCTGAGCCGGTCGACATCGTCGAGCAGCACTGATCGGGTGATCGGCTCCGCCCCGTCGAGCATGGCGAAGGGCACGCGTTCGAGCCTGCCATCGACCAACTGATATTCCACGCGCTGCAGGCTGGCGCGTGCCGATCCTTCCGCATTCGTCCAGCCGGAGCGAACGAACGACAGGAAGGGCTCGCCATTGCTGACGGCGAGACCATCGAAAGCGGGAAGCGGATCGCCCTCCCGGTTACGGGTCGAGCGCGGGATGACTTGTGCCATGTCGGCGGAAACGATCGCCCCGACACGACCGAGCGCGGCGATTTCGTCGAGCCGATCGCTCGCCGCTGCCTGCGCGCGCACGCTGAAGGCCAGGATCGCGACACCCGCGCCGGCGAGCAGCGCGAAGATGAAAAGCGCGACCAGAAGCTCAACCAGTGTGAAGCCGTGTTCGGCGGAACGCCGTGAATAGACATGGGCCGTCATTCGCGCGGCCTGACGATGGTGAGGCGTGCTGCCTGCAAACCGGTCGCGTCGAACACGGAGATATCGACGCGGGCAATGCGCTGGTCGCCGGTCAGCGAGGTTCGGCGCTCCCACCGCCACTGGCGGCCGCCATTCTCGGCCTTGCCGTCACTCTTGCCGAGCGATGGCGCAAGCGGATCGCTCAGCGTTTCGACCGCGACGTTACGTGCGACCATCTGCCCCACCGTTTGCGTTTCGAGATCGGCGGTGCTGCGGATCGTCGCGCCTTCCAGCCGCAGCAGCGCCAGCGCGGCGAGGCTGAACACGATCAGCGCGACGAGCATTTCGAGGAGGGTGAAGCCGGCTTCCCCTTTCGCGCCGGACTTACCCATCGATCCGCACCGTTCCGTCGGTATCGATCACCACCGTGCTGCGCACGCCTTCGCGCAGCAGCGTGACTTCCATGCGCTGGCTGGCGAGGCCGGTAGAATCGAACGTCACCCGGCTGCGCCCGCCCGCGGCGACCGCGACGGTGCCGTCGCTCCATTCCTCGGGGCGGAAGGGCTTGTCCGCCAACTTCATCCAGCGCCCCGCGCGGCGCGCCTCGAAGCTGTAGCCCTGCGCCGACACGCTGAGGTTGATGCTGTGCGATTCGACGACCGCGGCATCGCGCGCCGCCTTGGCGCGCGCCGCGAAACGCTCCGCCTCGTCGACTAGACGGCCACGCGGATCGGGCATCGCAAGCACCACCGCCGCGGACATCAACGCGACGATCGTGATCACGATCATCAGTTCGACAAGCGTGAAGCCGTGTTCGGCGGAACGCCTCAGGGGCGTGAAGCCGTTTTCGGCCACACGCTTCAGCGACACGAAGCCGTGTTCGGCGGAACGCCGCAAGGGCATCGCGCCCTGTGCCCGATCGTTCCGCCGCGAGGTCATCGGCTTACTGCCAGCTACCGATATCGGCGTTGTCGTCCGTGCCGCCCTCGACGCCGTCGGCGCCATAGGACCAGATGTCGAACGGACCGTTCCGGCCCGGTGCGCTGTAGTTGTACGGGCGGCCCCACGGGTCGTCGGGCAGCTTCTTGATATAGCCGCCGCGCTGGTAGCGCTGGGCGTTCTGCAGCGACGCCGGCGGGGTCAGCAGCGCCGACAGGCCATCGCCGGTCGACGGATAGTTGAGGTTGTGGAGCCGGTACATCTCCAGTGCCTGCTCGATCGTGGCGATATCCGCCTTGGCCTTGTCCACGCGGGCGCGGTCGCCTGCGGGGATCACGTTGATCGCGACGATCGTGGCGAGCAGCCCGATGATCACGATCACGACCATCAGTTCTACCAGCGTGAAGCCGTCCTCTGCCGGCCGCCTGGCCGGTCTGGCGGCCAGGCGGCGGCGCAGGGAAGAAAGGATCGAGGAACTACGCATGAAAAACCTCATGATGCCGCCAGCGTTTCGAGCTGGAGGATGGGAAGCAGGATGGATAGCACGATCATCGCGACGATGCCGCCCATCAGCACGATGATCGCGGGCTCCAGCAGCGACAGTGCCGCCGAGGTGAAGCCCTCGAACTCGCGTTCGAGATAGTCGGCGGCGCGTTCCAGCATCGTATCCAGCCGCCCGGACGCCTCGCCCGATGCGGCGAGATAGACGAGCAGCGGCGGAAAGATGTCGGCGCGGCGCAGCGCCGCCGAAAGACTGCCGCCGCCTCTGATGGCTTCGACGATCTCGTCGGTCGCAGCCCGCAGTGCGCGATTGTTCACCGTCTGGCTGGTGAGCGCGAGGCCCTCCAGCAGCGGCAGGCGAGAGGCGATCATCGTCGAGAGCGTGCGCGCCATCCGCGCGGCGTGAAGATCGCGGATCAACCGGCCGATGAACGGAATGCGCAGCAACATGCGATCGAAGCGCAGCCGGATGCCCGGATCCTTCAACGCGCGCCAGCCGACGAAGCCGAGCAGCGCGACGCCGATCAGCAGCGCCCACCACCAGCCGGCGAGAAAGTCCGAAAGCGCGATCACGATCCGCGTCAGCAGCGGCAATTCCTGCCCGACCGTATCGAACTGCTCCACCACCTGCGGCACGACGAAGATCATCAGCGCCATCACCACGCCCATCGCGACGAAGGCGAGCACGGTAGGGTAGGCAAGCGCGGTCATCACCTTGGAGCGCATCTGCGCCTGGCGTTCGAGCAGTTCGGCCTGCCGCTCCAGGATCGATGGCAAGGTGCCGGATCCTTCGCCGGCAGAGACCATCGCGCGGTAGAGCGGCGGGAAGCTCCGCGCCTCGCGGCCCATCGATTCGGAGAGGCGCCGCCCCTCGACGACGCCGGCATGGACGCGTTCCAGCACCGCGCGAACGTGAGGCTGTTCGGTCTGGCGCGAAATGGTGCGCAGCGATTCCTCCAGCGGGCTGACCTGAATCAGGGTAGCGAGCTGGCGGGTGAACAATGTGAGCGCCTTGCCGGACATGCGGCGCGGACCGAACAGGCTGCCGCCTGCAAGCAAGGGCCGCGCGCGCGTTGCCGCCGCGGCGCCGCCGCCACCGCTGCCGAGCTCGATGCGCACGACATAAAGGCGGCGCTTGTCGAGCCGCGCGCGCGCATCCTCGATCGTCGGCGCGGCGACGCTGCCGCGCCGTTCACGGCCACCGGTATCGAGCGCGAGATAATCGAAATCAGGCATTCAAGCCTCACGCATCGATCGTCTCGCGACGGGAGACGCGCACAGCCTCCTCGGGCGTTGTCATCCCCTCGCGAACCAGCGCGCGCGCAGCGGCGCTCAGGTCGCTGCTGTTGCGGAAGGCGTGGCGGGAGATCGCGACCTCATCGCCGCCTTCATTGATCAGCCGGCGGATCGTGTCGTCGATGCGAACCGCCTCGTAGACGCCGATGCGGCCCTTGAACCCGGTGCCGCTGCACTCGCTGCAGCCCTGCGGCTCGTAGATGGTGGTGCCGGGCTCGATGCCGAGCAGCGCCGCGACCGAGGCGTCTGCGGGCATTGCCTGGCGGCAGTTGGGGCATAGGCGCCGCACCAGCCGCTGCGCAAGCACCGCCCGCAGGGTGGAGGCGAGCAGGAACGGCTCCACCTTCATGTCACGCATGCGGGTGATCGCGCCGACCGCGTCGTTGGTGTGGACGGTCGAGAGCACGAGATGGCCGGTGAGCGAGGCCTGCACCGCAATTTCGGCGGTCTCGCGGTCGCGGATTTCGCCCACCATCACCACATCCGGATCCTGGCGCAGAATCGCACGGAGCCCGGCGGCGAATGTGAGACCGACCTTGGCGTTGACCTGGGTCTGGCCGACGCCTTCGACCGCATATTCGACCGGATCCTCGACGGTCAGGATGTTGCGCGAGCCATCGTTGAGCAGCCGCAAGCTGGCATAGAGCGTTGTCGTCTTGCCCGAGCCGGTCGGGCCGGTCACGAGAATGATGCCATTGGGTTCGGCCAACGCATCGCGCAGCAGCGCATGCATCGCCGGCGCCATGCCGAGCGCGTCGAGCGTGATCCCGGCATTTTCCTTGTCGAGGATACGCAGCACCACGCGTTCGCCGGCACGGCTGGGCAGCGTGGAGACGCGGACGTCGAGAAGCTTGCCGGCCAGCGTCAGGCCGATGCGGCCGTCCTGCGGCACGCGGCGTTCGGCGATGTCGAGCCGCGCCATGACCTTGATACGGCTGACGACGACGGGGGCGACGTGCGGCGGCATCCGCAGCGTCTCGCGCAACACGCCATCGATGCGCATGCGTACGACGAGGCCGGTCTCATAGGGCTCGATATGGATGTCGGACACGCCCTGCCGCGCGGCTTCGGCGATGATGCCGTTGATCAGGCGGATCGCTGGCGCGTCGTCGGCGGTGTCGAGCAGGTCGTCAGCGGTCGGCAGGTCGGTCGCGAGCAGATCGAGCTCGTCACCGAGGCCGAGCGAGCCCGCGGCCATCGCCGCCGCCTGCCCGTCCATCGCGTAGCGATCAGAAAGCAGCCGGTCGAACTCGATGACGGGCACCTGGCTGACATCGAATGCGCGGCCGAGATAGCGCCGCACCTCGAGCAGCACGCGCGGATCGCTGCCCTGCCGCAAGGTCACGGCATAGCCCCCCGCAGCGTCGGGCCCGTTGAGCACGACCCCGAACTTCCGCGCAAAGCCATAGGGGATGGCATAGAGCGTCTCGACCGCGGGCACAGGCGCCACGTCGGCCGCAACCATCCCGGCGGCGGCCTCGGCTTCGGTGTCGACCGCCTTCGCCTCGCCGCCCTTGCGGATCCTCATCCCCGGATCCTCACTTCTGCTCCAGCCCGGTCGCGGGATCGACCGGGCGGATCGTCGAGGTCGAACCGCGGACTTCGGGCCGAATGATCGCGGGCTCTGCCGGTGCCGGCGGCAGCGCTTCGGTCGCGGCGCCCGGCACGGGGGGCGCGACGGCATCACCCGGAGCAAGCTGGGATGCCGGGATCGGCGGCGTCGCGCCCATATATTCGCGCACCAGTTCGTCGATCGTCGGTTCGCGGTCGGGTCGCGCGTCAAGCTGCTGCTGGCGCATATAGCCGTAGCGGCGCTCGGAAACCTCACGCGAATCCGCGGCGGTGCGCAGGATGGTCGGGCGGATGAACACCATCAGGTTGGTCTTGGCGCGCGAACGGGCCTTCGAACGGAACAGCACGCCCAGCCCCGGCAAATCGCCGAGGAACGGGATCTTCTCCACCGTTCGCCGCTCATTGTCGTCGAGCAGGCCGCCGATGCCGACGATCTCGCCATCGTCGATCGTGATGGTCGTTTCGATCTCGCGCTTGTTGAGGATCAGGTCGGAGAAATCCTCGCTCACCGGGCCGGCGATCGAGCTAACCTCCTGCCGCAGTTCGAGCTTCACCGTGCCGCCCGCGTTGATCACCGGCTTCACCTCCAGCGAGATCCCGACATTCTGGCGCTGAACGGTGCGGAACGCATTGTCGAAATTGTTGCTGAGCGCCTGGCCGGTGGTGATGGGGATTTCCTGGCCGACGAGGATGCGCGCTTCCTGATTGTCGAGCGTCATCACCGACGGCGCCGACAACAGGTTGGACTGGTTGTCCGACTTCACCGCATTGACGATCGCGCCGAGGATCAGATCGCTGCCGATCTTGGTCGCGAAGCCGGCAAACCCGCCTTGCGCGGCCAAGATCTGCTGCGCGGCATTCTGTTCGAGCAGATCGGTGACGGCGGAATTAGTGCTTGTAGTGACGGTGTCGCCATTGATGACGGTGGTCGTCTGGCTCAGCTCTCGCGCACCGATCGCGCCGGCGATCGAAAGGATGCTGGGTGAACTGTTCGAATAGTTGGTAACGGCGAAGGGCGCGTTCTTGCCGCCGAACAAAAGCTGGACGCCCAGCCGCTTGGCGGTCGCGTCCGAAATCTCGGCGATCACCGCCTCGACCAGCACCTGCTCGCGCCGCGTGTCGAGCTGACGCACGACCTCGCCCAGCGTGCGCTGGATCTCGGGCGGTGCGGCGATGACGAGCGCGTTGGCGCCCTCAAAGCGGGTGATGATCGCGGGGCCACGGCCGGCAATGCCCCCATTCCCGCCTGCGCTGGCGGCAGCCGGGGCGGCGGCTGCCGCCGGGCTCGGCGATGGCGTGGGCGCCGGTGCGTCGGAGGAGGATCCGCTCGATCCGCTCGTGCTGCTGCGGCGGCTGAGCCCGGAACTCGACGATGACGAATAGGTCGGCTGCTGCCCGACAAGCTGCTGCAGCACCGGCAGCATCTTTTCCGCATCGGCATGCTGCAGCCACAGCACGCGGATCTCGGTGCCGGTCGCCGCGCGGCGATCAAGGTCGGCAGCGATGTCCGCGAGGCGAGCGACGGTCGGGCCGTCACCGCGCAGCGCGATCGAGTTTGAGCTGTCGATGGCGACGATCGTCGCAGCGGGGCCACGCGCCGCGGCCCCCTCCCCACCCCCGGTGCCGACAAGCTGCTGCAGCGACTGCGCGATCTCACGCGCGCCGGCATTCTTCAGCGGCACCAGCCGCGTCGTCGCGCTGTCCCGGTCGATCTCGGCGATCACCTGACGGATGCGGCGGATATTGTCGGCAAAATCGGCGACGACCACCGAATTTCCCGAGCGGTTGGCGGTGACCGAGCCCTCGCGGCTGACCAGCGGGCGAATCGTCTCGACCGCCGAGGTCGCGTCGATCGATTTCAGCCGGAAGATCTCGGTGACGAAGGCGTTGCGCGGGGCGCGGGCCGCGCCGCCGACGGCACCCGGTTGCGAGGCTGCGCCATCGGCGGGCTGGATGCGGAACGCGCCGCTTGCGGTCGGCACCGCGATCAGGCCGTTGGCGCGGATCGTCGAGAGGAAGATCTCGAAATACTCGCTGCGCGACAGGGGACGGTCGGTCACCACCGAGACCTTACCCTGCACCCGCTGATCGATGATGAAGGTCCGGCCGGTCACCCGCGCCGCATCCTGAATGAAGGCGCGGATGTCGGCATCGCGCACATTGAGCGTCTGCTGCGCGTGGAGCGGCAGCGGCGCAGCCAGCGCAAGCGCGAGGCCGATGGTCAGGAGATGCTTCTTCATTGTCTCGCTATCGTGATGACGAGGGGAACGACCTGCGATCCGCGTTCGACCTGCAGGCTGATATTGCCGCCCTTGCCGCCAGCTTCGGTGGCCATGCGTTCAAGGTCACTGGCGTTGGTGATCTTCTGGTTGTTGACCGAGACGATGATGTCCCCATCCTGCAGTCCCGCGACGCGGAATGCGGTGCCGGCGCCCTTGGGCTTCACGACGAAGCCGGTGATCTGCCCCTGATCGAGCCGCGGCGCGAAATCGATCTCGCCAAGCAGTTGCTGCGGCGCCACCGTCTGCGATCCGGGAACGGCGGCGGCCGTTGGCGAATCAAGCAAGGTGCTGGTGTCTGACTGATCGGGCGCGGGCGGCGGCGGCGCCGCCCCCGATTGATCGAGGAACAACTGCTCGTCAGCGCCGCCGCGACTGATCGTCACGCCATCGAACTGCACCGACTTGAGCGTAACGCCGGGGACGATCTCGTCGCCAACGGCGTAGCTGTTCTGCACGCCATCGGGCCCGCCGATGATCGCCGATCCGCGCCCCATCGCCTCGTCGACGCGCACGCCGAACAAGGTGAGTTGCAGCGAGGTGACGACGGCCTCCGCCGGGCCCGAGGACTGGCGGAAGAAGGGATCGAACCCGCCGAGCAGCCGGGCGCGCGACTCGGCGCCCTGGACGATCCCGTTCTGCGGGCGCCAGTCTCCCAAGGGGCCGACCGGCGTGACGACGGCCCACAGCAGGCGGGCGCACTGCACCGCCAGCACCAACAGCAATAAGAGCTCGACGACCCCGTAAGCGCTGGTGCGGGGCAAGCGTCGCAACAGCCGCTTCGCGCGCGGATCCAAGGCGATACGCATCAAACACCCCCGATCCGGCCGCGCTAGGGACAGGATGTGACGGAACAATGACACTCTGGTGACGGATTTTCTGCAGATCGGGCAAGCCCAAATCGACAGCATGATCCCCGCACGGAAAATCGCCGCCTTCCGACCTCCGCGAAATTGATCGTGCCCGCTCGTCGCTTTAGACGCAACCGCGGATCAAGGAGTAGATCATGGACATCGCGTCGCGGCTGTTGGGAACCCCGGGTGTGCAGAAGGTGCCGAGCCCCAAGCTCGACCTGTTCATCAACAAGAAGTTCCTCTCAGCCGAGGAGTGCGCCGCTTTGATCGAACGGATTGATGCCAAGCGCCGCCCCTCCACCGTGTCCGACGACATGGGCGACAAATATTTCCGCACGAGCGAAACCTGCGACCTAAGCTGGGACGATCCCGTCGCAATCGCGCTCGACGAAAAGATCGCCGGCTTCATGGGCATGGATGCCGCTCTGGGCGAGCCGCTGCAAGGCCAGCGCTATGCGGTGGGCCAGGAATTCAAGGCGCATACGGACTATTTCGAGGTCAACGGCCCCGACTATGTCAAATATTGCAGCGAGACCGGCCAGCGCACCTGGACGGCGATGATCTATCTCAACACGCCCGAAGCCGGCGGCGCGACGCGCTTCAAGGTGATCGACAAGATCGTTCAGCCCGAAGAGGGCAAGCTGTTGATGTGGAGCAATTTGCGCGCCGATGGCTCGGGCAACGCCGCCACCCTGCACCATGCGATGAAAGTACGCGCCGGTTTCAAATATGTGATCACCAAATGGTATCGCCAACGCCCCTGGCCACGCCCCGCCACCGGTTGATCCGATAACCGCCTGTGGCAGGAATGCCACAACCGATCCCGTCATAAAATCGCAACGCTTGTGACTTCGATGAGTCATCGAACCACAACCCTTGTGTCATGCACCGCGCCTAGGGCGCCCCGGAGGGCGGCAGGGGGCGCGGCCGAATCCAGCATTTTCCCCTTTCGCTCCGATACCCGAAGCTAAACCGGAGCGTAGACGATAATGGCCAAGATTTCCCGCGTAACGAAGCTGCTGCTCGCGACCTGCGGTTGCGCGGCGCTCGCCGCTTGCGGCGCCGACGACGTCGCCTCGCCCGGCGACGGCGTCATCATCCAGCCGACGCCCACCCCGACGCCGACCCCGACGCCCACGCCGACCCCGACCCCGGGTCAGCCGGCGGCGAGCTGCCCGTCGGGCACCACCGATCGCGGTGTCGTGGGTTCTAAGCGTTCGTGCGAGCTGCCGGCCCGCTTCACGCAGGACACCCGCATCGACAACCTCCCGGGCGTCGTCTACTCGCTCTCGGGTGCGGTCAACGTCGGCTCCGACCTCGGCGGCAGCGGCTCGCAGTCGGGCGGCCAGGCCGTCACGCTCACGATCCAGCCGGGCGCGCTGCTGATGGGTTCGGCGGGTAACGACTATCTCGTCGTCAATCGCGGTTCGCGCCTCATCGCGAACGGCACCGCGACGCAGCCGATCATCTTCACCGCCAAGGCAAATGTCGAAGGCACTGCGACCGACTCCACGCAGGGCCTGTGGGGCGGCATCATCCTGCTCGGCCGCGCGCCGATCAGCGATTGCAACGCGTCGGTCCCCGGTGGTTCGGTCGACTGCCAGAACGTCATCGAAGGCACCACCGGCTCGCTGTACGGCGGCGCGACCGCAACCGACAACAGCGGCTCGCTCACCTACGTCCAGATCCGCTACTCGGGCTTCGCGATTGCGCCGGGCAACGAACTTCAGGGTCTGACCTTGGGGGGCGTCGGCAGCAACACCACGCTGAACCACATCCAGGTCCACAACAGCTCGGACGACGGCATCGAGATCTTCGGCGGCCGCCCGAACCTCAAGCATCTGGTGATCACCGGCGCCGACGATGACGCGCTCGATACCGACCTGGGCTATCAGGGCTTCATTCAGTATGTGATCGCCGTCCAGCGCGACACAAACAACGGCGACTCGATGATCGAGGCCGACTCGAATGGCAACGAAGACGCGCTGCCGCGTCAGAAGACCGTCGTTTCAAACGCGACCTTCGTCCAGCGCTCGACCGTCCAAGGCGGCAACACCATCCTGATCCGCGGCGGTGCCGACTACAAGCTGCTCAATAGCGTCGTTTCGGGTCCGCAGGCCTGCCTCGACATCGACCAGACCGGCGGCACCACGATGCGTCCGGCCGACAGCGCGCTGCAGGACGACGGCCCGCCGCAGTTCCGCTCGGTGCTGTTCAGCTGCCCGACGATCGCCCGCGACGACGGCAATGTCGCCGTGGCCGACATCACCGCCCTGATCGCGCTCGACACGAACAACCGTACCAACGTCACTGCGACGCTGAGCAACGTGTTCGTCAACGGTTCGGCCGAGACCGCGGTCACCGCGTTCAACGCCAACACGCTGAACGCCTTCCTCGACACCACCACCTATATCGGTGCCGTCCGTGACGCGTCCGACACGTGGTACCAGGGTTGGACCTGCAACTCGGGCTATGTCAGCTTCGGCTCGACCAGCGCGACCTGCACGACCGTCCCCACCGCCTAACCCGGGCTTTTGCCTGAACCCCGGGGGCAGCGGCCAGCGCCGCTGCCCCCGTTTTCCGACGAGACCGCTTGGGGGAAACGATGAAGACTTCACTCACCTTCGGGAGCTTGCTCCTGCTCTCGACGGCGCTGATCGCACCGTCGGCAATCGCGCAGACCACCGGCGAAACCGCCGGCTCGACCGCCGATGCGCCCCCCTCGAGCACGGCCGACGCGGAGCCCGCGCAGCCGACGGCGGAACAGGCCGACAATCCCGAGGAACAGGTCGAAATCTCGGCGCCGGGCGCCGATACCGGCGCCGACATCGTCGTCACGGGCCGCTTCATTCCCAACGTCGTGCGCGCGACCCCCGAGGTTGTCTCGGTACTGTCGGCTGCCGACATCGCCCGCACCGGGGAAGGCGACATCGCGGGCGCGCTCTCGCGCGTCACCGGCCTCAGCGTGGTCGGCAACGGCTTCGTCTATGTCCGCGGCCTGGGCGATCGCTATTCGTCGGCGCTGCTCAACGGCTCGCCGCTGCCCAGCCCCGAACCGCTGCGGCGCGTCGTTCCGCTCGACATCTTCCCGACCAGCGTCATTGCCAGCTCGCTCGTCCAGAAGAGCTACTCGCCCAACTATCCCGGCGAATTCGGCGGCGGCGTCATCAACCTCACGACCAAGGCCGTGCCCAAGGAATCGTTCCTGACGATCGGCTTCTCGGGCAGCGGTGACAGCGAGACCACCGGCAAGCTCGGCTATACCTATTATGGCAGCGACAGCGACTGGCTCGGCTTCGACGACGGTTCGCGCGACTTCCCGTCCGCGCTCGCCCAGTCGGTCAAGGGCGGCACTTTCGGCAGCAGCACCGACGCCCAGCGTCGTGACTTCGCCGCGAGCCTGCTCAACGCCTCGACGACGCTGCTCCAGCGCAACTTCGACATCCCGATGAACTTCTCGGCGGATATCAGCGCCGGCGGTTCGACCGATGTCGGCGCGACCCGCATCGGCTTCATCGCCGCCGCCGGTTACAGCAACAGCTGGCGGACGCGCAGCGCCCTGCAGCAATTCTCCAACGACCCCAATGTCGAAGGGACGCCGCAGGAAAGCTTCACCCGCGTCTCCACCGACAACCGCATCATCGTCAACGGCTTGCTGGGCCTGGGCGCCGAGTTCGGCGATCACCAGATCCGCTGGACCAACCTCTATATCCGCGACACGCTGAAGCAGGGCCGCCTCGGCGCTGGCTTCAACCGCAACGTCGCCGACCAGGAAGAAGGTCTCCCGCCGTCGCTGATCGAGCAGAACACCTTCTGGTTCGAACGCCAGCTCATCGACACGCAGCTCGTCGGCGAGTTCAAGTTCGACGATCTCAGCGTCTCGACTCGCGCGGCCTATGCGAATTCGCAGCGCGAATCGCCGTATGAGCGCAGCTTCTCCTATTTCTACCTGGGCGATGGTGATCCCACGACCAAGGGGCCCGGCGACGTTGACGACTATGTTAACAACCTCACCTCTGGCGGCCAGAGCGCCTCGGTGGCGTTCAGCGACCTGAACGAGGATGTCTACTCCGGCGCGATCGATCTCGGCTACAAGCTGCCCTCGTCGATGCCGATCACGCTCTCGGCCGGCTACGCCTACACCAAGACCGAACGTTCCGCTTCGCGCTACCAGTTCCAGTACTTCCGCCCGGATGGCGCGCTGCCGCTGGACGTTGCGCAGGAACGGCCGGACTATCTGGTCTCCGACTACAACATCTACACCTACAACATTCAGCTCCGCGACGTTTCCGGTGCCGAAGGTACGGCGGCCTATGATGCCGACCTCGAGGTTCATGCCGGTTATGGCCAGATCGAAGCGGAAGTCACCGATGGCGTGCGCATCGCTGCCGGCGTCCGTTATGAGGATGCCAAGCAGAATGTTCAGCCGATCGGCGCGTCGCTCGCCCCGACCAATCTGAGCAACAGCTACTGGCTGCCGGCGGCCACGCTGACCTGGAACTTCGCCGACGACATGCAGATCCGCCTGCATGGCTCCAAGACAATCGCCCGCCCGCAGTTCCGCGAACTCGCGCAGCAGATCTATCAGGATTATGAATCGGATCGCGAGTTCACGGGTAACCCGTTCCTCGTGGACAGCAAGCTGTGGAACGCCGAGGCCCGCTATGAGTGGTTCTTCGGTCGTGGCCAGCAACTGACGGTTGCCGGCTTCTACAAGAAGATCGACAATCCGATCGAGGCGGCAGCGTTCATCGCCGGCGGCGGCCAGTTCCGCAGCGGCTTCGCCAACGCTCCCGAGGCGCGGCTCTACGGTGGCGAGATCGAAGTCCAGAAGCATGTCCCGCTCGATACGCTCGGCAGTGACTTCTTCTCGACGCGGCGCCTCGTGCTGATCGGCAACTACACCTACACCCAGTCCGAGCTGAAGGTCGACGACTCGATGATCGTCGGCCCGAACCTCCAGACGGTGGCGGCGAACCTGCTGTTCAGAGACGGCGCGCCGCTGACCGGTCAATCGGATCACCTCGCGAACATCCAGATCGGCATCGAGGATACCGACAAGCTGTCGCAAGCGACGGTACTGCTGACCTACGCCAGTAAGCGGGTCGTCGATCGCGGTCCGATCCAGGGCGAACTCCGTCAGCCGGACATCATCGAAAAGCCCGGCTTCCGGCTGGATTTCGTGGCCCGCGAGGGCTTCACCTTCCTCGGCAAGGAGATTGAGCTGAAGTTCGAGGCGCGCAACATTACCGGCACGCGTCACCAGGAATATCAGCAGGCCGGGACCAACCGCATCGACATCAACACCTATGATGTCGGCCGCAGCTTCTCGCTGGGTGCGCAGGTCAAGTTCTGATGCGAAACCGGGGCGGGTAATGCCGCTCCTGCGAGATGCGGACAGGCGCCGTAGCCCATGGGGCTGCGGCGCCTCTTTCGTTATTCACGTCGACCGATCTGCCGCTTCCGCCGCATCCTTTCCATACGTGAGGCACTCGCCTGCCACGCGGCGTTGGGCATGCCGACACCGGCAACGAAAAGACGGGCGACAGGGCCAACTGCCCACCGGGCACTGGCCGTGCAACGGCGGATGCGAATAAGCGCCCCTGCACAACCGGCGCCCCAAAAGGCTGAAGCGCTATCCCATTTGGGAGAGGCCGCTGCCCAAATCGGTAACGCTACCCTATCGGAATTTCTAAGCCCTGCGCACGGCTTCGAAATGTCTTGCAATGCAGGGAAATTGCCCTGTAATCGGGCCTCACGCGCAACCACCGGCCCGAATGCGTATTTTGTTGCGGACGGCAGCGTCTGTTTTACGCAACCACGGGCGGGCGGCGATCGATGCCGGGCGTCCCTTTAGGGCGAGAGTGTCGAATGCGCGTCGAGCGGCTTGTCGGCAATGAGTGAGCGCGATCTGGCGACCATATTGTCGCAAGCCAGGCAGTTGATGGCCGAGGCGCTTCGCCTGCTTGACGGCGTCCAGGCGTGGGAGCCCAGCGCACATCTCGATCTCGCCATCCAGCGGCTTGATGTCCTGCTGGATGACGATGCTTCCGCGCGCCGCGACCATTGAACAGCGCGTGCACCGCCCCCGGCCGGCGGTGCGCCTTCAAGACGCGCCCGCCCGCCAGGGATCGGCAATCTTCAGGCGGCGAGAACGCGCGTCTCGCTCATCGTCTTGATGCCGGTGCGGATGTGACCACGCCGGTCGAGCAGCGACTGGAGCCCCGCCGACGCATCGAGCACGCCAGGCCGGTCCCACGCGCCCTCGGGGCGGATCGTCACCAGCGGATCGGCACCGAAGCGGATCGCGCTGTCGGTCGGCTCTATGTCCATGTGCATCTCGCGGAATTCGACGTCCGAGAAGCTGAACGGCGGCCGGTCTTCCAGCAACCGCGCGCCGAAGCGACGCCACAGCGGCACCAGATCCTCGCGGGCATGCGCATAGAGCTTGCGGAAGCCCTTCTCGCGGCAATGCTGGATGCACATGCGGGCAAGCTCGAACATCAGGCGCGTGTTGCGATATTCGACCCGCACGGCCATCCGCTCCAGCTTGGCGAAATCGCCGAAATAGCGGATGCGCGCGCATCCCGCGGCGTCGCCGTTGACGGTGCCGATCAGGTGCGTGGCACAGAAATCATTGCCGTCGAACTCTTCTTCGAAGGTCGCGAACTGCTCTGCCATGTAGGTGGCAGATCGGACCGCGAAGACGCGCATCATGTCGTCCATCGTGCGGACGACGCGCACCGACAATTCGGGGCGCTTGCGCTTGGCCTCGGCCGCGGGCGTCTCGCGGGCGTGGAGAACGATCGCCCACTCCGGGGCATCCGGATAGAAATCCCGCGCCGCCATAAAGCCGGCGTTGAGCTGGATCTTCGCCGAAACCTCGCTGATGGGCCGCGAGAACACCGGGCATCCGTTGCCGATCGTCTCCAGCACCTTGAGAAGGCGAAGACCATCGACCATGCGGTTGGGCGCGAACACCAGCCAGATATAGATGGCAGCGGGCGTCTCGGCCGGCGTCGCGATCCATTCGGCCTGCGGCGTTGCGCCGTCGAACTGCCCGGTCACGAAGGCAGCGGCACCCGCTTCGTTCAGCGGCAGGAAGGCGATGAATGGCCAGTCGGCCACGGTCTCGCCACGCCGCATCAGGCGGAACAGGTCAGGATTGCGGCTGCGCACCGCGGCCACCGTTTCAGGGCTTGCAATCGCCATCGACTGGCGCACATGGGCCAGCGCGTCGGTGATCTCGCGTTCGGAGGGGCGTTCGATCGCCGGGGCGTTCTCCGCACCGCGACCGATCAAGCGATAGAAATCGGGCGAGAAGGCGAGCGCACTAGTCGCCTCATCGGAGAAATGCCCCACAGCATGTTTCATTGTCTTCGAACCCCTGATGCGTCAGAATGGGTAACGCCCCCTGGGAGATCCAATAAAGCGAAGCATGGAGTGTGGGGTGACCAAGAAATCTGACCGGCCTGTTCAGTCACTGCACACCCACCTTCCGGTGATGCTCCCGCGTGGTTTGCGCTGGGATGATGTACGTGCGTTTTTGGCTGTCGCAGAAGTGGGCAGTCTTCGACGTGCAGCGGTATTGCTCAATCTTTCTCCTAATACGGTGCGTGCGCGTGTTGCCCGGCTGGAAGAGGCGGTTGCCTATCCCTTGCTGGAGCGGTGGCCCGATGGCGCTCGTCCGACGGCTGCGGGCATGCGCGTGCGCGACTTGGCACAACGGATGCGCGGCGCCGCCTTCGACCTGTTTAACGATGAGCCACATTATGAACTGCGCCGCCCCGGCGAATTGCGGATCGGCGCCAGCGAGGCGATCGGATCGGGCTGGCTGACGCCGCGATTGCTCGACCTTCAAACGGAGATGCCGGAACTCACCGTCTCGCTGATATGCGACTATGACGTTCATACCGAGCGCAGCGAAGAGTTGGATGTCGGCCTGCTGTTCCGCCCGCCGGCCAATCCTGAGTTGATGGTCAGCAAGCTCGCGACGATGCACTTCCTGCCCTTCGCCTCGCACGACTATGTGCGCAAATATGGTGTGCCGTCGTCGCTGGACGATCTGCTCAACCATCGCTTCATCGAACAGGAAGCGCCCGGCGTGCGATCCGACCTGCTCAACCAACTGGTCGGCTCCGAACGCCCGCCAGGCTTTTTGCCGATCCGTACCAATTCAAGCCTCGCGCTGTTCTGGGCGGTCGCCAGCGGCGCCGGAATCGCCTTCATGCCCACCTATGTGATGGGCGTGACGCGCAAACTGAAGCCGATCGCCCTGCCCGCGCAGTTCAAATTCGAGCTCTTCTATTATTATCATCCGGCCGCACGCAATTCCGATCCGGTGATCAAGACGATCGCCTGGCTGCGCAAGCTGTTCGACCCCGCGATTTACCCCTGGTTTCGCAACGAGTTCATTCACCCGGACGATTTCGGCCCGGCCCTGCGCCCCACCGGCAATGTGGTGAACCTGTTCGAGCCGATGATCGGCGACGCAATCTGACGATCACATGTCGGTGCAAGACGGCGGAGGTCACGGCTCGTCCCGCATCATCGTCAATTTGGCGCTCAGTGGGACACGAAGGCGCCGTCGCGCGTTTTCCGGTCGATCTTAACAGAAATCGGGAGTCAGATGATGATCGAGGACGCCATCGAGAAGCAGCAAGCCGGGCTTGATCTGGCCGAAACGCCGCGCTCCACGCGCGAGCAGATCAACGCGGGGATCGAACGTGGTCGCGAAGCCGCGGGCAATCTCATCGCTTCGGCACAGGACCATCCGTGGACAACGGCAGCGATCGCCGGCGGCGTTGTCGCGGCGGCGGCTGCAGCCACCGCCGGGGTGGTCTATCTCAACCGCCGCCGTGGCGATACGCCAGAAGACGCTGGGTCGAACGCGGCAGGCGAAATTTCGGCGGCGGCGCGTTCTCCCGCCTACGGCATCGCGGCTGAGTGACGACAGCGCACGTCGCGTTGGATTCCTGATGAAGAAAGCACTGGCCGAGCGACCGGCCAGTGCTTTCGCTTGCGCGCTGCAACGCAGCACCTTATCCAACATCGATGTCGATAAACGCCGAAAGAGCTGACGCCGCCGCGCTCGTCGCCGACCTTGAGCGGCTGTATTCCGCATCCGTCGATCGGCTGCGCGATGCCTTGGCAGACTTTATCGCCAATGGCGTTCGCCCCACGCCTGAGCAACGTCAGGATGGCAGCTTCGCCTATCCGGAAATCCGCATCCGCTTCCAGGGCGACAGCGGTCTCGTCGTGCCGCCGCGGTCCTATGGGCGGCTGGTCACGCCGGGCGAATATGCCATCAGCGTCACCCGCCCTGCCCTGTTCGCCGACTATCTGATCGAGCAGCTCGAGCTGCTGATCGAGGATTATGGCGTCACCGTCGAGGTGCGGCCAGGTCGGCAGGAAATCCCGTTCCCCTATGTACTCGATCCGGGCCACGAGCTGTCGCTTGAGGGGATCAGCGCGCTGGAGCTCGCCCGGTGGTTCCCGGCCACCGAACTGGCGCACATCGGCGACGAAATCGCTGATGGCACGATGCTGGCGGGCGACCAGCCCCGCCCGCTTGCCCTGTTCGACGGGCTGCGCACCGATTTCTCGCTCGCGCGTCTGCGGCACTACACCGGCACGCCGCCGGAGCATGTCCAGCGCTATATCCTCTTCACCAACTATCACCGCTATGTCGACGAGTTCGTGCGGTGGGCGTGCGAACAGCTCAAGGATCCGGAAAGCCCCTATACGGCACTGTCCGGTGCCGGTGGCCTGATGGTGACGGCAGAGACGAGCGATCCCGAGCGGGTCGTGGCCGACAGTGCGTGGCGGCGGCACCAAATGCCGGCCTATCATCTGATCGCGCCGGACCGGACGGGCATCACCTTGGTCAATATCGGCGTTGGCCCCTCCAACGCCAAGACCATCACCGACCATCTTGCGGTCGTTCGTCCCGAAGCCTGGCTGATGATCGGCCATTGCGGCGGGCTGCGACCCAGCCAGCGGATCGGCGACTATGTGCTCGCGCACGCCTATCTGCGCGACGATCATATTCTCGACGATGTGCTGCCGCCCGAAATCCCGGTGCCTGCCATCGCCGAGGTGCAGCTTGCGCTGGCCCACGCCGCCGAGATCGTCTCGGGAGAAACGCAGGAAGCGCTGAAGCGCCGCCTGCGCACCGGCACCATCGTCACCACCGACGATCGCAACTGGGAACTGCGCTACAGCCGCTCCGCGCTGCGCTTCTCACAGTCACGCGCGGTGGGGATCGACATGGAGTCGGCGACGATCGCGGCGCAGGGCTATCGCTTCCGCGTGCCCTACGGCACCTTGCTGTGCGTGTCGGACAAGCCGCTGCATGGCGAGCTCAAGCTGCCGGGCCAAGCCAACCGGTTCTACGAACGCGCGATCAACGAGCATATGCTGATCGGCATCGAGGCCTGCGAGCAACTCCGCCGCGAGGGCGCCAAACTGCATAGTCGCAAGCTGCGGGCGTTCAACGAGCCGCCGTTCCGCTGATCGCAGACGACCCGCCGCGCGCTCGCCGCCGCCGGTCGGTATGAAGTTTGGATCAAGCCAGGCGTCATTTCGCCGGATCGCCGGATCTTGTCAGATCGCGATCGATTGCGGCGCCGCGGCGCGCGTCGCCTCTTCCGCGCGGCGGATGATCACTCCGGCCGCCAGATCCCCCGGCCCTGCCGCCGCCACGCCGACGCGGATGCCCTCGATTTCATGACCATGGCCGCTAAGCGTGTTGCGCATCCGCTCGGTGACGACAGCCGCGCCAGTGGCGTCGGTATCGATCAGCACCACGCAGAACGCGCCGTTGCCGAGATGGCCGAATACATCCTCCTCACGGATGACGGCGCTCAGCGTGTCCGCCACCGCGGCAAGCCGGCGTCGCGCAGCCTGCTGCGTCAATCCGGTCAGCGTGCCGCCGACATCGAACATCAGCAAGGTCATCGGTCGTCGGCGACGGCGCGCATTTGCGAGCGGCGGCAACATTGCCTGTTCAAGGCCGCGACGGTTGAAGAGCCCGGTGAGCGCATCGCGCGTAACCATCACCTGCAGGCGATCGTTGAGATCCGATGCGATGAGCAGCATCGCCGCGATGCCCGCTGCGACATAGGCGAAGGGCATGGTGATGAACAACGCGTTGGTGCGGAGCGCCGCGCGTGCCAGATCATGCGGCCCATCGATCTGCAGCCAAACCGCCGCCAGCCCGATTTCGCAGGCCGCGAACAGCAGTGCGGCGCCGACTGCGGCATATTCGGCGAAATTCGCCTTGCGATCGCGCGGCCGGATGACCATCGCGCCGAGCAGGAACATCGCCGCCGAGAACAGATTGACCGGCGCGCCGCGCAGGGCGATCCGTCGCGGCTCGATCATGAACATGCCCCATGCCGCGAGCAACATCACCACCAGTGCGGCGGCGAGCATCCATCCGATCGGCGGCTTCCGCCCGGCGCGGCGGAAAAATCCGAGCGCCACCAGCATGCTGTCGCACACAGTAAGCAGCCCGGTGATCATCAGCATCCACCCACCTTCGGGGGTGTCGCGGGATGAGAGCGCGTTGATGAGCCACTCCACCGTCTCGCCAGCGGCGGCGGCGGCCCAGAACAGCGCGTAGGGCATGCGGCCGAAGATGAACCAGCCGACCACCAACGATCCGGACAAAACTGCCGTAATCGCCAGTAGCAGCGTGAAGCCGCTGATACCGATGCTCATGGCTGGTGCGCCACCTGCATCGCCGCGCAGGCCGGCGCAGACATGCCGTTCAAATCGTCAGGCCGCGATCCGGATCCGGGTCGCCGTCGAATCCGATCCGTTCTCGCCAACCATCTCGCGCTCAGCACGGTCGAGCAGCAGGCTGAATGCGAAATCCTCCGAACGAAGCTGGGCGACACCCCAGCTCGCCTTCATCGAGCGACCGGCTGGCGCTGCGGCAGCGATGGCCGCCTCAGCCTGGCGCGCGATGAACAGCGCCTGCTGCAGGCGCGTGTCACCCAGCAACAGGCAGAACCGCGTCGGCCCCAGACGCGCGAACACATCTTCCTCGCGGATCAGCGCGTTGAGCTGATCGGCAGCGCCCACCAGTAACTGGTTGAGCACGGCGCGCGACGGGCCGCCGCGCTGCGCACGCACGCCATGAAGATCGATGAGCACTACCGACAGGGGTAGGCGGCGGCGGCGCGAATTCGCCATCGCCGCAACTGCGGCCTGATCCAACCCACGACGGTTGAGCGCACCTGTTTCCAAGTCGCGCGTCGTCAGCGCCTCGAGGCGGTGCGCGAGATCGGCGACCAGCAGCATCACGGCGCTGATGCCCAGCGCGACATAGGAGGCCGGCATGCCGATGCCGAGCACCAGACGATAAGCGTTCGCCGCAGGCGCGACGCCTTCCGAACCAAAGCCAAGCGCGCTGCCGGCAACCGCCAGTTCGAATAGCGCGAACACCGTCGCGACAGCGGCCGTGGCGATTTCCATCGGCTGCGCCCGGCGGCCATTGGCGAGAAGCGCACCCACCGCGACCAGGAAGAGCGCACCGCAACCCGCGTTGGCGATGAAAGCGCGCCACGCCGCATCATGCAAGTCGGCAACGACATAACTGACCGCCGCGAACACGATCAGATTGCCGGTGACCCACAGGCCGATTCGCGGCTTAAGCCCCGCGCGCTGGCGGAAGGCGATCGCAATCAGGCTGCTGTTCATCACCACAAGCTGGGTCGTGAGGATGCTGGGCAGTGGCGAATCGGGGAAAGCGAGACGGCCGACGATCGCGATCGTCCACTGCAGGATCGCGCCGCCCGCGGCGAGCGACCAGAACAGCGAATATTGATGGCGACCGAAACAGAACCAGGCAATTGACATCGCGACGAACAGCGCGATGCTGGTTGCGAGCAGGACGCAGATGGTGATCAGCTCAAGATTCATGCGATCCCCCCCGGCCATGGCCGGCGGCCTTCTTCGCCACTTGTTTCGGTCTGGTTCCCGCTCAGCGTCGCGGCGCACAACGCTTGAGCGCGGCCAATAGCCGATTCAACGCAGAATGTCAGCTGTCCCGTGCGAACAAACCATATCGGAGTGAAAGAATCCGATGAATCTTTTCGCGGTGTTGCAGCCAATCACCAGCCGCAGGCACGGCCGGCATTCTGCTCCTTCAACCAACTCATCAGCGGTTCGAAATAAGCGATCATCGCCTTACCTGACATTTCGCGCTCGCCTGTAAATGCCTCCAGCGCGTCGGGCCACGGCTTGGATGCGCCCATTTCGAGCATCGCATTGAATTTAGCGCCGACATCCTTGTTGTCGAAGAAGGAACAGCGGTGGAGCGGGCCGGTCCAGCCCGCCTGGTCACAGGCGGCCTTGTAGAACTGGAACTGCAAAATTCGCGCGAGGAAATAGCGCGTGTAGGGCACCGATGCAGGTACATGAAACTTGGCGCCCGGATCGAAAGCGGTCTCTTGCCGATCGACGGGCGGCGCTACCCCCTGATATTGCAGGCGCAACGCATCCCACGCCGCCTGATAGCTGCGATCCTTGATCTGCCCAGCGAACACGCCCCAACGCCATTTGTCGATCAGCAGGCCGAACGGCAGGAAAGCAACCTTGTCCATCGCCTGGCGCAACAGCAGCCCGGTATCCTTGTCTGCGGGCGGCACCTTGGCGGGATCGAGCAGGCCGATGCTCACGAGATAATCGGGCGTGATCGACAGCGCGATCGTATCCCCGATCGCCTCATGGAAGCCGTCATTCGCACCGTCGCGGAACAGATAGTCCTGTTTGTTGTAGGCGCGCTGGTAGTAATTGTGGCCGAGTTCATGATGGATGGTGACGAAATCGTCGCCATTCACCTTGATGCACATCTTGATGCGCAGATCCTCGACATTGTCGAGATCCCAGGCGGAGGCGTGGCAAATCACCTCGCGATCAGCCGGCTTCACGAACTGCGAGCGCTGCCAAAAGGTGTCGGGCAAGGGCGCGAAACCCAGCGACGAGAAGAAGCCCTCGCCCGTCTTCACCATCTTCAGCGCATCATATGACTTCGCCTTGAGCAGCGCCGTGGTGTCGTAACCGACATCGCCCGTGCCCTTCGGGGCAACGACATCATAGATATTGCCCCATTCCTGCGCCCACATGTTGCCGAGCAGGTCGGCACGGATCGGTCCGGTCGCGGGCTGCACCGCCTCGCCATATTTTTCATTGAGCTTCGCACGGGTGAAGCAATGCAGTTCATCATAGAGCGGCTTCACTTCCGCCCATAATCTGTCGATCAGCCGTGCGAAATCCTCAGGCGGCATGTCGTAACGGGAGCGCCACATCGCGCCGGCATCGTTGAAGCCAAGCTCCCGCGCACCCCGGTTGGTCAGGTCGATCATGCGGACATAATCGTCGCGCATCGGCGCGCCGACATTTTCGTGCCAACTGACCCACATCTCCTTGAGCTTCGCCGGGTCGCGCACCGTACCCATCTCGGCTTCGATATCGCTGCCGCTGATCGGCTTGCCGTTCAGCGTGCCCTTGCCGGCGCCGTAGATCGCCTTGATCTTGGTGCCCAGTTTTGCGAGTTCGGCTGCCGCCCCCGGCGTGGTCGGCGCGGGTGAGGTGATCCCGCCGCGCAACGTATCCAGCTTGCGCTTCGTCTCTTCCGGCAACCCGGCGATCTTGGCGAACGTCGCCGCCTCCTTCGCCTGGCGCACCCGCATCTCGCTCTCGCGTGTCGCGAACAGCGCGGCGATCGCGTTGCTGTCGTCGGTGATATAGGTTTCGTTAATCCAGTCGACCTGCGCCTTGGAGGTGCTGAAATCGAGCAACTCCTTCTCGGAAGCGGCGACGAAGGCGTCGGCCTCCGCCACGGTCTGCGCGGCAGCGGGCGACGCAGCGGCCAATGCGGCCGCCAGCGTCAGCAGCGAAATCTTGCGATGCATGAGAGCGATCCCCGGGACTGAAGGATGTGTATTGCGGTTGAGATTGAGCCTCGCCCCGTTCCCGGTCAAGCGGCGAGGAAGCGGGCGATCCCGGTGCCAAGTTCGGGCTTGGTCACCGCGCTCATATGATTGCCCGGCACGATCGCGAGTTCACCCTGCGGTAGCAACTCCGCAAGCGCTTCGGCCGAGCCATTATCATCGTCGTCGGCACCGGCGAGCACGAGCAAAGGCAGATCCAACCCGGCCAGCACATCGCGCGGCGTATCGACGAAGCTGTCGAGCAGGCGCAGCAGCGCGACCGGATCGCCGCCAGTGGTCTTGAGGAAGGCTGCGGCCATGAATTCGGGCGAGCCGCGCGGATGGGCATCGATGTCGGTCAGCACGCGGCGAAAATGGTTGGCGCGGTCGCCGGTGGAAGTCAGCCCGCTCAGCCCCATGCCGGAGATGATCGCGCGGCGCGGCGTGGCGCCGCGCGCCAACATCCGCGCGGTCGTGCGGCCGCCCAGCGAATAGCCGCCAAGATCATAGTCGGTGAGGCCGAGATGCGCGATCAGCGCGAGGCCGTCATCAGCGAGGATGTCGGGTGGATAGGAGGCCGGATCGTGCGGCTTGCCGCTGCTGCCATGTGCGCGCAGATCCGGCATGATGACGCGGAAGCCTTTGGCGGCGATCGCCGCGGCATGGCCATATTTGATCCAGTTGGTGCGCGCGTCGGAGAAATAGCCGTGGATCAGCACCACCGGCCGTCCCCCGCCCAGTTCGTGCCACGCCAGTTCCACCCCGTCGGGCGCGGTGAAACGCTGGGTCACGACCTCGCTGCTGTTCGTCACGCTGCCATCCTCGTTCGTTCGCTACGAACGTGGCGACTAGCCCCGACGATCGCCGCTGTCGATCCGGACGCGCGCCGCGAGCCCCGGCCGCGCCACCCAGAGCACCGCGATCAGCGCGCCGAGCCCGGCCAGCGCCATATCCTTCTGCGCATCCCACATGTCGCCTTGCTGGCCATTATAATCATCGGCCATAGAAGCGGGTGCAGCGAGGCTGATGCCCCATTCGAAGATCTCGTAGACGCCGCCCGCGGCCAGCACGAAGCCGACCGCGATCGACGCGGCCCACCACGCCCCTGCCCCCGCGCGTCGGCACGCCAGCCCGACGATCGGCGCGACCGCGAACGCGCCGAAGGCGAAATGGACGATGCGGTCATAATTGTTGCGCTCCCAGCCGAGCAGCGCGTTGATCGACGCGCCGAACACCGCCTCGCTCCACATGTCGTATGGCATGTTGGTATAGGTCCAGCGCGCGCCGAAGGTGTGCAGCGCGAGGAAGCCGGCGATGCACGCGAGTTCGGCGGTGGCGAGCGGCCAGCGCGCGAGCAGCACCGGCGCCGCAATCAGCAGCAGCGCGGTCGGGATATGGTGGAGCGGCGCCGTGCCCGGAAACGGTTGGTCGATCTGCACGACGAGCAGCAGGAGGGTCAGCGCGATCAGGATCCAGCGCTGTGCCCCGGGCAAAGCGCGCCAGCCATTCAACCACCGCGCCATATGCCCCCCTGCCCCCACAAGAAAAAAGGCCGAGCGGCTTTCGCTGCCCGGCCCCGATTTCGTCAGGCCGCCTTCTTGAGGTGACGGCGCCCGAGCAGTTCGGCGATCTGCACCGCGTTGAGCGCGGCGCCCTTGCGGAGATTGTCGCTGACGCACCACAGCGAGAGGCCGTTGTCGACGGTGGAATCGTCGCGCACGCGGCTGATGTAGGTCGCATATTCGCCGACGCACTCGATCGGCGTGACGTAACCGCCATCCTCGCGCTTATCGACGAGCATCACCCCCGGCGCCTCGCGCAGGATGCGCTGGGCCTCTTCGGCGCTCAGTTCGTTCTCGAACTCGATGTTGAGCGCCTCGGAATGGCCGACGAACACCGGCACGCGCACGCAGGTGGCGACCACCTTCACCTTGGGATCGAGGATCTTCTTGGTCTCGGCGACCATCTTCCACTCTTCCTTGGTGGAGCCGTCGTCCAGGAACTTGTCGATGTGCGGGATCACGTTGAACGCGATCTGCTTGGTGAACTTCTTCGGTTCGGCCTGGTCGCCGACGAAGATGTTCCGGCTCTGCTCGAACAGTTCGTCCATGCCCGCCTTGCCGGCGCCCGACACCGACTGATAGGTCGCGACGACGACGCGCTTGATCTTCGCCGCGTCGTGCAGCGGCTTCAGCGCGACGACCATCTGCGCGGTCGAGCAGTTCGGGTTCGCGATGATGTTGCGCTTGGTATAGCCGTCGATCGCTTCCGGGTTCACTTCCGGCACGATCAGCGGAATATCCGGGTCCATGCGGTAGAGCGAGCTGTTGTCGATGACCGTGCAACCGGCGGCCGCGGCCTTGGGCGCGTAGATCGCCGTCGCCTCGGACCCGATCGCGAACAGCGCGATATCCCAGCCGGCCCAGTCGAAATGCTCGATATTCTTGACTTTGAGTTTGCGACCGGTCTCGCCGAAATCAATCTCGTCGCCGGTCGAGCGGGCCGAGGCCAGCACGGCGATCTCGTCGAGCGGGAATTCACGCTCGGCAAGGATGTTCAGCATTTCGCGGCCGACATTGCCGGTCGCGCCGGCGACCACCACGCGGTAGCCCATCGCAATCACTCCAGTTCCAACAAAAAAGGAGCGCGCGCCATAGCGCCATGATCGGAAAACGCCAACCTGCTTTCGCGACAGAAGATGTCGTCTGGCGCCAACCTATGGTATCAATGCCCATTGTCGGTTCGACCGACTCCGCCGCGTGACGGCGTAGCCAGCAACCGACAGGATGATGGAGACGCCTGAACAGAGGAGGAGAGGATGGTCGCACTTAGCTTGGACCCGGTGCGCACGCCGCCATTCGATACGATCCCGGTGCGCCGGATCGAGACGGAAGATATCAACGCCGCGCTGCGCGACGCGCTCGATGATTTTCGATCCAAGCGCGGCGACCTCGTCTTCGTCGGGCTGATCTATCCCTTCGTCGGCATCGCCGCAGCGTGGCTGGCTCTGGGCAACGGCATCTTGCCCTTGTTCTTCCCGATCGCCGCCGGCATCTCGCTGCTGGGGCCGCTCGCGGCGACCGGCTTCTACGAACTGGCCCGCCGCCGCGAGGCCGGACTCGAGGCAGGCTGGCGGCATTTTTTCGATATCGGCAAGAATCCCGCGCGGGATTCGATCGCCGTGGTCGGCACCATATTGATCGCGCTGTTCGGCCTGTGGCTGCTCGCTGCGGCGCTGATCTACACCGCCTTCATGGGGCCGGCGGAGCCCGCCTCGCCCGGTGCCTTCCTGTCGGCGCTGTTCGGCACCGCAAATGGCTGGGCGATGATGATCTTGGGCAACCTCGTCGGCCTCGTCTTCGCGGTCGTGGCGTTCGCGATCAGCGCGATCTCGCTGCCGATGCTGGTCGATCGCGATGTCGGCGCCGGCCCGGCGATGCGCGCGTCGATCGTGGCGGTGCGGAACAACCCGCTGGTGATGACCCGCTGGGGGTTGACCATCGCCGCGCTGCTGGTGGTGGGATCGCTGCCTGCCTTCCTCGGGCTGGCGGTGGTGCTGCCGGTGCTGGGCTATGCGACCTGGCATCTTTATTCGCGGATCGTGGATCGGGAGGCGCTGGCGGGGCTGTAAAACCGCCCCTCAAACACCCCCCGAAAACCCCATCTTCTCCCCCTCCCCACCCCCGTTCGCCCCGAACGGAGGATGGGTGGTCGAAGGCGGCAGAGTTTACTCGCCCTTGCCCACGCTCCGATCGAGAAACGCCTCGATCGTCTTCCACAGATGCACGCTCACGCCGGGACCGCCGACGCTGTGCGTCTGGCCCGGATAGACCATCGTCTCGAACGGATGCCCGGCCTTCTGCAGCTTCGCCATCAGCGCGGTGGAATGTTCGAACACGACATTGTCGTCGGCCATGCCGTGGATCAGCAGCAGCGGGTCGGCGATCTTGTCGGCGTTGCCCAGCGCATCCGAGCCCGAATAGGATTGCGGATCCTTGTTGGGATCACCCAGATAGCGTTCGGTATAATGGGTGTCGTAGAGCCCCCAGCGCGTCACCGGCGCGCCCGAGACGCCCGCGGCGAAGGTGCCCGGCGCGGCCTCCAGCAGCTTCAGGGTCATATATCCGCCATAGGACCAGCCATAGACCGCGACCTTCTCCGGATCGACGAAGGGCTGCTGCTTCAGCCAGGCGACGCCGGTAAGCTGGTCGTCAACCTCGACCGTGCCCATCGCGTGGTAGATCTGGTTCTCGAACGCGGTGCCGCGATCGGGCGAGCCGCGGCCGTCGATCGAGAAGATCACCCAGCCGCGCGAGACGAGATATTGGTGCAGCGGATTGCCCCACTGCTTCATCACCTGTCGCCCCGCGCCCGGCCCGTTATAGACCTGCACCAGCACCGGATGCCGCGTGCCCTCGGCACCCTTCGGCTTCAGCAGCTTGTAGTGCAGCGTGCTGCCGTCCTTGGCCTTCAGCGTGCCGAACTCGGGCGTCACGTGTTGCGCGAGATAGGGCGCATAAGGATGATCGCCGGCGATGGCGTTGCGATCGAGCCAGCGCAGCCGGTTGCCCTGCGCATCGGCCAGATAGGTCTGCGCGGGCTGGTCCGGGCCGGAGCGGTTGACGAGCATGCGGGTGCCGCTCTTGTCCATCTCCGCGGCGTTCCAGAAGCCGGCCTCGGTCAGCCGGCGCGGCGTGCCGGGCTTCGCAAGATCGATCTCATAGACATGCTGTTCGATCGGCGTGTCCTTGTTGGCGGTGAACAACAGCCGCCCCTTGGCCTCGTCCACCGCGATGACGTCGCGCACCTCCCACGCGCCGCTGGTGAGTTGCGTCCATTTGCCGTTCGCCCAGCGATAGAGATGGCCGTGGCCGTCACGCTCGGACCACCAGATCAGGCTGCCATCCTTGAGCGCGCGCAGATTGTCGCTGAGATTGATCCAGCTCCGCGCGCCGGCGACCTCGCCGAACAGCACGGTCGACGCGCCGGTCTCGGGATCGACCCTGAGCATGTCGAGCCGCTTCTGATCGCGGCTCTCGCGCTGGACCAGCAGCGCCGAGCCGTCCGCGGTCCAGTCGACGCGCGCCAGATAGATGTCGGCCTCGGTGCCGAGATCGACCTTCACCGGCGTGCCGCCCTTCGGGCTGACGATATAGAGTTCCACGAGCGCGTTGGGCGTGCCCGCCGCGGGATAGCGCTGGTCATAGACCTTGGTGCCGTCGGCACCGATCGCGGCGCGGCTGACGATGCCCACCGGCGCCTCGTCGAACTTCTCGACCGCGATGCGCTTGTCGTCGGGCGACCACCAATAGCCGGTGTAGCGGTTCATCTCTTCCTGCGCGACGAACTCCGCCTCGCCGAAGCCGATGGTGCCGCCACCGCCCCGCGTTACCTGCCGCTCCTCATTCTTCGCCAGGTCGAAGGTGAAGAGGTTGCGATCGCGCACGAACGATACATGGCTGCCGCGCGGGCTGACCACCGGGTTGAGTTCGCCCGCCTCGCTCTTGGTCAACTGGCGCACGCGGCCGTCGCGCGTGGCGAGGTAGAGATCGCCCTCCAGCGGCACGAGGATCGTCTGGCCGTCCGCCGACCATTGATAGCTGACGATGCCTGTGCTGCCGCCGATGCGCCGACGCTCGCGCTGCATCTTCTCCGCCTCGGAGAGCTCGGCGCCGCTGCCCAGCCGCTTGCTGTCGACCAGCATCCGTTCCTGGCCGGTCGAAAGGTCCAGCGCCCACAGGTCGAAGCGCTCCTTCTCATCGGCGCGGGCGCGCAGTGAGGTCAGCAGCTTACCGTCCGGCGACAGCTTCTGCGCGCGTACCGGCGTGCCACCGAGTGCGGGGGTGCCGAACACGCGTTCCAGGGTCAGCCCGCCGGCCTGCGCAGGCGCCTCAGCCATGGCGGCGGTTCCGACCAGCGGCACGATCAGCGCCACGGCGCCCAGCAACGAAGTCAAACGCATCGAAAATCACCTCGGACATCATCCCTCTTCGGGGTCATATCGTCCCGCTTAGCTATCGTGTGGCAGAGGTAAAGCGTCACAGGCACGAAAATGGACGGACACGAAAAAGGGCGCGGAAGCCAAGCCTCCGCGCCCCTGATCCGTTCGCTGTCGTGCGAGCGATTATTCGGCGGCAGCCGCCGGACGCGGATCGCGACGCTCGGCGATACGCGCCGACTTGCCGGTGCGGCCACGCAGATAATAGAGCTTCGCGCGACGCACGACACCGCGACGGACGACCTCGATCGAGTCGACGTTCGGCGAGTAAAGCGGGAAGACGCGCTCGACACCCTCGCCGAAGCTGATCTTGCGGACGGTGAAGCTGCTGCCCATGCCCTTGTTGGAGCGGGCGATGCAGACACCCTCAAAGTTCTGGACGCGGGTGCGATCACCTTCGACCACCTTCACGCCGACCTTCAGCGTGTCGCCCGGACGGAACTCGGGGATCTTCTTCGATTCGTTGAACTTGGCAATCTGCTCGGCTTCGAGCGTCTGGATGAGGTTCATCTCACCGGTCCTTCTTCTTCCGCTGCGCGCCAGAGGGCGGCTGGACCCGAGCGCCCTCATGGCGCTCCCAAAGATCCGGCCGCCTTAGCCGTGTATCGTTCTCCGCCATCGACTTGCGCCAGGCGGCGATCTTCGCATGATCCCCCGATCGCAGCACTTCGGGGATCGTGCGCCCTTCCCATTCGACAGGTCGGGTATAATGCGGATACTCGAGGAGGCCGTTTTCGAAGCTTTCCTCATCTCCGCTGGAAGCGGCGCCCATTACGCCGGGAAGCAGTCGAATGCAAGCGTCGAGCAGCACGAAAGCGCCGATTTCACCGCCGGAAAGCACATAGTCGCCGATCGAAACCGGCTCCACGTCACGCCCCTCGAAAATGCGCTCGTCGAAGCCCTCGAACCGGCCGCACAGGATGATCGCCCCCGGGCCCTCGGCAAGCGCACGGACTCGATCCTGCGTCAACTGACGGCCGCGCGGCGACATCGCCAGCATGGGCCGGCCATCCGCGACGCTGTCGATCGCGGCGGCGAGCACGTCCGCGCGGAGAACCATGCCGGCGCCGCCACCCGCGGGCGTATCGTCGACCGAGCGATGCTTGTCGGTCGCGAAGTCGCGGATCTGCACCGCCTCCAGCGACCAGGCCTCCTCACGCAACGCGCGGCCGGCGAGCGAAACGCCGAGCGGCCCCGGAAACATCTCCGGATAGAGGGTGAGGATGGTGGCGGCAAAGCTCATGCGCGTACGGTTACTCAGGGCTAATGGGGTTGCGCGTCCCTAATCCCCCACCCTGCGGGCGGCAACCGCTTCAGCGCCGAAGCGCCGTCACCGCCACGAACGCTGTCGGCACGCCCAGCACCACACCGATGACCAGCGCGTAGAACAGGAAGAAGGTCAGCGCTAGAATCGGCATTCCCGCCGATCCGCTAGCCTCCCCCGTAGACGACAGCAATGCGATCGCCAGGCCCAACACGAACAGTACCGCTGATAGTATCGGGAAGCTTACCACAGAGCATAGCAGATGTGTGCCGCGCCCGATATTTGGCCGCACCTTGATGATCAACCACGCCGCGAGGATCGTCACGCCGACCGCAAGCAATGCGGAAATCAAGATGAACTCCATCGGCTTGCTGCTCCTCTCATCACAGAAGCGCAGCAAGGCGATTTAGGTTCCGCACATCCCGATCACTCGGCTGCGAAGGCCGCCGTCACCATCAGATGCTTGTCGTTCCATTCCGGCACCGCATCGGGCTGCATCGGCACCATGAAGCGCTTGCCCGTCGGCCGCTCGATCTCGACGACATCACCCGCGCCGAAATTCTCGACCGCGACGACGGTGCCCAGCGCCTCGCCCTCGGTCGAAACCGCAGGCAGGCCGATCAGGTCGACATGATAATATTCGCCCTCGCCCAGCGCCGGCATCGCCGAACGCGGCACGGTGAGCGCCACCCCGCGCAGCGCCTCGGCGGCGTTGCGGTCGGTGATCTCGGCGAAGCGCGCGACCGCGCCATTGGGACCGGGGCGCACCGACTTGAGCGTCAGCGTGCGGCCCGCGGCGTCGAACGCGGCATAGGCCCTCAAGCCCTCCGGCCCATCGCCGAACAGCTTGAGGCGCACTTCGCCGGTTATCCCGTGTGCGCCGATGATGGCGGCCAAGGTAACGGGTGCATCGCCCCTTCCGCTCGCGGGAGCGGCCGGGGAAGAGCTTGCGTCAACGGACATGGATATGACCGAATAGGGCTGTCCCCTCCCGCACAGCGGGAGGGGAACAAGGCTTACGCCTCGGCAGCGGCTTCTTCCTCGGCCGGCGCATTCGCGGCGGCTTCAGCCTCGGCCAGCTTCGCGGCACGCTCCTCGGCGCGCTCCTTGGCCTTCTCGCCCGGCTCCGCCTTCTTCGGGTTGTTGCGTGCGGCGCGCTCCTTGAGGCCGGCCGCATCGAAGAAACGGGCGACGCGATCGGTCGGCTGCGCGCCGACGCTCAGCCAATGCTTCGCACGATCGGCGTCGATCTTGACGCGCTCGGGCGAATCCTTGGCGAGCAGCGGGTTGTAGGTGCCGATCTTCTCGATGAAGGCACCATCGCGCGGGCTGCGCGAGTTGGCGACGACGATGCGATAGTAAGGGCGCTTCTTGGAGCCACCACGCGACAGACGGATGGAAACGGACATTCTACACTTCCTTCTTCAACATTCGAACGGCGTGGAGCCGATCACTTCTTCTTCATGAAATTCTGGAACCCGGGGGGCAGCCCCTGCGGCGCACCGGGAAGCCCCGGCAGTCCGGCCGGCGGGGTGCCACCGGCACCACCACCGCCACCGAGCAGGCCGCCAAGCCCGCCCATGCCGCCGCCACCGCCGCCACCAAGCATGCCGGCCAGGCCCTTGAGCCCGCCCATCTTCTTGATCTTCTTCATGGCATTGGCCATTTCCTGATGCATCTTGAGCAGCCGGTTCACGTCCTGAACGGTCGTGCCGCTGCCCTTGGCGACGCGGATCTTGCGCTTGGCGTTGAGCAGTTCCGGCTTGCCACGCTCCTTGGGCGTCATCGAGCCGATGATGGCATCCATGCGGACGAGGATGCGATCGTCGACCTGGCCATTGGCCATCGCGTTCTGCACCTTCTTCACGCCCGGCAGCATCGAGGCCAGCATGCCGAGGCCCCCCATGCGCCGCATCTGATCAAGTTGCGCCCGCAGATCGTTGAGATCGAACTGACCCTTGGCCATCCGCGCGGCGAGCTTTTCCGCCTCGTCCTGCTTGATCGTCTCGGCGGCGCGCTCGACGAGGCTGACGACGTCGCCCATGCCGAGGATGCGGCCGGCGACGCGGCTGGGATGAAAGGGTTCGAGTTGATCGAGCTTTTCGCCGGTGCCGGCGAACTTGATCGGCTTGCCAGTGACGGCGCGCATCGACAGCGCAGCACCGCCGCGCGCGTCGCCATCCATCCGGGTCAGCACGACACCGGTCAGCGGCACCTGATCGGAGAAGGTCTGGGCGACGTTGACCGCATCCTGGCCGGTGAGCGAGTCGACGACGAGCAGGATTTCATTCGGGGTCGCGACATCGGCGACTGCGCGCATCTCGTCCATCAGCGCCTGATCGACGTGGAGACGACCGGCGGTGTCGAGCATGACGACGTCATAGCCCTGCAGCTTCGCCGCATTCAGCGCGCGCCGGGCGATATCGACCGGCTGCTGGCCGGCGACGATCGGCAAGGTCGCGACATTGGTCTGCGTGCCGAGCACCGCGAGCTGTTCCTGCGCGGCCGGACGCTGGACGTCGAGCGACGCCATCAGCACCTTCTTGCGCTGCTTCTCGCTGAGCCGCTTGGCGATCTTGGCCGTCGTGGTCGTCTTGCCCGAACCCTGAAGACCGACCATCATCACGACCGCGGGCGGCGTGACGTCGACCGAGAGTTCCGATGCCTCGGACCCGAGCATCTCGACCAGCGCATCATTGACGATCTTCACGACCTGCTGGCCGGGCGTGACCGATTTCAGCACCTGCTGGCCAATGGCCTGCTCGGTCACCTTGTCGACGAAATCGCGAACGACGGGAAGCGCAACGTCAGCCTCTAGCAGCGCGATGCGCACTTCGCGCATCGCCGCGCGCACGTCCGCTTCGTTCAGCGCGCCACGGCCGCGCAGGCGGTCGAAAACGCCGCCAAGCCGTTCGCTCAGACTTTCAAACATGCCAAGGCACTCCAACCGTTTCGTTCGATGCCCGCCCACGCAACGCAGAAAACGCCGGTGGGCGAAACCTCGCCGACCGGCGTCGCACCTCCTCCAGCGGATGGCGCGTCCTTGTCACGTTCGTAGCGGAACGATCCGGGACCCATAAACGAGTGCGTGGGGAATGGCAACAAGATGGACAGCAGCCCGCCGCATCCCTAGATCGCGGCCATGACGCTGCGGTTCCACAAGATGCACGGGCTTGGCAACGACTTCGTCGTGATCGACGGCCGCGAGGCTCCGATCGCGATCGACGAGGCGCTGGCGCGCGCGATGGCGGACCGCCATCGCGGCATCGGTTGCGACCAGCTCATCCTCGTCGAGAATTCGCCGCACGCCGATGTGGCGATGCGCATCTTCAATGCGGACGGCAGCGAGGTTTCGGCCTGCGGCAACGCGACGCGCTGCGTCGCGCAGCTTGTCGGCGGCGAGGCGACCATCGCCACCGCCGCCGGGCTGCTCCATGCCAGCCGCACCGATGGCGGCATCAGCGTCGACATGGGCGAGCCGCGCTTCGGGTGGGAGGAGATCCCCCTTGCCTTCCCGATGCACAGCGCCGGCCTGCCGCTGGCGTGGGAAGCGCTGGAGAAGCCCTGGGCGATCAATGTCGGCAACCCGCATGTCGTGTTCTTCGTGGAAGATTGCGACGCGGTGCCGCTCGACCGGCTTGGGCCGCTGATCGAGCATGACCCGGTGTTTCCGGAGCGGATCAACGTCAATGTCGCGACCATCGTCGATCGCGGCCGTTTGCGCCTGCGTGTGTGGGAACGGGGCGCCGGCCTCACCCGCGCCTGCGGCACCGGCGCCTGCGCGACCGGCGTGATCGCGATGATGCAGGGGTTGGTCGATTCGCCAGTGACGGTCTCGCTGCCCGGCGGCGATCTTTCGATCGGCTGGGCGAAGGGCGAATCGATCCGGATGACCGGCCCCGCCACCCATGTGTTCAGCGGCGAGGCGGAGCTGGCGGCGTTCAGCGCATGAGCGGCCCCGAGCTGATCACGCTCGGCTGCCGGCTGAACATCGCCGAGAGCGAGGCGATGCGCGCGCTGGCAGCTGATGCGGACGATCTCGTCATCGTCAACAGTTGCGCGGTGACCGAGGAAGCGATGCGCCAGGCGCGCAAGGCGATCCGACGCGCACGGCGGGCACGGCCCGAGGCGCGGATCCTCGTGACCGGTTGCGGCGCACAGATCGATCCGCAAGCGTTTGCGGCGATGCCCGAGGTGGATCGCGTCGTCGGCAATGCCGAGAAGCTGGACCGCGCAGCGTTCGACTTCGTGCGCAATGGCGAGGATCGCGTGCAAGTGTCCGACATCTTCGCGGTTCGCACCACCGCGCCACATCTCGCCCCCGCCTTCGCCGAACATGCCCGCGCCTTCGTCGAGGTGCAGACCGGTTGCGACCATCGCTGCACCTTCTGCGTGATCCCGCAGGGTCGCGGCAACAGCCGCTCGGTGCCGGCCGGCGCCGCGGTGGAGCGTATCGCCGCGCTGGTCCAAGCCGGCCACGCCGAGGTGGTGCTGACCGGCGTCGACCTCACCAGCTATGGCCCCGATCTGCCTGGCGCACCGAGCCTCGGCCTGCTGGTCGAGCGGATCCTCAAACATGTGCCGGGGCTGCGGCGGCTGCGCCTCTCCTCGCTCGACAGCGTCGAGATCGACGACCGGCTGTTCGACCTGATCGCGCATGAGCCGCGGGTGATGCCGCATCTCCATCTTTCGCTGCAGGCGGGCGACGACATGATCCTCAAGCGGATGAAGCGCCGCCACGATCGCGCGCAGGCAATCGCGCTTGTGGAGCGGCTGAAGGCGGCGCGGCCGGAGATCGCGATCGGCGCGGACCTGATCGCCGGTTTTCCGACCGAGGATGAGGCGATGTTCGACAATTCGCTGCGGCTGATCGACGAGTGCGACATCGTGTTCGGCCATATCTTTCCCTATTCCCCGCGCCCCGGCACGCCGGCCGCGCGGATGCCGCAGGTGGCGCATAATGCGATCCGCGCCCGCGCCGCCCGGCTGCGTGCGGCCGCCGCCGCACGACGGAGCGGCTGGCTGGCGGGTCTCGTCGGCTCGACGCAGTCGATACTGGTCGAGCTCGACGGCCGCACCGGCCATGCCGCGAACTTCGCGCGGATCCGGCTTACCGCCCCCGCCGAGGCCGGTTCGGTGCAGCCGGTTCGCATCCTGCGGGTTGAAGACGACGTGCTGATCGCCGAAAGGGCTGCATGACCGACGATATCAAGCCCTGGCAAGACCGGCTGCTGGGCGGCTTCCGCCGCACCTCCGACCGGCTGAGCGAGAATCTGACCGGCCTCTTCACCAAGGCCACGCTCGACCGCGAGACGCTGGACGAGATCGAGGAGGCGCTGATCGCGTCCGACCTCGGCCCGAGTACCGCAGCACGCATCCGCGAACGGCTCGCCGCCGAGCGCTTCGAGCGCGGGCTGGACGAAGCCGGCGTGCGGCAGGTGGTGGCGGACGAGATCGCGCGCATCCTCACGCCCGTCGCCGAGCCGCTCGACGTCGACGCCTTCCCGCGCCCGCAGGTGATCCTGGTGATCGGCGTCAACGGATCGGGCAAGACGACGACGATCGCCAAGCTGGCGCGCCGCTTCATCGAGCAGGATTATGGTGTGATGCTGGTGGCGGGCGACACGTTCCGCGCCGCCGCGATCGGCCAGCTCAAGGTGTGGGCTGAGCGGCTGGGCGTGCCGATCATCTCGGGCAAGGAAGGCGGCGACGCGGCCAGCCTGGTGTTCGAGGGCGTGAAGCAGGGCGTCGCCACCGGCATCGACGTGCTGATCGTCGACACCGCGGGCCGCCTGCAAAACAAGGCCGGGCTGATGGATGAACTCAGCAAGATCCGCCGCGTGCTCGGCCGTCTCAACCCGGAGGCGCCACATGACGTGGTGCTCGTGCTCGATGCGACGACCGGCCAGAATGCCATGTCGCAGATCGAGGTGTTCAAGGAAGTGGCGGGCGTGACCGGGCTGGTGATGACCAAGCTGGATGGCACCGCGCGCGGCGGCATTCTGGTTGCGGCGGCCGAGAAATATGGCTTGCCGATCCACGCGATCGGCGTTGGCGAGGGCATGGACGACCTGCGGCCGTTCGACCCGCAGGAAGCGGCGGCGGCGATCGCCGGCGCCTGAGGACGATTGAAATGAACCAGACCACATCCGAGAAGCAGGTCAGCCCGCTTGGCCGCATGGCGATCGACTTCGGGCCGATCGTCGCCTTCTTCGCCACCAACAGCCTGCTGCCTTCCGATTGGGCATCGCTGCGCCGGATCATGGCGGCGACCGCGGTGTTCATGGTCGCGACCGTCGCGGCGATGATCTATTCACGGCTCAAGGCCGGCAAGATATCCCCGATGCTGTTCATGTCGGGCGCGCTGGTGCTGGTGTTCGGCGGGCTGACCTTGTGGTTCCACAACGACACCTTCATCAAGGTGAAGCCGACCATCGTCTATTCGATGTTCGCCGCGATCCTCGCCTTCGGCCTCGCCACCGGCCGCCCGCTGCTCAAGATGCTGCTCGAAAGCGCCTATCCGGGGCTGACCCCGGAAGGCTGGCGCAAGCTGACGATCAACTGGACCTTCTTCTTCGTCGCCATGGCGATCCTGAACGAGATCGTCTGGCGCAACAGCAGCTTCAATTTCTGGCTTGGTTTCAAGGTGTGGGGCGCGATCCCGCTGACCTTGCTGTTCGCGATGGTCAACATCCCGATGCTGCTCAGGAACGGCATGTCCGACCCGAGCAAGCCGGCCCCGGTGCCGCCGGAGGGCTGAGCGGGGCTCAGCCTGGCGACGGCGCGATCAGCTTCAGGCCAGTCGCGATCACGGCCCTCTCCCGCGACGTGCGCCATCAGATGCTCACAGCGCAGGGCAAGCGCACGGAGCGGATATGTTCCTCCCCGAGCAAAGCTCGGGGAGGAACATATAGGCGCTTTCTAGCCCCCGCCCGACCGATCAGATCCGCATCGTCGGCGTCAGCCACACCGTGCCGCGCCCGCGGAACACGAACACGAGTCCCTCGCCGCTGCGCATCGCGTTGCGCAGCCCGCGGACGAGCGGGCGGAGCTCGACCTGCAGCGACGCGGAATACATCATCATCAGGTCGCCATCGACGATGAGTTCCTTTGAACCATCGAGTTCGATCGCCTCGACCTCGTCCACCGGCACCGGCGCCTCGACCACGAACACGCCCGTGCCTTCCAGCTTGGGCTGCATCAGGCCATTGCCCGAAAGCACGCCCGAGATCGTGTTGTGCATGTGCGTCTTGACCTGGATCGAGCTTTCGCAGGCGTAGAACGCCTTGTCGTCGAGGATCAGCGCGTCGCCAGGGCCATCCATCTCGGCGATGATGAACTGCTTGGAGGTCGGCTCGCTCCACACTTCGCCATAGCCGCTGTAGCGCGTCGCGAAGCCGGATTCGCCGGTGCCGGCCGAGCGTACGGCACGAGCGAAGAAGCCACCCTGCTCGTTCTGCTGGACTTCGACCTGCAGCTTGCCATGCGCATATTGCAGCGCACCCGGTTCCAGCAGCGCGGCGCCGCCATCAAGGATGATGCGGAGCTGGCGGACGGTGATCGGTTCACCGCCATAATAGGTCGCGCCCTCGCCGCCGAGGCCCAGCGAATAGCTCTTGCGCTTGAACTGATAGAGTTCGAAGCGCGCGCCGCGGCCAACCTTTTCATCGATCTTGGTACGATAGTCGGACATCTGGACTCTCCTGCTACTCGGATTGGTTCAGAATCAGGCGGTGCGCGGCACCTCGATCGCGTGGCGCAGGCCGAAACAGTCGGCGCGGCGCAGGATCGTCGAGGCCCAGCGACCATGTGTCGCCGGCTCGCACATCGTCGCCTGGCTGGCGAACACCGCGCGGCTGTCCCGCGAGAGCATCGCGGTCGCCTCGACCAGTTCGTCGGTGGTCACCTGATAGGCTTCGTGGATCGGCCCGATCTGCGCCGGGTGAATCGCGGTCTTGGTCAGCAACCCGTGTTCAATGTCGCGCTCGAGCTCCTCGCGGAGCAGCGCAGTGTTGCCGAAGCCCTCGAACACCGGCGCACTCAGCGCAAAACCCCAGGGCGCGAAGGTGGCAACGAGACTGACGATGGTGCTGCCCAGCGGCCCGTCATAGGCGGTGCGCACCGGAGATCGCCGCGCACCCACAGTCTGCAACAGGTCATTGCCGCCGATGCGGATCGCAAGCACGCGTTCGGGGATCGCCAGCAACTGCTCGCGGAGGCGACGCATCTCGGCCTGGTCGAACACCTCGCGCGTTTCCAGGGTCGGCATCAGCAGATGGTGGTCGTGATGGCCGAGCGCGGCGAGATAGCGCGGCATCGTGTCAGCGGTGGCCTTGGGGATGACGAAACCGTCGACCTGCTCGATGCCCGCCATCGCCGCGATCTCACCCAGCATCGCCGCGTCGCGCGGGCGGACGAACAGCAGCGGCCGGGACGGCTGCTCCTCGCGCGGCCGCAAGGCGGCGAGCATCGTGGCAAGCCGGCGCAGCGCAAACGGCAGCTCATCCTCGCGCACCGAATCCTCAAGGCACAGCACCGCCGAGCGCAATGTCGGATGGCGATGACCGCTGGCGACCTCGCCGAGATCGTCACGCGTGGCAGGCACATACAGCGTCGCGCCCAGCGCGATCGGATCGACCGTGGGAAGACCGTTCATCCTGCTACTCCGATCCGAGGGATTTGATGATGGCGACAGCGCGGAACCGGCAATCGGGATCGAGTCGATCGACGGGTACGCCGCGGCCGCCGGCGAGGTGGATGAGGTGGGCGACATCGGGATCCGCTGGGTCGCGGACGAACAGTCGGTCGGGCACGCGCCGCAGCACCGCGCGGGTCGCCTCGGCGATGCCGGGCTTAACCCGGTTGCGGTCGGCGATGCCGAGGCGCGCCATCAGCGTCTCGACCAGCGCGTCGCACGCCGCCGCGGTTTCGGCCCGCTGCGCATCGTCACGCGGGTCGAGCGTCGGCACGACTTCGGTGGCGAGCGCGTCGATCGTCTCGATGAAGGCGCGGGTCACATCATGCGGTGCGAAGTGCGGATAGGTGACGCAGGCGTGGAAATCGCCCGGCCCGACCACGCTGTCGTTGAGGATCGAGCGGCTGACGAGGCCGGAGACGATCGCGTTGAGCAGCCCCGAGGCGATCAGATAATCATCCTCGGTCGCGGCGAGATCGGCGCGGCCGGCAGGGTCGGCGATCACGGTCAGGAAAGGCGCGACGCCGAACGGACGTTCGGCGAGGCAGGCCTGCAATTCGGTGGAGATCGCGCCCTTCCCCGTCCAGCCATCGACGAAGACGATGTCCTCGGGCGCGTGCCGGCTGGCGATATGCGCCAGCGCAACCCGGTCGATGCCGCGATCGCGGATGATGCTCACCGAATAGTGCGGCGCCGATCGCCCCTGCCGACGCAACGCGCGGGCGAGCAATGCGCCGATCGGAGTACCGGCGCGCGCGAGCGAAACGATCACCACCTCACGGCCATCCCCGGCGCGCTCTGCCAGCGCCAGCGCCAGCCCGGCGACATCGGCGGCGAGCCGCGCGCCATTGCGCGCCAGCGCCGCCTGGTAAAGCTCGATATAGATCGGATCGGGGAGGCTTTCGGCCGAAAGCATCTCCGAATAATGGCGGCGGCCCGACTGGATCAGGCGCTCCTTGGTGTCGATGTCAGTCGGCGCGAGCGCGACCGGCTTCATCAGGAAGGTGACGTCGGCTGGATCATAGCTGCCCGGAAAGCCGACCATCTCAGCTCCGCGCGAAGGGCGTTGCCGCCGCAAGCTGGGAACCGGTGGGGGTCATCGCGAAATCGCACAGCGCCATGAACGGGGCATCGGTCAGGCTGTCGCCGATGCCGATCACGGGCAGGTCGGGATGTCGCTCGCGCAGCGCCGGCAGCATGTGCGCAACCGCCTGCTTCTTGCCGAGAAAGGGTGGCATCAGCGCGACATTGTTGCCGTTGATGTGCGTCGTCCAGCCGGAAGGCACAGCATGCGCCGCCGCCCGCGCCGCATTGTGCAGCGCTTCATCGTCGGAGGCGGGATGCTTCACCAGCACATAGAGACCGCCGACATTGTCCTCGGTCAGCACGCGCACGTTGAGGCGGTGGCCGGCGGCGGTGGCGGCGGCGTCGATCGCCTCGGCGACCAGCGCCAGCGGCTCGGCATGGAGCGCCGCCGCCTCGGAAATCGTCTCGGCCCACACCGGATCGGGCTCGCCATCGTCACCCAGCACAACGCCGCCATGCGCGCAGACCGCGGCGCGATAATCGAGCTTTACGCGGCGCAGCGCCTCCAGCCCGCGCGCGGTGACCGGCACGAACAGTGTCGAATCGAGCAGCCAGCGGATGAAGTTCATCTGGCGCGGCGTCGCATAGCTCAGCGGCGATCCATCACGCGCGTAACCGATTGGCGTCATGTCTGCCTCGGCCACGTCGATGGGGCGCTTGCGCATCGTCTGGAACAAAGTGTCGTCGAGGTCGACGAGCGTGATCGCCCTCATGCCCGCGCCCCGAAGTCGATCGTGATCGCGTCCAGCGTCTTTACCAGTTCGGGATCGACGCTGCCTTCCGGCGTCTCATGGCAAATGATCGTCACTCGCGGGTCGTCCAGATCGACATTGTAGATGTGGTTCGGCACGGCGGTCCCGTAATTGTCGGAGAAGCGCAGGCGGCTGCGGATCGCGCCATCGATCCGCGCCGGACTGCGCGTCGTTGACTGCATGACCACGTCATGCCCCATCGCCTCCAGAGCCTCGGCGAGGCGGAAGGGCGGATAGGTGAATTCGCCGGTGGCAATCACGCGGATGCGCGTGGCCGGCGGCAGATCGAGGCCGGCGGTGATGGCTTCGACATCGACCGCGGTATCGGTGCGGCCGAGCCGCCCGAAGTTATGGTGCCGCGCCATCGCGCCCAGCGCCAGCGCCGCGCGATCAAACGTGTCGGTCGCCGTCTCGGGCGGCAGCGGCGCACCGGCCCGCCATTCCAGCTTGCCGGCGAGCAGGCTGGCGCAGCGCGCTGGCGCCGGCATCCGCGCAAGCCAGTCGATGCTCCCCGTCCAGTCGGCGAGCGTCGCGACGCGCACCGCTTCCAGCGCTGGCAGTTTTTCGGCGAGCGCGGTGGCGAGGTTGACCAAGGTCGTGCCGGTCGAAACTTCGTCATCCACCAGGATCAGCGAGCGGAAGCGCGCGGTGAGCCCCTCCCCCCATTCAGGCGCGTAGATCAGGTGGGTCGAGGCGTGGCTGTGCGGCTCCTCGAAACGGCAGAGCAAGGGATGGTCCAGTTCCTGCCGCGTCGAATGGATGAAGGCGACGTCGTTGCGCCCGGTAAGGCCGACATAATCCTCATACGCGCTCTGCCCCAGGCACACCGCGGTCTCGGCGAGGCCGACGACCAGCACCGGGCCCGGCAGATCCGCTTCCAGTAGCCCGGCGAGGTCGCGAGTGCTCGCGCGCATCGTCGAGGGCTTCGCCGGAATATGGCGGCCGAGCAGTCGCGAGACGACGAGGAAGGCGCGGCGCGGATTGTCACGCGCGGCGAAGTCGCACAGCGCCTCCAGCGGCCAGTGCGCCCGATCGATCCGCGCGTTGAGCGTGCCGCTGGTCAGCGCGATCGAGATAGTGTCCGAAAGGGAAGCGGGGCTGGCGGCCATCGTCGCGCTCACGCCTCGCACTTCACGAGATAGATATAGGTGCGCGCCTCACGCACGATGTCCGCACGGTTGCGCTGCGCGCTGTCGTCAGAAACGGTGCAGCCGACATCGTTGGTGGCAAGAAAAGTCCGCAACATGGGTGCCTTCGATCCGAAATTGACATTTTCCGCGTTCACGCCGCCCTGGCGGATCCGCTCAATGTTCAGCGAACTGTGAACCTGCCCGACGACCAGCCCGGCCATGTCGAGGATCGGCCCCCCGCTATTTCCGCTGGCGGTCGGCGCCGTAAACTGCATCACGCTGCTGTCATTGCCCATCCCGCATAATGAGGAAACATTGCCGGCGGTCGCCTGCGGCCCCGATCCGAGCAGCCCCTGCAGCGGAAAACCAACGACGACGATGTCCTCGCCGAGATGGAGGTCGAGCGCGAAACGGAAGCGCGCCACGGCGGGCAGGTCACGCTCGACGCGCAGCAGTGCGATATCGTTGCGGGTGTCGACGAACACCACCTCGGCCGGGCTCGTCAGCTTTTCCGACGCGATCGACACGGTGCGCGCGCCATCAACGACATGCGCGTTAGTCAGCACGTGGCGGCTGTCGACCGCGAAGCCGCTACCGGAGAATTTGCTGCCCGGCGGCGGCCGGTCATGCCCGCCCGGTGACGGTGCAATATCTTGCACACCATCGGGATAGGTCACGGGAATGTCGATGTTGAGCGAGGAAGCGACCGCGCCGATGCCGCCGACGAAGCCCTGCCCGTTGGCGGACAGGCGCCATTCGCCGTTGCGGCGATAGATCTCGACGAGGATCACCGAGGCTTCGCCGCGATTGGTGGTGTCGAGCGGGAAGCGATAATCCGCGATCGTGGTGGTGATGCTCTGCAGGTCACGCAGGGTGACGCCGGCACCGATGCCGCCGAGGATGTGCAGTACCAGCATCAGCCGGTCGACCTCGCCTGGCAGCGCCTTCAGGTCGATGCGCAGCGCACCGCCCTCGACGAAGCTCGCGCCGGGGCGCATCTCGCGTGCGCCGCTGTCCATCGGGCGGAAGCTTTCGGGCACGCGCCGGTTGGCATCGAGCGCGATCAGCACCGCGCCGAGATGGCGGGCGTAGCGATCCAGCCCCGCCCCCGAGACGTTGATCTCGACCGCATCGGCGCCCAGCGGCACCCGCTGGCCGGCGGTGAGTTCAGCCATGGACGGTCGTCCGGTCGGCGATCAGCACGGCATCGCCGATCGCCGCGACCAAAGCGCCTGGCTCCGGCTCCGGAATATCTTCCTGCGCAATCAAGCCAAGTTCGGTGGCGACGTGGCACCACGGCAGGCGGACACCGGCAAAGCGCGTATAGGCGCAGCCGCCGCTCATCCGCGTGTTGATTTCCAGCAGCCGCGGATCGCTGTCGTCGATGCGCGCGGCACGACATTGCAGGTTGATCAGCCCCGAAAGGCCGAAGGCGGCGATCGCACGGCGGCCGATCTCGAACGCCGGCCCGTCGGTCTCCAGCCGCTGGGCGCGCCCTTCCTTGCGGCGCGCGACGCCGACGATCAGTTCGCCGTCGCGGCAGACGCAGTCGAGGCTCCATTCAACGCCGGCAAGATGCTCCATCACCAGCAGCCGCTTGCCGAGCCCAGGCTCCGCAAGGGCGCGATGGACGACCTCGGTCGCGATGACATGGCCTTCGGGGTTCATCAATGTCGAGAACAGGTCACACCCGTCGTCGAGCATCCAGAAACCCGCGCCGAAGACACCCTCGGGCGGCTTGACGCAGGGGTTGAGTCCGGCGGCGCGGACTTCCGCAACCGCGGCATCGAAACCGGTAGCGTCGCGCACCTCGATGGTCAGCGGCATCGGCAGCCCCACCTCCAGCGCGGCCTCGTAGAACGCCGCCTTGTCCTCGATCAGCGCCAGCATCTCGGACGATGCGGGCACGGACACGCGCGTGCCGATCGCGGCGAACGCTTCCGCATGGGTCGCGATCAGCGCGCGGCCGTTCTGCGGCACGAACAGGTCGACGTCATGGACGCGGCAGATGTCGAGGCACCAGGCGACAAACGCAGCCGCCCCGTCCTCCGTATCGCGATTGAAGCGGGGCTCGATCAGCGCCAGATCGGCGGCGTCGAGCACCGCGGCCTGCGCATCGCGATGCGACGCGATCAGCCGCAGGCCGGCGGGGTCGGGATGAAGGGGAAGGCCCGCATCGCGCGCGCCTTCCCGGATCATGATGAGTGCGTCACGGACGCTGGAGTAGCCGTGATTGTACCAGACTGTTGCCACCGAGCGTCCGCTTGCCGATCAGATGTTGACGCCGAAGGACTTGGCGAGCGGCCCAAGGCCGCCGGCGAAGCCCTGGCCGATCGCCTTGAACTTCCACTCATCGCCGTTGCGATAGAGCTCTCCGAAGATCATCGCGGTCTCGGTCGAGGCGTCTTCCGACAGGTCGTAGCGCGCGATCTCGGTGCCGCCATCATTGTTCAGCACGCGGATATAGGCGTTGGAGACCATGCCGAAGTTCTGCTTGCGCGCATCGGCGTCGTGAATGGTGACCGAAAAGGCGAGCTTGGTAACGTCGGCGGGGAGCTTGCTCAGCCCGACGATCACCACCTCGTCGTCACCGGCGCCCTCGCCCGTGGTATTGTCACCCTGATGCTCGACCGCCCCGCCGGCGCCGCTCTTGTTATTGTAGAAGATGAAGTCGGCGTCCGAGCGCACCTTGCCCTCGGCGTTCAGAATGAACACGCTCGCATCGAGATCGAACGCGCTGCCGTCGGTGACGCGCGTATCCCAGCCCAGGCCGACCTTGACGGTCGTGAGGCCCGGCGCCTCCTTGGACAGGCTGACATTGCCGCCCTTTGAAAGTGAAACCGCCATAAGTTTACTCCTCTCTCCGAATTACGCGCCGGCTCAGCCGACATTCACACCATAGTTGCGGGCGAGCGGGCCGAGGCCGCCCTGATAGCCCTGGCCGACCGCGCGGAACTTCCACTCGCCATTGTGGCGATAGACTTCTCCGAAGATCATCGCGGTTTCGACCGACGCGTCTTCCGTCAGGTCGTAGCGCGCGATCTCGCGGCCGGTGGCATCGTTGACGACGCGGATGAAGGCGTTCTGCACCATGCCGAAATTCTGACGCTTGTTCTCGCCATCATGGATGGTCACCGCGACCGCGACCTTGTCGATATCCGCCGGCACGCGGGTCAGTTCGACCTTCAGCGATTCGTCGTCGCCATCGCCCTCGCCCGTGCGATTGTCGCCGGTGTGCTCGACCGAGCCATCGGTGGACTTGAGCTGGTTGTAGAAGATGAAGTCCGCATCCGAACGCACTCGGCCATCGGTCTTGAGCAGGAAGGCGCTGGCATCGAGGTCGAAGTCGGCGCCGTCGGTCGAGCGGACATCCCAGCCGAGACCGATCAGGATCTTGCTGAGGCCCGGCTCTTCCTTCGACAGGCTGACATTGCCGCCCTTGGACAGGCTGATGGACATAGTTGATGCTCCTCTTGGCTCAGATCTGTTCTCAATGTGCCTTGTCGGCGGTGAGATCGATGCCCTCGGCATCCTCAGGGTGGAGGCGGTTGTGCCGCACCGACCACCAGAAGGAGAGACCGATGAACACCGCGCCGATCAGACCGGTGACCGTTTCAGGAATATGGAAGCGTTCGGATGCCGAGAGCAGCATGATCACCGCGAGCGCGATGATCGCCCAGAAGGCGCCATGCTCAAGGAAGCGATACTGCGCGAGCGTGCCGCGATCGACCAGCATCACAGTCATCGAACGGACGAACATCGCACCGATGCCGAGGCCGAGCGCGATGATGAACAGGTTGTTGGAGAGCGCGAACGCACCGATCACGCCGTCGAACGAGAAGGAGGCGTCGAGCACTTCCAGATAGAGGAAAGAGGCGAAGCCCGAGCGCGCGACCGCCCCGGTCAATTCGTCTTCCTCACCCTCCAGGAGCGAGCCGATCGCCTCGACGCCGATGAACACGACGATGCCGAAGATGCCGGAAACCAGGTAAGTCACCGCATCGCTTTCGGGCAGGATGGTCGACACGCCGTACATGAACAGCAGGACGATCGCGATCTCGACCGACTGGACGCTCGACAGCTTGGCCAGCTGCGATTCGATCACTGCGATCCAGTGCACATCCTTGTCGGCATCGAAGAAGAACTTCAGGCCGACCATGCCGAGGAACGCGCCGCCGAAGCCGGCGATGCCGACATGCGCGCTGGTGATGATCCGCTCATATTCCTGCGGATTGCCGGCCGCCAGCTTGACCGCCGAGATCGGATCGAGCCGCGCGGCGATCGCGACGATCGCGAGCGGGAAGATGATGCGCATGCCGAAAACGGCGATCGCGATACCCCAGGTGAGGAAGCGATGGCGCCATTTGTCGTCCATGTCACGCAGCACCGTGGCGTTGACCACCGCGTTGTCGAACGACAGCGACACTTCGAGCACACCGAGGATCAGCACGATCCAAATGATGCCCAGCGTACCGGGTATGGTGCCGGTCAGTTCCCAGCCCAGCCATGCGCCGAGCGCGAGGCAGACCGCCGTGAAGAGCAGCGAGCCCTTATAATATTTCCAGAACACGCGTTTCCCCTTGTTCCCCGCGATGCGTCGACCGGCGCGTCAGTCCTTGCGGCCCGCCGTCCAGCGAAGCCCCCACCCCAGCGCTCGATCGAGTTCGCTCTGGTCCCTGAAATAGTCGACCAAGCGCGTAGCCTTCAACGTTCCGCGATCATTTTCAAGCAGCACGACGCCGCACAGCCGCATGTTATTGCGACCTTCGGTCATCCGCACCTCGATCGGAGGCTGATCGGGCATGGTGATGGTCACCACGCCGTCGGTCTGCTGCCAGTTCGGAACGCCATCATAGATGTTCGCAAAAATGGCTATCCGCTTGAGTTCGTTCCAGAACTGACCGTTGATCCGCATCGTTTCACCCTTCGACACGTCGCCGGTGCGATCGTCGCCGTCAAGCTCGACATAGGGCGGATTGTGGAAATTCCCGAAGACACGGCCAAGCGCCTGGACAACGCCCTTAGACCCGTCCGCCATCTCGATCAGGCAGCCAAGGTCAAGATCGACCGCATTGCCGCCACCGAAGAAGCCCTTCTTGCCGCGTGACCAGTTCAGATTGATCACGATCTCGCCGAACGAACTGCCGCGCTTCTCGAGGTTTACCGCCTGACCGGGCTTGTCGAGCGTCACCTTGCTGAGACTCACCGGTGGCGCAGGGGGCGGCGGGGGCGGAGGCGGAGGCGGCGGAGGGGGTGGCGGCGGAGGCGGCGGCGGCGGTGCAGCCGAGGCCGGTTCGTCCGCTACATCGATACCGAAAGACCGCGCCAGCGGCGCGAGGCCGCCATTGAATCCCTGCCCCACCGCACGGAACTTCCACTGTCCGTTGCGCAAGTACAGTTCACCGAATGTCATCGCCGCTTCGCTGGCGCCGCCGAGCTGGGGGACATAGCCAACGCTGGGCGCCTGCCCGCGCGCGGCGACCGCGATGCGCGCGCCGGAGACCATTGCCAGCGTCTGGCGCCGCGCGGCGGCCTGGTCGATCGTCACGCAGAACACGATGCGCTGGATCGCCGGCGGAAGTCGGGTCAGATCGACATCGAAGCTGCCCTTGGGCGAGGATCCCGGCGTGTAGCGCACCGCGCCGTCGCCGCCGCTGTTCTGATTGTAGAACACCATGTCCTGATCACCGCGCACCTTGCCGGTTTCGGTGAGCAGGTAGGCCGAGACATCGACCTCGCAGCCCGCAGGTGCCGACCAGTCGACAGTTACCGTGACGGAATCGCCCGTCAGCGGCGCATTGCCGCCCTGCTGCAGTTCATTCATCGCACGCTCCTGTCTGGTCTTTTATCGGTCTGCCGCGCCTTCCCGGCCTCGCGGCCCGGCCGTCGCGCCGGACCGTCAGAGATGCTGCGTGATCACAGGCATCAAGTCGTGGAAGGTGCGACCCTTCGTCTTCTCGCCAATGGCCTTCATCTCCCAATCGCCATTGGCGCGGGATACACGTGCCATCAGCTGGCCAGTGTGATCTCCGGCACCGGTCAGGTCGAAACGCGCCAATTCCTGATTGGTGGTCGCGTCGACAAGCCGACAGTAGGCATTCTCGATCCGGTCGAACGTGTCACCGGTGAAACTGTTCACGGTGAAGATCAACGTCACGACATTCACCGGCAATGCGGTGAGATCGACGATGATCTGCTCGTCATCCCCATCGCCCGCGCCGGTGCGGTTGTCGCCGGTATGGACGATGCTGCCATCCTGGCTGCGAAGCTGGCGGAACCACACGGCGTCCAGCAACTGGCCCGCGCGATCGAACAGCAGGCAGGATGCGTCGAGATCGACGTCGCCACCGCCCCCGCCGAAAAACTTCGCCAAACCGCCCGCCTTCCGGACGTCCCAGCCCAGCCCCATCGTGACGCGCGTCAGCGCACCTCCGCCCGATTTCTCGAGACGGATCGTCTGACCTTTTGCAAGGCTTACCATGTACCGCTCCCACCGTGGCGCGCGCCGGACGACGCGAAAGGGTTGATCATACATCGATCTTCCTGATGGGTAGCGATGAACTCTTGATGACGGCAGTACCACCCGGCGCGCCCGTGGCACGCTTCGTCTCCGCATCGCATTTTGGATCGACTGCCCTTATATCCGGTCACACATTTCAATCCTCCCACCCGCCGCTTACCGGAGCAGGTTTTTGACCGCGTTGCTCGTTCGCCCCGCTACCTATGCCGACCTCGATGGCCTGGTGGCGCTGGCCGCCGCCGGCGGCCCCGGACTGACCAACCTGCCCGCCGATCCGGATGTGATGGCGGAACGGCTGGCGGCGAGTGACGCGACGATCGCCAGCCATGGCGGCGGCCGTGCGGTGATGCTGGTGCTGGAGGATCATGGCCATGTCGTCGGCAGCGGGATGATCTTCCCGCGCGTGGGCGTCGATTGGCCGTTCTACAGCTATCGCATAAGCCGCCACACCCAGCGGTCAGCGGTGACCGGTGGGCGCGTTTCCTACGACACGCTGACCTTGACCAATGATTTCGACGGCTGTTCCGAAGTCGGCGGACTGCTGGTCGATCCGGCCGTGCGGCGGCAGGCTGCGGGGCGGCTGATCGCTCGGGCGCGCTACCTGTTTATCGCTCAGCATCGCGACTGGTTCGGGGATCGCATCGTGGCGGAGCTGCGCGGGGTGCAGGTGGATGGCCGCTCCCCCTTCTGGGATGCGGTGGGCAGCCGCTTCTACGACATGAGCTTCGAGGAGGCGGATCGGCTGAACGGCATCGCCGGCAACCAGATGATCGCCGATCTCGGGCCACGCTTCCCGATCCACGTCAATCTTCTGTCCGAGGAAGCCCGCGCGACGATCGGCCAGCCGCATCAGGATGGTCGCAAGGCGCGCGAGTTGCTGCTGGCGGAGGGCTATCGCGAGGAAGGCTATGTCGACATCTTCGATGCCGGTCCCACCCTGTGTGCCGAGATCGACACGCTCGCTGCGGTGCGCGACAGCCGGCGCGAACCGGTCGCCGCGATCACCGTCGTCGATGCGCAGGAAGCGATCGACTCGCTGATCGCGTGCGGCACCGGCAGCGCCTTTCGCGTGGTGCGCGGCGCGGTCTATGCCGTGCCCGGCGGCATCGCGATCGAACCAGCTGCCGCCGAGGCGCTGATGTTGAGTGAAGGAAATGAGATCCGCCATGTCCGATTCTGAGCCCGTCACGATCGTCTCGACCGATCCGATCACAGGCGAACTGCTGTGGCAGGGCCCGCCCGCGCGCGCTGCGGAGATCGACGCTGCGGTGGCGGCGGCGCGGCGCGAGGCGCGCAGCTGGCGGCACGTTCCGCTGGACGACCGCATCGCCATCGCGCGCGGCTTCGCGCAGCAGGTGGCGGCGCGGCGCGAGGATTTCGCGACCCTGATCGCAAAGGAAACTGGCAAGCCTTATTGGGAGGCGCTGACCGAGGCGGACAGCGTGCGCGCCAAGGTGGAGATCAGCATCACCGCACAGGCCGAGCGCGCCGGTCGCCGCGAAACCGAGACCGCCGGCGTCCGCGCGGTGCTGCGCCACCGCCCGCACGGCGTGCTGACCGTGCTCGGGCCCTACAACTTCCCAGCGCATCTGCCCAACGGGCACATCGTGCCAGCGCTGCTGGCGGGCAATGTCGTAATCTTCAAGCCCAGTGAGAAGGCGCCCGCGACCGGCCTGTTCATGGCAAGCCTGTGGCATGATGCCGGGCTGCCGCCGCACGTGCTGACCACGCTCGTCGGCGATGGCGAGACCGGCAAGGCGCTGGTCGGCCATGACGGGATCGACGGCGTGCTGTTCACCGGCGGCGTCACCGCCGGCCAGGCGATCCACCATGCGCTGGCGGACCAGCCGCAGAAGATCGTCGCGCTGGAACTGGGCGGCAACGCGCCGCTGGTGATCGCCGAGCCTGCCGATCCGGAAGCTGCCGCGCACCTTATCGTGCAATCGGCCTATATCTCGGCGGGACAGCGCTGTTCCTGCGCGCGGCGGCTGATCGTGCCCGAGGGTGCGTTCGGGGATAGCGTGATCGCCGCGCTGCTTGGCCTGATCGATCGCATCCGGGTCGAGCAGCCTTTCGCGGAGCCGGCGCCCTTCATGAGCGCGCTGGTCGATAACGCCGCCGCCGACGCGATCCTCGCTGGACAGGACAAGATGATCGCCGCCGGCGCGGTGGCGCTGCGCCGATCGGAGCGGATCATGGAGGGCAAGCCGTTGCTGACGCCTGGGCTACTTGACGTGACCCACCAGCGCGAGCGCGAGGATCGCGAATATTTCGGCCCGCTGCTCCAACTCATCCGCGTGGCCGATTTCGGCGCGGCGCTCGCCGAGGCCAACGCCACCCGCTTCGGCCTCTCCGCGGGGCTGATCGGCGGCGGCGAAGAGGATTATGCCCGTTTCCAGGATGAGATCCGAGCGGGCGTGGTGAACTGGAACCGACCGACCACCGGCGCGGCATCGTCGGCACCATTCGGCGGCGTCGGTGTTTCGGGCAATCATCGGCCGAGCGCCTATTATGCCGCCGATTATTGCGCCTATCCGGTCGCCAGTCTCGAGGCGGACAGCGCGAGCTTCCGGATCGAGATGGGGCTGACCGCATGACGACGCCTCCGCAGCCGGTGCGCGAGATCAATTTTGACGGGCTGGTCGGACCGATGCACAATTATGCGGGGCTGTCGCTCGGCAACATCGCCAGCGCCAGCAACGCCGGCAAGACCTCGGCGCCGCGGATGGCGGCGCTGCAGGGGCTGGCCAAGATGCGCCGGCTTATGGAGCGCGGGCTGCTGCAGGGCTTCCTGCCGCCATTGCGCCGCCCGGCGGTGGGCATGCTGCGCGGGCTGGGCTTCGGTGGGAACGACATCGCCGTGCTCGCCGCGGCGCAGGCCGAGGATCCGGTGCTGTTCAACAATGCCTGCTCCGCTTCCTCGATGTGGACCGCCAATGCGGCAACGGTGATCGCAGGGGCTGACAGCGCGGACGGTCGCGTCCACCTGGTCACCGCCAATCTCGCGACGATGCTCCATCGCAGTATCGAACCCACCGAGACCGAGGCCAATCTGCGCCGCATCTTCCGCGACACGCGCCAGTTCGCGGTGCATGCCGCGCTGGCGCCGGCAAACCATCTCGCCGACGAGGGCGCCGCCAACCACATGCGCGTCGCCCCGACGCATGGCGCGCGCGGCACCAACATCTTCGTCCACGCCCCCGCCACCGAAGGCCGCTTCCCGGGCCGGCAGAATCCGCGCGCGGGGCAGGCGGTGGCGCGGATCGCCGGGCTTTCCCACGCGATCCACACGCCGCAGGCGGGCACGGCAATCGAGGCGGGCGCCTTCCACAACGATGTCGTCGCGGTCGCAAACGAGAGCGTGCTGTTCGCGCATCATCAGGCGTTCGACGATCGCGAAGCGCTGTTCGAAAGCCTCGGCCACGCACTGCCCGGTATCCATATCGTCGAGACCGAGACCGTCCCCCTCGCCTCGGCGATCGGCAGCTATCTGTTCAACTCGCAGCTTCTGACCATGCCCGAGGGTCATATGGCGCTGGTGCTGCCCACCGAGACGCAGGCCGAGCCGGCGGTGAAGGCGGCGATCGATGCGGTGGTGGCGGGCAACAATCCGATCAATGAGGCGATCATCGTCGATGTGCGCGAATCAATGCGCAATGGGGGCGGTCCTGCCTGCCTGCGGCTGCGCGTGCCGGTGAGCGAGGCGGCAATCGCCGGCATCGACCCCGCCTTCCTGCTGACCGAGGCGCGCTGGGAGCAGCTTCACGCGCTGGTCGAACGTTACTGGCCCGAGCATATCGCGCCCGAGGATCTCGCCGAACCCGATCTGTGGGCGGCGGCGGCGACCGCGCATGACGCGCTGGAGGCGTGGCTGACGGCATGAAATCACGCCCCGCGGGGGCACGAGGGAGAGGCTGGAAATGATCGACAAGTCCGTGCGCGAAGCTGCGATCGCGCTCTACGACCGGTTTACCCACGTCGATCATGATCGACGAGCCTTCATGACCGAACTGACCAGACTGGCGGGCAGTGCCGCCGCTGCCAATGTGCTGCTGGCGACGATCGCCGCCGATCCCGCCGCCGCCGCGATCGTCGCGGCCGACGACGCGCGCGTGAAAGGCGCCGCAGCCGCGTGGCCGGTCGCCGGCGGACGGACGATGAAGGGCTATCGCGCCCGCCCCGCCAAGGCGACGGGCAAGCTAGGGGGCGTACTGGTGATCCACGAAAATCGTGGGCTCAATGAGCACATCCGCGACGTTGCGCGCCGCGTCGCGCTGGCCGGGTTCGACGCGCTCGCGCCCGATTTCCTCAGCATCTCCGGCGGCACACCGGCCGACGAGGATGCCGCGCGCACCGCGATCGGTGCGCTCGATCTGGCGACCGCGGTGGCGGACGGCGTTGCGACGATCGGCTGGCTGCGCACTCAGCCCGGCGTCAACGGCAAGGTCGGCGCGATGGGCTTCTGCTGGGGCGGCGCGATGACCGACCGGCTGGCGGTCGCCGCGGGCCCCGCTCTGGCTGCCGCCGTGCCTTATTATGGCCCCGCCCCTGACCCCGCCGAGGCCTCGAGGGTCAAGGCGGCGATGCTGCTGCACTACGCCGGCAATGACGAGCGGGTGAACAAGACCGCGCAGCCCTGGATCGACGCGTTGAAGGCCGCCGGCGTCCCGAGCGAAGCCTACTTCTACCAGGGCGCCAACCACGCCTTCAACAACGACACCTCCGCCGAACGCTATGACAAGGCGGCAGCCGATCTGGCTTGGGGCCGAACTCTCGCCTTTCTCAAATCACGACTCGACGATTGATATCGTTCCCTATATGTTCTTGTGCGCGCAACAGGAGGGTGACATGGCTGGAAAGATCGATTTCTACTATAATCCGCAAAGCCGGGCGGCGGTGACGCGCTGGGCGCTCGAGGAAGCGGGCGCCGATTATGAAATCAAGCAGGTAAGGTTTGGCGAGGGTGAGGGCATCGACTCGCGATCGGACGAGTTCCTCGCGATCAACCCCATGGGCAAGATCCCGACGCTGGTGCTGGACGACGGCACGGTGCTGACCGAAAATGGCGCCATCATCGCATGGCTGGCCGATGCCTATCCCGACGCCGGCCTCGCGCCGCCACCGGGCAGCCCGGAACGCGGCACAATGTATCGCTGGCTGTTCTTCATGGGCAGTTGCTTCGAACCGGCGATGACCGACCGGATGATGCGGCCCGACTCCACCATTAACCCGCGCTCGCTTGGCTGGGGCGATTATGACCATGTCGTAGACACGCTGGAGAAGGCGCTGGCGCAAGGCCCGTGGCTGCTGGGCGACAACTTCAGCGCCGCCGACATCTATGTCGCCGCCTCGCTGGGCTGGGCTGGCATGTTCGGCGCGCCGCGGATCAAGGAAAGTCAGGTGATCCAGGACTATGTGGCGCGGGCTAGTGCCCGGCCGGCGGCGCAGCGGGCGAACGGGGCCTAAGGGCCTCCGGCTTACGAAAAGCCTTCATCACCGGACTACGATGTTCACACGTCCGGGCTAAGCACCGATTTCCTCCCCGAACTCTGCTTGGGGAGGACATATCCGCCACCACCGCCCCGAGCAGAAGGGGAAGAAGCCCGGAAACAAAAAAGCCCGGCGGATCGCTCCGCCGGGCCTTCTTTTCACCCATTCCAGTCCGCAGATTAATCGCGGTTGCCGAGGAAGCTCAGCAGGAACTGGAACATGTTCACGAAGTCCAGATACAGGTTCAGCGCGCCCATGATCACCGCCTTGCCCATGAAGTCGGTGCCCTGGACATGGAAGTAGATGCTCTTGATCTGCTGCGTGTCATAGGCGGTGAGGCCTGCGAACAGCAGCACGCCGACTGCGCTGATCACCATCGAGAGCGTGCCCGAGCCCAGGAAGATGTTCAGGATCGACGCCACGATCAGGCCGACGAGGCCCATAATCAGGAAGGTGCCGAAGCCCGACAGGTCACGCTTGGTGGTGTAACCATAGAGGCTGAGCGCCGCGAACGCCGCCGTCGTCGAGAAAAAGGTCAGCGCGATCGACGGGCCGGTAAAGCGGATGAAGATCGTGGACATCGAAACGCCCATGACCGCCGCGAAAGCCCAGAACAGCGCCTGCATCGCCCCCGTCGACAGACGGTTGATGCCGAAGCTCAGCACCATGATGAACGCCAGCGGCGCAAACATGAAGAGATACTTCAGGATGCCGGGGCTGCCGAAGATCGACGCCGCCATGCCCGACGACGCGAAGAAGAAGGCGACGGTGCCGGTGAGTGCAACACCCAGCGCCATATAATTGTAGACCGACAGCATGTACTTGCGCAGGCCAGCGTCGAAATCGACGTCACGCGCACCTGCACCCGCTCCGGGCCTGGCTCCAGCGCCAGCCGCGGGCGACCTCGGGTCAGACCAGTTTGCCATCTTTCAATAAGCTCCTTTGACCGCCATCAGTGGCGGATGCCTGTAATATCACCGCCGGACCCGCGCTTTTCAAGGGAAACAGGCCTTTCGGTGGCAGACTGAAATGTAACATAATATGTCCCAGACAGGCCTGTGGTAAGATAACAAGGTTCGCCCGACATGCACCGTCTCTTCGTCGCACTACGCCCGCCGCCGCCAATCCGTTCCGCATTGATAGATGTGATGGGCGGCGTGCCCGGTGCGCGCTGGCAGGATGACGACCAGTTGCATCTCACCTTGCGCTTCATCGGCGAGGTCGATCGCCATCAGGCGGAGGACATCGCGACCGCGCTCGGTTCGATTGCCACCCTCCCCTTCGAACTCTCGCTCGATGGCGTCGGCCAGTTCGACCGGCGCGGCATGGTGGATACGTTGTGGGTGGGGGTACGGCCGCACGATCAGGTCGCCGCCCTCCACCGCAAGGTCGACCAGGCGGTGCAACGCGCCGGCCTGCCGCCGGAGGGTCGCGCCTATATCCCCCATATCACCGTTGCGCGCTTCGGGCGAAGTTGCGGCGCGATCGACGGCTTTGTCGCCAATGCCGCCGCGGTGATGGGCATGCGCTTTACCGTCGAGCATTTCATGCTGTTCGAAAGCACGATCGGCAGCGACGGCGCGCGCTATGAGGCGATCGAGCGTTACCGGTTACGCTGATCGATCGCGGCGGCCAGCGCCCGGGCGCCGGTGGTGACATCCGCCCAAGTGATGTCGAACCCGGCGTCATCGCCATAATAGGGGTCTGCCACCGCCTCGCCGACGCGGCCAGGCACATGGTCGAGCAGCAGCGACAGGTCTGCCGTGGCATCGGCCGGTCGGATCCGCCGCAGGTCACCCAGATTCTGCGGATCGAGCGCGACGATCCGGTCGAAGCGATGGAAGTCCCCGGGCGTAACCTGCCGCGCACGGAGCCCGGAGATGTCGACGCCGTTGCGGCGCGCGACCGCCTGCGCGCGCCGGTCAGGCGCTTCGCCGGCATGCCAGCCGCCGGTGCCGGCGGAATCGACGATGATGTCGAGCCCGCGACGCCCCGCCTCGGCACGCAGCGCGGCTTCGGCCAAAGGCGACCGGCAGATGTTGCCGAGACAGACGAACAGCACCGATTCGGTCATCGCAATCCCTTCGCATCGCCCGATGGACGCGCGCCGTAACGTCTTTGGCGCCGTTCCGCACCTCTGCTACCCTGCGGCACAAAGACAAGGACATAGCGAGAGGAAGCGCCTTGGCCACTGCCGACACCGCCGTGCCGCGCCCGTCGGGCACGGCCGCACCCGATACACGCCCCGATCTGCGTTACGCCTGGTATGGGCTGACCGTCCTCGTCATCGTCTACATGCTCAACTTCATCGACCGGCAGATCCTGTCGATCCTCGCCGAAGAGGTGAAACGCGACCTCGGCCTCGACGATGCCGATCTCGGCTTTCTCTACGGCACCGCGTTCGGCGTGTTCTACGCGTTGTTCGGCATTCCCCTCGGGCGGCTGGCGGACAATGTGAGCCGGGTCAGGCTAATGGCGGTGGGGCTCGCACTATGGTCGGCAATGACCGCGATCAGCGGGCTGGTGCGGTCGGGCGGCGAACTAGCGGCGGCGCGCATTGGCGTCGGTATCGGTGAAGCCACCGCATCGCCCTGCGCCTATTCGCTGCTCTCCGACTGGTTCCCGCGCGAGAAGCGCGCGACCGCGCTCGCGATCTATTCGTCGGGGCTGTATCTGGGCGGCGGCCTCTCGCTGTTCCTCGGCGGCGCGATCGTTGCGCAATGGGGTGCGGCCTTCCCCGGTGGTGGCCCGCTGGGGCTGAAGGGCTGGCAGGCGGCGTTCCTCGCGGTCGGGCTGCCCGGCATGCTGCTGGCGCTGTGGGTCGCCACATTGCGCGAGCCGGTGCGCGGGCTTTCGGACGGGATCGTGACGCCGGCGGCACCGCACCCGTTCCGCCTGTTCGCCGCCGAACTGCTGACGATCATCCCGCCGCTTACCTTGCTCGGCGCCGCACGAAATGGCCCCCGCGCGCTCATGGCCAATGTCGTCGGACTGGTCGTGTTCGCCGCGATCGCTGCCGGACTGATCGCGCTGACCGGCGATGTCGCGCAATGGGCGGCGATCGGGATCGGTGCCTATGCCGTCCTGAGCTGGGCGAGCGCGCTGCGCCATCGCGACAAGCCTACCTTCGCGCTGATCGTCGGCACACCAGCCTTCCTGCTGGTGGTGGTCGGCTATGGCCTGATCGCGTTCCTCGCTTATTCCGTCAGCTTCTGGGCGGCACCCTATGCGCTGCGCGTGATCGGGGCCGAACCGCATTTCGCAGGGCTGTGGCTGGGCGGTGCCGGCGCGCTCGGCGGATTCCTCGGCGTCGTGCTGGGCGGACGGCTGGCCGATCGCCTGCGGCTGCGCAATCCCGGTGGCCGGCTGCTCGTCGCGCTGATCGGCGCGGTGGCGCCACCGCCACTGGTGGTGATCGCCTTCACCAGCGGCAGCCCGACCCTGTTCTTCGCGCTGGCGCTGCCGTTGCATATCCTGTCGTCCTGCGCGCTCGGCGCTTGCGCGGCGACGACGCAGGATCTGGTTCTCCCGCGGATGCGCGGCACCGCCACTGCGACCTTCTTCATCGGCACGACGCTGATCGGCCTCGCGCTCGGCCCCTATGTGGCGGGCAAGGTCTCTGCGGTCAGCGGCAGCCTTTCGATCGGCATGCTCTCATTGCTGGCGGCAACGCCGATTTCGATCGCGTGCCTGTGGCTCGCCTATCGCCGACTGCCCGCAGCCGAAGCCAGCCGTGAGGCGCGCGCACGCGCGGCGGGTGAGGCAATCTGACCGCTGGCCTACTTCAAAGATGCCAGAGCCGATCACTCTTATCGAAAACGCTCGCTTGAAGATTTGCAAACGATTCGCAATATCCACCCCGAAAGGGAGTGACACCATGCCACGCGACATCGCCAAGACGCTGAGTTTCCTGTCGGTCCACCTGGTGGTGGGGTTCACCGTCGCCTACGTGCTGACTGGCTCCGTTGCGGTCGCCGGGGGCATCGCGCTGATCGAGCCGATGGTCAATGCGGTGGCCTTCTACTTCCACGATCGCGCCTGGTCACGCGACTGGAGCGGGTTTTCGCTGCGTGACCTGATCCATGTCCACGACCATGCACGGGAGCCTCGAATGGCATGAAGCCGCCCCCACCGGTCCTGAACCGGCGGGAACGGCTTCATTAGCGGGAGCTTGCACCCCGCCAGCCGATCGGTCGATCAGCCCTGGGTCTGGTCGGCGCGGCTGGCGCCCTGCCCGTCGAGGTTCTGGGCGACGAAATCCCAGTTGATGATGTTGGTCAGCACCGTCTCGGCGAATTTCGGCCGGGCGTTGCGATAGTCGATGTAATAGGCGTGCTCCCACACGTCGAGCGTGAGCAGCGGCACCTGGCCGTTGACGATCGGCGTGTCGGCGTCATGCCACGAGGTCACCTTCAGCTCGGTGCCGTCGAGGATCAGCCACGCCCAGCCGCTGGCGAAGTGGCCGACGGCCTCGGCCTGCAGCTTCTGGAGCAGCGCCTCGGTCGAACCGAAGCTCTTCTCGATCAGCGTGAGCAGTTCGCCCGACGGGGTCTGACCGGCCGGGGCCAGGCAGTTCCAGAAAAAAGTGTGGTTCCAGATCTGCGCGGCGTTGTTGAACAGGCCCTTGTCGCCGTCCTTCTTCGCCTTCTCGATCGTCTCGATAAGGGTCAGGCCACCGAGGCCCTTTTCGTCGATCCAGCCGTTGACCTTGTCGACATAGGCCTTGTGATGCTTGCCGTGGTGGAACTCGAAGGTTTCCGCGGACATGTGCGGCTCGAGGGCGCTCTTGTCGAAGGGAAGCTCGGGAAGGATGAAAGCCATGTGACTGGACCTCCTGATTGGGGTTTTTTGGCGGTCCCCCGCTAACGCACCAGACCCCGCCGGTCTCCAAAAATCTTGCTTGGGGGCGGCTTTCGATTTCTTTCAGGCGCCGCCGAGCAGACCATGCTTGCGCAGGCAGTGGCGAAGCTGGTCGTAGCTGAGGCTCAGCGCCTTGGCGGTCGCGCGCTGATTGAACCGGAAGCGCGCCATCGTCGCCTCCAGGATCGCGCGCTCATAGGTGTCGACCGCATTCTTCAAGTCGGCGATGCTCGCTATGTCCCCGAAGGCAGCGCCGCCGCTTTCCGCCACCGTCGCGACTGCTGCGGCCACTGGCGCTTGCGGTTCGGCGGCGGCGCCGGTCGGTCGCCAGGGGGAGGCGAAGGGATCGAAGACGATATCGTCGACAGGACGTTCGGGCTGGTCCCAGCGATAGACCGCGCGCTCGACGACATTGCGCAATTCGCGGACATTGCCTGGCCAGGGGTGGCCGACGAGCCGTGCCGCGGCCTCCGCACCGAACCCCGGCCAGCGATCCCAGCCCAGTTCGGCCGCCATCCGGCGCCCGAAATGGTCGGCGAGCACCGCGACATCGCCCTCGCGCGCGCGCAACGGCGGCAAGGTCACCACTTCGAAGCTTAGCCGGTCGAGCAGGTCGGCGCGAAAGCGGCCCTTCTCCACCAGCGACGGCAGATGTTCGTTGGTCGCCGCAACGATGCGGACATCGACGCGCACGGCGCGATTGGAGCCGATCCGCGTGACCTCACCATATTCCACGGCGCGCAGCAGCCGTTCCTGCGCGGCGGCGGAAAGCGTCGCCAATTCGTCGAGGAACAAGGTGCCGCCATCGGCCTCCTCGAAACGCCCCGCACGCACGCGCGTGGCTCCGGTGAAGGCCCCCGCCTCATGACCGAACAATTCGGCCTCGATCAGAGTTTCCGGCAATGCCGCGCAGTTCATCGTCACCAATGGCCCGTCCCACCTTTGGCTGAGACGATGTAGACGCTCCGCGACGAGTTCCTTGCCGGTGCCCCGTTCACCGATCACCAGCACCGGCCGGTTCAGCGCGGCGGCGCGGCTGGCTCGCTCGACCGAATCGAGAAAGGCGAGGGATTGGCCGATAAAGGCGTTGTCGCGATCCATGCCCGCAGGTTGGCGCAAATCACCAACTATTGGCAACAGAAATTTGGTAAGTGGGACGCATCAACCGAAGGAGAATGGCTGAATTCAGCCATTTCTTAGAGTTGGCACACCTCCTGCAAAGATGTTGGCGAACCGCCACGCGGCGGCACGCAACATGCTGAGGTTCAGGAGTTCACGATGTTCAACACCGATAAAAATCGCAAGCATGTCGCAGCCGCGATCTGTGCGGCTATGTTCGCCAGCACCTGTCTGCTGAGCGCGATCGGCCCGGTGAGGGCCGCCGAAGCCCATCCTGGCGCAGCCGGCCATGTCGCGCTCGCCCGGTCCACCGCCGCCATGCCCCTGGCCTGACGGCATTCCCCGCCGGGGGCGGAAATCCCCTTGCTCCGCCCCCGGCACCCCAACCACGCTGCCACCACCGAAGACCAGAGCAATCACGTCCAGGAGTTCACCCGATGGGTATTTTTTCCCGCACCCGAGACATCATCGCCGCCAATGTCACCGACCTGCTCGACAAGGCGGAAGACCCCGCCAAGATGATCCGCATGATCATCCTCGAGATGGAAGAGACGCTGGTCGAGGTTCGCGCCTCCGCGGCGCGCACCATCGCCGACCAGAAGGAAATGCGCCGCCACATCAGCAAGCTCGATGCGCTGCAGGAGAGCTGGACGGAGAAGGCCGAACTCGCGCTGTCGAAAGATCGCGAGGATCTCGCCAAGGCGGCGCTGGTCGAGAAGCAGAAGGCGGCCACCATGGCCGACCAGCTCAAGGCAGAGATCGAGACTCTGGACGAGGCGCTGCGCGCTTCGGAAGAGGATATCGGTAAGCTGCAGAACAAGCTGCGTGAGGCGCGTGCCCGCCAGAACTCGATCGTGACCCGTCTCGAATCGGCACATAATCGCGCACGGATGCGCGAGATGTATGCGGGCGCCAAGATCGACGAAGCGTTCAGCCGCTTCGACCTGATGGAGCGCCGCGTCGACCTGGCCGAAGGCCGCGCCGAAGCCGCCGGCATGGGTGCCGCGCCGAAGACCCTCGAGGAAGAGATCGCCGAATTGCGTTCTTCCGAAAAGGTTGAGGCCGAACTCGCCGCGATGAAGGCCCGCGCAGGCAGGGAAGGCTGATCGATGGAAGACCTCGTTCCCCTGTTCGCGGTCGGCATATTATTCCTCGGCCTGCCGTGGGTCATCCTCCACTACATCACCAAGTGGAAGCAGGCCGCGACATTGACGCGCGAGGACGAGAACCTTCTCGACGAACTTCACGACATGGCGCGGCGGCTCGAGGATCGCATGCAGACGATCGAGCGCATCATCGCCGCCGACCACCCCGACTCTAAACCCGGCGCCTGACGGCGCCGGTCATCGCCAGACAGACAATTTCAGACTCACAGGGAGACTGACATGAGTGCCCGCCGCACCAAATTCTACCTCGACAAGAAGAACGGCAAGTTCATGGGCGTTTGCGCCGGTGTTTCGGAATATACCGGCATCGACGTCACGTGGGTCCGCGTCAGCGCGGTGCTCATCACGATCTTCGCCTTCCAGCCGCTGATCATCGTCTATCTCGTGGTGGGCATGGTCGCGAAGCCGGAACCGCGCGATCTGTATGAAGACGCCGAGGATGCCAAGTTCTGGCAGGGCGTCCGCCAGTCGCCGGCGCGTTCGACCCGCGATGTCCGCTCGAAGTTCCGCGACATCGATCGCCGCCTTGCCGAAGTCGAACTCTACTATACAAGCCGTAACCGCCGCCTCGCCGACGAGATCGACGCGCTGCGCTGACACGTGCAACGCCCTTTCAGGGAGGATTGAACATGTTTCCCTTCGAAGCCTTCATCCCCGTCGCGATCGTCGTCGGACTTGCCGGGGTCTGCGGATGGGTGCTGGTGACCTGGCTGCGCATCCGCCACGGCTATCCGCTGGATGGCGCCTGGGGGCAGGCCGTCTATCCCAGGACGAACGACGAGGCGATGGAGCGGATCAAGCTGCTCAGCCAGGAAAACGCGCAGCTTCGCGCCGAGCTGGGTTCGATCAAGGACCGCCTCGCCAATGTGGAGCGCATCGTCACCGACGGCGCGCACAGCCTCGACCGCGAGATCGAGATGCTGCGCAAGGCCAACTGACCCGACCGTCACCTGCAGGGAGCAATAAGAAGATGTTCGACAACCCTTTCTCGATGGTCGTCGCGATCGTGCTGATCGTGTCCATCGCCGGCGTGATGCGTGCCAAATACAAGGCGGAACGGCAGGAAACCGAACGGACGCCCGATCCGGAGGCCCACCGGTTGCGGGACGAAATTAAGGCGCTGAAGGAACGTGTCGCGGTGCTCGAACGCCTCGCCACCGACAGCACCAGCGCACTCGACCGCGAGTTCGAGATGCTGCGCAAGCGCGACAGCTGAGGCTGCTCGCCCAACCCCGAGGAGCACCGCCATGTACGGCGCCGATCCGACACTGATCTTCACCACCGCAGCCGCCGGCCTTACCGCCATCGCCATCCTGTCGCTGACCGCGCTCAAGGCCTGGAATGGCTGGCTCGACCTGCGCCGGCAGCAGATCTCCGGACATGCCATTGCCAATGACGAGGCGGTTCCCGGCACGATCGGCGCGCGCATCGAGCTGGCGGACCTCAAGGAACGTATCCGCCGTCTTGAAGCGATCGCCGCCGGCGTCGATCTTTGACCGACGCCGGGGGATGACGGCGGCCCTTGCCGCCGCTAAGCCCCGCGGCATGAGCGCCGCCCCCACCCTCCCCGCCATTCTCGACGATTATGAACTGCTCGATGCCGACGATCGCTATCGCCTGCTGATCGATCTCGGCCGCGCGCTCGAACCGATGCCCGATCCGCTGAAGACGGATGCGACGCTTGTAAGGGGCTGTTCCGCTGCGGTGTGGGTCTACCCGACCCGACTGGAGGATGGCCGGCTCCATTTCCTCGCGGACAGCAACGCCGCCATCACGAAGGGCATCATCGCGCTGGTGCTACTGACGGTGCAGGATCGCAGCCCCGCCGAGATCAGCGCCACCGACATCGAAGGCGCGCTTGCCCCGTTCGACCTGCGCAACCAGCTCAGCTCCAACCGCACGCAGGGCATTCCCAACATGATCGCGCTGATCCGCGCGACGGCGGAACGCTACGCGTGAAGACTGCGGGGTGCCGCGCGACGGCGATCGCGGTTCTGACGCTGCTCGGCGGCTGCGGCGATAGCGGCAGCGGATCGACCACCATAGCCGGCGCGCCCGCGCAGACCGGGATCGAGCCGGAGCCGGTCAGCTATGCCAGCGTCACCGGCGACGCCAAGGCGGGCGAGCGCAGCTTCCTGCAGTGCAAGATCTGCCACACGATCGAGGCCGATCAGAACCGCATTGGCCCTTCGCTGTACGGCATCATCGGCCGCAAGGCGGCGACCGTTCCCGGCTTCGCCTATTCGCCGGCGATGAAGAACAGCGGCATCATCTGGAGCGAAGAGGAATTGTTCCGCTTCATCGGTGACACGCGCGGCACCGTACCCGGCACCAAAATGGCGTTCGCGGGCATGCGCAACGCGCAGACCCGCGCAGACGTGATCGCCTATCTGAAGTCGGCTTCGAAGTAGACCTTTGCGGCTCCGCCGCGGCCCTCAGATCTCGACCTGGCTACCCAGTTCGACGACGCGGTTGGTGGGAAGGCGGAAGAATTCCATCGCGCTTTCGGCGTTCCGCAGCATCCAGGCGAACAGCTTCTCACGCCAGATCGCCATGCCGGGGCGTGACGAGGGCAGCAATGTCTGCCGGGCGAGAAAGAAGCTGGTATCCATCATCTTGAACGCCGGGCCGCAACCGGTGAGGCGCTTGAGCGCCTCTGGCACGTCGGGCTCCTGCATGAAGCCGTAGCGGATGATGAGGCGGTGGAAGCCCTCACCCAGATCCTCCAGCTTGCAGCGCGTTTCCTGCTCGACGAAGGGCTCGTCGGCGATCTTCACCGTCAGCAGGATCACGCGCTCGTGCAGCACCTTGTTGTGCTTGAGATTGTGAAGCAGCGCGTGCGGGACGCCATCGGGTGACGAGGTCATGAACACCGCGGTGCCGGGCACGCGCGTCGCCGAATTGGCTGCCGAATCGACGAAGATCGAGATCGGCATCGCCGCCTCGCGCATCCGCGCCATCATCAACTGGCGCCCCTTGGCCCAGGTGGTGAGCAATGTGAACGCGATCAGGCCGATCATCAGCGGGAACCAGCCGCCATCGGGCACCTTGGTGAGGTTGGCGCCGAAATAGGCGAAGTCGATCGCGAAGAAGACCGCGAGCATCGCAACCGCCCCCCACCGGTTCCACTTCCATAGGTTGAACAGCACCACCGCAAGCAGGCAGGTGTCGATCAGCATCGCCCCGGTCACCGCGATGCCATAGGCCGCAGCAAGGTTGGACGAAGTCTGGAAGCTCAGCACGAGCACCATCACCATCACCATCAGACCCCAGTTCATCACCGGGATGTAGATCTGCCCGGCGGCGGAAGCGCTGGTGTGGGTGATGCGCAGGCGCGGCATGAAACCGAGCTGGATCGCCTGCTGAGTGACCGAGAAGGCGCCCGAGATGACCGCCTGGCTGGCAATCACCGTCGCCAACGTCGCGAGGATGACCAGCGGCAGCCTGAGCGACTCGGGCGCGAGCAGGAAGAAGGGGTTATGGATCGCGACCGCGGCATCGGCCGGGCTCAGCGACAGGATCATCGCGCCTTGCCCGAGATAGTTGAGCATCAGCGCGGGCAGCACAAAGAACAGCCAGGAAACCCGGATCGGATTGCGGCCGAAATGGCCCATGTCGGCATAGAGCGCTTCGGCGCCCGTCACCGCGAGCACGACCGAGCCAAGCGCAAGGAAGGCGGTGATGCCGTCGCTGAGGAAGAACTGGATCGCGTACCAAGGGTTGAGTGCGATCAGGATGCCGGGATCAGTGGCGATGTGGACGATGCCCAGCACCGCGAGCGTGACAAAATAGACCAGCATGATCGGGCCGAAAAGCTGCCCGACCTTTTCGGTGCCGCGCGACTGGATCGCGAACAGCCCGGCGAGGATACCCATCGCCAGCGGCAGCACGAAGGGCGCGAAATCCTTCTCCACCGTGGTGATGCCCTCAACCGCAGAGAGTACCGAGATCGCAGGCGTGATCATCGAATCGCCGTAGAACAGCGCGGTCGCGAACACGCCGAGCAGCACGATGGGCGCGGTCCAGCGCTTGTTGCCGGAGACGCGGTTGATGAGCGCGAGCAGCGCGAGGCTGCCGCCCTCGCCCTTGTTATCGGCACGCATGATGATCGTGACATATTTGATCGAGACGACGAGCATCATCGACCAGAAGACGAGACTCAGCACGCCATAGATGTGCAGGCGGTCCGGATCGAGCGGATGATGGCCCGCGAAAGTCTCCCGAAACGCATAGATCGGGCTGGTGCCGATGTCGCCGAAGACGATACCGATCGCGCCGACCGCGAGCTTGGCCAGCCCTTCGTTGCGATGACCATGGCCGTGGTGCGCGTGCGGATCGCCAACGTCGGCGGCGGCCGGCGCAGCCTCGGCTGGCACATCCTGGGGTTGATCACTCACTTCGCGACGCGCTTCGGATGGTTCAGGTGCATCCACATATCATCAAGTCCCTGCCCCATGAGCCCCCGGCGGCGAGCGACGCGCGCCCCTACCACGGGCTTGGGCGGCCCGCAACGGCGCCCGGCAATCACTGGATATAGGCGTTTTCGGCCGCGCAACGAGGGGTGGCAGCGAAATGATCAGGGTGCCGGCACACCCCGTTCGCCATCGACCTGCGCGATTCGCTTTTCGAGGTCGCCCCGCCACGAGGCGTTGGGCGGCGTCCGCTCCAGCAGTTCGCGCCAGATCGTCGCGGCCTGGTCGAGCTGGCCCGAGCGGGCGAGCGCGAGCCCGAAGAAGAAGGGCGGTGCCGGGTGCTGGGGCGAAAGTGTCGCCGCCTTCTGGAATGCATATTGCGCCGCCGGGTTGATCGCGCCGCCGCCATGTTCGACCAGCGCATTGCCGAGACCGACCCAGAGATCGGAGTTCTGGGGATATTTCCGCGTCGCCGCGCTCATAATGGCCACCGCGCTGGCGGTGCTGCCATTGCGGATCAGCGCTTCGGATGTGTCGATATACTGCGCCTCCCCGCTGAACTGCCCCATCAGCGCGCGCCGTTCCGCTGTGACCATCAGTTCGCCGCCCAGATCGGGCGTGGCGGGCTGGACGGGGCTACCCGGCAGATTGGGATGCCCCTGCCACGCATAGCCGGCGACCCCGAGCAGCAGCGCCGCGGCAACGTATTCGAGGCCACCCTTGGGCAAGCGCCCGAACCACCACAGCAAGCCGGCGACGAGCGCGGCGAAGATCAGCAGGATCACCCAGCCCATCAGCGTTTCGCCTTTCGCTTGAACCGTCCGCGCGCCAGCAGCGCGCCCATCGCCAGCAGCAGCAGCGGCAACACCCACAGCGGCCAGGTGACCGCGTTGACCGGCGGCTCATAGGTCACCCACGCGCCATAGCGTTCGACCAGCCAAGCGCGGATCGCCTCCGGATCCTCGCCCGTGGCAACGCGGCGACGGACCAGCGCGCGCATGTCTCCCGCCATGTCGGCATCGCTGTCGGCGATCGACTGGCCCTGGCAGACGAGGCAGCGCAGCGTCTCCATCAGCGCCTTCGCCTTTGCCTCCTGCTGCGGATCGGGAAGCTGGCGGTTGGCGAGGTCGGCCGCGGGCAGCGCCGATTGGCCGAGCACCGGCGCGGCGGCGGCGAGCGCAAGCGCGGCGAGCGCCGTCCTCATCGTGCTTCTCCCAGCGCGGTCAGCACGTCGGGCAGATCCTGGGGCATGATCGGGCCGATATGCTGGAAGCGGATGATGCCCTGGCTATCGACGACGAAGGTCTCGGGAACGCCCGACGAACCGATCGCGAGTTGCAGGCTGGCGTCTACGTCGGAGCCGATCCGGTCGTAAGGATCGCCGTTGCGGCCGAGGAACAGCGCGACATCCTCCGGCCGATCGCGGATCGCGACCCCGTCGATCGCGATGCCCTGGCGCTTGAGTTCCATCAGCACCGGTGCCTCGGCGATGCAGGGCACGCACCAGCTTGCGAACACGTTGAGCAACCGTGGCCGACCACCCGGCACCGATCCGGTTGCGAAGGCGGCGCGACCGGCAACACCCGGCGGCAACTGCATGCGCGGCATCGGCTTGCCGATCATCTTGGAGGTGATCAGCGTGTCACCCGGATTGATCAGCTTGTAGCCGACGAAGCCGAAGAACAGCACGAACAGCGCCAGCGGCACCCAAAGTACCCAGCGCTTCATGCCAGCGCCTCCTCCGGCGCGCGCGAACGCCGTTCGCGCACCAGCCGGCCGATCAGCGACAACAATCCGCCGAGCGCGATCAGCCCGCCGCCGAGCCAGATGAAGGTCACGAACGGCTTCCACCACAGCCGGAGCTGCCAGCGGCCCTGCTCATCCTCCGGCCCCAGCACGAGATAAAGCTGGCCGTCGAGCGCGGTTTCGAGCGCGGCCTCGGTGGTCGCGGTCGGCGGATCGGGGAACATGCGTGCTTGCGGCCGCATGGTGAACGGCGCGCCCGCGCCACGGCGGACCTCGAGTTCGGCTTCGAGCGCGGTCCAGTTCGGCCCGGCGCGCGGCGAAATATCCTTGAGCTTCACGCTGTAGGGGCCGACGCTGGCGGTGTCGCCGACCTTGGCCGCGACCAATGTCTCGCGGTTGAACGCGCTTTCGCACGCCATGCCGGCAAGCGCGACGGCAACGCCCAGATGCGCCACCACCATGCCCCAAGTGAACAGCGGCGTACGGCGCAGGTTGCGCTTCCACAGCGGCGCAAGGCTGGCGACGCCGACGCCGACCGAAAGCACCAGCCCGAGCAAGGGCAGGATGCGGATGCCCGGCGCCAGCAGCACGACCGCGAGCAGCATCGCCGCAGTCAACAGCACCGGCAGCGCGAGGCGCGGCAAGACCGCCTTCAGCCGGTCGCGCCGCCAGCGCATCACCGGTCCCATCGCCATCACGACGACGAGGAAAAGCGCCAGCGGCCCCGCCGCGCTGTTGAAATAGGGCGGACCGACCGAGAGCTTTTCACCGGTCACTGCCTCGACGCCGATCGGATAGAGCGTGCCGACGAAGACGATGCCGAGGATCGCCGAGAGCAGCAGATTGTTGACGACCAGCGTGCCTTCGCGGCTCACCGCCTCGAACTGCGATCCTTCCTTCACCGTCGCCACGCGCAGCGCGAACAGCGCCATCGCGCCGCCGATATAGATGGCGAGCAGCGCGAGGATGAAGCTGCCGCGTTCGGGATCGACCGCGAAGGCGTGGACCGAGGTGAGGATGCCCGAACGGACGAGGAACGTGCCGATCATCGACATCGAGAAGGCGACCACCGCCAGCATCACCGTCCACGCACGCAAGCCGTCACGCGTTGCCAGAACGGTCACCGAATGGAGCAAGGCGGTCGCCGCCAGCCATGGCATCAGCGAGGCATTCTCGACCGGATCCCAGAACCACCAGCCGCCCCAGCCGAGCTCATAATAGGCCCAATAGCTGCCGGCGGTGATGCCGAGGGTGAGGAAGATCCACGAAATCAGCACCCAGGGCCGCATCGCACGGGCGAAGGCCGGGCCCACCTCACGCGTCAGCAGCGCGCCGACCGCGAAGGAAAAGGCCACCGACATGCCGACATAGCCGATGTAGAGCGTGGGCGGATGGAAGGCGAGGCCGGGATCCTGCAGCAGCGGGTTGAGCCCCTGCCCGTCGCGCGCCGCCGGCACCAGCCGCTCGAACGGGTTGGACGAGAAGAGCAGGAAGGCGAAGAAGCCGATGCCGATAAAGGCCTGCGCGGCGAGCGTCGCCGCCAGCATCCGTGCATTCACCCGCCGTTCGAGCAACGCCACCGCGCCGCCCGCGACACCCAGCACGGTGACCCAGAGCAGCATCGAGCCCTCATGGTTCCCCCAGGTGCCGGCGAACTTGTAGAGCCAGGGCTTGGCCGAATGACTGTTCGCCGCGACCAGCTTCACCGACATGTCTGAATCGAGGAACAGCTTGATCAACAGCAGGAAGGCGATGAGCGTCAGCACGCCCTGCACTACCGCAACCGGACGGATCGCCGGCAGCAGCGCATCGCGCCCGCCGGTCAGCCCGATCGCGCCGAGCATAAGCTGAAGGACGGCGAGCGCGGCTGCGAGCCACAGCGCGGCCAGCCCGGCCTCGGCGATCATTTGTCCAGCGTCTCCGTCTTGTGCATCTTGCCGTCGAGCTGCGGCGGCATGTAGCGCTCGTCATGCTTGGCGAGCAGATTGTCGGCAACGAAGCTGCCATCGGCATCCAGCCGCCCTTCAGCGACGACGCCGCTATCTTCCTTGAACAGATCGGGCGTGATGCCGCGGAAGCTGACCGGCGTCTTCGCCAAGCCATCGGTCACCACGAAATGGACGGTGACTCCATCGGGATCGCGCTTGATCGAACCATGTTCGACCATGCCACCGAGGCGGATCGCCTTGCCAATCTCCGGGCGGTTCTTCTGAATGTCCGCCGGCGCATAGAAATAGGCGGCCTGTTCGCTGAGCGCCGACATCGCCAGCAAGGTCGCGCCGATCATCGCGGCAAGCGCGATCAGGATCAGCACAAGCCGTTGGTGCTTCGCCTTCGCCATCGTTCCCGTACGCGCGTTCATCGATCACGCCTCAAGGCATCGCTCTTGCGTTCGGCGCGGCGCATGGAAGTCCACGCCCAGCCGAGCATGCCGCCGGTGCCGCCCAGCGCCAGCGCATAGGCGGCGATGATGAATGGCCAGTGGTTCATATCGTGCGGTTCATCGCATCAGGCCTCCGCCAGCCGGCGCATCCGCGCTTCCACGCGCGCCTCGGCGAGGATCGCGCGCATCCGCATCAATACGATCGCGGCAAACAACAAGGTGAAGCCGATCACGGTGAATGCCAGCGGCCACAGGATCGAGCCATCGATCGTCGATCCCTTCAAGGTGATGCTCGGTCCTTGATGCAGCGATTTCCACCACACCACCGAACGATTGATGATCGGCACATTGACCGCGCCGATCAGCCCGAAGATCGCCGTCGCGCGGCTGACGGTGGTCCGCTCCTCGCTGGCATTGGCGAGCGCGATATAGCCGAAATAGAGGAAGAGCAGGACGAGCATCGAGGTCATCCGGCCATCCCATTCCCACCAGGTGCCCCAGGTCGGTCGCCCCCAGATCGAGCCGGTGGCGAGGCATAGCGCGGTGAACAGCGCCCCCGGCGCCGCGGTGGCGCGCGCAGCGACGCCGGCCAGCGGATGCCGCCAGACGAGTTGGACGAGGCTGGCGATGGCAAGCCCGGTCCATCCGCCCATGCCGAGCCAGGCTGACGGCACATGGACATAGAGGATGCGCACGCTTTCGCCCTGCAGATAGTCGGGCGGCGTGAAGAACAGGCCGGCACCGACGCCGATCGCGATCAACAGCAACCCGCCCAGCGTCAGCCAGGGGGTGACCGGCTTGGCGATCGACAGGAATCGGGCTGGGTTGGCGAAGATGTGCATCGGGACGCGAAGTCTAGAGGGCTGATGTACAAAGCGGAAGCGACCGATGGTACAACCCATTCATGCGACGGGCTTAGCGGCTGCCTAGCGCCAAGCGCGCGTTCGGGGCAAGCGCCGATACAGGGCGCACGTTCGGCTCGTCGCAGCGCAGGCGGGAGCCATCCGGTGCTTTGGGGGTTCACCCTTGGCCCTTAACATCCCGGCGTTACGCTCGGCCCGGCCAGCCAGTTCCATGGAGACCAATGGATGCAGCGACACTTCGACCTGATCGTGATCGGCAGCGGCCCTGCCGGGCGCCGCGCCGCAATTCAGGCAGCGAAGCTCGGCAAGGCGGTGATCGTCATCGAAAAGGGCCGTCGTGTCGGCGGGGTTTCGGTTCACACTGGCACCATCCCCTCGAAGACGTTGCGCGAAACCGTGCTCAACCTCTCCGGTTATCGCGAGCGCGGCTTTTATGGCCGATCCTATCGGGTGAAGCAGGATATCTCCGCCGCGGACCTGATGGCGCGGCTGCACAAGACCCTCGACCATGAGGTCGAGGTGCTGGAGCATCAGTTCAGCCGCAACGGCGTGCGCACCGCGCGTGGCGAGGCGCGCTTCGTCGATCCGCACCGGGTGGATGTGACCGGGGATGATGGCGACATCTGGCAATGCACCGGCGACCATATCCTGATCGCCTGCGGCACCCGCCCCTTCCATCCCGACAACATCGCGTTCGATCATGAACTGATCTTCGATGGCGACGAGATCCTCGAAATCCCCAAGCTGCCGCGCAGCCTGACGGTGATCGGCGCGGGGGTGATCGGCGTTGAATATGCCACGATCTTCAGCGCGCTCGACGTCGCTGTGACGCTGATTGAACCTCGCGACACCTTCCTCGATTTCATCGACAAGGAATTGATCGAGGAGTTCACCCACGAACTGCGCGACCGCGGCGTGCGGCTGCGGCTGGGTGCAGAGGTGGAGGAAGTGACCGCGGAGGGCCATCATACCGTCTGCCGGCTGGCCGATGGCCGCCGCGTCGTCAGCGACGTGCTGCTGTTCGCCGCCGGCCGCGTCGGCGCGACCGACCGGCTGGGGCTCGACGCGATCGGGCTGGAGGCGGACAAACGCGGGCGCATCTCGGTCGACCCGCAGACGATGCAGACCGACGTGCCGCATATCTATGCCGCGGGCGACGTGATCGGCTTCCCCAGCCTCGCCTCCACCTCGATGGAGCAGGGCCGCCTCGCCGCCTGCCACGCCTTCGGGCTCGAACCGCCGCCGCCGCCCGAATTTTTTCCCTATGGCATTTATTCGGTGCCCGAAATCTCGACGATCGGCATGACAGAGGAGGAGGTGAAGCGCCGCGGCATCGCTTATGAAGCCGGCATCGCTCGCATGCGCGAAACCTCGCGCGGCCACATCATGGGGCTCAACAGCGGGCTGATGAAGATGCTGTTCGCGATCGAGAGCCGGGAACTGCTGGGCGTCCACATCATCGGCGAAGGCGCGACCGAACTGATCCACATCGGTCAGGCGGTGCTCAACCTGAAAGGCACAATCGACTTCTTCATCGACAACACGTTCAACTATCCCACGCTGGCGGAGGCCTACAAGATCGCCAGCCTCGATGCGTGGAACCGAATGCCGGCACCGCCGACGGCTGAGGAAGCGGCGGTCGCGACGCCTTCGGACTGATCGCGGTAGATCAGCGCCCCGATGCGAGGTCTGTAAGACTCCGTGTGCCAATGGCATAGCGGCGCCAGTCCTTGTGGTCGAAGTGCCACCATTCCTCGGGATAGACCTCGAAGCCTTCGGCGACCATCGTCTCACGCAAGAGGTCGCGCAGCGCGCGTTGCTTCGTGGTGTTTCCGATGAAGTTGGCGAAGGATCGGCTCGACCACTCGTCATAGCGGCTCGGCATCTCGACGACCTTGCCTGTCCCAAGATCATAGAGCGTGAGATCCACCGCGCTGCCGCGATTGTGGCGGGAGCCCTTGGCCGGATCCGCGACGAACGCATGAACCTCCGGCGGGGTCGCCTCCCAGAACATCCAGGTGACGAACCAGGGCCGATAGGCATCGTGGATCATCAGCCCATAGCCGCGGGCGGCCAAAGCCTGCTGCGCCCGTCCGAGCGCCTCCGCAGCAGGGCGCTGGAGGAAGGCAGCGGCGCGCTCGTAGAGCGGGATGCCCATGAAGTTGTTCGTGCCGGCATAGCGGATGTCGAGGCGGATGCGCGGATCGACACCGGTCAGATCGACGAGATCGTCGGGCGAAAACGGCCCCGCCTGAACGGGCGGGGTCGCCGCCTGCGCGCGACGGCGCAACGCAACCGGATCGGCCTTCACCGCGCTGCGCGTCGCCGCTTCCGATTCTGCGCCGAAATCACGGAAAGGCAGCGTCCGGCCGTTCAGGCGCACCGCGCGCTTCGCCAGCACGAGTTCGCCGCCGCCGGCGATCCCATAGCGGCCATCATCGATCCGCGTGAGGCGCGCCGCGGTATGGCCGGCTCCATCGACGAACAGTACCGCATCCCGCTCGAACAGAGTCAAAGGCGCGCTTTTCTCACCATATTGGCCGATGGCACGCCATTCGGCGGGCGTCTGGGCACCCGCAGGCGATGCCATGAGCGCAGCAGCGGCGGTAAAGACAAGCTGAAATCGGAATCCACAGCGCATCATCTTCCCCGCCGCTGCACGGCCACGCCGCCGGGACGGGACCGAATCGCAACGAGCCTCGCCGAAATCGGCAAGACTTCCAATATCCGACGCTATGGGAGAAAATGGGGCGATCGACGGGGATTGAACCCGCAACCTCCGGTACCACAAACCGGCGCTCTAACCAATTGAGCTACGATCGCCATATTCGGCGGTAACGCCGAGCGCGGGCTCTTAGGCCCGAGCGTGGCGGCACGTCAAGCACCAACACCGAACAAGTTTCGCATCGATCGATCGAGCAACACCAATTGCCACAGCAATGCTGCATGATCGGCGCTGCCGGAGCGATGCTGCTCGGCGATCCGGGCGATCCCGGCGGGGCGGAACCAGCCGGTCGCGGTCAAGGCGGGATCGCGGACCAGCGCGGACACTGCATCCGCCAACGCCGCCGCCGGCCAACGCGCCGGCTGCGGCATCGCACCGGCGCGATCAGGCAGATCGGAGGGCAGATGGCGGCGCAGCGCCTTGCGCAGCATGCCGCCCAGCCGCAGCCCGGCGGGAAGCTGAGCGGCGAATCGAACGATGTCCGGATCGAGCAGCGGTGCGCGCAGTTCGACGCCGGAGGCCATCCCCGCGCGATCGAGGCGGGTCAGCACCCGGGCCGGCGCGGCGATCGCCAGATCGGCGTGATGGGCGCGATCGAGCGGCTCGCGGGCGGCGGCGGCGCGCACCGCATCCTCATAGCGCTGCTCGGCGCGATGGCCCTGCAATGCGGCAGCCATCCCCGCGTCATAGAGCAAGGCACGCTGCATTGGCGTGGTGACCGTGACCGCCGCGGCATAAAGCACAGCCGGATCGGCCGAGATTGCGCGCAGCGTGCCATCCGCGCCGAACCGCCGCGCGATCCGCGACGGCCGCGACTCGCCGGCACCAATCCGCCCCGCCTGCTCGCGCCATCCAGCCGGCAACAGCGCCCGCAGTGCCGCGAGCCTTGCATGGTCGCGATGACGGGGGTCGGCCGCCATCGCCAGGTCGAGCCCATCGACGCCGAGCGCGATCGCCATTCTGCCGCCCGCGGCCGCTGCCAGATGCAGCGCGGCAGGTGCCGCAGGGTCGGCAAAGGGCTCATCAAAGATCTGCGCCAGCAGATCGGGCAGCGCCATCGGATCCGGCATCGGGCCGGCATCGACATGCTCGGTCGCGAAGCGCTGGACGATACGGGCGATCGCTCGCCCGGCGCCCGATACATCCCCCTCCCCAGCCCCCACCGTCGCCACCGCGCGCGGGCTGGCCGCGGCCATCAGCGCGACGAGCGCGGCACCGTCCGCACTGCCGTCGATCAGCGCGCCCGGCGGCGCATCCGCCTGCATCGCACGCCGCACCGCCGCTTGCAGGCGCTCAGACGCCTCGGCCTGCAAGCCGGCGCCACTGCGTTCGCTGCGGCGGGTAAAATCCAGGCTCCACCAGCGTCGCGCCTCGGGCACTGGCCGGCCGCGCGTCACCAGCAGGCAATGCCCTGCGGCGAGCTTCTCGACACCATCGACCAGGCAGGCGTCGTCGGGCACATGGCCAAGCGCGAGGAAATCCTCGATCGCGCGCGGATCAGGCCGCCGCCGTAGCAGCCGGTTGGCGAGCAAGCCCTTGAGTTCGGAGGCGAAGGCGAGGCTGCCATCCGACAGCAGCACATAATGCAGCGGTTTCGCGCCCATCCGATCGCGCGCGAGGAACAGGCGCTGCCGCTCCGCATCATGGACCGCGAAGGCGAAGCCACCCTCCAATCGGGAAAGGCACGCCTCCCCCCAACGCTGCCAGGCGGCGAGGATCAGCGCGGCGCTGCCGCCGCCCGCCAGCACATGACCGGCACCCTCAAGCTCGGCGCGTAGCGGCGCGGCATCGAGCAGTTCGCCGTCGCACACCACGCTCAGCCGCCCGCTGGGATCGGTCAGCGGTTCGGCGGCCGCATCGCCGGCACCGATGATCGAGAGCCGGCGATGGCCGAGGCCGATCCCGCGCGCGGTCCACACGCCCGCGCCGTGCGGGCCGCGATGGCGCATCGCGTCGGTCATCGCCCGCACGCGATCGGGATCGACCGGCTTGGCCGTCTGGAGGTGGAAGATGCCCGCGATGCCGCTCATGCTCGCGCGCCCTATCGCCCGGCGGGGCGGCACGGGGCAAGGGCGACCGATCCGGCGAACTCAACGGTGCGGCGCATCCGCAGCGCCGTCACGCGCCGATCAGGCACCCACGAGCATCTCTATCGCGGGCAAATGGCCGAGGAACGCCGTGGGGCTGGCGCTGGCGCCATAGGCGCCGGCCATGAACAGCGCGACGACATCCCCCGCCTCGGCACGCGGCAGGCCGACCTGATCGCCGAGCCGGTCGAGCGGGGTGCACAGGCAACCGACCACGCTCACTTCCTCCTCAACAGGCCGGCCGAAGCGGTTGGCGATCGCGATCGGATAGTTGCGCCTGACGACGGTGCCGAAATTGCCGCTTGCGGCAAGCTGGTGGTGCAGCCCGCCATCGGTGACGAGAAAGGTCTGCCCATGGCTCGTCTTCCGGTCGACGACGCGGGTGAGATAAACCCCCGCCTCCCCCACCAGCCAGCGGCCGAGTTCGATCGCGAAGGCCGTTTCGGCGAGCACGGGCGCGCGCGCCGCCAGCGTTTCGCCCAGCGCCGCGCCCACCTGCTCGACATCGAGGGGCACGTCCCCAGGGAAATAGGCGATGCCGAAACCGCCGCCGAGATTGACCAGCGGCGGCACCGCACCCACCGCCTCGGCAATCGACGCCGCCAGCGCGACGGTCGCCGCCTGCGTCTCGGCGATGGCGGCCGCGTCGAGCGCCTGGCTGCCGGCGAAGATGTGCAGCCCCTGCCAGTCGGCGCCGGCCGCGATCAGGCGACGGATCAGCGGCGGCACCTCGGCGGCGTCGATACCGAATGGCTTGGCGCCGCCGCCCATGCGCATGCCGGAGCCACGCAGATCGAAATCCGGATTGACCCTCACCGCCAGCCGCGGAACGCGCCCCAGCCGGTCCGCCACCGCCAGCGCGCGATCCGCTTCGCCAGCCGATTCGAGGTTGAGCGTGACGCCCGCCGCGATCGCCGCCTCAAGCTCGCGGTCGCGCTTGCCCGGCCCCGCGAAGGAAATCCGCCCCGCGCCGATGCCGCTGTCGAGCGCGCGCTGCAATTCGCCGGCGGATGCGACGTCGAGTCCGTCGACCAGTTCGGCCATCCACGCGATGAGCGGCGCATAGGGGTTGGCCTTGATCGCATAATGGATCGCGAGTTCCGCGGGCATCGCCGCGCGCAGCCTTGCCACGCGCGCCGCCAGCAGCGCCGCATCATAGACGAACAGGGGCGTGTCGCCCGCCGCCGCGATCAGCGCATCGATCCGCTCGCCGCCGATCAGCAGCATGCCGTCATCGTCCGCCGCATAGCCCAGCGGGATGGCACCGGCGGGTTTCATCCGCCGATCTCCCGCTTCAACCCAGCCCGATCGAGCTTGCCGTTGGGGCTGCGCGGCAGCGCGTCGCGCCAGTGCAACTGGTGCGGCTGCATGAAGCCGGGCAGTTCGAGCTTGAGCGCGGTGCGCAGACGCTCCTCCGCCTTGGCCGCCTTCAACCGCTTGGCCGGGCGAACGATCAGGTGGATCGCCTGCCCCAGCCGCTCGTCGGGCAGGCCGATCGCCACCGCCTCGGCCACCGCGCCGCTGGCGATCGCCGCCTCCTCGATCTCGGTCGGGCTGATGCGGTTGCCGGCACTCTTGATCATCTCGTCATCACGCCCGACGAAATAGAGCAGCCCTTCCCCATCGCGCATCACCGTGTCGCCGGACCAGACCGCGGTGCCGCCATAGGCGGATACCGGCGGCGCGGGGCGGAAGCGCTCGGCGCTGCGTTCGGGATCGTTCCAATAGCCCTTGGCAACCAGCGGCCCGGCATGGACCAGCTCGCCCGGCTCATCGGCATCGGTCGGGCTGCCATCCGGCCGCACGACGAGAATTTCGGCAAAGGGGATCGCGCGCCCCATCGATTCGGGGTGACTGTCGACCAGCGACGGATCGAGATAGGTCGAGCGGAACGCCTCGGTCAGCCCGTACATCGGATAGAGGTCGGCGCCCGGAAACACGTCGCGCAGCCGACGCACGAGCGAGGTGCCGAGCGCGCCGCCGCTGTTGGTCAGCCGCTTCAGCTTCGCCGCGACCTCGGGCGGCCATGCCACTTCGACGAGTTGCGTCCACAGCGGCGGCACGCCGGCGAGTGTCGTCGCCTCATGCGTCTCGACGGCGCGGATCACGTCACGCGGGGTCAGATAATCGAGCGGGATCGCCGCGGCGCCCGCAGCCCACGCCGACAGCAGTTGGTTCTGGCCATAGTCGAAGCTCAGCGGCAGCACGCAGAGCGTGCGGTCGGCGGAGGTCAGGCGCAGATAATCGGCCACCGCGATGGCCCCCAGCCACAGATTGGCGTGGCTCAGCATCACCCCCTTGGGACGGCCGGTGGAGCCGGAAGTGTAGAGGATCGCCGCGAGCCGATCGGCATCGCCGTCCGACGGCGGCAGCCGCTCGGGGTTGCCGGGCAGCACATCGTCCGCCTGGGTTTCGGTCAGCAACACGCAGCCGGCGGGCACATCGCCGTCGCCGAGCGTCGTCGCGCGCGCATCGCCGGCGATCAGCAACCGCGCGCCGCTATCCGCCAGGATATGCGCGACCTGCGCATGTTTGAGCAGCGGGTTGATCGGCACATGGATCAGCCCAGCGCGCGCCGCGGCCAGCGGCAGCACACAGGCAAGCCGCGTCTTGGCCAGCCAGCTCGCCACCCGATCGCCCGGCTCCAGCCCCTGCGCACGCAGGCCCGCCGCGACATGGCCGGTGAGCGCATCCAGCGCGGCATAATCGAGCGTGCCGAAACGACCGATCAGCGCCGGCGCATCGAGCGCGCCGCGAAGAACCAATCGGTCGAGCGTCTGCGCCTCGGCGGTCAACATGGCATCGGGATCCAGGGAAGACTTGGCATCGGACCAGAGTCGATAGCGAGTAAGACGGCGACGGGGAATATCGATGCACCCTCCCCCACTGTCCGATCGTCGCAGCGTTGCCACCGAGTCACAGTGTGGCGGCGGATGGGGCGCGATGCTTGTCCTGCCCGCGCCCGTCGATTAAGCGGCGCGCGCATGAAGAAATAATGACAGTCGAGGGACGCAGGTGATCGCTGGGGACGATGCAGAGCTGATCGAACGGACCGTACGCGCGGTGCTGAAGGATGTGCTGGGGCTGGACGATGCCCGCGCGCAGGCGCTGGAGGCTGATTCTGGATTGTTCGGCGCCATGCCCGAACTGGATTCGATGACCGTCGCCGGCCTGCTGACCGAGATCGAGGATCGGCTGGGAATCATCATCGAGGATGATGAGGTGGACGGCGAGATGCTGGAAACGTTCGGCAGCCTCGTCCGCTTCGCGCGCACCAAGGCGCTGCGCTAGGATGGCAGCCGGCTGAGCGGCCGGCGGGCACGCTGCCCGCCGCGCCGTTCCCTGCCCGTTCAAGCCGCGACCGTTACTTCGCGGGTCGATTCGAAATCGGCTTCCTGAAGGAAGCGCTCGGCATCGAGCGCGGCCATGCAGCCCATGCCAGCCGCGGTCACCGCCTGGCGATAGATCTTGTCGGTCACGTCTCCGGCGGCGAACACGCCCGGGATCGCGGTGTGGCTGGTGCCCTTCTCAACGACGACATAGCCCTCGTCGAGCTCCAGCTTGCCCTCGAACAGTTCGGTCGCCGGCTTGTGGCCGATCGCCACGAACGCACCGTCGGTCTCGACATGGCTCTTCTCGCCGGTGACCGTGTCGATCAGGTCGACGCCCACCAGCCCTTCGGGAGTGCCACCGCCGACGAAGCGATCGACCGCCTTGTTCCAGAGTACCTTGATCTGCGGATGGGCGAACAACCGATCCTGCAGGATCTTCTCGGCGCGCAGCGAATCGCGACGGTGAATCAAGGTCACGTCATGGCTGTGGTTGGTGAGGTAAAGCGCCTCCTCCACCGCGGTATTGCCGCCGCCGATCACGACCACTTTCTTGCCGCGATAGAAGAAGCCGTCACAGGTGGCGCAGGCGGAAACCCCCTTGCCCTGCAACAGATGCTCGCTGTCCAGCCCCAGCCACTTGGCCTGCGCACCGGTGGCGATCACCAGCGTATCGGCGACATAGAGCGTGCCGCCATCGCCACGTAGGCGGAACGGACGCTCCGAGAGGTCGACATCGACGATCTGGTCATAGACGAACTGCGTGCCGACATGCTCGGCCTGCGCCTGCATCTCCTCCATCAGCCAAGGGCCCTGGATGACGTTGCGAAAGCCCGGATAATTCTCGACGTCGGTGGTGATGGTGAGCTGACCACCGGGCTGCAGCCCCTGCACCACGATCGGCGCCAGACCGGCGCGCGCGGCATAGATCGCCGCCGAAAGGCCGGCGGGGCCCGATCCGAGGATCAGCATGCGGGTGGAATGGGTGGCGGTCATCGAAAATCTCTCATCCTGTTCGATCCCCGAGATAGGGACTGGAGCCACCCCAACGCAACCGATGGAATTTCTTGGGGGGCAGCAACCCCGGCTCGCGACCTTCGCGACAATTCGCGACACTAATGAACGGATCTTGTCGGCGTCACTCAGAATCCGTTCAATCGAGCGATCGTAGAAGCATCGACATCGAAGTGATCAGGATAAGGAATTTGGTCATGCTGAAGTCGATTGGAACTATCGCCAAGATCGCGATCGCCGCCGTGACAATCGGCGGAATGACGGCGCCGGCCATGGCGCAGAGCTGGGGCCAGCAGCAGCAAGTCCGTTTCGATCCGCGTTACGATCGTGACTGGAATGGCGGTTGGAACGGGGGCGGATATCGGTTCGAACTGGTGGGCAACGGCGTCGCCCGTCTGCACCCGGTGCTGAAGACGACCCGCGAGGGACTGCGGTTCGTCAGCCAGTTCGACTATAACCGCGACGGTCGGCTGAACGTGAACGAGGCCGGCGAGGCGAACCGGGCGCTGATCCGCGGTGCGGATCGCAATGGCGACGCCAACGTTTCCAGCCGCGAGGCCGCGCGGTTCCTGCGCTGAGCCGCGGCACATTGGATGACCAACGGCGCCCTGGCGATGGCCGGGGCGCCGCCTTTTTGTGCGGAACCGGCAATCCGCCATCATCTTAGCTGTCGACAGGCGTTGAAGCCGGCCACCAAAGCGGGCTAATCGGCGCGAGTAACAGTGAGGACGCGAAGATGAGCCACGAGGCCAACCACGACAATGACGAGCAGGACCTCGGGGCTGAGCTTGCGCAGATGCGCAGCCGGCGGATCGGCCGTCGCCGTGCACTGTCGCTGCTTGCGAGCGCCGGCACCGCCGCGCTGATCGCGAGCTGCGGCGGCGGCAATGATGACGACGACGGCGGCACCCCCACGCCGACACCCACGCCCACCGGGACGCCGACACCCACTCCCACGCCAACGCCGACCCCTACGCCGACGCCGCTTCCGCTGCCGACGACCTGCAGCAACTATCCGCCCGAGGAGGTCGGCCCCTATCCCGCCGACGGCAGCAACAGCCTGCCCGCGGGTGCGCCGACGCAGACCAACATCCTGACGTTCAGCGGCATCGTGCGCACGGACATCCGCCCGAACTTCACGGTGCCGACCCCGACCCCCACGCCGACTCCGACACCGACACCCACGCCTACCCCGACGCCGACTCCAACACCCACACCGACGCCTACCCCCACGCCGCCGCCGACGCCTGGCGTGCAGGTGACGCTGACCTTCATCGTGGTCAACACGGCCTCGACGTGCGCGGCGCTTTCCAACTATGCCATCTATCTGTGGCATCCGCGCGCGGACGGGCGCTACTCGCTCTACAACGATCCGGCGGAAACCTACTGCCGTGGTGTGCTCTACACCAACGCAAGCGGCCAGTGCACGTTCACGACAGTCTTCCCAGGCTGCGAACCCGGGCGCTTCCCGCACATGCACTTCGAGCTGTTCACGAATCCGAGCAACGCGCTGGCCGGCAGGTTCGCAAAACTCACTTCGCAGATCGTCATGCCGCCCGAGGTTGCTACGTCGGTCTATTCGAGCAGTGCAGACTATGCAGCAAGCGCGACCAACTTCGCCTCGGCAACGATCGCCGGCGATCCCGTGTTCGGCAACAACACGTCGGGGCAGATCACCAGCATGACGCCGACCTTCACTGGCACGGCCGCGACGGGCTTCACCGCCTCGATCGTGATCGGCGTGACGCCATAAGCCCACGCCGAAGGCAGCTTGCCTCCCCGAGCCCGGCCCGGGGAGGCAAGGCCTGCATCAGCGCATCAGCACCAACTCTTCCGCCATCGTCGGGTGCAGCGCGACGGTGTCATCGAACGCCTGCTTGGTGAGCCCCGCCTTTACGGCGATCGCGGCCGCCTGCAGGATCTCGGGCGCATCGGGGCCGATCATGTGCAGGCCGATGATCACATCGGTCTCGGCGTTGCAGATCATCTTGTAGAGCGCGCGCTCGTTGCGGCCCGCGAGCACATTCTTCATCGGCCGGAAATCCGACGTGTAGACCTTGATCGCGCCGAAGCGATTTCGCGCCTCGCCCTCGGTATAGCCGACGCCGGCGATCGGCGGGTGGCTGAACACGGCATTGGGCACGCAGCCATAATCGACGCGGCGCGGCTTCTTGCCGAATATGCTGTCGGCAAAGGCCTGCCCCTCGCGGATCGCTATCGGAGTCAACTGGATGCGGTCGGTCACGTCCCCTACCGCATAGATGCTGTCGACGCTGGACTTGTTGTCGTCATCCACGACGACGGCACCGCGATCGTTGAGCTTCACGCCCGCCGTCTCCAGCCCGAGGCCCTTGGTGTGAGGCATGCGGCCGGTGGCGAACAGCAGCAGGTCCGCCTCGATTTCCGGCTGCCCGGTCATGAACAGGCGCAGGCTGCCATCCGCCTGCTTCTCCACCTTCTCGAACGGTGCGTTGAACAGGAACTTGATGCCCTTGGTCATCGAAATCTGCAGCAGGCGATCGCGCACCTGCTCGTCATAACCGCGCAGGATCGTGTCGGAGCGGTTGACGAGCGTCACCTCGGCGCCGAACTCGTGGAAGATGCCGGCGAATTCATTGGCGATATAGCCACCGCCGGCGATCACGACGCGCCTGGGCAGCGTTTCGAGATGAAACACCTCGTTGGAGGTGATGCCATGCTCCGCGCCCGGGAACTCCGGCACCATCGGCCAGGCGCCGGTTGCGATGAGGATCTTGCCGGCGGTAACGGTGCGGCCCGATGCCAGCGTGATCTCATTGACGCCGCTCACCGTCGCGCGTTCGAGAATCACCTCGACGCCATGATTGTCGAGCGTGCTCGTATAGGCGCCGTTCAACCGCTCGACATCGGCAAGAACATTGTCGCGCAACGTCGGCCAGTCGAAATCGCAATCGGGCACGTTCCAGCCGAACCGGCGTGCATCCTTCAGATCCTCTGCAAAATGCGCGCCGTAGACGAGCAGCTTCTTGGGCACGCAGCCGCGGATCACGCAGGTACCGCCGACCTTATATTCCTCGGCAATCGCCACCTTCGCGCCATGGGCCGCGGAGACGCGCGCCGCGCGGACGCCGCCCGAACCGGCGCCGATGACGAAGAGATCATAATCGAAACTGCTCATTGACCCGCCCTTGATGTGCTGCGTGGGCATCTAAGGAGCCGGGCCCGCTGCGACAAACGGCTTTTCCGGTTTGCGCTGATCGATTTCCTTCGCTGAGCCCGACATCGGGCAACGGGAATGACACCCACTACCCGATGCTGGATCGAGACGTCAGCCGAAGGCGCGCTCAATCAGCGCCCGTGTCGACGGATCAAAGCGATCCGTGCCTTCGCTCTCGATCGACTTGGCGATCGCCTTGCCCAATTCGACGCCGAACTGGTCGAAGGCGTTGATTCCCATCAGCACCGCATTGGCGAAGGTGCGCTGTTCGTAGAAGGCGATCAGCGCGCCCAGGGTCCGTGGGTCGACGCGGTCGAGCAGGATCGTCGATGAAGGCCGGTCGCCGGCATAAGCGCGTGCGGGATCGTCGCTCTGCTTGCCTTCCATCAGCGCCGCGCCCTGCGCGAAGCAATTGACCAGCAGCGCGCGGTGGTGGCGGTCGTCAAGCGGGTGGCCGGGTTCGATCGCGGCGATGAATTCGACAGGGATCAGGTGCGTGCCCTGGTGGAGAAGCTGGAATACTGCGTGCTGCGCATCGGTGCCGACGCCGCCCCAGGTGACCGGCGCGGTCGGGCCATCGACGGGGGTGCCGTCCGCCTTCACGCTCTTGCCGTTCGATTCCATCTCCAACTGCTGGAGGTAGGAGGGCAGCAGGCGCAGCCGCTCGTCATAGGCGAATACGGCGCGGGTCTGGCAGTTGCGGACGCGGGCATAATATTGATCCGCGAACGCCGCGAGCAGAGGCGCGTTGCGGCGCGGTTCGGCGAAGCGGAAATGACGGTCCATCGCCGCCGCCCCTTCGAGCAATTCTTCGAACGCCGTCCACCCGAGCGCGAGCGCTGCGGGGAAGCCGATCGACGACCATAGCGAATAACGCCCGCCGACGCTTTCAGAGAAGGGCAGCACGCGGGTTTCGTCGACACCCCACGCCACAGCCTTGTCCGGCGCCGCGGTCAGCGCGACGACGCGGCCATAGGGGTCGTCAACGCCGCCCTCCGTCAACCACGCCAGCGCGCTATCCGCATTCATCAGCGTTTCGGTGGTGGTGAAGGTCTTGGAGGCGACGGCGATCAGGGTGCTGGTCGGATCGAAGCGCGCGAACGCTTCTTCCAGCGCGGCGCCGTCCACGTTGGAGACGATCGCGGTCTGGTAGCGATCCGCCTCGCGGCCCAGCGCGTCGACCAGCAGGTTCGGCCCCAGCGCCGAACCGCCGATGCCGATGTGCAGGATGTTGGTGATGGGCCCCATCGCGCCGGCTTCGATCGCGTCAATCAGCCCGCGCATCCGTGCATGGAACATCTTGGCCTGCGCCACGCTCTCGGGCGCGCCCTCGCCGCGCTCGGCGCTATGCTCGACGGCGCGGCCCTCGGTGACGTTGATCTTCGCGCCCGCGAACAGCGCGTCGCGCTTGCCCGCGAAGTCGCTCGCCTCGGCCAGCGCGACGAAGGCGTCGATCAACGCCGGGGTCAGGTGCGTCTTCGACCAGTCGAAGCGCATGCCGACTTCTTCGATCACGAGCTGCGACAGGCGATCGGGCGTGGCATCGAACAGTTTCGCCAGGGTTTCGGGCTGCTCCGCCCGGATGACCGTCCACGCCGTTTCGGTGCCGCTCATGTCGCGAATCTCCCTGATATTGCAGCGCATCCTCTACGCCGCCGCCCGCGCCGCTGCCACCCCCCGGCCTGCCGCTTTTCTCTCAGGCGCCGCCCGATGGGCGCGACTAACGCGTGTCGATCGAAGCTCGCTTGACCAAAGCGCGCCACGCTTCCAAACCCCGGCGATGACCGACCAGACGTCGGGCGGCGCGCAAGCCGCCGCCGCCAAAGCCAACAAACGGGCCCGAAAGGCAAAAAGCGAAGGGCGCGAGTCGTTCACCTTTCTGCTGAAACTGTTGCTGTTCGTCTTCATCTTGCGCAGCTTCATCGTTTCGCCCTTCGTCATCCCCTCGGAGTCTATGCAGCCACGGCTGCTCGTGGGCGATTATCTGCTCGCGGCGAAGTGGCCCTATGGCTTCTCGCGTTACAGCCTGCCCTGGGGGATGCCGCTGCTGCCCTCATCCCGCATCCTGCCGCATCAGCCCGAGCGTGGCGACGTTGTGATCTTCCGCGCGCCGCCGACCAATGATGTCGATTATATCAAGCGCGTGATCGGGCTGCCCGGTGACCTCGTCCAGATCCGCAAGGGCCAGATCATCCTCAACGGCACGCCGATTCCGCGGCAGCGGATCGCCGATTTCGTCCATCCGGTCAGCCCCAACAGCCCCTGCTACGAGTTGGAAAAGGGCGTCCCCTCCCCCTTCCTGCACCGCGACAGCACCGGCCAGGCGGTATGCCGCTATCCGCAGTATCGCGAGACGCTGCCCAACGGCCACAGCTATGCCGTGCTCGACCTGAGGCCGACCGAATATGACGATACCGACGTCTATGTCGTGCCCGAGGGCCATCTCTTCCTGATGGGAGACAATCGCGACCGCAGCCTCGACAGCCGCTTCGCGGTGGAGCGCGGCGGGATCGGATTCGTACCGCAAGATAATCTGGTCGGCCGCGCGATGGTGTCGATCTTCTCGACCGATGGCTCCGCGAACTGGTTCCTGCCCTGGACCTGGTTCACCGCTGCGCGCTGGGAACGGATCGGCGAAACCTTCTGATGGCGGCCGATCTTTCCACCTGGATCCGCGAGACCTTCCATCACGATCCGCAGGATCTCGCCTCATTCGAACGCGCGCTGACGCATGGCAGCCAGAGCGCGCTCAATTATGAGCGGCTCGAATTCCTGGGGGATCGCATTCTCGGCCTGTTGATGGCCCGCTGGCTGTTCGTGCTGTTTCCGGACGAGCCCGAGGGCAAGCTCTCGCGCCGCCTCAACGCGCTTGTCTCGGGCGGCACCTGCGCGGAGATCGGCCGTGCGATCGGCGTGCCGACGCACCTGCGCCTCGGCAAGCAGGCGCGTGACGATGGCGCAAGTGACAGCGACAATGTGCTGGGCGACGTCGTCGAGGCGCTGATCGGGGCCGTCTTCCTCGAAGGCGGCCTCGAAGCCGCGGATCGCTTCGTCCGGAGCGCCTGGGGCGACCGGGTGCTGCAGCAGCAGCGTGCGCCGCTCCATCCCAAATCGGCGCTGCAGGAATGGGCCGCGGCGCACAACCGGCGCCCGCCGGTCTATGAAATCACCAATCGCGCCGGGCCGCACCACGCGCCTCGCTTCACCATCACTGTCACGATCAAGGGCGCCGGTGAGGCCTCCGCGGAAGGCTCGTCGAAGCAGGATGCGGAAACCGCGGCGGCACGCGCCCTTCTGGAGAAATTGCAATGAGCGAGCGGTGCGGAACCGTCGCGGTCGTCGGCGCCCCCAATGCGGGCAAGTCGACCCTCGTCAACGCCCTCGTCGGGCAGAAGGTGGCGATCGTCAGCCCCAAGGCGCAGACCACGCGTACGCGGCTGATGGGTCTTGCCATCGAGGGTGAGACGCAGATCATCCTCGTCGACACACCAGGCATCTTCGAACCGCGTCGGCGGCTCGACCGCGCGATGGTGTCCGCTGCGTGGGGCGGCGCCGAGGATGCCGACCTGATCGCCCTGGTGATCGACGCAAAGGGCGGCCTCGGTCCCAAGGTCGAGGTCATCATCGAACGACTGGCGGCACGCCGCGAGCCCAAGATCCTGATCCTCAACAAGGTGGACGTCGCCGCCAAGGAGAAGTTGCTCGTCCATGCCCAGCGGCTGAACGACCGCATCGGCTTCGTCGACACCTACATGGTCTCCGCCGCGACCGGCGATGGCGTGCCCACGCTCAAGGCCGCGCTTGCCGAAAAGATGCCGGAGGGGCCGTGGCACTTCCCCGAGGATCAAGTGTCCGACGCGACCGATCGTATGCTCGCCGCTGAAGTGACGCGCGAACAGCTCTATCTGCAGCTTCACGCCGAACTGCCCTACGCCGCTGCCGTGGACACGGAACGCTATTCGGAACGCGAGGACGGATCGGTCGAGATCCACCAGCAGATCCTCGTGGGGCGCGCCACCCAACGCGCGATCGTGCTCGGCAAGGGCGGCACGCGGCTGAAGGAGATCGGCTCGCGCGCCCGCGCCGAACTCACCAAGCTGCTCGGCGCACGCGTGCACCTCTATCTGCACGTCAAGGTGAAGCCCGACTGGGAAGAGGATCGCAGTCTTTACCGCTCGATCGGGCTGGAGTGGGTGGAGTAGGGCCGCTCCCCTCCCGATGACAGCGAGAAGCGGGCTTAGCGGCCTCAGCCGCACATTGGAGCAATCAAGCGTTAAGAAAGCAGCGCTGCCAAACAAAGACATCTCGGGCGGAGCGTGGGCCGCAGCAGACGCTCCGAACGCCTTGTAAACGTGACGTCGCCAAGAAGACCCGCAGCGTCGCGCATTTTAACCGGCGATGCGGGCATTTCAGCCGTCTGAAATATGCCTCTGTTGCCCAAAATCAGCCAGCCACTGTCGAAATATGCCCAGCGCCGGGCGCTATCCCGGCGCAGTTGCTCAACGCTGGGGCTGCAGCGATGCGGGGATAAAGGCGAGGCCCAGCTCGTCCAGGAGGTTTTCGTGCAGCGATCATGCGAAGTGCGGCTTTGGTGGCGCGGGGAACAATGCAACGCGGTGGCGCGCTGGTTCGACACAGTGCAGCACGCGAGCGGCGACGGGCGTATCGAAGATGCGGCTCCACCAACGCGAACCGATATCTACCTTTATGACCCTGCGCAGACCGAATGCGGCATCAAGGTCCGCGCGGCAGAAGGCGAAGACAGGCGGGTCGAGATCAAGTCACTGATCGCGCGCCGCGGCTTGCTGGCGCCGCTGGGGCAGATCACGCTCTGGACCAAGCTCGCATCGGCGGCACTCGTTCTGGAGGGCTCTCCGACAATAAGGGTTCAGAAGCAAAGGCGGCTGCAATCCTTCGCCTGGACCAGTGACGGCCTTGTTCCGATCGATGCCGCGCGCGATGGCAGAATATTGCATGCGGGATGCAATGTCGAATGGACGCGCGTCATCCGTCAGGATCGCCCCGATATATGGTGGACCCTCGGCTATGAAGCGTTCGGCGATCTGGACGATATCGAGAAGATTTTGCGCCATTGCGTATTTGTCACGACCAGTGGGACGCGAATACCCGATGTCGCAGCCGCCCGGGCGGGAAGTTATCCGGAATGGCTTGCCTGGCAACATACTGGCATGGGCGTGCTTGATCGACGCCGTGAAACTTTCGGCCGCCTGACAGCCTCTCACGCCCGTCATTCCCCTCCCAGCGCCACGCCAGCGGGCGCCGATCGACGATACAGGCGCCCTGCCCGAGCATAGAGGGGGAACCTTTGTGGCCATTCCGCATCTTAACCTACGGCGTATCAATCTGTGGGGTACCGAAAGCGTTGAAGAATAGCGTCCTACGCGGGACTCCGCATCCATCGTTCCGCCGCACATCGCCTCCCGACGGCTAGATAGCGGTCGGCGAATGGCACCCACGCATTTCAGCGTGCAGCGGCCGATCCGGACAACCGATCTGACGTAAGGAAAAGCGTGACCGAAACCCTGGAGCATGTCGACCTTTCAAACTGCGACCGCGAGCCGATCCACCTGCTCGGGGCGATCCAGCCCGTAGGTTTTCTGATCGTCGTCAGCACAGATTGGATCATTGCGCGCGCGTCGAAGAATGTCGGGACGTTCCTCGGGATCGAGGCACGGTCGCTGATCGGCCACCCGCTATCGGATTTCGTGCCGCCAAAGCTGGTCCATGACCTGCGCAACCGCGTCGCCTTTCTGACCTCGCCCGACACGGTCGAGCGCCAGTTCGGCTGCCAATTGCGCGAGAATGGCGAGCCGTTCGATTTCGCCGTTCATTTTTCCGACGGCCAGATCGTCATCGAGGCCGAACCGGGCAACCACAGCAATGGCGATGCGACCGGTGCTGTCAGATCGATGATGGGTAGGCTCGATGCGCAGGGGGAGATGTCCTCCTTCTACCGCGAAGGCGCGCGGCAGGTGCGCGCGCTGCTCGGTTACGACCGGGTGATGGTCTATAAATTCGCTCCGGATGGAGCCGGAGAGGTCGTCGCCGAGGCTTGCAAGGCCGGCATCGGATCCTTCAAGGGCCTGCATTATCCGGCAAGCGATATCCCCCGTCAGGCGCGCGCGCTCTACAAGCGCAACCTGATCCGCGTCATTCGCGACGTCAATGCGACACCGATCGGCATCGAACCGGCGCTCGATGAAAACAAGAAACCGCTCGACCTGTCGCTGTCGATCCTGCGCTCGGTATCGCCCATTCATATCGAATATCTCAAGAATATGGGCGTCGAGGCCTCCCTCTCGATCTCGATCATCGTCGACGACGAACTTTGGGGCTTGTTCGCCTGCCACCATTATTCGCCGCGCGCGCCGACCTTCGAGCGGCGCTCGGTGACCGAGATGTTCGCGCAGATGTTCTCGATGCGGCTTGAAAGCCGGGAGCGGCGCGCGCTCGTCGAATATGAGCGTCGGGCGCGCGACGTATCGGACCAACTTCTCGGCGCCGTGGCGTCCGACGAGACATTGCTCAACGATCCCGACTGGCTCGCCGACATCCTGACCAGCACGATCCCAGCGGACGGTGTCGGCGTCTGGATCAATGGCAGCTACGCCTTCTCGGGCACGACCCCGCCGACCGACGATTTCCGCCGTATCATCCGCGCGCTCAATGGCACCGCGGCGGGCAAAGTGTTTGCGACGGACCATATCGCCTCGCTCGTCGACCGCGCGGCCCCTTTCGCCCGGCAGGCGTCGGGCCTTCTCGCCATTCCAATCTCGCGCAGTCCGCGCGACTATGTCGTGCTGTTCCGCTCGGAGATACGTGACTCCGTCCGTTGGGCCGGCGATCCCCACAAACCGGTAACCTTTGGCCCCAACGGCCCGCGGCTCACGCCACGCGAAAGCTTCGCCGAGTGGCAGGAACTGGTCGAAGGTCATTCAAAGCCATTCACCCCCTCCGAACTGCGCGTGGCTGAAACCTTGCGCGCGACGCTGATCGAAGTCGTGCTGCGGCTCGCGGACGAGGCCGCGGCGCAGCGGCATCAGGCGAATGCCAGGCAGGAACTGCTGATCGCCGAATTGAACCACCGCGTCCGCAACATCCTCGGCGTCATTCGCGGGCTGATCCGTCAGTCGCAACCGGACGAGGAAGTGGTCCGCGATTTCGTGAAGCTCGTCGACGGACGCATCCATGCCCTCGCACGTGCGCATAATCAGATCACGGACGATCATTGGGGTCCGGCACCGCTGCAGGCGCTGATCGATGCAGAGGCGGCGGCCTTCGCCGCGACGCGAGAAAACGCCATCCTGCACGATGGCCCCCCGGTGCTGCTCAACCCCCAGGCCTATTCGACCATGGCGCTGGTCATCCATGAGCTCGTCACCAATTCGACCAAATATGGCAGCCTTTCCGCTGACGGCGAGGTCCGGATCCGTTGGTCGCGCAATGGCCAGAACGATCTCGTGCTGACCTGGCAGGAAACGGGCGGCCCCCGCGTGACGAAGCCGACGCGCAAGGGGTTCGGGACGACGATCGTCGAGCGGTCCGTACCCTATGATCTCGGCGGCGCCTCGGAGATCGACTATGCGCCGGACGGCGTTCGCGCGACCTTCCGTATTCCCGCGCGGCACGTTTCCGAACGGCGCAACTTCAAGGGTCCGCACGTCCGGCTGCCTGCCGCATCGCATAGTTCGCAGGTGGCAGTCAGCCCGCATCTCCTGGCCGGACGCAACGTCCTGCTGGTCGAGGACAGCCTGATCATCGCGCTCGATGCCGAGGACATCCTCACCCGGTTCGGAGCGGTGATCGTCACCGCTTCTACGCCCGAAGCCGCTCATGATGCGCTGGACGACACCAGGCCAGACCTCGCGATCCTCGACATCAACCTGGGCGATCAGACGAGCTTCGGCATCGCGGACCGGTTGCATGACATGGGCGTGCCCTTCTTCTTCGCGTCGGGCTATGGCGAACAGGCGAAGCTGCCCGTGGAGCATCGCGCGCGCACCGTTGTTCAGAAGCCCTATACGACCCACAATATCGCCCGGGCGGTGGAGGAGATGCTCTGACATCGCCGATGGCCGATGAGCCCGCACGGGCGGCGGATGGCCATCCGACAACGCCCGACGGCCGCTATTTCGTGGTTCGCGGGCGCTTGTGGCGCTGCGCCAATCCCGCACTTTCCGACGCCATACGGGCGCAGCTTGTCTCAGAACTCATGCAGGCGCGCCGGTCCGTCGGCATGGCAAAACGCGCGGCGGACGTCGCCGCTGAAAAAGCGGCGCGCCGCAGCGTCGATCGGGCGAAACGCGCGCTCGGCGAACGCGGCCCGGTCTGGTGGAGCGATGGCGCGCCCGACTATAATCGCTGCATGGCGCGCAATACGCCTTACGCGGCATGGTTCGCGGCCCTGGGCTGACGACGGCGACGCGGTCGGTCGGCCAGTTCGATCCAGACCGGCGCATGATCGCTTGACTTGTCCCACCCACGCACCTCGCGGTCTACGCCGGCCGCGACCAGCCGCTCGACGAGCGGCGGAGCCAGCAATTGGTGATCGATCCGCAGTCCCGCATCGCGCGCGAAGCCGTTTCGGAAATAGTCCCAGAAGCTGTAGATCGTCTCGTCGGGGTGCAGCGCGCGGACCGCATCGGTCCAGCCGGTGGCGAGCAGGCGTGCATAGGCGTCTCGCACCTCCGGCGCGAACAGCGCATCATTCTGCCAACGCTCAGGCTTATAGACGTCGCGATCCGTTGGAATGATGTTGAAGTCTCCGGCGAGGATGACCGGCAGCTCCGAAGCCAGCAATACTTCGGCATGCATCGCGAACCGTTCTAGCCAGCGCAGCTTGTACTCGAATTTTGGCCCGGGCCTCGGATTGCCATTAGGGAGGTAGAGGCATCCAATGATGATCCCGTTGACCGCAGCCTCGATATAGCGACTGTGATCGTCGCCGGGATCGCCGGGCAATCCGCGCCGGGTTTCATGAATCTCGCCCACGCGGCTGAGGATCGCGACCCCGTTCCAGCTCTTCTGGCCGTGCCAGATCGCATCATAGCCAATTTCGGCAAGCGCCTCGTCGGGGAAGCGTTCGTCCGGCGCCTTTAGTTCCTGGAGACAGACGATGTCGGGCGAATAGGCCTGCAGCCATCGTATCAGAACCGGCAGACGTCCGTTCACGCCATTGACGTTATAGGTTGCGATTCTCATCGGCCTATCCTTACCCGTTCCGTGCTGCTGCGTCTGTTCCTCGCGCCGCGGGAAGGAGGCGCAAGCCGATTTCGCGATCCGGGCGCTGCGCGAGTGCGGGGCGGCGTTCGACTTGCTGGATGCCGCAACCGAACGACGCATCGCCGCGCTCCAGGATCCGACGCACCTGCGGCATGGAACGTTCGGGGGAAGCGCGTCGCAGGGGCGTCGGCATGCTCGCGATCCCGTGCGCATCCAAACGGTTGGCCGGACGTTGGCACGGGCATGAGGGGATACATGCCGGACACCACCGACCGCACGCTTTGGGATATTTTTCCGGGTACTACGCAGATGGCTCAGACCATGCGCGCCCGCGACTGGTCGGCGACACCGCTGGGCGATCCACGGCTGTGGCCCGACGCGCTCAAGATCCCGCTGCGGATGATGCTGACATCACGGTTCGAGATGTGGCTGGGCTGGGGCGACGACCTCTGCTTCTTCTACAATGATGCCTACATCCCGACACTCGGCCTCAAACATCCTGCGATGCTCGGCCGCCCCTTCCGCGAAGTGTGGAAGGAAGTCTATGACGACGTCGCGGACCAGGTCGAACGCGTACGCGCTGGTGAGGCAAGCTGGAACAACGCGCTGCTGCTGCTGCTCGAGCGCAACGGCTATCCCGAGGAGACTTACCACAGCTTTTCCTACAGCCCGCTGTTCAGCGCGACCGGGCAGGTCGATGGCCTGCTGTGCGTGGTAAGTGAGGAAACCGCGCGTGTCATCGGCGAACGTCGGATGGAAACCCTGCGCCACCTCGGCGCGGCGCTGGGCAACGCCCGCAACCCTGCCGCAGTGCATGCCGCGGTCGACGCCACCTTCGCCGGGAACAAGCGCGACTTCCCCTTCGCCGTGCTGCAGCTTGCCGGAGACAATGCAGGCGAGGCGCTCTTCCGCCGCGCCGCGGCGACCCAGGGGAGCGGAATCGACGACGGCGAGGCTTTCGATCTCGCAGCGGACGTTCCTTGGCCTACCGGAGACTGGTCGGATCCGCCGACCAAGGCGATGGCGATCGCCATTCACGGGCAAGGCGATGCGCCGGCGGGCAGGCTGCTGGTGGGGCTCAATCCCCATAGGCGCGACGATCGCGAACTCCTCAAGATCCTCCGCCTGATCGCGGCGCAGATCGAGGGAGCGCTTGCCACCATCGCCGCGCTCCACGTCGAGACGCGGCGCGCCGACCGCATCTGGAGCCTTTCACGCGACATCATCGTCGTCGTCGACGCACAAGGCGTGTTCCGCTCGGTGAGCCCGTCCTGGAGCCGCCTGCTCGGCCACCCGGTCGATGCGGTTGTGGGCCGTCCATTTCGCGATTTCATGCATCCGGATGACATCGAGCCAAGCGCCGCGGCGCTCGCGCGCGCATTGGAGAGCGAGGAACTCACGGACTACGAGAATCGCTTCCGCGCGATCGACGGACGCTACCATCGTATCCAGTGGCATACGACGCTCGAGGACGGGCTTGTCTACGCCTATGGCCGGGATGTCACCGAACGACGCCAGGTCGAGGAGCGCCTCAGCGAGAGCGAGGAGCAGTTCCGCCATCTTGTGAACGGCGTAACGGATTATGCGATCTGCATGCTCGATCTCGAAGGCCGCGTATCGGCGTGGAACGAAGGCGCACGGCGCATCAAGGGTTATGAACCCGAAGAGATCATCGGCGAACATTTCTCGCGTTTCTACACTGAAGAGGATCGGGCGCGCGGAGAGCCTGATCGGGCGCTGGCAACCGCGAAGCAGGAAGGGCTGTTTCGAGCCGAAGGCTGGCGGGTCCGCAGGGATGGCAACCGCTTCCGTGCGAGCGTGGTGATCGGCGCGATCCGGGACGATGGCGGCCGGCCGATCGGTTATGCCAAGATCACGCGCGACGTCACCGAGCGCGAGCAGGCGGAACGAGCGCTGGAACAGGCGCGCGAGGCGCTTTTCCAGTCGCAGAAGATGGAGGCGATCGGCCAACTGACCGGCGGGATCGCACATGATTTCAACAACCTGCTGATGGCCGTGCTCGGGAGCCTCGAGCTTCTCGGCAAGCGACTGTCGGAAGATCCGCTCGCGCGGCGGCTGCTGAACAACGCGATCGAAGGCGCGCAGCGCGGCGCGACTTTGACCCAGCGTATGCTTGCCTTCGCCCGCCGGCAGGATCTTGTCGTGGATCGCGTCGACCTGCCTGGCTTGCTGATGGGGATGAACGACCTGGTGCAAAGGTCGATCGGACCGGAGTGGCCGATCTCGACGCGGTTTCCGATGAAGCTGCCATCCGTGCGCGCGGACGCGAACCAACTCGAGATGGCGCTGCTCAACCTGATCGTGAACGCGCGCGACGCGATGCCGGCCGGCGGTCCGATACTTATCTCCACCAGCTGCGAGGATCTGGATGAGGGTGTGATCTCGGACCTGCCTGCCGGCAGCTACGTGCGGCTCGAGGTCGCCGATCGCGGCGCGGGCATGGATCCCGAAACCCTTCGCCGCGCGACGGAGCCCTTCTTCACCACCAAGGGCGTCGGCAAGGGAACCGGGCTCGGCTTGCCCATGGTTCATGGCATGGCGCGGCAGATCGGCGGCACGTTCGAACTGATGAGCGAACCAGTCGCAGGGACCAGTGCCATAATATGGCTTCCCGCGGTGTCCGATCCGATCGTCCAGGCGGAGGCGGTGCCCGCGGTTGCGACAGTCGAGCGCGCGGCTTCGCTAAGGATCCTCGCCGTCGATGATGATGCACTTGTGCTCATCAACACCGCGGCGCTGCTCGAGGATCTCGGACATGAAGTCATCGAGGCCGGTTCCGGCGAGGAAGCGCTCGCGCTGTTCCGCACCGCCGGCGAAATCGACTTGCTGCTGACGGATCACGCCATGCCCGGCATGACCGGAACCGAACTGATCGCCGCGATCGACGCCGAACGGCCCGGGATCCCGACGATCATCGCCAGCGGCTATGGCGAAGGGGTCGGCGTCGATGATCGTGCCATCGTCAGGCTGGGCAAGCCGTTCAACCAGGCGCGTCTTGCGCAAGCGATTGCGGAGGCGATCGACCTCAACCCATTGAAATGAAGCACGAGCAACCGTTCCTGCCGGCGCCCAGCTTTACCGCCCGCGCGGGAGACCGGGCGGCTCCAGAGCAACGGTAATTCAGTCGTTTCCGAGCAGCGCCTCGCGTCGCCGACGATACCGCTCCGCCAAGTCGAGATGGACGCGACGGGCGCAGCCATCGCGGGCGAGATCCGCGGCGCGCACGCACGCGGCGATCCTCTGATCGAAATATGACACGTCTTCGGCGCGCGATGCCGAGCCAATAGCCTGCCCTGTCATCGGCGCCGACCGACCATAATCAGAAACGTCGCCACGACGACGTGTCACCAGAAGATCTTCACTGCCAATTTCGTTACGCCACGACATCTAGACACACCCGCTTACATCACGCCCTTGATGGGCAACTAGCTGGAAAATACCTCACGTTTAACGAAAGACGCGCCGCAAGACTGTGTGGCTACTATGAAATCGATCAGAGGATAGCCGACCAAGCAGCCTCGCAATCAGCCTGCTGCGCGTCCGGCGGTATCCGCGGCTCCAGCCCCATCAACCGTCTGCCGTGCGGCCTCCTCGGCAGCGGAAATCAGGCTGTGCCCGGTGAGTGCAGCGGCGTGCGACGTCATGGTCACAGCAACACCGTCCGGCCCGTCGAGAATAACGACGCCATTCTCTGCCGTCGCCACACCAGGCTCGCGCTCGGGCTGTGGTGTTGCGATCCGATCAGTCATGTTGGTCACCTTGCTTCCTTGGTGGAAGACGCCGCTGGCGGCGTCTCGAAATAGAGATACGCAGGGTCGAACTGGCCCCGCACCGCCAGCCGCTCGGGCGACTGGACTTCCACCAGCGACGAGCGAAAAACGCACATTCCGTCCTCGCGCAGCTGGCGCATCACGCGATTGATATGCACCGGGGTCAGCCCGCAAATCTCGCTGAGATCCGCCTGGGTAAGGCCGAGCGCAAACCGGCGCCCGTCGCTGAGCCCGGCCGCCATCAGCCGAACATTGGTTTCGCACAGGAAATGGGCGACGCGTCCGACGGCGTCGAGCCGGCCGAGACGGAACAGCCAGGCACGGTGGATCGCAGCGTCGAGAAGCGTCGAAAACCAAAGCTTGCGCGCGAGATCCGGCATGTCGCGCATGATGCTGTCGAGCCGACGGTGGGGCACGATCGCAACCGTCGCCGCGGTCATCGTGCCGACGTCGTGGTCGAGAACGCGGAGCGGAAAGGCGTGCAGATCGACGAAATCGCCCGGAACGTGGATAGCAACCAGTTGGCGCAGCCCATTCCTGTCGTCGATATGCCGCGACATGATGCCCTCGACCAGCAATGTGCTGTGCGAGAGCGGTTCGCCGACAGACGCCAGCGTCGTTCGTGGCGAGACCGTCTTCACCTCAATAATCGCGTCCTCGAGGACCCGGCGTTCGGCTGCGGTCAGCGCGACACCCTTCTTGTCCCGCAGGAAGCGTTCAGTGAACATTCTCGATCCGTCTCCTTGCTCGTGCGGGAAAAGGATAAACGGTCATATACCCGGCCTGTTTCGCGCGGGCGGACCGAAATCGTCCTGATAAAGGTTAATTAGCCGCCCGCGGCGGCAACTTCGCACCAAGCGGTGGGTTTGACGAGCGACATCCGCCACCGGCGTCGCGGCGTGGGACCCCCGAGCCATCCCCGTCGGCAGTGCGCCAAGTCTCGATCCAGCCAACAGACGGGAAGCAGCATGGCAAAGAAAGCATCCACTCCCAGGGCGCCGCGCAAGGCCGCGGCCAAACCGGCACCGGTGCGCGACGCGCAGGTCGCTTCGCCCCCGGGCGCGCGCGCCCTTCCCGCCGATGTTGCGTTCTCGCCGCGCTTCGCGGAACAGCAGGCCCCCGGTGGCGAGACGCATCAGGCGGCAGGCGGCGATGTCGCGACGCTGACGAGCCAGCAGGGCGTGCCGGTCGCGGACAACCAGAACAGCCTGAAGTTCGGGCCGCGTGGGCCGACGCTCATCGAGGATTTCCATTTCCGGGAGAAAATCTTCCATTTCGATCACGAGCGCATCCCGGAACGGGTGGTGCACGCCCGCGGCTATGGCGCACATGGTTTTTTCGAGCTCACCGAGAGCCTTGCCGACATAACCCGTGCGGACATCTTCCAGCGCGTGGGCGAACGCACGCCGGCCTTTGTGCGCTTCTCGACCGTTGCAGGATCCAAGGGCTCCGCCGATCTCGCGCGCGACGTGCGCGGTTTTGCGGTCAAGATCTATACGCGCGAAGGCAATTGGGATCTTGTGGGCAACAATATCCCGGTCTTCTTCATCCAGGACGCGATCAAGTTTCCCGACCTGATCCATGCCGCCAAGCCCGAACCGGACCGCGCCTTCCCGCAAGCGCAGACCGCGCATGACAATTTCTGGGACTTCGTCAGCCTCACGCCGGAATCGATGCACATGATCATGTGGATCATGTCGGATCGCACCATTCCCCGCTCCTTCCGTTTCATGGAGGGCTTCGGCGTCCACACCTTCCGCCTGCTCGACGGCGCCGGAAAGTCGACGTTCGTCAAGTTCCACTGGAAGCCGAAGCTCGGCCTGCAGTCGGTGGTGTGGAACGAAGCGGTCAAGCTCAACGGCGCCGATCCCGATTTCCATCGGCGCGACCTGTGGGATGCGATCAATACCGGCAATTTCCCGGAGTGGGAGCTTGGCGTCCAACTGTTCGACGAGGCCTTCGCCGAGCAGTTCGACTTCGATGTGCTCGACCCGACCAAGATCATCCCCGAGGAGGTTTTGCCGGTGCGCGTGGTGGGCCGCCTGGTGCTCGATCGCGTCGTGGACAATTTCTTCGCGGAGACCGAGCAAGCGGCGTTCTGCACGCAGAATGTGCCGCCGGGGATCGACTTTACCAACGATCCGCTGCTGCAGGGTCGCAATTTCTCCTACCTTGATACGCAGTTGAAGCGTCTGGGCTCGACCAACTTCACCCATATTCCGATAAACGCACCGAAATGTCCGGTCGCGAATTTCCAGCAGGACGGCCACATGGCGATGCGCAATCCGGTTGGCCGCGCCAATTACGAACCGAATAGCTGGGGTCCGTCGATCGGAGGTCCGCGCGAGGACCCGGCGCGCGGTTTCCGCAGCTTCGAAGAGGCTGCCGAAGGCCCAAAACTGCGCATCCGCCCCGAAAGCTTTGCCGACCATTATAGTCAGGCGCGGCAATTCTATATCAGCCAGGCAGCAATCGAGCAGAAGCATATCGCCGATGCGCTGGTGTTCGAACTCTCCAAAGTAGAGCGCGTAGACATCCGATCCCGCATGGTTTCGCACTTGCTCAATATCGACGCAAACCTCGCCGCGACGGTTGCCGATGGGCTCGCGTTGGCTGTGCCCGAACCCGCAAAGGCGGCACGTCCGACGCAGGAAGGTCTGCCGCCCTCGGCGGCGCTCAGCATCGTCGCCAACGGGCCGAAGAGCTTCAAGGGACGCAAACTCGGGGTGCTGCTGACCGACGGCAGCGACGCCGCACTGCTCGCAGCGCTGACGAAGGCTATCGGCAAGGAAGGTGCGTTGATCGAACTGGTGGCGCCGAAAATCGGCGCGGTGACGTTGTCGGATGGCAGTGTCATCGCGGCCAACCACAAGATCGATGGCGGCCCGTCAATCCTATTCGATGCGGTGGCCGTGCTGCCCTCGGCCGAGGGCGCCGCGCTGCTCGCGATCGACGCCCCATCGAAGGATTTCGTGTCGGATGCGTTTGCCCATTGCAAGTTCATCGGCATCGGTGCGGCGGCAGCGCCACTCTTCGAGAAGGCAGGGCTTGCTGACGATCTCGACGACGGGTGTTTCCCGCTCCGATCGGCAAAGGACATCGGCGTTTTTCTCGAGGCCTGCCGAACGCTCCGTCACTGGGCGCGCGAGACTGCGGTCGACCTCGATGGCTGAGAGTCCGGAGTCCGGCGGCCTGCCGCCCCTTCCTTCGCCGGAGCGCTTGCAGGAGTTGCTGTTCGATGCCGCGCGGCTTGGCCGCGCGGACATGATTGCGCCCTTGCATCGTGCCGGAGTCGATCTCGAGGCGAAGGATCAGCGTGGTTATACCGCGCTGATCCTCGCCAGCTACAACGGGTCGATAGATACCACGCGCATGTTGATCGACGCCGGCGCACTGCCCGATACGCCCGATGAGAACCGGGGGAACACTGCGTTGATGGGCGTCGCATTCAGGGGCAATCGCGAGATTGCCCGTCTGCTGTTGGAGGCTGGTGCCACGGTCGATGCCCGCAATCGGGCCGGGCAGACCGCGCTTATGACCGCCGCCTTGTTTGGCCATGGTGGCATCGTCGAGGATCTGCTTGGTCAGGGCGCCAGCCCGCTCTTGGTCGATGCGGCCGGCAATTCGGCGCGTTCGGTTGCCGCCGCGCAAGGCAACGCGCCGATCGTGGCGCTGCTCGATGCCGCCTGCCCGCCGATCGGCATGTTCGACGGCTGATCTGTACAGGATTGGCGGTCGCGCGGCGCCCTCCTGAAATTTTCGCATTCCCGGCATGCATGGCCGGGCAGCCGCCATAAGGAGGGCGCTGTTGACATCCCCGCGCGCGAAACTGGATCGGGTTTGCACGCGCGTCAGCGGGGGCCATCCCGCCCGGATTGGCATCGATCTGACGAACACATGATCGAGACCGGATTGCCCACGCCAACGCGTTATCGGCGATCTATGAGCAACATCTGCGTCTCCGCAGAGCGCAGCCTCACCTACCCAGCCGCCACGCTGCCGCCGGCGTCCGTCAGTGCCTTGCGCACAATGTCGCCACTCTCGCCGTTGACATCGACGGACACGTCGATCGCGCCTTCGAGCGCCGGCAATGGATCCGGATCGACTCCGGGATGACCGCTTTCCGCATCCGCGCCCGCGGCGGTCACGCCCGCGCTGTTCCGTTCGGAGGCGGGCTCGACGAAGATGTCCGTCCGCTCGATGCCATGTTCCTGAACCAGATGCTCGATCGCCAGGTCGGCGCTTCTACGGCTGTCAAAGCGGCCAATGATCGTTTCACTCATTACTGTCTCCTTGATTGCTCAGGCCATTCGGCAAAGGTCATCGTCAATTGGCGTCGGCATGCTCAAGCGGTGCCATTTTACAGCTAGCCGGCTCGCAACCGCCCCGCCTCGCGCCCGATCCTCTCATGCTCCGGCCATCACGCTTGATGACCTGGATTCAACGTGTGGCTTGGCGCTGGGGTCCACGGCCGCTCTTCCATGGGATCGCGGTACGTCCTGAATCGTGGCCCTTGCCGCGATGCCGGCATGCAACGCGCAGCAACTTAGCTCGTTCACCAAGGGCGATCACGGCAGGCGGCCCTGCGCACGATCTGGGAGGGCGATGGGATGGCGGTACGCTCCTGGGCTTATCTTGACGGCCCGCTTGAATGTCTCGGCGAAATTCACGTGCCTCATGCACCGGCGAACGGCGGTGCGGTCCTGGTCCTGCACGAAGCAGACGGGCTGGGTCAGAATGTGCGGCGCCGCTGCGCGATGCTGGCGTCGCTCGGCTATGTCGCGGCTGCAGCCGACCTCCATGGTGGAGGTCAGGTGCTCGAGGGCGGCGCGATGATGTCAGCAGTCGCACGCTTCCGTGCGGACGCAGACCTGATGCGCAGCCGTGTCGCCGCAGCCTTCGCCGCGCTTGAAATCGAAACCGGGTTATCCGCGCCGCGGATCGCGGTCATCGGTTACTGCTTCGGCGGTTATGCGGCTCTCGAATTTGCGCGCAGCGGTGCTGAGTCCGCAGCAATCGCCAGCTTTCACGGCCTTCTCACAACGCCCCGCCCCGCCGCGCCTGGCGCGATCCGCGCTCCCCTCCTCGTGGCCACCGGGATGATGGATCCCCTTGTCCCCGAGCAGGATGTCGAGGGTTTCGAGCATGAGATGCGTGCCGCCGACGCGGACTGGCACGTCCTACGGCATGGCCGCGCCTATCATAGCTTTTCGAACGCCGCGGTGGGGCAGTTGGACGATCCGCGGATGCGCTACGACGCGACTGCAGACGCAGTCTCCTGGGCGGCGGCCACCGCCTTGCTTGCGGCTACGATCCCTGGCCCAGCTGAGAAGTGATCCGCGCGGGGCTGGTTTGAGGATAGAGCGCTGTTCGCAGGCGATGGCGCCGGCCGCCACCGCATGATGATTGCGACGAAGAACCCGCGAATTTGCATAGCGCCGCGAGAACCCGCGCCATGCTGGCGCGTTGTCATCCCATGATCGACAATATGTCAGGAGAAGGCCGCGACCTGGTGGCCGCGGTTCGAACCGCGGTCGCTGTCCACAAGGCCAGTTGGGCGCGGCTCGTCCCGAGCGAGACGGTCATAAACCTCGAGGCGGAGGCCGAGGAGGAAGCGGCCTATGTCGACATGGCGATCGCGAAGGCGGAATTGCGCGATCATATCTGCCGAATCTACGGCCTGAGCAGCAGTGAACTGTCCGCCCTCGCCGCGCCCTAGATCGGTACATTGGAGGGAAATGCCGATGGAGACCGTCGCTGGCGGATGCCTGTGCGGCGCGATCCGGATCGAAGCGCGCGGGGCGCCGATCCGGGTCGCTGTCTGTCATTGCCTCGACTGCCGCAAGCATCATGGTGCGCTGTTCTTTGCGGCCGCGATCTTTCTCGAGGACCAGGTCGAAGTCCAAGGCGTCACCCGCTGCTACAGAAATCGCCATTTCTGTCTCGATTGTGGATCATCCGTCTTCGTTCGCAGCAGCAATGAGATCGAGCTGCATCTGGGTGCGTTGGATGCGCCAGACCAGTTCACGCCGACTTACGAAAACTGGACGATCCGGCGGGAGCACTGGCTGCCGCCTTTCGACGTCACCCACCGATACCGTCGCGATCGCGGAAGCGAGACGGATTGAGCCCTCGCCGGCCGCCTTGAAACCATTGAAGGACGCCGCCATCTGCCGGTCGATCGATTCTGGGAGAGCCTCGACCACCATGACCACCGATACTGCGCCGCAACCCCGCTCGTTCGAAGCCGATGTGTCCAAGCTGCTGCATCTCATGGTGCATTCGATCTATTCCGAGAAGGACGTGTTCCTGCGCGAGCTCGTGTCGAACGCGGCCGATGCCTGCGAGAAACTGCGCTACGAAGCGCTGCACCAGCCAGACCTGCTCGGCGGCGACGGCGAGGCTCGCATCACCGTAACGATCGACGCAGGGGAGCGCAGGCTGGTTGTCGAGGACAATGGCATCGGGATGAGCGAGGGCGAACTCGCCGATGCGCTCGGCACTATCGCGCGGTCCGGCACCAAGGCGTTCATGGAACGGCTCGGCGACGAACGGGACGGCGAAGGCAGCAAGCTGATCGGGCAATTTGGCGTCGGCTTCTATTCCGCCTTCATGGTTGCCGACCGGGTCGATGTCGCTTCGCGCCGGGCTGGATCGGACGCGGCGTCGCTTTGGTCGTCGGACGGCCTCGGTACCTATACCATATCGCCGACAGATCTGGCCGACGCGCCGGCGCGCGGCACCCGCGTGATATTGCACCTCAAGGACTCAGCCGAAACATTTCTTCAGCCATCGACGCTCGAGCGGACGATCCGGGAACAGTCGGGCCATGTCCCCGTCCCGATCCTGCTCAAGGAGCAGCCCGATGCCGAGCCCCGGCAGGTCGCCGACGGCGCCGCGTTGTGGGCAAGACCCAAGGCCGAGATCGCCGAGGACGAATACCGGGATTTCTATCGCAGCCTTGCCGGGCAGTTCGACGATCCTGCCCTGACGCTGCATTACCGCGCCGAAGGCCTGCACGAATATAATGTGCTCGCCTTCGCGCCCGGCTCACCGCCGTTCGACCTTTTCGACCCAGAGCGCGCGGGGCGCATGAAGCTGTATGTCCGCCGCGTGTTCATCACGGATGATGCCCAGATTCTGCCCCGCTATCTCCGCTTCGTGCGCGGACTTGTGGATTCGAGCGACCTGCCGCTCAACGTCTCGCGCGAGATGATCCAGGGCGGACCGATCCTGTCGGCGATCCAGAAGGGCGTCACCAATCGCATGCTGTCCGAGCTAGAAAAGCTAGCCACGGGCGATCGGGATCGCTTCCTTGCGCTGTGGAACGACTTCGGTGCGGTTCTGAAGGAGGGCCTTTACGAAGATTTCGCGCGCCGTGAGACGCTGCTCGGCCTCTTGCGGTTCAAATCCACCACCTCCGGCGGGGCGTGGCGGTCTCTGGAAGACTATGTCTCCGGTCTCCAGGAAAACCAGACCGCCATCTATTATGCCACCGGCGCCGAGGCCGAGCGGCTGGCATCCTCACCGCAGCTGGAGGGTTATCGTGCGCGCGGCATCGAGGTGCTGCTGCTGACCGATCAGGTCGACAGCTTCTGGCCAGGCTCGGGTCTCGATTACAAGGGCAAGCCGTTCAAGTCGGTGACGCAGGGCGCGGCGGATCTCGACCTCATTCCCCTTCCCGACGATGCGGCGCAGGCGCCCGTCGAGACAGCTGCGATCCAGAGCTTCATTGCCTTCGCGAAGGCGGCGCTTGGCGACATCGTCAGCGATGTGCGCATCTCCGAGCGGCTGACCGAAAGTCCTGTCTGCTTGGTCGCACCGGAGCATGGCATGGATCGTCAGCTTGAGAAGCTGCTCGCGCGCGCGGGCCAGGTCGGGGCCGCCACGAAGCCGATCCTCGAGGTCAATCCGCGGCATGCCATCATCGCACGCTTGAGCGATATGGGCGAAGAGCGCCGGGAATTGCGCGAGGACGCCGCCTTCCTCCTCTTCGACGAAGCGCGGATCGCAGACGGCGAGCTCCCCCTTGATCCTCGGGCGTTTTCAGCTCGGCTGGCGCGGGTTTTGGCCCTCGGCCTCGGCTGAGGCACGGTGCCGACGGCCAACGGCGTTGGTCGTCGCACCTTCCGGTGTGGGCAAGTCGCGCAGACTTGAATAGGCCTCAAACAAACCATGTCGTGACGAGCGCTGCCGTGCACAGAAGAGTCACTAATGTGGTCACCAGCCGAGCAGGTTCGTCCACCGGCCGTTGGCCCCTGCCCCGACAACCTTCCGGCTGTTGATCAGGAGCATCATCAAAAGCAGCAGCGGAGGCACCGAGAATCCCTGGGCGATGCCGGACCACACGAGCATTTTCATTGGGTTGAGGCCGAGGAAGTTCATTCGACCTCGACTACGGTCATAATCCCGATGATCGCGTAAAAGAGGTGTTTCTCTGCCGGTTTGTCATCAAGGCTGCCTTCGCGCCCGATCCCCTGGATGACGTCATAAGCCGCGCCTGTGTCATGATCGGCACGGCGAGAAAACCCACACCGACTACACCGGCGGCAAAAGGATACTTGGCGCCCTCGCCCGCGAATGATTCCAGCGCTGCCGCCGCCTATGCCGCATTTCGATTTCTGTCTGCCCTGCGGGGTGCAGGGTCAGTCCGGTAGACATGATGATGCAATAAGGGATGATATTCGAGAAGACATGCCGACGAGAACGTGCGGCTTGTCCGCTTCATCTCAATCCTGGTCGCACCTTTGCGCTGCCAGATTGACCTCCCGCCGATGGCGATCCGCTCTTCGACTTCCTGGTTCGACTGCCAAGTCTAAACATAGGCTGACAACGAGGTTCCGATACACGCCACGACGAGGGCCATAAACGTGGGGCCCAATGTGATGCTTGGCATAAATGTGGCCTGCAGGATCTCCAGCGGATCGGGAGGGCCAGGATCGCGGCGGCGACGTAGGCGAAAAGTGCAAGGGCCAGCCAACTGAACACGCGGCGGATCACCTGGTAGGAACCAGATAGCTGGATCCCCACGATACATGCCGCGGCGCCCACGACGATCACCGGCACGGGGAGCGGAACCAGCAGGTTCAAGGCGGCGCCAATGCCGCCGAGGTCTGCCGCCGCTTCGATCATGTTGATCGCGAAGGCGAGCGCCACCATCGGGTAGAGCACCCAGCGCGGGAACTCATCGCGGATGCATGCGCACAGGCCCTTTCCGTAGACCTGGCCGATCTTCGCCGACAGGTAGGTCACGACATACATCATCGGCAACAGGACTGGAGCGATCCACAGGAACGCAAAGCCGAACTGCGCGCCAGCGCTTGCAGATGTCGTTATTGCAGAGGGATCGTCATCCGCGGCACCGGTGACGACACCCGTCCCGAACAGCTTCATCATGCCTGCGGGGGGCGTGGGCGAAGCTGCCGTCGCATCCTCTCCATGTCGGTCGCCAATGCTCTCGCTCATATTCCCGCTTTGCCGATGCGCCTCAGAACCGTGTCAGAGAGCGGCATCAATCGCGCAGGTCAGGGATCGGAGTTGAGAAAGCGGGCGATCGCGATCCGAAAATAGGGATGACCTTTGCCGATCGTCGCGCTTCCACCGTCTCTGTGGAAGACCGATCGACTTGGTCATCCCTCCGCATGCAATGCCAACGCCACGCTGACGCGACGATTTCGGTAAGCCCGAAGCGCGGGCGCCAGCCGAGCACTGACCGCGCGCGTTCTGCATTCGCGACCAAGGCTGCGGCGTCACCCGCACGCCGGCTTTCCAGGCGCGTGCGGCAGCGGTGCCCGCTTATCCGTTCTATCTCAGCGACCAGTTCGTGCACCGTCGTTCCTGTCCCGGTGCCGACGTTGAAGCTTCCACCGCAACCGCCCTGCAAGAGATGCTCCAGCGCAAGGACGTGCGCGTCTGCCAGATCGACGACATGCACATAATCGCGCTCGGCAGTGCCATCGCGGGTCGCATAGTCAGTGCCGTAAATCGGGAAACTCTCCGCTCCCCGATGGACGCTGCGCAGCGCCAGAGGGATGGCGTGGGATTCGCAGCGATGACTCTCCCCGATGCGCCCTTGCGTATCCGCTCCAGCCGCATTGAAGTAGCGAAGGCACACCACCCGCATTTGCTGCTCGGCGCACAACTCGCCCAGAGCGCGCTCTACAAGCAGCTTGCTGTGGCCGTAGGGATTGAGCGGATTTTGCGAATGATCTTCCGTCATCGGAAGCATCATCGGCTCGCCATAGGTGGCGCAGGTCGATGAGAAGATGAACTTGTCGATGCCCGCTCGCCGCGCCGCGCCGGCCAGCGCAAGCGCGCCGCGCACATTGACGTCGTAGAAGCGCTGCGGCGCGCGGACTGATTCCGAGACCTCGATGAGCCCAGCGAAGTGCATGATCGCAACAGGTCGGTGCTCAGCCAGCACCGCGTCGAGGCGGAGCGAATCCCGCACATCGCCCTGCTCCAGCGGCCCCCACTGAACGAATTCGGGATGGCCGTTGGTAAGATCATCGAAGACGACAGGCAAGAAGCCGGCCTCGGCCAGGCGCATGGCAGTGTGCGCTCCGATATAGCCGGCACCCCCGGTGACGAGAATGCGTGGCGCCGGCATCACCCGACCCGCCCGGCTGAAGGCGTCGACTGAACTTCATCAAGTCCAAGCGCCATCCGGCGATACGCCGCCAGCGCCTGCCCAACGACCTGATCCATATTGTAGTAACGATAAGTTGCCAAGCGCCCTACGAATGTGACGTGCGGCTCCGCCAGCGCGAGAAGTTCATATCGCTTGTAAAGCGCCCGTGCCGCCTCGCGCGGTACAGGATAATAGGGTTCTCCCACATCGCAGGGGAACTCGTAGGTGATGCTCGTTCGGGCAGCTGCCTGACCCGTCAGATGCTTATATTCCGTAATGCGGGTATAAGGCGTCTGCTCTTCCGGATAGTTCACCACCGCGACCGGCTGAAACCACTCGGAATCAAGGGTTTCATGTTGGAACTGCAGAGAACGATACGGCAGCCGCCCATAACGATAGTCGAAATACTCATCGATCGGACCGGTGAAGACGATATCGCGATAGCCGAAGCGGCTCCGCACGTCGCGAAACTCAACTCCCAGTTGCACGTCGATATTGGGATGATCAAGGATGCGCTCGAACATGGCGGTATAGCCGTCCAGCGGCATCATCTGAAAGCGATCGGTGAAGTAGCGATCGTCGTCGTTGGTTCGCGTCGGCACGCGCGCGGTCACGGTCTTGTCGAGTTCAGAAGGGTCCAAGCCCCATTGCTTGCGGGTATAGCCCTCGAAGAAGCGCCGGTAGAGATCGCGCCCAGCGGCGGCGACGACCACGTCACGCGCGCTCTTGATTTCGTCGAGCCTCTCGGCTCGGCCTGCAAGATGGACACGCGCCTCCTCCTCATTCTGGAGGTCCAGGCCGTAGAGACGGTTGAGTGTCGTGCGATTGATCGGGACCGGCAGCAGATCATCGCCGATCTGCGCGAGCACGCGGTGTTCATAACTGCGCCATCGCGTGAAGCGGGAGAGATAGTCGACCACATCCTGAGCATTTGTGTGGAAGATGTGCGGACCATATTGATGGATCAGCACCCCCGCCTCGTCGTAGCGATCGAACGCATTCCCGGCGATGTGGGGGCGTTTGTCGATGACGAGCACGCGCCGGCCGCCGTCCGCCGCCAACCGCTCAGCCATGACCGCGCCTGCGAAACCGGCGCCGACAACGAGCACATCATACCCGTTGTAGTTCGTCCACGCGGGTCGGGCGGCTGCCGGCCGACTAATTGCCCGGATTAGCGCGACCATCTCGGCTACGGTTCGATCCCAGGACGAGGATGCCAGCTGAGCATCAACTGCAGCCAGCCAATCGTCGTCCGGCGTCTGCGCCAAGGCGAGAGCTTCATCGCACGCCTGCACGAAGCGCTCCGTGCTGCTCGCGATCGAGACTGCGGCCAGTTCGCCATAATGTCGCGCGACATCAACGATCGCGGTCGAGACGACGGGTCGCCCCGCAGCAAGATACTCGGGCGTTTTGGTCGGGCTGATGAAGCGCGTGGCCTCATTGATGGCAAAAGGCATCAGCGCGACGTGCCAGCGGCCGAGCCAGACCGGCAGGTCCGCATAGTCGCATGGTCCGGGATAGGAGATATTGGGCCGCTGAGGAAGATCGTCAGGGTCGATCTTCACGACGGGGCCGACCAGAACGAAATTCCAGTGCGGCCGGGCATCCGCCACTGCGGCCACGAGCGCGAGATCCATCCGCTCGTCGATGACGCCATAGAAGCCGAATGTCGGCGCGCCGTCGATCTGCCTTGGCGGAGTGGACCGGGCGGGGTGGAAATGCCCTACGTCCACGCTTGAGGGAAAGGGGTGAACGTCCGGATGGCGCGCTTTCTTTGCTTCGTAGAGGCTATAGCCGCCTGTGAAGACGAGATTTGCCCTGCCGAGCAACTCCTCTTCCAGCACCAGCAAATCTCGCGGTGCGAAGCGAAAATTGGCAAGCTCGTCCATGCAGTCGTAGACGATGCACGGAGCCGGAAGGTGCCGTGTGAACGGCAGCATCATCGGCGTGTAATACCAGAGCAGAGCCGGCCCGGGCGCCTCACGCAGAAAGGTATCGATCTGGGCCCGCAGCATCGCTTCAGGCGCCGTCGAGGATCGATCGGGCAGGTGTGGGGTAGCGATGGTTATCCCGGGCATCGGAGACCGGAGACGCAGCCATGCCTCGCCGGCCGCGTTCACCGGTTCCTCCCAGAAGATGATGCGATAGAGCTTTGCGAGCCGCATCATGAGATGTTGCGGCCTTTGAAAAACAAACTCCCAGCGGAGGTGAGAAAAACATAGCAAGAGCGGGCGATTGTCATGAAATTCGGGCAGATCGGCAGAATGATACGATTCGGGCATCAAGGACTCCGTCGCTCAACCCGCCCGAAACACGACACTACATACTACGAACTTCGAATGACATAACTTGTGATATAAGCATCAACGTTAACCCGATAAACGAACTAATAATTGTTATTTTCGAGTGAAGGGCGAGATAACGATCGCCAGATCTGTCGACAATGCTGGAACCGCGACAATCAGTTGGCCGGCCGAATCGCGCGAAACCGTAAGCGTTCCCACGTTCGCGCCCGTCGTCGTTTCATAGGCGATGGCAGAGCGGTTCGAGGACATCGGCGGCAGTATGACCGATACCGCACGGGGTGGAACGTCCCGCCGCAACGTTCCGCTCGGCCCAATGCTGTCGGTCCTGACCAGCCAGAGCAGCGCCTGATCGCCATCACCGCAGCCAACCGCACGAACCTGCCGATCCGACAGCCTGATCTGAGCGGAAAGGTTACGCCGGTGAAAACGTCGCCAGTCGATGCGCGAGAGTAGCTCGGACAACACACGCTGCGCATGACGCATTCCCGGCGTAAGCACATGGGGATGGCGATTGGGCCAGCGCATCCCACCGCCCGCCCCGCCGCTGGCGATATGGGCCCACTGAATATGACGAAAATATTCGTCGTCGAACGCGGCGGGCAAGGTCCGCTTACGGTCCTTGAAGGAATGGATAGGGCCATGCTCGGTATCGAGAACCGGCCGCAACCCCGCTTCCGACACGGCGCTCGCCATGAGGCGTCCGGCGGCGATGGCCGGGTCGACCGTATCGCGGGGATCATCGATCGTGCCAAATTCGTAGAGGTGGGTCGTTGCGAAATCCAACGACGGATGGCGGAAGATCGGCTCTGCCAGGCTTGGATGATTGATGAGTTCCGGTCCGAAGATCGAAACGGTCTGCAGGTGGCTGCGACCATGGCGGCGCATTTCATAATCCCTGAGCCAACCGCCAACTTCCGCAATGAACGGGGCAATCGCAGACGTATCGTCTTCCGCATGCGCCGGATGAATTTCATTCCAAAGATCCCACGCGAACAAGGCAGGGCTCCCGCCCCATCGATCGCTTGCAAAAGCCAGGCGCGCTAGGATGGCTTCACGGGTGGCGGCACAGGTCAGCCACGTCCGCCGCCCCCTCGAAGGGCCGCCATTCTGCCGGGCATAAGGGTGGTGCCGCCATCGGATCCACATGAAGAAGGTGTCGTAGGGCGTCAGCAGCACATGCAGCCCGACTTTCTCTAGCAGTCGGAAAAGATCATCCCACAGTTGCACCATGTTGGCCTGCATGCGGCCCACCGGCCGCTCGATATAGCGATGCTGGCCCTGGCAATATTCGAGCATCAGTCGCAGGCAAGTGACCCCGGACGCCCGCAAACGCCACAGATGCTCCTCGACTCCGCCCATGTCCTTCCGGCGGAACAAACCGTTCAGCTCCGGCCAAGTGATTGCGTCATTCTGTCCGATCGGGGTCCAGCTCTGCCCGGCCTCGGTGACGAAATAAGGCGAACCCGACTCCACCATGATCCATTGCAGCGGGTTCGTGGGCGTCGAGCCCCCCTCCGATCTAAGGCGCGGCGCAGTAGCGGTCGGAAGGGGCTCAGCCGGAGCCGGATTGTCATTCATCGCCGTACCGGCCCATCGAAGATACGCAACCACGGATATCGTTGCCTGTGGCTACGATAGCCGATGCCGCCGTTGCGCCCCTTAAAAGTCTCCATGCCTGCCCTTCGAGAAAATATGTGACCGCTCGCGCCACGGCTATCCTCGCTGTTTCCCGGCTTATTGCAGCACGGTGTCTAGAAACATCATGATGACGAGCCCGATCATCAGTGCCGCCGTTCCCGCCAGCCCGCCACCGCGCTCGCGGACGTCGGGAACGATTTCGGCCACGACGACATGGATCATCGCGCCGGCGGCAAAGGCGAGCCCGAGTGGAAGCAGCGGCTGCGCGATCGACACCATGGCCGCACCGAACGCGCCGCCGACGGGTTCAACGAGGCCGGTCGCCAAGGCGCCAAGCGTGGCAGTGAGACGTGAATAGCCCAGGCTCATCAAAGACACCGCGACAGCCAGCCCCTCCGGCATGTTCTGGATGCCAATCCCGAGCGCGGTCGCGCCTCCTTGCGCAATGTCGCCGCCGCCGAAACTGACGCCCACGGCCAGCCCTTCCGGCAGGTTGTGCAGCGAGATTGCGGCAACGAACAACCAGATCCGGCGGCGCCGGTCGTTCGCGCCATGTGCGGCAGAGTTGCCGAGCATCGGAACCGCCTGCTGCGACAACCAGTGCTCCGCACCGGCGATGCATCCACTGCCGGCAAGAATGCCGGCGACGACCATCGCCGAAGCGATCCAGCTGGCGCTGACCATCGCTCCGGACAGATCCAGTGCAGGGATGATCAACGAGAAGAAGGAGGCGCCCAGCATCACGCCCGCAGCAAAGGCAAGCATCAGCGTTTGCAGTCTCTCGCCGGGGCTGCGGGCGGCGAGCACCGGGAAAGCACCGACGCCCGTCGCCGCGCCTGCGGCAAGGCTACCCAGCAAACCGGCAACGACAGCCGAGCCGCCGCCCGTCAATGGCTGGCCTGTTCGCCAGCGCTCCGAAGCGAGATATAGCGATCGATGACCGCGGGCAGCATGTCACCGATGAAGCGCACCATCACTTCCTCCTCGTGCAACGATTCCTCCAGCAGCGGGATCGCGTGATCGTATCCACCTGTGCGCGCGATGGCGATGAGGGAGCGGTAGGTCGCTACCTCGAAGTTCTCGAACGCATAATTGGCCAAACTGTTCTTGATGACCTCGTCGGGCGCGAACATATGCCCAAGCGAGGCAAGCGCCCCGCTTGTCGACATCGCCACATCCTTGAGCGTGGAGGGGCTTTCCGCCAGCCCTTCCAGGATGCGTTCGAGGCGGGAGATCTGCTGTTCTGTCTCGTCACGATGGATACGCAGCTTCTGCTCCATCTCGGCGTAGCGCGCAAGATGAGCGAGCTGGCTGTCCATCAGCGTCAGTGCCTGATGCTCCACCGCGTGAGCATTCTTCAGCCCTGTGACGAACAGATGTCGTATGGTGGTTTCGTCCGTCATGCATCCCTCCTTTCAGACTTCGGCAACCGGCTTGGCCGACTTCGCATCCGCCATCGCCTTGGCTTCGGCCATCGATTGTGCGCCGCCCAGATCCTCGTCGCTCGTCTTTCCGGCACCTGGGCCTGCACCCAGATCCGCACCCGTGGTCGGGCTCATCGTCGGATCGGAGGCAAGGCGCGCCACCATCGCGTCATAGGTCGAAAGCTGATCGGCCGGCAGTTGCACCACCGCCTCGCCATCACCTTCGCTCAACGGCAGCGCTCCCTCGATATCGTCGAGCTTTTCCCATTGCTCGCCCTCGTTCCACGGGCCGGTCATGTCCCCCTGCCCCTGTGACGTATTCACATACAAGTTCGCATACTGGGTAAGACCCGGCAGTTTGCCCGGCGGGAAATTGTCCTTCATCGAATAGAGCGCCTTCTCAAAGCTCTTCTGATGAGAGACCTCGCGTGTCATCAAGAACCCGAGAGCATCCTTGATCCCAGGATCGTCGGTGATGTTGATGAGCCGCTCGTAGATGATCTTGGCGCGGCTCTCCGCCGCGATGTTCGAGCGCAGATCACAGGACGGATCGCCACGGCTGTCGACGTACGCGGCGGTCCAGGGCACCCCGGAACTGTTTGTCAGCGCCGGCCCGCCGCCATAGAGCAGCGACTGGGTATGGCTGTCGCCCCCGGCATTGATCGCGAGATAAAGATCAGCTTCCTCGAGCGCGCCTTCCGCAAGCTGGGATTTCACCCCCTTGTTGAGCATCGCCACAATCGATCCGATCACCTCCAGGTGGCTGAGTTCCTCGGTTGCGATGTCTAGCAGCATATCCTTGCGGCCCGGATCTTCCTCGGCCAGGCCCTGCGTGAAGTAACGCATGGCAGCAGCCAATTCCCCGTCAGGCCCACCAAACTGCTCCAGCAGCAGCGAGGCGAGAGCCGGATTGGGTTCGGAAACGCGCACGGTGTATTGAAGTCGCTTGTTGTGCATGAACATGCTGGTTCTCCTGGTGAGACAGTCGAAAGGCCCCGATAATTTTTTGATTGCGGATACGTGACCAGACGCCACCTCACCCGCATCATTCAACAACGACAGCTGGACAGCCATGTTCCGAGACTTATTGATCAAATCATGATCGAGATTATTATCAAGGAATGCAATATTCAACATCATCAACGCAGCTTCTTCTACTATGAAGCTTTGCCGATCAGCGCACGCTCATCCGCAACTTGATAATCAAAGTTAGGATCTGCAACGACGCCCATACATTGGCGTTGAAGACGCGAGCAAGAAGGACATCCCATGACAGCCAAGAAGCCAATGCAAGCCGATGGCCGCGGATCGCGCGGCGCAGATGATGGCGTTTCCCAGCCCCGTACGAGCGGACGAAGCGATCCAGGTGAAAGCGGCGGTGGCGCTTATCCGAACCCTTGGCAGGGTAAACGGAAAAGCGAATTCGGCACATGGAGCGGGCATGGCGGCCAGAGCAAGTTGGCCTATCACGGCAGTGGCCAGCTCGGCGATGAGGCTACTGGCGACGCCGATGGCGACGCGAAGAAGGACGATTGATCTCGGTAGACCAAAAAGTTCGCGCGCGTCGGATCGAGAGCGATGATCCCAATGTCGATCACCGCATTTCGGCTTACCTTCCTATCGCGGGCGAACTGAGGCGGCTGCGCGAGCTCGCGCTACCATGCTTGCTCTCGCTTTGCCCCCCTCCAGCGGGGCGGATCATCAAAGATGGTCGCCCCAGGCAAGGATGATCCGGCCGTTTGCGGGAACGCGAAAATCAATTCGATCATCCGACGAGTATCGAGCACGCAGCGCATCGCCGCCTACCGTGGTCAGCCGAACCTTCGGCAGCGTCCGCCGCTTCAACCTGACGAGGCTAAACCGCGCGACACAGGTCTCGCCGCCGTCGAGCGTGACGCTCAGGGCACGATCGCCCGTTCGCTCGCTGGCGCGCAAGAGATGGTCGCAGGCCAGCAGAAAGGGCGCGCCCTCGACATGGTGAAACGCCCGCGATGCAAAGATGAAAGCCGCTCCCGCGCCATAGATCTCCTGCCCGACCTGCCCTGCCAGCTGCCCATCCGGATACAGATCCTCCAAGGGGAACGAGAGGCTGCGGTCGATACGGCCGTTACCGTCGCGTTGCTCCGATGATATGCTTTCCACCGGCAGCGCATCAGGAAAATAATACCATGCCCGATCGAGTGCATATTTGCAGTATTCTGCGATCAACATCCGGGCCGCCGGATCCAGATCGGGGCCGCTGTCGTTCAGATAATGCTCGAAGGCGGTGAAGGAGTCGAAGCATTCGTAGATGGCCATGTAGGGCGCATCCTGAAGGCAGGTTACGCCCATAAAGGTCCGATAATGCGCCGCATGGCCTATGCGACTCTGCCACATGATCGTGTTGTGAAAGAAGCTGGCAATATAGACGTAGCTTTGTTCAAGATAAATCGCCTCATTGGTGATCCGCCACAACCGCATGCATGCAGCTGCTCCCCAGGCGGTAAGGTTCGCCTGATAGTTGATGTCGAACCTGAGGCCGATGGCCGCATCGATCGCGTTGCGCGCTTCGTCCAGATAGCGCTTGTCATCCGTCAATTCGAAGGCCTGTAGCATCACCCAAGCATAAACCCCACCGACATCGGTCTGGCCACGACCGTCAGCTTCGGCAACGTCCGTGATCACGGAGAAATCCCTTACATCATACTGCACGGGCCAATTATACTGGAAGTGATGCGCTGCACGGATGCCATAGTCGATCGAGTTCATCAGCAATGCTCGGGCATCTTCATCGCCATCCAGCGCGAGCAGGCCGAGATTGAGCAGCGGATGATAGAGATACCAGCTGTCGACGGCGTCGGCATCCTTGTCCTCTCCCACGTTGGGGAGATAGCGGCGCAAGGTCTTCAACTTGCGGTCGTAGAATTTGTCCAGCCCGGCCTTCAATTCATCCTCGAACGGGTGCAACTCTCCACGCCATCGGCCCCACTGATGAAGGGCGGCTATGATCGACATCTGAACCATGACGTCGGGATATTCTGCTGCTGTGTAAGGATGGATGTACCGATGGCCGTAGTGGGTTATCGTAGCCTCGGCCGCTTCCTCAAGATCGCGCAGCGTGCGGTCGGCGCGTTCGACCCAATCCCGATACTCAGCTTCGGGCATCTGGAGCATCTTATAGGCCGTGCCGAGAAGCTGCAGGAACCGCCGGGCTGACTCCCGCTCGTGCGGCGCCGTATCATGACGAAACACGAGGATGGCATCGGACAGCGTCACCGTTTCGCCGGCAACAAGTCCGCTTGGCTGCTCTTCGCCCTGTGATTGCGTTGGCGCCAGATAGCCGAGTTCGGGCCACACGCCGCCGACAGCATCTTCTGGTTTCGTCCGCGTAGCGAGAAAATAATCGTTCAGCGAAGTGAAGTTCTGGAGATAGAGCAAACTGCCGAACATCGGCGCGTCCATGCGGACATAGACGATCCCAACGTTCAGCCCCCGCTGCATCGCCTCGACGGCGCCCGCCGCCTTGAGGGGATCGTCATTCCTCCCGAGCGGGTACAGATCACGCGGCAGATATGCCATCTGCAGCGTAACGGCGGGCGTAAGATCGACCGTCACCCGCAGATGCTCGAGCGCGTCACGGCCGGATTTGAAGCTGAGGATATGCGTGCCCAGCGTGCTGGTGACCTTCAACCGCGCCACTTCGCCGCTCAGCGGATCCATCTTGCGCCACTCGAACCGTTGGCCGACATGAACGCAGCGCAAAGCGACGCCCCCATCAGCGCCCCTCCGTGCAACCGCCCAGACCGCATCCGCCGCCGCCCGAAGTTCGATTTCGAGCGCGCCCGCAGCAAAGCTAAGGATGGTCTTGAACGCACCATCCTGAAACGCCGCCCGCATCGCAAGCAATTGAGGACTGACCGGATGATCGACTTCCGGCATCGTCCTCATCGCCATCTCCATCTCCATGCCATGTTGTCGACGCTATGCGTCTTATCGGGCCTTCATCGACTGAAGCTCCGTCAGATGACGCTGAACGATCGGTGTGGCGGCAGAGGCGGCATTGCGCAGCTGCGGCTTGTCGCCACGTTCAGCATAGTCGCTGTGTAGCGCAAGTGCCTGTTCATGCGCGGTGCGCTGCTGCATCAAATACGCCTTGTCGAAAGCATCCCCCGAGAGCGGCTGCAGCGCAGCGATCATCTGAGCCTGAGCTGGTTCCAGTTTCGCAGGCGGCGAGGCGACGCCAGCTTCTTTGGCCGCTGCAGAAACCTGCTGCGTCGTTTTCGTGTGATGGTCCACCATCATCTGTGCGAAACGCCTCACCTCTTCGTTGCGCGACTTCTGAAGCGCCAAGCGCGACGATTGGATCTCATAAAGGTCGCTCGCGGCCGCCTTGGCGACGAACGACGTTGCTGGCGCGGTTGGCGCTGGCTGCGCAAGCGCCGCGCTCGGAAGTGCAAGCGCAACGCTGAGTGTCAAAAAGATCGTCTTCATCCTATCCTCCGCCTATTACCATGTTCAGGCACAACATGACTAAGCATGCGATGTTCCTCCGATCCGCAATTAACTCATGTGACCACAGTCACCCGCACACAGAAAATCATGAAAGCTGATCTATGAGAATAACACACACTGCATCATCGTAATTTTGACGCTGGAGGAGGCGCGATCAAGGCGGAAGACCAACAGCTTGACTTGATGGAATCCAGGGATCTTCACGTGCAGCATAATTTCCCTCAACATCATGCGCACGAGCGTGAATTTACGATAATAAGCACGCCGTCAGCCGGTGCTCGCACATCGGTTCCGAACGCGGGTCGGATTGGCAGTGCGCATTTGGGGCGCGTAGCGCGCAATGCGCGCCTTTCACCGTTCGTCCTTTCTTACCTCGGTTTTGCTGGCTGCGGCAGTTCTCCATCACCATACGCGACGATGATGAGAGCGAAGACGCCCCTCCGCGCTGACACAGGATTGGCCGCCGTATTCCCGACAGAGGCGTCCGAAGGTATGCAGCCGTCATAACCAAGATCAACATAGTATGTTGTAAGAACGTCGAGCGACCATGCATGGTCACGACCGTCATAAGGGGAAAGCAATATGCCTGTTGGAACCGGACCTGTGGGGCAGTGCCTGGCGGATGAGAATAAGACCATCATTTGGATTGACGACGCCCTTTTGGAGATGCTCGGTCGTGAGCGAGATGAGGTCGTCGGCCGTGATGCCCTGGATTTTACGTTCGCCCCCGATAGAGCGCCCAACCTGGATCTGCTGAAGCAGCTGGTTGATGATGATCGGCCGTTTGCAATCACCAAACGCTACATCGGGCCGTCGGGCCACGCATTTTGGGTTAACAATCACGTCAGTTCCGTGCGCGACGGTGCCGGCCCGCGCCGACTGCTGGCAACCAGCCGCCACCTCGAGCCGACGAGCCAGACGCGGATCGACGGGCAGATGCTGGCAGCCGCCAAGCGTCTTGCGGCAGCATTGCAAGACAGCGGCAGCGACGAGTGCGCCTACCTCGCAAGTTCCGCTCCACTCGAGATGATGGTCCTGCTCTACATTGCCAACGCCGAGACAGATGCTCATACCGTGGCGAGCATTGCCGAGGATGTACGGCTGCCCTTCTCAACCGTGGAGCGCTGGATGCGGCACCTGCGGTCGCGCGCACTTGTCGAGTTCGATGATGAAGGACCATTGCGCGGAGACAATGGCATAAGGATCAGTCGCCGTGGCGGCGATGCTTTGGAGAGCCTGCTTCTGAAACTTGCCACGCCGGCCTAGCGCAACCGTCCATCTACGCATACGCACTCCCGCCACAGGCGCAGCCTATCGCAGCGTGTAGAGGTAGGCCGCGATATCGTGCGCGGCACTGTCTGATACCCGCTGGTCGGGCATCGCGGTATCCGGCGAAACATGCTCGGGCGCGCGAACCCATGCAATCAGCAGCGCGGGTCGGTTGGGCAGCCGACCCGCGATCATCGCGCGCGAGGCCAGCGCGCGCAGTGACGGACCGACCCGGCCGTTCGCGCGGTCGATTCCCGGTATGATGTGGCAGGCACCACAGCCCAACCGCTCGATCGCAACCTTGCCACGTTCGGCGCTGCCGCCCGTCATCGCCTCCGCAGCGTGCTGCGCCCGTCGCTCGCCTGCGCGATACTGGACGATGATCGACGCGGCCGCGCCGAGGAAGCCAAGCCCGAGCAGGATCAGCACGAAGCGCAGGCTTGCCGGCGACGACTTCATGCCAGCCTCGGGGCCCAGTAGATAAGAGCGTAGAGCGGCAGCCAAGCGATCGCGACGAAGGTCCAGTAGTTGGCGTCATCCTCCATGTCGGCGAACTGGTCGTCCCCGATCTCGTGGGTGAACAACCAGGCCGTTTGAACCCCGGTTTCCCCGAGCTCGGTAACGAGATGGGTGCTGTGGAGCACCAGCAGCATCCAGGTCACCGAGCCATAGGCGTCCTTCTGCCAGTCGATGCCGAGATGCGCGAATTCGAACGCGCGCAGCACGATCAGTGCGACACCATAAGCCATCATCAGCGCCGCGAGCCAGCGCACCCGTCGAGCCTGCTTGTTCCTGGCGGCACGAAGCAGAAGTAGGTTCGGGAACATGCTGAGCAGCAGCGCCAGCGTGAAGGCGCCGCTCCAGAACAGGCCGGGCGGAGCGTCGCCGGACGGCGGCCATGTCTCGGTTCGCGCCATGAGATAGAGGTAGCAGCCTGCGGCGAGCAGGAACGCCATGCCCTCGATCAGCATGAAGCCGAAATTGCCCCACCAGACGAGGTTGGTCGGGCCGGTGGCGCTGGCGGGCAGGTCGCGAACGTCGCCGACGATACGGACGGGCGGTTCGCTCATTGCGATCGCACCGCAAGCGGGCCGCTGGTCGCTCGGGGGCGGGTGGGCCAGAACCATAGGGTGAGCGCGATGCCGACTGGGAGCGCGCCCCACATGATCGCCCAAGGCGTGAAGATGCTTCCGACGAACAACGCCGCCACCGCAACAGCCGCGACCAGGGGCCAGATCGAAGGCCCGACGCTGTTCTGCCGATAGCGCGGCGTGGCATCGATCAGCGAAGTGACGAGGACTTCGCGCCGGTCGGTCGCCAGCCCGTCGAGAACCGGGAGCCCCTCGCGCGACGTCCATAGCGGTACCAGATCGGCAACCACGGGTGGTCGATCATGATTGTGCGGCGGCGGCGGTGAAGGCGTGGCCCATTCGAGCGTCGGCGCGTCCCACGGGTTCGCGCCCGCGAGCGCACCGCGCCAATAGCTCATCAACGCGTTGGCGACGAAGAGCAGCCCTCCGGCAACGGCAATGGCTGAGCCCAACGTGGCGATCAGGTTGAGCAGGTCCCAGCCCATATGCGCGGGATAGGTATAGACCCGGCGCGGCATGCCCATCAGCCCCAGAAGATGCATCGGGAAGAAGCCGAGGTTGAAGCCGCCGACGACCAGCCAAAAGGCCCGCCGGCCCCAACGTTCGGACATCATCCGGCCAGTCGCCTTGGGATACCAGTAGCAGAAGGCGCCGAACAACGGGAACATCGCGCCGCCCACGAGCACATAGTGAAAGTGCGCGACGATGAAATAGGTATCGGTCAACTGCTGGTCGAGCGCGGCGGAGGCCGTCATCACGCCGGATAGACCGCCGATCACGAAGGTCGCCAGGAACGCGATCACCCAAAGGAGGGGCGTCTGCAGGCGCGGCCGTCCGCCCCACAACGTGGCAATCCAGCAGAAGATCTGAATGCCTGCCGGCAAGGCAATGGCCATGCTGGCGGCGGTGTAGAAGGCGTTGCCGATCCGCGGCAGCCCGACCGCGAACATGTGGTGCACCCATAACGAGAAAGACAGCACCGCGATGGCGAGTAGCGAAAGAACCATTGGGCGGTAACCGAACATCGGCCGCCGCGCGAAGGTGGGCACGATCGCCGAGACGAAGCCCACTGCGGGCACGAAGATGATGTAGACCTCCGGATGCCCGAAGAACCAGAAGAGATGCTGGAAGAGCAGCACGTCGCCCCCCGCCGCGGGCGCGAAGAAGGCGGTGGCGACCAGCCGATCCGCGATCAGCATGCTGGTGACGAGCATGACCGCGGGCAAGGCGAAGATCGTCATCAGCGAGGCGACCAGCATCGCCCACAGGAACAGCGGCATCCGGCCCAGGGTCATGCCAGGCGGCCGCATCTTCAGGATGGTGACCGCGATATTGACCGAGACTGCCAGCGCCGCGACCTCGGTGAAGGTGATCATCTGCGCCCAGATGTCGGCGCGGTGACCGGGGGAATAGGCAGGGCCTGACAGCGGTGCATATTCGAACCAGCCGAGATCGGGCGTGACGTTGAGCGCATGCGGCACCCACAGCATCAGCACGCCGCCGAGATAGAGCCAGTAGCTGAACGCCGAAAGCCGCGGAAAGGCTACGTTGCGCTGCCCGAGCATCAAGGGCACCAGCCACAGCGCCATCGCCTCCATCACTGGCACGGAGACCAGGAACAACATGGTCGAGCCGTGCAGCGTGAAGGCCTCATTATATTGCTGCGGTCCCATCCGCGTCAGGCCCGGCTGCGCAAGCTGCAGGCGCATGTCGAGCGCGACCATGCCCGCAAGGAACAGCAGGGCTACGGCGGTAAAGATGTAGCGCCCCGCGATGCGCTTGTGGTCGACGCTGGTCAGGAAACCCCACCAACCGGGCGCATCGGCCCAGGTTCGGGCAAGATCGAGCCGCTGTTCCGCGGTCACCGCAACGTCGCCAGATAGAGCGATGCGGCCTTGGTATCGTCTGCGGAGAGTGCGATGGCCGGCATCATCGTGCCCGGCTTCAATGCCGCGGGCTTGAGGATCCAGCCCTGGATGGCGCCACGGCTCATCGGCAACATGCCCGCTGCCAGCGATCGGCGCGACGCAAGATGGGTCAGGTCGGGCCCTGCCCGTCCCGCCGCCGCGGTGCCACGCAGTCGATGGCAGCTTCCGCATGCCGCCTCCACCACACCACGTCCCCGCGCCCGTGCCGGGTCCGAGACTGTCGTGGCAGGCGCCTGCTGGCCGGCCAGCCACCGCGCGAAGTCCGCGGGCGGCTCCACCTTCACGTCCAAGGCCATATGGGTGTGCTGGAGGCCGCAGAACTCACCGCACTGGCCGCGGAACCAACCGACCCGCCGCGGGGTCAGTGCCAGACGATTGATGCGACCCGGGATCATGTCGAGCTTGCCCGCGACGTTCGGCACCCAGAAGCTGTGGATGACGTCGGCCGATCCGAGCAGCACATGCGTGGTACGGTCGGCAGGCAGGTGCAGTTCGTTGGCGGTTTCTATCCAGCCGCCCGTCGCCGGATCGTGATACTCGATCCGCCACCACCATTGATGGCCGGTGATGCGCACTTCCAGCGCCGACTGGCGTTCGGCACGGGCAAGCGTCCAGTCCGCCAAGAAGCTGCCGGCGACAAGGATCATCAAGCCAGAGCCGACCATTCCGATCCAAACCGTCAGCCCGCGGCCAATCGACCGATCGCTTGGGGCCAATGTGGGCGCCTCGCGTTCGACCACGGATCGTGCGCGCAGGAGCGAAGCGCCCAGAAACGCGAGGACGATCGCAAGCACGATGCCGCAAACGAGCAGCATCAGACCGAACAGCGAGAGCAGCACGTCCGATTGTGCACCGGCGGGATCGAGAGCCGTTTGCGCCCCCCTGCAGCCGGTTGCGACGATCAGAAAAGCAGGTGCTGCTCGGTTCATTCGATCGGTCCGGACCACGCAGCGCCCTGAGCTTCGCCGGTTTGGTCGAGATCCTGACGTCGCCGCCGCGCTGGATCGAGCAATGGCAATTGCCGCACATAGGCTGCAAGCTGCCAACGCTGTTCAGACGGGATCTGCGCCGCGGCAGGCCCATGCCGCGTGATCGCGGCATAGATGCGATCAGGCGTACCGCCATGGTGCCACCGCCCATCAGCCAGATCGAGCAGATCCTTTGCCGTCGCACCGTGGCATCGGCCGCATCGATACCACGTGAAATAGCGTCCGCCTTGGGCAACCTGCCAGACATTTCCATCATATTGCGCCCATCGCGGATCGGTGGCGCCGATCGGATCTGTGACCGGCTGTTCGCCATCGATGGACCGGCGTTCCTGATCGCACGCCGTCAAGCCGAGCAGCAGCATCACGATCGCGACCGAGGTGCGCATCTACGCGACGATACGCACGGGCACCGTCTTGTAGGCCGGGGTTTTCGACTGCTCGTCATGGTGGGATAGCGGCACAAGAGGATTGGCCTCCGGATAATAGGCGCCCAGGCAGCCATCTGGAAGCAGGAACGGTGTGACCTCCAGGCCATCCACCCGCCGCTCGATGCCGTCCCCGGCGTCACTGAGCAGCGAGACCCGCTGGCCGGCCGCGAGGCCCGCGCGCGTCATTTCTTCCGGATTGATCAGCAGCACGTCACGCTTGCCCTCGATGCCGCGCAGGCGGTCGGAATAGCCGTAGATCGTGGTGTTGAACTGATCGTTCGACCGCATCGTGATCAGCCGATAGCGGCCAGGCGCCTCTTCGAAGCCCGTCGAATTCAGCGCCTTCGGCACGGTGAAGACCGCCTTTTTGGCGTCGGTCTTCCAGACGCGCTCGCGCGCCGCGTTGCCCTTGTAGAAGCCCCCGGGCGTGAAGACACGATCGTTGAAGTGCGCAAACTCGTCCGGATAGGTCTCTTCGATGAGATCGCGGACCTCGGCATAGTTGCCGACCCAAGCGTCCCATCGGACCTTGGGATTTGGCGGAAGTGTCGCCTTGGCGATGCCAGCCACGATCGCGGGCTCGGATCGAAGATGCGGACTTGCCGGCCGGTTTTTGCCGAGCGAGCCATGGATGCAACTCAGCGAGTCCTCCATCGTCACCGCCTGTGGCCCCGTTGCCTGCTCATCCTCCTCCGAGCGTCCCAGGCAGGGCAGCAGATAAGCAACCGCGCCGGGCAGGAGATGCGTGCGGTTGAGCTTGGTGGCGATGTGAACGGTGAGGCGCAGACGCGGCCATGCGGCTTCGACCCGAACCTGCTCGGGCACAGCACGCAGGAAATTGCCGCCGAGGCCGATGAACGCCCTCACGCTGCCGTCGATGACGCCTTCGCACGTCTCCACTGTCGCCCTGCCCTTCTTGCGCGGCGGCTCGAAACCGAACTGCGCGGCAATGGTATCGAGTGGCACGAGTTCGGGCTTTTCCGATATGCCGACGGTACGCTGGCCTTGAACATTGGAATGGCCGCGGACCGGCGAGATGCCGGTGCCGTCCCAGCCGATATTGCCTTTCAGCAAAAGCAGGTTTACCAACATTGCTACATTGTCGTAGCCGCCGGCATGCTGGGTCAGCCCCATGCCGTAGACGCCGATCGACTTGTCCGCTTCGACATAGACTTGGGCTGCAGCCTCGATTTCGACGCGCGCAAGGCCGGATTCCTGCTCGATCTCGTCCCAGCCGATCGCATCGACATGGCTCTTCAGCGCCTCGAATCCCGTCGTGTGCTGCGCGATGAAGTCCACATCGAGCACATGATGCTTGTTCACCGCCCAGTCCGCCGCGTCGGCCGCCAGCACATGTTTGATCATGCCGGTGATCGCCGCGATATCGCCGCCCGGGCGGACCTGAAGATAGAGACACGAGATCGGCGTTCGGCCGCCGCTCAGCATCTCCACTGGGTTCTGCGGATTGGTGAACTCGATCAGTCCCTTCTCGCGCACGGGGTTGAACGTGACGATTTTCGTCCCGCGCTTCACCGCTTCCTGCAGCGGGTGCAGAAAGCGCGGGCTGTTCGATCCGGTGTTCTGGCCGAAGAAGAAGATCGCATCGCACTGGTCAAAATCGGCCAGCTTGCAGGTGCCGACAGGTGCGCCGATCGTCGCCTTGAGCGCGACGGAAGTGGTTTCGTGGCACATGTTGGAACTGTCGGGCAGGTTGTTGTGCCCATACAGCCGTGCAAACAAGGCATAGAGATAGGAGGTTTCAAGGCTCGCCCGCCCGGAGACATAGAAGATGGCGCTTTCGGGATCGATAGCCTTGAGTTCCTGCCCGATCGCAGCGAACGCCTCTTCCCAGCTACATTCGACATAGCGGTCGCTGGCAGCATCGTAGCGCAGCGGATGGGTAAGCCGCCCCGCCTGCTCGAGGTCATGATCGCTCCAGTTGCGCAACGCCTTAACACTGTGCTCGGCAAAAAACTCCGGCGTGCAGCGGCGGCTCGTCAGTTCCCACAAGGTCGCTTTTGCGCCATTCTCGCAAAACTCGAACGGATGCGGCTGGGCGGGCTTGGTCCAGGCGCACGAGACGCACATGAAACCCTTGACCTTGTTCTGGCGCCGCAAGGTGTTGAGCGCAGCGGGGGTGCTGAGTTCATGCGCGAAGGTTTTGGAAATGCCGCTCAGCGAGCCCCATCCGCCCGCGGGCGCATCGGAATGGACCGTCTCGTTTTCCTCGGCCATGAATTTCCCTCTTCGCTGAGCGCTGTTTGAACGTCTCACGGGCCAATTCGGGTGCACGACACGAGCAAGATGAAGCGATATCGGATCGATATCGAGACCCGACAGGGGCACCTTCCACCGAATTTCAGCTACTCCGTCCCGGAAAAACTAGCCAGACGATCGCCCGCGGGGGTAAATATTATCAAATGTTAGTTTTGATAAGGTGAACAATTTCCTCGTTTGCGGAACGTCGATGACGCCGGGCTGTTCAGTGGATGACCTCCAACGAGCGAGAGAGCCCATGAGCGAAGATAATATTCGCGTCGCGGACGACGCGCCTCTGTCGACATCCAAGTCCAGCGGCAAGGTCGATCGCGCTACGGACGAGTTGGTCGAGTTAAATGGCAACACGCTGGTCGGCAGGACCGTAACCATCAACCGTCCGCGCGCCGAGCTGTTCGCCTATTGGCGTGATTTCAGCCAGCTGCCCAGCTTCATGGACAATGTAGTCAGCGTCGAACCGATCGATGCCACTCGGTCGCACTGGGTCGTGAAGGCGCCGGCGGGCCGCACCGTCGAGTGGGACGCGGTCATCACTGAGGAGATCGAGGGCGAGATGATCGCCTGGACGTCGGCCGAGGGGGCGGACGTGCCCAACAGCGGTCGCATCGATTTCCGTGACGCGCCGGGCGGACGCGGCACGTTCGTTACCGCCACGATCGTCTATGATCCGCCCGCGGGCATCGTTGGCAAGGTGATTGCCAAGCTGTTCCAGCGCGAACCGGCGATCCAGGCCCGGCGCGACCTGCGTCGCTTCAAGCAACTGATGGAAACCGGCGAGATCGCGACCGCTGCGCGAACCGCCAAGCAACGCGAAGAGGAGGCTGCCTGATGCGCGCCCTGACCTGGCACGGCAAGCATGACGTTCGCGTCGACACGGTCGACGATCCGGAGATTCTCAACCCACGCGATGCAATCATCCGCATCACATCGACCGCGATCTGCGGTTCGGACCTCCATCTCTACGATGGCTATATTCCGACGATGCAGAAGGGCGACATCCTCGGCCATGAGTTCATGGGCGAGGTTGTCGAGACCGGCGCCAGCTCAACCCTGAAAAAAGGGCAGCGCGTCGTGGTACCCTTCACCATTTCCTGCGGTTCATGCTTCCATTGTTCGAAACATCAATATTCGGCTTGCGACAATGGAAATCCCGCGGACAACCAGGACATCGGCTTGGAGCTGTACGGCCAGCCGATGTCGGGCCTGTTCGGCTACAGCCATCTGACCGGCGGCTATGCCGGCGGGCAGGCCGAATATGTCCGCGTGCCCTTCTCGGACGTCGGCCCGATCATCGTTCCGGACGGCGTGGACGATGACAAGGTGCTGTTCCTCTCCGACATCCTGCCCACCGGCTGGATGGCGGCGGAGAACGCGCAGATCGAGCCCGGTGATACCGTGGCTGTGTGGGGATGCGGACCGGTTGGATTGTTCGCGGTGCAGTCCGCCTTCCTTATGGGTGCCGAGCGGGTGATCGCGATCGATCATTTCCCTCGGCGGCTTGAGCTTGCAAGGAAGTTCGGCGCGCTCACGATCAATTTCGAGGAGACGCAGACCTATGAAGCACTGATGGAGATGACCGGCGGGATCGGGCCCGACGCGGTGATCGACGCCGTCGGGCTCGAGGCGCACGGCTTCTTCGTCGACAATGTCGTGGACCAGATCAAGGCATCGACCTTCCTTGGCACGGATCGCATCCATTCGATCCGCCAGGCGATCGTTGCCTGCCGCAAGGGCGGACGCGTGTCGATGCCCGCGGTCTACGGCGGCATCGTCGACAAATTCCCCTTGGGCGCTTTCATGGAAAAGGGGCTGACGCTCAAAACCGGCCAGACCCATGTCCAGCACTATATGCCGGCGCTGCTGAACGCGATCATGGAAGACAAGATCGATACGACCTTCCTGATCAGCCACCGGCTGCCGCTCGAGCAGGCGCCGGAGGGGTACCGCATGTTCCACGACAATCAGAACGAGGTGACCAAGGTCGTACTCAAGCCCGGCCTCGCGTGACGTTCGAATCAAGGAGATAAACATGGCCAAGGGCTTTGCCATTGTGACCGGCGCCTCGACCGGCATCGGCTTCGAGTTGGCGCACGTCGCCGCGGTGAACGGATATGACCTGCTGATCGTGGCGGACGAGCCGCTGATCGAGGATGCCGCCGCCGATATCCGCGCGTCGGGTGTCAGCGTGGATGCGATCGAAGCGGATCTTTCGACGATCGACGGTGTCGATCGCCTGCTTGCCGCGGCAGCGGGTCGGCCGGTGGACCTGCTGTTCGCCAACGCCGGCCGCGGCCTCGGCCATGCTTTTCTCGATCAGACGGTGAAAGATTGGCGACTCGTCGTCGATACCAACATCACCGGCACCCTCTATCTGCTGCAGAAGGTGCTGACGCAGATGGTTGCGCGCGATGCCGGGCGCGTGCTCGTGACCGGATCGATCGCCGGTTACATACCGGGCACCTTCAATGCCGTTTACAATGGCACCAAAGCGTTCGTCGACAACTTCACCGATGCGCTGCGCAACGAGTTGAAGGACAGCCACGTCACCATCACCACCTTGATGCCGGGGCCGACCGAGACCGAATTCTTCGATCGCGCCGATCTGCTCGATACGCAAGTCGGATCGCAGGAAAAGGACGATGCCGGAAAGGTCGCTAAGGATGGATGGGATGCGCTGATGAAGGGCGAGGCGCATATCGTCTCGGGCTGGAAGAATTGGGCACAGAAGACGATCGCCAACGTCACGCCTGCAAGCCTTCTCGCAGCACAGCATCGCAAGATGGCTAAACCTGGTACGGCAGAGCCGGAAAAAGCAGATCGCTGACCGCAATTGCCAAGAAAGCCGGATATTGCCGCATGCCAGTCCTCTAACGTCCCGATCTCGAGAGGATCGACCCCGACGAGGCCGAGACGCAGGCCGAATTGATCAAGGCGTTCCGCTAGATCATCGTGACTATGGCCATGGCTTCCGCGCGGTGCACGCCAAAAGCCATGCGCTGCTCGAAGGCGAGCTGCGTGTGCTGTCCGGGCTGCCGCTCGAATATGCACAAGGTCTTTTCGCCGAACCGCGTACCTATCGGGCGTTGCTGCGCATTTCGACCATTGCCGGCGATCCATTACCCGATTCCATCTCGCTCCAGCGCGGCATCGCGATCAAGGTACTGGATGTCGATGGCGAACGGATGCCCGGTACCGAGAGTGACCGCACCCCGGACTTCGTGCTTGCCAATGGCGTTGCCTTCCCGGCGCCCGGCCCCAAGGCGTTTCTTGGCAACCTCAAAATGCTTGCAGCAACAACGGACAAGATCGGCCCGACGCAGAAGGTCATTTCCGCCGCGTTCCGGACGATGGAGAAGCGGCTCGAGGCGGTGGGTGGCGAAAGCGCGCTGCTGAAGCAACTTGGCGGCTATCACAACAGCCACCCCGTGGGTGAGCGCTATTTCAGCCAGGTGCCGATCCGCTATGGCGATTACGTCGCCAAGATCGGTCTTGCTCCCCTGTCGCCCAATTTCAAGGCACTGGAAGGCGCGGAGATCAACATCGACGGACGCGAAGACGCACTGCGCGAGGAGATCGCCAGCGTGCTTTCCAGGGCGGACGGCGAATGGGAACTGCGCGTGCAGCTTTGCCGCGATCTGGAGGCGAATCCGATCGAGGACGCCTCGGTCCCCTGGCCGGAGGACGATAACCCCTATGTCGCCGTGGCGGTGATCCGTATCGCGACCCAACCAACCTGGACCTGGGATCGCTCGCGAAAGCTCGACGACCAGACGTCATTCAGCCCCTGGCACGGCATCGTAGCACATCGGCCGCTTGGCGGCCTGATGCGCGCGCGCCGCCAGGCCTATCAAGACTCGGCCGGACTGCGCGGTCGTCTCAACGGCTGCCCCATCCATGAGCCGATCACCGCCGATCTTCCAGCCTGATCCCGATACAGAGCGGGCGGCGGTGACTGGTTGTCACCGCCGCCCGTTGGCCTCCTCGCGGAGGCCTGCGCGAAGACTGTTCAGCGGTCCGTTTTCGCCTCGAGATCACGCGCCATCTTGAGATGACCTTCGACAACGGGCGCAATCTCGCCCGCTGCGGTCTTGAGCGGGGCGGCCGTGCCCGATGCGGCATAGGACTGCATCAAGGCAAGCGCATCCTCATGCGCATCGACCTGACCATCGACATACTCCTCATCGAACTCGGCGCCGGTCAGGCGTCCCAATTCCGCCAGATCCTCGTTCTGTTCGGCTGTCAGCGTCGCATCCGGCGTCACGGCCGGGGTCGCGCCTGCCGCTGCGGTTTTGATCTTCGCGGTCGAGTCCGTGTGAGCCTTGATCATCTGCGCGGCGAACGCCTTCACCTCGGCGGACGCCGCGTTTTTGGCCGCGAGGCGCGCCGCGGCGATCTCGAACGCATCGCTCCTTGCCGCGGTGTTCACGAAGTCTTGCGCGGACGGTGTCGGCTTGAGGCCAGCCGCTGCAGCGTCTGCAGCATTCTCGATGCGATCGCCGGCTCGGTCGGCGGTTGCTTCTGCAGAAGCGGCGGCGTTTTCGGCGCTGCGTTCGGCGCTTTCACTACACGCGCTGATGGTCGTGCCGGCAAGCAGGATCGCCAGCGCCAATTTGGTTCGGTTCACGACATTCTCTCCTGATAGGTACCGGTAGCAACGTCCGCTCAGTGGCGGTGTTCCCCGGCTGCCAGTGCTATGCCGCGTGCTGACGGCGTCGTCTGATGATCAGGGAGGCGGCCAAGCAGGCGCCATGCGACCGTCAGCAGCGCGCCAAGATAGGCGAGCGATCCAGGGATCCACATGAGAAGGCCGGCGAGGCGTTGATCGTCGAGCGGCGACAGGCCCCAGGCGGCGGTCGTCAGCCAATGCGGCGCGTAAAGCGGTGCGGCGGCGAACGTGATCAGCGCGCCAAGCAGTCCCATCTGGGCCATCGTCGCCGCCAGTGCGATGATCGCTGCCGGCGGGGTGGCTCGCCGGAGGCCTGCCCAGAAACCGATCGCGCTGCCGAGCAACGATGCTTGCATCAGCCAAAACAGAATGTCGTTCGACAGTGCAGCGCCATAAAAGGCTGGCGCGTGCCAGCCCCAAAGGATCAACGCATGAGCAAAAGTCCAGCCAGCCAGCGAGCCGGCCGGTCGAACCGCGCCGGCGAGCATCGGGGCCACGACGGTGATCAGGATGAGATGATGGGCGACGCGCGCCGAAAACAGGGCCGAGGTCATCGCGCAGAGCGGTGACACGAATGACAGGGCACAGAGAGCAAGGGCGATCATGGCAGCCGCCCTCTCTGTTTTGCCCGGCAAGCGCCTGATCAGTATTGCCGCGGCGACAAGCCCGATGAGCAGGACCGGATCGAGATTCCAGCGCGTGATCAGTTCTGCAGGCAGCGGCGCAGAACCGCAATAAGGTGTCGGATCTGACTTCATCGCCATTGGCCGCGCTTCCACATCTTGATCGAACCCACCGTCATGCCAAGGGTTCCGCCGCGGCACTTGTCACCGCCATGCGCTGCTCGGGCGTCACAGCGGCATCTCCAGTTCGAACAACAGACCGGGCGGGCGCGCTGAGAGCCACGTGCTGCCGCCGACCAAGCGCGGCAGCATATGCAGCAGAAAGTCGAACCCGAAACCTTCGGATGTCGCGGCTTCAAGGACCGACGTGGGTCGGTTTTCCGACCATCGGAAGCTGAGCCAGGCACTGCCCTCGCGTTTGAAGACACCCCATTCCACGAGAACGCGGCCATCATCCGCTTTGAGCGCCCCATGACGAAAGGCGTTGTCGAGAAGCTCGTGAATGGCGAGACTGATTGGAGCCGCTGTCGCTGTGGATAATGAGACGGCTGGTCCGACGAACTTGATCCGGCCGCCTTCGCGTTCGCCCATCGATCGCAGATTTTCGGCCAGAAGCAACCAAAGGTCGGCAGGCCCATCGGGCCCATATGCCAGAATGACGTCCGCATAGGCGCCGATCCTTGACCCCAGTTCTGCGGCGACTTCCCGCGCGGCGCCGTCGGCCGCACGCTCGGCAAGGCGGCGGACGATGAGCTTGATGATCTTCAGCGCCGGCTGGATGCGCTCATCGCCCTCCTCGGCATCGCCCGGAGCCGGCTGGCCGGCTCGGGCAAGCGCAGCGGCAAGCAGCCCCAGGCGTTCGAGTATGCGCCCATCCTCGTTGTTGAAGCGATACTCATCATGGGACAGCGCCCATAAGGTGCCGAAAGGACGACCTCCCCCCACCATCGGTATCAGAAGCAGTTCATGGATCATGGGCTCTCCCGAAGCGTTGGGGAACAGCCGTTGCGGATCGGTGAAGAGCATTGCCTCGCTGCGCTCGATCACTACCCCGCAGGGGGAGGCATCGACCGGCATGCCGCCGCCGACATATTTCGCCCAATGGCCGGCGATCGCGGGCCAGACGAAGCGATCTCCCTGCAGGATGCTGACCCCGGCCGACCCCGCCCCGGTAAGAGCGACCACGGTTTCGGTCAACGCCTGAAGGGCGCTCCCAGGATTGCGGTTGATGCGTCCGATAAGGTCGTCGAGCGCCCTGCTCTCGCGGCGCGCGTCGCGCCTGCCCCCCCGCCGGCGCCGAAAAGCGTCACGGGCGAGGATTGCGCCCGTGTCGGGATTTGGCGAGGCCATTCTAGACTGAAATCCCCCCGCCGACCCTCCGATCCAGGCCGTGCTGACGGTCGGCCAGATGGAGATAATTCGCATCGAAGTCACAGAATTGCCGAAGGCGCTCGGGGTCGGCAACGATCAGCCTGCGACCCTCGATGCGGATCAGGTCGTGCCCGCGGAGAGCCATCAACGTCCGGTTGGCATGAACGATCGTCACGCCCAGGGCATCTGCGAGTTCCTCCTGCGTGAACGGCATGTCGAAACTGTTATCCATGGCCCTGCCGATCGCCTGCAGTCGTGCGAGCAACTCACAGAAGAGATGTGCGGTCTGCTGATCCGTGGGGCGTTGGCCCATGCCGACGAGCCACTCGCGCAACGTGCCCTCATCGACCAGCGTCGACCACCACAAGGCACGATTGATCCGTGGATTGGCTGCCAAGGCCGCGATCGTCTCGGGGGAGAGGTCGACTACGTCGGACTCGATCAAGGTCCCGATCGAATGATCCATCTGCCCGAGAATGTGGACGTGCAGGTCGCAGATGTCGCCAGGCACGAAGAAGGCCATGATCTGCCGCTTGCCGTTCGGCAGCAGCTTGTACCGGCAGGCAAACCCCTCCTTGATGAGATGAACGTTGCGCGGCTCATCCCCCTCCGAGATCAGGGTCGTTCGCCCGGCGACCTTTCGCGATCCATGAGAAGCCGACTCAAGCGTAAGGCAATCCTGCGCCGTGAGCGCTGCGCCATATTCAAGCTTGCGGACGAACGGGCTTGCCATGATAGTCTCCGGCCATGCCGTCCGAACGCGCCGGCACGCCGATCGGTCCTTACATGTCCTTGAAACGGTTTCGACTCGTTGCCCGCGGGTCGATGGCTTGCGCGTTTGACCGCCGCTCGCGAACTACGCACACATCGGCCGCGCCGATCGTGCCGAGTGAGGGCGCCCCCCTATCGACGATCGAGCAAATCTCGGACGCGTTCGGCGAGTGCGGCGAAGGTAAAGGGCTTCGCCAGCAGGTCCACGCCGGGTGCCAGCCGCCCGTCGCGCATAATTGCATCCCGGGTGTATCCGGACGTGTAGAGCACGCGCAGTTCGGGTTGGCGGTGGCGCGCCGCCTCGGCGAGTTCGGCGCCTGACATTTTCGGCATGACGACATCTGTCAGCAGCAGATGGACATTCTGGTCCTGACGGTCGAGGAGACGCATCGCAGCCTCCCCATCGTGGGCTTCGATCACGCGATAGCCCAATTCACGCAGCACATCGACGGTATAGGCGCGCACATTGTCATCGTCCTCGACGACGAGCACGGTTTCAGTGCCGCTACTGCGCTGTATCATGGTGCCCGCAAGCTCGGTCGGTGCATCCGCTGCCCGGTGCATGCGCGGGAGATAGAGCGTGACGGTCGTCCCTTCGCCCGCGGTCGAGGCAATGATCACCTGCCCGCCAGACTGTTTGACATAGCCATAGACCATCGAAAGCCCCAGGCCGGTTCCCTTGCCCACGTCCTTGGTGGTAAAAAAGGGATCGAACACACGCGCTGCGATCTCATCCGGAATGCCGGTCCCCGTATCCGTCACGGCAATCGCCACATAATCACCTGGAACGAAATCATTGTCGGCACCGCGCGGCGCGGTGCCGAGGCGCTGATTGCGCGCTAAGATGGTGAGAGAACCGCTGCCCGTCATCGCATCGCGCGCGTTGACCGCGAGATTGAGGATCGCGTTCTCGAGCTGGTGGGGATCGGCTTCAACCGTCCAGATGTCCGCTGGAGCGCTGACATGGATCGCAATCGCTTCGGAAATCGAGCGAGTGAGCAGGTCGGTCATGCCCGCGAACAGCCGGCCCACGTCAACCGGTTTGGGATCGAGCGGTTGCCGTCGCGAAAATGCGAGCAGACGCTGGGTCAGCGATGCCGCGCGCTCGGCGCCCTTGAGCGCGTTGTCGAGAGACCGTCGTGCGCGGGGATCTTCGTTGAGATCGAGCCGGCGTAGCGCCGTGTCGATATTGCCGATAATGATGGTCAGCAGATTGTTGAAGTCATGGGCGATGCCGCCCGTCAGATGGCCGACCGCCTCCATCTTTTGTGCCTGACGCAACGCCTCCTCGGCCTCATGCCGTTCGGCGATCGCCTCCTCCACCCGCGCTTCCAGCGTGTCGTTGAGCGTGCGAAGCGCCGCTTCCTGGGCCTTCGCCGCGGTGATGTCATAGATGACCCCGATCAAGCGATAACCGCTGCCCTCGCCATCGCGGACGATCTCCCCCCGCCGCGCGATCCAACGATTTGTTTCGTCGCTCGGCCGACAAATGCCGAACTCACCGTCAAGCGTTTCAGGCGCCACGCCGTGCTGGTCGGCTTCCGGGATGAGCGCGCCCGGGCCTTCGAGCACGACACCGTTGATCGTGGAAATAGGTAACACGCTTGCCGGATGAAGTCCGAGCAACCGGCAAAACTCGTCCGAGACCGTCGCGGTCGCGAAACCGTCGCTATATTCGAACGTACCCACACCGCCGGCACTCTGCGCAATGCGTAGCCGTTCTTCGGTGCGCTTGCGCTCGGTGACATCGATCAGGATGCCGGTGAACCGAATGGGCCGTTCCAGCGCGTCGCGCTGCGTCTGCCCGCGGCCATGAACCCAGATCAAGGCGCCATCAGGCCGGACGATCCGGAACTCTTTCGAGAACAGGTCCGCACCGTTGCGGATGCCGGCAACGGCAATCCGGATGCGTGCCCTGTCGTCGGGATGGATCGCCGAATAAAAGGCGGAACCCGGCAGTCCGTCCGGGCCGGCGCCATCCCGGTCTATGTCGAATGCGTAAAGATCCGCGAAGCGCTCATCGACATGAAGACGATCGGGCACAAGATCCCAATCCCAGGTACCGCTTGCCCCCGCCGCTGCGAGGATCGCGCCGAGTTGCGGATCGGCGCGATCCTCGCGCCGGCCGGGGCCGTCACTCGCCATCGCCAATTACGCTCGCGATAAATTCCTCCAGCAATTCCTTCAACACTGCCAGCGACGGCAGGTCCATGACCATCGCGATATAGCCGCGAATGTCATGCCGGCGCACGGCGAAGTCGATATAGAGGAACAGCACCAGTCCATCGGTTGCGCTGGTTTCGTCGACCTCGAAAAGCCGCGCGCCGTCGCCTCGAAGCACCTCAGGTATCGTCATCGTCAGCGAGCGCTTGAGCATGTTCGCCATGGTCGCTAGGCAGGAATTGAGGATGATGTTGCCGGTTTCGGCGAGCGCCTCATGCTCCATCTCAAGCACGTCCTGCGCGCCCAGTTCGCCTCCCGTTACGGCGCGAACCAGTTCTAGGCTGTTCGCCTCGGGGAAGATCAACAACGCTCTGCCCGAGAAGGGGCCGTTGAAATCCTGACGCACGGCGACGAGTTCGGCGGCTTCCCGCTCGCTGATCAGTCGCGCGGCGCGACGCTGGCTCACCACCTCGATCGATGGCACCGACAGCAGCACCTGATCGTCGATCATCTTGCGCAGGCTGGATGCTGCACGGCTGACGCCGATGTTGACGATCTCGGTCAGAGCGTCGCGCTCGAGTTCGGCGAGCGTGATCGAGCCCACCTTCACAGCCGTGACCGCAACCGCAACGCAGCCCCCGAGATGAAGCTCTGCAGACTGTCGATCGTAACCGGCTTGGCAACAAAAGTCGCGCCCACAGCGCGGGCGCGCGCGATTACTTCGTCCTGAATGTTGGCGGTGACGATGGCCATCGGCAGTCCGGGTTTCAGGGCGTGGAGATCGGCGGCGAGTTCAAGCCCATCCTTGCCGGCCATGTTGAAGTCGATCAGCGCCACGTCGACCTGCTGCGCGGCAACGATCTCCATCGCCTGTTCGGCGCCTCCCGCCTCTACCTTGCTCCAGTCCGGCTGCAGCTCGGCGAGCGCCTTGCCAGCGACGATCCGCGCAAGCTTACTGTCATCCACGATCAGAACGGTAACCGGCATCTTCAACTCCATCCGCGTCGCGCATAGCGCGATGCTCAACGATTCCCTTAAAGCGGATCAACGGCGGCGCGAAACTGTTTCGCACCATCAGCATTCGCGATCAGCGGCATGATGTGGCGCGCAAGGAAAGCGTCCGCCGGGGTTCCGATGACAGTGGGTCGCTGTGCCACCAGAAGCTGTGCGATGGCCATGTGCAATCGGACCGCGCTGCTGATATCGACCTGGACGCAACCGTCGAGCAGTGCGACGAGCAGCGGTTCAGCATCCTCAACCGCGCAAATGCCTTCCAGATAGATGATGCCGCTCACCACACGCACGCTCATCCCACAAGCTCCTCCAGATTGAGCACGAGCAGCACGCCGCCATCGCCAAGAAGGGTCGTACCGGCGATTCCGGGGACGTTGGCGAGCAGTCCGCGCCGTTCCCGCACAAGCCCGTCGAACCGGTCGCCGAAAGCGTCGATACGGATGGCCACCGGCGTGCTTCGCGCCTCGGTAACGACGAGGCGCGCGATCTGCGTTCGCTCCGCGGGCATGCCGAGCAGCGTACCGAGATGCAGCACCGGCACGGTGCGGTCGCGCACGACGCAGGCTTCGCCCGCCCCCAACGGCACGATGCGATCCTCGGGAATGGCCACCGTCTCGACGATCTGGTCGAGCGGAACACCGAAGCGATCCTCGCCCACGTGCACCACGAGCAGCCGGGTGGTGATCGCATTGAGGGGGAGACGCAAGCGGAACTGGGTCCCCTCGCCGGGACGGGCTTCGACATCGATACGACCGCGAAGCCGCCCGATAGCCGTCTTTACCACATCCATTCCGACGCCACGACCGGACAGGTCGGTAACGCGCGCCGCCGTCGAGAAACCCGGAGTGAAGATCAGTCGGATGGCCTGCTGATCGTCGAGTTCCGCCGCTGCGACCGGCGAGAGTAAGCCGCGCTCGGCCGCGATCGCGCGGATGTGTGCCGGATCGATCCCGGCGCCATCGTCGGCAAGTGAAATGACGACATCCTCGCCCTCGCGCCACACGACGAGCCGCAACGTGCCTTCGGGCGGCTTGCCTGCGGAACTGCGGGCAGCGGGCGGTTCGATGCCGTGGTCCAGTGCGTTACGGACAAGATGGAGAAGCGGTTCGAACAACGCGTCGGCGACCTGCTTGTCGACCTCCATGGTTTGGCCGCTCATCTCGAAGCGCACCTGCTTGCCAAGGGTTTCGGCTATTTCCCGCACCAGCCGCGGCAGTCGCTGGAGGCTCGCGGCAAGGGGCACCCTGCGCATGGACGAAAGATTCCGGTGCAGGTCGGCCGCGACGCGCTCGATGTCCGCCTGGGTGGCGCGGATCGCCGCGCCGAGCGCCGGATCGATCGCCTCCGCGCGCATGGCGCCGTGCGACAAGGCATTGGTCGCCACCAGCAATTCACCAATGCCATTGGCGATTGCATCGATTCGATCGGCCGCAACACGCAGGGTTTGATCGGCCTGGGCAGACGAAGCTGCGGTTTCATCTGCCACGCCACGCGCAGATGGCGCTATCGTCGACAGTTCGACCTGGTCTGGCATCAGGCGAAACGCCGCACGCACGGTATCAAGCGATGCGTCGATCAATCCTTCCAGCACGGCCGTGCAGCGGAATGGAAGCCAATCGGCAAGCGGGGGCCAGACGCCGGCGGGCTGAACGTCCAGCCGGACCAGTCCGGGGATTGCGGCAACGGCGGCAAGCGGATCTTCACCTCTGAAGAAGCAGTCCTCATCCGGCACGTAGCGAAACGCGATCAAGCTCTTGTCCGTCGAGTCCAACGCCTCCCGCTCACGGTCGCGCAGCGCGTCAAGCCAAGGCTCGGGCTCGGGCTCGGGCGCCGGCGCCGGCGCTGGCGCCGGCGGCACAACGGCCGTTTCGGTTGCCGGGAACGGGCGGGAAACCAGCCTCTCTATCAGCGCGTCGGTGAGATCGGCGGCTCCCGCTCCCAACCCGATGCCGGTCTCCATCTCGTCGATCCAGCGCTGCGCCTGATCGATGCAGGCGAGCAGTACCCGGATTTGCCCACCTTCCAGCGGATGTGTACCCCCGCGGGCTGCGGCGAGGCTGTCTTCCGCTACGTGGAGCAGCCGTTCGGCGGGCGCCATGTCGAAAATGGCGACGGAGCCCTTGAGCGTGTGAAAGGCGCGGAAGGCGCGATCCAGCGCCGCCTGATCGGTTGGTTCGACGGCGAGCAGCGCCAGCGCGGCCTCGGCTTCCATGGCGAGTTCCCGACCTTCGACCAGAAATTGCTCGAGCAGCTCGTCCATCACGGCCGACGATAGACGATTGCATCCTCAAGGCGAACCATCTCGAAGCGATCGCCGATCCGCGCCATGGATTCGCTGTGCCCGAGACAAAGAAAGCCGCCCGGCTTGAGGCTGTCGAAGAGATTGGCCGCGGCGATCAGCCGCGATGCCTCGTCGAAATAGATCAATAGATTGCGGCACAATATGACGTCGAACTGACCTTGGCTGCGCATCGATGCCGGATCGATCAGGTTTGCAGAAAGGAAGTGGACCGACTCGCGCAGGTCGTCGATGATTTTGCGGCGGTGGCCATGTTCCGCCTCGAAATAACGCTCGACCATGGCGGCAGGCAGCCGTGACAGTGCCCGCGCCGCATACTGGCCCTTTTTTGCCGCCGCGATTGCTGCGGTGTCGATGTCCGATCCGACGATCTCGATATTATAGGCGTCGACCAGCGGCCAATGTTCGAGCAGCCAGATCGCGATCGAATAGGCTTCCTCACCGGTCGAGCAGGGCATGGACCAGATCCGGATGAGATCGCCGGGCCGCCGCTTGCAAGCGATCGCTGGCAGCAGGTCACGCCCCAGCGCGGCGAGTTGATGTTCCTCGCGGAAGAAGTAGGTTTCGTTGATCGTGAAGCTGTTGATCAAGGCCTCGCGCTCGGCAGCGTGGCTCGCAAGCGTGGCAAGCCAGATGCCAACATTATCCGTGCCCGCTCTGCGCAGCCGTTCGAAAACGCGACGCTCGACGAAATAGCGCTTGTTCTCGCCGAAGGTCATACCCGTCCAGCGATAGATGAGTTCCGTAACCCGCTTGAAGTCATCGGGCGACAGGCTGATGCAGGGCGCACGCGCCCCCTCAGGCGTCACGCGAGCCGCGCCAGGAGCGCTCTGGCGATATCCTCAAGGGGGAGGATCTGGCTGGCACCGCCGGCAGCGACCAAGGCGCCGGGCATGCCCCAGACGACGGCGGTCTCAGCCGACTCCGCGATAACGTGGCCGCCAAGCGTCCGCAATTCCGCCATCCTCGCCGCTCCGTCCGTGCCCATGCCGGTCATCAACACTCCAATCAAGTTTTCGGGTGCGACCTGCTGCAACGCGCTTGCAACAAGCCGGTCAACACTGGGATGCCATGGATGATCCCCGGCAGGCGCCGGCAGCGCAGTGAGCATCCCGCCGCGCCGCGACACGATCATGTCGGCGTCGCCGCGGGCAACATAGGCGTGGCCCGGAAGAAGCGGCGTCGGACGGTCGACTTCCACGACATCGAGCGCACAGAGCCGATCGAGCCGGCGCGCGAGCGGTCCGGTGAAGCTTGCCGGCATGTGCTGGGCGATGACGATCGGACAAGGAAAATCGGCCGGCATCGGCGCCAGCAATGCGTCGAGCGCAGGCGGGCCGCCCGTGGACGTTCCGACGACCACCAGCGCGTCGGTCGCGAGCCGGGGATGAGACGTCGATGCCCGCTTGCGTGGCGCAGCCAGCGCATTCGCCATGCGCATTCGGATGCGCTCCGCCAGCCTCGACGCCCGCGACACCCGCGATCGCGCCGCGGTTCGCACGGTCTCGATGAGGTGTGGCGCGATAGCCTCAATCTCGAGCGAAATCGCACCGCGGGGCTTCGCGACGAAGTCGACCGCCCCAAGCGCCATCGCTTCAAGTGTCTCTTCTGCGCCCTCCCGCGTTAGCGACGACAGCATCACCACCGGGCATGGTCGTTCAAGCATGATGCGGTCCAGGCACGTCAGCCCGTCCATACCAGGCATCTGGATGTCGAGCGTAATCACGTCCGGCTGCCAACTGTCGAGCTTCGAAATCGCCTCCTCGCCACCGCGCGCAACCTCGATCTCAAAATCGCCTGCAGCCTCGAAGATCGTGGTCAGCAGTCGCCGCATCAGCGGCGAATCATCGACGATCAGCAACTTTGTCACGACGCGGCCGCCGGTTCCCTTGCCAGCGCGGCGATCAGGTCGCGCTCGGCGAGATCGAGCAGATCACGCGGCGAAACGATCAGCACCACCTGCTCGGATCCGTCCAGGCTCGCGACACGATCGAAAACCTGCGCGTCATCGGCACCCAGGTTCGGCGTCGGCTGGATCGCCGTAGATGGAACGCGGAGGATCTCGTCCACTCCGTCGACAAGGAAGCCGACGCGCATCTCACCGATGGCAACCACGATTACCCGCCGCCGTGCGCCTGCCGCTGGCACGCCGGCGAACCGCCGCGCCTGGTCGATCACCGGAACGACCATGCCGCGCACGTTCATGACGCCCTCGACGAATGCCGGCGCCCTGGGCAGCCGGGTGAGCCGGTCGGGTAGCCGGGCCACCTCCTCGACCGCTTCAAGCGGCAGCCCATACGACGCGTCGCCGATCCTGAAGAGCAGGATCGGCGCACTGGCTTCTTCGGACATTCTCTCCTCCGCGGCGTGCTCCCCGCCCCGCCCCTGCAACAGCCGCGTCGTCAGATCGTCGCGGAGAAGATGTTCGGTCGCGAGAACCGACACCAGCCGACGGCCATGATCCAGACGGCAAATCGCCTGGATGCGCGCCTCTGCGGATCCACGTGCGAGCACCTGCGGCACCGGGTCGATATTGTCCGGCTCGACATGGAGCGTGCCATGCACCGCATCCGCCATCAGCCCGATGCGATGCCGGCCGATCCGCAGCACGATGACCCGGCTGCGGCGCGCAAGGTGACTTGTGCCGAACCCGAGCAGCGCGCTGGCGGATAACAAGGGCAGCAACGTATCGCGCAGCGTGGCCGTGCCGAGCACTGCCCGATCGGCATCCGGCAGCGCGGAGATCCGGTCCGGAACGGGCAGAACCTCTTCAACGTCGCGCAACGGCAGCGCGAAATCCTGGACGCCGGCAAGAAACGCGAGAAGTGGAACCGCGGTCGACCTGCTCGCTGCCGCGGCGGCACCGCGCACCCGTGCCCAACCGCGCGTGACAGCACGCTGCGAACCGGCGAAGACGCTGCCCAACAACGGGTCGAGATCGAGCGTTTGTGTACCAAGGCGGCCCACCTCGCCCACCTTCTCTACCGCATCGACAGCCAGACCAATCGGATCGTCACGTTCGATCACCACCACCCGCGTCGGCGTTCCCGGGGCTTTACCCAAAAGCGATGACAACGAGATCACCGGCACGACGTCACCGCGCAGGCTGGCCAGCCCCATCAGGGCGGGGGGCGCCTGCGGCACGCGGGTCAGGCGCGGCAGCCGTGTCACTTCCCGCACGCTGCTTGCCGGCAGAGCAAGGGTTTGGCCCGCGGCGCGGATCGTCATGTCTGCACCGCCGGTCGTGGCGGGGCGCCGTGCCACGATGCTCAGCCCTCTCCGGCCGTCAGCGCGCCGGCAAGCGACGCAATATCCTCGATCGCAGCAGCCAGGCTTTCGGCTCCGTGAGCCTGTTCGCGCGCCGCGGCCGCCGCTTCGCGCGCTGCGGTTGATGCCTGATCTGCAGCGCTGGCGATCTGCTCCGTTCCGCGCTTCACTTCCTCCACGGATCGCAGGATCGCGCCTGCGCCATCGCAGATTGCGATATTGGCAGCGCGCATCGCTGCCAGGTCAGCGCCAATCGCCTGAAACCGCGTAGCCACGACCTGGTTGCGCCCGATTTCGAATTCGGCGGTACTAACGATCTGGTCGAGATCGCGGCGGATGCTCGCAAGCTGATCCTGAATGGCACGAACGACATCCTTCGCTCGCTCGGCATTACCGGCGGCTTCATGCGCAAGCTTCCGGATGTCGCCGGATACGACGCCAAAGCCCCGGCCGGCATCACCGGCCCGCGTCGCCTCGACCGAACCGCTGACCGCAAGCATATTGGTCTGCACCGCATCGAGGGCGAGTCGATCGGTGATCTTCTCGATGCGCCGCGCCGTATCGCCGAGCCTTGCGAGCAGGTCGAGGACGTCTCTGGTATCGTCGAGCGTCGCGCCGACACCCTTGGTCAGCGCCGTGACGATGGTGCGCCCTTCCTCGATCGACGCGACGACGGCGCCCACGCGATCGGATGCGATTTGGGCGGCCGTAAACGTGCCCTGCGCGGCGTTCTCGATCTGCATCATGGCGGCATTGGCCTGATGCGTCGCCGCGGCCTGGATTTGCGCGACGCGGCCGATTTGCTCGACCGCGACGAGAATCTCGCTCGCGGCACCGGACAGTTCCTGCACCGTGGCTGACAATTGTTCGGCTGCGGCTGCGACTATTTCGCTCGTGGCGGCCGCCCCGCCCGGTTCCAGCTTGCCTGCAGAGGCGCTCAATGCCTCGGCGGTCTGCTGGCTCTCCTCAAGCGAAATGCTCTGTTGCGCGATTGCCTGATGCGCCTCGGCCGCCGCGGCCGATTGTTCCTCGGCCGCGCTGGCGACCTGTTCAGCGCCACGTTCGGCCTCGCGAGCGGCCCGCACCGACTCGGTAGTAGCCAGCAGAATATCCTGCGCACCCGTCGCGATCCGCGCCAGTTCCGCGCGCGCCGAAACCAGGCGATCGACCACCTCGCGTCCCGACTGCGCTTCCCCGGTCGCAGTTTCGGCGGCGGCACGAACCCGCCCCGCGATCGCGCCGATTTTCGCGGTGATGTCACCGGCAAGTCGCTCCATCTCGCCCGCCCGCGCCTCGGAACTTTCCGCAAGCGCACGGACCTCGTCCGCAACGACCGCAAAGCCTCTCCCATCCTCCCCGGCGCGAGCGGCTTCGATCGTCGCGTTGAGCGCAAGCAGCCCCGTCTGATCGGAAAGGTCGGCAACCGTGCGGCCGATCTCACCGATCCCAGAAGCGGCGATTTCGAGCGAGTCGATGATCTCTACCGAACCGAGCTGTCGTCGTGCATTGAGTTCGATGGCCGCGACCGATACTTCGATCTGCGCGCTGGTCTCCCCGAAAGCCGTTTCCATTGCCTCGACCTGCCGAAGCGACGAGTCGGCCCGCGCCTGCGCATCGGCGAACCCGCTGCCGAGTACGCCGATCAGGCCGAGCGATTCCTGCGCTGCACCCGCAGCTTGCTCCGCACCGCTTGAAATCTGCTCCATCGCACGTTGCAGTTCGGTCGATGACGCCGATGCCTGGGCGAGGCCGCTCTCCAGCTCCTGCATCGCTGCGTCGATGCGATCGGTGGCAGACGCCCCCCCTTTCTGCCGTTGCGCCTGCGAGACAGCGTTCGGCTGCCGGGCGGCAGGAACGGCTTCCTCATATATGGCATCGCGAACGCCGGGCTTTCCCAAAGAGGATTTCTTCACCAGTGCCATTAGCGTCCTCACGCGCGAAACCGATTGAAAGGTTCGCATAGGGCAAGCCTCACCCATCCGCCAGAGCGCCGCGGGCTGGTCTTTTGCCATGGGCGCAGCAGCCCGGGTCCGCGTTGCTGCGCCCTTGTCCACCTGCCGACAATCGAATGCCGGGGCGGGTGTAGCATCTGCCGTGACCGGCGACCGAGTGGACGACCTCTGTCGAAATACGAGCGCGCGGCGGGCTTCGCCCGACTGCTGATCAGTCAGCGCAGCGAAGGCGGCGCGATCGAATTCGCGCTGGTGAAGCGCCGGAGATGGCGCGGAAAGTCGACTGCGATCTGCCTGCTGGCCATGTTGAAATTGAAAGGTCGCTTTTGCTTGATGGCTGACGAACCGCGCCGGCTCCTCTAGAAGTGCGCGGGGTCGCCGCGAGCTGCGAGAACAGATTTGAAACATCACCCATCATCTGACTGGCCGCAGGACGCGGGAGAAATGGCCGCCCGCATCCGGTCACATCGCTGGGACAGGACGCCGCTCGGTCCGATCGCGCGATGGCCGCAAAGCCTGAAGACCGCGGTCGATCTGATGCTGGCGATGCCCCGCGGCGCCTTCATTGGCGCGGGCCGGGAACTGATTGCGATCTACAACGACGCATATCTTCCTGTCCTCGGCAGCAAGCACCCGGATGCGCTTGGCCAGCCTTCGGCGCAGCTGTTCGCTGAAATCTGGGACGAGATCGGACCTTTGCTGGACAAAACTCTCGCCGGCAAGCCGCAATGCTTCGTCGATCTGCCCCTTACCCTGGCGGGGCGTCGACCGACCGGATCAGAGGATGACAGCCGGGGCTTTTTCACCCTCGAATGGACGCCCTTGCGTGACGAAGCCGGCGCTATCACAGGCTTCTTCGGAACGATCACCGAAACCACCCGCGATGTGCTCGCGCGCCAGGCGCTCGGCGAGAGCGAAGAGCGACGAGGTTTCCTTCTCTCGTTGAGCGACGCGCTGCGCGCGATCGAGGATGCGGATGTTATTCGGAATATAGCATGCGCACGGCTGGGCCAGTGGCTCAGCGCGGACCGCGTTTATTATGTCGAGATCGATCCGGCTGGCGCCTTCGGTGTCGTCTCGAACGATTATGCCCTGCCAGGTCTGCCGAGTTTGAGCGGGCAATACCCCTACGAGACATTTCGTTCCACCTTCGACCGCCTTGCGGACGGCTCCACCTGGATCGTCAATGACGTCGCCCGCGACGTCGTGCCGGCCGAGCACGAACGCGAGATATTCTCGGCCCAGAAGGTAACGGCCTGGGTCGACGTGCCGTTGCTCAAGGCAGGCCGTTTGCACGCTGTGCTGTGTGTCGTGCAAACGCGCGATAGACTATGGTCATACCCCGAAGTCGCCGTGATCGAAGAGGTGGCGGAGCGGCTCTGGGCGGCGGTCGCGCGTCACGGGGCTCAAGCCGCCCTGCGCCAGAGCGAGGCCAGGCTCACCGCGATCGTCGAAGCCGCGCCGGTCGGCATCGCGATGGTGGACACATCGGGAGCGCTGATCTACGCAAATGCCGACGCGCAGCGCCTGATACCCAGCCGACGCATGCCGTCGCGAGATCCGGATCTCGGTTGGCGCTGGCACGCGGTCTATCCCGATGGCTCCGTCGTGCCCGCGGATGATTATCCCGGCGCACGTGCCCTTCGTGGGATCAGCACCATACCTGGAATGGAGTTCCTCTACGACGACGGGGCTGGCCGAAAGACCTGGATAACGGTGTCGTCGGTGCCCATCCGCGATGCCGATGGCACCATAACCGGCGCGGTATCTGCGCTGAGCGACATCGATGCGCTCAAGCAATCGCAGCAGGCGCTGCGGGCGAGCGAAAAACGGCTGCACATGCTGCTCGGCGAACTGCAGCATCGCGTGCGCAACATGCTTGCCGTCGTGCGCTCACTTTTTGCACGCACCGTGCAGTCGGGCGGCGACCTCGACAATGTCGCTGATCATTTCAAGGGCCGTTTGGACAGCCTCGCGCGCACCCAAGTCGTTATGACGCAAAGTCCGAATGGGCGCGTCAATCTGGAAAACCTGATCCGCGAAGAGCTGCTGAGTCTCGGAGTGACGCATGGACCGGAACCGACGATCGAAGGTCCGGAAGTCGCGCTTGACCCCGCAACCGCCGAGGCGCTGGGACTGGCGATCCATGAGCTCACAACCAATGCAATAAAATATGGAGCCTTTCGAACCGCCAGTGCCAGCCTCGACATCCGGTGGAGCGTCGGCCCGGCCCCTGACGGCACCGCACAATTGCATCTCACCTGGACCGAAAAAGACGTGCCTGCCGTTCCCCTCAAGCCCACGCGACGCGGATTCGGCACCGAATTGATCGAGGAAGCGCTGCCTTACCGCCTGAATGCAGACACCAGGCTCGAGTTTCGCGGCGGTGGCATATGCTGCACCCTCACAGTGCCGCTGCACACCGATCCTGTCGATGCCGACTCTTCCTCAAGGGATGCGGAACATGATCGGTAAGTTGGCGGGCAAGCGCATTCTTGTGGTCGAAGACGAATATTACCTTGCGTCCGATATCCAGGCCGCACTTCGCGGCGAAGGCGCCGTCGTCGTCGGCCCTGTCGGCCAGCTTGAGCCAGGGCTGGCGCTCGCGCTGGCCGGAGCCATCGACGGAGCGGTGCTCGACATAAATCTGCGGGGCATCCCGTCCTATCCTCTCATCGATCGGTTGGCAGAGCATGACGTGCCCTGCCTCCTCGTTACCGGATATGACGGATGGTCCATACCGGAGGTGTACCGCACGATACGCCGCCTCGAGAAGCCTTGTCAGATGACCAGCATAGTTGATGCTGTGGCACAACTGATCGCGCACCGCTGAACTTCCCCTCCTTGGCAGCCGAGCCAACGCACCGAATTCATCAACATAAAGCCTCTGCAGGAGAATACGACGCCAATCCTAACGAGAGATAGAGCGCCGACAGCTCTGCTCATTACTGTCGGGCATGAAGAGGATTCATCATGTCTAAATCGTCCGAGGAAAACGACCAATTCTTGCCTATCGGCCCTCCGAGCGAGCCGTCTGCCAGACCGAGCCTGTCGCAGGAACAGATCGATCGGGATCGCGCGTTTGCGAGCTATGAAAGTTCGTGCATCGTGCTGAAGATGCCATTGCCGCTGTTCCGGAATTGATGCGCTGCGGGCATCACCGGTCGACCGCGAATCCCGCTCGCAAATAGATAGTCGACCGGCAAACGGTATGGCGAAGACTTACGCACCTTAGGAGACGACCATGGCCGAACGCCATCATCCGAATAGCCCGCTGTCGCGCAAGGCGCAGGATAACGCGCCAGGTTCGGAAGCCCTCAACAGCGAGGTTGCGCGTGCCGAACAATCCGCCCAGCGCTCTGGCGCCGGTGGCGACGAGCAGATCCCGGCAATGCCCAGTCAGGCCGAAGGCGAGCGCGATCCTGACGATGATAGCGACGGCGACGGCGACGGCGATGGTGACGACACGGGGAGTGATGGCATCATTTTCACCCGTGACGAAGAGGGCGTTCTTCCTCCCACCGTCTTCTCCAGCGATATCGCGCTTTCCGACGAGCGCTGAGACCGATCATTTCGGTGGATGGCGCGGCGACGTCTCCGCGCCGCGCCTTATCCCATCGGCAAGTGCAAAACCAAGCCTGCCGGTCTCGGTTTATTCTGAAAGTCTTCGGTCATCCGCTGTGCGGCACGCACGGTCCAGATAGAATCCAGCCAGTTGATAGTGGATTTTCGAAGCAGCCTCGCTGGTCGCTTCACGCGCGCGCTGAATCTCGGTTTCGGCCCTCTGCCGACAATAGTCATGATACTCGACCCTCATGGCGATCGCCTCCTGATGCCGCGAGGATAACACCTCCGCCTGCGCCATCCATCACATGCGTTAGACACCATCTAAAGCATCAAAAAGTGCCAGTACGCGCGGGTGAAGACGCGTCTTCTCTAAGCTGGATCAAGCGGCTGATCGGGAACTCGTTGGATGCACCGAACTCGAACAATCCAAGACCCGCCAGTCGGTCGAAATCGGGAAGTCGTAGGCTGCGATGGTGCAACTCGATCAAACCGCGCTGCCGCATTTCCTGGAGCACGCGATTCACGTGAACCGGCGTCAGGCCTGCTAGATCGGCCAGGTCATTCTGCGTCAGGGGAAAATCGCAGATGTCGTCGCGTGTCAAACCCACTCGGCGCAAACGCGCGAAGATCTCGGCCAGCAGATAGGCGAGCCTCTCGATCGCGGTCTTGCGACCCAGCATTGCGATCCAACTGCCGCGCCGATGGAGCTTCTCGAACATGTCAGCTTGCAGGCACTGCGCGACTTCGGCGCTGCTCGCGCTTGCCGCCTCGATCTCGCGGCGATCGAGCGCGATCGTGGCGAGCGGCGTCATAGCAACGGCAGGATAGTCCGCGCTGCGCTCGTTCAACCAGTCGATGTCGCAAAGATCTCCCGGCAGCAGCAAATCGATGATTTGTCGACGCCCGTCATGCAGCAGATGATATCGACAGGCCCAGCCCTCGATAATCAGGTGCACGGTGGACGGCTGTTCACCCATCCGCGCCAGGAAAGCGTGTTGGCGCAGCCGCGCCGCATTCCCCGTCAACGGCCGATGCTCTCCGCGCCCGGCGGGGACAATCGCAAGAAGGCGATGAGACATGGAACTGTACTCCCTGTTCGCCGCCCGGATCGGCAGTAGGAGGGACGTCAATCGAGGATGCCATAAAATGTTAATCGCGGCGATTTTAGCAGATGATCCGCCCTCGCATCGCGATCAAGCGATGCAATTGCACTGCGCGGATGCGGCTTTCCGTTACAACATTGAGCCGCCGAAGGGCGTCGCACCGGTCTTTACGGCAGAATCGCTCACAGCACCGTCTTCCCAACATGTGAGGCGCGCCTGCCCCCCCTGGCCATCATATGACGCGAAGCGCACGTTGCGCACGTTCCGCAGCAGCGGGGGAAAGGTGGAGATAGTGGGGGTCGAACCCTGCGGCATCGACGAGACCCTCCCAGTCGAGTATTTCCACACCTCTCGACTGGGTGCGGACAAGCTCGCGACTCCGCAAGTCCATCATCATGCGGTTGAGGTGCACCGACGTCATGCCGGTGCATTCGGCGAGATGATGCTGAGTTGCCAGCATGTCATACCGCATGCCGCGTGCTTGTCCGATGAGCGCATAGCGGACGGCCAGCTCACACAGCAGATGCGCGAGACGGGCGCCGCCCGTCCTACATCCGAGATTGAGAACCCAGGTCGACAGGATCGACGCATCGACAATGCAATCGCGCCAAAGGGCGTACCCGACTCTTGGATATCTGGCGATCAGAGCCCAAAGCGCGCGGTGCGGGATGATGACGATCATCGCATGCGAAAGCGCCTGCAGGCCAGCACCGACGTTCGGAACGAGCAGCGAATAAATGTCGGCCACGTCACCTGGAATGTGCAGCGCGAAAATCTGCCGACCGCCATCGAGCGTTTGCGCAAATCTTCCGACCAGGCCTTCGGCGATCAGGCAGACATGGTTGCGCGTCTCGCCGAGACGGATGAAGTCGCGGTGCGCCCCGACTTCCGCGATCTCGCATGGCAAGCCACGAATCGCGCTTTGCTCCTCTTCAGTCAACGGTGACCGCATCAGCAGACGTTCCAGCCATAAGTTCAGTGCGGGTAGGTGCTTCGGAACGTTCATGCGGTCTCCCGGAAACGGTCCAACGCGGGCCGCAACCGGAGAAGGGAAAACATCCCCCCACTGATTCATGCTTCAATAAATGTTATAGGTATTGCCCATTCTCCCGACATTTGCGCGCGAGGCGCCACACGGCCAAAAAAAGGCCGGCGCGACGCCACCCCCGTCGATGTCGCGCGTTCGGCTTCAATGACGTTCTTCCCCGTATTCGATTCACCTGCGCACTCCTTCGCATGCGCACCAGCCATCCGGTTATCGAGGTCCGCTTGACTGAATCATCCCGCGCGCGGCTGGCCGCAGCCCCGAACATCGCGCTTGTGGCAATCCGGATCGTTGAGGCCCGTGCCGATAGCAACGTGCTGTATCTGGCGGATGATGAACAGCAGGCTGAGTCATTGGCCTTTGCCGCTAGCGCCATAGCGGGCGACGCGGCGATCATCTTCCTGCCGTCCAGCGACGCACTTCCTGGCGATGAAGCGCTTGCTTCACCGGCGAACAGCGGCCGGCGCGTCGCGGCGCTGCGTCGCCTGCGTCGAGTTGTCGCCACGGATGCGCATTACGCCTGCATCATGAGCGGCGAGGCGGCCGCCCGGCTTTACCCGGCTCCGGAGGCGTTCGATGCGGCGCCACCGATGCTCGCCACGGATGATCCGATCGATGCGGAGGCTTTACGCGCCTCGCTCCTCGATATCGGCTATGTAGAGGACGATCGCGTAGATGAACCCGGCGAGATCGCCTTTCACGGCGATGTCATCGATATTTTTCCCGCGGATGCCGGCTTGCCTGTCCGCATCGAAATCGTCGAAGACCGGATAGCGGCGATCCGCTTCTTCGATCCCCTAACCCAACGAACGACGGACGCGTGCGAGCGCATCGAAGTCGGGCGCGCGACCGAGCCGCCAGTGGCGGCGACCGGCACATCCATTCTCGCGCACCTGCAGCCCGGCCTGATCGGCTATGGCGCACAGGCCGAGCATCAGCGCCTGAGATTCCAGGCGCTCGCACGCGACACGCTGAAACGACGAACCGGTACGTCGGACCTTGTCGATGACAAAGCGTGGCAAGCCGCGCTCTCCGCGTGGCGCATTCATCATTTCACCGATGGCGGCGCTACTGCCCTGCCGCGCTTCGTCGAACGTCGCCGACCGCTGGACGAGCTGGCCCGTTTTGCAAAGCCACTGCTGGCGGAAGGTCGCCGGCTGATCATCGTCGGGGGCGAACGCGACTTGCGCTTCGTCAAGCCCCGTCTGCGCCGCCGTTTGCGCGTCGCTATCGAAGACGTCGCAGCCTTAGCAGAAGTAGCGGCCCTGCCAGGAGATCGTGCTGCAGCGCTGATCATGCCTGCCGACCGTGGATTCGTCGACGACACCCGGCTCGTTCTTGCCGCGGGTGACCTGCTTGGCAGCCGCGCGATCCTCGACCGGCCCCTGCGCGGCGGGATCGATCCGCTCGCGGCAGCCGCGGGCGATATCCGCGCAGGAGACACCGTCATCCACGAGGATCATGGGGTTGCCGTGGTGACGGGGCTGGCGGATGCCGTGCCTGCCGAACAGGACACCGAGACGATCGTCCTGGAATTTGCCGGTGACGCGCGGCGGCTGGTGCCGATCACGGAGGCCGGTCGGATCTGGCGCTATGGTGCGGACCGTGACGCCGTGACCCTCGATCGCCTTGACGGTGCAAGCTGGCCGCAGCGGCGCGACACGATCATGGCCGCAATCGCGAGTACCGCAACGAAGCTCACGGAACTGGCCGCTGCGCGCCGAGCCATCGCCGCCCCGGTTATGGAGCCCGACGAGGCGCAGTACGAACGGGTCGTCGGCAGCTTCGCGTTCAACGAAACCGCAGACCAGGCGCGCGCGATCGCTGCCGTGCGAGACGATCTTGCCTCGGGCCAGCCGATGGACCGGCTCATCGTCGGCGATGTCGGCTACGGCAAGACCGAAGTGGCGCTACGTGCGGCAGCAATCGCGGCCTTTTCAGGCTATCAGGTCGCCGTCGCTGCCCCCACCACAGTGCTCGTCCGTCAGCATATCGAAACCTTCCGCCAGCGCTTCGAAGCCAGCGGTATCGGCGTCGACGGCTTGTCCCGCCTCTCGTCCGCCGCGGACCGGAAGCGGGTGAAGGCGGGGCTGGCCGATGGATCGGTGCGCATCGTGATCGGCACCGGCGCGATCATGGGAAAAGCCATCAGCTATGCTAAGCTCGGCCTCGTCATCATCGACGAGGAGCAGCGGTTCGGCGCGGCCGACAAGGAAAGGCTCCGGGGGGACGGTGCCCGCCATCTGCTGACGATGAGCGCAACGCCGATCCCCAGGACGCTGCAGATGGCGATGGTTGGCGTGCGCGACATTTCTGTGATCGCCACGGCGCCTGCAAGGCGGCAGCCGATCCGTACGCGGCTGGAGCCGTTCGATCCTCATCGCGTCCGCACTGCGCTGCTCCGGGAGAAGCAGCGCGGCGGCCAGAGCTTCGTCGTCGTGCCCCGCATCGACGACATGGCGAACGTTCGCACAAAGCTCGAACGCGCCGTACCCGAACTTGGCATCGTCGAAGCACATGGCAAGATGGCTGCAGCCGATATCGACCGGGTTATGGTCGATTTCGCGCGAGGTACCGGCGACATCCTGCTGGCCACCAACATCATCGAAGCGGGGCTCGACGTGCCGCGCGCGAACACGATGCTGGTCTGGCGTGCCGATCGCTTCGGTCTGGCGCAGCTTCACCAGCTTCGCGGCCGCGTCGGCCGGGGCGTTCGGCGCGGCCAGGTGATGCTGGTGACAGATGCCGAAGCGAAAATCGCTGACCGCACACTGAAGCGATTGCGCACGCTCGCCACGTTCGACCAGCTTGGTGCCGGCTTCCAGATCAGTCAGCAGGATCTGGATCAACGCGGAGCCGGCGACTTGATGGGTGAAGCGCAGGCCGGCCACACGAAGCTGATCGGGGTCGATCTCTATCAGCACCTGTTCGCCGCAGCGTTGCGCGAGGCGCGCGGCGAACCACCCCTGCCTGACGAGCCCGAGTTGCGCATCGGGGCAGCCGGGATGCTGCCGCCGACGTGGATACCCGAACCCGATGTTCGGCTAGGCCTCTATGTACGGCTTGCCCGGGTCGCGCACGAGGCGGAGCTTGACGCATTCGAGGACGAGATCGTGGATCGGTTCGGCACCCTGCCCATGCCAGCCGAAATACTGTTGATGCGTGCGCGCTTGCGGCTTGCCGCGCGATCGGCACACGTGGTGCGGCTCGACGCGGGGCCTGCGGCAGTGGCGATCACACCCGGCCGCGGCTTCACCGCCGACATCGCTACTTACGGTTTCAATCAAAAAAATGGGCGGCTGATCCGACAGCTCGGTCCAGAAGACCGGGATCTGGTTCTTGTTCGTACGCTGGAACTGCTGGAAGCCTGCAACGCGGAATGATCCAGCGTTGGGCGGATGTTGCATGTCTACCGAATAGCGCACCGACCGGCCATGGTTAGTTTGCGGGTGCAGAAGATCTAACAAGGGTTAGAAATCGATGAAAGCGTCGCCGAAGCGGTGCCGCAAAAGCATCCATTGGCATCCTGTACCGTTCTACATCGACGTACCACCAGCCATGGACCGGATTGATGAGCATCACGCGCCGCGCCGGTCCCGCAAGACAATGGAGTTCCTCATGTCCTTCTTCGACAAGATCGTCGCAGCGGTTACGCCTCCGGAAAGCGATGAAAAGCGGATGGAAACCCGGGCGCACGCGCGCAGCCTCGCGCGTTCCGGGGATTGGCTAAGCCAGGTGCTGGACCATCATGATCGAATCGAAAGCGCCTTCGCGGACGTGAAAGGCGCACGAGACGCAACTGCGCAGCGTACAGCGCAGAAGCGCCTCGCCCTTATCCTCACCGGCCATTCCAACGCGGAGGAGACGGTGCTTTACCCGGCTCTCGCTGACAACGGCGAGAAGGCACATGCCGGCCTCGCCTATGAGGAGCAGGCCGCAGCGAAGGTACAAATGGCATTGCTCGAACGTCTCGAACCGCTCACCGACGATTATTTCGAGAAGCTCGAGCATATCCGCGGCGCGGTTACGCACCATATGTATCAGGAAGAAAGCAGCTGGTTTCTCCACCTCATCGAGAAAGTTCCGGAAAGCGAACAAATGATGCTCTCGGATCGCTATCGCGAGGAAATCGAGCGCTACGTCCGAGAACCCGCGATCGCGTGACTACGCTTTGATCAAACGACGGTCCTGTCCCCTCAGAAGATGACACCTGGGCGCCCGTTGCACACTGGGGCTTCGGGCGACAACTCTGCATGGCCGGACAGACGCGGGCCACTGCGGGGCGCCGAGGGAACGCGCACGCATACCCTGGGTTCAGGAAGCTCCGCCGCATCGATGGAGCCGACATGACTGATCGCGACTATGACATCGCTCTCGTTCTGAGCGGTGGCAACGCTTTGGGCGCCTATCAAGCCGGTGCCTATCAGGCCCTGCAGGAACATGGCGTCGAGCCGGATTGGGTAGCCGGGGCATCTGCCGGCGCAATCAACGGCGCCATCATCTGCGGCAATCAGCCCGGGCAGCGGCTGTCGAAGCTGCGCACGTTTTGGGGCGTGGATGGCAATCATGCGCCACAGGCCGACGCGATATGGACACCGCTGGATGAGACACGACGCACCGCTGCTGCTGTGATGACACTGGCCGGCGGCCGCCCCGGCCTGTTCGTGCCCCGCCACATGTTCGGCCCCTGGTGGAACCCGCTCGGCAGCACCAAGCCATCGAGCCTCTATGATGCGAAGCCGCTGGCGCAAACATTGGAAAGCTTGGTCGATTTCGATCTGCTCAACGATGCGCCTCCGCGCTTCTCGGTTACCGCCGTCGATGTCGAGAGTGGCGAAGACATCGCGTTCGATACGAAGAACCGCGTCGTCACGACCGAGCATCTCCGTGCCAGCAGTGCATTGTTGCCCGCGTTTGAGCCGGTGGACATCGAAGGGCGCCTCGTGGGTGACGCGGGAATATCGGTCAATCTTCCTCTCGATGTGGTCCTCAGCGACAGACACGACCGGCCGCTACTGTGCATCGCCATCGATCTGCTTCCCTTGTCTGCGTCGCGGCCGACGACACTCGGGGCAACCGTCGCCCGGACGCAGGATCTGATCTTCGCCACGCAAAGCCGGCGCGCGATCGCTTCATGGCAAGCGATCTTCGATGAGCGCGCACGGCATGGCGCGAGTGACCAGGTTACCCTCGTCCACCTCGATTATGCCGACCAGCAACGCGAAGTGAGCGGCAAGGCTTTCGACTATTCGGCCGCATCGGCAGCGGCACGCTGGCGCAAAGGGTGCGAGGACATGGCCGCCATCTTGCAAGCGCTGCCTTGGAAGCCGATAACGAAGGCCGGGCTGACCGTTTATCGTCCTGCGCAAAATAGCCCCGAGGAGAGATATCTTCAGGCGGTTCATTGGTCTTTGGCGCCGGTTCGGGGCTGAAGCGGAAGGTACTGACAATATGCACCGCGAAAATATCGTCCTCATAACATGGTTTAATCCATCCTCATCTTCCTTGGCGGGAGCGGAACAGCGTGTTGGACCCGCCGTTTCCCGTCTAAGTCATGGCAGTGCGACCCGCGTTTCACCGTTATGGATGCCAAGACATTCGTCGTCACCGGAGCCGGAAGACGTAAGCCGCTCAAAGAGGAGATATTATGATCTACAAGACGCTGGGGTTCGGTCTTGGCATTTTCTCCATCGCGCTCGGTGTAGCGGAGCTGTTTGCGACGCGTCGCATTGCCCGCACGCTTGAGGTCGAAGGCCACGAAAATCTGATCCGCGGGTTCGGCGCGCGTGAGATTGTCGCAGGCGTCGGGCTCCTCGCCGCCCCCGCAAATGCCAGCGGCGTTTGGGGCCGGGTTGCCGGGGATGCGCTGGATCTCGGCACGCTGGCCGCAGCGGCAACGACGCGATCGCGCAACCGCGCAGTGTGGGGCGCGCTGGCGTTTGTCGCCGGCGTAACGCTGATCGACATCGTCGTCGCCCGCGGTCTCGACCGCACCACCGGCAAGACATTCCCAGTGCGCCCTTCGAAACCTGCGGCAGGCGGAGCGACCGCATGACCATCGGCGGGAAGAGTAAGGCGAGCGCTGCGCGGACCGTAGTAATCAGCGGCGCATCCAGCGGGATCGGCCAGGCAACCGCCGAAGGGTTCGCCACAACCGGAGCGTCGCTGGTGCTCGCTGCACGCGACGAAGATGCGTTGAACATCGTCGCGCAGCGTTGTCGTGACCTCGGTGCCCGGGTGCTCGTCGTCCCAACGGAGGTGGGCGACGCCGATGCTGTGCACGCTCTGGCGATTGCGGCCCGCGATTTTGGAGACGGCCGCATCGACTTCTGGTTCAGCAATGTCGGCATCGGCGCCGTAGGGAAATTCGTCGAGGTTCCAATCGACGCGCATGAGCGCGTGATCCGCTCCAACCTGATCGGGCATATGAACGATGCCCATGCCGTGCTGCCGGTCTTCATCGCACAGGGCCGAGGCACCTTCGTCAACATGATCTCGCTGGTCGGCTTTTCAGGTGCGCCTTTCGCGGCGGCCTACAGCGCCAGCAAATTCGGCCTGCGGGGCTTTTCCGAAGCTCTTCGCGGCGAGATGGCGGATCACCCCGACATCCACATCTGCGATGTCTATCCCTCCTTCGTCGATACGCCGGCCATCGGCCATGCCGGCAACTACACGGGCAAGCGTCTCACCGCGCCACCGCCGATCCTTGATCCGCGTCGCGTCGCGGCGGCCGTCGTGTCGCTTGCCGATCATCCGCGCGACACCGTCATCCTCGGCACCCCGACATGGGCCGCGCGCGTGGCGCATCTGGTATCCCCGACGCTCACTGCGCGGATGGTGAGCGGCATGTTCGGACGCTATTTCGCGTCAGCGGATCCTGCGCCGGTTTCGTCTGGCAATCTGTTTTCCCCGCCGGGAGACGGGGGGCGAGCGGAGGGTGGCTTGCGGGCGCCAAGACCCGTGCGGCAGCGCCGGGCGGCCGCCGCGATCGGAAGCATCGCAGCGGTGGTGATCGCCGCGACACTTATCGCCCAGCGGCGGCTATCGCCGAAGATGTAATATATTGCACATGCCGCTTGGAACGCGCAGCTTGGGCAGCTAAACGAACACGTCCTGCCGGGCACGACCGTCCTGACCGAACACGCGGATGTAACGTGCGACTTCGGAAGGGTCGCCGCTGGCCTTTGCCGGATTGTCGGACAGCTTGACGGCTGCCTGCCCCTCCACCTCCGTGACCTTGCACACCAGCGAGATCGGCTGCAGCCCGGCGCCATCATCGGGATCGCAGCCTGTGAAGTCGTTGGTCAGGTTCGTGCCCCAGCCGAAGCTCATCCGCACCCGCCCGTCGAAGTGCCGGTAGACAGCCTCGATCGAATTCACGTCCATACCGTCCGAGAAGATCAGCAATTTGGTCCGCGGATCCCGCCCCCTCTCCTGCCACCATCGAATGATCTGCTCGCCCGCCGCGATCGGCGGCGCGCTGTCCGGACGGAAGCCGGTCCAATCCGCGACCCAATCCGGCGCGCCGCGGAGGAAAGCCGCCGTGCCGAAGGCATCCGGCAGGGCGATCAGCAGGTTGCCGCCATAGTGCGCCTGCCACTGTTCCAGTACGCGGTAGGGCGCGCCGGCGAGCGCCGCGTCATCCTCCGCCAGCGCCGCCTCGACCATCGGCAGTTCGTGCGCGTTGGTGCCGATGGCCTCCAGATCCGCATCCATTGCGAGCAAGACGTTCGACGTGCCGATGAAGCGCGTTCCCAGCCCCTCCTTCAGCGCTTCGACGCACCAGCGCTGCCAGAGAAAACCGTGGCGTCGCCGCGTGCCGAAGTCTGACAGCATGAGATCGGGGAGCGTCTGCAGCCGTTCGACCTTCTGCCACAGCTTGGCTTTCGCTCGGGCATACAGCACATCGAGCGCGAACCGTCCCTTTTCGCGCATCGCAGCGCGCGACCGCAGTTCGTTGATGATGGCGAGCGCCGGGATCTCCCACATCGTCGTCTGGATCCAGGGACCGCTGAAGCGCAGTTCATACTGACCATCGACGGCGCGCAATTCATACTCGGAGAGGCGGAAATCGGCGAGCCAGGCGATAAACTCGGGCGAGAACATCTGCTGTTTGCCATAGAAGCTGTTGCCGGCGAGCCAGATCAACTCCTTCTTGGTGAAGCGCAGCGTTCTGGCGTGGTCGAGCTGCGCCCTGAGTTCATCTTCATCGATTATATCAGCGAGGCGGACCGAACGAGTGCGGTTGATCAGCGAAAAGGTAACCTGCGCAGATGGCCGGACGTGCCGGATCATCTGCAGCATCAACAGCTTGTAAAAATCGGTGTCCAGCAGACTGCGAACGATCGGGTCGAGCCGGAAACCATGGTTGTAGGTGCGCGTGGCGATATCGGTGGTGGCCATGCCGCTACCATAGTGAGCATTAGCTGGAAGACCATGCTGGCGCGCGCCCCGCGCTCACCGGCATGGCGGCCTGAACAGTTGGAAGCGTCGGCCTATTCGGCAGCAATCTGACAGCGCATCCCGGCACTGCCGATGGCAGCGCCCGCCCCGATTTCGCCGGCGAACCAGCGTGCGGTGGCGGCAAGCCCCTGCGCCAGCGGCACGGTCGGTGCCCACCCGAGCAGCGCGCGTGCGCGGCTGATGTCCGGCCGGCGGCGGCGCGGGTCGTCGATGGGCAGCGGGCGGCGGATCACGGGCGCGGTGCTGCCGGTCAGCGCGACGACCTGGTCGACCAGTTCGTTGATGCTATATTCCTCGGGATTGCCCAGGTTGACCGGCGCCAGCGGCAATTCGTCGGTCTCCATCAACGCCATCAGCCCTGCCACGAGGTCGGAGACATAACAGAAGCTGCGCGTCTGCGTGCCGTCACCATAAACGGTGATCGGTTCGCCGGAGAGCGCTTGGCAGATCAGGTTGGAAACAACGCGGCCATCGTCCGGATGCATCTGCGGGCCATAGGTATTGAAGATGCGCGCGATCCGCACATCCGCCCGGCCGAGCCGCGCGAAATCAAATGCCATCGCCTCGGCGGCACGCTTGCCTTCGTCATAGCAGGCGCGCGGACCCGTGCAGTTCACCCAGCCCCGATATTCCTCGGGCTGTGGATGCACTTCAGGATCGCCATAGACTTCACTGGTGGAGGTCAGCAGGAAACGCGCGCCCGCCGCTTCCGCCAGGCGCAGCAGACGATCCGTGCCCATGACGTTGGTGAGCATCGTATGTTCGGGATCGGCCTGGTAGTGCGGCGGGGACGCGGCGCAGGCGAGATTGTAGACCCGGCTGATTGCATCGATCCGCGTGACGACCGCTTCGGGCAGGGGATCGATGATGTCGGCCTTGATGAAGGTAAAGCCAGGCTGCCCTTCCAGCAGCCCCAGGTTAACCGGCCGCGAGGTCTGCAAACTGTCGATGCAGATCACTTCCTCGCCCCTGTCGAGCAGCGCCTGACACAGATGGGAACCGATAAACCCGGCTCCACCCGCCACCACGGTAACGCCAACGCGCCTGTCTTCCATGACCGATCCTTTCCTTTTCATTGTTTTAACCAGCAGCCACCATGGGCACGGCAGCCTTGGCCGCGACCGCCGCATCGAGATGGCGCTCCAGTTCTTCTGCGCGGTGCCCTGCGGTATGAGCGGCGAGCACCCGCTCGCGCGCTGCTTCGCCCATTGCCGCTGCATCGTCGGACAGCGCCGTCATCACCGCGGTCGCATCATCCGCCAGCACGATTTCGCGCCCGGGCTCGAACAGCGTCCCAAGCCCTTCCCAACGATCGGAGATGATCGGCGTGCCACATGCTGCGGCCTCGAACAGCCGCACCGAAGGTGACCAGCCGGCGCGAATCATGTCGGCGCGAGTGACATTGAGGGTGTAACGCGACGCCGAGTAGAATTCGGCGTGCTCGGCCGGGGGCAGATGCTCGATCCGCTCGACATTGCTCGGCCAGTCGATATCGGCAGGATATTGCGGCCCCGCCACCACGAACCGGTGATCGGGGTTGGCGCGCGCCGGTGCGAGCAACAGTCTTTCCAGCGTCGGCTGGCGATCGGGGCTGTAGGTGCCGAGATAGCTCAGGTCCCAGCGCTTCGACGCACCGGTAGGGCGATAGGCTGCGGGATCGACCGAGCAGTAGAGCGGCCGTGCCGCCGGCGAGCCATAACGCTCCTCGATCAGGTCGAGTGTCGGGCCGCCGGTGAACGAGAGATAGGTATCATAGCCCGGGACCAGGTCCGGCGAGAGATATTCATGGTCGCCCGCCGCAAGCTTCGCCAGCGTGACGGGCGTATCGATGTCGTAAAAGGCGACAGGCCGTGTCGCCCAGGTCTGAACCCTCGCGCCAACCTCGACGCCCTCAGGCACATAGGAACCGACGATCACGGCATCGGCGCTCGCGATCTCGCCCCGCCAGGCGTCGAGCCCGGCCAGATCCGCGTAGAAGCGCAGATCGCAATAGCCGGGCTCGGCAAGATCGCGCTGGCTTGCATACCAGGGCACGTCGCGCTCAAGAAAGAGAATGTCGTGCCCCCGTGCCGCAAAGGCGGCGAGCAGCGCCCGAAAGGTGGTGGCATGACCATTTCCCCAGGACGAGGACAGGCTGAGCCCGAGAACGATCAGCCTCATGCCGCTTTCTCGATCAGGCGGGAGCGATGCGCGTTGAATATCGCTTCGACCTGTTCTCCGCGCAGCACGTAGGTGTGGTCGGCACGTACACGGGCAAGCGCTGCCTCGCCGATCATCCGGGCCTTGAGCGGTGTCAGCGAAGCCAGCAGATCGGCCACGTCCTGGCCGTCCCGCGCGACGAGAACCTCTTCGTCGGGCTTCAGGAATTGCTCGATGCCTTCCCACTCATCGGTGATCAGGCAGGCGCCGGCACCGGCCGCCTCGAACACCCGCGTGGCCGGCGAGAAGCCGACATTCGCCATGCTGTCCCGCGCGACGTTGAGCACCGCCAACGGCGTCACGTTGAAGGCATTATGCTCCTTCGTGTAGACATGGCCGAGATGACGGACATTCTCCGGCATCACCTTGCTCTCCCAGCCGTTGCCGCCGATCAGGAATTGCCGGTCTGCCAGCATCGCGGCAGGCTTCAGGAAGAATTCCTCGACACGGGATTCGCGGTCCGGCAGCCGATTGCCAAGGAAGGCGAGATCGCTCGAAAAGCGCGGATCGCTCTCCACCGGATGATGTGTGCGCGGATCGACCGCGTTGTAGATCGGTACGCAATCCGCTGCGCCGAACCCCCGATAGGCGTCGATCACCGGCGGGCCGCCGCCATAAGTCAGCACCATATCGAGTTCGGGAAGTGCGCGGCGCACGGGGTGCTGTGCATCGCCGCGCATCTCGTCCAGCGTGGCCGCGGCATCGACATCCCAGAAGATGCGCAGCGCGTGCGGCGCGGCGTTGGCGATGATGCCTTCCAGCAACTCAGTGTCGAAAACGCCCACGCCGTTGGCCTTGACGACGATGTCCGCGTCTCCAGCCTCGGCGAGCACCGAACGCAGGCCTTCTTCAGTCGCAGGATAGACCACCGATCGCGCCCAATCCGGCGGATCGATGTCGCGATGCTGCTGCCGGTCGAACGCGTCCGGCTCGTAGAAGGTGATGATGTGGCCGCGCCAAGCGAGGTCGCACAGGATGCCGCGATAGTAGGTCGCGGCGCCATTCCAGTAGGACGAAAGCAGGCTCGATCCGTAAAACGCGATCTTCATACGAGGCTCCTTTCGTGGAGAGGAGACGTGCGCGCGGGTGCCGTAAGGCTGGCGACGACGCCCATCAATTCCGCTGCGCGATGCGCGCAGCTATGTCGGCTGCGGATGGTTTCGAGACCACTCTTCGCCAGCGCTGCCCGCACCTCGGGTTCATGCGCCAGCGTGCGCAGCAGCGTCGTCATTTCCGCCTCGCTATGTGCAAAAAGGAAATCTTTGCCCGGGCGGAAAAGCGCCTCGGCATCATCCCATGGTGCCGAGAGCAGCGGGATGCCGCACGCCAGCGCCTCGAACACGCGGATGGTCGGAATACCGGGCAGGATCTCGGTATAGTAGCGGCGGGGGACGTGGACGGTGGCAAGATGCCGCGCAAACAGCGCCGGTGCCGCTGCGTTCGGTGCCCAGCCGTGGTAGGTCGCGCCATAGCGGCCGAGTGTGGCGAGCGCCTCGTTCGTGTAGCGAACGCCATAGACATCCAGCGACAGAGCCGCTTCACGCGCCGGCCTGAACAGAAATTGCTCCAGTTCCTCGGTGCGTTCCCCGTCGCCCCAGTTGCCGATCCAGACCAGACCTTGCCGGTCTTCCTCGGTCTGCGGCGGATGGAAATGGCGCGTGTCGGCCGCTTCATGCCAGGTCCAGACCCGATCGCCCCAGCCCCACCGCCGATAGACGTCGGACAAGGCCTCGCCGAAGGCGAGCACGCCGTCATAATTCGCGAGATCGAATGCGCGGATGCCATTGGGATCGCTGACGGCGCGATGGTGCGTGTCGTGAAACAGCAAGGTGAAGCGGCCGCCCTGTGCCCGTGCATCGCCGATCGCTGCGACCAGCGCGGGCTCATTCCACTCGTGGACGATGACCAGATCGGCGTCGCCGATCAGCGCTGCGACGTCAGAGCCAGGCGCGTAGCTGTTCGAAACGAGCGTGGGATAGGCGGCCCTGAACGGCGCGTTGCCGGCCTCACCATGATCGGCGATCAGGTTGGCAAGGCTCCAGGAGCCCTCCGGCTCGTAAGCGGCAACATCATGCCCCATGTCACCGAGTTCGCGCAGTACCCCGCGCAGGAAGTGAGCGTTGCCGTGATTCCAGCAGGAGCGCAGCGAATGCGTGAAATAGGCGATCTTCATGCCGCCGCTCGCCCAGGAACCGCGTTCCCCTCGAGCAACGCAATATAATGCATCATCATCTTTTCTGCCATTTTGGTAGCCGTGTACCGGCGGGCGTGCAGTCGCGCCGCCGCGCCGGCTGCATCTCGCGCATTGGGATCGCGAACGAGCGCCCGGATGGCTGCTGCGAAACCCGCAGCATCATCTTGATCCACAAACTGCGCCACGCCGCCCCACAATTCGCGGAATGTCGGGATATCGGAGAGCACCAACGCGCATCCGGCGTGAGCGGCCTCCAGCACGGCAAGCCCGAAGGGCTCATAGCTCGCTGCCGATACGAAAATCGGTTGCGCGCCCAACCGCGCCTCGAGCGCGGCCGCATCGAGTTGCCCAACCGGCCGGAGAGCGTCGAGGGAGACGAACTCGCCATGTGGCGCCACGGTGGCGCCAGCCGCCTCGAACGGGATGTCAAGTTGTGCCGCAACCGCATCGAGCAATGCGACATTCTTGCCGGCGTCCCACAATCGGCCCGCGGTGAAAGCGAAATCCTCGCGCCGACGTCGTACAATCGCTGCGAGATCACGGCCGTTGTGAACCGTCGCCGGCGCGTTGCGCAGCGCGTAACGCTGAGCCACGGCATGACCGAAGGCTGCGCTGGGCGCGACGACCCGATCTGAGGCTGCAAGGCCGGTACCGGTCAGTTCGGCACGCCATGCGAGATCCGGCGGCAATGCTCCGCCTCGGGCGGCATCCCACCAGGTGGCGACGCAGCTGTGGACGACGCTCAACACAGGCGCATCGAACGCGGCAATTGCGCAGAACGGGTTGTTGATCTGGACGACGTCGGGCTGGCAGCGCGCAGCGAGCCCCGCTACGGCATCAGCGGCTGCACGCGCTTCTCGCTCGTCGGCAGCAAGCCATTCCGGCATCAAGCCGGTGTCGAGCAGCGTCACGCCGGTTGCCTCGGCACGCGCCCGCTGATCCGCCGAGGCGGCTGGCCCCAGGACCGCGATCGTCACTTGCCAGCCGCCGGCAACGAGCCGCGCTGCGAGGTCGGCAGCGTAGGTCCACACCCCGCCCACCGCATCGGCCGTCATGAATAGATGGTGGCCTGCCGTCACGAAGCCCTCGCCAAGGCGGGCACGTCTCCGGGAACGACGGGCGAGCGCTCTTCGGCAAGCCATGCGGCGAGGCGGGCGACCCCGTCACGCCAGTTGCGCTTGGCGGCAAGACCGAGGGCGTGATCGACCGCGCGGGTGTCGGCTACGAAATAGCGCTGGTCGCCCTGCCGCCAGTCGCTGCTTTCGATCCGGACCTCACGGCCGGTGATCTGGCCGATATGGGCAAGCAACCGCCGCAGGCTTACGGCATTGGCGGCGCCACCGCCCAGGTTGAAGGCCCGGCCCGCGATATTGTCGATCTTTTCCCATGCGGCGACATAGCAATCCACGGCATCCTCGACGTCGAGGATATCGCGCACCTGATGGCCATCACCGAACAATGTGACCGGCTTGCCCTCAAGAACCCGGATCAGGAAGTGTGCGACCCAGCCCTGATCCTCGGTGCCCATCTGCCGGCGGCCATAGATGCAACTCATCCTCAGGACCGCCGCGCGCAATCCGAAGCTGCGGGCATAATCGAGCACATATTGATCGGCCGCTCCCTTGGAGCAGCCATAGGGCGTGTGGAAGTCGAGCGGCCGGTTTTCACCCACGCCGCGCTGCCGGGCAACGGCATCCGCCGGCAACCAGCCGCCTTCTTCAAGCACAAGCTCGATGTCGGCAAGGTCGCCATAGACCTTGTTGGTCGAGGCAAAGATCAACGGCGGCGGATCGGCGCGGCGGCGCACCGCTTCCAGCAGGTTGAACGTCCCGGCCAGGTTGATGCCGAAATCCTCGACAGGATCAGCCATGCTCGTGGTGACCGCAACCTGCGCCGCCATGTGAAACACGGCACTCGCCTCAGCCACCGCCTGTGCGACGCCATCGGCTTCGCGCACGTCGCCCGCGATATGCGTGATCAGCGGGCCATGTCGTTCCTGCAGCCAATGCAGATTGCGCTCGACGCCCTTGCGGGAGAGGTTGTCGTAGACCAGCACCGCATGGCCCTGCCCCGCCAGCCGATCGGCGATGTTGCAGCCGATGAAGCCGGCCCCGCCCGTGACGAGGACGGGTGCCTGCGCGCTCATGCGACGAGACCGCGCGCTTCGAGTTCGGCCCGCGCGTCGGCAACCCGGTCCTCGGCAGTCTGCTGCGCCACCCACTCCGCGAGTTCGGCAAGCCCTTCGGTGAAATCCTGCCGCGCTGTAAAGCCGAGCGCCTGTTCGCTCTGGCTGGTGTCACAGAAACAATGGCGGATATCGCCGGCGCGGGCGCGCCCGACGATTTCCGGCGCAATGTCGTTCTTGCCCATCGCCCGCGCCAGTTCGGACGCGACCTCCGTCACCGATCGATCATGGCCCGACCCGATGTTGAAGGTGCCGCCCGCCGCCTGCGGCAACGTCAGGGCGTCTGCGAAGGCGCGTGCCACGTCCGAAACATGGACGAAGTCGCGGCGCTGCTCGCCATCCTCGAAGATCATCGGCTGCTGGCCGTTCAACAGGCGCGAAGCGAAGATGGCCAGCACGCCCGTATAGGGGTTGGAGAGCGCCTGCCCTGGCCCATAGACATTGAACAGCCGCAGACACACGCCTTCCATGCCGTACGACCCGGTCATGATATGGGTGGTGCGTTCCTGCACATATTTGTTCAGCGCGTAGATCGACGACAGGCTCGGACGCTTCCATTCCGGCGTTGCAACCGGCGTCAGCGGACGACCCTGGGCGTCCACCGGCTCCCAATTCTTTTGATGATCGCGCAGGGTTCCACGCGCGGCATCTTCCACGAGCGCACCGTTGGCATCGCGATAGAGGCCTTCGCCGTAGATGCTCATCGAAGATGCGGTAACGACGCGCCGCACAGGACGATCAATCAACTGTTCGAACAACACAGCTGTGCCGACATCATTGACCGACGTATAACGCTCGACCTCGTACATCGACTGGCCAACACCCACTTCGGCGGCGAGGTGGATGACGCTGTCGATGCCTTCAAGTGCCCGCTTTACGGCATTACCGTTGCGGATATCCGCTCGGTGAAAATCGACGTCGGCATCCATCTCCGCGGGATGCTCCACCGGCCCGTGAACTTGCTCGATCAAGCTGTCGAGCACCCGAACCTGATGGCCGCGGCGCAGCAATTCCTTTGCCACGGCGCGACCAATGAAGCCGGCGCCGCCGGTGATCAGAATCTTTTCCATCACTGCTCCCGCTAACTTTTGTTAAATATAACTCATGTTATAAGGCTTTGTTGCCCCGGCTGTTCACACATCAAAATCAAGCTGTCACAATCAGCTGACCAACCACTGCTTCATCATCTAAGTTCCACCTACTCCTGGCGACTTTCATAACTTAAATTGATTCTGCCATAATCGGCTCATATTGCAGGAACCGAGCTCGATCATTTCCGTTCTTCGAGCATCTATGTTGATGCTGGCCCCCTCCCCTTCATGAGCGTTCGTGTTCATCTCATGCGTCACGGCGCCCACGGCGGCGTGGGAAGGATGCTGACAGGGCGGAACGACGATGGCGGGCTGACCGAGGCCGGCCGTCGCCAGGTCGAGGCAGCCGCTGCAGGAATGAAGCCGTTCGATGTCGTTCGGATAGAGGCCAGCCCCAGACGACGCACTCAGGAAACCGCACAGATCATCGCCGACACGCTCGGAGTGCCGGTTTTGACGGTCGACGCGCTGGACGAACTTGATTTTGGCGCATGGACCGGCCGCAGCTTCGCGGCTCTCGACCAAGATCCTTCATGGCACGCCTGGAACAGCCGGCGCAGCGTGGCGGTGCCACCGGGCGGGGAGCCGATGACGGCCGCCGTACGACGGGTATCGGCTCACCTGAACATGCTTGCGCACACCGACGCGGGAGCAGCGATCGTCTGCATCAGCCACTGCGACATCATCCGCGGCGCGATCGCCCATTATCTCGGCCTGGGGCTCGACCATCTGCTGAATTTCGACATCGACCCGGGCTCGATAAGCACGCTTCTGGTCGGTGACTGGGGCGGCAGGATTACAAGCCTGAACAGGAGCTGCGAATGAGGAGCATTGCCGGCGAGGCGATGAGCGCGACGGGCCGCCAGCAGGCGGTGCGCGATCGGATCGACGCCCTCGGGCCCTGGTTCCAGAACATGGTGATCGAGGGCGTAGATACGGCGCCGGATCATTTTCTAGGCGACTACCCTGCCTTCAAGTTTCGACGCTTTGCCGACGCACTGCCGGCGGATCTGTCCGGCAAAAGCGTTCTGGATATCGGTTGCAACGCCGGCTTTTATTCCATCGAAATGAAGCGGCGCGGCGCGAGCGAAGTCGTCGGCATCGACAGCGACGAGCATTATCTGGCGCAGGCGCGTTTCGCTTCCGACGCGTTCGGTTTTGGCGACATCGAGTATCGCAACTTGTCGGTCTACGATGTCGGACGGCTCGGCCGGCGCTTCGACCTCGTGATCTTCATGGGGGTGCTCTACCATCTCCGGCACCCGCTGCTGGCGCTCGACCTGATCCGGGAACATGTCGCCGGCGAGATGATGCTGTTCCAGACGATGCAGCAAGGGTCCAACGACGTTCTGCAAGTGCCGGAGGACCACCCGTTCCACCAGCCGGGAACCCACATCCCGCCCACCTGCTTCGACAATCCGGCCTATCCTAGAATGCACTTCATCGAACGCCAGTTCGCCGGCGATTGGACCAATTGGTGGGCGCCCAACAAGGCAGCATCCCAGGCGATGCTGCGCGCCGCCGGGTTCACGATCGAGGCGCAGCCCGAAGACGAGGTCTATCTCTGCCGCACGGCGCCCGTTCCCTTTGTGGAATGGGGCATGACCGCTGCGGCCTATCCAGCGCGAGGAACCGACGCATGATCGAAGCGGCGATGATCTGGAACGAACCGAACAACAAGTCGCACTGGGATCCGCTGCTCGATCCGGAATGGTCGATCTATGCCGATACGGTGATCCGCGCCGGTACCGTGATCCATGCGATCAACCCCGCGGTCACGCGCGTGCTGGGCGGCATGTCCCCCATCGATCCGCACTGGGTGAACCGGATGCGCGACCATGGCGCGCTGGAAGCAGTCGACGCGGTCGCCGTACACGGCTTCCCGCTCGACTGGAACCTGTGGCCGATCCACGCCTGGCCCGAAAAGATCGCCGAGATCGAGGCGGTCGTGCCGGACAAGCCGGTGTGGGTGACAGAGGTGGGCGTCGGATCCTTCGGCGCTGAAGAGGTGCAGGTATTCGGGCTCAACCGCACCGCGGAACTGCTGATCGGGCGGGCGCCGCGCATCTTCTGGTACTCGCTCTACGACTTGCCGATGGCCTGGGGTGCCACGACCCGCCATCGCGAGGCAGAGGGCTCCAGCTATTACCGGCACTTCTACATGGGCCTGATCCGTGAGGATGGAACGCCAAAGCCGGCGCTCGACGATTATGCCCGCGTTGCCGATCAGATGGGCCTGATGCAGTGGTTCCACTTCGAGGATCCGCGGCTGGACGATGCCGTCGCGTGGATGAAGCGGCTCGGCGTGCGCCATCTTCGTACCGGCCTTTCCTGGGCGGACAGCTTCCGCCCCGGCGCGATCGACTGGTTCGATCGGCAGATGGAGGCGCTGGCCGATTTCGACGTCACCGTCACCTTCTGCTTCACGCCCGAGCATCTGGGCGTCGAGCCGCACCACACCAGTTGCGCGCGCGACCCGCAGCAATTCGCCGATTTCTGCGCATGGATGATCGAACGCTACGCACCCGCAACGGCGCAACCCGCCGTGGCCCATGGCTGAGGCCAAGGAGACGAACGATGCTCGCACCGCCAAAGCCCATCAACATGGCCATCGTCGGCGTCGGCAACTGCGCCAGTTCGCTGGTGCAGGGGCTGTTCCATTATCGGGACGGCGCCAACGACCATAGCGGACTTACCCGTTGGGATCTCGGCGGCTACCGTCCGAGCGACATCAAGGTCGTCGCAGCGTGGGACGTTGACCGCAGGAAGGTCGGCAGGGACGTGAGCGAGGCGATCTTCGCCAAGCCCAACTGCACCGCCCGCTTCTGCGATGCCGTGGAGATGACGGGCACGCCGGTCGAGATGGGATGCGTGCTGGATGGCGTCGCCGATCATATGGCCGACCAGCCCGAGGATCGCACCTTCCTCGTCGCCGACGCGCACCAACCGACGCGCGCAGAGGTCGTGCGGCGGTTGCGCGAAGCGCGGGTCGACGTGCTGATGAACTATCTGCCCGTCGGCTCGCAGGCGGCAACCGAGTTCTACGCCGAGTGCGCGCTCGAAGCCGGCGTCGCCTTCGTCAACAACATCCCCGTGTTCATCGCCAGTGATCCGGCCTGGGCGGCGCGTTTCGAGGCGGCGGGGGTGCCGATCATCGGCGACGACATCAAGGCGCAGCTCGGCGCCACCATCGTTCACCGCGTGCTGACCGATCTGTTCGCCCGACGCGGGGTGAAGCTCGACCGCACCTATCAGCTCAACACCGGCGGCAATACCGACTTCCTCAACATGTCCAACCGCGGGCGCCTCGCGTCGAAGAAGGTGTCGAAAACGGAGGCCGTCCAGTCGGTTGCCGAAACACGGCTGGCCGACGAGAATATCCATGTCGGGCCCAGCGACTATGTGGCCTGGCAGAACGACAACAAGGTGTGCTTCCTCCGCATGGAAGGCCAGCTCTTCGGCGGTGTGCCGATGAACCTGGAATTGCGGCTGTCGGTGGAGGACAGCCCCAACTCGGCGGGCGTCGCAATCGACATGATCCGCTGCGCGAAACTGGCGCAGGACCGCGGTATCGGCGGCCCCATCCATCCTGCATCCGCCTGGTTCTGCAAACATCCGCCGCAACAGACCACTGACGACGCGGCGCATGCCGCGCTGGAGGCATTCATCGCTGGACCCGAGGCAGAAGCGCCACCCGAACCGATACCCTTGCGCGCGCATGCCAAGAAGGGGCGCAGTCAATGACCGGGCCCGTGATGCGTGCCGCAGTGGTCACCGGCCCGGGGCAGGTCGAAATTGCGCATGTGCCGATGCCCGAACCCGGGCCCGGCCAGGTTCGCGTGCGGCTTGAGGGATGCGGCGTTTGCGCTTCCAATCTCACGCCCTGGGAGGGGCCGGAATGGATGCAGTTCCCCACCAAGGCGGGCGATCTCGGTCATGAGGGCTGGGGTGTGGTGGACGCCGTCGGCGAAGGCGTGACCACGGTTGTACCGGGTCAGCGCGTTGCCGCCCTCTCCTATCGCAGCTATGCCGAATATGATGTTGCCGAGGTCGAGGCCGTGGTGCCGCTGCCCGCGGCCCTGGACAGCCTGCCCTTTCCCGGCGAGCCGCTGGGCTGCGCGATGAACATCTTCCGCCGCTGCAAGATCGAGGCCGGGCAGACGGTCGCGATCGTCGGCGTTGGCTTCCTCGGCGCGATCCTGACGCGGCTTGCCACCGATGCCGGTGCGCGGGTGATCGGCATTTCACGACGGGGCTATTCCCTCGACGTCGCGCAGGCGCACGGCGCCGCAGAAACGATCGAGATGGCGGATCATCATGCGATCATCGAGCGGGTGCGCGACCTGACCGATGGTCGCTTCTGCGAACGCGTGATCGAGGCAGTCGGCAAGCAATGGCCGCTCGACCTGGCCGGTGAACTCACGGCCGAACGGGGCCGCCTGATCGTTGCCGGATATCACCAGGACGGGCCGCGGCAGGTGAACATGTGGCTATGGAACTGGCGCGGCATCGATGTGATCAACGCGCATGAGCGCGATCCACGCCGCTATGCCGACGGGATCCGCGAAGCCATAGCGGCAGTTGCCGAAGGGCGCATCGATCCACGACCGCTGGTGACCCACCAATATCCGCTCGAGCGGCTGGGCGAGGCGCTGGATGCGACGCGTGATCGGCCTGATGGTTTCCTCAAAGCGGTGGTGACCCTGTGAGCGGCGCGTCGCTTGCCGCGGCGCCGGCAGTGGGACCGCGGCTTGCCCGCCCCCGGCTTGGGTTTCTCGGCGTCGGCTGGATCGGCCGGCACCGCATGGCGGCGATTGCCGCCGAAGGCAGCGCCGACATCGTGGCCGTCGCCGACCCCTCCGCCGACAATCTGGCGGAAGCGGTGGCCGCGGCGCCCGGTAGCGTCGCGGTGGACTCGCTGGACGCCTTGCTGGATCATGGGCTCGACGGGCTGGTGATCGCGACGCCCAGCGCTCTCCATGCCGAGCAGGCGATCCGCGCGCTTGATCAGGGGGTTGCCGTGTTTTGCCAAAAACCGCTGGGGCGCAACGCCGCAGAAGTTGAGGCGGTTCTGGCGGCCGCGCAATCGGCGGACCGGCTGCTAGGGGTCGACCTGTCCTACCGGCACACTGCAGCAATGGTGGCTGTCCGACAGGCGTTGCAGGATGCGCTCATCGGCAACGTCCATGCCGTAGACCTCATATTCCACAATGCCTACGGGCCGGACAAACCCTGGTTCTATGACCCGTCGCTTGCCGGCGGCGGCTGCGTCATCGATCTCGGCGTGCATCTCGTCGATCTCGCGCTGTGGGCGCTCGACTGGCCGGCAGTGGCTGAGGTCGCCAGCAGCCTCTATGCCAATGGCGTCTCGCTCACAGATCCATCGGCTACCGTCGAGGATCTTGCTTTTGCAACCTTGACCCTCGCCAATGGCGCCACGATGCGGCTTGCCTGTTCGTGGCGGCTGCCGGCAGGCTGCGATGCCGTTATTGCGGCCGACTTCTATGGCCCGCATGGTGCGCTCAGGATGCGTAACATCGGCGGCTCGTTCTACGACTTCACCGCCGAGCACTGTCAAGGCACGGCCCGCACTGCGCTCACATCACCGCCGGACGAGTGGGGTGGCCGGGCCGCGATGGCCTGGGCTCGGCGGCTCACGCGTGACCGAAGCTTCGATCCGAGCGCCATGCGCCTGCTCGACGTCGCCGCCGTTCTCGATCGAATTTACGCCTGAAGCAACAGAGGAGAAGATCATGCACCGCTCATTGTTCGTTCGCCGCGCCATCCTCATGGCAGCCGCGCCGCTGGCGCTCACCGCGTGTGGCGAGGGACGCGAGGATGCCGCCATTACCGCGAACAGCGCTGTCCCTGCCGATGTCGGCGAAGCGGAGGCGATGACCAACGGGCTGGGCGGCGAAAGATCCTCCGGCCCATCCGGGATCGGCGATACGTCGCTGGGCACGACTGACCAAGGTCTTGGGCAGGGCGCGAAATCGGGGAACCGCAGCGACACTGCAGATGGCACCGCGGCCGATTGACCGCGAACGGTTGTGTGGCCGTTACCTTGCAATCGACAGCGGTTGATCCCTCGCCGCCTGTTCAATTGATCAATGTTGAGCAGCGGAACTCGCATCCCGTTCGGGCGCTAGTCTCTTCACTATGAGGGATGAATGCCATGAAACAGGATTTCATGTCGATGATCGGCAGCAGCCAGGCAACCACAACCAGGCAGCGTAATTGCAGCGTATACAGCGAGACTGACCCGCTCACGGACGTTCTTCTCTGCAGACCTGCGTTTCTCCGCCCCATCCCCTGCTGTTCAGTCACGCGGGAAGCGTTGCGCGACGGCTTCTCGACCAGCGGATCCATCGCCGCCGGGCAACATCGCGCCTTGCAAGCCGCACTCGATCGCCATGGTATCCGCTGCCATCTGATCACCCCGGACGAAACCATGCCGGACATGTGTTTCATGCGCGATGCATTGGTCACGACGCCATGGGGGGTGCTCGGGCTGCGCCCGGCAATGCAGCACCGCATCGGCGAAGTGGAAGAGGCGTTATCCGCATTGGCCGGCATCGGCGTCTCTCCTGTTGCCCGCGTGACAGCTGGCACCGCCGAGGGCGGCGACATCGCGATTATCCGGAACGGACTGGTCGTGATCGGATGCTCGGGCGAACGCACCGATCAGCGCGGCGCCGATCAAGTGGCGCGGCTGTTTGCAGAACATGGCTGGTCAGTGATCATCTATCCATTCGATCCGCATTTCCTGCATCTCGATACGCAGTTCGCGATGGTTGACGACGATCTGGCGCTCGCCTGTACGGATGTTCTTTCCGACGATTTCCTGGGTCAGCTTCAGGCGCATGGCATCACCACCATCCCGGTGACATACAAGGAAGCGCGCACGCTCGGGTGCAACGTTCTTTCGCTGGGGTACAGACGGCTTCTTACCGCATCGTCGAATGAGCGCGTCAATATCGAATTACGCGCGCGCGGATATAAAGTGGAAGCATTGCAAATCGAACAGTTTACGCGCTGCGGCGGCGGCGTTCATTGTCTGACCATGCCGCTGCATCGCGTCCGCACGACGCGACACTGAAAGTGCCACTGTATCGGCACGTTCAGAAATTCAAAAATACTGATCCCTGTAAGCGAAGCGCATGCTCGACAGGATCAAAGTCAGCGGCAGCTCCATCGTACCCGCAGTCGGCGGAGCTCGCGCCGGAGCCCCGGTTCGTGACCCTAACTGGAAGCGGCGGAGTCTGACTCCGCCGCTTTTTTCCGGCCGCGTCTGACCGTCTTTCAATTACGCCATTTGTCGAGTGCCGATCGATAACGCGCTTCGGCCTTTGCGACCCGCGCTTCCATCTTTGCAACCTCAGCGTTATGCCGGCGCTCAAGCGCGCGCCGCTCCTCCTGCAGGCGCTGTTCGCGGCGGCGCATTTCGGCAGCAGCATCCTTGCGCGCGGTTTGCGCCTGCGCCAGCGCCTGTTCGGCCGCTTCAAGCGACGCTCGGGAAGGCCGTGGTTTGCGGGGCGGAGCCTTGCGCGGCGGCGGTTTTTGCTCGGTGGGCCGCGATATGCTGCTGGCCTGAGCCTTACTCGCCTTCTTGGGACGGAGAGAGCTCATCTCCGGCGCCTTTGCACGCGGCGGCCGTGGCGCGGGAGGTTTTTCCTTGGGAAGTGCCGCCAGATGCTCTTCCGCCGTGCCACGCGCCCGGCGGATCACCGTCCCTGGCGATGCGAGCGGCTCACGCGTGAGTGCCTCATCCGTCACCCGTTCGGCGGAGCCCCGCGCGAAGAGGTCGACATCGCTTCCCCACGCTGCCAGCGCCGCCTTCTGGCTGGGGGCTGCGACATATGCGTCGTGGAAGCCGATCGGCGTTCGGAAAACCTTGAGGGGGCGCGTCATGATCCGTCAACGCGCGGCGAACGCAGTCGTCGCAGCGCCGCGCAATCATCTCCGCGTCAGATTGCGCCCGTCCCACCGTTGGCGCCGAAAACGCTTCCCGTCGTGAAGCTCGTTCCGCTGTCGGCCAAGGTCACGTAAAGCGACGCGAGTTCGGCCGGCTGGCCAGCACGGCCAAGCGGCGTATCCTGGCCGAACTCGCCGAGTTTTCCCGGCAGTTGCCCCCCTGCAACCTGAAGCGGGGTCCAGACCGGCCCTGGCGCCACGGCGTTCACCCGTATGCCCCTGGGCGCAAGCTGCTTCGCAAGGCCCTTGGTGAAGACCATGATGGCCGCCTTGGTGGTGGCGTAGTCCAGCAACTCCTTCCCCGGATCGACCGAATTCACCGAAGCCGTATTGATGAAGCACGCACCGGGCCTCATCAGCGGGATCGCGGCCTTGCTGATATGGAACATCGCGTAGACGTTGGTCTTCATCGTCCGATCGAACTGCTCCGCGCTGATCTCGTCGATCGAGGCCTTCGACTGCTGATAGGCGGCGTTGTTGACGACGATGTCAAGCCCGCCCAATCCCTTCGCTGCCTTGGCGACCAGGTCGCGACAAAAATCGGCGTCGGTGAGATCGCCCGGAATCAGCACGATCTTCCGGCCTTCTCCGCGCAACAGCCGCGCAACGTCCTGCGCATCGGGCTCTTCAGTCGGATAATAGTTGATCGCGACATCTGCACCTTCGCGGGAAAATGCGATCGCGGCCGCACGGCCGATCCCGGAATCACCTCCCGTCAGCAGGGCCTTGCGACCCGCCAGCCGACCGCTCCCGCGATAGCTGGCCTCGCCGCAGTCGGGCACCGGCCGCATATCGCGCTGTAGCGCGGGCCATTTCTGTTTTTGTTCGGCGAAGGGCTCGGTCGGATAGCGCGTCTTCGGATCGGCGGTCGCACCGCTCGCGGCAAAGGCCGGTCCCGCGGCGAGCGCGGCAGTGGACATCGCCGTCGCCTTCAAGATGTCCCTCCGGTTGCTGGAATCGACCATCAAATTTCCTTCGTTCGAAAGAGTGGCGCGCAAGACGGCTTTGCCCGGCCGACTTCCAGCCCGGCATTGACGGCACAGCGCCTATCGCGAGCGATGCGAAAGACCGGCCTCGGCGACATTTTTCGGCAAGATGGAGCTGTGACCGTGACCGCGCCTCACTGAGCGCAATCGTCGGGCTAAGCGAGCGCCAAGGCGCGCTCGGCCCGCCGTTGCTCGACGAACGTCATCTTCTCCGCCAGCGAAGTCCAGCGCTGAGCCGCTTCCAGATGGATATACTTGCGTTGAAGCAGCACCTCCGCGTGCGCAGCGTCTATGCTCGCTTGGGCGCGCCGCACATAATGGCGGTACATTGCCAGCCGGTCATGACGGCTCTCGCCCTCAGGCCAGCGTTCGCTACACTGGGTCATCAGCATCTCCAGACTATGGAAACTGGACGCCTTGCCGCCCTGCTGGTTCCGCAGATCCTCAGCCTTCCGGCGTGGAAACCAACTTCTGTTATGAACTTGTCGGCGGATGCGCCGCTAAATGCGGAGACGGCTCAATGCTTCCTCCAACTCCGTGGCTACGAACGGCTTTCGGAAAACTGGTACGTCACCAAGTTCATCGGGAACGTAATGCCGATCATAGCCCGTCACGATGACGATCGGGATGCCACGTTCCTGCAGCATCCGAGCGAGCTCGAAAGTGAGTTCGCCGTCGAGGTTAAGATCTAGCACGGCACCATCGATCTTCTCACTATCGACTATACACATCGCATCGCCGATCGACGACACCGGCCCAAGCACTTCAAAATTCGATTCCCGCAAAATTTGTGCGAGCTCCGTTGCGATGAAATACTCATCTTCGACTACGAGCAACTTAGGCAGCGCTGACGACATCTTGACCCCATTTCTAACGAACAGAGAATTAAGCAAGCGAGCTAAAGCTCGCCCTCACGCAATAAAATAACATGGGTGAATCTTCGGATCGCCAGGATGTCCTAGCCTGTGGTGATGAACGCCCTAGCGACCGAGTTTGACCAAGTCCTCAGCCGGCATCTGGCCCGGTTCAGCGCCCTCACCGCAGAAGAGGCGCAGTTTTTGCGCCCGTCTGCTCTGGGACCGCTGCGAACGGCAGAGGCCCGCTACGATCTGATACGCGAGGGTGAGGCGCCGCGGGCGGTATTCCTCATCGTCAAGGGCTGGGCGTGCCGCTATAAGATGCTGGAAGACGGCCGCAAGCAGATCGTCGGCTTCCTGGTGCCCGGGGATCTATGCGACCTGAACAACTCGCTTCTTGTCGAGATGGATCATTCTCTGGGGGCTATCACCCGCGTCCATCATGTCGAGATCGCACATGACGTCCTGAAACGGCTCACCGAGCAGCACCCTGGAATTGCGCGGGCTTTATGGATTCAGCTTCTCGCAGGCCTTTCGATCCAGCGGGAATGGACACTCAATCTCGGACAACGGATCGCTATCGAGCGGATCGGCCATCTATTCTGTGAACTGTTCGTCCGGATGCGCGCGGTCGGGCTTGCCGAGGGCGGGGCGTTCGAACTACCTATCACGCAAAACGACATCGCTGACGCCACCGGGCTGACTGCAGTCCATGTCAATCGCACGCTGCAGGAATTGCGCGGCCGCGAGCTCATCAACCTCCACAATCGCACGCTCCGGATCCTCGATTTCGAATCCTTGTCCGACCTGTCGCTTTTCTCACCGTCCTACCTTCATATGCAGCCCGAACAGGCACATGCTGGAGCGAAACCCGCGATCGGGATCGTCGCACCATGACCCTGGGCAAGGACTCCGGCCTGATCAGCCCTCCTTCGGCCTATTCCCCCGAAATGGACGAGCGGAACCGTGAACTGATACGTCATTTTCGTAATGTGCTATCCGTTATTCGCGCCCTCGCCCGCCAAACGATGGAGGGGGAGCGACAAGAAGGCTGCGATAGGCTTGCGGCGCGGATAGACGCGCTGGCGCGTGCGCAGTCCGCGCTCTTGCGCGACATCGCCGCCGGCGCGGATCTCGACAGCCTGGTCCGCGACGAACTGATGACCTTCGGGATCAGGCCCGAATGGCCGGTTCAGGTCGAAGGCCCGGAAGTCCGGCTCAAGGCCCGGGCGGCGGGGCTGGTGGCGCTGCTCATCCACGAGTTGGCCCTTGGCATCGTCGCGACGCCCAGCGCGAAGCTGGCCGTCCTGTGGCGCGAGCGCGAAGACGGCTCCCTGAAACTGATCTGGAGAGACCAGTCCAGCGGTGGCTGCGATTGCGGCTGGCTCACCCGCGCATTCAGCTATGAGCTCCGCAGCTCGCTTCGCGAGGAGGATCACGGGGCCGGCAGGCAGTGGGTGGCCGACCTTCCGTCGGCCAATCTCATCCGCTGACCGACAAGGCCGTTGATGATGATTGATGTCGCGCCGGATAGAGCAACTGGGCAATCGCGGTAACAAAAACTGCCCCTCACCTATGTGAGTGCCTCTTTGACCGAAGCGAATAACAGTTCGATCCTCAGGAAGAGGGGTTTATCGTGCAAACCGAGATCGCAATTTCCCTTATCTTCAGCAAACCGGTTATCATGATGGGGCTCGAAAAAATCCTGGCTCATGCCGGCTTCACGGTGGTGCAGTCTGTGGACAACCCTGCCCTGCTTCAACCTTGCCCGCCTGGCGCCACCCGTCTCATCATCATCGGTGCCGATCTTGCGGCAGGGAGCGAGTGCGCAAGCATGATCCAGCTGCAGCAGATGCAACCGGGAGCCAGAATTCTCATTTTCGGCCCGAATCTGCCGCTGGACCGGATCATCACCCTTTTTGCGTTCGGCGCCTATGGCTACCTGTCGGACGATGCCTCATGCCGATCGCTGCTTCTTCGCATCGCAATCGCAATTAACGGGGAACGCGTGCTGCCTGCCCTCGTCATTGAAGCGCTGGCCAATCGAACTATCCCCTCGCCACTTGCGAAGATGGCGCAGCAGCCGAGAGGTCTGACGCCACGTGACCGCGACATTCTCGCGGAATTGGTCGATGGCCATCCGACCAAGCTCATCGCGCGGCGGCTGGATCTGAGCGAGCCGACGATCAAGCTTGCCTTGAAAAGGCTGTTCCGAAAACTGGAGGTTCGCAATCGCACGCAGGCAGCACTGCTGGCACGCGAGGAATGCCTCATCTGACAGGCACGGCCACGTGCATGAGCGCTAACGCCTTGCCGTTGTCGAAGGCGGTTTCAGGCCGGTGACACAGGCGTGCGTGACCCGATAATTGCAGCGGCTGCGTTGGCTATCGGCTTCCTCCCTTGGCGCCGTCTGCGCCCTTCCCCACCGGCCGATCATGATCGTGGTGAACCGCGCCACCGCCGCCGACCGCATCAGAATCATGATCCTCGGCCCCGCCACCGCCACCGGCACCTGCCCCGCTGCCGATTACGGCACCGCTACCAGAGCGGGGTGCGCGCTTGCCGCGATTTTCCTCGGCGGAAAGACCGTCCCGCCGCGCCGCCTTGCCGGCCGGCTCAGCGGCCTCGGCGTCGAGGTCTCCGCGATAGCCCGTCTGGGTTGCGGGGCTGCGATACACGTCACGATCCATGGAACATCTCCCAAGCTGTTGATGACCAAACGCCTCCCAGACGCCGATGTTGCTCGCGCGCCATGCGCACCCCGTCACTTTCTTTGGGTTGAGGCGTTCTCCGCGAGGGGTTCAAGAACATTTCATTGGAGAGTGAGAATGAACGAACTGTTCAGCGGCGGCCTCTACGGCGTTGTCACGATCGTGGGACCAATCCTGCTCCTAGCAGCCCTGGCCTTTGCGATACTGCGCAATCGCAAACGCACGCCGGCCGACCGGCAGCGCACAGAGCAAGCCACGCGGGAGTTGCGCGAACAACTTTCCGATGAAGACCGCGCACGTGATCGCAATCCTTGAGAAACGGACCGGTATCGAGCGCTATTCGGCCGCGATGAACGCGACTGCGCCCAGGAAGCTAGGGAACAGGGCCGGACATGTCGATAGTCAGAATAAGCCGCTAATAACGGCTCCCCCCTCGGCGGATCATCGTCGTGCAGCGATGCTATCTGAGGCGATCGGCGGGAAGCTTGCCCCGCCTGCGGCTCGGCACGGGCTTTGCGCCCTTCGATACGTACACCCACAGTCCGAGGCCGACGAAGCACAGCAGGCTTCCAGCGTGGAGGAGATAGTTAACCATCCCGACACCCGCCGCGCCTGCCAGCAGGATCATATCTCCGCATGGGATGATGGCGGTTGCGAGAAGGACGGTAGCGAGCGGTTTGCGGTCCCCAAGCAGGTTCAGGCCCACCAGATAGGCAGCAAGAGCGAGATCGCGACATCCCAGCGCCCGCACATAAGGCAGGGCAGAAGCGCCGACGGGGTCAAGACCATAGATCGCGATGCCCCAGGCAGGTGCGAGGACGAAGATAAAGCCTAGCACGAAGAACAGGCAGGAAATTATCAAGACGAGCGCACGGACTACCCCGGGCGCTTTCTCTGCGCCGTACCACCGCTCGCGCCCTGTCACCGCGATCTGCGCCGTTGGCGCTCGACGAGCTCAACCAAAAGGGCACGCAGCCCCGGGTTGCGGATAGCCTTCACCGCCTCGTCCAGCGGGAACCATCGCCGCTTGCGAATGTCCATCTCAGGCCAGGTGTCGAGTTCTTCCACCACGCGCAGGGGAAAGGCACGCACCACCAACGCGATGCGTTCGCCATCGCCGCCTGCCTTGCGCTCGTGATAGCGACCGATCGGGTGCGACGTAACGTCGCCGATCACCCCCGCTTCCTCGAATGCCTCGCGCGCCGCCGATTGGTGGGCGGGTGATCCCGTGGTCACGCGCCCCTTGGGCACAATCCAGTGCCCGCGCGTGCGCGAAGTCACCAACATCAATTCGGTCTGGCCGTCGGCCTGGACGCGATACGGTATGGCGGCTGATTGATCCACGGATCTGAGCATAGAGCCTGATCGCCTTCAGGCACCAACATGTGTGATGATTCACGCTCGTTGTTGTCCAAGATCCGCTTCAAGCGATCACGGGTGCTCGCCGCCTCAGCGAAACTTGTTGACTGCATCGGCATCCCGACAACACCGCAGCGCGCATATCGTTTAATTTCGGTTGATTTGGCGCTGCAACGGCATTGAACGGCGGCCACGTCATGGCGAGTAAGCCCCTGCCGATGCGTAATATCATCAATCCTGGGCGGGGGTTGCGATTGGAAAGCCGATATTGGGTCGCATTCAAGATCCACAATGCCGACGGATGGGAATTGACCTGCGAGGAGCGAGCACGGGGACTTCAAGATCAGCTCAGAAGCACGCTCAAGCAAAGTGACCTTTGGTGGCAGGGCGCGGCAAATTTTTGCCTTTTCTCATCGATATACAGCCTGGATTACATTGCCAAGAGAGCAAAATTGTCGATCGACGAAAGCGTAGATAGCGTTGTCATCATCGACATTAACACCCGATCTCGGCGCATCATCGGGAATCTCATTGATCCCGATATGCTCGCATTATTATCGAATCGATCCTCGTCTCGAACACGTTAGCGTGCTACAACGCACCGGCGCGATTGACCGGGTGGATGTTAAATCCTCGATGCGATTTTGTTCAAGCGACTTCAGTCAGCTCTAGCACTTCCACCGATTGCTTGTACGATCTTCTTGATGTTGATTGGCTTGTCGCAACTCAGAACATGGGCAAAGCGCTTCGGGATTACCGACGCGTCATAGCCCGTCGCGAATACGAACGGCACGCCTCGTGCGACCAGCTCGTCGGCCGCAGGATAGACCGGTTCGCCGTGCAGGTTTACGTCGAGAATGGCGCCATCGACGTGCGGATCGGATCGGAGAAGGTCGAGTGTAGCATCGACGGTGCCGACGGGCCCGAGAACGACGGCATTTACCTCCATGAGTGCGGTGCGCAGTTCGGCGGCAAGCATATACTCATCCTCGACCACGAGAATGCGACGGCCGTCGAGGAGATGTTCAGTCATTTTCGCCGGTCTCCATCGTCTTCGAGATCGGAATGGTGATCGTACAATGCACCCCGTCCGGTCCCAGAGTATAGGAGGTCCTGGCGCTGAGCTGATAGGGCAGCGCCTGTTCGATCAGTTCACGACCCTGCCCGAATCCGCTTGGCGGTGAACCGGCTGAAGGCATCTTGACGCCGGTCTCGCGCCAATCGATGTGCAGCCAGGGCCTGCCATCATCGATCGACGGTTCGAGTGACCATCGGATCGTGAGTTGTCCGGATGCCTGCCTGAGCGCCCCGTATTTCACCGCATTGGTCGCGAGTTCATGGATCGCGAGCGAGAGCGTCTGTACCGTTGAGGAGCGCAAGCGGATGCCTGATGGCCCCTCCAGCACAACCTTTTCGGCGTTGCCGTCCAGTGCGGATAGTTCCGTGCGGATCAGGTCGTCGAACGTGACGCGATCGCGGTCGCTTAGGCGGGAGAGCAGCCCCTGCACGCGCGAGAGCGCGTCGAGCCTGTCGCGGAACCGGGCGCGGAAATCCTCAAGATCGCTGCTGGCACGCGCCGTTTTGTCCGCCATCGAGCGGACCACGCCGATCAGATTGCGCGTGCGATGCTGCAGTTCACCGATCAGCACCTGCTGCCGCTCTTCCAGCTTGCGCCGTTCCGTGGTTTCCAGCATCGCACCGATCATTCGGACCGGCTCGCCGGCCTCGCTGTAGAAGAAGCGCCCTCGTCCGGAAAGCCAGTGCACGGAGCCATCCGGATGCAGGCTGCGGAACTCATGGACATATTCGGTCTTGCTGTCGCGCGCGCGGGCAAGCTTCGCCTCCGCCTCCGCCCGATCGTCGGGGTGGATGCGGGCCACCCACGCATCATAGCTGGGCGCAACCTCGCCCACGCCATAGCCCTGCATGCGGAAATGCTCGTCTGACCAGGCGAGCTCGCCGGTGGCGATGTTCCAGTCCCAAAGTGCGAACTTGGCCACTTCGGTGGCGCTGCGCAGCCGCTCCTCGCTGGTCCGTAGGCTCTCTTCCGCCGCTTTGAGCGAGGTTACGTCCTGCCCGATGCCGCCGAAGCTGGTGACGCGTCCATGTTCGTCGAGGATAGGAAAGTCGGTATCGCGCAACCAACGGATCTCGCCGTCGCGCGGTCGGCGGACGCGATACTGGAATACGACATGCTCGCCCGCCAGCAGGCGGTCGATCATTGCCCGCGCGCGGTCGCGATCATCGGGGACAAGCAGATCCAGCCAGTTCTGGAAATTGTCGCCCCGCAGCACTTCGGCGCGAGTCAGGCCGTAGATCTTCTCGAAGGCGGGGGTGAGATACGTCCACGCAAGCGTCTCCGCGTCACGGATCCACAGGATGTCGTGGGACGCCTCGCCGAGACCGCGCAAACGCTCTTCGCTCTCCCGCAGCGCTTCCTGCACCGTCTTTTGATCGGTAATGTCGATATGGGCGCCGACCAGGCGTAGCGCCTTGCCATCCGCGTCGCGTTCGATATCGGCGCGCGCTGCGATCCAGCGCAGTGCATGATCGCTCGGGCGAATGATCCGATATTCGCTTTCGTAGGAGGTCGCGTCGCCTTCCAGCGCCGCAAACAAGGTCTGCTCGGCGCGCGCTGCATCGTCGGGATGGATCCTCGCGAGCCAGTCGGCATGCGCTTCCTGCACTGCTTCCGGCCGCAGGCCGTGAAGCCGCAGATATTCGGGAGAGCGCTGGCTGATCATGCCTGCCGCGATGTCGATGTTGAGCCCGCCGACCCCACCAATCCGCTGAACACGGGCGAGATCGGCTTCCCGCTCGCGCAGTCGCCACTCGCTCTCCCGCAGCGCGGCCTCGGCCCGCCTCTGCTCGATCAAGTCGGTCGCCTGCCGAACCAGCAGATCGAGGAAGCGGGTCTCGCGTTCAGAGGGACGGCGCCCGAGTTCCCCCCAATGGGTCGAGACCATGCCGATCGGCCTGCCCGAACGGGATACGAGAATGGACGACTGCGCCGAGAGCGCTCCATCCTCGACGTGGAGCCGCGCTTCGAAATCCGTGCTGGCGGGATCGAAGTCCATGAACGCGCGCTGTCCGCTGCGCAGTGCCTGGCCGCAGGAAGTCTTCGAGCTCGCATCGACGCGCCGAAAATAGGCTTCCGTCCGCTTGCTGAAGCCCCTCGTGGCAAGAACAATCAGTTGCTCGGTATCATCGTCCAGTATCTGGACCGTGCCGGCCTTCGCCCGCGTGATCTCGATCGCCGCGGTCAGGATATCCTCGTAGATCGTCTGGATATTGTCTTCGGTGACCAGCCGAGCGCCGAGCTTCTGGAGTACGGCAGTGTTGCGCAACTCGTCGGCCAGCGCCTCCGCCGCTTCCTTGCGATCGGTGACGTCATCGAAGGTGGCGACGGCGCCTTCGACCTTCTCGTCGGTGGTACGATAGGGTCTGATCCTGATGAGGAACCAGCGTTCGTCGGTGGTACGAACCTCCCGCGCGATCGGCGTCAGGTCGCGCAGCACGCGCTGAACGTCGGCTGCGATGCCGTCATAGTCCAGTTGGTGCGTGAAATTGGTGATCGGTCGGCCGACATCGGGTTCCGCGATGTTGATCAGTTCGGCGACGCGCGGCGTGAACATGCGGATACGCAGGTCGAGATCAAGAAACAGCGTTCCGATTTCCGACGAGGCGGTCAGGTTCTGAAGATCGTTATGCGCAGCCGAGATGATGCCCAGCTTGCTTTTCAGCTCGGCATTGACGGTCTGCAGTTCCTCGTTGATCGACTGCAATTCTTCCTTGGATGTTTCCAGTTCTTCGGCGGTTGAACGATATTCCTCGTTGAGAGACTGCAACTCCTCATTGCTGGCGCGCAATTCCTGGACGACGCTTTCGTGCCGGATGCGGCCTGCCAGTTCCGCTTCCTGCGCGACCTTCAATTCGCTGTGCAGGTGCTGCAATTCGTCCGGCGGTGGCGCGCTCTGCTGGACGCCCTCGGACGGCGACGGTCCGCTGTCGAGGAAATAGACGATCGCGCGCGGCGCAACACCCTCGGCGGAGGGTAACGGCGCGATGTGCAGCAGCACGCGGCGCGTCTCGCCTTCCATCGCGACGTCGATCGGCCGGGTGATCATCGGCCGCTGGGATTCGAACGCGCGCTCCAGCGACAGCTTGAGGTCCAGCCGCAGTTCGGGGCGGACGATGCTCGGCAGCCGCCCGGAAAGCGGGCCGGCGGAAAGCAGGATGAAGCGGCCGGCGCTCGGCGACAGATGCAATACGCTCTGCTCCGCATCCACCAACGCGCTCGGCGGCGCGCTGACTTCGAGCGCGGCCGTGTGGCTTTCCCCCAGTACTTCGCCCGCGGCCAGGCGAGACGCAGTAAGCCGGCTTTCCGTAAGCGCCGGCCGGCTGGCGTTCCACGGTCCCGGGACGGTCAACGTCGGCACGAATTCCGGACGCGCCGGCAACGCGCGATAGATGCGCGCGTCGCGATCGACGACGGCAAAAAGATTGTCGGATGTGTCGGCGGTCTCCGCAGTCCCCAGAAACAGATAGCCATCGTCCTTCAGGCCGTAGCGGAAGATCGAGTTGACGTGGTTCTGCAGCGCACGCTCGAGATAGATCAGCACGTTGCGGCACGAGACGAGGTCGAGCCGCATGAACGGGGGCTCCCGCACCACGCTGTGTGCGGCGAACAGGATCAGGTCTCGCACCTGGCGTTCGATGCGATAGTGCGTGCCCTCATCGACGAAGAAGCGCTTGAGCCGCTCGACCGAGACATCGGCCTCGATGCTGCGTGGGTAGCGCCCCTCGCGTGCAGTCGCCAGTGCGCCTTCGTCGAGGTCGGTGGCAAAGATCTGGATGGGCACGTTGAGCTTGAGACGCTCGGCCTCCTCCAGCAACAGCATGGCGAGACTGTAGGCTTCCTCGCCGGTCGCGCAGCCGACTACCCAGGCGCGGATCTCGCCTTCTGCTTCACCCGTGCTCCGCGCCTCGAGCAACGGCTGGATCACGCGATGGCTGAGGGCGACGAAGGTCTCTGGATCGCGGAAGAACATCGTCACCGAGATCAGCAGATCGGAAAGCAGCGACTTGGACTCCTCCGGATTGGCGCGCAGATAGTGCAGATAGTCAGCCAGCCCGATGATCTGGCAGACCTGCATCCGGCGTTGAATGCGCCTGAGCACGGTGGAGCGCTTGTATCCCGAAAAGTCGTGGCCGGTGCGCGTCCGCAGAAAAGCGACGATGCGGCGCACGTCGTTGGCGGCACCGTCCTCGTCGAGCGATCGCACGGCCTCCTTGCTGTGCGCGGCTTCGGCTATCCGTTCCGCCAGGCGGGCGAGCGGCGCCACCACATCGGCCACGCCGGTTGCAATCGCGTTCTGCGGCATGGAGGGAAAGCCCGCTTCTGCCGGCTCCTGCACCATGACGATGCCGCCCGCTTCCTTGATCGCGCGCACGCCGAATGCGCCGTCGGCGCCGGATCCGGTCAGCACCACCGCAATGCCGTCTCCCCGGCCCGCGGCGACGGACCGGAAAAACATGTCGATCGGCGCCCGTCGCCCACGCGGGTCGGTGAACGGCCGCGACCGCACCTCGTCACCCTCTATCACCAACTCCCTATCCGGCGCGATGACGAAGACGCAGTTCGGCCGCAGCTTCGGCCCGTCCCTCACCTGATGCACCGGCATCTTGGTGCAGGAGCCGAGAATCTCGTGCATCGCACTTGGGTGATCCGGGGACAGATGCACCACCACGACGTAGGCGAAGCCGAGATCGTCGGGCAGCAGCCTGAACAGCGTTTGCAATGCGCCGACGCCACCCGCCGACGCACCGATGGCGCAGACCGGAACGAAGCCTTGCGCGGCCGGATGAACGGGTGGCTGGTGGCTGTTCGACATCGATCCTCCGCGGCGGCGCTGCGCCTTGAGGTCGACCAGCTCCAGATTGGCGGAAGGGTAGCGCCTTCCACACCGGCGCGCGAGCGGGTTATCCTGACAGGTTATCACTCATGCTAGGAACATTGGCTGGCGCGTGGGTCGACGATTACCCGCTTTCATACAGACGTCAGCGTGCAGGCACCTCCCGGCCTCGGGTCAGGCTGCCGTCTGCAGGGAGGACGCGACCGAGTGGCCGATCAATCCGGCTCGCCCCGCGTCTTGGGTGGCGGCACGGGGTCGCCCGGCTGGTGTGGCTGAGCCTGGACGGCGGGGGGTGGAACCTGCTGTTCCGCCTGCGCATTGCCCGCGACGGACATTGCATTCTGAGCGTCACCGGCGGGGTCGACCGATCCATCGCGAATGTCATCCGCAGCATTATCGAGAATGGGTGCGGCGATGTTACCGCTCTGGTCTGCGGCGTTCTCGAGTTGGTCTGCGACATTATCGGCGGCATCGTCGGCGCAGGCGCCAACGAGCAGGAGCGTGACCAGCGGAATCAATACCTTCATTCAACCTCTCCCTTCGAATGGCGATGAGCGTCTTGGCTACGGTTGGAACCGCGATTTCGGGATGTGGGTGATCCTGCAGGCGAGATCAGCCTCGCCGGACGCGACAACATAATGCTCGCCAAATCTCGCGATGCCGGTCGTGAAGACCACGTCGCGAACATACATCTTGTCTTCCAGCGGCCGCGTGAGATCCGGATTCGCCTCCAGCAGCGGCATATGGTCGGTGTGAACGGTGACGCTGGGATCGTCGCGGTCGAGTATCGACCAGTAGGTGCGATAGATGCCGACAATCTCCTTCGGCTCCACGCCGTGCCACAGCGTAAGCCACCCAGCGTCGATCTCGATCGGTGGCGTCCCGCCGCCCATCCGTGCGGTTGCTACCGTATCGGCATGAGGCCGGATGCCCGGTCGAAGATTGGGCCGCCAGTGACGGCCATCGGGTGAGGTCGCCAGATTGATCGACGGGCCGGGACGCCATTCGCTGCCAGGGGGATAAGCGAAATAGAGGTCGCCCAGTGGGCGGGTCTGCGCCCAGTATCGATCGTCGATCAGGCCCTCGAAGATCAGCATATCCTTATTCTGATGATCGAGCAGCAGACCGTCGAAATGCCAGTCGAGGCCGTTGTCCGAGGTGTACAGCGTCGTCGAATGACGCTCCGGACTGACCGAACAGGTCGTCATCATCCATTCGTCGCCGACGCGACTGATCCGCGCGTCCTCCACGCCATAGCACTGCCAGTCTCCCTGAGGAGCGACGGCCCGGTCATAGTGCACCGTCACTACCTGCAGTCCGTCGGCACTCAGTTCCACTGGCAGCAACCAGGACAGCGAGGTCAGCGCCATAACCTTCCAGCCGCCGCCGTGCAGCAGGAACTTGCGCGGATCCGCTGTGTCCGTGAGCGCCAGCGGCCAGGCATCGAGGACGTAGCTGCCGGCATCCCAGCGGATCGCATGGACATGACCGTCGAACACCGGCGTGCGCAAAGCCTCGGCGACGCGAACCATCATCAACAGATTGCCGTTGGGCAGCCTGGTCAGCCCGGGATTGAACGCGCCGAGCACATAGGTTTCAGCACCCAGCTTGCCCGCAAGCGGAGAGCGGGACAGGTCGACATCGTCGGGCGTGAAAACCAGCCGATCAACCGGATACGCGCTCATCCTGCAACCCGCGGCTCTACACGCATCAGGGATACCGCCGTCCGGCGAGGCTGAGAGAGCATGAAATGGGTCGCCGCTGCGATATCTTCGGCCCGCAACATCTTGGAGGCGTGGATCATTTCGCGCTGCTTCTCGACAGGTATCTCGGGCAACTGCATGTCGGAGCCCGTCAGCCCCGGCTCGATATTGCCGACCTTGATGTCGCGCTCTGCGAGTTCCTCGCGCAGAGCTTCGGCAAACGCCTGAACACCGGTTTTGGTCGCGGCATAGACGGTCGAACTGCCCGAACGCGACTGAGCGGACATCGATCCGATGAAGACGATGTCACTGCCCGCCGCCATATGATCCACCGCGCGCTTCGCGGTCATCATCATCGCGGTCAGGTTGGTATCGACAACGTAGCGGATGTCATCGCCGCCGGTCTCCTCCAGCGTATCGGCGGCAATGCCGGCGTTGATGATCGCGATGTCGATGCCGCCCAGGAATCGATCGGCTTCGACGATGAACCGGTCGAGTTCGGGTTGCAAGGTGAGATCGATCGCGATCCCTTCGCCCTCCCCCACCTCCCGGATACGCTCCAGCGCATCCGCCAGATGTTCGGGCCGGCGCCCGCACACGAAGACCTTGGCGCCCTCGGCGGCGAGCAACACCGCGATCGCTCGCCCGATCCCGGTGGTGCCGCCCGTAACGATCGCACGCCGGCCGGCAAGGCTGGGCCGGGCGGTATGGGCATCGGCTTGGTCGACGGTTCCGGTCATCTTCATCCTTCCTGAGATGATGAGACAAGCCATGACACACGCCCAAGTTCCGGCGCGCGTGCAGACCTATGTTACCATTGAACCGGAATACGAGGGTCAGCCGCAACCTCGAAGTCGAACCGCGGGGCAGCGGGCGCTATCAGCCGCATCTTGCAGCGCCACGTCGTAGCACTGGACGGTGAAACCCGAGGCTTTACCAAGAGGTTGGGTAACGACAATCACTACAGAAAGTCGTGGCGGAGAGGGTGGGATTCGAACCCACGGTACCGTTGCCGGCACGCCGCATTTCGAGTGCGGTGCTTTCGACCTCTCAGCCACCTCTCCGCTCAGAGACGTACAACGCGTACCATGTGGTCCGCGTCGGCCGGGTCAAGGAGGGGCGCCACTAGCGCATGAAATCGCGCTTGCCAAGCACCATCTTGCCTCCCGCGCACGAACCCCTAAATGAGATGGTATGACCAGTCCCCGCCTGCCACACGACCTGCCGGCCGACCGCATCGCGCCGCCGATCAGCCACGCGCGTTTTGCCATTGGCGATGTCGTGCGGCACCGGTCGTTCGAATTCCGCGGCGTCATCTTCGATGTCGATCCTGTCTTCGCCAACACCGAAGAATGGTATGAATCGATTCCGGAAGGCGCGCGCCCAGCGAAGGACCAGCCCTTCTACCATCTGCTCGCCGAGAATGCGGAGAGCAGCTACATCGCTTATGTCAGCCAGCAGAACCTGATGCATGACGACAGCGAGGAGCCTGTGGAGCATCCCGGCATCCCCGGCCTGTTCGATGGCTATCGCGATGGTCGCTACCAGTTGCGTCGCGAACATCGCCACTGATCGTTGCGGGGGCGTCGTTCGCGCCCCGCGCCGGCGAAACCCTGCGGAATCGGTTGACAATCCGCCATTCGCCCCCTAGTTGGCCGGCTTTCCGCGCTGGGTTGTGGCTCTCGCCGCCGCCGTATGCGGGGTTCAGCTTTAAGAAGTGATGAGGGCCATGTTCGCTATCGTGCGCACGGGCGGCAAGCAGTATCGCGTCGCCGCCGGAGACAAGATTGTCGTCGAGAAGCTTGCCGGTGAAGCCGGCGAGACCGTGTCGCTGGGCGACATCCTGCTTGCGGGCGAAGGCTCCGAGCTCAAGTCGACCGACGGGCTGACCGTTTCGGCCGAGATCATCGCGCAGGCGAAGGGCGAGAAGGTCATCGTCTTCAAGAAGCGCCGCCGCCACAACTATCGCCGCCGCAACGGCCATCGCCAGCAGCACACGATCCTCAAGATCCTGTCGATCGGCGACCAGAAGTCGGCCGAAGCCTGAGCGCAGCGAGAAGCAAGGAGTAATTCGAGATGGCACATAAGAAAGCAGGCGGCTCCTCGCGTAACGGTCGCGACTCCGCTGGCCGTCGCCTCGGCGTGAAGAAGTTCGGTGGCGAGCAGGTCATCGGCGGCAACATCATCCTGCGCCAGCGCGGTACCAAGGTCTATCCGGGTCGCAACGTCGGCATCGGCAAGGATCACACCCTTTTCGCGCTCGGCGAAGGCCGCGTGGTATTCCACGACGGTAAGCTCGGCCGCAAATATTGCTCGGTCGACGCTATTGCGGCTGCGGCCGAATAACGGACGACTTGACCAGGGTCGTCCCGCCTGGGGCGACCCCGGATCCGCCTAAAACGGATCCATGAGGGAGACGGGACGCCCCCGGTCTCCCTTTTCTTTTGCCTCCCTCGATCGCAACTGTCGCCTGCCGGCAATAAAAGTGCGGCATGGCGCGAATTAGAGGAGAGTCAAATGTTCGCGCGTACCCCCCGTTTATTGTTGCGGCCAGGCTGGCACGAAGATGCCCCGGCCCTGTCCCGTGCCATCGGCGAGGAAGCGGTCGTCCGCAACCTCAGCCGGGCGCCCTGGCCCTATGCGCTGGGCGATGCGGAGCGCTTCCTGGCGCGTGATGGTGATGCCCGGCTGCCGAGCCTGCTGATCACCGCCCGCACTGCAGGAACGCCCCGGATCATCGGTGGCATCGGCCTCACCGCCGATGGCCCCGACGGCACCGTCGAACTCGGCTACTGGATTGCCCGCCCCTATTGGGGGCTCGGCTTTGCCACCGAGGCCGGCAAGGCGATCGTCGCGCTCGCGCGTGACAGCCTGCGGCTGCGCCGTATAAGCGCCTGGCATTATCTCGACAATCCCGCCTCAGGGCATGTCCTGGCTAAGCTGGGCTTCCATCCCAGCGGCCATATCGGGCAGCGCCACAGCCTCGCGCGCGGCCGTGCCGACGCCAGCGCCCATTATGTGCTGGAGCTGGACGAGAGCTGCAACGGGCCGATGCCGTTGGCGGCGTAGAGGCAAGTTTTAACCCGTTTGCCGGCGGTGCCGCAGGCGCTTCCGGCGAACGGGCAAGCAGCGGCAATGCCGTTCACTCCCCCGCCGCGATCAACGCTGCGGCAATCCAGCGCCCTTCCCCGCGCAGCACGCTCCACACGCGCGCGGCAGCGCGGCTGTCCATAGCCTCGACGCCGATGCCCCGCGCCTCGAGCGCTGCCACGAATGCACGCGGCGGCCGGCGCAGCGTTGCGCCGGTGCCGAGCAGCAGGAATTCAGGAGCGCGGGCGATATCCGTCACCGTCGCGACATGCGCCGGCGTCAGTTGCTCGAGCGCCGGTGCGTCCCACGGCTGCGCGTCCTCGGGAGTCAGCAGCAGCGCGCCCGGGAACACCGTATCATTGATGCGGAAACGGCCGCCTGCGGCGATGCCCGTGATCAGCGGGCCCGACGCGACCGGCTCCCGATCAAGCCGCGCCATCAGTCGGGCATCCGCTCCGCGCCGAAGGGATCGGCAGCCTTGGTCTTGCGATCGACGAACTGCGGCTTGAGGCCGAGCGTGATGAGCAGCGACGAAGAGACATAGACCGACGAATAGGTGCCGACGAAGATACCCAGCAGCATCGCCGAGGCGAAGCCACGCAGCACATGGCCCCCCAGCAGCAGCAGCGACAGCAGCGCGAGCATGACCGTCACCGTCGTCATCACCGTACGCGGCAAGGTCTCGTTGACGGACAGGTCGATCAGCGACTTCAGGTCCATCTTGCGATATTTGCGCATATTCTCGCGAATACGGTCGTCGATCACCATCTTGTCGTTGATCGAATAGCCGACGATCGTGAGCATGGCGGCCACGATGTTGAGGTCGAACTCCAGCCGGGTGATCGCGAAGAAGCCTAGCGTGATCAGCACGTCATGCGTGATCGCGACGAAGGTGGAGACGCCGAACTGCCACTCGTAGCGGAACCACGAGAACACGGCGATCCCGAACACCGCGAGCACCACGGCGAGAATGCCGTTGGTCACCAGTTCGTTCGAAACCTTGCCCGAAACCGCGTCATAACGGTTGAAGCGCGCGCCGGGGAATTCCTTCTCGAGCGCACCGCGCACCTTGTTGAGCACGGCGTTGGTGGCGCCCTGGTCGGCGCTTTCAGGCGCCGGCAAGCGGATCGACACGGTGTTCTTGTCACCGAACTGCTGCAGGGAGCTTTCGCCCACGCCGAGGCTGTCGACGACGCTGCGCACGCGCTCCAAATCGGGCGCGGTCGGGAAGGTTTCCTCGATCATCAGGCCGCCGACGAAGTCGACGCCCAGATTTAGCCCCTTGTAGAAGGTCGCCCCCACCGCAAGGATGGTGAGGATCAAGGTGATCGCGAACGCCCAGTGACGGACAGCAACGAACCGGATGTTCGTGTTGTCGGGGACGAATTTCAGAAGCTTCATCTCGTATCTCCGTCCGTCAGATCACGAGGTCGGTGGGACGTGCACGATGCAGCCAGCCCGCGGCGAGCATGCGCGTGAACACCACCGCCGTGAACACGGAGGTCGCAATGCCGATCAGGAGAACGATCGCAAAACCCTTCACCGGCCCGCTGCCCATGAACAGCATGATACCGCCGGCGATGGCGTGGGTCACATTCGCCTCGAAGATGGTGCGGCTCGCTTCCTTGTAGCCGAATTCCACGGACTGCATCACCGTGCGCCCGCGCCTGCGTTCCTCGCGGATACGCTCATAGACCAGCACGTTGGCGTCCACCGCGGTACCGATCGTCAGCACGAAGCCGGCGATGCCCGGCAGGGTCAGCGTCGCGCCGAAAATGCCCATCACGCCCAGGATCACCAGCACGTTGATGATGACGGCGATGTTCGCATAGATGCCGAAACGGCCATAGCTGACGAACATGAAGATGATGACGGCAGCGGCCGCCACGATCGACGCGACCACGCCGGCGCGAATGGAATCCGCGCCAAGGTCGGGCCCCACCGTCCGCTCGTCGACGACATTGAGCTTCACTGGCAGCGAACCGGATTTCAGCGCGATCGCGAGTTGGTTGGCGCTCTCGACGGTAAAATTGCCCGAAATCTGCGCGGACCCGCCAGTGATCGGTTCATTGATGTTCGGCGCCGAAAGCACGACCCCGTCCAGGATGATCGCGAACGGGCGATCGACGTTCTCGGTGGTGACGCGAGCGAATTTCTTTGCACCGGTGCTGTTGAAGCGGATGCTGACGACCGGCGAGTTGTTTTGCGGATCGAATTGTTGAGAAGCGTCGGTCAATTCCTCGCCCGACACCATCACCTGGCGCTGCACGGCGATAACCGGAACGCCACCCGGATTGGTTGGGTAGGGCAGGATCTGCGTGCCGGCGGGCGCGCGATTCTGCAGCAGATCGGCCTGCGACAGGTTCGCGACGAGCTTGAACTCCAGCTTCGCGGTCTGGCCGATCAGGCTCTTGACCTGCGTCGGATCCTGCAGGCCGGGCACCTGCACGAGAATGCGAGTGCTGCCCTGGCGCACGATCGTCGCCTCACGCGTGCCGAGCGAGTCGATGCGCTTGCGAATGATCTCCGTCGCGACTTCCATCGCGGCGTCGACGCCAGCCTTGATGCCCGCGTCGGTCGGCACGACATTGATCGTATTGCCATCCCGTACGGTGACGTCGAAATCGCGCTGGCCCGTCATGCCGGCGCCCTGCGTCAGCGGACGGATGCGCTCCACCGCGGCATCGACCTGCGACTGATCCCGCACCATGAAGACGAGCCGGCCGTCTCGCGACGAAATGTCGCCGATCGCGATCCGGGTCGTGCCGGCGCGGCGCAGTTCGGCGCGGATCTGCTCTTCCATCGAGGTGAGCTTCAGCTTCGCCACCTCGTCTGCGCTCGCTTCCAGCAGCAGATGGCTGCCGCCGGCAAGGTCGAGACCCAGGTTGATGCGCGGCTTGAGGAAACCCGGCAAGGGCTGTAGCACGCGTTCGGGCAGGAAGCTCGGCACGGCGCACAGGACGCCGAAGACGATGACCGCCCAGATCAGCAGCTTTTTCCAGCGCGGGAAGATCAGCATCGGCGGATCAGTCGTTCGCGGGCTTGGAGGCGCCGCCGGTCAGCACGTCGGTCAGCGTGCCCTTGACCGCCTTCACCCTGACGCCGTTGGCGATCTCGACCTCGACATGATCGTCGGCGACCTTCGTCACCTTGCCGATCAGCCCGCCGCCGGTAACGACTTCGTCGCCACGCTTCACCGCCTCGATCTTGTCACGATGCGCCTTGGCCCGCTTCTGCTGCGGGCGGATCATCAGGAAATAAAAGACGACGACCAGCAGCAGCATCTGGCCGATCATCAGGAATGTACCGCCGCCCGCGGACGCGATGCCGGTTGCGGATTGGGCGTAAGCGGGAGAGGAAAACATGGGCGAGGCCGACCTGAATAGCGTTTGGGGGCCGCGTCACCGCGTCCCCGGAGAAGGCGCGCGCCTATCACGGAGTCGCGCGGCGACGCAATGGCGGCGTGGCCCCAGCGCCACGCGCGCTTTGCCTTTGCCGGAACGTCCCCGGCAACGAAGCCCCGCTTTGCAGCCGCTTCGGCATCGGCAATCGCGATCGGATGGCGATCGAGGGCGCTTTCACGCTCCCCCCGCGTCGGCCGGTCTCTCCTGAACGCACCTGCTCGGAAGGAAGGTTATTTACCGCCCTCGGCCACCGCAGCCGGCGCATGAAGGCGCACGCGGGTCACGCGCTTTTCGTCGCCCTCGGTGACCTCGATCTTCCAGCCGCTGTCATGCTCCACGATCTCGCCCGGCTGCGGCACATGGCCGGCGAGCACGAAGGCGAGGCCGCCGAGCGTCTCGACATCCTCCTCGACATCGGCGAGCCGCGGATCGATTTCCTCGGCGACATCCTCCAGCTCGGCGCGCGCGTCGGCATCCCAAATGCCGTCCTCGACGAGCGCGAAATGCACCGGCGCGGCCTCGTCATGTTCGTCCTCGATCTCGCCGACGATCTCCTCGACGACATCTTCGATCGTCACCAGCCCTTCGGTGCCCGAATATTCGTCGAGCACGATGGCGAGATGGACGCGCTGCGTGCGCATCTGCACGAGCAGGTCGATCACCCCCATCGCCTGCGGCACGTAGAGCGGCTGGCGGATCAAACCGGCGATGCCGTCAGGGCGCGGCTTCACCCCCGCCATGATCTCGAACACGTCCTTGATGTGGACCATGCCGATGACAGTATCGAGGCTCTCGCGATAAACCGGCAGGCGGCTGTGCCCGGCCTCGGCGAACAAGGCGACGAGCTCATCGAAGGTCGCGGTCTCGGCGATCGCCACGATGTCGGCACGCGGCACGCCGACATCGTCCGCGGTGCGCTCCCCGAAATGCAGCAGGTTGCGCAGCATCTGGCGTTCGAGCGGAGACAGATCGCCATTGGCGGCGATGGCGCCGCCAGTTTCCTCATGCTCGTCGATCGCTTCCTCGATCTGGTCGCGAAGCGATGGCTCCGCATCCTCGCCGAACAGCAATCCGCGCAACCCGCGCCACAATCGGCCGCGACTGTCGCTGCCTTCGCTACTGGAATCCTCTGGCATGTCGCTGCCGGTCAGCCCTCATCTACGGGATAGGGGTCAGCGATGCCCAAGCCAGCGAGCGCCGTTCGTTCCAGCGCTTCCATGGCCTCTGCTTCGTCAGTCCCCTGATGGTCATAACCTAGCAAATGCAGGGTGCCGTGGACAATCAAATGAGTCGCATGTGCTTCAAGCGTAATGCCGCGTTCTTCCGCCTCGGCCTCGCACACGCCTTGGGCGAGTACGATGTCGCCCAGCAGCACCTCGCCATCATCCGAATTGGTCAGGCTTTCGATCAGGTCGGGCTGTACCATCGGGAACGACAGCACATTTGTCGGCCGATCCTTGTCGCGATAGGCGGCGTTGAGCGCGCGCACTTCCTCATTGCCGGCCAGCTTCACCGATACTTCGACTGCGAATGAGGCGGAGGCGAGGAAGCCGTGCGGCGTCTGGGTGACCGCGGCGGTCACCGCCTGCGTCGCCAGCGTATCCCAGTCGGTCGTGTCGGGCCAGTCGGCATCCTGCAGCAGGGCGATGTCGAGCATCCCTAGTTCCCCCGCCCCTCATAGGCGTCAACGATGCGGCCGACGATCGGATGGCGCACGACATCCGCCACGCCGAAGCCAATCACCGAAATGCCCTGCACGCCGGTCAGCCGCGACACGGCATCGGCGAGGCCCGACTTGCTGGGATCGGGAAGGTCCACCTGCTTGGGATCGCCGCACACCACCATCCGGCTGTTCTCGCCAAAGCGGGTGAGGAACATCTTCATCTGCGCGGGTGTCGTGTTCTGCGCTTCGTCGAGGATGATGAAGGCGTTGCCCAAGGTGCGGCCGCGCATGAAGGCGATCGGCGCGATCTCGATCTCGCCGGAGGCAATGCGTCGTTCCACCTGCTCGGCTGGCAAGCAGTCATAGAGCGCGTCGTAGAGCGGGCGGAGATAGGGATCGACCTTCTCCTTCATGTCGCCGGGCAGAAAGCCCAGCCGCTCACCGGCCTCGACCGCGGGGCGCGACAGGATCAGCCGGTCGACCGAACCGGTGATGAGCTGCGCCACCGCCTGCGCGACCGCCAGATAGGTCTTGCCGGTGCCCGCCGGCCCGAGCGCGAAGATGATCTCGTCGCGCGCCAGCGCTTCCATATAGCGGATCTGCGTCGCCGAGCGCGGCACGATCGTCTTCTTGCGCGTGCGGATCATCACCGCAGGCGGCTGGCTGACGTCGGCGCGGATGATGCCGTCTAGCGTCGGCTCAGAAGACATGGCGATCACCGCCTCCACCGTACCCGAATCGATATCCTGCCCCTGCACGATGCGGTTGTAGAGGCCGGTCAGCACGTCGCGCGCGCGCGCCGTAGCGCTCGCCTCGCCCTCCAACTGCAATCGATTGCCGCGCGCACCGATATAGACGCCGAGTCGATCCTCGATGGCCACCAGGTTCTGGTCATATTCGCCGAACAGGCGGCCGAGGAGCTGAGGCTTGTCGAAGACGATCTCTAGGCGGGATCTGTCCCCGTTCTGGGCTGGCACTGGCTTGCGCGACATAGGGCTCCTGGCTCGTCCGCGGGAAGGCCCGCTACCGGACCCCGCTACAATGCGGATGTGGCTGAACGGTGTCTATCGGCTCGATCAAGCGCGATGGCGATTCTCAGGCAGCCTGTCGCCCAAACAGCACAGCCGACAGGCTATTGGGCCCGGCATGCGCGATTTCGACCTCGACGAGATCGCCGATCGCCGCGGTGGGATCGACGACATGGACGGATTGCAGCCAGGGCGACTTGCCGATGAGTTGCCCGGGCAGCTTGCCCTTGCGTTCCAGCAGCACACTGGTCTGGCGGCCGACGGTGGCCTGGTTGAACGCATGCTGGTCGGCATTGATCGCCGCCTGCAGCCGCTGGAGTCGCTCATCCATGACCGCAGGGGCGATCTGGTCCGCCATGGTCGCAGCGGGGGTGCCCGCGCGTGGCGAATATTTGAAGCTATAGGCCTGCGCGTAGCGCGCCTCCCGCACCAGCGCGAGCGTCTCCTCGAACTCTGCGTCGGTCTCGCCGGGGAAGCCGACGATGAAATCGCCCGACAGCGCGATGTCCGGCCGCGTTGCGCGGACGCGCTCGATCACCCCCATATAGCTGACGGCGTCATGGCTGCGGTTCATTGCCTTCAGGATGCGATCGCTACCCGATTGCACGGGCAGGTGAAGGAAGGGCATCAGCTTCTCCACCTCGGCATGCGCGCGGATGAGCCCCTCGCGCATGTCGTTGGGGTGGCTGGTGGTGTAGCGGATGCGCGCCAGCCCCTCGATGCGGTCGAGCGCGCGGATCAGGCCGTCGAGGCCCTGGCGCTGACCCTTGTCGTCCTCGCCCTCCCAGGCGTTGACGTTCTGGCCGAGCAGGGTGATCTCGCGCGCGCCGCCATCGACCAGAGCCTTCGCCTCGTCGACGATCGCCCCCCACGGCCGGCTGATCTCGGCACCGCGCGTATAGGGTACCACGCAGTAGGTGCAGAACTTGTCGCAGCCTTCCTGTACGGTCAGGAAGGCGCCCGGCGCACGCCGCCGCGCGCGATCGGGCAGCGCGCCGAACTTCGAGGCGGCAGGCATGTCCGTATCCAGCGCACGCTTGCCCGCGGCGGCATCCGCCACCATGCCGGGCAGGCGGTGATAGGCCTGCGGACCGACGACGATGTCCACCTGCGGGGCGCGGCGCGGAATCTCGCCGCCCTCGGCCTGCGCGACGCAGCCCGCCACCGCGATCATCGGCCGGGCGACGCGGTTGCCCTCGCCATCCTCGCGCTTCGCGAGCCGGCCGATATCCGAATAGACCTTTTCCGCCGCCTTCTCGCGGATATGGCAGGTGTTGAGCACCACCAGATCAGCGGTATCCGCCCCCGCCTCGCTCAGCCCCTGCCCCGTCAGCAGCTCGGCCATGCGCTCTCCGTCATAGACGTTCATCTGGCAGCCGAACGACTTGACGTGGAAGGTACGGGGATTCTGGCGGGGTTCAGTCATCGCGCGCCTATACAGAGCGCGACGCCGCCTTGGAAGCCGCCAGCGCAGAGGAGATCCGCGCGCGCGCCTCGGCGGACACCGCCTTGCGGCCGTCCAGCGCGGCGGGATCGTAGGGCTCGAGGAAATGCAGAGTCACCTTGAAGCAGCCCTTGCGCTGGAGCACGCGGATGGCGTTGGCGTCTCCCTTTTCCTCGCCGATCCATGCGATGTCGGAGCCCGCTGCGCCATAATCGAGCAGCAGCGGCTGCACGAGCATCGGCCGCGGCGGCGGCGCCATCGCCGCGAACAGCGCGGGCTTGAACGGCAGCAGGAAGCTGCCGTCGGTCGTGGTGCCCTCGGGAAAGATCGTCACCGGCTGATGCACCGAGACCGCGACGCGCAGCGCCTCGATCTGCTCGGCCACGCCCAGCCGATCGCTGCGCGAGACGAAGATGGTGTTGTTGAGCGACGACAGCCAGCCGACGACCGGTGCGCGCGCTATGCCGTCCTGCGCGACGAAGGCGGCGCCGCTGGCGCCGGCGATCACCGGAATGTCGATCCAGCCGAGATGATTGGCGACATAGAAAACGTCGTGCGCCACCGGCGCGCCGACGACATGCACCCGCGCGCCAGCCACCCACGCGACGCACGCCAGAAAATGACGCGGCCAGGGCGAGGGCTGCCGCAGCAGCCGCCACAGGAAATGCAGCGGCACATGAAGGATGAGCAGAATAAGAAGCGCCGCGACACGCACGGCAAAACGCAGCCAGCCGAGCGGGTCAGCTCTTCCGATCGATCGAGACGCCATAGAGTTCCATGCGGTGATCGACCAGCCGGAACCCCAGCTTCTCCGCGATCTGCCGCTGCAGCGCTTCCAGTTCCGGATCGACGAATTCGATGACGTTTCCGGTCTCGACATCGATCAGATGATCGTGATGCGCTTCGGGCGCCGCTTCGTAGCGCGCACGGCCGTCACCGAAATCATGACGTTCGAGGATGCCGGCCTCTTCGAACAGGCGCACCGTACGATAGACGGTAGCGATCGAGATGCCGGGGTCGATCGCCGAGGCGCGAGCATGAAGTTTCTCGACGTCGGGATGGTCTTCCGCCTCGGAAAGCACACGCGCGATCACGCGGCGCTGCTCGGTGATGCGGAGCCCCTTTTCGTGACAAAGCGCTTCGACGTCGATCTTACGGGGCATGCAACTCGCCTGATTGATTAGGGTTGCCCCGGTCTAGCGACTTTCGCAGCGCAGCGGAAGCCGCCGATGCGCGCCGATCCTGCCGAACGGCCCGGCGCGCACCTTCCAGGCTTAGCGGCCCTTGCGCGGCTTGGTGCCGAGGCCGATCTTCTTCGCCAGCGAACGGCGTTGCTCGGCATAGCTCGGCGCGACCATCGGATAGTCGGCGGGCAGGCCCCACTTGGTGCGATACTGTTCCGGCGTCATCTGATAATGCGTCATCAGGTGGCGCTTGAGCATCTTGAGCTTCTTGCCGTCTTCGAGGCAGACGATGTAATCCGGCTTCACCGAGGCACGCACCGAAACCGCCGGCTCCTGCTTCACTTCCGGCTCGACCGGCTTCTCGCCCAGATTGGCGAGCGCGCCATGAACGTTCTGGATCAGCAGCGGCAGATCAGCAACAGCGACGCTGTTGTTGCTCACATGCGCGGCGACGATGTCAGCCGTCAGGGTGACCAGCGTCTCGTTGAGTTCGGCCAGTTCGGTGTCTTCGCTCATCTAGTTCAACTTTCGTGTCGGTTGTGCCGGGATGCGACCTTATATCGGCGTGCCGCGGCTCGATCCGATGTCAAAATCATCCGTTGATTGCAAGCAATAAACGACAAACATTGGCTACTATCGAACTTCAGCAGTTCGGGCGTCGATGTCCAGTAATCGGCGATAGGTCAGCGCGTCGCGCACGCGGCCATCATTTCCACGATAATAGCCGCGTCGAATACCGACTTGCACAAATCCAACGGATTCATACAACGCAACCGCGGGATTATCCGAGCGCACTTCCAGATTCATCGTTGAAACACCCAGATCGCGCGCCGCATCCATGGCCGACAGTAAAAGCCCACGACCGATGCCGTGCCGCGCGTAGCCTGGATGCACCGCGAGCAACAGCAACTCGGCCTCATCGAGGATCGACCGGGTGAGCGTGAAGCCCGCCGGCGAGTCGTCCACGCGCGCAATCAGCAATTCGGTGCCGGGCATGCCAAGGATGCCGCTGCACTGCGCGGCGGTCCATGCCTCGCCGAACGCGGGGAGGAAGGCCTGCTTCATCACCACCATCACCTCCGGCAAGTCATACGCGGTCCCGCGCGACAGCATCCATTCGAGCGGCGCGAGGCTGCTCATGCCGGCGTTCGCCCGCCCGGCAGCTTGGCGTCGGGCGCCCGGCCATAGATCGGCGTCGGCGGCAGGGCGGCAAGATCAGCCGGCAGCAGGCCGAGATCGGCGGCGGCGGGCAGCGCGTCCAGCGCCTCACCCCATCCGCGCGCGGCGACGAGCGCCGCAGCGCCGGATCCGATGACGATCGCATCGGGCACGGCCTGGGCCGCATCGGCCGGGGTCAGCGAAGCGAGCTCATCGAGCGGGCGCACTGGCGATCCTGCGAAGCGTTGCACGAAGAGCTGACCATGCCCGCCCGTCATCGCGATCGCAAGCGTCGAAGGCGCATCAGCCGGTGCCAGTGCCGTCGCGGCCAGCAGCGCGAGCGTCGGATAGCCATGGGCCGCCACGCCCCATCCCAGCGCCAGCGCGCGCGCCGCCGCAACGCCCACACGCACGCCGGTGAAGCTTCCGGGCCCGCAGCCGACCAGGATCGCGTCGGCGCGGCCGCCATCCGGCAGCGCCGCGATCATCGGCATCAGCCGCTCGGCATGGCCGCGCCCGACGACGTCATGCCCGGCCGCGATCACGCGCTCACCGTCGAGCAACGCCACCGAGCAGGCGGCGGTCGCCGTTTCGATAACCAGGCGGATCATGCCGGCGCCGCGTCGTGAACGCTCAGACCGCCCGGACCTCGGTCACTTCAGGTACATAATGCTTGAGCAGCGATTCGATGCCCTGCTTCAGCGTCGCGGTCGACGAGGGGCAGCCCGAACAGGCGCCCTGCATGCGCAGGAACACCGTACCCTGACGGAACCCCCGATAGATGATGTCGCCGCCATCATTGGCAACCGCGGGGCGCACGCGCGTGTCGATCAGGTCGCGGATCTGCGCGACGATGTCGGCATCCTCGGGGTCGTCCTCGACCTCGGCATCGACCTCCTCGGCCGCGGTCTCGCGGAACAGCGGCATGCCGGCGCTGAAATGATCGAGCAGGATGCCGAGCACCTCTGGCTTCAGATCCGCCCAGCTGCTGCCCGGCCCCGCGGTGACCGAAACGAAATCCTTGCCGAAGAACACGCCCTCGACATCGCCGAGCGTGAACAGCGCCTCTGCAAGCGGCGACGCCTCCGCCTCTTCGGGGTTGGCGAAATCGCGCGTGCCGGCGGTCATCACCGGGCGGCCCGGGAGGAACTTGAGCGTCGACGGATTCGGCGTCGTTTCGGTCTCGATCAACATGCGCCGCATGTGGCGTCTTGCAGCCGAAGGATCAAGGGCAGAGCGCGGGTTAATCCGCCGGATCAGCCCAGCGCCCGGCGCAACGCCCCCGTGGCGATGGCCACCGCCTCCGCCGCGATCGGCGCGATCGCGAAGAAGCTGGCAAATCCATGGACGCCGCCGGCAAAGTCGTGGAGGTCGGTCGGCACCCCCGCCGCGCGCAGCCGCACCGCATAGGCGAAGCCCTCGTCATGCAGCGGATCGCTGCCGGCAAGGATGATTGTCGCCGGGGCCACGCCCTCCAAGCTCGCAGCGCGGATCGGGGCCGCGAGTTCGGCGGGTTCGGCGTCCCCGACATAGGCATTCCAGAAGAAGCGCATCATGTCGTTGGTCAGCAGCCCGCCGGCTTCATTGGCGCGGTATGATGCCGTGCCGTAATCATTGTCGATCACCGGATAGAACAGGATCTGTACCGCCGGGCCATCCGCCCTGCCCTTCAGCGCCAGCGCGGCCGCGGCCGCGAGGTTGGCACCGGCGCTGTCGCCGATCACCGCATAGCGGTCCGCGCGGACGCCGAATTCGGCAGCGCGCGCCGGCAGGTCGGCAATCGCGGCGAGGCAGTCGTCGAGCGGCGCCGGAAAGGGATGTTCGGGCGCCAGGCGATAGTCGAGCGAGAGCACCGCGCAGCCGGCATCGCGCGCGACGACGCGGGCCAGCCCGTCATGCGTGTCGAGCGTGCCGATCACCCAGCCGCCGCCATGCATCAGCACCGCTACCGGCAAGGTTTCGCCGGGCGCCGGGTGATAGAGCCGCGCCGCGATCGGCCCGGCGGCGCCCGCCACCGTCACGTCACGCACTTCGGCCACGTCGATCGGCGGTTGCGGGAACGGATTGTCCATCGCCGCGCGCAGCCCCTCGGGCGTCAGCGGATCGGGCAAGGTGAAGCCGCTTGCCGCCATCGCGTCGATCATCTGCTGCAGTACCGGATCGATCATGCTACGTCCCTCTTCCAATGCCGGACGTGGTGCCCGACGATTATCCCGACATGCCCGGCGTGCTCGCCGCGCTGTTCGCCAGCCTGTTGGATGAGGAGCCCTGGCGGGCCTTCCTCGACCGGCTGGCGGCGGCCGCCCAGGCGAACTGGACGACCCTGATTCTCACGCCCCGCGCCGCCGACCATCCCGGCATGATCCTGACCCCAGGCGCCGACCCCGGCGTGGGCCAGGATTATGTCCGCCGGCTGTTCGCGGACGATCCCTTCACCGGGCTGCCCGAGGGCAAGGTCGCGCATTTCCGTGACTTCGTGTCCGAAGCGACGCTCAGGCGCAACGCGGCCTATCGCGAGTTCCTCACGCAGACGAGCAGCGACGAGGTGCTCGGCGTCGATATCATGGGGGCGAGCCGGCTGGAGCTGCGGCTGCGCCTGACCCGCGCCGCCGACGCGCCGCCGTTCGAACCCGCCGACTTCCGCCATATGGAACGGCTGGTGCCGCATCTGCGCATTGCTCTGGCATTGTTCGAACGGCTGGCAGCGGGTGAGACGGAACAGCGCATCTATGCGGGCGCGGTCGCGCAGATGGCGGTGGGGGTGATAATCCTCGACCGGCAGGGCAAGGTGTTGCGGCTCAACGCGCCCGCCTCGACGATCCTTGCGGAAGAAGATGGCATCGCGCTGCGCCGCGGATCGATCGCGATCGCCGACGCTGACATCAGCCGACAGTTGCAAACGCGGCTGGCCGGACGCGACGATGGCGCGCCGCTGTCGCTGCGGCTGGAGCGCACATCGGGCGCCGGCGATCTGCTTCTGGTGGTCGGCAGCGCGCCGGGGCCGGATTTCGTTTCCGCCGGCGGCGGCCCCGCCGCGGTGCTGTTCCTGACCGACCCCACCCACGGCCCGCGAATTTCCGCCGACGCTGTCCGCGACCTGCTGGGGCTGACGCAGAGCGAAGCGGCCGTGACCGCGCAGCTCGCCGAAGGGCTGGCCCCCGCCGAAGTCGCCGCGCGGCTCGGCATCTCCCCCAACACGGTCCGCGCGCATCTGCGCTCGATCTTTGGCAAGACCGGGGTCAGGCGGCAGAGCCAATTGGTGCAGCTCGTCCATCATGGGCTGCGGGGCCTTTCTTCGACGGCGGGGTAACACCCCCCTCCCCGAGCATCGCCCGGGGAGGACATGCGCCCTAAAGCCCCTCCAGCGGCGGGAAGGACGACAGCAGCGCCGCGTCCACCAGTTGCGCCTGCCCGTTCACCCCCGCTGCCCGGCGCGACAGCAGGAACAGCGCCACCTCCGCGATATGCTGCGCGGAAAGCCCGCCGCGATAGTCGGGATCGGTCAGTTCCTCGGCGATCACATCGTCCTGCTGCAGCCCGTTCATCGGCGTCAGCACCATGCCGGGGCAGATCGCATTGACCCTGAGGCCCTTCGCCGCGAACGCCCGCGCCGCCGAGCGCACCAGCCCGACGAGACCGTGCTTCGAGGTCGCATAGGCGGCAGCTTCCGAAAAGCCGATCAGCCCCGCCGCCGACGCCGTCACCACGCACGCACCGCCGGGCCGCAGCCGCGCCAGCGCGAGCTGCATGCCGAGGAAGCTGCCGCGCAAATTGACCGAGATGATCCGGTCGAACAGCGCCGGGGTCACCTGGTCGAACGGGATATAGGGCTGCAGCATCCCCGCGTTGAGGAAGGCGAGATCGATGCCGCCGAACACGTCAGCCGCGGCATCATACATCGCCGCGTTGTCCGCCTCGGAAGCGATGTCGGCGGTCACCGCGGCCGCGCGGCCACCGGCCTGCTCGATCAGCGCAACCGTGGCCGCCGCCCCCTCCCCATTGAGGTCTGCGACCACCACGGCGGCGCCATCCGCGGCGAGCCGCCGGCTGGCGGCCCGGCCGATGCCGGAACCACCGCCGGTGACGAGGGCGACCTTGCCCTCGAACTGGGGGGTGCTCATTCCGCGGCCAGCGCCGCGGTCTGCTGCACACGGAAGTGCGGGATCACCTTTTCTCCAATGTTGCGGATCGTCTCCATGATCACCTCGTGCGGGATCGTGCCCATCTGGAAGAGGAACAGGATCTCGTCCGCGCCGGCATCCTGCAGCCGGGTGACGTAGCGGATGCAATCGTCGGCATTGCCATAGGCATCCTCGGCGATGGCGTAGTTGCTGGTATGCTCGTCACCTATCGAGATCTTCTCTTCGGAAAGATAGGTGACGATCGCTTCCTTGCCCTGGTTCAGCGCGGCTTCCTGCTCGGCGGCCGACAGATCGTCGGTGCTCGGCTTCGGCCCGCCCTGATACCAGTGCGCGATCGCCTCCGCGAAGAAGCGCTGGCCGCGCAGGCCGATGCGCCGCGCCTTCTCGCGATCGTCAAGCACGCAAGCCGCGCAGAAGGCGGCGAGATGCTCGGTCGGCACCACACCCACCTGATCCTCGACCTTCCGGTTGCGGAAATTCTCACGGTAGACGACGTTCTTGCGTGCGATCTCGTCGGGACCGGAGAAGCCGAGCACCAGCGCGCCGATGCCGCGCTTGCCGGCGAGCTCGAGCGTCGCTTCGCGGGTGCAGGCATAATAGAGCGGCGGATGCGGCGTCTGCAGCGGCTTGGGGTGGATCGGCCGGCGCGGGATCTTGATGTACTCGCCATCATGCTCGATCTCGTCCTGCGTCATGATCTTCGGGATCAGATACATCGATTCGTCGATCATCGGCTGCAGCGACGACAGTTCGTAGCCGAAGGTGCCGGCCTCCTGCTGGGTGCCGCCCTTGCCCATGCCGAAATGGACGCGCCCGCCCGACAGGATGTCGAGCGTCGCGATCCGCTCCGCCACCTTGACCGGATGGTTCATCGCCGGCGGCAGGCAGACGACGCCATGGCCGATGCCGATCCGCGTCGTGCGGCCGGCGATATAGGCGAGGAAGGTCTCCGGCGCCGACATATGAGCATATTGGGTGAGCGCGGTGTGCTCCACCGCCCAGACATTGTCGAAGCCCATTTCCTCGGCATAGATGACCTGGTCGACGATCTCGTTGAAGCAGGCGACTTCGGAGGCCGGCGACGGATCCGCCATCTGGGCTTCGTAGATGATCGAGAATTTCATGGCGCTCACTCTCTCCTTGGGGCCGCCTTGTCGTCGCGGCATGGGCAGAGACTAGGCGCCTGAAATCATCCCGGCATCGTCCGTTCGGACTATGCGGCGCACGAAGCGATGCTGCAGGGTGCCGACCGCAGCATGACTGCACAAAAGAGAGAGGATGAAGGATGGTCAGCCTGTCGCACCGGGGGATCTGCGTCAGCGATTTCGACGCGTCGGATCGCTTCTACCGCGAGGCACTCGATTTCGCCGAGCACCAGGATTACGGCATCATCGAAGGTCCGGACATGGACCAGACGATGGAGCTGCCGGGCGTGAAGCTGCGCGCCAAGATGCTCAAGCGCGCCGACGGCCCGATCATCGAGTTGCTCCACTTCCTCGCGCCCGCGGCAAGCGGCCCGCGCGAGAGGCGCTCGACGTTGGAATATGGCCTCGTCCACCTCTCCTTTTATGTCGACGATATCGATGCTACCGCCGCACGGATCGCCGCAGCAGGCGGCACCGTGCATGAGGAAACTCGCGCGCATTATGCGGAGAACGACACGACGATGCTCTATTGCACCGATCCGGACGGGGTGCGGATCGAACTGATGAAGGCACCGGGCGAGGCCGAGCGTTTCTCGCACAGCGGCATCTGCGTGGCGGATGTAGACGCGTCGCTGACCTATTACCGGACATTGGGGTTCGAGCCGGCCGAGAATTATGTGCTCGACCAAGGGCTCGACTGGCTCGGCGTGATCAACGAGGTGCCCGGCATCAAGCTGCGCGCGCAGATGATCCGCGACGCCGCAGGCAATACGTTGGAATTGCTCAAGGTCTATGATCCAGACAGCTTCGGTCCCCGCACCCGCAAGCCACTCAACCGCTTCGGCCTGACCCACCTCGCCTTCTGGGATCAGGAACCGAACGCGACCGCGGCGGCGCTCACCGAGCGCGGCGGCTATTTCGTCGAGGAGGCGCATGTCGTGACGCCGGTGATCGAACTGATGCACGGCGCCGATCCCGATGGCGTGCGCGTGGAGTTGATGCGGCCGGTGGGGTGATCCAGCCTGCGGCCGACTGCACGTATTCAGTCTGCAGAAACGTAAAGCCCTCTTCCGCACTTCCGCGGGAGAGGGCAATTCAGCGCAAGCCTCAACTGCTGCGCCCCTTCGGGCACTTCCGAGGCAGAACCAATCCAAAACCTACCGCCGGCTCCCCGCCTGGCTCCATTGCAGCATCGTCCCCGTCAGCGCGGCAATTGCCGGATTGCTGCCGCCGGGGCCGATGACGACGAACTGCATCGTCGGCAGCGCCGGCAGGTCCGGTGACGGCGCGATCGTGGTCAGCCCCGGTGGCAGAAGCCGCGCGGAGTGCGGCAGCAGGCCGATGCCCGCGCGCGTCGCCGCGCTCAGCCCGGTCAGGCTGCCGCTGGTGAACGCCACGCGCCATGCGCGGCCGGCGCGGTCGAGGATTTCCAGCGCGCGGCCCCGCGTCACGCTGGGCGGCGGATAGAGGATCAGTGGCAGCGGCACCTGCGGGTCGATGCGGAAATCGGGATGCGCCGCCCAGGCGATCGGCTCTTCCCACGCCAGCGTCCCGCGACGATCCCCGATCCGCCGCTTGACGAAGATCAGGTCGAGCCGGCCGGCGTCGAACGCGTCGTACAGATCCTCGCTCAGCCCCGCGCGCAGTTCGATATCCACATCGGGATGGCGGCGCGCGAAGGCGGCGAGCACGTCCGGCAGCGCCGAGAGCACGAAATCCTCTGACGCGCCCAGCCGCAGCCGCCCGCGTAGCGGCGTTCCCGCGAGATGCTGCTGCAACCGGGCATGACCATCGAGGATGCCGCGGGCATGATCGAGCAGCATCTCGCCATCCACCGTCAGCGCCATGCGGTGGGTATCCCGGTCGATGCAGCGCCGGCCGATATGCCGTTCGAGCCGGCCGATCTGCTGGCTGACCGTCGACTGCCGCACCCCCAAGGCGCGCGCCGCGCCGGTGAAGCTGCCGGCGTCGACCACGGCAACGAAGGTCTGGAGCAGATCGACGGGCACCATATCCATGCTCATCATGATATATGATGACTGATATCGCTGCCATCGCAATTGTGCATGGTCAGAAGCACGCATAGGTCGTGCGGCGCCGAAGGAGGCCGCCATGACCCTCGCGATATTCCGCTTCAAGCCCGACACCTTCCTGATGCTGCTGATCGCCACCGTCGCGTTCGCCGCGGTGCTGCCCGCGCGCGGCGCGGCGACCGCGATCGTCGGCAATGTCGTGACCGTCGCGGTGGCGGCATTGTTCCTGCTCTATGGCGCGCGGCTCGCGCCGCAGGCGATCTGGGCCGGGCTCGGCCATTGGCGGCTGCAATCGCTGGTGTTCGCCAGCACCTACATCCTCTTCCCGCTGATCGGCATCGCGGTGGGGCTGCTGGCGCGCGGCCACCTGCCTGCGGACGCCGTCGCCGGGCTGATCTTCCTGTGCCTGCTGCCGTCGACCGTGCAATCCTCGATCGCCTTCACCTCGATCGCGCGCGGCAATGTGCCCGCGGCCCTGTGCAGCGCCTCGCTCTCGAACCTGCTGGGCGTTGTGCTGACGCCGATCCTCGTCTCGCAACTGCTGCCGGTGGCGAGCGGCGGTTTCTCGCTGCAGGCCTTGCAGGATATCGCGCTCCAGATCCTGCTGCCCTTCCTCGTCGGGCAGGCGCTGCGCCCCTGGGCGGGCAAATGGCTGCTCGCGCATCCCAAGCTGACGATGGTGGTCGATCGCGGTTCGGTGCTGGTGGTGGTCTATGCCGCGTTCAGCGCGGGCATGGTCGCCGGCATCTGGCACCAGCTTTCGGTCGCGGGCATCATCGCCATCCTGGCGATCGACCTCGCGATTCTCGCGCTCGTCATCGCAATCACCACCTTCGCCAGCCGCCGCCTCAAATTCTCGAAGGAAGACGAGATCGCGACCGTCTTCTGCGGTTCCAAGAAGAGCATGGCGAGCGGCATCCCGATGGCGGCGATCCTGTTTCCGGGGCACGCGGTGGGGTTAATCGTGCTGCCGCTGATGCTGTTCCATCAGCTGCAGTTGTTCGTCTGCGCCACCCTCGCCCGCCGCTATGCGCTGCGCGGCAGTGACACGGTGGCCGACGGCACCGGCCCCGCGCTCGCCCCCGCAGCGGGCTGACAACAGCGGCTCGACATCGCCAATGGTGGTGGCACAGTGAAGCGATGAGCGCGCTGTTCCTTCTCCCCACGGCGGTGCCCGAGGATCCCGCCGTCCGCGCCTGGTTCGGGGATGGCGAGGATTCGCTGCGCAGGCTGGTCGAACCCTGGTTCGCCCGGATGCACGCACATGGCGCCGACGTGACCGAACTGATTCATGACGGCCGCCCCACCGCCTGCGTTGGCGATGCCGCCTTCGCCTATGTCGCCGCCTTCCGCGCGCATGCCGCCATCGGCTTCTTCCACGGCGCCGATCTCGACGATCCCACGCGCCTGTTCGAGGGGTCGGGCAAGCGCATGCGGCATGCGAAGCTGCACCCCGGCCTGCCCCTCGACACCGCCGCGCTTGAGGCGCTGATCGCCGCCGCCTATCGCGACATTCGCGCACGGCTCGACGCCGGGCGCTGAACCGCGCCGAAGGTCATGATGCCCGTCCTCACCCACCGCCTCGCCCAGCTCGACGACCTGCCCGCACTGCGCGCGCTGATGCAGCGCGCGATCGAGGGGCTGCAGCATGGATTCCTCACTCCCGAGCAGATCCGGGCGAGTCACAAGGTGATGGGGCTCGACACCCAGTTGGTGCGCGACCAGACCTATTTCATCGTCGAGCACGAGGGGCGGATCGCCGGCTGCGGCGGCTGGAGCTGGCGCGCGACCTTGTTCGGCGGAGACGACAGCGTCGTCGCCCGTGCCCCCGCCGCGCTCGATCCGGCGAGCGACGCCGCACGCATCCGCGCGATGTACACCGATCCCGCCTTCACCCGGCAGGGCGTCGGCAGCGCGATCATGGCGCTGTGCGAGGCCGCCGCCCGCGCGCACGGTTTTCGCCGCGCGGAGATGATGGCGACGCTCGCCGGCGTGCCGCTCTACACCGCGCGAGGCTATGCGCCGATCGAGCCCTTCACCTCCGATCCGATCGACGGCGTAACCGTGCCGTTGATCCGGATGGGGAAGGATCTCGCCTGACCGCGCGCCGCCGGAGCAGCGCGGCGTGGACCACCTCCGCCGTGCGACCATGGCCGCGACGCTCCGCGCGGAACATCTGCCCCACCCGCTTGCCATGGATCATCAGCGGCAGCCCGGCAAAGGTCAGCGGGAACAGCACCGCCATCCACGGCGTATCGCCCGCGGCGATGCAGGCGCTGCCGGCAACCGCGCTGAGCGCGAAGCCGGCGCAGCGCCAGTTGAGGTCGCGCCGCGTCATGCCCGCCCCGCCGCGGCATCATCGCCGATCACCACCCTGCCCGCACCGGCGAGCGCCGCCGAGACGATCGTCCGACGCTCGGCACGGCGGGGCCGGTGCCAGAGGATGATATCGGCGGGAAACTCGGCCTCTTCGAACAATGCCTGACGCATGTCCGCCAGCGTGAACTCGATGCCGATCGCGGGATCGTGCAACCGGGCCGCGGCGGCCCGCGCGCGGCTGACCAGCGCCGGCGAGCCATCGATACCACGGCCTTCGATCGCGGTGAAACCGAGCGACCGGGCATGGCGCACCGCCTCGATCAGCAGCGCGCCGGTGCCGCAATCCGCATCGACGATGCGCACGGCATGCCGCCCCTCCTCACGCAGCGCGGCGAGCGTCGCCGCGATGTGCGGCCAGCGCGGGTCGCTGCGCGCGGCGTGGCCACCGGGCGTGATCGACGGATGGCGCCGCACCCGCACCGCCGGCTGCTGATCCAGCATCTTGTATCTTGCAATCATGATCGGAAGCTCCGTCAGGCGGCGCGCCGACGCGCGCGCTCATCGGCCGCGAGCGGGCCGAAAGGGATCAGCGGCACCAGCGGCACCGCGGCGATCTCGACACTGGCATGATAGGTCTGGCATTCCGCTTCGGCGAAGCTCAGCGCCGCGCTGCGGGAGACGAAGCGGCCCTCCAGGCTCTTGCCGCTATCCTGCACGAGCCAGTGGCCCGCCTTGTCCTGACCGACATAGATGATCAGCCCGCGTTGGTCGGGCTCCGAACAAAATCCAGGCGACATGCATCGCACCTTCTACAAACGAGCATCAAAGCGCTCGCCCGCAGAATTACGAAGCTCGCCATAGCGTTTCGAGATCGATTGGCACGAACCGCATAATGGCCGCATAGCATTGCCCTCGGCCCGTCGCTTCTGGCCTCGATTCGTCGATGCGGCGCCGTCAGAATTGGATCGTCAGCCGCCCCGTGTAGTCGCCATCCGCCGTTGCGGGTTCGCCCGCAGGGCCGGTGAGTTCGGCCGCCTGCCCCTTGGCGCCCATCGCCGGGATCGCGTGAAGGAAGCCGAAGTCGCTTGCCGGGAAATCGACCGTGGTCGTCGGGAAATCGGCCAGCCGCGCACCCAGTTGCAGATAGCGGGCGCCCTCGTTGGCGATGGTCAGGGTACCGCCGCTGGTGCCGAGCCGCACCCAGCGCGGGTCGGCGAAATAGCCGGCATGTGCGGCATCCGGCAGGTCCGACGCGGCGCCCCCCGGAATGCCAACGATGTCGTACACACCCAGCACCGGGCCACGCAGCCGGTTTTGCCAGACCGGAGACGGGCCGCGTGCCAGCGCACGGGCGTTGCGGATCTCGCCCCCCGGCCGGTCGAAGCCGATGCCGTGGTAGAGGAAGCGACCGCTCAACCGATAGCGATACTCGAGCGTCAGTCTGCCATCCGCCGCCATCGTCCAGCGCGCGCTGTCGAGCCCGCCGGCGTTGCGCGTCTCGATCCAGGCGATCGCGCGGCCGGTGGCGGGATCGCGGCCGGTGCCGCTGCTGATCGCCGGTGCGGCGGCCGCTTTGGGCAGCGCGAACCGCTCCGCCTCACCTGCCAGCTTCACTGAGCGGATCGTCGGGGTCGCGCGCACGCCGGTAACGTTGGTCAGCCGCACCGCGCGCACCGTCTGCGGCGGGAAGGCATAGGTCTGGCCATCGCGTGCGACGCGCGCGCCATCATAAACGGTGCGCCAGTTCTGCAGGTCGGACGAGATTTCGAGGCGAAAGCCCGCCCAGCCATCCTGCTCGGCGATGCCGGTATCGATGCTCGCGATGTTGGCGAGCATCGGTTGCGGAAGCATGTAGACGCCGTCCCGGCCCGGCTGTGCGTCAACCCAGGCCGGCTCCGCCGTAGACTTGGGCCGCGCGATCACAAGGTGTGGACCGGCGGCGAAGCTGTGCTGGCGGCTGCCATTGCCCAGCCCCGTCAGCAGGCCGTTAGCGGGATCGAAGGACGCACTCACCGCCCCCACCTGCAGTCGCAGCGCGGCACCGTCCTTGACGATGCGCGGCTCGCCGCGCGACGGTGCCGGGGCGGCGGCGGGCTTGTCGGCCGTCGGCCACACCCACGTCCACAGCGTCTCCGCGCCGCGCCGCGCGGTCAGGCGGAGCGCATCCGCACGCTTGCCGGCGGCCAAAGGCGGTACGCTCAGCGTGCCGGCGGCGTGTGGCGCCACCGCAGGCCCCTTCAGGTCGGCCGCCGCGATCACCCGCGCCACGGTGCCGCGCGCGCTGGGCCCGGCAAAATCAACCCACTCATAGCGGAAGCTGAGTTGGTCGAGCGCGGTGAAGTCATGGTCGTTACGTACGGCAAGACGGCCATCGAAACCGGCATCGAGCCGCGGCGCGGCGATCTGTACGGGCGACCAGACCTCCTTGACGGTATACCAGCTCGGCTCCTTCTCCAGATGCGGACCGACGATGCCGTCGGGCGCATAGGCCGCATAGGTGTCTATACGTCCGCCCTGATCGGTGCGGGCGATGCCCTCGTCCGCATAGTTCCACAGGAAGCCGCCAGCCCCGCGTGGCGAGGTGGTGATCGCGCCCCAATAATCGTCGAGCCCCGCTCCGCCACCGCCGTCGAACAGCCCGTGGAGAAATTCGGTGGGCATCACCAGCATCGGACCCGCCAGCCGGCGCTGGAGATCCGGGTAGCGCGGATAATGTTTGGTATCGATGCCGCCGAACGCCTCCCAGGGGTGGAGAACGCGGCGGCGCTGCGGGTCATAGAGCGCGAAATCGCCGTCGAGCTCGCGGTTCCAGCCGCCCTCATTGCCGTTGGTCCACAGCACTATGCTGGGATGGTTGACGTCGCGCTCGACCAGTTCGCGGATCAGCTTGCGGCCAACCTCGGTGCCATGCGCATGCTGCCAGCCGCTGAGTTCGTCGATCACATAGAGGCCGAGTTCGTCCGCCGCGTCGAGGAACGATTCTTCCGGCGAATAATGCGACATGCGCACCGCGTTCATGTTGAGCGCGCGCAGGCTGCGGACGTCGGCATAAGCATCGGCGCGCGAGATCGCGCGCCCGGTCTCGGGCCGAAAGCTGTGGCGGTTGACGCCCTTCAGCAGGATGCGCTGGCCGTTGAGGAACAGCCCCTCGCCGTCGCGCACTTCGAAGGTACGGAAGCCGAAGCGGCGGGTGACATGGTGAACCGCTGTCTCCCCTTCGAACAAGGTGACGTCGAGCGTATAGAGGCGCGGCGTTTCGGCAGTCCACAACGCGGGGTGATCGACCTGCCCCTGCAACCGCACCGCGCCCGCCCCCCCGGCGGGGATGATCGTCTCGAACGGCCGCCCGACCGGCTTGCCGTCCGCGCCCAGCACCTGCCCGACGACGCGCGTGACCGTCCGCGGGGCGGCAAGCGCCACGTCCGCGCTGAGCGCGCCGCTCGCCTGCGCGTCGATTGCGACATGGGCAATCGCCTGCGCGGGCGCCGCTTCGATCCAGACCGGGCGGTATATGCCGCCGAATACCCAGTAATCGCCATGCCGCTCGGCGACGTCGGTATCGCGCGCGGCAGAGGCTTCGCTGACCTCCACCTCCAGCCGGTTTTGTTCGCCCGGCTTCACCAATGCGGTGATATCATGGCTGAAGCGGTTGAAGCCGCCCTGATGAACCGGCCCGGCAACCGCGCCGTTCACCTTGACCAGCGCGTCGGTCATAACGCCATCGAAGACGATGCGGATCGTGCGCCCCTTCCATGCCGCCGGCACGGTGAAGCCGCGGCTATAGACCGCGCGGTCGCTGGCGCGCGGGCCCTTATCATAGCCATATTGATAATGGCCGAAGCCCTGCTGCTGCCAGTTCGAGGGCACCGGGATCCGACTCTTCTCTCCCGCCTTGCGGCCGCCGTCGATCAGGAAATCCCAAAGCACCGCATCGTCTGGGCCCTCGCCCGACAGCATCTGCTTTTCTGTTTCCGGTCCCGCGGCCTGGGCGGCGACAGCAATCGGGAGCCATGCCACCATCATCGCTGCCCGCAACAGCGCCACGCTCGACCGTCTTGACATGCGCCACCGGCTCATCGTTCTCGCCCCTCCCCCGTCATGAAGCGCTCTCCGCCATCATGCGGATATTCATCCCATATATTGACGAAGCTAACGAACGACGCTGGTCACGTCCAGTCTATCGATGGCAAAGCATGGTCGTCATTCGCGACCTCGGTCTGCTCAACTACGCAATTCGCTTAGTTGCGACGGTGCCAATGCATAGTCGAGTTGGTCCATCCGGCATTGGCTCGGCGCCTTGTCAGGCCGCCACCGTTCCAGTGCCGTGCCGTGGCGGAAGCGCTGTCCCGTCACTTGGTCGAAGCCGACCTCAACGACCAGTTCGGCCCGCAATGGGTGCCATTCGCTCTCACGGCCATTGTTCCAGCGGCTGGGGCCACCCGGTGCCTTGCCGGTGAAGCCCGGTGGCTCGATCAGCGCCTCCAATTGCTTCGTCAGCGCCGTTCGATTCTCCTTGCCCAATGCGGAGGTGAAGCCAACATGGTTCAGCCTGTCCTCGTCATCATAGAGGCCGAGCAGTAGCGATCCGACGATCTTCTTGTCCTTCGCATAGCGGAACCCGCCTACCACGCAGTCGGCGCTGCGATGCTGTTTCACTTTTAGCATCGCCCGCTCACCCGGCTGATATGGCGCATCGAGCGGCTTCGCGATGACCCCGTCCAGCGCGCCGCCGCTTGCGGCGAGCCACGCCTCAGCCGCTCTAAGGTCCCGGCTGTGCGGCGAGAGCAGCAGGGTTGCATTGCCTTCGTGGCGGTGGAAGGCTTCCAGCGCTGCCCGACGGTCCGCCAGCGGTCGATCGATCAAGGCGGTGCCATCAACCGCAAGCGCATCGAACAGCATCAGTTGCGCTGGCGTCTGCGCCGCAAGCTTGCGAATGCGGCTTTCGGCAGGATGCAGCCGCGCCTGAAGGGCATCGAACGACAGAACCCCGTCCAGCGGCAGGATCAATTCAGCGTCGAGAACAAACGCCTTGGTCTTCGTCGCTGCCAACGTCGCGACGATCTCGGGAAAGTAGCGGTCGAGCGGCTTACCGGATTTGGACATGATCGACACCGCCTCGCCTTTGCGAGCGATGATCGCGCGAAAGCCGTCCCACTTCGGTTCATATTGCCAGCCCGGTTCGTCGGGCAGCGTGGCCACCAGGCGCGCTTCCATCGGGACCGTGTCGGCAAGCGGGTGCGTCTTGACCATCTCGATCACCAGACGCCAATGCATCGCGATCGTTCCGATCATCGTAACGATCGCACGCAGCGTCCGAGAAATTCGCTGTCCGCATTGATCCCTGGGCGCTGCACCGCGTTGTCCCCCGCTTGAGACCTGATGGGAGCCTTTGATCAATGACCAATGCCGCCGCCGTTCCAGCCGCAGCAAGCCGGACGGATGCCGCGCGCCAGTTCCAGGCCATGGTGGACGAAAGCCTCGTCTGGCTTTCGGACAACTGGTTGCGAATCCTGATCGCGGCCGCCGCGGCGGCGATCATCGTGTTGCTGTTGCGGGCCGCGCGATCATGGGGCGCGAAGCTGTGCACCCGGCGCGAGACTGGCAATGGCTGGCTGCGCATTGCCGGCGCGACTATCGGCAAGACGACCAACTTCTTCATCATCATGGCGGCCGCAAAGCTGGTGGCCGGCTATGCCGACCTGCCGCCTTTGCTCGATCGCACGATCGGCTTCCTGTTCACCGTCTCCGCCGCCTTCCAGGCAGCGATCTGGGCGCGCGAGTTCATTCTCGGCGCGATTGAGCGCCGAACCCAGTCCGACACCTATCATGGCGAAGCGCTGCTCAACGCGATGGGGTTGATCCGCCTGCTGATCAGTTGCGTGGTCTTCGCGATCGCGCTGGTCGTGGTGCTCGACAATCTCGGCGTCAACGTTACCGGTCTCGTCGCGGGCCTGGGCGTCGGCGGCATCGCGATCGGCCTCGCCGCACAGGGCATCTTCGCCGATCTGTTCGCGGCTCTGGCGATCATCTTCGATCGCCCGTTCCGCCGCGGCGACAATATCCAGTTCGGCACCAGCAGCGGCACCATCGAGGAGATCGGACTCAAATCCACCCGGATCCGCGCGTTCAGCGGCGAGGAGCGGATCATCTCCAACAAGTCGCTGCTCGACAAGGAAATCCTCAACACCACGCGCCGCAACCATATCCGCATCGCGATGCCGATGCTGATCTCCTACCGCACGCCGCCCGAACTGCTCGAAAGGCTGCCGGCGATGGTCAGCGAGATCGTGACCGCGCAGGGCGCTACCCCGGCTCGATCGGGTTTCGGCGGGCTGAAGGACAGCGCCATCGGCTTCGATCTGGAAGTCGACTTTCCCGGCACCGATTGGGGCGCGGCCCATGCCGGCCGCGACCGCATCATCGTCGCGCTGCTCCGCCGCTTCGACGAGGAAGGCATCGAGATCGGCCTGCCGGCGCAGACCAGCTATATCGCCGGCCTGCCCGAAGCCCCCGCGGTCGCGCTGCGCACCGCCAAGGGCGCCAACAACGGCAGCCTGACCAAGCATCACAGTTGAACCCAATCGTCGAATGCCGCAGGGAAACGCGGTCATAGGGTGGAGGCAATGTTGGTTCAGATTGTCGAGACGGTAGCGTTTGACGACCAGAAGCCGGGCACGTCGGGCCTGCGGAAGAAAGTCCGCGTGTTCCAGCAGCCGAACTATGCCGAGAATTTCGTGCAGTCGGTGTTCGACTCGCTCGAAGGCTATGCCGGCAAGACGCTGGTCGTGGGCGGCGACGGCCGTTTCCTCAACCGCGAGGTGATCCAACTCGTGCTGCGCATGGCCGCGGCGAACGGCTTCGGCCGGGTGATCGTCGGCCAGGGCGGAATCCTCTCTACCCCCGCCGCCAGTCATGTGATCCGCAAATATGGCGCGTTCGGCGGCCTGGTCCTCTCCGCCAGCCATAACCCAGGCGGGCCGGACGAGGATTTCGGGATCAAATACAATATCGGCAATGGCGGCCCCGCGCCGGAAAGCGTCACCGATGCGATCCATGCGCGCTCGCTGACCATCACCAGCTATAAGACGGTCGACACGCCTGATGTCGATCTCGACGCGATCGGCACCCAGAACGTGGCCGGTATGGCGGTAGAGGTGATCGATCCGGTCACCGACTATGCCGAGTTGATGGAGACATTGTTCGACTTCGACGCGATCCGCGCGCTGCTCGGCACAGGCTTCACGATCAGCTTCGATGCAATGAGCGCGGTCACCGGGCCCTATGCCACCGAGATTTTCGAGCGGCGGCTGGGCGCGCCCGCGGGCACAGTTGTCAACGGCACCCCCCTGCCCGACTTCGGCCACCATCATCCCGATCCCAACCTCGTCCACGCCAAGGATCTTTACGATCGGCTGATGCAGGCGGACGGCCCCGATTTCGGCGCCGCTTCGGACGGCGACGGCGATCGCAACCTGATCATCGGCAAGCAGCGCTATGTGACGCCCTCGGATTCACTCGCGGTGCTGGCCGCGAACGCGCATCTGGCGCCCGGCTATGCCTCCGGCCTCGCCGGCATCGCGCGCTCGATGCCGACCAGCGGTGCGGCCGATCGCGTCGCCGCGGCGCTCGGCATCCCGCTCTACGAGACGCCGACCGGCTGGAAATTCTTCGGCAACCTGCTCGATGCCGGCTTGGCGACGATCTGCGGCGAGGAAAGCGCCGGCACCGGATCCAACCATGTCCGCGAGAAGGACGGGATCTGGGCGGTGCTGCTGTGGCTCAACATCCTCGCGGTGCGGCGCGAATCGGTCGCGGCGATCATGGCGGACCATTGGGCGCGCTACGGCCGCAACTATTATGCCCGCCACGATTATGAGGCGATCGCCACCGACCGCGCCAACGCACTGATGGCGAAGCTGCGCGACAGTCTGGCAACCTTGGCCGGCACCGAAACGCCTTCAGGCGCGGTGCAGGCCGCCGATGATTTCAGCTATACCGACCCCACCGACGGCTCGGTCAGCGCGAAGCAGGGCGTGCGCATATTGTTCGCCGAGGGCTCACGCCTCGTCTTCCGCCTGTCCGGCACCGGCACGCAGGGTGCGACCTTGCGGCTCTATATCGAGCGCTACGAGCCGGCCGGCGGCGATCTCGGGCTCGAACCGGCCGAGGCGCTCGCACCGCTGATCGCCGCGGCCGAGCAGCTTGCGTCGATCCGCGACTTCACCGGCATGGACGAGCCGAGCGTCATCACCTGATCGGAAGAAAAAAGGGCCGCCTCCCTGTCCGGAAGGCGGCCCCTTCATCGTTCAGGCCACGCGATTACAGCACATATTTGCTGAGATCGGTGTTCCGCGCGATCGCGCCGAGCTGCGTCTCGACATAGGAACGGTCCACGACCAGCTTCGAACCGCGGCGATCCTCCGCCTCGAAGCTGATCTCTTCGAGCAGCTTTTCCATCACCGTCGCAAGGCGGCGGGCGCCGATATTCTCGACCTCGCCATTCACCTCGGCGGCGATGCGCGCGATCGCGGCGATGCCATCGTCGGTGAAGTCGATCTCGACGCCCTCGGTGCCGATCAGCGCACGATACTGCTCGGTCAGCGACGCGCGCGTTTCCTGCAGAATGCGGACGAAATCGGCCTCGGTCAGCGCCTTCAGCTCCACCCGGATCGGCAGGCGGCCCTGCAGTTCGGGCAGCAGGTCGCTCGGCTTCGCGACATGGAACGCGCCCGAGGCGATGAACAGCACATGGTCCGTCTTCATCGGCCCATATTTGGTCGCCACGGTCGTGCCCTCGATCAGCGGCAGCAGATCACGCTGCACGCCCTCGCGGCTCACCGATCCGCCGCGCACGTCGCTGACCGCGATCTTGTCGATCTCGTCGAGGAAGACGATGCCGTTGGCTTCGGCGTCGGCCAGCGCGACGCGGCTGACCTCATCCTCGTCGAGGCGCTTGTCCGCCTCTTCCTCCACCAGCTTCGCCCAGGCCGCGGAAACCGGCATCTTGCGGCGCTTGGCCTTGCCGCCGGTCAGCTTGCCCATCATGTCCGACAGGTTGATCATCCCGACCTGGCCGCCCATGCCGGGGATCTCGAACGGCGCGCCGCCATTGTCGGAGACCTCGATCTCGATCTCCTTCTCGTCGAGATGGCCATCCTCGAAGCGCTGGCGGAAGGCGGTGCGCGTCGCTTCGCTGGCATCCTTGCCGACGAGTGCGTCGAGCAGGCGCGCCATCGCGGCCTCCTCCGCCTTGTCCTTCACCGCCAGCCGGCGCCGTTCCTTCTCGAGCCGCACCGCTTCCTCGACGAGGTCGCGCGCGATCTGCTCCACGTCGCGGCCGACATAGCCGACCTCGGTGAACTTGGTGGCTTCCACCTTGACGAAGGGCGCATCGGCGAGCCGCGCGAGGCGGCGGCTGATCTCGGTCTTGCCGCAGCCGGTGGGCCCGATCATCAGGATGTTCTTGGGGCTCACCTCGTCGCGCAGTTCGGGCGCCAGCTTCTGGCGCCGCCAGCGGTTGCGCATGGCGACCGCCACCGCGCGCTTGGCATCCTGCTGGCCGACGATGTGCGCGTCGAGCGCAGCGACAATGGCCTTGGGGGTAAGATCGTCGTTCATGTTCTGGTCTTTCTCCACTCCCGGTCGCGGGAGGAGCGTTTGAAATCAGGCTGCGGCGTCGAGGGTTTCGAGCGTAAGCTGATCATTGGTGTAGACGCACAGGTCCGCGGCGATCTTCATCGCCTTGCGGCAGATCGTCTCGGCGTCGCTTTCATATTCATTGAGGCCGCGCGCGGCGGCGAGTGCGAAATTGCCGCCCGACCCGATCGCAGCGATGCCCTCGACGGGCTCAAGCACGTCACCATTGCCGGTGAGGATCAACGTCACATCCTTGTCGGCGACGATCATCATCGCTTCGAGGTTGCGCAGATACTTGTCCGTTCGCCAATCCTTGGCGAGCTCGACCGCGGCGCGCAGCAGCTGGCCGTGATGCTGTTCCAGCTTGCGCTCGAGCCGTTCGAACAAGGTGAAGGCATCCGCGGTCGCGCCCGCAAAACCGCCGATCACGCTGCCGTCATGCAGCCGCCGGACCTTGCGCGCATTGGGTTTCATCACGGTCTGTCCCATCGAGACCTGACCGTCGCCCGCCACCACGACCTTGCCGCCCTTGCGGACCGAGAGAATCGTGGTGCCGTGCCATTTGGGTAATTCGCTCATTGCCGTCCCGCTATTGTAGGTGGGCGCCATATGGGAAGCGTGCCGCCGTCCCGCAATCGCACCCCACGGAGAGAGACGCGCTCAGCCGCGCGCGGCGCGGAACGCGGCGAGTCCGCCGGCAAGATCCGCGATCAGGTCGTCGGCATCCTCCAGCCCGACATGCAGCCGCACGAGCGGGCCCGTGCCCTGCCATTTGGCGGCGGTGCGTACCGGATCGGCGGGCACCGCGAGGCTTTCGAACCCGCCCCAGCTATAACCGATGCCGAACAGCTCCAGCGCGTCGATCAACGCCGCGCGCTCCGCCTCGCCGCCGCCGTTCAGCTCGAACGCGAACAGGCCCGACGCACCCTTGAAGTCGCGCGCCCACAACTCGTGGCCCAGGCAGTCGGGCAGCGCGGGGTGGAGTACGCGCGTCACCTCCGGCTGCTCCGCCAGCCAGCGCGCCACCTCCAGGCCATTCTCGTGATGCCGAGTCAGCCGCACGTCCATCGTCCGCAAGCCGCGCGCACCGAGATAGGCATCGTCGGGGCTGACGCACTGGCCGAAGCCATAGGTGGTCGCGCGCAGCGCCTCCCAATAGCCAGGCGTCGCGGTCACCGATCCGAGCATCACATCGCTGTGTCCGACGACATATTTGGTGCAGGCGAGGATGGTGAGATCGATGCCGTGCACCATCGCCGGGAAGAACAGCGGCGTCGCCCAGGTGTTGTCGAGCAAGGTCACCAGACCGCGCGCCTTCGCCGCGGCGACGATCGCCGGCACATCCTGCACCTCGAAGGTCAGGCTGCCGGGACTCTCCATGAACACCGCGCGGGTGCGCTCGCCGATCAGCGCGAAGATGCCCGCGCCGATCATCGGGTCGTAATAGCGCGTGGTGATGCCGAACGCCTTGAGCTGTTTCGCGCAGAACGCCCGCGTCGGCCCGTAGGTGCTGTCGACCATCAGCAGTTCGTCACCGGGCTTGAGCACGCTGAGCAGCGCCATCGTCACCGCCGCCACGCCCGACGGGTAGAGCAAGGTGCCGGCAGCGCCCGGCTCCAGCGCGGTCAGCGCGTCCGCCAGCGACCATTGCGTCGGCGTGCCGCGGCGACCGTAATAAAGGCGGTGGTGGGTATCGTCGCCCACCGCGCGCATCTCGGCCATATCCTCGTAGAGGATCGTCGAGGCGCGCCACACCGGCACGTTGACGATCCCCTGCGTCCACTCGCTGCGGCGCCCAGCCGCCACCAATTGCGTCGCGGGGCGCCGCTTAATCTCATTGCCGTCGGTCATGCGGTGCCGGTCGCCTTGGGCGTCGAGGGATCGGCGCCCCATTCGGACCAGCTGCCGTCGTAGAGCCCGACGTCGGTCTTGCCGAGCAGATGCGCGCCGAACAGCACGATCGCGGCGGTGATGCCGCTGCCGCAGGTGGTGATCATCGGCTTGTCGAGGTTGACGCCGGCGTCAGTGAAGGCAGCGCGCAGCGCGTCACCCTGCTTCCAGGTGCCGTCCGCGTCGAACAGCCGGCTGTAGGGCAGGTTCTTCGAACCCGGAATGTGCCCGGAGGCGACACCAGCGCGGGTTTCCGGCTCCTCGCCGGTGAAGCGGCTGGAACTGCGCGCATCCACCACTTCATTCACCTCATGGCCGAGATTGGCGAGCAGATCTGCCTTGCTGCGAGCCGCCTTCTCATCCTGCCAGACGGTGAAGTGACGGTGACGCACCGCGGGCTTGCCGCTTTCCAGCGCGCGCCCTTCCGCCTTCCACTTGGCCAGCCCGCCGTCGAGGATGGCGACATCGTGCGAGCCGAAAATCTTGAGCATCCACCACGCACGCGCCGCCGTCTTCCAAGGGCTGTTGTCGTAGACGATGATGCGGCTGCCATCGCCCAGCCCCAGCGCCTGCATGCGGCTGGCGAATTTTTCGGCCGGCGGCAGCATCGAGGGCAGCGGATTGTTGGTGTCGCGCAGTTCGGCGAGGTTGAAATAGACCGCGCCGGGAACGTGCTCCGCCTCATACTCGGCGGCGGGATCGCGTCCCGATTCCGGCAGCACCAGGGTTGCGTCGACGATCCTGAGGTCCGGCGCCCCGATCTCTCCGGCGAGCCATTCGGTGGAAACCAGCGCGTCCATCTTCATCTCCCTGCTGCCTTTCGGTCGATCTAGTCGGTGGCCGAATTGAGGGAAAGGGCCTTAAGCCCTATAGGGGCGAACATGCAGACCACCCATCTCGGGCAGACGTCGACGCTTCCGCAGAGCCCGGAAGCCGCGACGCTCGACTATGTGCCCAATCCGCGGCCCGGCCGCCCCTATCTCGTGCGCTTCACCGCGCCCGAATTCACCTCGCTGTGCCCGGTCACCGGCCAGCCCGATTTCGCGCATCTCGTGATCGATTATGCCCCGGCGGAAACCATCGTCGAATCCAAGTCGCTCAAGCTGTTCCTCGGCGCGTTCCGCAACCATGCGGCGTTCCATGAGGATTGCACCGTCGGCATCGGAGAGCGGCTGTTCGCCGAGATGAAGCCGGTCTGGCTGCGTATCGGCGGCTATTGGTATCCACGCGGCGGCATTCCGATCGACGTGTTCTGGCAGTCGGGCGAACCGCCGCAGGGCATGTGGCTGCCGCCGCAGGACGTGCCGGGCTATCGCGGCCGCGGCTGATCCTTCGTCGGTCGATCACCATCTTTCGACCGGTGGCGTTGCCGCGATGCGGCGCAATCGCTATCTCCGCGTCGACACAGACAAGGGACGCAGATGCCGCTCATTCTCGACATTCTCCAGTATCTGATCAACATTGTCTGGTGGATCATCGTCATCCAGGCGATCCTGTCATGGCTGGTCGCCTTCAACGTGATCAACACCCACAACGACTTCATCCGGCAGTTGCTCTATGCGCTGGATCGGCTGACCGAGCCGCTCTACCGGCCGATCCGGCGGATCATGCCTGATCTCGGCGCGCTCGACCTGTCGCCGCTGGTCGTGCTGATCATCCTCGCGATCCTGAGCATGGCGATCAACCGCGCCTATTTCATGCTATGACGACGGCGTCGATCATCGACGGCAAGGCCTTCGCGCTCGGACTGCGCGAACGCATCGCGGAGCTGACCGCCGATTTCACCGAGGAAGCGGGCCGCGCGCCCGGCCTCGCGGTGGTGCTGGTCGGCGAGGATCCGGCGAGCGCGGTCTATGTGCGCTCCAAGCACAAGGCCTGCGTCGAAGCCGGCATGGCGAGCTTCGAGCATCGCCTGCCCGCGGACACCTCGCAGGCCGAGCTGCTCGCGCTGGTCGGCACGCTCAATGCCGATGATGCGGTGGATGGCATCCTCGTCCAGCTCCCCCTGCCCGCGCAGATCGACGAGAACCGGATCATTGCCGCGATCGATCCCGACAAGGATGTCGATGGCTTTCATCCGGTCAACGCCGGCCGGTTGGCGACGGGGCTCGACGGCTTCGTGCCCTGCACGCCGCTGGGGTGCCTGATGCTGCTCAAGGATCGGCTCGGCAGCCTGTCCGGGCTGGAGGCGGTGGTGATCGGCCGCTCCAACATCGTTGGCAAGCCGATGGCGGCGCTGCTGACCAAGGAAAGCTGCACCGTTACCGTCGCACACAGCCGCACGCGTGACCTGCCCGACGTCGTCCGGCGCGCCGACATCGTCGTCGCCGCGGTCGGCCGCGCCGGCATGATCAAGGGTGAGTGGATCAAGCCCGGCGCCACCGTGATCGACGTGGGCATCAACCGCGTCGACGGCAAGCTCGTCGGTGACGTCGATTTTGCCAGTGCCGCCGCGGTCGCGGGCGCGATCACCCCGGTGCCCGGCGGCGTCGGTCCGATGACGATAGCGGTGCTGCTTCGCAACACGCTCGTCGCCGCCCACCGCCACGCTGGCATCGCGCTCGCCGCCGACGCGATCTGATGCTGCCGCTGCTCCTTCTTGCCGCCGACACCCCTGCTTTGGCCGCCGGCGCCAGAGCCGCGGTCGATGGCGCGGTGAAGGCGGAGCGGGCGTTCGCCGCCGACGCGCAGCAGGGCGGGCAGTGGCCGGCTTTCCGCGCCACCGCCGCGCCCAAGGCAATGGTGTTCACGCCGCAGGCAACATCGGTCGAAGAGGCGTTCAAGAAGCCGCCCGAGCCCGCGATCCCGGTGATGTGGTGGCCGGCGACGGTGTTTCCGGCGTGCGATGGGGCGCTGGCGATCAACACCGGTCCGTGGGTGCTCGCCGCCTCCGCCACCACCGGCACCTTCACCACGGTTTGGACCAAGCAGTCCAACGGCCGCTGGCGCTGGCAGCTCGATCATGGCCGCGACACGCCGCATATGATCCCCGCCGGCAAGGAGCCGCAGGTGCGCGCGCCCGACTGTGCCAGCGCCAAAGCCGCGACCGCCCCGGAACGTAACGCTGCCTTCCAGGGCACGATGGCGCGGCTCGCGGAGGTCGCGCTGAGCGGTATCACCTCTTCCATGCTGGATGGTCTCGTCGCGGAGGATCTGCTGCTCCAGCGTGACAATGCGATGCCGGCGACGGGGGTCAAGGCACTGCCCGCCGCCACCTACGGCGAACGTCTCGGCTTCGGCAACGACTCGCTATGGACGCAGGTTTGGGAGAGCTATGCGACCTCGACCGGCGGGCATGATCTGCGCGTCTGGCAATGGCGCGGGCCCGATCTCGGCTGGCGCCTCGCGCTGTATGAGCTCGCCGAGCCGCCACGGCCGTGATCGAGCTGTTCATCTCCACCTTCGTCACGTTCTTCGTCGTCATCGATCCGCCGGGCTGCGCGCCCATCTTCGCGGGGCTGACGGCGGGAACGCCGACCGCGCATCGCCGCAGCATGGCGGTCCGTGCGGTGCTCTACGCATCGGGCATCCTGCTGGTGTTCGCGCTGTTCGGAGAGGATTTCCTCCGTGCGCTGGGCGTCAGCCTCGATGCGTTTCGCATCGCCGGCGGCATCATGCTGTTCCTGATCGCGCTCGACATGGTGTTCGAGAAGCGCACCGAGCGCCGCGAGGAACGCGCCGCCAAGGTCAAGGAAACGCCAGAGGCCGAGGATATCTCAGTGTTCCCGATGGCGATCCCGATGATCGCCGGCCCGGGCTCGATTGCTTCCGCCATGCTGCTGATCGGCAAGAGCGACGGCTGGGTCGAAGGCGCGGTCGTGCTCGCCGCGCTGGGCTCGATCCTGCTGCTGACCCTGATCGCACTGCTCGCATCCGGCCCGCTGATGCGGCTGCTTGGCCATAAACTCGAAGCGATGATCACGCGGCTGCTGGGCGTGATCCTCGCGGCGCTGGCGGCGCAGTTCGTGATCGACGGCATCAGGGACAGCTTCCTCTGATCCGGCGGGCGGTCAGCCGCCCGCTTCGAGCACCACCACCATCGGCCCCAGTGGCATGCCGCTATCCTGTCGGCCGGACTGCGCATCCCACAGCCGCGAGATCGATCCGTCGAGATAGAGCGCGTTCCGGCAGCCCAGCCCGTCGCGAAACAGGCGCGCAAAGCGGCCGAACGACACCCTTTCTTCGCTGATCGCGAACACCGCATTACCGTGTTCATCAACGCCGACGCCGTTGCGAACATGCTGCGAAGTGCCGTCCGGTGCGAACGCCGGATGAAACTTGCCCTCGATAACCAGCATCGGCCCGGACTGGGTGGCGAAATCGATTCGCGCAGGCCGTTTGGCGGCAAAGGCGTCCGTCGCTGTGACATGCCAGCCTTTGGCATCGCCGAAGAAGACACCGTTGGGTTTGAGGTGGAAATTGCCGTGCCCCTCCCGCCGGCTGAGCATGACTTGCTCCTTCCCCGCCTCGACATGAAGGCCGATCGGCCGGCCGCTCATGTCGAACATGCCCGCGTTCATGGCGAAGGAGACGCGCCGGGCATCCCCACCAAGATGCATCTTGAGCCGGGAAAATTGACGCAATGGCCGCCCGTCTGCGTCGAGGTCGGCCAGGCGGATGTCGTGGCGGCCGCGTCGTGCGGTGCAGACCGTGAAGCGACTACCTTCGAATGTAAGTGGCCGGCAGTCGACAGCCGGTTTGGGTGAGGCAGGCGCATCCCCGGCAGAAAGCAGGGTAATACCAAGAGCGGCAGTGACGAGACGAGCAAACATGGATGCAGGCTAGCGCCCATTCGGTCGGAACGCGAAAGGCGCTTCGATGGAAATGCCGTGCAGACTTGGCGCGCGGCCGATTTCGCGCGAGGGAGCGACGATGCTCCAGATACTCGTCGATGCCGATGCCTGCCCCGTCAAGGAAGAGGTCTACAAGGTCGCTTTCCGCCATGCGCTGCCGGTCGCGGTGGTCAGCAACACCGCGATGCGCGTACCCGTGCACGAACTCATCCAGCGGGTCGTGGTGAGCGACGGCTTCGACGCCGCCGACGACTGGATCGCGGAGCGCGCCGGCCCGCAGACGATCTGCATCACCGCCGATATCCTGCTCGCCGATCGCTGCCTCAAAGCCGGCGCCGTCGTGCTCGCGCCAAACGGGAAGCCCTTCACCAACAACTCGATCGGCGCCGCTATCGCCACCCGCGCGATCATGGCCGACCTGCGCGCCGGCGGCGACGTCATCGGCGGCCCCCCGCCCTTCTCGAAGACGGACCGCTCACGCTTTCTGTCCGCACTCGACGAAGCGATCGTGAAGCTGAAGCGGGGGCGATAAGCCCGACGAAAACGTAAGTGCGATCGGACAAAAAGGCTGCCGCACATCGCCAAGGTAATGCCGAAACCGGCGAAGCCAGAATAGGGACGCGTTGGATTCGAACCAACCACCTCTCATCACTAAGCACTCTCGCCAAAGAGCTTTCGTCCCCGGAGGAGGATACTCAAGCGCTGACGGCCTTGAAGCCTATATAATCGCCCAAAAGAAAAGGGGCCGGAAAACCGGCCCCTTCCCTTGATCGTTCCTGTCGGAAGCGGATCAGCGCTTCGAGAACTGGAAGCTGCGACGCGCCTTGGCGCGGCCATACTTCTTACGCTCGACCGCACGGCTGTCGCGGGTGAGGAAGCCAGCGGCCTTCACCGGGCTGCGCAGCGCCGGCTCGAACTTGGACAGCGCCTGCGCGATGCCGTGCTTGACCGCACCGGCCTGGCCCGAAAGGCCGCCGCCCTTGACGGTGCAGATCACGTCATACTGGCCAGAACGCTCGGCAACGTCGAACGGCTGGTTGATGACGAGACGCAGCGTCGGACGCGCGAAATAGATTTCCTGATCGCGGCCGTTGACCGTGATCTTGCCGGTGCCGGGCTTCAGCCACACGCGGGCGACGGCGTCCTTACGACGGCCGGTGGCGTAGGAACGGCCATAGGCGTCGACTTCGCGCTCACGCAGCGGGGTGGTCGGCAGAACCGGCGCCTGCGGGGCTTCGCCCTCGGCTTCCGGAGCAGCGGCAGCAGCCTGCGGGGCGGCGGCGGCAGCGGCGGTGAGGTCCTTCAGGTCGGACAGCGACTGACGGTTATCGGACATTATGCGCCCACCTTGTTCTTACGGTTCATCGACGCGACGTCGAGCACCTCGGGGCTCTGCCCCTCATGCGGATGCTCGGTGCCGGCATAGACGCGCAGGTTGCGCATCTGCTGGCGGCCCAGCGGGCCACGCGGGATCATGCGCTCAACGGCCTTCTCAAGCACGCGCTCCGGAAAGCGGCCTTCGAGCACCTTGCCGGCGGTCACGCCCTTGATGCCGCCGGCATAGCCGGTGTGCTTGTAATAGATCTTGTCCTGCAGCTTCTTGCCCGTGAAACGGATCTTGTCCGCGTTGATCACGATGACATTGTCACCGCAATCGACGTGCGGGGTGAAGCTCGGCTTGTGCTTGCCGCGCAGGATATTGGCGATGATGGTTGCCACGCGGCCGACCACCAGGCCATCGGCATCGATCAGATGCCACTTCTTCTCCACCTCGGCCGGCTTCGCCGGCTTGGTGGTCTTCATCAGCGCCTTCATGGGGCCAGACCTCTTGAAAATGACTGCGCCGCCCGTTCAAAGGGCGGCGTTGGTGGGGCGCTAATGACGAGTCGGTCTCGAAAAGTCAAGCAAACCGCGGGTTTCCCGACGGGTATCAGGATACCCAGTCGCCGAACCGCCGCCTTTCCTCCACCACCTGCTCCCCTTTGGCGGAACGGATGCGCTTCATCGATTGCGACGCGATGATGAGGCCCCAGTGGCGCGAGACGGTGTAATCGACGGCTTCGTCGAACGAGAGCGTGCCCATCGCGGCAAGCTCGCGCTCCAGCTTGGCGCGCTCGGCGGCGTCGGAGGCGGCGGAAAGCTGGCGTGCGAGATCGGCGATGCGGCGATCCAGTTCGGGCCCGCCCGAGCGGGTGGTGCTGCGGTAGAGCGCCGTGTCTGCATCGACATTGACCCAGCCCGAGGCGATGCTGACCGGAATGGTGCCGCCGAACGGCGTCGGCGTCTCCCGCGTCTCGCTGCTCTGCGCGGCAGCGCCCCCCTGCCGGCCGGCGAAGGCGAGCAGCCGTTCGGGGTCCTCGCGCAGCATGCGTTCGCGCGCGGGGACGGGCAATGCGATCAGCGCGTCGAACACGCGGCGGATCAGCACCTGCCCGTCCGCGGACCTGCTCTTGGCAAGCTGGGTGTCCCGGATCGCCGGTAACCGCGCCCAGACCGCGTCGCTGTTCTCAACTGCCACCACCTTGCCGGCGCGATCGATGCGGAAACCGATCTCGATATCGGCGAGCAAGGCGGTCGACAGGCGGAAATTGTCGCCGCGCATGCCGGTGGCGTCGGTAAAGGATTCGATCGCGCGTGACGTCATGCGGTAGCCGCCGTCGCTCGCCGGCACGAACTGCACCTCGCGGACGATCGTGTAACGCTCCTTGCCCGCCTCGCCGTCGCGGATCTGCGTGGTCTCGTAGCGCAGCTTTCGCCCCGTCGGCGGCGCGAAGGGAAGCATCACCGTCGCCGCGGTGCCGGTCGGCGCCTGCGCAGGCGCGCCGGCAGGCGCGAGCATCAAGAGCAGCAATAGCGCGATCGGCCAGCCCCTCACGTCGTCACCTCGTCAAGCCAGGCGGCATAGGCGGTGCCGGTTTCGGCCGGCCAGTGGCTGATCGCCGGCACATCATAGCTGTGCAACTCGGCGATGCGGCGCGCGAGCGGTTCGGCAAGCGCGCTGCGCGTCTTGAACAGCGCCGGCACTTCGGTCGCGCGCTCGATGGCACCGTGCCATCGATAGATCGATCGGCAAGGTGCCTGGATGTTGACGCAGCCCGCCAGCCCTTCCTCCACCACCTGCTGCCCGATCCGGTCCGCCTCGTCGGCGTCGGCGAACAGCGCATAGACGCAGGCGAGCGCGCTCAACGCCGCGATCCCAGCTTGTGCGCCGCCGCCGCCGCCGCTGCGACGAGCAACGCGCCGACCGCCTGGTGAGCGACGGCGACGTCGATCAGCACGCCGGTCAGCAAGGTCGCAATGCCGAGCGCGATCTGCGTGACGAGGAGCAAGCCGAGCAGCAGCGCGATACCGCCCCGCGTCCGCCAGGCGAGCAGTGCCAGCACCGCGGCCACGACCCACGCAAACCAGCGATGCGCGAACTGCACCACGATCGGGTTGTCGACGAGGTTGCGCCACGCCGGCTCGATCATCGGCGTCGCGGCGGGGAACCACGCCTCGCCCATCTTCGGCCAGCTCGAGAAAGCGAAGCCGGCATTGAGCCCGGCGGTGAAGGCGCCGAGCAGCAATTGCACGAACAGCAGTGCCAGCGCGGCGAACGCGAAACCGGTCAGCCGCGCCGGCTTCGCCCGATGATCGCGGGCGAGCGCGCGTAGGTCGAGCGCCGTCCACACCAGCCCGCCCAATATGAAGAGCGCGGTCAGCAGATGGACGGCAAGGCGGACATGGCTGACGTCGGTGCGGTTGACGAGGCCAGAGGCGACCATCCACCAACCGATCGCGCCCTGCAGTCCGCCGAGCAGCAGCAGCGCCACCAGCCGCGGGCCATAGCCCGCCGGGATCGCGCGCTTCATCCAGAACCACAGCAAAGGCAGCGCAAAGGCCAGCCCGATCAGCCGGCCGAGCAGGCGATGGATATATTCCCAGAAGAAGATGAACTTGAAATCCGCCAGGCTCATACCGCGGTTGATCTGCTGATATTCGGGCGTCGCCTGATAGGCGCGGAACGCCGCTTCCCATTGCGCGTCCGTCAGCGGCGGCACCGCTCCCGTCACGGGCTTCCATTCGACGATCGACAGCCCCGACTCGGTCAGCCGAGTGATCCCGCCCACGACAACCATCGCGAAGACCAGCAGCGCAACGAGCAAAAGCCAGCGCGACAGCGCCAGCGGACGGGGCTGCGCCGCGCGGGCGGCGCCGGAAACGGCGAACGTGCGAGCCATTGCCGGCCTATGCGCCGCGCGGCGGGCCGAAACAAGCAAGGCTTGATTGCAGCGCTGCACTGACGCACCCAAATGTTATGTTGTCACGTCGCTATCTTCGTGGCAGAGGGACGTCCGATAAGAGGAGTCGTTGTGAGTAGCCTGCTGGTGCGTGAGGGGATGCTGGATCGACTGGCCATAGGCCTGTCGGGCATTTGCCTTGTCCACTGCATCGCCACCTCGCTGATCCTCGCGCTCGCCGCATCGGCTGGTGGGCTGCTGTTCGATCCGCTGGTGCATGAGATCGGGCTTGGCATCGCCATATTGCTCGGCGCGCTCGCGCTCGGTCGTGGCGCGATGATGCACGGCCAGATGCTGCCGGTGGCGATCGGTTCGCTCGGGCTCGGTGTGATGATGGGCGCGATGAGCCTGCCGCACGATGGCAGCGAATCGCTGTTCACGATCATCGGCGTCGCACTCCTCGCCTACGGCCATCATTTGAACAGCCGCGCGGCCGCGCTCGCCTGAACTTGCCGCGGGGCGCCACTGCCCTTAAATCCGGTGCATGGCCGATCACCACCATCATGCGCTCCACGAGGGCGAGTCGCTGACTTCCGCCGCACAGGGCGCGCTCGAACGCGCCGGCGAACAGTGGACGACGATGCGCGCGAGCGTGTTCGAAGCGCTGGCGGGCTTCGATCGTCCGGCCTCGGCCTATGACATCGCCGAGGCGGTCTCGAAGGCGGAAGGGCGTCGGGTGGCGGCCAACAGCGTCTATCGCATCCTCGACCTGTTCGTGACCGCGAACCTCGCGCATCGCGTGGAAAGCGCCAACGCCTATATTGCCAACGCCCACCCGGCCTGCCGCCACGACTGTATCTTCCTGGTCTGCGATGTCTGTGGGCAGACCACCCACATCGACGACGATCATCTGTCGGACGCCGTACGCGGTGCCGCGCGCGGCGCGGGATTCGCGCCCGAACGGCCTGTAATAGAGGTGCGCGGCCGCTGCGCGGCGTGCGTGGAAAAGCAGGCGGCCTGATCGCACTCGGATCCAGCACCTCGGCCTCCCCTCCTCCGTTCATCCCGAGCGAAGTCGATGGGGCGGGTCCAGCGAAGCCGAGACCGAGAGACCCGCTCCGTACGCGGCCGCTCGTCCCTCGACCCGTCGTCGTCGCTCGGGACATGCTTCGCCCATGGCGAACGAAGGGCAGGCTGACGTTCCACACGGAACCAAACGGATCCTCCACAGCATCTTCATTCGACACTGTTGCCCGGCTCGGCTAAACCGCCGAGCTTAGAGGAAGAATATGTCAGACTTGCCGAAGACCCCGCTGCTCGATCAGGTCCACACGCCGGACGAACTGCGCAAGATCCCCGTCGAATCGCTGCGCCAGCTTGCAGACGAGTTGCGCCAGGAAACGATCTCCGCAGTCGGCACCACGGGCGGGCATCTGGGTTCGGGCCTCGGGGTCGTCGAACTGACGGTGGCGATCCATTATGTGTTCGATACGCCCCATGACCGGTTGATCTGGGACGTGGGCCACCAATGCTATCCGCACAAGATCCTCACCGGCCGGCGCGATCGCATCCGTACGCTGCGGCAAGGTGGCGGCCTCTCGGGCTTCACCAAGCGCGCCGAGAGCGAATATGATCCGTTCGGCGCGGCGCACAGTTCCACCTCGATCTCGGCGGCGCTGGGTTTCGCGGTCGCGAACAAGCTTGCCGGCAAGCCCGGCAAGGGCATCGCGGTGATCGGTGACGGCGCAATGTCGGCCGGCATGGCCTATGAGGCGATGAACAACGCCGCGCAGGCCGGCAACCGGCTGGTGGTGATCCTGAATGACAACGACATGTCGATCGCGCCGCCGGTGGGCGGGCTTTCGGCCTATCTCGCGCGCCTCGTTTCCAGCCGCGAATTCCTGGGGCTGCGCGAATTGGCCAAGCGCCTGGCGCGCAAGCTGCCGCGTCCGCTGCACAAGGCCGCGCGCAAGACCGACGAGTTTGCCCGCGGCATGACGATGGGCGGTACCCTCTTCGAGGAACTCGGCTTCTATTATGTCGGCCCGATCGATGGTCATAATCTCGAGCATCTGATCCCGGTGCTGGAGAATGTGCGCGATGCCGCCGAGGGCCCGATCCTCGTCCATGTCGTGACCCAGAAGGGCAAGGGCTATGCTCCGGCCGAGGCCGCGGCGGACAAATATCATGGTGTCCAGAAGTTCGACGTCATTTCGGGCGAGCAGGCAAAGGCGCCGCCGGGGCCGCCGAGCTACACCGGCATCTTCGCCAAGGCGCTCGCCGCCGAGGCGGAACGCGATCCAGCCATCTGCGCGATCACCGCGGCGATGCCGGGCGGGACCGGCCTTGACCTGTTTCAGAAGCGCTTTCCCGAGCGCGCGTTCGACGTCGGCATCGCCGAACAACATGCGGTGACCTTCGCCGCGGGCCTCTCCGCGCAGGGGATGCGCCCGTTCTGCGCGATCTATTCCACTTTCCTGCAGCGCGCCTACGATCAGGTCGTCCACGACGTGGCGATTCAGAACCTGCCGGTGCGCTTTGCGATCGACCGTGCCGGGCTGGTCGGCGCCGACGGTAGCACCCATGCCGGCAGCTTCGACATCACCTATCTGGCGACATTGCCCAACTTCGTGGTGATGGCGGCGGCCGACGAGGCCGAAATGGTCCACATGGTCCATACCTGCGCTTTGCATGATTCCGGCCCGATCGCGCTGCGCTATCCGCGGGGCAACGGCACCGGCGCGGCGCTGCCCGAAACGCCCGAGCGGCTGGAAATCGGCAAGGGCCGCATCGTCCGCCAGGGCAAGACGGTGGCGATCCTCTCGCTCGGCACCCGGCTGGAAGAGGCGCTGAAGGCGGCCGACCAGTTGGAGGCGCAGGGCCTCTCCACCACCGTCGCCGACCTGCGCTTCGCCAAGCCACTCGACGAGGCGCTGATCCGCAAGCTGCTGACCAGCCACGAAGTGGCGGTGACGATCGAGGAGGGTGCAATCGGCGGGCTCGGCGCGCACGTGCTGACGATGGCGAGCGACCAGGGGCTGATCGATGGCGGGCTCAAGCTCCGCACGATGCGCCTGCCGGACATCTTCCAGGATCAGAACAAGCCCGACAAGCAATATGCCGAGGCCGGGCTGGACGCCGCGGCGATCGTGCAGACGGTGCTGACCGCGCTACGCCACAACAGCACCGGCGTGTCGCAGGGCGCGCGCGCCTGACGGGCGCGGTGATCGCCCTTCCCCAGCGCTGGGCGGATCATCTCCGCCGCGACCGCCGCCGTTCCCCGCACACGGTGCGCGCCTATCAGGCGACCGCCGAGCGGCTGATGACGTTCCTCGCCGAACATCTCGGCGGGCCGGTCGACGCGGCGGCGCTGGCGCGGCTCGAAGCCTCCGACCTGCGCGCCTTTCTCGCGGCGCGGCGCGGTGACGGCATCGGCAATCTTTCGGCCGCGCGCGAGCTTTCCGCGGTGCGCGGCTTCCTCGCCTTTGCCGGGGGCGAGGGCGCCACGGTGCCGCGGCTGCGCGGGCCGCGCGTGAAGAAAGGCGTGCCGCGCCCGATCTCGCCCGACGAAGCGATCGCGCTGGCCGAGGATGTCGCCGAGCAGCAGGAGGAAGCGTGGATCGCGGCGCGCGACTGGGCCGTGCTGCTGCTGCTCTATGGTGCAGGGCTGCGCATCGGCGAGGCGATGGCGCTGACCGGCGCGGTGCTGCCGCTGGGTGAAACGCTCGCAGTCACCGGCAAGCGCAACAAGACGCGGATGGTGCCGCTGCTGCCACAGGTGCGCGCGGCGCTGGAAAGCTACGCCCGGCTCTGCCCCTGGGCGCCGGCGCGCAACGAGCCGCTGTTCCGCGGCGCACGCGGCGGACCGCTCTCCGCCGCGATCATCCGTCGCTCGGTCCGCGGCGCGCGGGCGCGGCTGGGCCTGGGCGAGCGCACGACGCCGCACGCGCTGCGCCACAGCTTCGCCACCCACCTGCTGGGGCGCGGCGCCGATCTACGCTCGCTGCAGGAATTGCTCGGCCATGCCAGCCTCAGTTCGACGCAGGTCTACACCGCGGTCGACGCCGCGCATTTGCTGGATGTCTATCGCAACGCCCACCCCCGGGCGTAAAGCCGGGGCCTAGCTGCGGTCCGAAAGCCGCGCGATCTCCCGCGCGACCAATGTCTCCACGATCGCAGGCAGATGCGCATCAAGCCATTCGCGCAGCATCGGGCGGAGCAGATCCCGCACCAGCCCTTCCAGCGTATTGTCCCCCGGCGCCGCATCCCTGACGACAAGGCCCGACAGCGACGACAGCGCCTGCCGGCTCGCCTCGGCGGCCGCATCGGAAACCAGCGAAGACGCCGGGCTGCCTGGTCCCGCCGCGACCGGCTCGGCCTGTTCCGGCAGATCCTCCGGCTGATCCTCGTCGATCGCGGCACGGCGCGCGCCATCCGCATCCTCGGCGATGATCCTTTTGATCGATGCGAGTATCTCTTCCATCGACGCGTCTTGCCGGGCTTCGCCCATCATACCGGTCCCCGTGCGCGAACTACTCGCCGGGCGGCGTGGCGGGACGCTCCGGCAAAGGCTGAACAGAGGGGGTTTGGGCCGGCGTGTCAACGGTGCGCGTCGATTGCTGCTTCGGATCCGGGCGTGAACTCCAGTCGAAGAAGCTATTCTTCACCCGCCGGTAATTGTCGAGCGGGTCGTAGAGCGGGCCGCCATCCAACCCCAGGTCGCGCGCCTCGGCCTTGCCCATCGCCGCCAGCAGGGTGAAGCCGGCGACATAGGCATCGCGCCGCGCGGTCACGAGTTGCACCTGCGCGTTGAGCAATTCCTGCTCGGCGTTGAGGATATCGAGGATGGTGCGGTTGCCGACGCTGTTCTCGGCGCGCACGCCCTCCAGCGACAGGCTGTTGGCGTCCACCGCGCGCTGCTGCGAATCGATCACTGCCTGTGAGGCGCGCCAGCTCGCAAAGGCCGCGCGGGTCTGCGCGATCACGCCGCGCTCGACCTCGACCGCCTGCTCGATCGCCTGCCCGGAGCGCGCCTGCGCCTGGCGGATCTGCGCCGCCGGGCGCCCGCCCTGGAAGATCGGCAGCGTCGCCTGCAGGCCGATCTGCGCATCCCTCTGCGTCTGGGCGACGCTGACGCCGGGCACGTTGCTACCCAGCGTGCCCAGGAAGTTCACATAGGTGGCGCTACCGACACCGGAAAGCGTGGGCAGGCGTGACGCGCGCGCGACGCCGATATCGCGATCCGCCGCTTCGCGCCGGGCGACGGCAGCGGCGATGTCGGGGTTGTTCGCCGTCGCCACATCCACCGCGTCATCTGGGGTCTCGGGCAGGTTGGGTAGCGGCGGCGGCGGCTCCAATTCGCCAGGTGGCGTGCCGACGAAGCGGATATACTGCTCACGGCTGTTGATCAGCGCCGCTTCGGCGGAGCGGAGCTGGCTCTGCGCCAGCGCCAGCCGTGCTTCGGACTGGGCAACGTCGGTGCGCGTCAGGTCACCCACCTCGAACCGGTCGCGCGTCGCTTCCAGATTGGTCTGGAGAACGCGGTTGTTCGCCTGGTTGAGCTGGACGATCGCCTGATCGCGGATGACGTCCATATAGGCCGCCACCACCTGGTTGAACACGCTGGCCTCGGTGCCGCGCAGATCGCCCTGCCCCGCCTCGACCCGCTTCTTGGCCGCGGCGATGCCGTTGCGCACCAGCCCACCCTGATAGATCGGGATCTGCAGGTTGACCTGCCCCGCCACTTGCCGTTCGGGCGCATTGAACGCGTTCGCGGGAATGACGACATTTTCGGTGTAGCTGCCGCCCAGACGGAGATCGGGGAGCCCGTCCGCCTTGGCGATCGGCACGCCTTCATCGGTCGCACGCTGCTGGGCGCGCGCCGCGGTCAATGTCGGGTTGTCGGAATAGGCCTTGATCAATGCTTCGCGCAGCGTTTCAGCATAGGCGGGCGCACCGGCGAACAGCGGAGCGACCGCCGCGCCTGCGCAAAGAAGAAAGGACTTACGCAGGCAGCGGCGCATCATGGCCTCTTAGACGCTGATTAGAAGCTGAAGGTTCGCGGCCGCTCGAAGCCGGGCAGCACGGCCGCCTCGGCGTCGGTGACGCGCTGGAAGCTGACGGTACCGCCGGCCACGCGGCCGATCACCAGACGGGTAACGCCATCGTCGATCACCGGCGCGGCGATGCGGCCACCCGGCGCAAGCTGCGCGACCAGCGCATCGGGGATTTGCTCGACCGCGCCGTCGATCAGGATCAGGTCATAGGGCCCCTGGTCGGGGGCACCGGCGGCGGCCGGCCCCTCGACGACCGTCACGTTCGCCGCATCGGCGAGCGCAGTGCGCATGTCGGCGACGAGCGCGGCATCGGCCTCGACCGCGACGACCGACGCGGTGAGACGCGCGAGCAGGGCGGCGGCATAGCCGGTCGCTGCCCCCACCACGAGCGCCTTGTCGGTGGCGACGACATTGGCCTCGGTCAGCAGCCGGCCCACCACCATCGGCGGATTCAGCGCACGGCCACCCGCCAGCGGCACGGGCGTGTCGACATAGGCGAGCGCACGACGGCCGGCGGGCACGAAGCGCTCACGCTCCACCGCGCCCATCGCCTCGATCACGCGCACGTCGTTGACCGCGGTGGTCCGCAGCTGGCTCGCCACCATCGCGCGGCGAAGGGTTTCAAAGCTCTGATCGTTCACAACGCCCTCGATGACATAAGTGTGTTAGTGACGCAATACACCAATTGCGCGCTCCGCAATTCCCTATCGGTTGCTGCAGCGCACGCCAAGCGTCGTTCGCCGAAAACAGTCGGTCGCTGGTAGTTGACAGACGGCTTCGCTTTCAGCACATGGCGCCGCTCCGGCCCGATGGCGGAGTGGTGACGCAGAGGACTGCAAATCCTTGCACCCGGGTTCGATTCCCGGTCGGGCCTCCACTTCCTTTAATACCGCACCGGCGCGACATGCGTCGAACAGGCGGAAATGCCGGGCGAGTCGCCGGGCCCGGCGGCTTGCCCGGGCCTTTGCGGATGGAGCCTCGCCGCAAAGTCCCATAATCTTCCCCGAAAGCCGCGCGGAAAGACTCGGCGCGGCGCATCGCGGGAGGGGATCTGGGTCATGGCGATCTACAGGGTTCTGGGCGAACAACTCGTTGCCGAAACCGAATTCCGCGCCAAGGGCGCAGCACTCGTCCGATCGCTCAACGCAAAGCTCGCGGGCGGCGATGCCGGTCCGGAAATCATGCTCGACGATGGCAGCCCCTTCGCTTTTGCGGCCAAGCCGGCCGCCGAAGCCGCCGGAGCGTTGACCGGCTTCACCCCGGTCGCCTTCGGCAGCCCGGTCGCGATCGACATCCGCCACGTCTATACCGGCAAGGTCGGGGACGATGGGGGGTTCCTGAGTGGCGGCACCGGAGACATCGCGGTGGTTTCGGGGGTCAAGACCTGGGGTGCTTTCCAGGCGAGCGCGCGCGCGCTCAACTGGGTCGCACCCAAGAAGGGCAAGCGATCCAACCTCGGCAAACCCGGCGCGCTGCGCGACGGCACGCCGATCATCGCCTATCAGAAGGCGATTGCCACGCGGCAGTTGACGGTAACGGTGGAACTCTCCTCCGCCCCGCGCGACAAGAATATCCTCGATCATCTCGCCGGCGCCTTCACTGCCGCCGCCGGCATTCCGCTGTTCATGCCCTATTCGGGCGCGCTCCTCGCCGCCGGCCAGTTGCTGCCGGCCGCGGGCAAGCTGCTCGAATCGATCTCGGGCAGCCACCGCCAATGGGATGCCAGCGAGGACCTCAACTTCGGCCTGGCCGGCACCGAGGATGCCGATGCGGGCTTCCGCGTGATCGCCGATGCCAACGCCGGGCTCGAAGGGCTGCATTTCGACGCGAAGAAGGGCCTCGTCGATGCCGGCGGGCAGCCCTATGCGGGCGACCAGCCCTATATCGTCATCGCGGTGGACGGCGCCCCGCAGACCGAGTTGGAGGGTTTCACGCCCGCCGTCACCTCCGCCGAGGTGCTCAAGCGCTTCCGCATGGGGCAGACCGGTCAGAGCCCGATCATCGACGATCTGACCGACCTGATGACGATCATTTCCGACGTCAAGTTTCGCGGCCAGGCGATGAGCCTCAAGGACAAGATCGCGGACCTCACCGGCGCCGAGAAGGACAAGGCGCAGGCGCAATATGATGCGCTGGTGAAGAACATCATGAAGAAGGAACTCAAGCCGCCGGCCTGATCCGCGTCAGCGGACGATGTGGAAATCGCAATAGAGATCGGTCTCGGTGACGGCGCCGGCCTCGAAATCGGCGAGGTCTACATCGGCGAGATCGTCGTCGCTCTCCAGCAGCCCTTCCAGACGCGCGCGCACCTCCGGCACCTTCAGGTCGCTGCGCAGGATCCGCCCGCGCGACTGGCGGATCAGCCCCTTGTAGGTTTCCGGGTTGGGCATCAGCCAGCCCTTGCTGCCCTGCTGCAGCGCGAACGCCTCATCGGTCGGGATCAGCACCACCAGTTCGGGATGCGTCATCAGTTCCAGCCCCTGCCCCTTCAACGTCGCATTGTGGCTGCCATGATGGCCGACCTTGTAAAGCCGTGCGCGCGCCAGCAGTTGCGCGGTGGTGATGTCCAGCTTGGCCCGCGTCTTGTGGTCGGCATAATCGACCTTCTCCCACGACAGCCAGTTGCCGACCTGCGCATCGGCGGCGAACAGCATCGTCGTGCCGTCCGGCAGCGCGAAGGCGATGACGAGGCTGGAATTGTTGGTGTTGCTGTCCATGCGGATCGCCAGCGCATTTTCGACCGGCGCCATCACATTGCCGATCTGGCGATAGCCCTGCCACCGCCCGCACAGGAAATCCTGCGCGCAGGCATGGCCGGCGGGCGCAGTGCGGCCGGCAAAGCGGCATGGCGTAATCGCATCCACATAATGTTCGCGCAGGAAGGTTTCCGCCGGGCTGAGGTCGCGCGGCGTCGCCGGTGAAAGCTGTTCCAGCGTGCGCCAGCGATACCGATCCGAGAAGGGCGAGCGCGCCTGCGCCCGTGCATTGTCGCCCCCCGACGCATCGATGCCGAGATAGGTCTCCTTGGCCTCGCCGCTGGAGGGCAGCGCCTTGAACAGCAGTTTCTCGTCGCGCGGCGGCCCCAGCACATGCGCGCGCAGTCCGTTATTCCCCGGCGTATCGAGCACATGGCCAGGCGAGAGATAGGTGATGCCACCGGCCACCGCCTTGAGCTGCGCATAGATCTCCCGGCTGTTGCGCGGCTTCTTGCCCGCGGCAAGCGCGGCGGGATCCTCGTCCACCCCCTCGAACGCGGGCAGGCCGAACACGTCGCCCGCGACCGGCGTCGGCACGTCCAGCGCAATGCGCAGTGCGGCGAGCTTCTGGTGGCCAGCCGCAAAACGCTCCTGCAGGCTCACCCCCATGCTGTCGTCGGGATCCTCGGTCCAGCCGAGCCAAAGTTCGCCGATCTCGATCTTGCGCCCGTTGCGGAACGCCGCCTCATCGGGCGCCTCGATCACGTCGAAGAACCATCCCGAGGCGAACTTGAAGCCGGCGATATGATCGAAATGCTCATGCGTGACGACCAGCAGGTCGAGCTTGCCGCCTGTCCGCTGCCAGATATCTGACGCTACCTCGCGCATCCGCGTCGGCGCGCCCGACGTGCCTTGCAATATGCCGAAGTCGATGAGGATATGGCTCTCCGACCCCGCCTGCCCCGCCGTGATCAGGAAGCAATCGCCGAGGAAGCCGCGATACATGCGGACGGTAACGGGCGCGCTCATTCATGGCCTCCGTGCATGAAGCAGAAGGGCTCCATCCTCAACGCCATGCCGTCCACCGTCATCGCCAGCGCCGCCTCGTCACCGAGGATGAAGCGGCGCTGCTCGGCAAGCCGCTCATCCTTGTCGACGCGCTTGCGGACGATGTGGGTCAGCCGCCCGTCGTTGAGGTTGACGATGATCGTGGCGCCGCCGAGGAAAACGAAGTCGCTGTCGACACGCTCCTCGGAATCGGGATGCTCGAGCGTGTGAGCGTCCTTCGGCCCATGCTCGTCCGCCTCGCGCTGCGCATTGGGATCGAAATAGCCGTAGCGCTTCTGGGTGACCTGCGCGATCAGCTGATAGAGTTCGCGACCCTCCACCGTGCGCCGCCGCGCGATCCGCACCGAATGAACCTCGAACTTGGGCGCGCGCCGCCCGCTGCTGGTGGTGCGGCACTCGACCGTCTGGCACGGCTCCGTCGCATCCAGCAGCCGCAATCGCAGGCCCAGCAATTTTTCCCACAGCCGGTCCTTCACCGCGCCATCGGACCTTTCGAGCCATCGGTGCAGCGCGCGCTGGTTGTGCAGCACGATACGCATCGATTCCTCGCGCATATTGGGCTCATGCACCTCGGGATCGCGATATTCGGAATAGTTGATGAAGTCGTTGCGCAGCTCCCACGGCATCTTCGGCGGCGCGCTTTCGGGGCGGCTTTCCTCTTCCGTCCGCCGCGACGAGGTGCCTGGCTCGGCGAAGCGCGGCGTGTAGGTCATGCCCCCCAGCGCATCCGCGAACAGCGTGTTGGCATCCGCGCCGTCCGCCAGCACCGCGAATTCTGACATGTCGGGCGCTTCCCAGCACAGGCTTTCGGGCGCGTAGGAGAGGCAGCCCGGCACCGGGATGCCGCGCTTGCGGAAAGCCTCGGCGATCGCCACACGATATTTCAGCGGATCGTCGGGATAAAGGTCGGTGTCCGCGGTCATGATCGCGCGCAAATATTCGCCGAAGGTGGCAGAGACGGCGGGCAGATAGTCAAGCGCGCGCACGCACATCTGCATCACGCTGGCGGCGGTCTTGCACGCCTCCGCCGCCAGCCGTGTCACTAGCGCTTCGGGCAGCGCATCCTGCTGGCCGGCGACGGTGTCGGTCATCCGGAACAGGTCGAGCGTGCGCCGTTCGTAGATCGTGACGAATGCGTCGAAGATCGCCGCGACGAGGAACTGGCCGCGCTCATGCGGCTCGGCGACGTCGGAGATGCGCTTCACCTTCGCCGCCGCCTCGGCCTCGCCACCGGTGCGGCCGACGCTGGCATTGTGCAGGGCGCGGTCCATCGCGCGCTGTTCCTCGCCCAACGTGTCCAGCGCTTTGCGCAACGCCCCGCGCCGTCCCGTGGCCCAGCCGAACTGCTCGGCAAGCCCGGTCAGCAGGCTGACGGAGCGCAGCAACCCGCGGGTGCGGGCGAGCTCATGCGCGACGACGCGGCGCATAGAGAAATGCTGCATCAGCGCGACGATGTCCGCGAACCCCTCATGGAACGCCAGGCTGTCCTCGTTGCTCGCCTCCACCGAGCGGCGGCGCATGCCGTGGAGGATCGCATGCGTCGTCTCATGCGCGATGATGTCCTGGGAAAGCGCGGTGAACACCCAGGGTGCGTCGAGCCCGGGCGCCGGCGGCGTGCCCTTGAAATAGCCGAACAGCAGCGCCGCCTTGGCCGGGCTGTAATAGGCGTTCGCCGCCAGCATCGCGTGCGGATAGATGCGCAGGCGCTTGATGAAGTCGGGATAATAGCGGCCGTTGATCGGCGGCTCGCTGCCGTCGGGCGCGCGAAATTTCCACACCTCTGGCTGCGCCCAGAACACCGGCCGGCCCAGCGCACGTTCGAAATCGAGGATCGTCTTCATCGCCACCGCGAACACCATCTGTTGATGGAATTGCGGGCGCCCTTCCGAAAGCGGCAGGCCGTTCTGCGCGAGCAAGGCCGGCTCGTTCAGGTCGAGCGGCTCATAGAAAGTGCGGCTCGGGAAATCATAGTCAATGATCTCCAGATATTCGTTGGTCGGTCCGATCGTGACCGGATCCTCATAGGGCTGTTCCCACGGCAGTTCGATCTCGGCATCGTTGATCACCGCGGTTTCGAGCGCGACCGACGCGTTGGGATCGAAGGCATAGACGCGCAGCCGCCGTTTGGTCGGTGACGGATGCGGCACTGAGGGAGGAAGATGGCCGGTCGTGACATTCGTCGCCATCGTCGCGCCTCCGCTCAGAGATTGTCTTCGATCACCGCGAAGGCGTTTGGGATCGGCTCGCCGTCCGCGGCGGGGAAGCCGGAGAGGAACTGCTTCATGTCGTCGATCAGCGCGATCACCCGCCGGCGGCTGCCGCCATAGGAAATCGGCTCGCTCGCATCAGGCAGATCCTTGCACAGGTTGATGCAGCCGATCGAGGCGAGAAAGCCGATGCCGGGGTGAATCAAGATCTCGCTGCGATCGCCCGTCTTCAGCAGTTCGATGCCCGGCTTGCGGATCGCCGCCTGGTTCTCGTTGCTGGTATAGTTCAGCGTCGAATATTTGCCGCCCGCCTGCGTCGCCAGCGGATAGCGGCCCGGCTTGATGCGGACGCCCTTCGTCTCGTTGGAGCTCGGCCCCCGCGATTCCGCAGTCATCCCCGAAAGCTCGGCGACCGGCGCGCCATCATGGAAGACCTGATAGAGCCCGATCGTGCGAACCTTGCCGTCGCTGGCGCGCTTCTGCGTCGACTTGCGGACGATCAGGATTTCCCAACCCGTGTTGCTGATCGGCATGCAGCACCCCCTCGTGCCGCGCGTCTTTGCGACGGGCGACGCGATATCCTACGCCTTTCGGGCCACATCTATTGGATAATTGCGACACCGCTCGGCCTCCTCTCAATCGCGAGCGGCAGATCGAAGGATTGTCACTCGCGCGTGTGGAAAGGGAGCGTGCCATGCACGTCGAGTGTCAGATCGTGTCGCGCATACGTGTGACAGGCATGCCGCCGCTGCAGGCAGCGACCACCGCCTCCAATGTCGGCCGATGCGCTTCGTTGTTGCCGTTCAGTGCGCCCCTCGCCGCGAGCCGGCGAAGGGCGGCGAGGCCGCTGGTCGCGCTGTCGCAGACCAACTGCCGGTCGCCCGCAGCCAGCGCAACGCGCAGCAGCGTGAACTGCGCGGTGACGAGACGATTTTGGGTGGAAACACGCGGATCGTCGCGCAACATCTGCTCGTAGAGGCTCACGACGCCGCGCTGGAGCGCCACCGCGTCCTGATGCTTGCCTTGGCTGCTCAGCATCTGCGCGCGCGCGCTGCGCACGGTCGTCGCCAGCGCGCGCAAGGTGCGGTCATTGGGCTCGATGCGCAGCAGTTGGTCGACGCTCGCGCTCGCCGCTGCCACCAACCGCTCGGCTTCGCGCTGCTCGGCGGGCAGGCCGGATGCGATGCCGAAGCCGAAATAGGCGTTGAAGGCGATGAGTTGCAGCACCATCGGATCATTGGGCTCGGCCGCCTCGAGGCGCGTCAGGCGCTGTTCGGCGTCGCGGATGAACGCCAGCCCCTTGGCGAGATCCTCGGTGAAATAGGCGGCGAGCGCGCGATAATGTGATGCTGCGGCGCGATCGAAGGCGGCGGCGCGGCCCTTGCGCATGTTGTTGGGCCAACTGCCGATATCACGCTCCAGCCGGTCCGCGCGGCGGAGCACGAGATCGGGATCCTGCGCCAATATCGCCAGCTCGAGCTGCGCCCGGCGCAAGCGGCTGCGTGCCGCATGCCAGCTTCCATCCCGGGAGGAGGTGGGGACCGCGTCCAATATCCGCTCGGCCTCGCCGGCGACCGCGCCGCCCACGCCGGTGTCGCTGTCCGAATGCGCCTTGACCATCGCATAGTAAGCCAAAGCTTCGGAAAGGCTCACCGCCGCCGCCGGCTGCGGCAGCCCCGGCGCACGCAACATCGCGATGGCGCGCGTCAGATTGGCGCGCGCCTGCGCCACCTGGCCGAGATTGGGCTCGGTCGGCACGCCCTGCAGCCCGGCCAAAGTGACGAGCCCCTGCGCCGCCTCCAGCCGCAGCGTGGGCGAGGCACCGGGCGTGTCGGCGAGCACGGAGAGATAGGATTGCGCGCGCGCTGCAAGGTCGACGCGCGCCGCATTGCTCCCGACGACACGCCGCAGCCGCCCGTCGAGTTCGGAAATGACATAGCGGGCAAGGCTCCGCAACTGCTCGAAGCGTTGCGCCTCGGCAACGCGCGCTGCCTCCGCGCGCCGATAGGCATCGGCGGTGAGCCCCAGCGCCGCCACAAGCGCAACCAGCGCCAGCGTCGCCATTGCCACGCCGAAGCGGTGACGCCCGAGGAAGCGGCGGAAGCGATAACGGCGACCGCCCCCCACCGCGATCACCGGGAAGCCCCCGGCCCAGCGCGCGACATCCTCGCCCAGCGCCTCGGCGGTCGGATAGCGATCCTCCTGCCGCTCGGCGGTCGCACGCGCCACGATCGCGTCGAGATCGGCATCCCGCATGTCGGGCGGCAGCAATTTTGCCAGCAACTTGCCCAGCGAATAGACGTCCGCTGCGGTCGTCACCCGTGCACTCGTCATCCGTTCGGGCGCGGCATAGCCCGGCGTCAGGCTGAGGCTGCTGATCGACGGGCCGGAGACCGGCTGCGGTGCGGCATCGTCGTCCGCTGGCTTAGCGATGCCGAAGTCGATCAGCTTGGCGGTGCCGTCACGCGTGACGAGGATGTTGGACGGGGTGAGATCGCGGTGGACGATGAGGTTGCGGTGCGCAAAGCCGACCGCTGCGCAAATGTCGCGGAACAGCCTCAGCCGTTCCGCCGGGCTCGCGCCCTGCCCGTCCGCCCATTGCAGCAGCGGCAGGCCGTCGACCAATTCCATGATGATGTAGGGCGCGCCCGCCTCGGTCTCGCCGCCATCATAGAGCTGCGCGATGTTTGGGTGCGAAAGCTGCGCCATCGTCTGGCGCTCGCGGCGGAAACGCTCGACCAGCCGCTCGGAGAGCAGGCCGGGCTTGATCAGCTTGATCGCCACCGCATGGACGAAATCGCCGGTGGCGCGCTCGCCGCGATAGACCGCGCCCATGCCGCCGCCGCCGATGCGGCCGGTGATGCGATAGGCGCCGACGCGCTCGGGCGGCGGCGGTTCCGCCACCATGTCGACTGCGCCGCCGGTGCGCAGTTCCGCCGCGCGGTCGGCCGCCGCCATCGCCAGCACCCGCAGCCTCAGCGCCGGTTCGCCCACGGTCTCGCGCTCCAGCCAGCCGGGGCGATCGACTTCATCGACATCGAGCATCCGTTCGAACAGCGCGATCGCGGCGCGCTCGATTGCCGGATCAGTCATCACCCACCGGATTGTCGATGGCGTCGAGCAGCCATGCGCGCGCCACCTGCCAGCGCCGCTTCGCGGTCGCTTCCGACATGCCCGCCACCAGCGCGACATCCCCCATCGACATTCCTCCGAAATACCGCATCTCGACCAGCTCCGTCAGTTGAGGGTCGATCGCCCCCAGACGAATAAGCGCGGTTTCCAGGTGAATCAGGTCAAAGCGACGGTCGCCCTCGATCTGGGTGCACAATTCCACCTTCACGTGGCGGCGCTTGTCGGAATCGCGGGCGCGGGCATGGTCGACCAGCGCGTTGCGCATCAGCCGCGAGGCGAGCGCCATGAAATGGGCGCGGTCGGCCAGGTCGATGCGCTCGATCCGCATCAGCCGCACCACCGCCTCGTTGATCAGGTCGCCGGTGGACAGCGAACTGTTCCGCTCGCCGCGCAGCCGCGCCGCCGCGATCTGGGCGAGTTCGGGATAGAGGCGCGTCACCAGCCGGTCGCGCGCGGAGACATCGCCCCCACGCCAGCGCACGACCAACTCGACAGTGCTCTCCCCATCCATGGGCCTTGCCTTGCATGCGCTGCGGACGCGCACAAGCGGGGTGTAATGCCTTGGGAATGCACATCATGCGGATGCGCCAACGGCCAAGCGCGGCCGCGCCTTCGGGTTCGACATTCCCGGTGGCTGCTGTATTCTGATCGCCGAGTCGTAAGAACAAAAGACGGGCGCAAGATGTTGGCCCGGCTGGAATCGGCATGTCGCCGTGGTCTGGCCGGCAGGGAGATCTGTTGTGCGCGCTCGTCCGTTGCTTGCCTCACTTCCGCTCGTCGCTGCGCTGTTCTGCGGCACCGCCCTTTCCGGCGTTGCCCATGCGCAGATGATGGCGCCCAGCCTGCTCGACAGCTTCCGCCTCGGCACCGGCGGCGGCGTGCTCTGCCAGGCGCAGAATGCCAGCCGCGATCCGGCGCTGAAGGGCATGTTCGATCGCGCCTGGACCGTGGTGTGCCGCGATGCCGCCCGCCCCATCGCCAAACTGTATGCGCTGCGCACCGACCAGCCCGACCTGATGGCGCGCCTGGCGGATGCGCGCGCGAAGGAGGTCGATTGCGGCGCGGAGGGCCAGGGCAGCATCCCCGGGCTCGGGCCGGTGTCGGTCACGCGCTGCCGCCTGAAGGCCGCCGAGGTCGAATATACCGCCTACACCTATCGCAAGGGCCGCACGCTCTACGTCGCCGAAGGGCTTGCGGGCTATGACAGCGCGCTCGCGCTCGGCCTGCGCACGATCGTCGACGATCGCATCGCCGATGGCATGGTCACGGTCGCGACGACCTCGGTCTCCAACCCCGCAGCGTTCGCGCGCGTGCAGGCCGGCACGCTCGATCCCGATCAGGCGCTGGCCGAGGGCTATCGCCGCAACGCCAGCGGCGACTATGCCGAGGCGGCCGAATTCTTCGCGACCTTGCAGCAGCGCGCGGGGCAGGACGAGGCGCAGCGTGAGCGGTCGGGCGAATATCTGATCAACCAGGCGTTGCAGAAGTCCAATCTCGGCGAGTTCGCGGAAGCTGACCGGTTGTTCGCCGAGGCGGAGCGCGTCCCGACCAGCGACAGGGTGGAATCCCGGCTGCGGCGCAACTTCATGGCGCTCCACCTGCTCAACCAGCAGAAGCTGCCCGAGGCGCTGGCGGTGCTCGACAAGCCGATGGCGCAGATGGACGATCCGATCCCCGTGCGCGGCTCGGCGATCGAGATCGGCGCCGACGTCGCCGCCGAGATCAACAGCGGCCTGCCCGTCGCCCAGCGGCTCGGCGCGACCGAGAGCACCGCGCTGACCCCGGTGGAGCGTGCGGCGATCCTCGATGCGCAGGCCGGCCAGCTTCGCGGGACGATCTGGCGGCTCCAGGGCCGCCCCGCCGAGGCGCGGACCGCGCTGGAAAAGGCGCTCACCGATGCGGTGGCGGTGCGCGAGGGGCGGATCGTTTCGATCACCCGCCTGCGCGCGCAGATACTCGCCGAAATAGCGCTGGCCGAAGAGGCCAGCGGCAATGTCGCCGGCGGCGAGGCGCGGCTGCGCGAGGCGCTGACGCTGCTGCAGACCCAATATCCCGAAACCAGCGCGGTCAACGGCGCGCGCGCGCGGCTGGCCGCGTACCTCGCGCGGCACGAGCAGGCCGATGCGGCGATGGCGATCTATGCCGAGGTGATCCGCTCCGCCAGCAGCAATGGCGGCTCGATCACCGGCATCGCCAACCAGATCGCGCCCTATTATGCGCTGCTCGTCGAGCGGATGCCCGCCAATCCGGCGCTGGCCGACGATTTCTTCCTCGCCAGCCAGGTGTTCGTCCGCCCCGGCGTTGCCGATACCCAGGCGGTGCTTGCCCGCGAACTGAGCGAGGGCGGCAGCGAGGCGGCGCGGCTGTTCCGCCAGTCGGTAACCTTGTCGCGCGACATCGAGCGCAACCGCATCGAACTGGCGCAGGCGACGATGCGCGTCGAACAGGAGGGCGTCGCCCCTGTCGACGTCAACGCGATCCGCACCTCGCTGATCCAGCTCGAGGCGCAGCAGGCGGCGACGCAGGCTCTGCTCGGCAATTATCCGCAGTTCCGCGCGGTCGCCGCCTCGACGCTGACGCTCGCCGACCTCAAGGGAACGCTGAAGCCCGGCGAAGCCTATATGAAGCTGCTGACCGTCGGCGGCACGCTCTACGCCTTCTACACCTCCCCCGCACTGACAACCGCCTATCGCCTGCCGATCAGCTCGGGCGAGCTCGATACCAAGGTGAATTCGATCCGCGAGACCATCGCCAGCGAGGTCAACGGCCAGTTGCTGACCTATCCGTTCGACATGGACAGCGCGCGCAGCCTGTTCGTGTCGTTGATGGGTCCGGTCTCGGCCGATCTCGCCAATATCACCCACCTCGTGTTCGAGCCCGATGGCGGCATGCTGCGGCTGCCCGTCAACCTGCTGGTCGAGGATGATGCGAGCGTGCAGCGCGTCGCCGCACGTGTCACGCAGCCGGGGGCAGATCCGTTCGACGTCAGCGGCGTCAACTGGCTGGGCCGCAACCGCGCGGTCAGCACCGCGGTTTCGGCGCGCGCGTTCCGCGACACGCGCATGGTCCGCCAGTCGGCGGCGACGCGGCAATATATCGGCTTCGGCCAGAACGCGCCGGTGGGCGGCAGCGTGCAGCTCGCCGCAACCCGGTCGATGAGCGGCGCCGGCAGCACCGGTTGCGACTGGCCGCTGACCGCGTGGGACCGGCCGATCTCCGCTGCCGAGTTGCGCACCGCCAGCAACGCTCTGGGCGATCCCTCTTCCGCGATCGTCACCGGCGCAAAGTTCACCGACACCGACGTCGTCTCGCGCGGCGATCTTGGCAGCTATCGCATCCTTCATTTCGCCACCCATGGCTTCGTCACCGCGCCGCGCGTGGGCTGCCCGGCGCGACCGGCGCTGCTGACCTCGTTCGGCCCGGCGGGTCAATCAGACGGGCTGCTGAGCTTCGGTGAAATCTTCGACCTCAAGATCGATGCCGACCTCGTCATCCTTTCGGCCTGCAACACCGCGGGCACGGCCTCGATCGCTGCAACGCGGGAAGCAGGCGTCACCACCGGCGGCGGCACCGCGATGGACGGCCTGGTGCGCGCCTTCATCGGCGCGGGCGGCCGTTCGGTGCTCGCCAGCCACTGGCCCGCGCCCGACGATTTCGACGCGACGCAGAAGCTGATGAGCAGCCTGTTCGAGGATGGCCGTGGCGAGAGCATCGGCCAGGCTGTGCGCGGCGCGACGGTGAAGCTGATGAACGACCCGCTGACCTCGCACCCCTATTACTGGGCGGGGTTCGCGCTGGTCGGGGACGGGGCACAGCCCCTGCTCGCCGCCCGCTGAGGATCGGCGCCGGGGAAGACATGGCGGAGGAGGATGACAGCCAGGCGCCGCCGCAGCGGCTGAAGCTCGCACGGCAGGTGATCCGGCAGACGGGCTGGGTGCGGCTGGCCGCCACCGCCCTCTTCCTGGTGTTCGCAGTCTTCGTCGCGCGTTACAGCTGGTCGATCCCGCTCATCAAGGATGCCGCGCGCGCCTTCTACGGCATGCGCCTGCTCGTTGCAGCGCCCGCGGTCGGGCAGGACCAGCGCATCGTGCTCGTCACCTATAATGACGAGACATTGCGCAACACCGGCATCCGATCGCCGCTGGACCGGGCGATCCTGGCGCGCGCGCTGCGCCAGCTCGACGCCATGGGCGCAAAGGCGGTCGGCATCGACGTGATGATCGATCAGCCCCGCCCCGAGGATCCCGAACTGATCGCGGCGCTCGCTTCGATGCGGATCCCCACCTACCTCGCCTTCGCCACCAATGAGGCGGCACCACGCGTCATCCAGCTCTGGCAGGAAGAGTTCGTCCGCAACTTCAAGGTACAGGTGCGCAACCCCAACGTCCGCTTCGCGCACATCATCGTCGATCCCGATCCCGAGGACGGGGTGATGCGGAGCTGGCCGCGCCCGCGTCCGGGGCTGCCACCCAGCTTCGCCAATGCGCTGGCCGGCGGCGTCCACCCTGAGATGAAGAACTATACCGGCAGCATCGCCTATCGGCTGCCCGCCGATCCATCGGTGCCGGTGTTCAGCAATCTGCCGATCGACCTCGTCGCCGATCCGGAGACCGCCCCCCTCATCGCGCCGCAGATCCGCGGCCGCATCGTGATGATCGGCACCGACGTGCTCGAGATCGACCGCTTCGACACGCCGATCAACCTGCGCCCCGCCCCGCCCGCCGCCGCGGATATGGCCGCCGGCGAGGAGCCCGCCGACCTCAACGAACGCATCCCCGGCGTCGAGATCCACGCGACGATGCTCGCACAGCAGCTCGACGGCATCGTCATGCGCCATGTGCCCGATTGGGCGCTGTGGCTGGCGTCGGTGCTGGTGGTCGTCGCCGCGATCGCCACCAGTCTCGCCGATCTCAGGCCCTGGAAGCTGGCGATCGCGCTGGTGCTCCAGATCGTCAGCTTCGGCCTCGTGCCGTTCTGGATGCAGCAATGGGGCGTCGATACGCAGTTCCTGCCGGCCTTCGGCTGGATCGTCGGCTGGGTGATCGCCTTCACCGCCGCCAGCTCCGCCGCGCGCGCGGTCAATTCGGAACAGAGGCGCTTCGCCCAGTCCGCGCTCGGCAAATATCTGCCGCGCGACATCGCCAATGAGATCATGCGCGATCCCGAACGGCTCGCGCTCCACGGCGAGAAGCGCGGCATCTTCGTGGTGTTCACCGATCTCGAAGGCTTCACCAAACTCAGCCACGCGATCGAGCCGGAGATGGTGGCGCTCCTGCTCAACCGCTATCTCGACATGCTGAGCGCGGTGGTGCTGCGCCATGGCGGCACGATCGACAAGTTCGTCGGTGACGCCGTGGTCGCCTTCTGGGGCGCGCCGATCTCCCGCCCCGACGATGGCGAGCGGGCGGCGCGGGCGGCGCGCGCGATGTTCGAGGCGGGCGAGGAATTCCGCCGGTCGGTGCCGCCGGGCCTGCCGCCGATCGGGCGCACGCGGGTGGGGCTGCACTACGGCGAGGCGATCGTGGGCAATTTCGGCGGCGAAGGCCGCATCCAGTATACCGCGCTGGGTGACAGCATGAACACGGCGGCTCGGCTGGAAGCCGCCAACAAGCAGCTCAAGACCACCGTGCTCGCCAGCCGCGACGCCGTGGATCGGTCCGGGCTCGACTGGTGGCGGCCGATGGGGACGGTCACCTTGCGCGGCCGCTCCACGCCGATCGAGGTGTTCGAGCCGGTGCCCGACATGCCGTCCGAAGCGCGTGACCGCATGCGCATGCTGTTCTCGCTGGGCAGCCTCAGCGCGCGCGAACTCTGCGCCTTGCTCGCGGCAGAGGCGCCGATCGAGGATGAGGATCCGGCGCTGCAATACCTGATCGAACGGCTGAACAAGACGAAGGAGGGCAGCTTTGTTCTGGACTGACCGCTCGTTCGCATGCGCCATGGCAGGCCCGCTGGCCGCGGCCGCGCTTCTCGCGGCGCCGCTGCCCGCCGCCGCACGCACCGTGATCATCAAGTCGATCGGCCCCGTTGCGGCGCGCTATCCGCGCGGGATGGTGCTGCCCGATCGCGTCCGCATCCAGCTCAGCCGCCTCGATGCGATCACCTTGCTTGACGATCAGGGCACCCGCGCCTTTCGCGGGCCGATCGCGATCTCGATGCCGCTGCCGCGCAATCGCTATCGCGTACGCCCGGTGCTTGCCGGTTTCCTTCGTGCGCTCTCCCCCTCGGAAGTGCTCGCAGCGCTTGGACGGCCACCCGCCCCTGCCATCTCACCCGGCCGCAGCAGCCGCTTGGCGCGCCGTGCCGCGCCCTCGGCCATCCCCGCGCCCGCCGCCGGCCTGGCCCCCACCCCCGCGGAGGCGATGGCCAATCTGTGGCTGATCGACCCGCAGCAATCGGGCGCATTCTGCCTACCGGCGGCCGAGGCCGCGACCATCCTCGATCGCTGGCCCGGCCGCCCCCTGCGCGTGGTGCCGCTGGAGGGAGGCCCTTCGATCGACAATATCGGCAGTGAAGGCGGCATCGGCTGGCCGGTAACGGCGGTGCCGATCGTCAGCGGACGCAGCTATGTCCTCGGCGATGGCGGCCCGCAGCGCGCAGTGGTGAAGCTGGTCGTGCTCGATGGGCTGACGGCGGAACCCGATCCGGCAGACCTCGCCGTCAAGCTCGCATCGGCGGGATGCGATTTGCAGCTTGAAAGGCTCGCGGCTGATGCGCCGATCAACGGACCGGAGTAAGATGCTGCGCAGAGTCGTGCGCCTGTGCCGACGATCACTGCGCGAGTCGCAGGTGGGGCGTAGTTGGGGCGCAGCAGTTGGTGGCCCAGATTCGCCACTGCCCGCCAGGTTCAGGATCGGCTCAGACCCGATCGGCGATGTTGCAGTGGGATGAGGCAAAGGCTCCGGCGCGAAAGACCGCCGGAGGACCAGAATGCGGGAGGTGAAGGTGTTGGTTAAGAAGCTCAAGGCCCTCGGTTACGCCGCCGGTGTCGCGGCGCTGGCCGGTACCGCCGGGGTGGCCGCGGCGAAGACGATCGTTGTGCGTGCCACCGGCCCGTCGTCGGCCGCCTATCCGGCCGGCAAGGTGCTGCCGGACAATGGCACGATCACGCTGAAGCCGGCCGACGTGCTGGTGGTGCTCGACAGCCGCGGCACGCGCACCTTGCGCGGCAGCGGCCCGCACCAGCTTGCCGGCGCGACGCAGACCGCGGCGACGACGCAGACCGCGTTCCAGCGCCTGCTGACCGACAGCGGCGGCCGCCCCTCGCGCGGCGGCGTCTCGCGTGACCCGACCACCGGCGCGACGATCGCGACCAGCCCCAATCTGTGGTTCGTCGATGTGCGGCAGGGCGGCACGGTCTGCGTGGCCGATGCGAACACGCTGAAGCTGTGGCGGCCCTCGCTCGACGGCAGCGCCAAGGCGACGATCACCGCCGCCGGCGGCCAGGCGAACAGCATCGATTTCGCCAAGGGCGCGATGGTGCGGGAATGGCCGTCGCAGCTTCCGGTGACCGATGGTGCCACCTATCGCGTCCAGATGGACGGCGCCCAACCCGTGACGATCCGCTTCGCGCTGGTGCCCACCGGCACCGCCGCGCGGGCGCTGCCCGACACGGCGGAGGCGCTGGCGCAGCACGGCTGCACCGCGCAGCTCAACCTGCTGGCGCAGGCGGTCAGTGCCGACGGCTCGGCGCCGCCGGTCGGTTGACACATCATGCGATCCGCCTCGCTGCAGCAACGGCGTGGCGGCGCGTGCCCTGGCCAAGCCCTTGTAACTGCGGGGCGTGGCTGGTAGCCAATTGAGGTGGTCTAATCGCGAGTCACGCGATGGGCCAAGCTCCGTGGGTCGTCGGAGTGCGGTGTTCCGGGCCAGTGCCCGCCGCCGCTGCAGCCGCCAACGAGTGGCCTGTGCGTAGCGGTCGGCCCCATGCCCGGCTCGCGGCGGCGTTGGCTGGACGGAGGAGGCAATCGGCCCCTCCAGACCCCTTTGCCGTTGCGTGGCCGTTTCCGGTTGTGCGGTGCGACCTCGCAAGGGGGATGGGGAATGCGCTTGATCCGGACGAGGCCGCGGCTCGCCGCAACTTTGCTCACCGGAAGTTTCTGTATCGGCCTGGCTCCATGGCAGGCGGTGGCGCAAACCACGCCGCCGGAATTCCCCGCACAGAATCCGTCGACCGGCCAGACCCGTGAAGAGATCGAGCGCGGCCGCGCGGAACCGCTCGATCAGACGCGCGGGCCGCGGCTGAGCGTCGAGGGCGAGGTCGAACGCGCGCCCTGCCCGCTTGCCGATCCGCAATATGGCGAGATCAGCGTCACCTTGTCCGAAGTCGCCTTCGACAATCTCACCGGCGTGCCCGCGGAGCGGCTGCGCCCCGCCTATGCCGAATTCCTCGGCAAGCCGGTGCCGATCGCCACCGTCTGCGAGATCCGCGATCGCGCCGCCACCATCCTGCGCAGCGACGGCTATCTGGCGGCGGTGCAGGTGCCCGCGCAGCGCATCGAAAATGGCGTCGTCCATTTCGACGTGCTGATGGCCAAGCTGGTCGGCATCCAGGTGCGCGGCGACGCTGGCAATTCCGAACGCACCATCGCCGGCTATCTGGAAAAGATCCGCGAACAGCCGGTGTTCAACATCCGCGATGCCGAGCGCTATCTGCTGCTCGCGCGCGACCTGCCCGGTTTCGACGTGCGGCTGGTGCTGCGCCCGGCGGGCACCGCGCGCGGCGAGGTGATCGGTGAGGTCGCGGTAGTCCGCCGCCCGGTCGAGGTCGACGTTAATTTCCAGAATTTCGGTTCCCGCGATGTCGGCCGCTTCGGCGCCAATGCCCGCGTCCAGTTCAACGGGCTGACCAGCCTGGGGGATCGCACGACGATCGGCTATTTCGCCACCGCCGACTTCAAGGAACAGCATGTCCTGCAGGCCGGCCACGCCTTCAAGCTGGGGCGTGAAGGCCTGGGGATCAGCGGCGATCTCACCTATGCCTGGACCAAGCCCTCGCTCGAGGGCGGCATCAACCTCAAGTCGAAGACGCTCGCCGCCTCGCTGGCGGTCAGCTATCCGCTGATCCGTTCGCAGAGCCGCAACCTGTTCGCCTCGGGCGGCCTCGACTATGTCGACCAGGACGTGACCGTGGTCGGCCTGCCGCTGACCGAGGATCATCTCCGCGTCGCCTTCGCCCGCCTCGATTATGAGGCGATCGACGATGACAGCGTGACCAGCGGCGTCGGCTACAACGCGGTCGAACCGCGCTGGCGCGTCGGCGTTTCCGCGGAGCTGCGCCAGGGCCTCGATATCTTCGGCGCGAGCGATCCATGCGGGCGCAACTTCGCCAACTGCACGGGTGCCAGCAACGTGCCGCTCAGCCGCATCGAGGGCGATCCCACCGCCTTCGTCGCGCGGCTTTCGGGCACCGCCGAATATCGCCCCACCCCGTTCTGGGCCTTCGCACTCTCCCCGCGCGCGCAATATGCGCCGAACGCGCTTCTTTCCTATGAGGAATTCTCGGCGGGCAACTACACCGTCGGGCGCGGTTATGATCCGGGCAGCCTGATCGGCGACAGCGGCGTCGGCGTGCAGGCGGAAGTGCGCCTCGGCAGCATCCTGCCGCGCGAGCGCGATGGCTTCGCCTTCCAGCCCTATGCCTTCTTCGACGCCGCCTGGGTGTGGAACGAGGATGCCGCGTTCGACGGGATCGACCCCCAGAAGCTTTATTCGGCGGGCGGCGGCGTTCGCGCGGCGTGGGGCGATCGCGCCCGGCTCGACGTCAATGTCGCGGCCCCGCTCAGGCGTGTGGGTCTTCAGGAAGATCGCGGGGATGTCCGCGTGCTGGTGTCGCTTACCGCGCGGCTGGCGCCGTGGCGGTAAGGAAGGCGTAAAAAAGTGGAGAGCAAGGCCATGCTGGCGACCATCCCCGCCCCCCGGAGCGCTGCCGCCGGCAGTCGACCGCGGCTGCTGACCGGCTGCGCGATCGCGGTTGCACTGGTCGCGGTGACGCAGGCGCCCCGCGCACGCGCGCAAGTCTCTCCCGACAAATCGTTCCAGGGCACGGGTTCGATCGCGCTCGGCAGCGCGTCGATCAACCAGAGCGGCACGCAGGATACGATCACGGTAAACAGCAGCCAGGCGGTGATCGACTGGCGGCTGGACAGTGAGGGCGGCACTGGGCCGATCAACTTCCTGCCGGAAGGCCGCACCGGCCTGTTCACCAGCGGTGAAGTCAGCAATTTCGTCGTCCTCAACCGCATCGTGCCGACCGACCAGACGCGCGGAATCCGTCTCGACGGCACCGTGCGCAGCCAAGTCCGTTCGCCCGCCGGCGCACCGGTGACGGGCGGTTCGGTGTGGTTCTACAGCCCCGGCGGCATCATCGCCGGCGCCAACAGCCTGTTCGACGTCGGCAGCCTGCTGCTGACCACCAACGATATCGACACCACCGGCGGCCTCTTTGGCCGCGGCGGCGAGATCCGCTTCCGCGGCGCCGAAAACAGCCAGTCCGCCGTGCAGATCGATGCCGGCGCGCGCATCCGCGCACTGGCGACCAACAGCTATGTCGCGCTGGTCGCGCCGCGCATCGTTCAGAACGGCAATGTCCAGGTCGATGGATCCGCCGCCTATATCGCCGCCGAGGCGGCCGATGTGACGATCAACAACGGCCTGTTCGACATCCGCTTCGTCACCGGCACCACGGTGGAGAATGCCATCACCCATGGCGGCACCACCACCGGCCCCGCCTCCACCGGCGCGGCCACCGACAATCACCGCATCTATATGGCGGCGGTCGCCAAGAATGATGCGGTGTCGATGCTGCTCGGCGGCACGATCGGCTATGAACCCGCGTCCAGCGTCGCGGTGGAAAATGGCGTCGTCGTGCTGTCGGCGGGCTATGCCACGGTCAGCGGCGATGTCGTCGATACCGCCAGCGCCACCGGTGACGGCAATATCGAGATCGGCAACAGCGCCTTCCTGTCGCGTCTTACCGCCAATGCGTCGGACTCGATCCTCGTCAATCCGGGCGGCCCCGCCGGCGCCGGCCGCGTGCGTTTCGACGCCGATGCCACGCTGACCGCGGTCAATTCGGTGGTCGCGGCCACCGAAAACGCCAATGAATCGATCTCCGCCTTCGGTGACCTCACCTTGCGCGCGACCGGCACGGGCACCGGCTCGCAACGCGCGACGATCAGCGCGCTGGGCAATGAGACCGGCTATGGCGGCCTCTTCGTCAGCGGCCAGCTTACGGTCGACGCCAGCGGCCTCGGCCTCAGCGCCGGCCAGGTTCCCGGGCCGGGCGGCGCCGGCATCGGCGGCACCGCCTCGGTCGACGTCACGGGGACAAGGATCAGCGTCGACAGCCTTTATGTGGTGGCTGACGGCATCGGCGGCAGCGGCACCGACCTGGGCGGGGCCGGCCGCGGCGGCAGCGCCAGCGTCTCGCTTACCGACGGAGACATCGCCGTCAATCGTGAAGTCAGCATCTCGGCGGCCGGTCGCGGTGGCTTTGGCGCGACGACCGGCGGCGTCGGTGCGGGCGGCACGACCAGCCTCGCACTAAACGGCGATTCCCGGTTCAACGCCAATCTTCGCGGCACGGCCGAAGGCGTGGCACTTCTGCTCGACAGCAGCGGCACGGGCGGCGGTGACTTCCGCCTGCCATCCGCAACGGGCGGCGCCGCGACCGGCGGCGATGCGGCGATCACAGTCGATGGCGGTCTGCTGTCCGTGCCTGGCACGATGCGGGTCAATGCCGGCGCTACCGGCGGAGTCGGCGCGTCCCTGTCCGGCGCCGCGACAGCGGGGACCATCGCTACGTCGCTCGATGGCGGCGACGCGACGATCAATCAGCTCTCCTTGTTCGCCGACGCCGAGGCGCCGGGCAATTTCGGCAGTGAGACCAGTGCGGCCGGCTCGGCCATCGGCGGCGACATCACGCTCTCGGTCGCGGACGGGACATTGACGTCGGCCGGCGGCATCTCGATCGGCGCCAGCGCGAATAGCTATGCGGCAACTGGCCTGGGCACCGCCACCGGCGGCAGCATCAGCGTGAATGTCGGCCCGGGCGGCGAGGTGGCGGCCGGCACGGCATTGTCGCTGCGCGCCGATGGCTACACGTCGAGCTATGCCGGCGTCGGCCGGAACGCGATGGGCGGCGATATCGGCTTGACGCTCGATGGCGGGCTGCTCGGCACGGATGAATTCTATGCATCGGCGGTTGCCTTCGCGGGATCCGGCGTGGGCGCAGGCGGGGTCGGCAACGGCGGCTCCGTCACGCTCCAAGCGGGCGGCGGCGCATCGCTGCTGGTCGGCACCCGCACCGAGATCGATGCCGGCGGCACAGGCGGCTCAGGCCTCAACCGGGATCCTGGCGGCTTGCCGACGGCGCGGCCCGGTGCCGGCAATGGCGGCATCGTCCGCATCTTCTCCCAAGGCAGCACCCTTGCGCTGGGAGAGAGCGCGCGGATCGATGCCAGCGGCGATGCCGGCAGTGCGCAGGCGGAAGGCGTGACGGGGCCAGGCGCGTTCGGCGGCCTGATCAGTCTCGACCTGAACGGCGGCGCGCTGTCGTTCGGGTCGCTTGACCTCATCGCTAACGGCGGCAGCCCCTACAGCGGTGAAGGTGGCTTCTCCAACGGAGACGGCGGGATCGGCAATGGCGGCACAGTGCGGATCAGCGCGCTGGGCGCAAGCATCACCGGGGCGGGCCTCAGCGTCTCCGCGAGGGGCTTTGGCGGCGCGGCGTTCGGCGATTTCGTCGGCGGCACCGGAAACGGCGGCGGCATCGCGATCACGACCGACGGCACGGTCGATATCGGCACGATCGGCCTGATCGCGGATGGAACCGGCGGCACCGCGGTAAGTGGCGCGACGGGCGGGGTCGGCCGCGGCGGCAGCGTGCTGTTCGACATACTCGGGGGCAGCTTCTCAAGCGACACCGTCAATCTCAGCGCCGCGGGCTATGGTGGCGAAGGTGGCGATGCGTTCGAGGCGGATGCCGGCGAAGGCGGCGACGGCCTGGGCGGCACGCTGCGCTTCACGATCGGACAGGGCACACTCGCCGATATTGGTGAGCTTTCAGTGCTCGCCATGGGCTTTGGCGGCGTCGGCGGCGATGTCGGCTATTTCGACAGCGGCTATGGCGATAACTATGGTTTCGCCGATCAGAACGGTGGCGGCGGCAACGGCGCGGGCGGCATCGTCACGATCAACATCGCCGGCGGCATCGACGCGACCGATCTGATCTCTGTCGGCAGCCTGACCGCGAGCACGGCCGCGCGCGGTGGCGCCGGCGGGACTTTCGTCGATTTCGGCGGTACCCTGGTGGAGGGACCAGGGGGCTTTTCGCCCTTCGCACTCGGCGGCCCCGGCTCGGGTGGCGACGCGACCGGCGGCAGTACGTCGGTCACGATCGCCTTTGACGGCATCGATCTGGGCGCGACGATCGTCGACGCCAGCGCCGTCGGCGGCGACGGCGCGACGGGGATCGAGGGCGGTGCCGGCGGCAGCGCGGTAGGCGGCACCGCCTTGTTCGATGCCGTCCATTCGGAACTGGCGCTCGCCAACCTGCAGGTGCTGGCGACCGCGACCGCGGGGACCGGCGCCGACTCGCTGGGCTTCGGCGGCGCGGGTGGCGATGGCGGCAATGCGACCGGCGGCACTGCGACGATCCGTGCGCAGACCGCCGATACGCGGCTGACGCTCGGCATCGTCACGCTCTCGACCGATGCCGTGGCCGGCGCCGCCGGTGACGGGTCGGTCGCCGCGATCGGCGGCAATGGCGGCGTCGGCGGCATCGCCATCGGCGGCACCTCGGCGGTCAGCGTCGAGGATGCCGCGCTGATCTTCGACAATTCGGTCTTCGGCGATCCGCTGGCGCGCTACACAATCACCGCGCGCGCCACCGGCGGCGCCGGCGGCATCGGCGCGGACGGCACCGATTTCGGCGATACCGGCGGCTTCGGCGGCATCGGCGGCGCGGCCACCGGCGGCACCGCGCGGATCGGCGTCGCGGGCGGTTCGGTGACGGGGCCGGGCCTCACGCTCAACGCCAACGCCATTGCCGCCCTTGGCGGCCTTGGTGGCACCGGCGCCACCTTCCCGGGCGTGCCGGGCGAAGTGCCGCCGATCTTCGGCGTCACCAAGCTGCAGGCATTGAGCGGCAGCGGCACGGGCGGCGCCGCCGCGCTCAGCGTGAGCGACAATGTGCTGGCCGGCAGCATGACCTTTGGCGCGACGACGCTGACCGCAACCGGCACCGGTGCCGGCGGCGCGCAACCGGGGGCATCGATCGGTGGGTTGATCTCGATCCGCGACACCGCGACCAATCCGGCAGGATCGCTGCTGCTCGCCAGCCTCGATGCGCAGGCCGGCCCGTTCGGCGGCGGCGGCTTCCAGCTTTACAGCGCCGATGGTCCGGTGCGCGTGACCGGCGATGCCACGATCGATGTCGGCGGCCAGATTCGCATCGAAGGCTCGGGTGCCGGCGGCCTTGCGGTCGGCGGCGCGCTGAACATGTTCACCAATGCCGACATCGCGGTGACGCAGGCCGATCCGCTCGGCACCGGCGATCCCTTTGTCACCATCCAGGCCGGCAGCATCACCGCCGAATCCTTCACCGGCTTCATCGCCGGGCCGGGCTCGCGCATAGTCTCCACCGGCAGCACCAGCATCAACGCGCACTCGGGCGCGCTGGTATTCGACACGATCATCGCCGGCGGCGCGATCAGCGCGCTGGGCGGCAATATCGACGGCACCACCGCCCAGGCGGGCGGCAACGCCTTCTTCTCCGCGCTGGGCGATGTCGCGCTGCGGACGGTCACGACCACCGGCGAGACGGGCTATGGCAACATCACCGTCAACGCCAATGGCAGCGCGAGCGTGGGCACGCTCGACGCGTTCGGCCGCGTCACCGTCGACGTGCTCGGCAATCTGGTCGGCCTGCCCGATCCCAACGCCCCCGACATTGTCGGCGCGGTGCTCGTCGCTGGCACCGATATCGACGTCACCACCGGCGTCGACGCGCAGATTCTGAGCGCGGATGCGGGCGACGAGATCGACCTCGTCATCGGCGGCAGCCTCGAATTCGGCACGCTTAACGCCGTCCGCAGCATCGAAACGGCGTCGGGCGACGGCACCGTGGGTGACAGCGTGACCGCCGGGACCAGCGCCTTCCTCCAGTCCGGACTGGCCGGGCTGCGGCTGGGCAGCGTCATCACCGGCACCAGCGCGGCGCTCAACAGCACCGGCGCGGTCTCGTTCGGCGCCGGCCGCGCCGGCGGCGATTTCGGCGCACAGGGCGCCAGCGTGACCGCGAGCATCGTCACGACAACCGGCGCCACCGGTGCGCCCGGCAATATCGTGCTGATCGCGACCGGGAGCGGTGTGGAGGTCGATCAGGCCGATGCGTTCGGCAGCGTCGCACTGCAGGCCGCCGGCAATGTCGGTGCCGGCACGCTGGACGCCGGCGCCAATGTGCTGCTGGTGTTCGGCGGCGACGCGACGGTCGACAGCGCGACGGCCGCCGGCGTCTTCCTGGCACAAGGCGGTGGCGCGCTTACCTTCACGACGATCGATGCCGGGCTCCAGACCAGCATCGACCTCGTCGGCGGGCTCAACGGAGGCACGATCCTGTCGGGCGGCGTCACCGATATCGACGCGGGCGACGTGATCCTCACCACGCTGTCGTCGGATGGGCTGGCAACCGTCACCGGCGGCGGCATCGTCCAAATCGATTCGATCGTCACCCCGCTCGGCGGCAGCTTCTCCGCGGGCGGCGACCTGACCGTCGGCGGCCTCCAGTCAGGCGGGTTGCTCAGCCTCAACGGCTTCAACGTCACCGTTCTCAGCGACATCACCGATGCCGATGAACTGGCGATCACGACGCAGAACGACCTGACCTTGCAGAACGTGACCCTGGCGGGCGATTTCGACGTCGTCGTGCCGGGCGCGATCGACGCCGGCACGATCACCAGCGGCGGCGAAATCCTCATCTCCGCCTCGCAGATCGACCTCGCCGGCGCCTTCGCGCGCTATTCGGTCAATCTCTCGGCGAGCAGCACTGTCGCCGTCGGCGCGGGCAGCGCGGGCGATGATTTCCTGATCGACGCCGGCGGCGACGTGACGCTGGGTGCGATCACCGCCACCGGCGCGGAAACCGGCTATGGCGGCGAAGGCGGTGTCGGCAGCAATATCGATATCTTCACGCTCGGCACCGTGCGGGCGCGCAGCCTCGACGCGTTCGATCGGCTGACGGTCGACGCCGCTGCGCTCACCGGCAACCCGCCGGTCGCTGGACGCGGCGAAGGTGGTGCGGTGCTCGCCGCGGGCGACGATATCGCAGTCACGACGACCGGCAGCGCGCTGATCGCCAGCGCCGATGCGGGGCTCTCGATCGCGATCGCCAGCGACGACCTCGAATTCGGCACGCTCGATGCGGGCACCACCATCGCCTTCACCGCGACCGGCGACATCGCCGGTGACGCCGCGACGGCGGGCACCGGTATCACCATCGGCACGCCCGAGGATGTGACGATCGACAGCCTCGTCGCCGGTGGCGCGGTAAGCGTCGCCGCGGGCAATTTCGACCTTGGATCGCTGACGGCGAACAGCCTGCTCGTCAGCGGCGGCGGCGGTACGATCGACCTCGCGCGGACCGTGGGCGACGTCACGATCCAGACCGACGCCAATGTGACGCTGGGCGACATCGCCAGCAGCGCGGGCGCGATCGACGTGACCGCGGGCAACATCGGCGGCGGATCTCTCGCTGCCGCGACCACCCTCTCGCTCGATGGCAGTGCGATCACGCTGGGTACGATCCGCTCGGGCGGCGCAACCGACATCATCGCAGAGGGGCTGATCGACCTGACCATCGCGCAATCCGGCACCGCTTTCACCGCGCGGTCGCTGGCCGGCGCGATCGACATCGACACGCTGAGCGCCGGCGGCTTTGCGCAGGTGACGACCGACATCGGCGTGATCCGGATCGGCCAGATCAACACGCCCGTAGGCGGCCTTTTCGACGCTGCGGCGGACCTCACGGTCGGCGCTCTCAACTCGGGCGGCCTGCTGACGCTCAACGGCTTCAACGTCACCGTCCTCAGCGACATCACCGACGCCAACATCCTGTCGATCACGACGCAGAACAATCTGACCTTGCAGAACGTGACCTTGGCGGGCAATTTCGCGGTCACCGTTCCGGGCGCGCTGACGGCGGGCACGATCACCAGCGGTGGCGACATTGTCGTCGATGCTGGCGCGATCGATCTCGCCGGCGCCTTCGCGCGCTACAGCGTCGACCTCACCGCGACCCGCGGCATCTCGGTCGGCAGCGGCCGCGCCGGTGACGACTTCCTCGTCGATGCCGGCGGTGACGTCTTCCTCGGCAGCATCCTCACCACCGGTGCCGAAAGCGGTTACGGCGGCGAAGGCGGCTTCGGCAGCAACATCATCGTCACCGCAGGCGGCGATATTGTCGCGGGCAGCCTCAACGCCTTCGACGCGATCAGCATCATCGGCGAGGGCGGCCTGGTCGGCGTGCCCGAGCCCGACTCGCGCGGCGAAGGCGGGTCGGTGCTGGTCGCCGGCGGCGACATCGACGTGATGACCGGCGGCGACCAGTTGATCGCCAGCGCGGACGCCGGCGGCAGCATTCGGATCGGCGCAGATGCGCTTGAGTTCGGCACCTTCACTGCGGTCAACGGCGTCACCATCGGCACGGCGGCGGATGTCGCCGGCGATGCGATCGACGTCAGCGGCGGCGCCATCGGCATCGATGCCGATGGCGGCGTGACGTTGGACGAACTGGCGGCCTCGGGCAGCATCGGCATCAGCGCCGGCGCGATCGGCACCGGCATCACCATCGGCACGCTGGCTGCGGGCAACACCGCCAGCCTGACCAGCCTCGCCGGCATCCGCCTCGACGACGGGCGTTCGACGGGCAATTTCACCTTCCAGGCCGAAGGCGATGTCGTGCTCGGCTCGGTCGTCACCAGCGGCAGCGAGTTCGGCTATGGCGCGACGATCGGCGTCACCGCCGGCGGCGGCCTGACCGCGGAGTCGCTCGATTCCGCCGGCCAGATCGCGATCGACGGCGATGGCGGCATCATGATCGGCAGCCTTGCCGCAGCGGATTTCGCGCGCGTCACTGGCGGCGCCGGCGTGACCGTGAACAGCATCGAGACGCCGGTCGGCGGCAGCTTCTCGGCGGTCGGCGACCTCACCGTCGGTGCTCTCGCTTCGGGCGGATTGCTGACGCTCGACGGCTTCAACGTCGCCGTCCTCAGCGATATTACCGACGCCGACGCGCTTGCGATCACGACGCAGAACAACCTGACCCTGCAGGATGTGACGCTCACGGGCGACTTCGACGTCACCGTCCCCGGTGCGCTGACGGCGGGCATTGTCACCAGCGGCGGCGACATCATCGTCGATGCCGGCGCGATCGACCTCGCCGGCGCCTTCGCGCGCTACAGCGTCGACCTAACCGCGATCACCACCGCCTCCGTCGGCTCCGGCCGCGCCGGCGATGATTTCCTCGTCGATGCCGGCGGTGCGGTCAGCCTCGGCAGCATCGTCACCACCGGTGCCGAGAGCGGCTATGGTGGCGAAGGCGGCCCCGCCGGCAGCAACATCATCGTCACCGCGGGCGACGGTGTCATCGCCGGCCGCCTTCAGGCGTTCGACGATATCAGCATCGAAGCGGACGGCGGCCTGACCGGCCTCCCCGTCCCCACCCGCCGCGGCGAAGGTGGCGCGGTGCTGGTGTCGGGCGGCGATATCGAGGTGACGACCGGCGACGATGCGCTGATCGCCAGCGCCAATGCCGGTGGCGAGATCGACTTCGACATTGGCGGCGGCCTCGAATTCGGCACATTGGTGGCGGGCCGCAGCATCGAATCCGCCTCGGCCGGCGCGACCGCGGGCGACATTGCGCGCTCCGGCACCAGCGCGGTCTTCAACGCGGGTGCCGCCGGGCTGACGCTTGACAGCCTGACCGCAGGCAACAGCGCCGCGCTCAACAGCACCGGCACGGTGAGGCTAGGCACCGCCACCGTCGGCGGCGATTTCGGCGTCAACGCCGGCGATGCCGTGCTCGGCTCGATCACCACCACTGGGGCCGTGCGTACCCGGCCGGGCAACATCGTGCTGGTCGCAACGGGCGATCTCAGCATCGACAACGCCGATGCCTTTGGCAGCATCGGCATTCAGACCGGCGGCACGCTGACGGCGAACACCCTCGAAGCCGGCGCCGGAATCGCTCTCGTTCCGGCCGGCGACGCGACGCTGGGTTCGGCACGTGCGGGCACCGCCGTCGTCGCGCAGGGCACCGGCGCGCTCGACTTCGGCACGATCGAGGCGGGCACGTCGATCGAGATGGTCGTCGGCGGCCTCACCGGCGACAGCATCGTTGCCGGCACCACGCTTGCGGTCACCGCCGACGACATCGTCGACATCGCAACGCTCGCCGCCGGAGGTCAAGCGACCGTCACCGGCGGGTCCGACGTCAGCATCGGTTCGATCGAGACCTCAGCGGGCGGCAGCTTCACCGCCGCAGGCGACCTGACGGTCGGCGCGCTTGCCTCGGGCGGCCTGCTCAGCCTCGATGGCTTCAACGTCACCGTCCTCAGCGACATCACCGATGCGCAGGATCTGGTGATCACCACCGACAACAACCTGACCCTGCAGAACGTCACGCTCGGCGGCGACTTTGGCGTCACCGTGCCCGGCGCGCTGACCGCCGGCACGATCACCAGCGGCGGCGGGATCTTCATCGACGCCGGGTCGATCGATCTGGCCGGCGCCTTCGCGCGCTATAGCGTCGACCTCACCGCGACCGGCGGAATCTCTGTCGGCAGTGGCAGCGCCGGCGACGACTTCCTTGTCGACGCCGACGGGGATGTCTTCCTTGGCGGCATCGTCACCACCGGCGCCGAAAGCGGCTATGGCGGCGAAGGCGGCTTCGGCAGCAACATCATCGTCACCGCGGGCGGCGATATTGTCGCGGGTAGCCTCAACGCTTTCGATGCGATCAGCATCGTCGGCGAAGGCGATCTGGTCGGCGTGCCCGACCCCGAAGCGCGCGGTGAAGGCGGATCGGTGCTGGTCGGCGGCGGCGACATCGAGGTGATGACCGGCGGCAACCAGCTGATCGCCAGCGCAGACGCCGGCGGCAGCATCCGGATCGGCGCCGACGCGCTCGAATTCGGCGCCTTCACCGCGGTCAACGGCGTCACCATCGGCGCCGCCGCCGACGTGGCCGGCGATGCCATTGATGTCAGCCGCGGTTCGATCAGCATCGATGCCGATGGCGCGGTGACGTTGGACGAACTGGCGGCCTCGGGCAGCATCGGCATCAGCGCCGGCGCGATCGGCACCGGCATCACCATCGGCACGCTGGCTGCGGGCAACACCGCCAGCCTCACCAGCCTCGCCGGCATCCGCCTCGACGACGGCCGTTCGGCCGGCAATTTCAGCATCCAGGCCGAAGGCGATGTCGTCCTCGGCTCGGTCGTCACCAGCGGCAGCGAGTTCGGCTATGGCGCGACGATCGGCGTCACCGCCGGCGGCGGCCTGACCGCGGCATCGCTCGACTCCGCCGGCCAGATCGCGATCGACGGCGATGGCGGCATCATGATCGGCAGCCTTGCCGCAGCGGATTTCGCGCGCGTCACTGGCGGCGCCGGCGTGACCGTGAACAGCATCGAGACGCCGGTCGGCGGCAGCTTCTCGGCGGTCGGCGACCTCACCGTCGCTGCTCTCGCTTCGGGCGGATTGCTGACGCTCGACGGCTTCAACGTCGCCGTCCTCAGCGATATTACCGACGCCGACGCGCTTGCGATCACGACGCAGAACAACCTGACCCTGCAGGATGTGACGCTCACGGGCGACTTCGACGTCACCGTCCCCGGTGCGCTGACGGCGGGCATTGTCACCAGCGGCGGCGACATCATCGTCGATGCCGGCGCGATCGACCTCGCCGGCGCCTTCGCGCGCTACAGCGTCGACCTAACCGCGATCACCACCGCCTCCGTCGGCTCCGGCCGCGCCGGCGATGATTTCCTCGTCGATGCCGGCGGTGCGGTCAGCCTCGGCAGCATCGTCACCACCGGCGCCGAGAGTGGCTATGGCGGCGAAGGCGGCCCCACCGGCAGCAACATCATCGTCACCGCAGGCGACGGCGTCGTCGCCGGCCGCCTTCAGGCATTCGACGATATCAGCATCGAGGCGGATGGCGGCCTTACCGGCCTCCCCGTCCCCACCCGCCGCGGCGAAGGTGGCGCGGTGCTGGTCTCGGGCGGTGACATCGAGCTGGCCACGGGCGGCGACGCGCTGATCGCAAGCGCCAATGCCGGCGACGAGATCGACTTCGACATCGGCGGCGGCCTCGAATTCGGCACCCTGGTGGCGGGCCGCAGCATCGAATCCGCCTCGGCCGGCGCGACCGCGGGCGACCTTGCACGCTCCGGCACCAGTTCGGTGTTCAACGCGGGCGCCGCCGGGCTCACGCTCGACAGCCTGACCGCAGGCACCAGCGCCGCGCTCAACAGCACCGGCACGGTGACGCTGGGGACTGCCACCGTCGGCGGCGACTTCGGCGTCACCGCGGGCGATGCCGTACTGGGTTCGATCACGACGACCGGTGCGGCGCGCAACCTGCCCGGCAACATCGTGCTGATCGCCACCGGCAACCTCGGCATCGACACTGCCGACGCGTTCGGCAGCATCGGCATCCAGACCGGCGGCACGCTGAACGCCGCCACGCTGGAGGCCGGCGGCAGCATCGTGCTGATTCCCACCGGTGACGTCACGCTGGGCGCCGCGCGCGCGGGCACCGCCTTCGTCGCGCAAGGCACCGGCGCGCTCGACTTCGGCAGCATCGAAGCCGGAACTTCGATCGAGATGCTGGTCGGCGGGCTCACCGGTGACATCATCACCGCCGGCACCACGCTCACGATCACCGCCGACGACGTCATCGATATCGCGACGCTCGCCGCTGGCGGTCAGGCGACCGTATCGGGCGGATCGGACATCCAAATCGGTTCGATTGCCACCGCGGTGGGTGGCAGCTTCACCGCGGCGGGCGATCTCACCGTCGGCGCACTGTCCTCGGGCGGGCTGCTCACCCTCGACGGCTTCAACGTCACCATCCTCAGCGACATCACCGATGCGCAGGATCTGGCGATCACCACCGGCAACAACCTGACCTTGCAGAACGTCACGCTGAGCGGCGATTTCGACGTCACCGTACCCGGTGCGCTGACCGCGGGCACGATCACCAGCGGCGGCGACATCATCGTCGATGCCGGCGCGATCGATCTCGCCGGCGCCTTCGCGCGCTACAGCGTCGACCTCACCGCGACCACCACGGTCATCGTCGATGCCGGCAGCGCCGGTGACGATTTCCTCGTCGATGCCGGCGGCGATGTCAGCCTCGGCAGCATCGTCACCACCGGCGCCGAGAGCGGCTATGGCGGCGAAGGCGGCAATGACGGCAGCAACATCTTCGTCAGCGCGGGCGGCGACGTGTTCGCCGGCAGCCTCACCGCGTTCGACGCGATCGGCATCGACGCTGGCGGCGACCTGACCGGCTTCGCCGGCACTGGCGGCACGGGCGGCAATGGCGGCGGCATCGGCGAAGACGCGCTCGGCGAAGGCGGCGCGGTGCTGGTCGCAGGCGGCGGCATCGGGGTCACCACCGGCGGATCGGCGACGATCCTCGGCGCCGAGGCGGGCTTCGACATCGACATCCTCACCGGCAGCTTCGTCGATTTCGGCACGCTCGATGCGGGCGGCGACGTGCGCATTGCATCGCAGGGCGTCGATGGCGGCAGCGTGACCGCGGGCGACGATGTCGATATCCTCTCCGGCCTCGCGGTCGCGATCGGCACGGTCTCGGCGGGCGATGAAGCGCGCGCCAGCGCCGGCGCGCAGGGGCTGCTGATCGGCACGATCAGCGCTGGCAGCAACGTCTCCATCACCAGCCTCGGCGCCGCTGCGATCACCAATGGTACCGCCGGCGACGGCGACTTCACCGTCGATGCCGATGGCGACGTCACGCTCGGCACCATCCTGGCGCTCGGCGAGAGCGGCTATGGGGGCGAAGGCGGCGCGGGCAACATCCTGATCGGCTCGGGCGGGCTGGTGACGGTGGGCAGCGCCACCGCCTTCGGCGCGATCGACATCGACGCCGACGGCGACATCAGCGGCACCAGCTTCGTCGCGGGCGACATGCTCACCGCCAACGGCCGCGGCAGCTTCACAGCGCAGTCGGTGCGCGTCACCGGCGCGACCGGCAGCGGCAATACCGCGATCGACGCGGCGACCGGCATCGACATCCGCACCCTCGCCGCCGCCGGCAACGCCGCCTTCACCGCCGCGAACGGCGACATCGCGGTGACCGACGACATCGCGGTCAACGGCATCGTCACCGCGCTCGGCCGCGCCGTGTTGCTGAACGCACTCGGCGGGCTGCGCGTCGGCTCCGCCACCGCGACCGCGGGCGCGATCGACATTGACGCGGGCGGCGCACTCACCATCGATGCCGGCAGTGCCACAGGCGGCATCGCACTCGCCAGCACCGGCGGCAGCGTGACCGCAGGCACGCTGACCACGATCGCGGGCGACGGCGCCGGCGATATCGCCATAACCGCGGCCGACGATGTGCTGCTGAACGGCGCCGTCACCGCGCGCGGCGCGCTGGCGGTCGATGCCGGCGATCTCATCCGCGTCTCGGCACTGGCGGACGGCACCAGCGTCACCTTGGGCTCCAACGATATCGAGATCGGCGCGCAGGGCCGGGTCGGCACCATCGGCAAGACCATGCTCGTCGACATCACCAATACCGGCGGGCGCCGCACCTTCATCGGCGGTAGCGGCGGCAATGCCGGTTTCGACCTTTCAGCGGCGGAAATCGCGCGGATCTTCTCCGACGACATCTTCATCCACGCGCCGCCGGTCGCGACGCAGGGCGGCCAGTCGGTCGGCTCGTCGCGCACGCCGGATGTCATCGTCGGCTCCTTCACGCTCACCTCGCGCGCGGGCACGCAGGGCGGCAATCTCGGCAGCGGCGGCACCTTCGGCATCGATACCACCGGCAAGCTGCGCGTCGTCGGCGATGCGCTGTTCACCGGCCTCGGCGCCGACAACCGCGTCGAACTGGTCGCGGACGATGCGCTGGAGGTGGACAGCCGGACGGGCTCGATCCTGCTCAACGGCAGCGGCGGCCTCGCCGGCACCCTCATCCTCACCTCCGACGACATCTTTGTCGGCACGCTGGAAGCGCTGGCAGACATCGCCACAGCACCCGACATGGCGGCGATCGACGAACGCCTCGCGCTCAATGACGGCGCGCTGGACGAGGGTGGCGCGATCCAGGCAGGCGGGCTCGAGGTGAATGCCGGCAACGGCTTCTTCGTCCAGAACAGCGGCGTCGAAAGCCGCGTCCTCGCCGATCGCCGCGGCTTCACCGTCGGCACCGGCGGCCTCACCATCCGCACCGGCGGCGTCACCACCCGGATCGTGATCAACGGCCGCGAGGTGGATCCGGCGACCAACGGCTTCTTCACGGGGCTGGACCTGATCCCGCGCGTCCGCATCCTCGGCGCCGATGGCGACCTGCCGGGCGCGTTCGATCAGGGATCGACGATCAACGGCTGCCTGATCGCCAACACCGCGGCCTGCCAGATCGTCGTCAACTTCCCGGTGCAGGACGTGATCCAGGATATCACCGATCCCTCGCAGGTGACCGTCCAGCCGCTGCAATCGCCGCTGATCGAACTGCGGGACTTCGAACGGTTTGGCTTCCAGCCGCTGATCGACGAGCCGGTGACGGGCGCCGGCAATGACGATCTGTGGACCGAACAGTGCCGCGCCGATCCGCGCCAGCCCAACTGTCCGCGGTCGAACCCGTAATACCGTCCCGATCGGTCTGCGACCGATCGGGAGAGGGTTTCGCTCAGGCGCCGCGCGCGCTTAACCAAGCGTCGATGAGTCCTGTTCATCGCAGCTTGGTATAACTCCACCAACCCCGGTTGACCTAGGCGGCGATCCGTTCGAAGGGTCGCCGCCATGCCGGAACCAGCCATGATGACGGGTGCGCCCCTCACCTTCTACGACAGCTACACGCGTGAGCTCAGGCCGTTCGAGCCGATCGAACCGGGCAAGGTCCGCATCTATTCGTGCGGCCCGACGGTCTACAACTATGCCCATCTCGGCAATCTGCGCGCCTATGTGTTCACTGACACGCTGAGCCGGACGCTGGCGTTCAGGGGCTTCGCAGTCGACCACATCATCAACATCACCGATGTCGGACACCTGACGTCGGATGCCGATGCCGGCGACGACAAGATGGAAGCGGCGGCCCGCGCGCAGGCGAAGAGCATCTGGGATATCGCCGCGCATTACACCGAGGCTTTCAAGGCCAATATCCGTGACCTCAACATCCGCGAACCCCGGCTCTGGTCGGTTGCGACCGACCATATCGCCGACATGATCGACTTCGCGAAGGCGATCGCGCCGGGCCATTGCTACGAACTCGACAGCGGCCTCTATTTCGATGTCGGCACCGTCCCCGATTATGGCCGGCTGGCGCGCAGCGTCGACGATGAGGGCGAAAGCCGTATCGATCCGGTGGCGGGCAAGCGCCATGCGCAGGATTTCGCAATCTGGCGCAAGTCTGCGGCGGGTGAACAGCGCCAGATGGAATGGGATTCGCCGTGGGGCCCGGGCGCGCCCGGCTGGCACCTCGAATGCTCGGTGATGAGCCGCAAATATCTCGGCGACCAGTTTGACATCCACACCGGCGGCATCGATCATCGCGAGATCCATCATCCCAATGAGATCGCGCAGAACCAGGCGCATAGCGGCAGGCCCTGCACCGGTGCCAACTGGTGGATGCACAACAATTTCCTGGTCGTCCGCGATGGCAAGATGTCCAAGTCGCAGGGCAGCTTCACCATCCTCGCGTCGATCGTCGATCGCGGCATCCACCCGCTCGCCTACCGGCTGATGTGCCTTTCGGCGCATTACCGGTCCGAACTGGAATTCAGCGGCGAAAATCTCGTCGCGGCGCTCACCCGGTTGCGGCGGATGGTGATTGCGGTCAACCAACTCCGCGACCGTGCCGAGCCCGAGGCGGTGGATACGCATCCGCTGCTCGACGCGTTCGATGCGGCACTGGCCGACGATCTCAACACGCCCAAGGCGCTGACCGTGCTCGATCAGGCGATTGCCGACAAGAAGCTGGCACCGGGGCTGAGGCTGGGGCTGATCGCGCGGATGGATGCCGCGCTCGGCCTCAACCTGCCGACGCTCACCCGCGCCGACCTGCGGCTGCGCCCGGCCGATGCGCTGCTGACCGACGAGGCGGTCGAGGCACGCATGGCCGAGCGCAAGGCGGCGCGCGCGGCCAAGGATTTCGCGACCTCGGACGCGATCCGCGACGAACTTTCAGCCCAGGGCATCGAGATCATGGACGGCGACCCGCTGGGATGGGACTGGGCGATCCGGATCGACTGATGACCCGCCTTCCCGTCCTCGCGGTCGTCAGCGCCGCCCGCCCCTTCCTCGAACCCCTGCTGCCCGCGGGCATCGAGGTGCGCTGGATCGATGGTGCCGCCGATGCCGCGCCCAAGGTGGCCGGTGCCGAGATCGGCTGGCTGGACCTGTTCCCGGGCGACGGCATGGACGGGATGATCGCGGCGGCGACCGGGATGCGCTGGCTCAACACCTGGCGCGCCGGCATCGATGCGCTGCCGGTCGATCTGCTCAAGGCGCGCGGCGTTGCGCTCACCAACGGGTCGGGCGTGCATGATGTCGCGATCTCCGAATATGCCATCGCCGGCATGTTCGCGCTCGCCAAGCATCTGCCCGAAGTCGTCCGCGCGCATGATCGCCAGGAATGGGCGAAGCCGATTCCTTCGGCCAATCTTGCCGGCAGCCGGGTTCTGGTGATCGGGTATGGATCGATCGGCCGCCGCATCGGCGCGATGCTCACCGCGCTCGGCGCCACCGTCACCGGCGTCCGCCGCTCCGCCAGCGATGGCGCAATCGGCGCCGATGACTGGCGGCCGCGCCTCGGCGAATTCGACTGGGTGGTGCTCGCGGCACCGGGGACCGCGGACACGCGGCACATGATCGGCACCTCGGAGCTCGCCGCGATGAAATCGGGCGCTCGCCTCGTCAACATCGCGCGCGGATCGCTGGTCGATCAGCCCGCCTTGATCGCGGCGCTCGAGGCCGGCCAACTTGCGGGCGCCTTCCTCGACACCGTCGATCCCGAGCCGCTGCCCCCCACCGACCCGCTGTGGCGCGCACCCAACGCGATCATCACCATGCATTTGTCGGGCCGCGCCCAGACCGGCCAGTGGGAACGCGCGGCGCCCTTGTTCGCTGCCAACCTCCAACGCTGGATCGCGGGCGAGCCGCTGAAGAACCGGGTCGATTTCGCGCTCGGCTATTGATCCTGAGAAAGCCTACCCGAACGGCCGCTCGATCGACGTCGGCGGCGTGCTGAACCAGCGCGGGCCCTCAGCGGTCATGTAGACGCAATCCTCCAGCCGGATGCCGAAGCGACCCGGCAGATAGAGCCCCGGTTCGTTGGAGAAACACATCCCCGCCGCCAGCGGCGTCGCCTCGCCATGCACGAAATTGACCGGCTCATGTCCGTCCAGCCCGATGCCGTGGCCGGTGCGGTGTGACAGGCCCGGCAGGCGGTAGCGCGGGCCATAGCCGATCTTCTCATAATGCCGGCGCACCGCATCATCGACACTGCCGGCGGGGGCACCCGGCTTCATCGCCGCGAACGCGATCTGCTGGCCCTGCCGCACCTGGTCGAACACGCGGCGCTGCTCGGCGGTCGGCGTACCGAACACGAAGCTGCGTGAGATGTCGGACTGATAGCCTTCGACCGTGCAGCCGCAGTCCATCAGCACGACTTCGCCCTCGCGCACCTGTTGCGGCTTGCCGCTGCCATGCGGATAGGCGCTCGCCTCGCCCAGCAGCACCAGCGAGAATTCGGGCTCCCCGCCCAGCGCCTTGGTCGCCGCGTTCATCAGCGCGCCAATGTCGGCGGGGGTCATCCCCGCCTTGATGCGGGGATAGGTGTGGGCATAGGCCGCAAGCGTGACGTCGGCGGCGAGCTGCATCAGCGCGATCTCTGCAGGCGACTTGATCATTCGGCATCCACGCACGACGGGGTTGGCGGAAACGGTCTCAAGGCCCGGCAGTGCGCTGCCGAGGCCTGCGATCGCGAACTGGCGGACGGTCTCTTCGATGCCGAGCGCCTTGCTCTGAAGGCCGCGCTTGCGCATCCAGTCGGCGATCGGCGCGAAGGGGCTCTCATCCTCCTGCCAGGTGCGAATCTCCGCCGGGATTGCCAGGCTTTCGCGAACCGAGGGCTCCTCGAAAAAGGGCGTGACGATCAGCGGCTCGCCTTCGGCGGGCAGGATCGCCGCGGTCAGCCGCTCGGATCGCCACCAGCGCACACCGGTGAAGTAGGTCAGCGAAGCGCCCGGCTCTATCAGCACCGCGCCGATGTCGTTCGCGGCCATCAGCGCCTGCGCACGAGCCAGGCGGCTTGCGCGTTCGGTCGGCGTGATCGGCACTGCCTTGCCGGTAATCGGTGCGAGCGCGGCGGTTTCGGTGCGGCCGCGGGCGGGCAGCACGGCAACGGCGCCGGCAGCGAGCGCGCCGGTCAGGAAGGCACGACGACTGGGCGGAAGGAGGATCGGCATATCGCAGACGTCCGGCAGCGAGCAGCGCCTGTCAAGCCGAGCCGCAGCTTGACCCGGCGCCCGCAATCCTCTTTCCCTTGGCGTCGAGCCAATATCCGAGGAAAGCGCCAGTGGCGAAACGCCTGACCATGTTCATCCTGATCGCGCTCGTTCTGGGCCTGATCACCGGCTGGGCGATCAACGCGGGCATCGACGACGGCAGCACCGCGGCGGATGCGCGGCTGACCGAGATCGCCGGCTATTTCTCGATCGTCACCACACTGTTCCTGCGGCTGATCAAGATGATCATCGCGCCGCTGGTCTTCTCCACGCTTGTCGCCGGCATCGCCCATATGGGCGACACCGCGGCGCTGGGGCGGATCGGGTCGCGCGCGGTGGGCTGGTTCATCTGCGCCAGCCTCGTCTCGCTCACGCTCGGCCTGATCCTGGTCAACCTGTTCCAGCCCGGCGTCGGCCTCGATTTCCCGGTACCGCCGGTCGATGCGGCAAGCGGTGTCGAGAAGGCCGGGTTCAGCCTCAAGGTCTTCATCACCCATGTCGTCCCCGCCTCGATGTTTGAGGCGATGGCGGATAATGAGATCCTCCAGATCGTCGTCTTCTCGCTGTTCGTCGGCGTCGCGATCACCGCGGTCGGCGAAAAGGCGCAACCGCTGGTCCGCGCGATCGAGGCGCTGGTGGCGGTGATGCTGCAGATCACCGATTATGTGATGCGCTTCGCCCCCTTCGCGGTGTTTGCGGCGGTGGCGGGCACATTGGCAGAGCGTGGCCCCGGCATTATCGGCAACCTCGCTTACTTCATGGGCAGCTTCTACATCGGCATGATGCTGCTTTGGGCGGTGCTGCTGGGCGTCTGCTTCCTTATCGTCGGCCGGCGCACCGGGCTGCTGATCCGCTACATCCGCGAACCGATCCTGCTTGCTTTCTCCACCGCCTCGTCCGAGGCCGCCTATCCCCGCACGCTGGAGGCGCTCGACCGCTTCGGGGTGCCCCGCCGGATCGCCAGCTTCGTGCTGCCGCTGGGCTATTCGTTCAACCTCGACGGCTCGATGATCTACATGACCTTCGCGACGATCTTCATCGCGCAGGCCTATGGCATCGATCTCACCATCGGCCAGGAAATCGTGATGCTGCTGGTGCTGATGGTCACGTCCAAGGGCGTCGCAGGCGTGCCGCGCGCCAGCCTGGTGGTGATCGCGGCCACATTGTCCTTCTTCAAGATTCCCGAGGCGGGGCTGCTGCTGATCCTCGCGGTCGATCACTTCCTCGACATGGGCCGCTCCGCGACCAACGTCGTCGGCAATGCGGTGGCGAGTGCGGTGGTGGCGAAATGGGAAGGCCGGCTCGACCCGCTCGAACCCGCCGAAATCGAGCCGCCGCACGCGCCGACTTCGCGGACCGAGGGTCATTGAATCTCTCCCTCGCCTCTATGGGGAGAAGGAAAGGTCCGCGCAAAGGACCAGGGAGCGGGTCAGTCGCGGCAAGCGTAATGCTCTGACAGGTTCGCTCTGGAAGGCTGGCGAAGCAGGAGAGCTGAATCTTCAAACCCCTCAGGCTTGGCGCGACTTCCCCTCTCAATGTCCTCGTAGGGACGAGGGGACGCGGCGGCAGCGCCGCTCAAGCCATCCATGATGTGTGGATCTGATAAGCACTTCGCGGAAGAGGGCTAAGCAAAGGCATAAGGCCCGCCACGCTCCAACGCGCGGGCATAGGCCGGCCGCGCATGGATGCGGTTCAGCCAGCCCATCAGGTTCGGCCGCGACATATCCAGGCCGCCGCGCTGCACGCTCGCCTCCAGCGGAAAGCTCATCATCACATCCGCAGCTGTAAAGCAGTCGCCGGCGAACCATTCGCGTCCGGCGAGTTCGCTTTCCAGCCAGTCGAGATGGACGTCGAGCATCGCCTGCACCGGCTTGCGCGCCGGCTTGCCGAGCAGCCCCAGACGGCCGACGATCAGCAGCGCGAGCAGCGGCGGCATCATCGAACCTTCGGCATAGTGCAGGAAATGGCGATAGCGGAGCACCGACGGGCGATGTCCCGGTGGGCCCAGCCGCCCGTCCGCACGTTCCACCAGATATTCCACGATCGCGCCCGTCTCGGCGATCACCGCGCCATCATCCTCGATAACCGGTGACTTGCCGAGCGGGTGGACGCGCTTGAGTTCGGGCGGCGCCAGCATCGTCTTGGGATTGCGCGCGTAACGGCGCACCTCATATTCGAGGCCCAGTTCCTCCAGCATCCAAAGGATGCGCTGCGATCGCGAATTTTCGAGATGGTGGACGATGATGGCCATGGCTTGCTCCGCTCAGTCCCTGCAGGACGCGTGGCGGCAGCGCGCGTTCCCCGCGGCTACAGGAACCGCCCCGCCAGGATCCGCCCTGCCGCCCCTTCGCGCAGGATCACGGCATAGCGGTCCGCGCCAGGCACGGCCAGCGCACCCGTGGGCAGCGCGAAGCGCGCCTTGCCGCCGCGCCATTCGCCCAGCACCTTCTCCCCGCGCACGACATTGGTATAGCGCACATGCCGCCCGCCATTCTCGCCGCTGCCGATCGCGACATCCGCAGCCGCGGTCAGCGCCAGCAAGCGTACGGAGATGGGCCGTGCCGCATTGCCGTCGATGACCACGCCGGTGCGGCTCGCGGCAAGTGCGGGCTGCGGCACCCGGCGCGCCGCCGCGATCGTCTGGCGCAACTGCTGCCCGCGCGAACCGACCATCGCCGCCCCGCCCTGCACCACCGCCTGGGGCGTATAGACGCCCGCCCCCGCCCCGCCGCGCGCGGCGTAGGCGCGTTGCAGCGCCGTATTGTCCTCGCGCGCCAGCGTGTCCTTCCAGCCCAGCCGATCCCAATAGGTCACCGGCCGAGTGATCGCGACCACGCCCGGCTCACGCGCCAGCGTCGCCAGCAGTGCATCGGCGGGCGGGCAGGATGAACAGCCCTGGCTGGTGAATAGCTCCACGACCACCGGCAGCGCGGCGTCGGCCGGGCGCAGCGCGGCATCCCTCGCGGTGATCCTTTTGGGGGCAGGTGGCTTGGGAGCATTGTCGGGGCCCGCGGCGATAAGCCCGCCCACCGCCATCGCGACGCCGAACGCGCCGACCATGAAGCTTCGCATCCCTCATCCTCCCTGAGCGTCTTTTTCATATTCGTATCGCTCAGCCGCTGGGTTTCACCCAGTCGGCATCATACCGGGTCGTAAAGGCTCAATCCATTGGGCAATCGTCGCAGCGGGCGCCCGGCCTGCAACGCCTCGACGGCGTCGATCGCCTGCAGCAAATCGCGTTGCGGGTACGGCTTGGCGAGGCAGCCCACGGCAAGCTTGCGCGCCTCCACCGGGCATTGCCCGCTGACGAACAGCACCGGCACGCCGCGATCGAAGGCGGCGCGCGCCACGTCGACGCCGCTGCCGTCGTTCAGATTGATGTCGGCCAGGATCAGGTCCAGCATCGATTCGCCGAGCAGCGCGACCGCCGGTGCCACGCGATCGACGGTGCCGACGATCTCGAAGTCGTTGTCGCGAAGGAAATGCTCGGTATCGAACGCGATCAACGGCTCATCCTCGACAATCAGGATCCGCTTCAACACACGCATCTTCCGACCGAACAGCATTGCCGCGCCGCTCCCTTTGCGCTTATGGGTCGCGTTCCGCGACACTGGTTTGGACCCTGTAACGCGCCGCCGCCGCGATCGCTGCAAAAAATCGCCGGGCGGAAAACCACAAAGATTTCGTCCGAGGAGCCTACCCTGCCCGAATCCCGTCCCGCCGCTGCCAAACGCCCGCCGGCCAAGTCGAGCCGAGAGCCGCAGCGCATCGCCAAGCTGCTCGCCCGGGCGGGCGTCGCCTCGCGCCGTGAGATCGAGCGGATGATCGCGGAAGGGCGGATTGCGCTCAACGGCAAGGCGCTCGATACGCCGGCGACCCTGTTGGTCTCGCTCCACGGCGTCACCGTCGATGGCCAGCCGGTACAGGCCCCCGCCCCCGCGCGCCTGTTCCGCTATCACAAGCCTTCCGGGCTGTTGACCACCGAGCGTGACCCCAAGGGCCGCCCGACCATCTACGACAAGCTGCCGGGCGGCCTCCCGCGCGTGATGCCGGTCGGCCGGCTCGATCTCAACACCGAAGGGCTGCTGCTGCTGACCACCGATGGCGAGCTCAAGCGCCAGCTCGAACTGCCGAAGACCGGCGTCACCCGCACCTATCGCGCGCGCGCCTATGGCCAGGTCAGCCAGGAGCAGCTCGAGGATCTGATCGAGGGCGTCGAGATCGACGGCGTACGCTACGGTTCGATCGACGCCAATCTCGAACGCCGCACCGGCGCCAATGTCTGGGTCGAAATGAAGCTGACCGAGGGCAAGAATCGCGAGGTTCGCCGCGTGCTGGAGCATCTCGGGCTCAAGGTCAGCCGACTGATCCGCACTGCCTATGGCCCGTTCGAACTGGCTGACATGCCGGTGGGCGTGGTCGATGAGATCCGCCAGCATGATCTCGTCGCCTTCCGCAAGACGCTGAAGTGAGGCGCGCATGAGGATCGTAGCAGGCCGCTGGCGCGGCCGCCCGCTCGCGTCGCCCAAGGGCGCCGCCACTCGCCCCACCGCCGATCGCACGCGCGAGGCCTTGTTCTCGATGCTGGCGAGCCGGCTCGGCAGCTTCGAGGGGCTGCGCGTGGCCGACCTGTTCGCGGGCACCGGTGCGCTTGGGCTTGAGGCGCTGTCGCGCGGTGCAACATATTGCACATTCGTCGAGCAGGACCGCGCGGCTGTGGACGCGCTGCGCGCCAACGTTCGCGCGTTGGAGGCCGAGGGCGATGTCCGTCACCAGTCGGTCGCGGCGCTCGCCCCCGCGCAGCAGGCCTACGACCTGCTGCTGTTCGATCCGCCCTATGGCACCGGCGGCGCCGGCGCGCTGATCGAGCGGCTGACCCGGCTCGGCTGGGCGTCCGACAGCGCCTGGGCAAGCGTGGAAACCGCGCGGGACGAGGATGTCACGGCCGGCGGCTGGACGGTCGATGTCGAGCGCGTCCATGGCAAGGCCAAGCTGACCTTGCTCCACCGCTCCGCCTGACGCGCGGGCGGCGCCATTCGCCGCTCCGCCATGGCGCGTTGCGGTAGGCCGCCCCATCCGGTTGCGTCCAGCCCGCGACGGGCGCAGCAATGGAGCCATCAGGATGGGCCTGTTCAAGTCCCTGTTCGGTAACCCCTCCCCCAAACAGGACAGCGGCACGACCCAAACCGATCTCGCCCTGGCGGAGCGCCTGCCCGCAGGGCCGATCAACGCCTATGCGACGGTGGCAGGTGCGCCCGCGCCCGAATTTCCGCATCGCCCGTTCGGCACGCGCGATCGCAGCGATCCGGAACTGCTGCCGCACCTGCAGGGCTTCGCCGGCTATGTCTTCAATCCGGCGCAACGCCAGCCGCGGCAGAGCGAATGGGCGCTGCTCAACCACGCCTTGCGCACCCAGCGCCATTTCTCGTTCGAGATCGACGTCACTGCGGTACCCGCGCTCGCCGAATGGGCGCGACGTGCCAACGCGATCCTGTTCCTCGCCGACGGCACGGTGCGCGATCCCGAACTGCGCATCCTCTTCGATCCCGCCGGAGGCGATGAGGATGGCCGCCTGCCCTACCCCGCCGACGCCGAGGCGCGCCGCCAGCGCAGCCGCGCGCAGGCCGAGGCGGAATTCGGGTTGCGCTCACCCGACAGCCTGCCGCCGATGATCGGTGCCGGCGAGGTCGTGTTCCGCCCTGCACCCGAAGTCGCAGCGCGCGCCTCCGCATTGATGGCGGTCGCGGTGCGGGCCGAGGGGCAGAATGAGGGCAATCCGCTGCCGCCCGAGATGATCCTTGAACGGATCCCGCTCGCCGAGGCCGCCCTCAGCCCTGCCGAACGCGCTTTCCTGTTCGACGAGGCACCGGACGGTCAGGCGGTGGCCAATGCGCTCTGGCGCTATGAGGCGCTGACCGCCCTGCTCTGGGCGCTGGACGAGATTGATGCGCTGCCGGCGCTGTCGAGCATTTGCGATGTGCCGCTGATCGCCGGACTGATGGTGCGCCGCGGTGCGGCGCTTGCGACCGGCGCGCGGCTGCGCGATCCGTCGAAGATCCTCGACGCGCTCGACCTGACCTTCCGGCTGCACTGGTGCCTGGTCGATGCGCGCCAGAAGGGCGTCGAGATCCCAGGGATCGTGCCGGGCGTGATCACCGAACGGCATTATGCGTTCAACTGGCTCGTGCGCCATCATGACGCCGAGTGGGACGACGTCCAGACCCCTACCTGAACGGCTGCAGCGCCTCTGGACAGCGCCACTGCGGATCGGGCACCGCGGCGGCGTCAGTTCGCATGTGCCGCATCGACAATTGACACGACGGTTCAGTGAGATGCTACGGTGAATGCCGTATAACGGGGACAAGAGTATGACAGGTCGCGTAACGTTCTCGGCGTGGGTTCGCCGCTTCTCCTTGCTGGCCGGCGTCGCCCTGCCAGCCTTCACCGCCCCAGCACTCGCCGAAACGATCGCGGCCGATATCCTGACCGTCCAGCCCTCTGCGCACTTCGATTTCGATCTCGCCGCGCCAAGTGCGACCAGATTCGCCCCGGTGGCGCTGCCCGATGCATTTGCGCCTGCCGGAGAGCCGGAACTGCCGCACTTCGCTGCGCTGCAGGACACGCCGGACGCGGAACCCGCCGTGGGCCCGTCGCTCGCGGCCATGCCCGACGACGATCCCGAGCGGCAGCGTCTGTCCTTCGGTCGCCAGATCGGCGCGATCAAGTGGGAGGTCGGCCTCGCCGTCGCCTATATGACCGCGACCAACATCGCCAAGGTCAGCAAGGATGGCGGCCACAGCTTCCGCTTCAAGAATGAGGGCTGGTTCGGCGACAACACCGTCAATCTCGGCATGGACAAGCTTGCCCACGCCTGGAACACCTATTGGCTGACCGACCTGATCGAAGCGCGCATCCGGCACAAGAGCGGCGCCAGCAACGCGGCGCTGCCGGCCGCCGCAGTCTCGATGGGCCTGATGCTCTACAGCGAGATGTGGGACGCGCATAAGGAAACCAGCGGATTCTCGTTCCAGGACGTCGCGATGAATGCCGCGGGCGCCGGCTTCTCGGTACTGCGTAACAGCGTGCCGGGGCTTGAGAAGAAGCTGGATTTCCGGCTGCTGCTGACGCCGAACGACGACATCTACACCTTCTCCGGCACCGAGCATTACCGCCAGATGCAATATATCCTGGCGCTCAAGCTGTCGGGGTTCGAGGCGTTGGAGAATACGCCGCTGCGCTTCGTCGAGTTGCACGCAGGCTATCGCGCGACCGGCTTTACACTGCGGGAGGAGCAGCGTGGTGACGAGCGGATCCAGCGGCCGTTCATCGGCATCGGCCTCAACGTCAACCAGCTGATCTTCGGCCGAAAGAAGCCGCGCGGCACGATCGGCCGCGCCGCCAATGAAGTGCTGAACTATCTGCAGGTGCCCTACACCTCCACCCATGTGGAAATCCGATGAGCCGCATGAGGCATTCCGCACTCCGCCTCGCGCCGTTCGTGTTGGCGGCGGCGGTGGCGCCGAACGCCGCGCTCGCCGCGCCGCGCTTCGTGATCGGCGAGGCCGAGCGGGTGGAGGGCAGCGACGCCGCCACCGTCGAGGTGCTGCTGCTCAACGACGGCGCGGATGAGGAACAGGTGACGCTGCCGCCGCGCGTGCAGGCGAGCCTCGGCGGCGCGCCGCTGTGGCTCGACCGCGCGCCGGAGACCCCGGCCAGTGTCACGATCGCGCCCAAGGGCTTCGCACGCATCGCCTATCGCTTCACCCCGCCGGCGGGCATGACCGGCCCTGCGCTGGTCAGCATCCCCGAATGGTCGACGCAGACGGTCGCGCTCGCCGCGCCGCAGCCGACCCGGGTGGCGAGCAGCACCCCGGCTGGCGCTGAGCCGGTGCGCACCGCCGCCGCCCTGACCGCCAGCGACGGCACGCCGCTGGCGGCTGCGGACGGCACCGCGCAAACGGCGGTGGAGGAGCGGTTCAACGGCTTCTTCGGCAACCTGTCCGCCTATCAGCCCATGTACGTCGCCTATGGCACCGCCGAGGACAGCGAACTGCGCGTGCAGCTGAGCTTCAAGTATCAGGTGCTGGGCCGGACGCGCAAAAACCCGGAATTTCCGGCATGGTCCGACGGTCTCTACCTGGGCTACACCCAGAAGATCCTGTGGAATCTGGAATCGGACGCCGATTTCCGCGACTCGAACTACATGCCCGAGCTCTTCTTCCGCACGCCGGCGATGGCGCTCGGATCGAATGGCGCGGCGGGGTTGCAGCTGGGCGTGCTGCACGAATCCAACGGCCGCTCCGGCGGCTTCTCCCGCAGCCTCAACAGCGTCTATGTCGCGCCGACCGCGATGTGGAATCTGGGCAATGGCTACAGCGTCACCGCCGCGCCGCGGCTCACCTTCCTGTTCGGCGGCAAAGCGGGCAATCCGGACATCCGCGCCTATCGCGGCGTCACCGGGCTGGACTTCCAGATCGGCAAGGATGACGGGCTGAAGCTCGCGACGCACGGCCGCTACAACTTCTCCAGCGGGCGTGGCGGGCTCGAGACCGAGCTGTCCTATCCGCTGTCCGAGATCTTCGGCGGCGGGCCGGAATTCTACCTCTTCGTGCAGAATTTCACCGGCTATGGCGAAAGCCTGATCGACTATGACCGCAAGATGACGCGGTTGCGCTTCGGCATCGCCATCACCCGCTGAGGATCATTCGCCCAGGTCGGTCCGCCGCAGCGCGAGCAGCGCGACGAGGCTGAGCGTGGACATGGCGGCAAGGTAAAGCCCGACGAGGGCAAGTCCCTTGCCCGCCAGCGCCTGCGCCACCACCGGGGTCAACCCTCCGCCGATGATGCCGGCAATGTTGAACGCCAGCGAGACGCCGGTGTAGCGCACCCGCGCCGGGAACAGGCCGGGCAGCCACGCGCCGAGCGGGCCATAGACGAAGCCCATCACGAAGAGCGCGAAGGCCAGACCAGCGAAGGTCAGCCCAAGCGCGCCCGATCCCAATGTCGGCAGCAACAGGAAGCCCGCGACGATCGCACCACAGCAGCCATAGGTCAGCACCCGCCGCGGGCCGATCCGGTCCGATGCGTGGCCGGACAGTACAATCCCCACCGCCATGAACAGGATCGCGCCAAGCTGGAGCCCGAGGAAGGTTTCGAGGGGGATTTTCAGGGTTTTGGTGCCGTAGCCGAGGGCAAAGGCGGTGGCGATGTAGTAGACCGCGAAACATGCGACCGCACCCAACGTGCCGCCGATCGTGACCCGCCAATGGTCGCGCATCAATTCGCCGATCGGCACCGCGGGCGGCGGCCCTTCCTCGAGAACCTTGGAAAAAGCGGGCGTCTCGCTGATCTTCAGCCGTACCCACAGGCCGAGCCCGACCAGCAGGATGCTGGCGAGGAAGGGCAGACGCCAGCCCCACGCCATGAATTGCTCCTCGGTCAGCCACAGTCCTAGCAGCATGAACAGCCCGTTGGCGGCGATGAACCCCACCGGCGCACCAAGCTGCGGCACCATGCCGAAGCGGCCGCGCCAGCCCGGCGGGGCATTTTCCACGGCGAGCAACGCCGCGCCGCCCCATTCGCCGCCAAGCCCGAAGCCCTGGCCGAAGCGCAGCAGGTTGAGAAGGATCGGTGCCCACCAGCCGATCGTCTGGAAGGTGGGCAGAAAGGCGATGGCGAGCGTCGATCCGCCCATCAGCATCAGCGAGGCGACGAGGGTCGACTTGCGGCCGATGCGGTCGCCGAAATGGCCGAAAGCCCAGGCGCCCAGCGGCCGCGCGACGAACGCGGTGCCGAGGCTGGCGTACGACAGCAGCAGTTCGAGCCCGGGATCCTTGGACGGGAAGAAGAGCGGGCCGAACACCAGCGCTGCCGCCGTCGCATAGATATAGAAATCGTAGAACTCGACCGACGTGCCGACGAGGCTCGCCAGCAGGATGCGACGATTGGATGCCGGTTGGGGCGCTGCTGCGATGCTTGCCATGAGGTTCCTCTCGCGCCGCCCTTGATCGGGCCGGCGCGCCGCGTCAAGCCGGGTCGGCGGGCGGCACCGGCCGCACGGCGCCGAGCGCCGCACCCAGCGATGCGGCGACGATCGCGCCGATCGCGCCCCATTGCAGGACGCCGAGTGTCTCGCCGAGCAGCAGCAGGCCGGAAAGCGCGCCGATCGCCGGCTCAAGGCTCATCAGGGTGCCGAAGGTCTTGGCCGGCAGCCGCGTCATCGCCAGCATCTCCAGCACATAAGGCAAGGCGGTGGAGAGGATCGCGACGCCCAAGGCCAGCGGGATCGCCGCCGGCGTCAGCATCGCGGCTCCCGCCGAGACGATGCCGACGGGCGCCACCAGCAGCGCGGCGACAACCGTGCCCAATGTGACGGTGCGGATCGCCCCATCCTTGCCCGCCTTCTGCCCGAAGATGATGTAGAGCGCCCAGAACAGCCCGGCGCCCAGCGCGAAGGCCGCACCCCACGGATCGACATGGCGACCTGCGCCAGTGATCGGCAGCAGCACCACCAAGCCCGCAACCGCCAGCGCGATCCAGACGAAATCCAGCGGCCGGCGCGAGGCGAACAGCGCCACCGCCAGCGGCCCGGTGAATTCCAGTGCTACGGCAATGCCGATCGGCAAGGTCTTCAAGGCATTGTAAAAGCTCAGGTTCATCGCGCCGAGGACGAGGCCGTAGGGTAGCGCCCGCTTCCAGTCCGCCCAGCGCAGCCCGCCGCGCCACGGCCGCGTCGTCAGCACGAGGATGGTGGCCGCGAACGCAAGCCGCATCGCGGTTGCGCCCGAGGCGCCGACAATCGGAAAGAGATGCTTGGCGATGCTGGCGCCGGTCTGAATCGAGATCATCGCGAGGATGGTGAGCGCGATCGGCCCGGCCACCCCCTCCATCCCGATCATCGGCCTTTCACCCATTTGAAGCCCGGACATCACTTGCATCACCCAACATTGTGCAACATACTGCACATCGCCCTATGAGCAATATATTGCACAGTCAAGCACCCTCGACGGTGCTCGCCCACCTCGCCGGCAACCTCCGGCGCTATCGCCAATCCCAAGACCTGAGCCAGGGTGCCCTTGCCGAAGCGGCCGGGGTCAGCCGGCGGATGATCGCCGCGATCGAGGGCGGCGATGCCAACGCCAGCATCGCCACGCTCGACAAGCTGGCGGCGGCGCTTGGCATACGCTTCGCCGACTTGGTCCGCGCCGAGCGTGCCGATCACACGAAAATCGACGAGATCGCGTGGCAGGGTGAATCGCCGCAGAGCAAGGCGGTGCTGCTCGCCACGGTGCCGGCCGAGACCGAGGCCGAACTGTGGACCTGGTCACTGGCCCCGGGCGACGGCTATACCGGCACCGCCTTTCCGGGCCACGAGATCATCTATGTTCTGGACGGCAAGCTGACGATCGAAACCGATACCGGGCACCGCGACGTGCTGGCCGGCAATTTCCACGCGCAGAGCCTTGCCGAGCAGAGACTCTACACCAATCGCGGCACGACGCTGGTCCGCTTCATCCGCGCCATCACGCAGTAAATGCGGTCGATCGCGACACCTCGTCCCACACCGTCATCTCGGTGCGAATCGCATCGAGTTTCTGCTCGACCAGCCCGAGCGCATCGGCGCCGAGGAACAGGCGGGTCGGCGGATTCTCGGCGTCGACGAGTTCAAGCAGAGCCTGCGCCGCCTTTGCGGGGTCGCCGGGCTGGCTGCCGCTCTTCGCCTGTCGCGCGGCGCGGATCGGATCCATCACCGCATCATAATCGGGAATCGAGCGCGGCGTGCGATCCATCGAGCGGCCCGCCCAATCGGTACGGAACTGGCCGGGTGCGAGGCTGGTCACCTGGATGCCGAAGCCCTCGACCTCCTTGCCGAGCGCTTCCGAGATCCCCTCCAGCGCGAACTTGCTGCCGCAGTAGAAAGAAATGCCCGGCATCGTGATGAAGCCACCCATCGAGGTGACGTTGACGATATGGCCGCGGCGACGCTCACGCATGCCGGGCAGCACCGCCTTCATCATCGCCACCGGCCCGAACACATTGGCGGCAAACTGGCGCTGAAGATCCTCGATCGAGGATTCCTCCAGCACGCCCTCATGCCCATAGCCGGCATTGTTGACGAGCACGTCCACCGCCCCTGCCCGCGTCACTGCGGCCGGGATGGCGGCATAATCGGTGACATCGAGGACCAGCGCCTGCGCACGCCCTGGTGCCAGCGCTTCGAACGCCTGCGCATCCTCTGTGCGGCGCACCGTGCCGAACACTTTGTGCCCCGCGGCGAGCGCGCCCGCCGCGAAGGCGTGACCGAGACCGGAACTGACTCCGGTGATGAGGAAAGTCTTGCCCTTTGCCATGATCTGCTCCGACGGTTGCGAGTTGATTATATCATGATATAGTCCGGCCATGCCCGATGACAAGACTGCCCCGCTACCGACGCGTGACCGCGTGCTCGCCGCCGCCGAGACATTGCTGGATAACGGCAAGGCCGAATTCTCAATGCGCGATCTCGCCGCCGCCGCCGACGTCAGCTTCGCGACGCCGTTTAACCAGTTTGGCAGCAAGCTGGCGATCATGCGCGCGCTTTCCGCCAGGCGAATCGCAACGATGCACGACCGGCTCGCCGCAAGCGCCCTGCCCGCCCCCGCGCCGCAGCGTGTGATGACGGCGGTGCGCATCGCGGTTGCGGTCATGACCGAGGCTCCGGCGGTCAATCGCGCGGTGATGGGAGCGATCGGCGCACCGGGAGCCGAGGGCGGCGACACACTCGAACGGTCGCGCGCCTATTGGGCCGCGGCACTGGGAGATGCAGCGGCGGGATTGGAAGTGCCGATGCTGCCGGAACTGCTGGCTATTGCGTTCCGAGGCGCGCTCTCTTTCTGGACGGCCGGTGAAATCGACGAAGCGGAGTTGCTGCGCATGGCGCAAGCTGCGGCCGCCGGATTGCTGTTGGGCTTCGTCTGCGAGGCGGATCGCACCGCGCTGATCACGCTTGTCGCACGAGAAAGCGCCCCTATCTCAACCTCATGATCGAGACCGCCATGGTCGCCGCGCGCGATCGCAAGCGCCTTGCCGAGATCGGCGGCGTTGTTACTCGTTTCGGCCTTGGCGCGCTCGGCGCGCGGCTTGGGCTGCCCGGCAACGATGGCGCTGCGGCACCGACGCCCGAGCGCGTGCGACAGGCGATCGAGGCATTAGGCCCGACCTTCGTGAAGCTGGGGCAGATACTTGCCACGCGATCGGACCTGCTCGAACCGGAGTGGATCGCCGAGTTGGAAAAACTCCACAGCACGGCGCCGACGCTGGATTTCGAGAGCCTACGTGGCGATGTCGAAGCGGCCCTCGGCGGGGCGCCCGAAACGATCTTCGCGCGCTTCGATACCAAGCCACTGGCGGCCGCGTCGATCGCGCAGGTGCATCGCGCCACGACCGAAGATGGCCGTGAGATAGTGCTCAAGCTGCGCCGCCCGGGGATCCGCGCGCTGATGGAGGCGGACCTGCGGCTGATCGCGCAGTTCGCCAAGGTGGCGGAGGCTAATCCGGCGGTGCAACGCTATCGTCCGCGCGAAATGGTGCGGTTGCTGGCGGAAGCCGTGCTCGAGGAACTCGACTTTACCAATGAGGCGCTCAACGCCGAGCGTTTCGCCGCCAATTTCCGCGACCGCCCCGGCATCACCATCCCCGCGATCCACTGGCAGTGGACGCGCGAGGATCTGCTGGCGATGGACTTCGTGGAGGGCGTGCCACCGACGGACGCGGCCCGGTTGGAGGCTGCAGGCATCTCGCCGCGCGCGATCGCCGCGCTGGGCGCCGACACCGTGCTCGACATGGTGCTGATCGACGGGCTGTTCCATGGCGACCCCCACCCCGGCAATTTGCTGTGCCAGCCGGGCGACCGCATCGCGATGCTCGATTTCGGCATGGTCGGCCATGTCTCGCCGCGCCGGCGTGAGGAAATGATGGGATTCGTCCAGTCATTGAGCGGCGGCGATCCGGCGCGGTTGGCGGACGTGCTCGCAGCGTGGACCGAAGGCACCGGTGCCGATCGCGCCGTGCTGGCCGAGGCTGCCGACCGGCTGGTGCAGCGCCATGGCCAGGGGCCGCTGGTCCTGGCGCGCGTGGTGGAAGACATGATGGTGCTGATCCGCGACCGCGGGCTGATCCTGCCCGCAGACCTGATCCTGATCTTCAAGGCGATGATCACGATCGACGGGGTAATGCAGCGCATCGATCCGAGCTTCGACCTCAGCGCCGCCACCCAGCGCGCCTGGGGCCGGGTGATGACCGCGCGCTACAACCCGGAGGCGGTGCGGGACCGTATCACGGCGCTGCTGCTCGACCTGTCCACCACCGGCGACAACCTTCCCCGGCTGATCCGCGCGGCCACGGCGCGGCTGACCGAGCCCTCCCCCGCCCCTGGTGACACGGCGGCCGCGGCGCGCGACCTGACCCGTGCCATACGATGGCTGTCGGCAGCCGTTCTGGCGGGTTCGGCAATAATTTCTGCGACACTTTTCCTGGGCTGATTATTCGCATTTCCGGCTTTTTCGGCCGCAATGAAATGCTTGGGCGGCGCGCGGTGCGCGCCTGCCAGCGCTGGCGGGATTGACAAAGCCCTCCCAATAAGCAAAACACAATCCCAAGAAGTGAGAAGCACCGAGAAATGTTAGCGCAATCATAGCGCTTTCGTCTTTTTACGCATTTCGAAAAGATAAGCCCCGTTGTGGGGACGAGGGACTAAGAGAGAGGGGATGGCATGATCTACACACATCATCTTAAATCTACGCTGAGTAATGGTAGCGCGACCATTGCGCTGCTTCTTGGCGCGTGGGCAGTGCCTGCGGTGGCGCAGACCGCGGAGCCGGTAACGCCGGCTGAAACGACTGCCGATGAGGCTCCCGAAACTGACATCATCGTGACCGGTTCGCGCATTGCGCGCCCCGAGGCGGACGCCTCCACCCCGGTCAACGTCGTCGGCCAGGAGGACATCAAGCTTTCGGGCAATGTGAACATCGAAAAGACTCTGGCGCAGATTCCGCAGGCGATCGGTTCGCAGTTCGGCAGCGCGACCTCCAACACGGTTCCGGGCGGCTTTGCCGACGTCAACCTCCGCGGCTTCGGCGCAACCCGCAACCTCGTGCTGGTCAATGGTCGCCGCTATGCGATCTACGGGCCAGAGCAGGTTACCGACCTCAACACCATTCCGTCCTCGCTGGTGAAGCGGGTGGAGGTCGTCACCGGCGGCTCGTCCGCGGTCTATGGTTCGGACGCGATCACCGGCGTCGTCAACTTCATCATGCGTGATGATTTCGAGGGTGTTGAAGGCCGCGCGCAGCTCAATCTCGACCGGCCGACCGGCACGCCGGTCTATACGGTCGACCTGACGCTCGGCGGCAATTTCGCCGAGGGCCGTGGCAACCTCGTCGTTTCCGGTAACTATCTGAAGCGCAACTCGATCACGCGCGGCGAGCGCGGCAGCTTCGCCTTCCTGTCGCTGAACGACGGCTGCGTCGTGCGCGGTACCAGCAGCCCGAACACTGCGGGCACACCCTTCACGCCGCCGGCGGGGATGGGTTGCGTAGCCGGCGGTGGCGAACTGGGCTTCGTCGCGGGCGGCAGCGGTGACATTCCCAATGGCCGTTTCTCGGGCATCCCGACCTTCGCCGCGGCCAACCCGGCGCTGCAATCGGCCTATGCGGCGGCGGGGCTCGGACAACTCGGTTCGCGCGGGTTTACCTTCAACGATGCCGGCACTGCGGCGCGGCCGCAGATCACCCCGCAGGACGATTTCAACCTGGGGCCGGACAATTATCTGATCCAGCCGCAGGAACGCTGGATGATCAACTCCTTCGGCCACTACGACTTCACGAATTCGATCACCGGCTACATGGAGTTGCACTACAGCAACAACGTGGTGAATGCGCGGCTGGCGCCGACCAATGTCGGTTCGCCGACGCTCTTCAACGTCAACAACCCCTATTTGACGCCGCAGCTTCAGGAAGTGCTCCGCCAGCTCGACCTTGCCGAAACCGGCACCACGACAGTGGTCTCCGGCACTTCGAGCCGGACGACGACGGCCGGGGACGGGCTTGCTGTGCTGACCGCCGGCAAGCGCTATTCCGAAGTCGGCGCGCGCATGGCAAGCGAGCGGCGCAACGTGTTCCGCGGCGCCTGGGGCCTGCGCGGCGATATCGGCAGCCTATCTGAAAATGCGCTGACCGACCTGAAGTTCGACGTCTATTACACCTATGCCCGCAGCGAGAACACACTGAAGCTGAGCAACGCGATCTCGCGCAGCCGGCTGCAGGCCTCCCTGCTGTCGGTCGGTGGCGCGGCGCCGGTGTGCAACATCTTTGGCCAGAATATCGATGATGCCTGCGCCTCGGCGATCGCGATCAATGCGACCAACACAACCGTCGCCACCCAGCAGGTGGCGCAGGCCAGCGTGACCGGCACCTTGTTCAACCTGCCCGCCGGGCCGGTCGGTTTCTCGACCGGCGTCGAATGGCGCAAGACCAGTGCGGAGTTCAGCCCCGATTCCTTCCTTGCATCGGGCGATGTCGCCGGCTTCAACCCCGGTTTGCCCACTCAGGGCTCCACCTCGGTGAAGGAAGTGTTCGGCGAGGTGCGCATCCCGCTGCTCGGCGACCTGCCCTTCGTCGACAGCCTGACCGCCAATGCCGCCTTCCGCTACTCCGACTACAGCCTGTCCGGCGTTGGCGGCGTTTGGACCTATCTGGGCGGCCTCGACTGGCGGATCAGCCCGGACATCACGATCCGCGGCCAGTACCAGCGGGCGATTCGCGCGCCCAACGTCGCCGAACTCTATGGCGGCGTGACCCGCACCGTTGGCGTGGCGACCGATCCCTGCTCCAGCCGCGCGCCCACCGCGCAGCAGACCGAAGCCGTCCGCGCGGTCTGCATCGCCACCGGCGTGCCGGCATCGCAGGTGTTCACCGACAGCGTTCAGCCCAACAACATCTTCCCCGCAGACTTCGGCGGCAATCCGAACCTGGGTGAGGAGAAGTCCGACACTTACACGCTGGGTGTGGTGCTGACGCCGCGCTTCGATCGCCGCCTGTTCATCAGCGTCGATTATTTCAACATCGGGCTCGAAGGCGCGGTGGCCGCCCTTGGTGGCGGCCTGCAGAACACGCTCAATCTCTGCTATGTCACATTGCAAGATGCCAGCAGCGAATTCTGCCGGGCGGTTCAGCGCAACCCGAACACGGGTGAGATCAACGATCCCTATGTCGCGCAGATCCGCAATGCCAACACCGGCATGCTCAAGACCTCGGGCATCGACATCGCGGCACGCTATCGCCTCGACCTCGATTTCGGCTTCCCGGGCCTGGGCAGCGCCAGCAACCTGACTTTCCAGACCAACTGGACGTGGCTGAACGAGTTCACCTCGACGCCGGTGGCGGCGTTCCCGAACATCAAGAACAAGTGCGTCGGATCGTTCGGGCCGACCTGCGGCCAGCCGCTGCCGCGCTGGCGGGGCACCTCGCGCATCACCTGGGAGATCGAGGATCTCAGCCTGTCGGTGCGCCACCGCTATCTTGGGCCGGTGACCACCGACCGCTATCTGGTGCCGCTGCGCCAGGGATCGGCCGCCACGCCCGCGCTGGAATCGATCGTCTATCCGCGCCTCGCCGCGCAGAACTATATCGACTTGTCGTTCAACTATGACGTGAATGAGAACATCCAGTTCTTCGGCGGCGCGAACAATGTGTTCAACAACAACCCGCCGATCACCACGCAGGGGCCGAACGCCAACACCTTCTCGGCGACCTATGACGTCATCGGCACCGAGTTCTTCATTGGCGCCTCGTTCAAATTCTGATCCCTCCCCTGGGGCCGCACATGTCGTGCGGCCCCGTTTTTTTTTACGCGAAAGGGCCGATCCGAATGTTTGATCGACGGACTTTGCTCCTATCCGCCGGCGCGGCCGGGATCGGTGCGATCGGTGCCGCCCCCTTCCCTGCCTTCGCCGCTGCCGCCCGCACGGTTCTGCCGACGGAAGGCTGGGTGGATGTGCGCCGCTTCGGCGCCAAGGGGGATGGCAGCACGATCGACACCCCCGCGATCAACCGCGCGATCGATCATGTCGCCGCCAAGGGTGGCGGCACCGTCTATTTTCCGGCGGGCACCTATGCCTGCTATACGATCCGGCTGAAGAGCCGGGTGACATTGCACCTCGACAATGGCGCAACGATCCTTGCGGCGGCCCCCGTCGGCGAGACCGGCTATGACGTCGCCGAGCCCAACCAGTGGGACATGTTCCAGGATTTCGGCCACAGCCACTGGCGCAACAGCCTAATCTGGGGCGAAGGGCTGCACGACATCACGATCGAGGGCGCCGGGCTGATCTGGGGCAAGGGCCTGGGCCGTGGCGACGGCAAGGACAATTGGCTGAAGGACCCCAACGGCCCCGGCACCGGCAACAAGGCGATCGCACTCAAGCTGTGCCGCAACGTGACCTTGCGCGACATCCGCATCCTCGAGGGCGGCTGGTTCGCGCTGCTCGCGACCGGGGTCGACAACCTCACCATCGACAATGTGCTCTGCGACACCAACCGCGACGGCTTCGACATCGATTGCTGCCGCAACGTGCGCGTCAGCAACTGCACGGTCAATTCGCCCTATGACGATGCGATCTGCCCGAAGAGCAGCTATGCGCTGGGCTATCCGCAGATCACCGAGCATGTGACGATCAGCAACTGCTTCGTCACCGGCAATTATCAGGTGGGATCGGTGCTGGACGGCACGTGGAAGAAGATGCCGGCGGAATTCGCGCCGACCATCCACGGTCGCATCAAGTTCGGCACCGAATCCAATGGCGGATTTCGCAACATCACGATCACCAACTGCATCTTCGAGGACAGCCGCGGCCTCGCCTTCCAGACGGTGGACGGCGCGATCGTCGAGGATGTGACGGTCAGCAACCTGACCATGCGCGGCATCGTCAACGCGCCGATCTTCCTGCGCCTCGGTCGGCGGATGCGCGGCCCCGAAGGCCGTGCGATCGGTACGATGCGCCGCATCCTGATCAAGAACGTCACCAGTTCGAACGCCAACGAGCTTCCCTCGGTGATCGCAGGGCTACCCGACCATCCGATCGAGGATTTGAAGATCAGCGACATGTTCCTCCACCATGTCGGCGGTGCGCCCGCGGCGATGGCGGGCCTGCAACCGCCCGAGAACGAACTCGGCTATCCGGAGGCACCGATGTTCGGCGACCTGCCGGCGACCGGCTTCTTCATCCGCCACGCGCGCAATGTGGAACTGAGCAATGTCGAGATCGCGGTCGCCAAACCCGATGCGCGCCCGGCGCTGCGACTGGACGATGTCGACGATATCGACCTGTTCCGCGTGACCGTGCCAGAGGGCGCGAAGGCGGTTTCAACCGCCGGCGTGCGGCGGTTGCGGAGTTTCGGCAATCTGTGGATGCCGGATCGGATGATCGCTGGGCCGACCAGCGAGACGTTTTGAGTTCAAGCCGCCTTTCGCCAATGCGGGAGGGGGCGAGAGACGCCAACGATCGGCTTTTGGTTGCAACAGCGGTTCCGTTTTGCCGCGATCCGCTCTAGGGCCGCGACATGAGCGACCAACAGAACGACGCAGCTTCGTCCTACACCTATGCCCGTGCGGGCGTTTCGATCGCCGCCGGCAATGCGCTGGTGAAGGCGATCGCGCCACTCGCCAAGGCGACGCGCCGGCCCGGTGCCGATGCGGAGTTGGGTGGGTTCGGGGGTTTCTTCGATCTCAAGGCGGCGGGCTATGACGATCCGCTGCTGGTGGCGGCCAACGACGGCGTCGGCACCAAGCTGAAGCTGGCGATCGACCATGGCGCGCATGACGGCGTCGGCATCGATCTCGTCGCGATGTGCGCCAACGACCTGATCGTGCAGGGCGCCGAGCCGCTTTTCTTCCTCGACTATTACGCCACCGGCAAGCTGGAGTCCGGCGTTGCCGAGCGCGTGATCGCCAGCATAGCCGAAGGCTGCCGCATCGCCGGCTGTGCGCTGATCGGCGGCGAGACCGCCGAGATGCCGGGCATGTATGCCGATGGCGATTATGATCTTGCCGGCTTCTGCGTCGGCGCGGTCGAACGCCATCGTGCGCTGACCGGAACGGATGTGGCCGATGGCGATGTGCTGATCGGCCTCGCGTCCTCCGGCGTGCATTCGAACGGCTTCTCGCTGGTCCGGCGCCTCGCCGCGGACAAGGGCTGGAAGCTGGAACGGCCCGCGCTGTTCGACCAGGATGTGCGGCTGATCGACGCGCTGATGGCGCCCACGCGCATCTATGTGAAGTCGCTGCTGCCGCTGGTCCGCGCCGGCATGGTCCGCGCGCTGGCGCACATCACCGGCGGCGGGCTTCTGGAAAATGTGCCGCGCGTGCTGCCGGAAAACCTCCACGCGCGCATCGATGCCGACGCCTGGCCGCAGCCGCGGCTGATGGCCTTCCTGCAGGCGCAGGGCAACATCGAGCCCGAAGAGATGGCGCGCACCTTCAACTGCGGCATCGGCATGGTGCTGGTGGTCAATCCGTCGCATGTCGACGATGTCGTCGCGGCGCTGGAGGGCTCGGGCGAGACGGTGTTCCGCATCGGCGCGATCGAGGCTGGCGCGCGCGGCTGCACCGTGCAGGGTTCGGCCGATGCGTGGAGCGCGCGCGACGCCTGGACCGCGACGCACAATGGCTGAACCGCGGCCGCGCGCACGGGTCGGCGTGCTGATCTCGGGCCGCGGCTCCAACATGGCCGCCTTGCTCTACGCCTCGCGCGCGGCCGACTGCCCCTATGAGATAGCGATCGTCATCTCCAACGATCCCGACGCGCCGGGCCTCGCGCTCGCCGCGGCGGAGGGCGTGCCGACCTTTGCGCAAAGCCACAAGGGGCTGAAGCGCGCCGAGTTCGACGCGATCGTCGATGTGCAATTGCGCGCGGCGGACGTCAGCCATGTCGCACTGGCGGGTTATATGCGGCTGCTGTCCGAAGCCTTCGTCAACGGCTGGGCCGGTCGGATGATCAACATCCATCCCTCGCTGCTGCCGCTCTACAAGGGGCTCGACACCCATCAGCGCGCGCTGGATGCGGGCGACACCAAGGCGGGCTGTTCGGTGCATCTGGTGACCGCCGAGTTGGACGACGGCCCGGTGCTGGGCCAGACGCAGGTCGCGATCGTGCCGGGCGACACTGCTGCAACGCTGGCTGCGCGCACGTTGATCGCCGAGCATCAGCTCTATCCGCGCGTGCTCGCCGAGCTGGTGACGCTGGAGCGCAACCCGGACTATCTGCTGGGGCTGGTACGCAAGCATGCGCTCTCCCTGCCTGCCTCGGAGGAAACGCTGTCGCACGGCATGCCGGCGTTCCGCATCGAGGGCGGCAAGATGTTCGGCTATTTCACGCAGGACCATCATGGTGACGGCGAAATCGCGCTGATCGTCAAGACCAGCGGCGCGGACGAGCAAGCGATGCTGATCGATGCCGATCCAGATCTCTATTATCGCCCGGCCTATTTCGGCCCCTCCGGCTGGGTGGCGGTCCGCCTCGACGGCGGCGATGTTGACTGGGAGCTGGTGGAAGAGCGGCTGCGCAACAGCTGGCGGCTGGTGGCGCCGCGCAAGCTGGCGGATTTGCCGATCTGAGGGCGGGCGCCCTGCCCTACCCCTTTGCCCGGCCCCGCCGGAACGGGTACAGGAACTGCGCCATATAGCCGTTGGGGACCTTTTCCGGCACGCCATAGCCCTCGGGCCAGCGCCCGGGCGGGAAGTGATAGGTTCCGAACAGCCGGTCCCACAGCGGGAAGTGGATCGCGAAGTTCACGTCGATCGCCTCGGGCTCCAACCCGTGGTGCCAGTGGTGGAAGCGCGGGGTGGCGACGAAGCGGCCAAGCCGGTCGAAATCGCCGCGCAGATTGGCGTGCAGCAGCGACGAATAGACATAGACGATGCCGATGTAGATCTGCAGCGCGGTCGGCGTGAACCCCAATGTCATCATCGGGATCGCGGTGACGCCGCGCAGCGCCACGATCTCGAAGAAATGCATGCGCGCGCCGGCCAGCCAGTCCATCGACTTTGCGGAATGATGCACGGCGTGGAAGCCCCACAGGAAGGGCACGCGGTGGAAGGCACGGTGGAACCAGTATTGGACGAAATCGGTGAGCAGCATGATCTCGATCACCTGCAGCACCAGCGGCTGCCCGGCGACGAGCGCACGAAAGCCTTCCCAGCCGCCGGTCTGGCCGAGCACCGCCCTTGAAGGCGCAAAGGACAGGAAGGTCAGCGCCTGCACCATCATCGAGCTGACGAGATAGTAGAACAGATCCTCGCGCCATTCGGGGCGGAACAGGCGCTGGGTGCCGTGGCGCGGCAGCAGCCGCTCGACGGGTGCGAACAGCAGCCCGGTCATCACCATGTTGAGCACGAAGAAATCGAGGCCGAAGAAGATGCCCCAGTCGCGCACTTCGCGCGCCTCCGCCCCCGCGCCGCCGAGCAAGCCGGCGAGCAGCGCCAGCGCCAGCGCGGTGAAGCCAAGCACCTTGCGCGGGCGGAGCAGCAGGCTGAGCAGCGCCAGCGTATAGGCGCCGAGGATCGCGCCATGGATGATCGGGCGGAGCACCGAGGAATTGCGCAGCATCGCCAGTTCCGGCGTGCCGAACAAGCCGGGATAGCGGAGCACGACGACGAGGCCGAGCCCGGCGATCGCCAGCACCAGCGCGAAGAAACCGGCGAACCAGCCGCTGCCGAAACGCCGCGTTTCGATCGGCGCTTCCAGATCCTTCTTCAGCGCCTTGAAATAGTCGGCCATCGCCCCTTGCTCCTTCCCCGGATCGGGCAGTCTAGCACCACCGGGCGTGTACGCAAAAAAAGAGGAGCGCACCAACGCAGGGCGGGCGTTGGTGCGCTCCGGACTCGCTCCGGCGGTCCGTGGTGGGGGGAGGACCCGCCGGTGCCAGCCTAACCCATCAGAGGATGAAGTCCGTGCTGGTCAGCGGTGCGGGGGTCGTCACGTTGATCGTGAAGTCCGCCGCGCCGTCGCCATTGACGTCGCCCTGCACCAGATAGCCGCTGCCCGACGCCACCGAGATGAGTTGCCCCGCCACCCCGGTGAAGGCGGCGACGAAGGTGAAGGCATCATTGGCGCCGCCGGTGACCGCGTCGATCGCCGACAGGTCGATGCGATCGCCCTGCGCGGTGGAGAAGTCGGTGATGCGGTCGACGAGGCTCAAATTGGTGCCCGCCGTATCCGATACAGCTTCGTAGACAAAGCGGTCGGCACCGGCGCCGCCGATCAGCGAGTCCCGCCCGGCACCGCCGACGATCACGTCATTGCCGGCAAGGCCGTAGATCGCATCATTGCCGCCGCCACCGCGCAGCGTGTCCGCACCGGCCGCACCGTTCAGCCGATTGTCGAAGCTGTTGCCGGTCAACGTAGCCCCGGCATCGTTCTTCGACGTGATCTGCTCGATCGAGATGCTGTCGACCAGCGTGTAGTTGGCGGTGGTAACGATGGTGTCGTAGCCGCTCGTCGCGGTGAAACCCTCGACGATCGTGTCGACCGGCGCGTCGATATAGTAAACGTCGTTGCCGTCGCCGCCGATCAATGTGTCACTGCCGGCCTCGCCCGACAGCGTGTCGTTGCCCGCGCCGCCGGTGAGCGTGTCGTTGCCGACACCGCCGATCAGCGTGTCGTTGCCATCGTCGCCGTTGAGAATGTCATTGCCATTGTCCCCGCGGACAACATCGTCATTGGCGCCGCCGAAGATGGTGTCGTTACCGTTGCCGCCGGCAAGCGAGTCATTACCGTCGAGGCCGCGGATGGTGTCGTTGCCGCCACCGCCCAGGATGTCATTGTCCAGTTCGTTGCCGATCAGCGTAGAACCGGCGTTGCTTAGACCCTGCAGGCGCTCGATCGAGGATCCGGCCGCCAGCGTGTAATTGCCGCGCGCCTGGATGATGTCGCTGCCTTCACCCGCGAGTTCGACCACCACATCGTCGGCATCGACGATATAGGTATCGTCACCCACGCCGCCGACGAGCGTATCGGTGCCCGCCTGACCGTCGAGACGATCGTTGCCGGCGCCACCCACCAGCGTATCGGTGCCGTTGCCGCCATAGATCAGGTCGTTGTCGTCGCCGCCATCGAGCGTGTCGTTGCCGTCATCACCCGTGATGATGTCGTTGCCAGCGCCGCCCTCGACCGTGTCGTTGCCGGCCTTGCCGGCAAGATGATCGGCGCCGCCGAGGCCACGGACGATGTCGTTGCCGGTGCCGCCATCGATATGGTTGTCGCGGCTGTTGCCGGTCAGGATCAGATCCGCGCTGCTGTTGCTGCGGAGCACCTCGACGAACTGATCCTCGCCCAGCGTATAGTTCACGCTGGTCAGGATCGTGTCGGTGCCCTGCCCGTCGAGTTCGACGACGATGTCGCTGGCGCTTTCGACGATGTAGGTGTCGGACCCGAGGCCGCCGCGCATCGTATCCGCGCCGGCACCGCCCTCCAGCCGGTCATTGCCGTCACCGCCGACGAGCGTGTCGTCACCGGCATTGCCGTAGAGCAGGTCGTTACCGGTGCCACCGTCGATCTGATCGTTGCCATTGCCGCCCGAAAGCGTGTCGATGCCGCCGCGGCCTTCGATCGTGTCGTTGCCGTTGCCGCCGTCGATCCGGTTGTCGAAGGCGTTGCCGATCAATGTGACGTCACCGGCTGCGATCGAGGCGAGGCGTTCGATCGACTGGCCGTCACTCAAGGTGTAGCTGATGCGTGTCTGGATGGTGTCGCCGCCCTCGCCGTCAAGCTCGGTCACGACGTCGCCGGCATCATCGACGATGTAGATGTCGTTGCCGGTGCCGCCCACCATGGTGTCGGCACCGGTGCCGCCATCAAGCCGGTCGTTGCCGCCATTGCCCTGGATATTGTCGTTGCCGGTGCCGCCGCTGAGTTGGTCGTCGCCCTCGCCGCCGATAAGCGTGTCACTGCCGGTGCCGCCGGTGACGAGGTCGTCGCCGTTACCGCCATCGATCGTGTCGTTGCCCGCGCCGCCATCGAGATCGTCATTGCCGTCGAGGCCCGATATGGTGTCGTTGCCGTTGGCGCCGTCGATGACATTATCGAGGCTGTTGCCGGTGAGCACCAGACCAGCGTTGGAACCGGCGCGCAGATTCTCGATATTGCTGTCTTCGCCAAGCGTATAGTTCACCGAGGCGATGACCGTATCGGTCCCCGCACCAGCACCCTCCTCGATCACGTCGCCGGCGCTGTCGACATAATAGGTGTCGTTGCCGAGGCCGCCGCGCATGATGTCGTCGCCGGCGCCGCCATCGAGCGTATCGTCGCCATCGCCGCCTTCGAGCACGTCATTGCCACCGGCGCCGAACAGCTCGTCATTGCCGGCAAGACCGTAGATCGTGTCGGCACCACCGGCACCGGTGATCGTGTTGTCCGCACTGTTGCCGGTCAAGATCAGCCCGGCGTCCGAGCCCGCGCTCAAATCCTCGATATTGTCGCCGTCGGCCAGCGCATAATCGATGGTGGTGATGATGCGGTCATTGCCGCCTCCGGCATCCTCGTGAATCGCATCGCCGGGATTGTCGACATAATAGGTGTCGTCACCCGCGCCGCCGGTCATGTCGTCGGCACCGGCACCGCCATCGAGCGTGTCGTTGCCGTCGCCGCCGACCAGCACGTCATTGCCGTCGCCGCCGTCGAGCGAGTCATTGCCGGTGCCGCCGGTGATCTCGTCGTCTCCGGTGCCGCCATCGAGGATGTCGTCGTCGGCGCCGCCATCGATCGTGTCATTGCCGGCGCCGCCGTCGATCGTATCCGTGCCGGCACCACCGTTCAGGATGTCGTCGTCATTGCCGCCCGAGAGCGTGTCGTTGCCGGCCTCACCGTTGACCTGATCGTCGCCATCGCCACCGTCGAGGATGTCGTTGCCATCGCCGCCGTTGAGGATGTCGTTCCCCGTCCCGCCAAGCCCGGTATCGTTGCCGCCACCACCATTGACGGTGTCATTCCCTTCGCCGCCATTGAGCGAGTCATCGCCGGGGCCGCCGTTGAGCACATCATCGCCGCCCATGCCGGCGAGCGTATCATTGCCGTCACCGCCGTTGAGCGTGTCGTTACCGCCGGCGCCGGTCAGCGTGTCGTTGCCACCGCCGCCGTTGATCGTCGTGGTGTCGTCCGATGGCGCGGTGATGACGTCGTCACCGGGGGTGCCGTCGATCGTCGGAAACTCGTCGACATTGATCAGCAGGATGGTGATCGTCTGGTCGGTCGCGGTTCCGTTCTCGTCGGTCGCGCGAACAGTGATGTCGATATCGCGATCGGTTTCATAATCGAGCACCGCGCCGGGCGCGACGGTGATGACGCCGGTATTGGCGTCGATCACGAAGCGGCCGCCGCCATTGTCGACCAGCGAATAGGTGATCGTGTCACCATCCGGATCGGTCGCGCTGACGGTGCCGACCACCGTACCCGCCGCAGCATTCTCCTCCACCTGCGCGTCGTCGATGACGATGCCGGTCGGCGCTGAATTGAGGACGAGCTGCTGCGAGACGATCGCGGTCACCCCTGCGGTACCGGGGGTTTCCCAGGTGATGGTGATCTTGCCGTCGGCCAGCACCGTCACCGAGGGGTTGAGCTGCGCGCCGGTGGTGCTGGTATTAACGAGCACCGGGCTGCCGACCTTCGCGCCGCTGGCGTCGAACGCCTGCGCAAGGATAGCCGAGCCGCTGGCATCACCATAGGAACCGCTGCTGTCGGTCCACACGACGACGAAGCCGCCATTGGGCAGCGCCGCGATCACCGGCTCGGTCTGTGCGCCGGTCAGCACGGTGTTGACCACGAACTCGCCACCTACGGCGACGCCGCCGGACGTGTAGATCTGGCCGCGGACATTGGTGTTGCCCGCGCTGGGATCGGTCCAGGTGACGACGAAATTGCCGTTGTCGAGCGTGGTGACGGTCTGGTCGACCTGCGAACCCGCGGTGGTGGTGTTGACGCGGAACTCGAAGCCCACGCGATCGCCATTGGCCGCGAAGATCTGCGCAACGATCGCCGAGCCGCTGGTATCGCCATAGTCGCCGCTGCTGTCTTCCCAAGTGGCAATGAAGCCGCCGTTGGAAAGCGCGGTGATCTTCGGTTCGATCTGCGCCCCGTCGAGGTTGGTGTTGATCCGGAAATTGCCGCCCACTGCCGCGCCGGCAGCGTTGTAGAGCTGCCCGATGACTTCGCTGCTGGTCAAACCATAGGTCGTGAAGGTGACAAGGAAGCCGCCACCTTCAAGCGCGATGACGTCCGACGTGTTCTGAACACCGAGCAGTGCGCCGAGAAGGCCGGTGTTGACGACGAACTCACCGCCGACAGCCGCACCCGTAGCGGTGAACATCTGGCCATGCACATTCGCCCCGAGGACACCAGCGACTGCCGGGTCAGTCCAGGTGACGACGATGTTGCCGTTGTTAAGGGTCGTGATCGCCGGCTGGGTCTGACTGCCGAGCAAGGTCGTGTTGACGAGGATTTCCGCACTGGTCGGATTGCCGTTGGCATCATAAATTCTAAGCTTGATCCCCGATCCGGATAGATCGATCAACGAACCGCTATAGTCTTCCCATGCTATAGCATAGCCACCATTGTTCAGCGCCGTGATCGATGGCGCCAGTTGATTGTCGAACGAATCGTTACGAACGACAACCTCACTCCCCACGCGAACCAGTTCTGGCATTTTTAGTCTCCCCAACCAAGATTCCACGGGGTCGATAATAAAATGCAGAACCTTAAGATTGTTAACAAATATAGTTAATTTTTTCTGATGCGTCGAGAATGGTTACATTGTGAAAACGCCCCACACACCCGATTCCGCGCCAATGGAACGTGACTTCACACGCTTGCTGTGTCAGCCTGCGGCCGCGCGGAGTGGGAGGCTTACATGGTGTGGCTGCTTGCTGTGCTGATCGGCGCAATTGCCGGTTTGCGAGTGTTTACGGCGCTTGCGGCGCTATGCTGGGCGGTGGCCCTCGCCAGGCTGGATCTGTCGCAGACGGGGCTCGCGTTTCTCGGTTGGCGGTATTTGCCAGCGATTCTATCACTGCTTGCGGTCGTTGAGTTCATTACGGATCAATTACCGTCGACGCCCAGCCGCAAGGTTCCCGCCCAATTCGGAGCACGTTTGATCGCCGGCGCGCTCGGTGGCGCAGCCTTCGCAGCCGCGGCGCAGCCCGACCAATGGCAAGGCGCGGCACTGATCGGTGCAGTGCCGGGGCTCGTCGGCGCCGTGATCGGCACGCTTGGCGGCGCTGGAGTGCGGGCGCGCCTCGCCGCCGCGTTCAGCAGCGACCGCCCCGCCGCGCTGGTCGAGGATGCGGTGGCGATCGGTGCTGCCGTGGCGCTGGTTGCCGCGCTATAGAGGGCGCATGAGCGAAACATTCGATGCGATCGTGATCGGCGCCGGCCAGGCCGGTCCTTCCCTGTGCGGCCGGCTGACCGATGCGGGCATGACGGTTGCGCTGGTCGAGCGCCACCTGGTCGGCGGCACCTGCGTCAACACCGGCTGCATGCCCACCAAGGCGCTCGTCGCCAGTGCCTATGCGGCACGACTGGCACAGCGTGCCGCGGATTACGGCGTGGTGATCGCCACGCCGATTTCGGTGGACATGAAGGCGGTTTCGGCGCGCGCGCACAAGGTGACGCTGAACGCACGCACCGGAAACGAGAATTGGCTGGCTGGCATGCAGGGGCTCACCCTGATCCGCGGTCACGCCCATTTCGTCTCGCCCGACACGATCGCGGTCGGCGATCGGCGGCTTACCGCGCCGCGCATCTTCCTCAATGTCGGTGGCCGCGCGGCGGTGCCCGACATGCCGGGTGTGCATGACGTGTCGTTGCTCAACAACCGCTCGATCATCGCACTCGACACCCTGCCCGAGCATCTTGTGGTCGTCGGTGGCAGCTATATCGGGCTGGAATTCGCACAGATGTATCGCCGCTTCGGTGCTAAGGTGACGGTGGTTGAGAAAGGGCCGCGGCTGGTGGGGCGCGAGGATTCCGACATTTCAGAGGCGATCCGCGACATTCTCGAGGCCGAAGGCATTGCGGTGCGCACCAGCGCCGAATGCATCTCGTTCCGGCCCGAACCCGATGGCCGCATCGCCGTGGGCGTGGATTGCGAATCGGGCGAGCCGGAAGTGGTCGGCACACATGCGCTGCTGGCGGTCGGGCGGCGTCCCAACACCGACGATCTCGGGCTCGACGTAGCCGGCGTCGCCGTGGACGCGCGCGGCTACATCCAGGTCGATGACCGGCTGGCCACCAATGTACCCGGCATCTGGGCATTGGGCGACTGCAACGGGCGCGGCGCCTTCACCCACACCGCCTATAATGATTTCGAGATCGTTGCGGCCAATCTGCTCGACGGCGAGGACCGCAAGCTCAGCGACCGCATCCTCGGCTATGCGCTCTATATCGATCCGCCGCTCGGCCGCGTCGGCATGAGCGAGGGGGAGGCACGCAAATCAGGCCGTCCGCTCGCCATCTCGACACGACCGATGACGCGCGTCGGCCGCGCGGTTGAGAAGGGCGAAACGCAGGGCTTCATGAAGCTGATCGCCGATGCCGAGACGCACGAGATGCTGGGAGCCGCGATCCTTGGCACCGGTGGCGACGAAGCGATCCACGGCGTCCTCGACATGATGAACGCGCACCAGACCCATGACGTGCTGCGCTGGGCGATGCCGATCCACCCCACCGTATCCGAGCTGCTGCCCACGTTGATCCTGGGGCTCAAGCCGGTTGAATGAAGGCGCGGCCGGCACGAAGATCATCCGCGCCGGCCCCACCCTCCCACATCAGAACGAGAATTTGATCGTGCCGCCCCAGGTCTGCGGATCGCCGAGTTGCGCGGAGATCAGGCCGGTGTTGCCTGGGGTGACCGCCAGCGATTCGAAATAATTCTGATCGAAGGCATTCCGGATCCAGCCGAACACGTCGAAATTATCGGTACGGAAGCCGACGCGGAAATTGTGGATCGAATAACCCGAAACATCGGTGTAGATCGATCGCGACGCGTTGGACGAGAATTTCGAGCGGTAATTCGCATCATAGCCCAGATAGACGTCGCCATCGCGCCCGAGAACGGTCGCCGGAATGTCATATTCGGCACCCCACGAAAACGCCCATTTCGAGATGCCCGGCAGCCATTGCCCCGAAACGTCGCAATTGGCGGGGCTGTTTGCGCCCGGCGTTGCGGCCGGGCCGGCGGGTGTCCCGGTGCCGCCGCCCGCGAGTTCGGGCGGGCACGGCGCGTCGACGAACTTCCTGAACTCATGGTCGGTGAATGCACCGCTGACATAGGCACTGAGCTGGTCCGTCGGGCGAACGCTGAAATCGGCCTCGATCCCGCGCACCCGCACCTTGTCCGCATTGGCCAGATAGCCGCGCAGCACGTTGCTGCCGCTGACATTGCTGATCACGCTGGCCTGGAAATCCTTGATCTCGGTCCAATAGCCGGTGAGGTTGAAGGTCGCACGGCGATCCCAGAACTGAGTCTTCAGGCCAAGTTCGAAATGGTCGACCTTCTCGGGCTTGATCTGCGCGACCTCCAGCGCGGGTGTGCCATCGCCGCGGCTCGGCACGCCGTTCAGGTTGATGCCGCCCGTCTTGAATGAACGCGCATAGGTCGCATAGGCGAGCACATCCTCGGTGACCTTGTAGGAAAGGTTGAGGTCGTAGGAGAGATTCCAGTCGCTGAAGTCGGGCTCGAAGAATTGCGAGGACTGGGTACCGCGCTGAGCCGCGGTCCACGGATCATTATAATAGGGATGCGTCGTGTCATTCGTGATGAGCTGGCGCGTACCGTCCGACGCGGTGCCGATCACCACCGAGTCATAGAGGCCTTCCTTCTTGTCGTAATTAATACGAATGCCAGGCGAGACGGTGAGCTTGTCCGTGACGTGCCAGTTCACCTTGCCGAATGCGGCCAGGCTGAGATTGTCGAGACGGATGTCGTTTTCCGCGACGATGTCATTCAGCACCGCCGGGTTGCCCGACAGCGCGCTGCTGGGGTTGAGCAACCATGCGCTCGCCGCCGGGCCGGTTTCCTGAATGCCGCTGGTGCGGATTTCCTGGTAGAAGGCGAAGGCACCGACAACGAAGTCCAGCCGGTCCGCCTCATAGGCGTAACGCAGCTCCTGCGTATACTGGTTCTGCTTCGTCGGGTTGTTGACCTTGGTGTAGACCGGAAGACCAGTGAAATCGCGGTCGTTGGAGGGATCCCAATCCCAATAGCGCCACGCGGTGATCGAGGTCAGCGTGCCCGGCCCTACATCCCATTCGGCGCGCAGCGAGGCACCACCCATCTCGTTGCGCGCGGCGAGCGGCGCATCGAGATCGGTCAGCCGGTCGAACGCGTTGGTGCTGGGCACCTGGTAGCCCGGGAACAGCGCGGTCAACGCCGCATATTGGCGGTTGAGCGCGCGCTGTGTGGTACCGACGCGCGCATAGATCTGGCCGCAGCAGATCGGATCCTGCAGGTTGAAATCAGCCGCCAAGGTGATCCGCAGATCCTCGCTCGGCTTCCACAGCAGCGCGCCGCGAACGCCAATATTATCCTGCGAGTTGATCCATTGGTCGGTGGCGACATTGTAGATCGTGCCGCGACGATCGGTGCTCGAAACGCTGATCCGCGCGGCCAGTTTGTCGGTGATCGGCCCGGACACCGAGGCCTTCGCCTGCTTGAAGCTGTAATTGCCGAGCGAGATTTCCGCCTTGCCCTCGAATTCGAAGCTGGGCGCTCGGGTGGTGACGTTGATCGCGCCGGCAGTTGTGTTCTTCCCGTAGAGCGTGCCCTGCGGCCCACGCAGCACCTCGATCTGCTCGACGTCGACGAAGTCCAGCGTCGCAGCGGCGATGCGGTTGTAATAGACTTGGTCGATGTAAATGCCGACACCCTGCTCGAAGCCGTCATTGGTAAGGCCGAACGGCGCGCCGATGCCGCGGATGTTGATGAACGTGTTGCGCGGATTGGTGGAGAAGAACTGCAGTGTCGGCTGCAGCTGGGTCAGCCGGTTGATGTTGTAGGTGCCCTGCGCTTCCAGCGCGGCACCGCCCACCACTGAGATCGCGACCGGCACGTCCTGCACATCTTCCGCACGGCGGCGCGCCGTCACGACGATCTCGCCGCTGTTGGCGCCACCGGCAGGCTCGGCCGCATCCGCGTCGGCCGGGGCGGCTGCATCCGCGGCAGCGGGCGCCCCGTCGGCGGCAAACGCGGGCGTGGCGGCGAAGGCTGCTGAGAGCAGCAGCAATGGCTTGAGACGGCGCAGCATGTTTCTTCCCCTAGAAGCGACGCGCCGACGGCGCCGCCCGAGTCATTCTCGACTTGTCGGCTGGGGAACCGAGCTAAATGTCTATTAATCTAGTGGGTAGATAGATTTCTTTGCGCGGTGCCAAGAATGCGCTGTTCTGCGGTCGCCCCACACTCAAAAAAAGGGCGCCCGCAGCGCGGCCGCCCTCATGCATTCGCATGGACGCGCGTGCTACAGATCCCAGATCAGCACCACCTGATCGAGACTGCCGTTGAGCAGGATCCGCATGTCAGCGACCGCATCGCCGTTCACGTCGGCGAGGAAGGTCGTGACGTTGGCGACGGCGTCGTAGGTCAGCGTGGCTTCCGCTGAAGCGCCTGTAAAGGCCGTGACGAAGTGGAAAGCCTGGTCGCCCTCGATCCCAACATCCGCATCGACCTGCCGGAGATCGACATGGTCAAAATTGAAGGTACCCGCGTGACGCCCCGGATCGAAGATACGGTCCGGATTGCCAACGGTAGAATCAGCGACTGAACTGAACTCGAAATAGTCTGCACCAAGGTTACCCTGCAGGATATCGGCGCCACCTCCACCGTTCAGAGTATTGCGGTCGTAGCTGACGCCGGAAATCTCATTGTCAGCGGCATTGCCGATGCCACGGCCACCATAGATCCGCAGGATCTCGCAATTGTCGGGAAGAACATAGGTCATCGAATATGTGTGATCGTAGTAAAACACGGTATCACGGCCGCCACCGGCAAGTTCTACCACGATATCATCAAGCGTGCGCAGATCGTAGAAATCATCGCCGGCGCCGCCGATCAGCGTATCGCTGCTGAGCGCCGAGCTGACGCTCCCGATTAGGCCGTCATTGCCATCACCACCGATCAGGACATTGCTGCCACTGTTGCCGCCGAGCGTGTTGTTTCCGGCATTGCCCGTACCATTGATGTTGGCGCTTCCCGTCAACCACAGGCCTTCCACATGGTCGGGCAAGGTGAAACTCACCGACGAGTAGACATCGTCCGGCCCGCCATCGAGAAGTTCGATGATGGTGAGGTTGGCGGTGTCGATATAGTACCTATCCCACCCGCTGCCACCGATCAGCGTATCGCCTGCGCTTCCGGTAAGATCATCCTGATCATTACCCCCAATCAGTATATCGACACCGGCGCCGCCGATCAGTTCGTCATAGCGGTCTCCACCCTCCAGAACTGTCCCGACATTGCCGGCGATGATCCGGTCATCATAGGCGGAACCGATGATGTGTTCGACATTGAGGATGATGTTCGAGGAGGAGAGGCCGGGGACCGGCTGCGCCGTCGTCAGCCCCAGGTCGATATCGATCGCCTGCGTCGCCGCTGCGAAGCTGATCGTGTCGAAACCAGTGCCGCCGTCGAGGCTGTTATTGCCCACACCGCCATCGAGCAGATCGTCGCCCGCCTCGCCGAGCAGCACATCGTCGCTGCCGCCGCCGCGCAGCGTGTCGTTGCCGGCACCGCCGTCCAGCGTATCGGCGCCATGCGCACCATCCAGCAGATCATGACCATTGCCGCCCGACAGCATATTGGCCTGGCCGTTGCCGGTCAGCGTGTCATTATATGCCGAGCCGGTCAGGTTCTCCATCGCGATGAAGGTGTCTATGCCGGCGCCGATCGTGTCCTGCGCGGTGGTGATCGCCAACGAGACCGTGACGACTGAGGCGGCGCCGGCATAGCTCGCAGTATCGCTCGACTGGCCGCCGGACAGCGTATCGTTCCCGCCACCGCCGTTGAGCACGTCGTTTCCGGCATTTCCCGTTAGCACATTATCGCCGCCATCGCCGGTGAGTTGATCGTCGAAGGCCGAACCGGTCAAGAGCTCGATCCCGATCAGCGTGTCGGTATGTGCGCCCAGCGTATATTGCGCCCCGGCGATCGCGAGGCTGACCTTCACCGCCGATGCCGCCGCGGCATAGGTCGCAGTGTCCGTGCCCGCGCCGCCATTCAGCATGTCATTGCCGAGCCCGCCCGAAAGCAGGTCGTCACCCTCGCCACCGTCGAGGATGTTGCCATATTGGTTGCCCGTCAGCGTATCTGCAAACGCCGTGCCGATCAGGTTCTCGATACTGCGGAGCGTGTCGCTCCCGGCCCCACCGGTGGGCTGCGCCGAGGCGCTGAGCAGATTGATGGTGACCGCGGACGCCGCATCGGCATAAGTCGCGGTGTCGTTGCCACCACCGCCATCGAGCGTGTCGTTGCCCGCCCCGCCTGAGAGAAGATCATTCCCCAAGCCGCCCGACAGGATGTTGAGGCCGGCATTGCCGATCAGCACGTCGTTGAACGCCGATCCGGTCAGCCCCTCGATCGAGACCAGCGTATCGGTGCCCGCGCCAAGCGTGTTCTGGGCGCCCTCAGCCAGCAGGCTGACGGTCACCGCTGCGGTCGCCGAGGCGAAGCTCGCGACATCGTTACCGAGACCGCCATCGATGAGGTCGTTGCCCGCCCCACCGTCGATCGTGTCGATACCTGCGCCACCGGCGAGTGTATCGTCGCCATCGGCGCCGTTGATCTGATCGTTGCCATTGCCGCCGGTGATGATGTTGGCGACCTCGTTGCCCGACAGCCGATCGTCGAAGCCGCTGCCGACGAGATTCTCGAAGCCTGAGACGGTGTCGTTGCCCGCGCCCACTGTCGCCTGCGCGGTCGCGACGGACAGGCTGACATAGATGCGCGCGGCGGAATCGGCGTAGCGCAGCGTATCAATACCATCGCCGCCGACCAGCACGTCGGCACCTGTGCCGGTGCCGCCATCGATCACGTCGTCGCCGGCGCCGCCATCGATGCGATTGGCGCTGCTGCTGCCGGTCAGCGTATCGCCGAAGGCAGAACCGATGATGTTCTCGATCGCAACCAGCGTGTCGATGCCGTCGCCGCCGCTATTCTGCGCACCTGCGACCGCGAGGCTGAGGGTGACCGCCGCCGACGCCTCGCCATAGTCGGCAGTGTCGATGCCGCGGCCGCCGTTGAGGCTGTCATTGCCGGCGCCGCCGGCCAGCACGTCCGCACCGTCCAGCCCGGACAGCGCATCATCGCCGCCGAGCCCCCTGATGATATCGTCGGCCGCTCCGAAAAGATCGCCCGCCAGGATGTCCCCATCCGGCGTTCCAACATATGTCGGCATGCCCCTCTCCCGCTCACGAGCGCTCGCTCGCGCCGCTTTCGGTTAACATAGCGCAAGCTGGGGGAGTCGCAAACGCACATCGACCCGCCCCCGCAGGCGCGGAGACGGGTCGATGGAAGTGTCTGGCGCGGCGCGATGCGCCGCTGCCGCTTACTTGCCCTTGAGCGTGAGGCCGCCGAAGCGCTTGTTGAAGCGCGCGACCTGACCACCCTGATCCAGCATGCGCTGGTTGCCGCCGGTCCACGCCGGGTGGACGGTGGGGTCGATGTCGAGCTGCAGCGTGTCGCCTTCCTTGCCCCAGGTGGAGCGGGTTTCGTACACGGTGCCGTCGGTCATCTGCACCTTGATCATGTGGTAGTCGGGGTGGATATTCTTCTTCATCTCTATGCTCCGGAGATGGCCGGTTTCCGACCGGCCGTGGATGCGAAGGCGGCGCCATAGCGGCGCTTCGCCCAAAGGGCAAGACAGCTGGGAAAAAGGAAGCGTGCGGCCGCCGCATCGCGCCGGCCGCACGTGCTTCGTCTTCAGGCTGCGGGCGGGTCCGCAATCATCGCGGTAAAGTTCGCCTGCGCAACCACCTTGCCGTCAATCAGCGCCTTGCCGGCAAATTTGCACACCGATGCGCGCTTCTGGACGAAGTCCACGTGCAGCTTCAGCAGCACGCCGGGTTCAACCGGAGAACGGAACTTCGCTTCCTCGATCGCCATGAAATAGACGAGCTTGCCGGATCCGGCGAGCCCGAGCGATTCCACCGCGAGCACGCCGGCGGCCTGCGCCAGCGCCTCGACGATCAGCACGCCCGGCATGATCGGACGGCCGGGAAAATGCCCCTGGAAGAAGCTCTCGTTGAAGCTCACCGCCTTCACCGCGACGATCGACTGGTCGAGGACGATCTCCTCGACGCGATCGACCAGCAGCATCGGATAACGGTGCGGCAACGCCGCGAGCACCTGCCTTATGTCGAGAGGCCCGATGCTCGCGGGCGCCGGATCGGCGCCGTCGCTCACCGGCCCTGCGGCTTCGGTGCGGCCGGAGCAGCGGGCGCGGCGGCGGCCGCCGCCTGCTGCTGGCCACCCGGACGCCAGCCCGCCGGCGGGGTGATCTGGACGCTGGGCACCGCGGTGTTGAGCTCGGCAGTGACATCTTTGGTGATGTCGACGGTCGGCTGGAACGAGACGGCCGCCTGCGGCTGAAGCACCAGGCTGACCTTCTTCTTGGTCATCGCCGACTTGAGGGCGTCGTTCAGCTTCGCCGCGATCTGCTCTTCGACATAGGCCTGCGCCAGCGCAACCGGCTCATTCAGCTTCTGCAATTCGGCCTGGCCGGCCTGCTGCTTGGTCTGGATCGCGGTGTACTGCGTCTGCAGCGCCGCGCGATTGGGGGTCGCGGCCTTCTGATCCGCCTGGAACTTGTCGACCAGCGGCTTCAGTTCGGTTTCGAGCGCGGTGGCACGCGCCTGAACCTGATCGATCTGCGGCTTGTAGGTGGTGCGCATCTGCGTGATCGCATTGCGATATGCGTTGGTCTCGGCAATCGCCTGCTCGAGATTGGCGATGGCAACGCCAGCGACCTGCGCATGCGCGGGGCCGGCAGCGACGAGAGCGGGAATGGCAGCAGCGGCGAGCGCCAGCGCCTTGAACAAGGTCTTCATCAGAATTGAGTCCCTACATTGAAGGTGAAGAGTCGGGTGTCATCCCCCGGTTCCTTCAGCAGCGCTTTCGCGATGTCGATCCGGAACGGGCCAAAGGGCGAGTTCCAGTTGACGCCGATGCCCACCGAGAGGCGCGGCTTCCAGGTATTTCCGAAGAACTGCTCGGAAAAAGGCTGTACGATATTGCGGGCTTCCGTGTTCGCCACGTCGCCGACGCAGCCGGTCTGCCCGGACACCATCTGGCCGGTGGCGCAGGTGGTGGAGGCGCCGGCGTTCAACTGGCCGGCCGGGATGGTGTAGATCTGCTCGCCAGCCGCGGTGCGCAACGGCCCGAGGTCCAACGGGTCGGGATAACCGTCACCATTGGTATCGGGGAATTCGGTGAGTTGCGGACGCTTCACGCCGAACACCGAGCCCGCAACCGCGAAGATCGATGGCCTCAGGCCCAGTTCGCGCGCGCCCGAACCGAGCGGGATCTCCACCTCGAGCTTGGCGAGATAGTAGTAACGACCGCCCAGCGCGTCATCGACGCGGTTGTTGTTGTCCGGCACCAGATCCAACGGCTCTTCGGTCGTCGTATCATATTGACGACGCACGACGCGCGGGCCGATGCCGCGAATGTCGAACCCCGGGAATTGCGGCTGGCCCAGGAAGAAGCGGTCGACAAGGCGGACCGCGTCCCGACCGGCGCCCTGGCTGCTCTGGAACGGGATGATCGCGCCGCCCTCAATGCTGGCCGAACCGATGAAGCCGGCACCGATATTGACGTATTTCGCGGCATCGATGCGGCTCTTGAGGTAGCGCACCGAGCCGCCGAGGCCGGCGAAATCCTGGCTGAACACCACGCGCTGACCGCCGGTCGGACGGATGCGGTTGTTCAGCGTGTCATAGACCAGGCTGTAGCCGACGGACGAGGTCGTGCGCTTGCCGATGGCGTCGCAGAGATAGCGACCCGCGATGATCGGGCTACACTCGCCATTGGAGTAGTAGCTCTCGTCCAGCGTGATGTCGTCGAAGCTGAGGCCGTAACGCAGCGCCAGCGAGACATATTCGGTGATCGGCACACCCGCACGAAGCTGGAAGCCCGTGGTGATCTGCTGATAGGTCGTGTTGCGATCGTTGTTGCTGATATAGTTGAACGAGCTGAAGTCACGACGGAAGATGTCGCCGCCGACCGCGATCGTCTTGTCGAACAGATAAGGCTCGGTGAAGCCGACCTCGACCGACTTGGAATAGCTCGAATAGTTGACGCTGGTGCGCAGTTCCTGGCCCTTGCCGCGGAAGTTGCGCTGGCGCACCGACGCTGCGACGATGAAGCGTTCGAGCGACGAGAAGCCCGCCGAGAGCTGGAGTTCGCCGGTCGACTTTTCCTCGACATTAGTCTCGAGGATGATGCGATCGGGCGCCGAGCCCTGCTTCTGTTCAACTTCCAGATTCTCCTGGAAGAAGCCCAGCGACTTGATGCGGTCGGTCGAGCGCTTGACGAGGAAGCTGTTGAACGCATCGCCTTCCGCCAAGCGGAATTCGCGGCGGACCACCTTGTCCTGCGTCAGCGTGTTGCCGTTGATATCGATCCGCTCGACATAGACGCGCGGCGCCTCCCCGATGCGGAAGGTGATGTCCATCGTCAACGCGTCCTTGTCGCGATTGAACTCCGGAGACACCTCGGCGAAGGCATAGCCGAACAAACCGGCGCTTTCGGTCAAGGATTCGACCGTGTCCTCGACCATCTTGGCGTTGTACCAGTCGCCCTTCTTCATCGAGACCTTGCCGACATTGTTCGGCTTGAAATCTCGAATATCGCTTTCGACCTTCACGTCGCCGAACTTGTAGCGCTGCCCTTCCTCGACCACATAGGTGATGATGAAGTCACGCTTGTCCGGCGTCAGTTCGGCGACCGCGGAAACGACGCGGAAATCGGCATAGCCCTGTGTCAGGTAGAACTGGCGCAGCTTCGCCTGGTCATAGGCGAGGCGATCGGGATCATAGCTGTCGGACGAGGAGAAGAAGCGGAAGAAGCGCGACTGCTTGGTCGCCATCTCCGAGCGCAGTTCGCCGTCGTTGAACGCCTCGTTGCCGATGATGTTGATCTGGCGGACCTTCGACTTCGCGCCCTCGGTGATCTCGAAGATGATGTCGACGCGGTTCTGGTCGAGCGAGACCATCTTGGGCTCGACGGTCGCGGCGAAACGCCCCTGGCGGCGATAGAGTTCGATGATGCGGGCGACATCCGCACGCACCTTGGATCGTGTGAAGATCTGGCGCGGCGCGAGACGGATTTCGGGCCGGATCTTGTCTTCCTTCAACCGCTTGTTGCCCTCAAGCACGATGCGGTTGATCACCGGATTCTCACGCACCTCGATCACGATGTCGCCGGTGTCGCCGCCGGTGATCCGCACGTCGGCAAACAGCTCGGTCGCGAACAGATCCTTCAGCGCCTGGTCGAGCGTTTCGGTCGTGTAGCTCTCCCCCGCGCGCAGCTGGATGTAGGAGCGGACGGTATCCGCCTCCAGACGCTGGTTGCCGGTGACGTTGATCGACTTGACCGTGCCCACGGTTGGCGCCGGTGCCAGCGGCGCGAGCGCAGGCGCGGCTGCGGGCGCCGCCGGCGCATCGGCGGCCTGGGCGAGCAGCGGCGTCGGTATCCCCGCGATCATCGTGCCGACGAGCAGTGCCGCCTGGCGTTTGCCGAACCGTTGCTTTTCAGTGACTGTCACGCGTCCCTACCCTTTGTTGCGCGCTCGGCTGCTTGTCATTTCCGACGATTGCGTCCCCGAACGATCGCCGCCCTGCCCCACTCCCGTCAACCGATCAAGCCGCCCAGCTTCTGCCAGAGGCCAAAAGAGGTCAGATCGTTGAACGTCACCAACAGCATCAGCGAGACGAGCAGCGCAAAACCACCGCGATATGCCCATTCCTGCGCTTCGACCGGTACCGGTTTCCGCCGCACCGCCTCGATCGCATAGAAGAACAGATGCCCGCCATCCAGCATGGGAACTGGCAAGAGATTGATGAATCCCAGATTAATCGAAACGAGCGCGATGAAACCGATCAGGCTCTCCCAACCCATCATCGCTGCCTCTCCAGAGACTTGCGCGATCTTGAGCGGTCCGCCCAGTTCCTTGACTGACCGCCGTCCGGCAACGACCTGGCCGAGCGTGTCGACCATCAGCCGTACGATCCCCCAGGTCCGCTCCGCACCGACCAGCGGCGCTTCGAGCAAGCCGATCTCGTCATAGACCGCGGGCGGCTTGCCGATACCGAGTTGCCCCATGCGATATTCATTGCCGAAGCGATCGCGTTCGACGATCACGCCGGGCGTCACGTCAACCGACAGCCGGTTGCCGCCACGATCGATCGCGATCTGCATCGGCTCGATCGGGCTGAAGCGGACAATCCGGTAGATATCTTCGAAATCACCGATCGAACGGCCCGAGATCGAAAGGACGCGATCACCCGCCTTCATCCCCGCCTGATCCGCGGCAGATCCTTCGGCGACCATCGCGATCACTGGCGGAGTGCGTGGCACGCCTTCAAGATAGGCGAAGGAACCGAGGATCAGGATCGCGAACAGGAAATTCACGATCGCACCAGCCGCGACGATGATCGCGCGCTGCCACAGCGGCTTGGCCTGGAAGGTCTTCGCGCGTTCTTCCGGCGGCAGCGCCAGCCATTCGGCGGTTGGCTGGCTCGCGGCACCCATGTCACCGGCGAAGCGCACATAGCCGCCCAGGGGCAGCCACCCTAGCTTCCAGTGCGTGCCGCGCTTGTCATGCCAGCCGGCGATCGTGCCGCCGAAGCCGATCGAGAAGGTCTCCGCCTTCACGCCGAAGATGCGGCCGGCGATATAATGGCCAAGCTCATGGACGAAGACGAGCGGGCCGATGACGAGGACGAACGCTAAAACGGTCAACAGGAAGCCGGGGTTGTCGGTCACGCAGCACTCACCTTCATAACCCCTGATGCCACGTCCCGCGCTTCACGGTCGATCGCGAACACATCGTCAAGCGAGACCGGTGCCCCCGGGTCATAGCGCTCCAGTGTTTCGCGCACAATTGCGGCGATTTCGAGGAAGCCGCAGCGCCCCTCAAGGAAAGCGGCGACCGCCACCTCGTTCGCCGCGTTGAGGATGGCCGGGCGAGCGCCGCCCGCCTCCAGCGCCGCGCGGGCCAGCGCCAGCGCCGGAAACCGTTCCGGATCAGGGGCTTCGAAGTCGAGCCTGCCAACCTTGACGAGGTCGAGCCGTGCCGCGCGCGTCTCCATCCGATCCGGCCAGGCCAGCGCATGCGCGATCGGCGTCCGCATGTCGGGCGTGCCCAACTGCGCCAGAACCGATCCATCGACATATTCGACCATCGAATGAACCACCGACTGCGGGTGGACGAGGATGTCGATCTTCTCGAGCCCGACCGGGAAGAGATGGAACGCCTCGATCAGTTCGAGGCCCTTGTTCATCATCGTCGCCGAATCGACGGAAATCTTCGCGCCCATCGACCAGTTGGGATGCTTCACCGCCTGCGCCGGGGTGACCAATGCCATCGCCTCCAGCGTCCATTCGCGGAACGGGCCGCCGCTGGCGGTCAGGATGATGCGCTGCACGCGTTCCGGCGCGTCATGATCGAAGCATTGGAAGATCGCATTATGCTCCGAATCGACCGGCAGCAGCGTCGCACCGGCGCGGCGGGCGACGTCGGTCATCAGCGATCCGGCGCTGACCAGCGCTTCCTTGTTGGCCAGCGCGACCGCTCCGCCCTGCTCCAGCGCGGCCAGGACCGGCGGCAGGCCGGCGCAGCCGACGATCGAAGCCATCGTCCAGTCCGCCCCCAGCCGCGCGGCATCGACGATCGCGCCGGCACCTGCCGCCGCCTCGATGCCGCTGCCCGCGAGCAGCCCTTTCAGGGCTCCGTAGCCCGTCGGATCCCCGATAACCGCGAGCTTAGCACCCGTCGCCCGCGCCGCCGCGGCAAGCCCGGCGGCGTCACGATTGGCGGTCAGCGCGATCACATCGAAGCGATCGGGATCCGACTGGAGCAGATCGAGCGTCGATGCGCCGACCGACCCGGTCGCGCCGAGAACGGTGACGCGCTTCATATCCGCACCCCCGCCGCCAGCACGAGCGCAACGACCACCGACACCGGCACCAGCCCGTCGAGCCGATCGAGCACGCCGCCATGGCCGGGCAGGATCGTACCGCTGTCCTTGACGCCGGCGTTGCGCTTGAGCGCGCTTTCGAAGAAGTCGCCCGCCTGCGCGACCACCGCCAGCGGCGCGCTGGCGAGTGCCAGGCCGATGGTGAGGCCGCCGAAAACGTGGAACAGCAGCCCGGTTACGAGCGCAGCGACCATGCCGCCGCCCAGCCCCGCCCAGGTTTTGTTAGGGCTGACCGAAGGCGCGATCTTGGGTCCACCGATCAGGCGACCGGCAAAATAGGCGCCGATATCGGTCGCCCAGACCAATGCCAGCGTCCAGCCCGCAAGCAACAAGCCGGCCGGTTCGGCGCGCACGAACAGCAGCGAGAGCACTGGTAGCGCGATATAGGGCGCGCCGCCGCCAAGCTGGGCGTTACGGCTGATCAGCCCGATGACGAGCGCCGCGCCCAGAATGATCGCGATCGATAGCCAGCCGGGATGCCCGAGCGCCGGCGAGACCGCGACCAGCGCCGCTCCGAGGCCGACAATCGCGACCCAGCGGTCGCGCCCCTCGGCCGCGGCGAGCGTTGCCCACTCGACCATCATCAGCAGCCCGAACGCCGACAAGAGCAGCCACAGCGCGTAGCCGCCGGCGATCAACCCGCCGACAGCGACGGCGACGAGGATGACCGCGACCAGCGCCTTGCGCGGCAGATCGGCAACCCAGTTCGCCTTGACCGATGTCGTCATAAACCTCCGAACCGCCGCTCGCGTGCCGCGAACGCATCGACGGCGGCCGCGAGCTCGTCGCGACCGAAATCGGGCCACAGCGTATCGACGAACAGCAGTTCGGCATAGGCCGCCTGCCACAGCAGAAAATTGGACAAGCGCTTTTCGCCCGATGTGCGGATCAGCAGGTCGAGCGGCGGCAGGCCTTGCGTATCGAGCCCGTTCTCGAACATCGCCGCATCGATCGTGGCAGGATCGAGACGCCGCTCGGCAGCCTCGATCGCCAGTCGACGGGCAACGCGAACGATCTCATCCTGCGCGCCATAATTCAGCGCCACAACAAGCGTCTGCCGGGTGTTGTTGGCAGTGCGCGCGATGGCACCCTCGATCAGTTCGACAATGTCGCCCTGCAGCATCCGCCAGTCACCCAACACGACCAGGCGAATGCCAGCCTCGTGGATTTCATCGAGATCCGAGACGATGAAGCGCTTGAGCATGCCCATCAGCTCGCCGATTTCCGCCGCCGGACGGCGCCAGTTTTCCGACGAGAAGGCGAACAATGTCAGCGCCTCGATACCGAGCTCTCCGGCGGCGCGCACGGTGCGGCGCACCGCCTCGATCCCGCGGCGATGGCCGGCGACGCGCGGCAACAGCCGCTTCTTCGCCCAGCGACCATTGCCGTCCATGATGATCGCGACGTGGCGCGGCACCGCACCGCGGCCGCCCGTCCTCGGCGATGCGCCACCGGACTGGATCGGCAACAGGCTCACTTGCCGAGGATTTCCTTTTCCTTCGCGGCAGCGGCGGCATCGATGTCCGCAATCGTCGCGTCGGTCAGCTTCTGCACCTCGGTCTCGGCGCGCTTGCGCTCATCCTCGCTGATCTCGCCCTTCTTCTCGTCCATCTTGAGCGAGTCATTGCCGTCACGGCGCACGTTGCGTGCCGCGATCCGGGCCTTTTCCGCGTATTGATTGGCGAGCTTGGCGAGTTCCTTGCGGCGCTCTTCGGTCAGATCAGGAATCGGCAGACGCAGCGTCTGGCCGTCGACGATCGGATTGAGGCCGAGGCCGGCCGAGCGGATCGCCTTGTCGACCGGGCCGACGTTCGACTTGTCCCACACCTGCACCGAGATCAGCCGCGGCTCGGGAACCGAGACGGTGGCGACCTGGGTGATCGGCATGTGCGCCCCATAGACCTCGACGGTCACCGGATCGAGCAAAGTCGTCGAGGCGCGACCGGTGCGCAGGCCGACGAGATCATGCTTCAACGCCTCGACGGCGCCGGCCATCCGACGCTCGAGGTCGGACTTGCTATAGGCTGGCATCGATCAACTCTCCCTCATTCTGCACGATGGTCGCTGTGCCCTTGCCCTCAAGGACCTGCGACAGATTCCCCTGCTCGCGGATGTTGAACACCACGATCGGGATGTCGTTGTCGCGGCACAGCGACACGGCGCTCGCATCCATCACCTTCAGATCGGCTGCGAGCACATGGTTGAAACTGACTGTATCGAAACGCTTTGCACCCGGCACCTTCTTGGGATCGGCATCATAGACGCCATCGACCGAGGTGCCCTTGAACAGCGCGTCGCAATTCATCTCCGCGGCGCGGAGCGCGGCAGCGCTGTCGGTGGTGAAATAGGGATTTCCGGTGCCGGCCGCGAAGATCACGATCCGGCCCTTTTCCATATGGCGCTCGGCGCGGCGTTTGATGAAGGGCTCGCACACCGTGTTCATCGGGATCGCTGACTGGACACGGGTGTCGACGCCGATCTGCTCCAGCGCGTTCTGCACCGCCAGCGCGTTCATGACCGTGGCGAGCATGCCCATATAGTCGGCGCTGGTGCGCTCGAAGCCCTTGGCCGCCGCTGCAAGGCCGCGAAAGATATTGCCGCCACCGACGACGATGCAAAGCTCATGGCCGGCTTCCTTGGCCGCCTTGATCTCGTCCGCCACGCGCGCGACCGTGTCGGGATCGATACCGAACTGGCCGGGCCCCATCAGCACCTCTCCGGACAATTTCAGGAGGATGCGGTTGAAGCGTGGGCGCAGCATAGGGGAGCGATCCTGATCGTTGGGGAAGAAGCGGCGCGCACCTTAGTTGCGCCGGTGCGTGGTGCCAAGCCGGGCAAGGCACTCCGCGCGAACACAGTTTCGCCGCCGTTCCAATCGAAGGAACGGCGGCGTGACTGCGATCAGGCGTTGGCCGGCTCGTCCTTCTTGACGCCGGCAGCGGCCGCGACTTCCGCCGCGAAATCGCTCTCTTCCTTCACGATGCCCTCGCCCAGCTGGAAGCGCACATAGTTGGCGAGCGTGATCGGGCTGCCGGCTTCCTTGGCCGCCGCGGCGACCACATCCGACACCTTCGACTTGCCGTCGATCACGAAGATCTGGCTGACCAGCGCGTTTTCCTTGCGGAACTTCGCGATCGAACCCTCGACCATCTTCTCGACGATGTTCGCCGGCTTGCCCGATTCGGCGGCCTTCTCGGCGGCGATCGCGCGCTCACGCTCGATCAGATCGGCCGGCAGGTCTTCCTCATTCAGCGCCGAGGGATTTGCGGCGGCGACATGCATCGCGAGCTGCTTGCCCAGCGCCTCCAGCGCTTCGGCGGGCGCGGCGCTCTCGAGCGCGACAAGCACGCCGATCTTGCCAAGGCCCGTAGCCGCGGCGTTGTGGACATAGGAGACCACGACACCCTCGGAGACTTCGAGCAGCGCCGCGCGACGCAGCGCCTGGTTCTCACCGATCTGCGCGACATTGGCGGTCAGCTTCTCGGCGACGGTGCCGCCCTCGGGCCAGCTCGCGGCCGACAGCGCCTCGACGTCCGCACCCTTTTCGAGCGCGATGCCGGCAACCGTCTTCACGAACTGCTGGAACAGTTCGTTCTTCGCGACGAAATCGGTCTCCGAGTTGACCTCGACGGCAGCGCCGCGGGTGCCCGACACGGCAACGCCGACCAGACCCTCGGCGGCGGTGCGGCCCGCCTTTTTCGCGGCGGTCGCAAGACCCTTGGTACGCAGCCAGTCAATCGCGGCTTCCATGTCGCCGCCGGTTTCGGCCAACGCCTTCTTGCAATCCATCATGCCGGCGCCGGAGCGCTCGCGCAGTTCCTTCACCAGGGCGGCAGTGATCTCGGCCATGTCCTGTTCCTTCAGTTTGTCTCGATAAAAAGACGGGGCAGACGCTGCTTAGCGCCCTGCCCCGTCCGCATGACAAGGCAGTGACGCCCTATCCTGTCGCCATCGATCATTGACCGGTGGCAATCGCTTTCGCTCAGACGCCGCACGGGCACGATCAAGGGACGGCAGGCCGGAGCCCGCCTGTCCTCGATCACGCCTCGGCCGGAACGCCCTCGGCCTCGGCCAGCGCGGCTTCCGCCGGCGGCTCATCCATCGCGCCGAGATCGACACCGCGCGACGCGGCGCCGCCCTGCTGACCGCGGGTCGCCGCCTGGGCGATCGCTTCGCAATACAGGCGGATGGCGCGGCTGGCGTCGTCGTTCGCCGGAACCGGGAAGGCGATGCCGTCCGGGCTGACGTTCGAATCGAGGATCGCGACGACCGGGATGCCGAGCGTGTTGGCTTCCTTGATCGCCAGCTCTTCCTTGTTGGCGTCGATCACGAACATCACGTCCGGAATGCCGCCCATGTCGCGGATGCCGCCGAGCGACAGCTCGAACTTGTCGCGCTCACGGGTGAGCTGAAGCACTTCCTTCTTGGTGAGGCCGTGCGTGTCGCCAGCGAGCTGCTCCTCGAGCGCCTTGAAGCGCTTGATCGACTGCGAGATCGTCTTCCAGTTGGTGAGCATGCCGCCCAGCCAGCGATGGTTGACATAGTGCTGCCCGGCGCGGCGGGCCGCCTCGGCGATCGGATCCTGCGCCTGGCGCTTGGTGCCGACGAACAGCACTTTGCCGCCGTGCGCGACGGTCTGCGACACGAAGTCGAGCGCGCGGGCGAACAGCGGAACGGTCTGGGACAGATCGAGGATGTGGACGCCGTTGCGCTCACCGAAGATGTAAGGCTTCATCTTCGGGTTCCAGCGGTGCGTCTGGTGACCAAAATGCGCGCCAGCTTCAAGCAACTGGTGCAGGGAGACGGTGGGAGCCGCCATAGGATTATTCTCCTTCCGGTTGAACCTCTGGGAAGCAGTGACCAGGGCATCGGCCCAGGCACCGGTATGTGCGCTTCCCATGTGGAATGCGGCGGCCCTTAATCGGAACCACGCGCGAACGCAAGCCTGTCCTGCACCCTCATTGGCGCGCAACTGCCATCCCACCGACATTGGATCGGCGCTTGACGATAGAACAAATATCGAACATAAACCGCTCAGTCATCGAACAAAGGTCCGCTTCGGGAGGTTCGTCATGCTGCATATGGTAGGTTCGCTGCTGTTCGCGTCCGGCTTGCTGATGGCGCTGGCCATGATCTGGCACATGATCGCATCCCGGCTGGACGCGATCATGGAAGCGCTCGACCCGGCGGGCCGAACGGTTCAGGCCGGCACTTTGGCGGAGCATCGCTCCGCGCGCGAAGCGATGCGGGAGTCGGCGCGCGCCGCGCTCAGCCGGCCGCGGCAGCAGCAGCGCGCTGCCGCCTGATCCGAGCGTAGCTGTTGGTGCTGAACGGGATCGTCAGCAGATAGAGGTTCGCGACGCCAATCAGCGTTGCCCACGGCACCGCGAAAATGGCGCCCCCGATCAGCGCGACACCGACCAGCAATTCCATGCGGATATGGCGACGCAGGCGCAGCGAGCCCCAACTGTAGGTAGGCAGGCTCGACGTCATCAGGAAGACGACGAACGCCATCCATGGCGCAACGAGCATGCCGTTGCGCGCGATGTCTGCAACCGGGCCCTGCCCCTTCACGAACAGGAAGAGATAGAGCGGCAGCATCGCCAGCCCCGCTGCGGTCGGTGCGGGTACGCCGGTGAGGAATCCCGCCGATTTATGCGGCTGCTCGGCCGCGTCGATCTGGGCGTTGAAGCGCGCAAGCCGCAGCGCGCAACCCGCCGCATGGGCGAGCGCGAAGATCCAGCCATAACGCTGCCCTTCCTCGCCCAGATGCTGGAGTGACCAGAGGTAGAGGATGATCGCCGGGGAAACGCCGAAGGCGATCACATCCGACAGCGAATCGAGTTCGGCGCCGAACCGGCTTTCGCCCTTGAGCAGGCGCGCGATGCGCCCGTCGAGGCCGTCAAGCACGCCCGCCAGGATCACCGCGCTCACGGCCATCCGCCAGTCCTCAGCAATGGCGAAGAGGATGCCGGTCAGCCCCGAACAAAGGGCAAGCGTGGTGACGGCATTGGGCGCCAGTGCCCTTAGCGGAATGCCACGGCGGGGATCGGGGCGTCTGCTCATCCTTATTGCGGAATGCCGCTCGAGGCGATCGGATCCCCGATCACCGCAAGCACCGTCTCGCCCGCGATCGAGCGCTGGCCCAGCGCGATGCGTGGCGCGGTACCAGCGGGCAGATAGACGTCGACACGGCTGCCGAAGCGGATCAGGCCGAAGCGCTGGCCGGCAGCGAGAATGTCGCCCGGCTTGACGAACGGCAGGATGCGGCGCGCAACGAGCCCCGCGATCTGGGTGAAGCCGATGCGCAGCCCGTCATGCCGTTCGACGATCAGATGCTGGCGCTCATTCTCCTCGCTCGCCTTGTCGAGATCGGCATTGAGGAACTTGCCCGCGATATAGACCACCGCCTTGACAGTGCCGGCGATCGGCGAGCGATTGATATGGACGTCGAACACAGACATGAAGATCGAGACGCGCACCAGCGGTTCGTCCCCCAGCCCCTCCGGCCCGGCGAGCTCGCGCGGCACCGGCACCCGCTCGATCAATGTCACCAGCCCGTCCGCAGGTGCGACGATTAGATTCTCGCCCTGCGGCACGGTGCGAACGGGATCGCGAAAGAAGGCTGCGACCCACAAGGTGATGCCGGCCATCGGCCAGGCGAGCGTTTCCCACGCCATCAACGCGAACGCGAGCGTGATCACCGCCGCGATGAGAACGAATTTGCGACCTTCGGGATGAACGGCGGGAAACCGCCATTTAACGGTGGTGGTGCCCACCGCCGGCTTTTCTAGTGACGTCATCTGCACTGTCTAATGTGCGCGGCGCGCAGTGACAATCGCCGCGATCATCCCTCCGCGCGGTTGATCCCGGCGCATCCTGCTCCTAGAGCCATCGCGACCACCTCCCCCGGAGAAGAGAGCATATGGCGAAGATCAAGGTGAAAACCCCGGTCGTCGAGATCGACGGCGACGAAATGACCCGGATCATCTGGGAATGGATTCGCGAGCGGCTGATCAAGCCCTACCTTGATATCGATCTGGAATATTATGACCTCGGCGTCGAGAAGCGCGACGAGACCAATGACCAGATCACGGTCGATGCCGCGAAGGCGATCCAGAAGTATGGCGTCGGCGTGAAGTGCGCCACGATCACTCCGGACGAGGCACGCGTCGAGGAATTCAAGCTCAAGAAGATGTGGAAGTCGCCCAACGGCACGATCCGCAACATCCTGGGCGGCGTCGTGTTCCGCGAGCCGATCGTCATCAAGAACGTTCCCAGGCTGATCCCGGGCTGGACCGACCCGATCGTCGTCGGCCGTCACGCCTTCGGCGACCAGTATCGCGCCACCGACTTCCGCGTGCCGGGCCCCGGCAAGCTCAAGATGGTGTGGACCGGCGAGGACGGCCAGCAGATCGAGGAGGAAGTGTTCGACTTCCCGTCGTCGGGCGTCGCGATGGGCATGTACAACCTGGACGATTCGATCCGCGATTTCGCCCGCGCAAGCATGAACTACGCGCTCGAGCGTCGCTGGCCGCTGTACCTGTCGACCAAGAACACGATCCTCAAGGCCTATGACGGCCAGTTCAAGGATCTGTTCGAAGAGGTGTTCCAGGCCGAGTTCAAGGACAAGTTCCGCGACGCGAACATCAGCTATGAGCACCGCCTGATCGACGACATGGTCGCTTCGGCGCTCAAGTGGAACGGCAAGTTCGTCTGGGCTTGCAAGAATTATGACGGCGACGTCCAGTCGGACCAGGTGGCGCAGGGCTTCGGCTCGCTCGGCCTGATGACCTCCGTGCTGATGACGCCGGACGGCAAGACCATCGAGGCCGAGGCGGCGCACGGCACCGTCACCCGCCACTTCCGCATGCACCAGCAGGGCAAGGCGACCTCGACCAACCCGATCGCGTCGATCTTCGCGTGGACCGGCGGCCTCAAGTTCCGTGGCAAGTTCGACGATACGCCCGATGTGGTGCGTTTCGCCGAGACGCTCGAAGAGGTCTGCATCAAGACCGTCGAGCAGGGCGGTATGACCAAGGATCTTGCGATCCTGATCGGGCCGGACCAGGCGTGGATGACCACCGAGCAGTTCTTCGAGGCGATCCGTTCGAACCTCGAAAAGGAAATGGCCAACTGGGCCTGACCTGAAGGCCGGGCGCCGCATGCCGGCGCCCGGGCTACGGAACCCGTTTCCGTTCATCCCCGTTACGCTTGCTCAACAGAGCAGACGTGACGGGGATTTTTCATGCCGACCAGCAGCCGCGCCCGCCTTGAGGTGCGCAACGCCACGCCCGCCGACGTCCGCGCGATCGTCGCACTCGTCGATCGCGCCTATGAAGGGCTGTCCGGCTACACCGCGGGTATGATCCGCGGACAGATCAACAATTTTCCGGAAGGCCAGTTCGTTGCTTTCTATGACGGCAAGGCGGTGGGCTATTGCGCCTCGATGCGCCTCACCGCGGAAATCGCGCTGAAGCCGCACGATTGGGAAGAGATTAGCGGCAACGGCTTCGGATCGCGCCACGATCCCACCGGCGAATGGCTTTATGGCTATGAGATGTGCGTCGATCCCAGGCAGCGTGGTCTGCGCATCGGCCAGCGGCTCTATGACGCGCGCAAGGCGCTTGCCGAGCGGCTCGAACTGCACGGCATTGTCTTCGGCGCGCGCATGCCCGGCTATCAACGTGCCCGGCGCAAGGTCGACGGCCCCAAAGATTATGTCGAGCAGGTCATCGCCGGCAAGCTGCGCGATCCCGTACTCGGCTTCCAGCTTTCCAACGGCTTCGAGCCGATCGGCGTGCTGCCCGCCTATTTGCCCGAAGATACGGCGTCCGGCGGCTTCGCGGCGCATATGGTCTATCGCAACCCCTATGTGGAGAGCGACCTGGCGCCCAAATTCCGCGTGCCGCGCGATGTGGAGAGCGTGCGCATCGCCACCGTCCAGCTCCAGGCGCGCGCGGTTGAGAATTTCGACGAATTCGTCCGCAACATCGAATATTTTGTCGATGTTGCAGCTGATTATCGTTCCGATTTCGTCGTCTTTCCCGAACTCTACACGCTCCAACTGCTGTCCTACGAGAAGAAGGAGCTCAGCCCGATCGAGGCGATCGACCGGCTGACCGCGCACACCGACAAGCTGGTGAAGGCGCTGACTCGGATGGCGATGGAGTATAATATCAACATCATCGGTGGCTCGCACCCCACCCGCACCGACGATGGGGACATCCAGAACGTCGCCTATGTAGCGCTGCGCGACGGATCGATCCACGCGCGCGAGAAGATCCACCCGACGCCCAACGAACGCTATTGGTGGAACATCAAGGGTGGCGACGCGATCGAGGTGATCCAGACCGACTGCGGCCCGGTCGGCGTGCTCATCTGCTACGACAGTGAATTCCCCGAACTCGCCCGCCGGCTGGTCGACGAGGGCGCGCGCATATTGTTCGTGCCCTTCTGCACCGACAGTCGCCAGGCTTATCTGCGCGTGCGCTATTGCGGACAGGCGCGCGCGATCGAGAACCAGTGCTTCGTCGTGCTCTCGGGCAATGTCGGCAACCTGCCCAATGTCGACAATATGGACATCCAATATGCGCAGAGCTGCATCCTCACGCCCTGCGACTTCCCCTTTGCGCGCGACGGCATCGCCGCGGAGGCAAGCGAGAATGTCGAGACCTTAACGATCAGCGACGTCAACCTTGCCGACCTCACCTGGGCCCGCGCCGAAGGAACGGTGCGTAACCTCGCGGATCGGCGGTTCGATCTCTACCGGATCAGCTGGGGGCGCCGCGGCAGCAAATCACGGCCAACCGGAAAGCTGCCGGTAGGCCCGGCCACTCCCGGCGGCGGCTGAGGATCAGCCGCCCTCCACCGTTCTGCCGACCACCGCCTCGTCGACCATCTTCCGCGCGATCTCACGCTCGCCCATGATCGTCAGGTCGGCCCCTTTGGCGGCGAGGTGCACGATCTCCGCATCGCTGTGCGCGCGCGCGATGATGCGCAGGCGCGGATTGAACGAGCGCGCCTGCTCGACGATCTGCCCGGCCTCGAAGCATTGCGGGATCGCGACGAACAGCAGCCGCGCATTAGCGATGTCGGCGCGCGCCAGCATGTCGGCGCTGGCGGCGTTGCCGACCAGCACCTCAACGCGTGGCTGATCGGTCGGCAAGCCGGTGATATCAGCCTCGGTCTCGATCACCGTAAGCCGCTCACCCGCCGCGATCAGCGTCTTCGCAACCGTCGCCCCGACCCGGCCGTAGCCAACCAGCACGACATGGCCGGTCGGCGTCGGCACAGTGCCGCCGATGCCGGCGCCGGGCTCGACCGCCAGCGCCTTGCCCGCGAAGCGATCGATCGTCGAGAACAGCAGCGGGTTGATCATGATCGAGAGGATCGCGCCCGCCAAAATCAGATCGCGGGCGTCGCCGTTCAGCAGATCGAGCGAGGAGCCAAGCGTTGCGAGGATGAAAGAGAACTCGCCGATCTGCGCAAGGCTGGCGGCGATGGTCAGCGCCGTGCGCGTAGGCCGACGGAACAGGCGCACGATCAGGAAAGCCGCAACCGATTTGCCGATGATGATGATCGCCAGCGTGCCCAGCAGCGCGAGCGGCTGATCCGCCACGACGTGCGGATTGAACAGCATGCCTACGGACACGAAGAACAACACGGCGAACGCATCACGCAGCGGCAGCGTCTCTTCCGCAGCGCGCTGGCTGAGCGGAGATTCGGCGAGGATCATGCCTGCGAAGAAGGCACCGAGCGCGAAGGACACACCGAACAGCAGCGCCGCACCGAACGCGATTCCCAGCGCGATCGCCAGCACCGCAAGCCGGAACAGCTCGCGCGAGCCGCCATGTGCGACGAGATGAAGCAACCACGGCACGGCGCGCCGGCCGATGATCAGCATGAAGGCGACGAACGCGATGACCTTGCCGATGGTGATCGCAAGCGTGGTCAGCAGGGCCACGCCGCTGCCGCCATGCGCAATCGCAGGCAACAGCACCAGCGCCAGCACCATCACCAGATCTTCGACGATGAGCCAGCCGACCGCGATGCGGCCACGCTCGGTATCGAGGATCCGGCGGTCCTGAAGCGCCCGCAGCAACACCACCGTGCTGGCGACAGAAAGCGCAAGCCCGAAGACGAAGCCCGTCGCGACGCTCCAGCCCAGCAGCCATGACAAGCCCATGCCGAGCAGGATGGCGACGCCGATCTGGCCGATCGCTCCGGGGATGGCGATCGTCCGAACCTCCATCAACTGCTTCAGCGAGAAATGCAGGCCGACACCGAACATCAGCAGGATCACGCCGATTTCGGACAGTTCGCTTGCCAAACCCTGATGCGCGACGAACCCGGGCGTGAACGGGCCAACGGCGATCCCCGCAACCAGATAGCCGATCAGGGGCGACACACGTGCGCGATGCGCGATCGTTCCGAAGATGAAGGCAAGCACGATCCCGCCGACGATGGTGGCGATCAGCGGCGTGGCATGGGGCATTCGGCAGGCTCTCGTCAGGGGGTCGGCTGGATAGGCTAACCAACCAACGCGAGGGGATCGAGCCTGATCCGAAATAATGTTGCAGCGCACCGTTTATTGGCCTGACAAGCCGCGAATCTTCACGTTAAGACGGTGCCCATGGCTGGCGAACTCCACACACTGAAGGGCTTGGGCGACACTCTGGTGGTGCTGGGCGCTGCGGGAATTGTCATTCCCGCCTTCGCGCGCTTCCGGATTAGCCCGGTGATCGGTTTCATTCTCGTTGGGCTTTTGGTGGGTCCGCACGGCCTGGGTTCTCTGACCGATCAATACCCGTGGATCCGCCACGTTACGATCACAAGCCCCGAGGCCATCCAACCCTTTGCCGAGTTCGGCATCGTACTGCTGCTGTTCACCATCGGCCTAGAACTTTCATTCAAACGCCTGTTTCAAATGCGAAAACTTGTTTTCGGGGTAGGTGCCGCCGAGCTTGCTCTTTCCGGACTTATCATCGGCATAGCGTTGTGGCTGATGGGCCAAGGCTGGGCTGGTGCCATGGGCCTGGGCCTGGCGCTTGCCCTGTCCTCCACGGCCCTCGTGCTGCAAATGGTCGGAACTTCGGGGCCGGTGGGCCGCCCGGCCTTTGCGATGCTGTTGTTCGAGGATCTGGCGCTGGTGCCGATCATCTTCGCGCTGGGCGTGCTCAGCCCGCACGCGCAGGATGCGGGATGGGACGGCTTGCTGCGCACGCTGTGGATCGGCGTACTCACCGTCGGCGCGCTGCTGCTCGCCGGGCGGTTCCTGCTGCCCAGCCTGTTTGCGCAAGCGGCCCGCACCAAGAGCCCGGAACTGTTCCTTGCGGTCAGCCTGCTCACCGTCATCCTCGCGAGCCTCGCCACCACCGCCGCCGGCCTCTCACCGATCGTCGGCGCGCTCCTCGCGGGGCTGCTGATCGCCGAGACCGAATATCATGGCGAGGTCGAGGTGATGACCGCGCCGTTCAAGGGCCTGGCGCTCGGCGTGTTCCTGCTGACAGTGGGCATGAGCCTGGATTTCCGCGTGATTGGCGCCAACTGGCTGCCGCTCGCGATCGCGGTCGTCGGCGTAGTGCTGGTGAAGACGGTGGTCACCACCGGCATGCTGCGGCTGATGGGCATTCGTCTGGGAACCGCAGCCGAAACCGGGCTGCTGATGGCGGCACCATCGGAAACCACGTTGATCGTGCTCTCCGCGGCGACCGCGGCAGGGTTGATCATGCCGTCCACTGCCGCCTTCTGGCAGATCGTCACCGCAATCGGCCTCACCATCACGCCGATCCTCGCCAAGATCGGTCATGACGTCGCCCGCCGGATCGAGTTGCGCGACGATGGAGATGGCGGGATGCCGGGCGAAACCGGCGAGGAACCAGGCACGGTGATCATCGGCTTCGGTCGCGTCGGTCGGCTGGTAGCGGACATGCTCAAGGCGCACAGCCGGCCGTTCATCGCGGTCGAGGCGAACATCGACGCCGTCACCGCGGCGCGGCGCGACGGTTATCCGGTGATCTTCGGCGACGTCGCCCGCTCGGAACTGGTCGACAAGCTCAACCTTGGGCGTGCCGAGGCGCTGGTGCTGACGATGGACGATCCGGTGCTGACCGTGCGCCTCACCCGCCGCGTGCGCAGTTGGGTGCCGGACCTGACGATCGTCGCGCGCGCACGCGATACCGATCATGCCGCGCAGCTTTACCGGGCAGGCGCCACCGAAGCGGTGCCCGAAACGCTCGAAAGCTCGCTACAGCTTTCCGAAGCGGTGCTGGTGGAACTGGGTGTCGCGATGGGCCCGGTGATCGCGTCGATCCATGACAAGCGCGCCACCTTCCGCGACCGCATCAGGGACGATGCGAAACTCGACCGCGAACCCCGCATCGGCCGCCTCAGGCGCGCCGACGTGGTGGAGGAGAAGCCAGCGGGGTGATCGACTCCCTCTCCGCAAAGGGAGAGGGAGTGATCGTATCACGCCGCCGCGGCTTGCCCTTCCAGCACGCCGCGCACCGCCGCAATCGCGGCATCCGCCTGCGCACCATCGGGTCCGCCGCCCTGCGCCATGTCCGGCCGGCCGCCGCCGCCCTGCCCGCCCAGCGCCGCAACCGCCGCCTTGACGAGATCGACTGCGCTCACCGCCTTGACGAGATCGGTAGTGACGCCGACCGCGACCGAGGCGCGGCCGTCATTCACCGCAACCAGCACGGCGATGCCCGAACCGAGCTGCGTCTTCATGTCGTCGACCGCACCGCGCAGCCCCTTGGGATCGAGCCCCTCGACGACGCGGGCGAGCAGCGCATGACCGCCAACCGTCTCGGGTCCGGCCGCCTCGGCCTTGCCGCCGCCCATCGCCAGCGCCTTCTTCGCATCGGCCAGTTCGCGTTCGAGCCGGCGGCGATCCTCCATCAGGCTCAGCACGCGCGCCGGCACATCGTCCGGCGCGGTCTTGAGCGCGGCGGCAACTTCCTTCAGCCGGTCGTCGCGCGCGACCAGCCACTGGCGCGCGGCCTCGCCGGTCAGCGCCTCGATGCGACGCACACCGCTCTGCACTGCGCCTTCGGAAACGATCTTGAAGATTGCGATATCGCCCAGCGCATCGACGTGGGTGCCGCCGCACAGTTCAACCGAATAATTCGCTTCGGCACTGCGCCCCATCGAGAGTACGCGAACCTCGTCGCCATATTTCTCGCCGAACAGCGCGAGCGCGCCAGCGGCAACCGCATCGTCCGGTGTCATCAGCCGCGTCATCACCGCTTCGTTGCCACGGATCTGCGCGTTCACATCGGCCTCGACATCGGCAATCTCGGCCGGGGTCAGGGCGCTGGGATGCGAGAAGTCGAAACGCAGTCGATCGGGCGCAACCATGCTGCCCTTCTGCGTCACATGGCCGCCGAGCCGGTTGCGCAGCGCGGCGTGGAGCAGGTGGGTGGCGCTGTGATTGGCACGGAGCTGCGCGCGGCGCTCAACATCGATCGCCAGCTTGACGGTTTCGCCGACGGCGATCGCACCCTTCTGGATCAAGGTGCGATGCGCGTGCAGGCGGCCGAGCGGCTTTGAGGTATCCTCCACCAGCCCCTTGAACCCGGCATCATTGGCGATCGTGCCGGCATCGCCCATCTGGCCGCCGCTTTCGGCGTAGAACGGCGTCTGGTTGGTAACGATCAGCACCTGCTGGCCGGCCTCTGCCATTTCGACGCGCGCACCATCCTTGACGATCGCGACGACCTGCCCCTCGCCTTCGCTGGCGGCATAGCCGGTGAACTCGGTACCACCGGCCTCCTCGGCGATATCGAACCAGACCTCGTCAGAAGCTTTCTCGCCCGAGCCCTTCCAGGCTTCGCGCGCCTTGCGCTTCTGCTCGGCCATCGATTCCTCGAAGCCGGCGCGATCGACCGACAGGCCGCGCGGACGCAGCGCATCCTCGGTCAGGTCATAGGGAAAACCGAAGGTGTCGTAGAGCCTGAACGCGGTGGCGCCTGGCAGCGTGTCGCCCTCGCCCATCGTCGCGGTCGCTTCATCGAGCAGCCGCAGGCCATTGGCGAGCGTCTTGCGGAAATTGACTTCTTCCTGCTGCAGAGTCGCCTCGATCAACGGCTGCGCGCGGACCAGTTCGGGGAAGGCAGCGCCCATCTCGGCGACCAGCGCCGGCACCAGCTTGTGCATCAGCGGTTCGGCAGCGCCCAGCAGGTGCGCATGGCGCATCGCCCGGCGCATGATCCGGCGCAGAACATAGCCGCGGCCCTCATTGGCGGGCAGCACGCCGTCCGCCACGAGGAAACCAGCGGAGCGGAGATGATCGGCGATCACGCGATGGCTCGCCTTGTTGTCGCCGTCGGTCGGGGTCTTGGTCAGCGCGCCCGATGCCTCGATCAGCGCGCGGAACGTATCCGTGTCATAATTGTCGTGAACGCCCTGCAGCACCGCGGCCAGACGCTCCAGCCCCATGCCGGTGTCGATCGACGGGCGCGGCAGCGGCGTGCGGCTGCCGTCCGCCGACTGCTCGAACTGCATGAACACGAGGTTCCAGATCTCGACGAAGCGATCGCCATCCTCTTCCGGCGATCCCGGCGGGCCGCCCCAGATATGGTCGCCATGATCGAAGAAGATCTCCGAACAGGGTCCACACGGCCCGGTATCGCCCATCGACCAGAAATTGTCGTTGGTGGCGATGCGGATGATGCGACTCTCGGGCAGGCCCGAAATCTTGCGCCACAGATCGAACGCTTCGTCATCGGTGTGATAGACGGTGGTCGTCAGGCGATCGGGCGAGATACCCCATTCCTTGGTGATCAGGGTCCAGGCGTGGTGGATTGCCTGTTCCTTGAAATAATCGCCGAAGGAGAAGTTGCCGAGCATCTCGAAGAAGGTGTGATGCCGGGCGGTGTAGCCGACATTGTCGAGATCATTATGCTTGCCGCCGGCGCGGACGCATTTCTGGCTGGAGGTCGCGGTGGAATAAGGCCGCTTTTCCAGCCCGGTGAAGACATTCTTGAACGGCACCATCCCCGCGTTGACGAACATCAACGTGGGATCGTTGTGCGGCACCAGCGGCGCAGACGGCACGCGGGCATGGCCCTGCCCCTCGAAATAGTCGAGGAAGGAACGGCGAATGTCGTTGGTCGATGTCATAGCGTGCGACTTAGGCGAGCACTTCGGCGCGTACAAGCGGCGGCTTGACGCTTGCGCGGTCGATGACCGCGGACTTTCCGCCGTCAAAGGTAGGGAAGCATCTTCATCGCCTTCTTCTCGGGCAACGTCAGCGCGGTCTCGATCAGCGCGATGCGGGCCTCGCAGATCGTCGTCGGGCTGCCCTCTCTGTCCAGTCCTGCGGAGAAATCAGCCACGCTCATCCCGGCACGCCTGGCGGCCGCTGCCATCGTATCGCCATCGATCCAGAACTTGCCGTCACCTTCCTCAGCACGCATCTTGCCGCGCGTCTCGATCAGGATGCGATACTGTGCAGCGCGGTAGCGTCGGTCGAATTCGAGCGGCAGCAGCTTGCGGCCGAGCAGTTCGTCCGCGCAATCCTGCGGGGATAGGCCCGCGCGGCGGACGGCCTCAATCCGGATGCGCAAGAGATCGGATAGCGCGGCACGGCTCGCCTGTTCCACGATGCGTGGAAAGCGCTGCCTCAGATGATCGTCGACATGGCTGACGAACATGTCCCGCCTTTCGCCGGCGGCCTTGTCATCCTGCCAGATCCTTTGGAGATCTTCGAGCAATTCGGGATTGCTCTTGGCCAGATCCTCCGGCCGATAAGCGCCATTGCTGGCCCATTCGATTGCGGCGGGAATATCTTTCGCGGGGGCATCGAGTTGGTAGGCTCGAGCCTCGATCGATGCCGGCACGGACACCGGAACAGGATCGCCATTCCCTGCAGACGAGAAGATCCTGAGCAGGTTGAACGCGAGGATCAACCCCGCGATCACCAGCCCGCTCGTCGCGCCGCCACTGCTTCCGCCACCCTGCGCCTCCCAGAGCTGGACCCGGTACCAGTCGAACGATTGTTCGAGCTGCGGATGGTTCTGCCTGATCATCGCGAGCAGTTCGAGCACGCGCTTGCGGCCTACCCAGCCGCGGCGCGACCCCGCATCCGCCGGCGTCATGAGTTCGCGCCACGCCCGGCGATAGCGATGCCCCGGCACCTGCACCGCCTCAGCGAAAGAAAGCGCGCCGATCCGCGCGGTGATGTGCGCGATCGCCGGGGTTTCGCCGACCTCATCGGCCTTCGCCATCCAGCCGAAGCGCTCCGCGACAGTCACGAGTAAAGGATCCGAGCGCGGTACCGATCCCGCCAATACCTCGCTCAGCCAGCGCTCGACATCGCCATAATAGCCAAGCTCACCCATGCGCGGATCGGCGAAGACCCGGTTGAGATGCGCCATCCACAGCGCGATATCCTCGGCCGACATGGGCCCGGCGTCATCGCCCTCTTCGGGAAACAGAACTGCGGCCATCGCCTGATAATCATCGTCGGTGACCATCGCCGGAGGAACGACGCGGCTGTCTCCAGCCGCAATGTCGAGTTCGGGGACCCACCATCGGCTCCGATCCAAACGCAGCGTCTCGCCCGAACCATGATCCTCACGCGCGAAGGGCGGAGTCGCGGAAATGCCAAGCTCTTCATCGGGAAGGGGCGCCCTCGTGATGACGCCATGATCGGCATCCACATCGACCAGAACCGGCCCCATCAGATCATATCCGGCGGATCTTTCCGCCACGCACGAGCCATCATCCGAGACCGCAGGCAGGTCGGCCGATTCGTCTGGCTCGTCCACTCCAACAGCCGCATCGCAATCGGCCGCCCATGCCAGCGCTTCCTCACGCGCGGCGCGCAACTCGGCGAAAGCCTCGGCATCCTCGCCGACATCGCTCTCCTTCATTCGGCGCGCATAGGCGCGCCGTATCTCAATCGAGTCGGTGGTGGGTGCGATGCCGAGCACCGCCCACATGTCGCCACCGATCACCAGGCTTCCCCGCTGCCGCATTCCCCACCCCGAACCGCAGTCTCCCACGCGCCGCACCATCGGGCGTTTCGTTGTCAGGTCAAGCAGCGTTGCCAAGACATCGCCGTTCAACCGCGATATGGGATAACAGCGCGTAGCGGTTGGGGAGAATCGGATGCAGGTTCGTTTCTGGGGAACGAGGGGCTCGATCGCCAAGCCGGGGCCTTCCACCGTGCGCTATGGCGGCAACACCTCCTGCGTGGAGGTGCGGTCCAAGGCGGGCACGCGGATCGTGATCGATTGCGGCACCGGCGCGCATGCGCTAGGCCAGTCCATCCTCGCCGAAGCCGCCGGGCGGCCGACGCGCGGCGCGATCCTGATCAGCCACACCCATTGGGATCATATCCAGGGCATCCCCTTCTTCGCTCCGCTGTTCGCGCCAGGACATCATTGGGATTTCTATGCGCCGCGCGGCTTTGGAGACAGCCTGCGCGATACGCTCGCCGGGCAGATGGACTTCACCTATTTCCCGGTCACTCTGGAAGCGTTCGGTGCCGAGGTCGGCTATCACGACCTTGGCGAAGGCAGCTTCACGATCGACGATGTCCGCATCACGACGCGCTTCCTCAACCACCCCGCGCTCACCCTCGCCTACCGGCTGGAATGCGATGGCGCGAGCCTGGTCTATGCCTGCGACCATGAGCCGCACAGCCGCGCGCTGGCGAAGGCGGAAGGGCCGATCCACGGGCAGGATCTCGACCATAGCGCCTTTCTCGCGGGCGCCGACCTCGTCATCCACGATGCGCAATATACCCCCGCCGAATATGACGCGAAGATCGGCTGGGGGCACAGCACACCGCATTATGCCGCGATGGTCTGCCGCGCGGCGGGTGTCGGCCGCCTCGCCTTCACCCACCATGATCCGATGCGCACCGACGCCGATGTCGATGCGCTGGTCGCCGAGTTGCAGCGCGATGGCGAGGGCCAGGAGCCGCTGGAGATCATCGCAGCCGCCGAAGGCCTGACGATTGCAGTCGAGGGGCGCACCATTGCGGCGGCGGATCCGGCCCCGAGCGCGCTGGCGCCGGCACCGGCGGCAGCCGCCGATGCACCGCCGCTCGTGCTCGTCGTCGCCAATGATCTCAGCGCCGATGATCCGCTGCGCCAGGCGCTTGACGATGAGCAGCTTCGCACCGCCTTCGCGGCCAGCGCGGCGGCGGTGCCCGAACTCGCGGCGGCCAAGGGGCCCGCGCTGCTGATCGTCGATGATGATCGCCGTCCCGTCGGCATCGACACGCCCGAAGCGGCGGAACAGGTGGTCGCCGAAGTTGCGACCGGCCTGCCGCCGCCCCTGATCGTCGCCAGTTCGGGCGCGAAGCCGGCGCAGCGCGTGCTGCCGCCCGATGGCGACTGGATCGAACGCCCCTTCTCGCGCGAATTCGCCCGCGCACGCATCCGCACCGCGCTCACCCGCAGCGAGTTCCGCTGGGTCAGGCCGCCCCTACCCGAGAATGAGGCGGAACGGCTACAGGCGCTGCTCGCCACCGGGCTGCTCGACAGCCCGCGCGAGGAACGATTCGATCGCATCACCCGCCTCGCCGCCGCGCTGTTCCGCGTACCGGTCGCGCTCGTCTCGCTGATCGACACCAACCGGCAATGGTTCAAGTCCTGCGTTGGGCTCGATGCCACAGAAACCTCCCGCGAAGTTTCATTCTGCGCGCATGCCGTCGCCGACGGCGGGATGCTCGTCATCCCCGATGCGCTGCAGGATCGGCGTTTCGCCGATAACCCCGCAGTGACCGGGGGCCTGCATGTCCGCTTCTATGCGGGTGCACCGCTGCGGCTGGCGGCGGGCGGCTGTGCGGGCACGCTATGCATTGTTGACGTGCGTCCCCGCGCGTTCGATGACACCGACCGCGCCCGGCTGAGGGACCTCGCCGACCTGCTGGAGCTCGAGATCAACCGCTGAGGCGGTGCGCGCGGCGTGATTCGTCAGCGCATCCACTGGCCGGAGCCGGCACCCGCCTGACGGGGGAGATCCAACGCGTCCTGATCCGACGGCAGGCTGCGGCCGAACTGGCCGAGGATCGAGTCCGCGGTGCGCATGGCCAGCGCGATGATCGTCAAGGTCGGGTTCGCCCAGCCGGAGGTCGGAAACAGCGCGCTGCCGGCGACATGGAGATTGTCGATGCCGTGAACGCGACCGAACGCATCAGTCACGCCCGCGCGCGGGCTATCCGCCATGCGCAGTGTGCCCATGTGGTGATAGCCGCCGATCGGGTGCGAACTGATCAGCGGATCGGTCGCCCAGTCGCGCGCGCTGTCGCCCAGCCAGGGCGCGGGTTCGACCCGGCCGAGCCCCAGCCGCTCGGTCTCTCGGCCGAGCGCCGCGACAAGGCCTGCGATGCTGTGCTTGTCGATTGGGCTTGTCCGCCAATCGAGCTTGACGCGAGGCACGCCCGCCGCATCGACATCGTCGGCCAGCATCACCCGGCTGGCCGGGTTGGGCGCCTGTTCGGCGCGCACCACCAGCGCAACATCGAGCCGTCCGAGCCGGTTGAGAAGCCAGGGGCGGAAAGGATCAGACAGTGCCTGCGCCTGGTTCACGACCCGCTTGGTCAGTTTCCACAGTGATCGGCCCTGCCGCGTCGGCGCGGTTCGGTGCTTGGCATGCAGATAGGCACGCATCAGCAGCGCTTCCTGCGCCTCTTCCGGACGGCGGCCGGCGATGGTGAGCGAGGTGTTGAGCAGCCCCTCACGCGCCTGCAGCGCCGCGGACGGCGCGAGCAGCGCCGCAAGCTTTTCCCCATTGAGTTCGCGCTTCTGGAACGCCGCGAGCAGCTGCCACGCCGCGCCATCGACGATGCGACCGCCGCGCGCATGCGGATGCTCCATGAAGAAACGGCCGACAAGATCATGGCCGTTGCCCAGCCCACGCGACATCACCGAGCGCGAGGCGAGCATCAGCCGCGGCGATTCGATGCCGCCGGCCGCGAGCACATGATGGCCGGCACGCACCTGCAGCCGGCGCCCTGACAGCGCGACGACATCGAGCCGCTCGATCCCGCGTCCTGACGGCGCCGCGACAATCTCCCGCACAGTCGCGTGGGTGACGACGGTGCAGCGCGGATGATCAACGAGATCCCGACAGCGCGCGAACGAGAAGCGATCGAACTGGTCGTCGAAGCTCCACAGCGGCGTCGCCAGTTCGGCGCGTGACAGCCGCGCGAGCACGCCGCCGAGTTCCGCGGCATCGGGCACCTGCGGCCTGAGCCCAAGCGCAGCGCGCGCCTCGGCATAATAGGGGCGCAAGGTCTCGACGGCGAACGGCCAGCCCGAATGCGGCACCCAGCTGCGGCGGGCGAAGTCGATCGGATCGAATTCGGCGCAGCGGCCACCCCAGATCGCGGTGGTGCCGCCGAAGAAGCGCAGCCGGGCGTCGCGCAGATCGTAATAATCGCGGCCGACGCTCTCGCCGTCGTTGAGATCGGCGATCGCGGCTTCCCAATCGAGCCCACCACTTTCAAGCAGAACGACCGAACGGCCGCCGGCAAGCAGCCGCCGCGCCATCGTGATACCGGCCGCGCCGCCGCCGATCACCGCAACGTCTGCGGCAACGCTGTCCGGCGCGTCTGAGAGGAGGTCGATATGCATAGGCGTCAGTCCAGGCGATTGTCGGCTAGGTCTTCGGCGGCGACATCCAGCGCCTCCGGGCTGTCCATGCCCGTCAGGGCATAGGCGATGTCGCCGTGCCGCCAATAGGCGACCGAGGCGTCGCCCTTGCGGACGACAACCGGCCGCAGCGGGGCAGAAGCAGCGTTGCGCACCGCGAAGATCGAAACCGGCTGCCCGGCCGTGGTGCGCGCCATGATCTGCAGCGCCGGGCCATCGTCGGACGGGAAGATCTGGACGTCGGTGATCCGCCAGTGATCCGGCAGCGCCGGCACGCGGATCTGGGTGGAACGCATCACGTCACCGGCATCGAACACGCTGATTTCGGGCTGCGACACCATGGTTTCGCGCAGCAGTCCCGTGCGGAACGAGGTGACCGCATCGCTGACATAATCGGGCGCGCTGGCGGAAACCTCCATCGGCGGGCCGACCAGCATGACCCCGCAGAAGACCGCGGCCAGCGCGCCGAGCGCCCCGAGCCGGGCGGGCGAAAAGAAACGCGCGACCACCCAGCGACGGCGCTGGCCGCCAACGAGCCGGGCGGCGAGCTGGTCCGCGGTGGCCACCAAATCCGGCGCGGGATCGTGCGGCTCGGCATGGGCGAGGCGCAGCGCGGTGCGCGCGCGCATGTCCGCCAGCATTCGCGCTGCCGCCTCGGGGCAGCGGGCAAGATGATCCTCGACGGCAAGGCGCCGTTCTGGTTCCAGTTCCCCATCAAGATAGGCGTCTAGCTCGACGTCGCTCACCCGATCACGCATCACGTCCCCCAATCAGGCGCAGGCGGGGTTCGTCCGGCAGGCTGCCCGCATCGCGCAGTGCTGCGCGCGCGCGGCCCAGCCGCGACATCACCGTGCCGATCGGGATCGACAGCGCGTCGGCGGTCTCACGATAGCTGAGCCCCTCGATCGCCACGAGGTGAAGCACCGCGCGCTGAGGCTCTGGCAACGCTGCGAAGCGCGCGGAAATATCGCGCAGCAGTAACGCCTGCTCCTGCTCGCCCTCGTTCACATCATCGCTGCGTGCCTGCGCCAATCCCTCGAGTCCGCGCCGTTCGACGGCCGCATGGCGTCGACCGGAAATGAACTGATTATGAACGATAGCAAGCAGCCAGGACTTTAGCGAAGCGCCGTGCCGAAATGTCGAGGCGCCCTCGATTCCGCGCAACAATGACTGCTGAACGAGGTCATCTGCGGCAACCGCATCATGGACGAGCGAGCGCGCATATCGGCGCATTGCCGCAAGATGCTTGGCTACATCGACCGAAAACGCGTCACTCATATGCCATATACGCCCAGGCCGTTGGTTTAATCCGGGCGACGGCAAAAAAATCAGCGCATGGACTTCACGCCGCCTCCCCTACGGAGACGCGCTCGACGCGCACCATCCGCATTGCGGCAATTCCCGAGAGAAACGCGCCCAGCAAACCCATTCCGATGAACGCCCAACCCGCGCCGATCAACCCGTCGATCGGCAACCGCCAGACCATCAGCGCGACGAACAGGGCGGCTGAGACGATTGCGACCGCAAGCGGCACGCCAGGGCGCCCCAATGCGAACATGATGGGATCCGCTGGAAAGGCCAACACGCGGATCGTGGTCCCCGCCCCCACCGCGACCAGCACCGGCGCCGCCGCCACGAATTCGCGACCGAATACGGCATCGACGATCAGCGGCCCGAGCAGCCAGATCAGCCCGGTGACGAGAATGCCGACGCCGAACGCGGCCAGCCCGGCGCGCACCGCTGCACGGCTGAGCCGCTCCCATGACCGCGCCGCGATCAGCCGCGCGAGATCGGGGTAGAGCGCCTGGTTCATCAATTCGATGGGCTTGATCATGCCGGTGCCGAGTTCACGCGCAATGCGGAACAGGCCGGCAGCGGCGGGCCCCAGCAGCCAGGCAACGATCATCACCGCAAGCTGGGTCGGCACCAGTTGCACCGAACTGTTGAGGTTGGAAAGGATGGCGAAGCGCCACATCCCCGGATTGGCGTCCGACAGCCCGCGCAGCGATGGCGTGAGCCCGGTCAACAAATCATGACGCCACGCCTCGCGCCACGCAAGGAAGCCTCCGGCAAGCGCGCCCAGCCAGCCGGCGACGACCCAAGCCGCGATATACCAGGCCAGCCCCGCGCCGGTCAGCGCGAGGATGGCGATCAGCACCAGCCGGAATGCCGGGGTGATCACCGCCTGCGCCGTCAGCAGATCGAACCGGTTGAGCAGCCGCAGGATCGCCTTGGGGGTGGCGATCGAATTGGCGAAGGCGAGCGGTGCGGCGCATTGCGCGAGAAAGACGAGATCAGGGCCCCATCCCAGCCGCCCGGCCATGAACGGTGCTGCGATCACCGTGGCCAGGGCGGCGAGCGCCGAGGCGCCGATATCGAGCAAGGTGCCTGCCTTGAACAGCGCCTGCACTGCGGGCAGATCCCGCGAATTGAGGTGCGGCACCCCATAGCGGATGATTGCCTGGTTGGATTCAAACTGGGCGAGCCCGGTCAGCAGCATCACCTGCGCGACCACCACCGAGAACACGCCGAACCCCTCCAGCCCCAGCCCACGCGCCGCCATCGCGAAGGTGCCGAGTTGCATGACGCCGGCGGCGGTCTTGCCCCCCAGTAACAAGCCAGCGTTGCGCACCGCGCGTTTGAGAATGCCGCCCTGCGGATGGGGGTGAGTCATGGCCGGGTCTTTAGGCTTCGCACGTGCGAAAGCCATCGGAATCCATGCGATCACTCCCTCGAACGCAGCGCGCGCTCCAGTTCCGCCAGCCATGCTGCCGCGGTGCCGTCCGATGGCGCGCGCCAGTCACCACGCGGCGACAGCGCCGCGGCGCCGGAAACCTTCGGACCGTTCGGGATGGCGGAGCGCTTGTACTGGCTGATCTGGAAGAAGCGGAACAGGAAGTTGTTCAGCCAGTGCCGGATGGTCGGCAGATCATAGGCGTTCCGACCGCTTTCGGGGAAATCGATCGGCCAGCTTCCCCGCTCCGCATCCCGCCAGGCATGCCAGGCGAGAAATGCCACCTTCGACGGCGGCAGCCCGAAGCGCGCGATGTAATGGAGGAAGAAATCGTTGAGTGCATAGGGTCCGATCTTGCTCTCCGTGCTCTGCAACGCGCCGCTCGCATCCGCCGGCACCAGTTCGGGTGAGATCTCGGTGTTGAGGATCGCGGTCAGAATCCGATCGGTCTCGGCATCGAACTGATTGCTCTGCACACACCAGCGGATCAGATATTGGATCAGCGTCTTGGGCACGCCGCAATTGGCGGCATAATGGCTCATCTGGTCGCCAACGCCGTAGGTGCACCATCCAAGTGCCAATTCCGACAAATCGCCGGTGCCGACGACGAAGCCGCTGCGCTGGTTGGCAAGGCGGAACAGATAGTCGGTGCGCAGCCCCGCCTGCACATTCTCGAACGTAATGTCGTAGACCGGCTCGCCCGCAGAAAAGGGATGCCCCATGTCCGTCAGCAACTGCCGCGCGGCCGGACGGATATCGATTTCCTCTCCGGTCACCCCCAGCGCGTTCATCAGCGCCCAAGCGTTGCCCTTGGTGCCGTCACTGGTCGCGAAACCGGGCATCGTGAAGCCGAGTATGGTCGAGCGGGGCAACCCCATGACGTCGCACGCCTTGGCGGCGACGATCAGCGCATGCGTTGAATCGAGCCCGCCCGAAACGCCTATTACCATCGTCTTGCCGGAGGTGGCGCGGAAGCGGCGGACGAGCGCCTCCACCTGGATGTTGAAAGCCTCGTAGCAATCGTCGTCGAGCCGCTGGGGATCGTCCGGTACGAACGGAAAGCGCCGCACCTTCCGCTCCAACCCAACATCCTTGAGTACGACGCGATGATCGAACGTCACGCGGCGGAAGCCCCGCTCAGGATGGCCAGCGGCAACTGCGGCGTCATTGAAGGTACCGGTGCGCATCCGTTCGAGCCGCAGCCTCTGCACGTCGACATCGGCATAGATGATCTCGGCATCGTTGCCGAAGCGCGTCGATTCGGCGAGCAGATCACCCAGCTCGTGAATCATCGCCTGCCCGTCCCACGCCAGGTCGGTCGTGCTTTCCCCTGGCCCCGCCGCCGAATAGGCATAGGCGGAGATCGTCCGCATCGACTGTGCGGCGGAGAGCAGCGCACGGTCGCGCGCCTTGCCGATGATGATGTTGGACGCGGAAAGGTTGCACAGGATCAGCGCCCCGGCGAGCGCGCCCGCGGTGGAGGGCGGCGTCGGCGCCCAATAATCCTCGCAGATCTCGACGTGGAAGCTGAAGTCAGCAAGATCGGTAGCGGCGAAGATCAGGTCCGGGCCGAAGGGCGCGGTCTGCCCCGCCACTTCGATATCGAGCCCGGTGAGCCCCGCGCCTGCCGCGAACCAGCGCTTCTCATAATATTCGCGATAATTGGGCAGGTAGGATTTGGGCACAACACCCAGAATGCGGCCGCGCGCGATCACCACCGCGCAATTGTAGAGCCGCCCTGCCCGCTGGAGCGGCGCGCCGACCAGCATCACCGGTGCGATGTCGATGCTCGCCGCGACGATGCGCGCGATGCCGGCACGCACCGCCTGCTGCACCACATCCTGCAGATGGAGATCGTCGATCGCGTAGGATGAGATGTTGAGTTCGGGGAAGATCAGCAGATCCGCCGCCTTCGCGCTGGCCAGACGGGCGAGCGCGATCGTCGCCTCGACGTTGGCGGCGACGTCTCCCACGCTGGCGACCGGCGTCGCGGCGGCGACACGGACGAAACCGTGCGCATGGATCGAACTGAACTGCACTGGCTTCATCCAATCGCCTCACGCATCATTCCAAGTGCGGTGCGCAGGCATTCGATGCGCACCGGTCCCCGCCCGATATCACCGAAATGCGCCTCGCGGTGAACAACCGGTGCGCCTTCGCGCGCGCAGGCGAAATGGACAAGCCCGGCTTCGTCCCCCGGCTTGGCCGGGCCGGCAAAGCCGGTGACGGCCAGCGCGATGTCCGCATGCGAGGCCGCCAGCGCACCGCGGGCCATGGCAATCGCAACCTCGCGGCTCACCGCGCCGCAGCGGTCGATTTCGCCAGGCGCTACGCCGAGCAACTCGCACTTCGCTTCCTCGCTATAGACCACGAAGCCGCGCTCGAACGCGTGGGACGCGCCTTCCACGTCCGTCAGCAGCGAGGCGATCAACCCGCCGGTGCAGCTTTCGGCGGTGGCAAGGCGGAGCGATCGTTCGCATGCCGCTTCCAGCACAGCGGCGGCCATGCGTTCGACGTCGGGCGGCAACGCGGATGACAGGGTTTCGGCGGTATCCGTCTGTTCTTGCGTTGTTTCAGTCTCCATCGGCTTCAACTCGGCGATCTCACCGATCCCCGCAATATCCCATGTTGATCATGGATCAGCGCGCACGCGGTGCAGGGCGCGAAACGACATAGGCCATGCATCCCGCAAAGATCGCGAGCACGGCGGCGCCCAGCGGCAAGGACGGATGGGCGCGCCAGACGAAGGTCGCATAACCGATGATCATGCCGATCACCGCGGCAAGCTTGCCACGCCAGGGGATTGCGCCTTCCTCACGCCAGCTCCGCACGGACGGGCCATAGCGCGGATGATCGAGCAGCCACGCCTCAAGCTTGGGCGATGAGCGGGCGAAGCAGGCTGCAGCGAGGATCAGGAAGATCGTGCCCGGCATCACCGGCAGGATGACGCCGACGATGCCGACGGCGACGAAGAACAGCCCAAGCGCGGCCCACAACCGCCGTCGCACCGACTCGCCGAGCCGGCGTGGTGGCGGAACGCGATCGTCACCCCCGGGTGTGATCGGCATCCTCCTCGGGGCCTTCGCGGCGGGCACCCTCGAGCAGCGCCTCGCGCCGCGCCTGTTCATTGCTGTCGGCACGCCGTTCGGCGGGCGTGCGGCCGAACTTCGCGCGGTTCGCCGCAGCCGCCGTCTCGGCGGTCGCGCGGGCCTTCGCCTTGCGCGCCAGTCTGAGGTTCACGACTTCGCCCATCATTCGTCCGATCGCCAGTCCGTCAGCGTCTTAGGCGCCGGTGCCGTTGCAACGCAATCGCATTACGCCGCGGCAGCGAGCACCACGCGGAAACCCGGGCCGCCATGATTGTAGCGCAGTTCGGCGCCGAGCGTCTGCGCCATCGCACCGATCAGCTTGGAGCCGAGCCCGGTGCCCTTGGCGCCCGCCCCCTCGGCGACGCCGCAGCCATCATCCTCGACCGCCACGGTGAAGCGATCGGCGCCATCGACGCCCAGCAGCACCCGCACCTGCCCGGCAACGTCCGGCGCATAGGCATATTTGCAAGCGTTGCTGACCAGTTCGTTGACGATGATGCCCACTGCGACCGCCTTGTCGGTAGCCAGCCGCACCGGCTGCGCATCCAGCCTGATGTCGCGCGGCGCATCGGGGGTCGACCAAGTCTCGCTCAACTCGGCGAGTAACGAGGCAAGATATTCAGCCATGTCGACGCTCTGCACCGAATCGGCGGTGTACAGCCGGCGATGAACCTGCGCGATCGCCTGGATGCGCCGCTGTGTGTCGGTCAGCGCCGCGCGCGCGGCCTCGTCGGTCAGCACGCGTGACTGCATGGCGACAAACGCCGAAACGATCTGCAGGCTGTTGGCGACGCGGTGGTTGACCTCGGCGAGCAGCGCCTGCAGCCGCTCATTGCTCTCCCGCAGGCTGGCCTGTGCCGCCTCGTGCGCGCGGCGCAACCCTTCGGTGGTCAGCGCCTGTTCGATCGCGCGGGCGAGCAGGTCGAAGAAATCGTCGTTTACCGACTTCACGACATAGTCGATCGCGCCGGCCTTGAGCGCAGCGACTGCAAGCCGGCTCTCGTCCGATCCGGTGACGAAGATCACCGGCGGCGGCACGGCGAGTTCGCGTAGCGCCGCGAGCGTCTCCAGCCCGTCCTGTCCCGGCATATAATGATCGACCGCAACGAGATCGAAGCTCTCGGCCGCCGCCATCGCCACACCTTCGACGCCATCCGCGGCAAGCGCCACCTGATAGCCGGCACGCTCCAGCGCCCGCCGGGTCAGCCGGCGAAGCCCTTCATCATCGTCGATATAGAGGATCTTCGGGAGCGACGCGTTCATCAATCCTCGGCGATTTCCGGCACCTGAATCACCGACAGGAACAAGCCGAGCTGGCGGATCGCGTCGGCAAAGCTCTCATAATTCACCGGTTTGGTGATGTAGACGTTGCAGCCGAGATCATAGCAGCGCTGAATCTCCAGCTTGTCGTCGGTCGTGGTCAATACCACCACCGGCGCGCGCTTCAGCGGCCCCTCTCCCTTGACCTTCGCCAGGATATCGATGCCGCTCATGTCCGGCAGGTTGAGGTCTAGCAGGATCAGCGCCGGGCCGTTGTGGACCGGGCCACTCGGATCCTCGTAGAGGAACTGCAGCGCCGAGGTGCCATCGAGGAAATGCTTGATCGGATTCGAGATACCTGCGCGGCGGATATTCTTCTCGATCAGGCGCGCATGCCCTTCATCGTCCTCGATCATGACGATGTTGACGGCTTGCTCACGAGTCATGGCCTAGGCCCCCTGTCACCCATAAAATGTACTGGAATATTGAGCGTGAAGGTTGAGCCCTCGCCGAACTCAGACTCCACTCCGATGGTGCCGCCTAGCCGATAGGCCAAAGCGCGCACATGCGCGAGGCCGATGCCCTCGCCCTGCTGATCCTGCACCCCGGAACGGCGGAACAGATCGAAAATACGGTCATGGTCGCGCTTCTCGATGCCACGGCCATTGTCCACGACATCGATCATAGCCCGGCCATGCTTCACTTGGCCAGTGATGCGGATCAAGCCGGGGCGGCCGGGCTTCAGATATTTGACCGCATTCTCGACGAGGTTCGACAAGATCTGTTCGATGGCGAGGCGATCGCTGACGACATCCGGCAGGTCGGTCGCGATGTCCACCGTCACGCCGAGTTCATCGATGCGGTGGCGCAGGCCGTCGACGATGCCGTGAACCAGCGCGTTCATGTCCAGTCGCTCGGGTGAGATCGTCCGCCGCCCCTCGCGCGACAGGCGCAGGATGGCGTTGATCAGCCGGTCCATCTTCTGCGTCGAGGTGCGAATGAAGCCGATCGCCTCGGGCAGATCCTCATCCACCGCCTGCCGGGCCTCGGCGCTGGCGATCGCAGGCGCCTCTGCGTCCACCTGGTCGAGCAGCGCGCGCATCGGCTTGATGGAGGCGTCGAGTTCGGCGGTGAAGCCCATCACATTGACCAGCGGCGAGCGCAGGTCATGCGAGACGATATAGGCGAAGCGCTGAATCTCGTCATTAGCGCGCTGGAGATCGACCGTGCGTTCGGCGACCGCGTCCTCGAGACTATCGTTGAGTTCGGCGAGCGCGTTGCGGGACGAAACGAGCGTGCGCGTGTAACGCCGCACGATCGTCAGCGAACCGATGCCGGTGACGATGATGAGGATCGCGGCCAGCGCCAGCACGCCATAGAGTATCTCGGTGCTCTCGCGGCGATCGCCGTCACGCTCGGCGAACAGCGCCCGCTCCGCGTCGAGCATCGCATCCGCCCGTTTGACGACCGCACGCGCGGCCGCCTGACGGGCGGCTTCGTCCGCCTCGGCACCACGCTGGCCAGGACGGAGCGAACGCTTGAAGAGACTGTCCATATGATCGGCCAGCCGCCGGAGTTCGGCGATATTGCCTTGCTGCCGGGGATTGTCCGCAGTGAGGCGCGAGGCGGCGTCGATCTCCAGATCAAGCCGCGCCGCGGCGGCAGCATAGCGTTCATGGGGCGCCATCCTGATGCGCAGCACTTCGCCACGCCGCGCGGTGCGCATCTCTTCCACCGAAAGTCGGATCTGGGCAATCTGCCGCTCGACATCGAAGCTGTGATTTACCCATTGGGTCTGCTCCTGCGTGCGCAGGAGCACCAGGGCTGCAGCGATGCCCGCGAGCAGCATCGCAGCGAAGCCTGCGACCATCAGCAGCAAAACACGCCGTGAGAAACGCCGTTCCGACGCGGCTTCCTGCTGATCCATTTCCGTCACCGCGACGCGTTAGGCCGGGAGTTGATCGTTGCCAACAAGCAAATGCGATTTGTCACGGGCCGAGGATCGGGAACATCATCGGCGTTGCCCGGTTTTCAGCAGCAATGCGGCGGAGACAGGCGATGCAGGATCGATCGACGCGGCTCATTCTTCATTGCGGGCGCCTGACGGCCATCGTCGTCGTGGGCGCCACGCTCGGCACGATGCTGGGCAATTTTGCGACCGGCGACGTCATCAGCAAGGCGATCGCGGAGCCGCCCGCGATCGATGAACCTTTTTCGCCACAGCCCGACGCCCAACCGGTCGCCGCGATCGAACCCGCGCCGCCGATCCGATCATGCATCGGCTGCGATCCACCGCCTTTCCGGCGCTGGTATGAAGGCGAGCAGGCGCGCATCGCCGCGCATCTTGCCGAGACCGATTACTCCGAGGGCGATGGCAGCTACGGCTATGACCGGTATGGCAATGTCTATTATGATGACGGTGCCTACGATGCACTGGCGCGTGGTCGCCCCGAACATCTCGCCGAAGAAAAGCCCACGCCGGAGCGCGTCGAAGTGGCGGCGGACGCCCCGGCGATACGCGTAACGGTGTCGCCGCGTGACCGGCCGCCTATCGAGCGCGCTTCAGTAACGGATATGGATTGACCGCATCTCCCTGATACCAGGGCTCCTCCGGCCGGGCATGATGAATGGCGAAATGCAGATGTGGTGCCGCTGGATCGGCATTGCCGGTCGAACCCACCGTGCCGATCGGCGCACCCCGCGCAATCACCATCCCCTCGCGGAGCCCCGGCGCATAGCCTGACAGATGCGCATAATAGTGGATCCAGCGCTTGTCGGGCGTGCGGATGTAGACCGTGTTGCCGCCGAGATCGCTGACGAACAATTTCTCGATACGCCCCGCCGTGGCAGCGACAACGGGTGTGCCGGCCGGCGCCAGAATATCGATCGCGTCGTGCACGCGTCCGCCCGACCGCGCCTCTGTGAAACTATCATATAAGGCGCTCCGACGAACCCCCGCGACCGGCACGGCCATCGGCCCGGCCAGATCCACCGGCAACCGCCGCTTGGCTGCCGACGCGGGAGCCGGCCCGGCGTCGGGCTGCGGCGCCGCCTTCGCCTTCGGCGCCTCGGGTGGCGCCGGGACGAAACGCATCCGTGCGGCGAGCTGGATGACGAGCAGCAGCGCCAGCGCGCCGCACACCATCAGCAGCCGGCGCCGCCGGACCGCCTTGGCGGGGGGCGGCACGGGTGTCGTCATGCTTGGAAGACCACGGTAATGCCGCCCTTCACCATCTGGGCGAGCCGGGCGACATCCCAGTTGGTCAGGCGCACGCATCCATGGCTCTCTGACCGGCCGATCGTTTGCGGCTCACTGGTGCCGTGAATGCCATAATGCTCCTTCGACAGATCGATCCATACCACGCCTACCGGGCTGTTGGGCCCGGGCTTGATCAATTTGTCTTCCTTGTGATCGCTGACATCCCAGAACAATTTGGGGTTATAGTGGAAATCGGGGTTGCGGCTGACGCCGTTCACCTTCCACGTGCCGATCGGGAGCGGATCATGTTCGCTGCCCATCGTCGCCGGCGCCTGCATCAACAGCTTGTCGTCCGCACCATAGGCGCGCAGCACGCCTTCGGACTTGTCGACGACGATGCGCGTCGCTTCCGGCTGCTTCGGCGGCACCGCCAACGTAACCAGCGTGCGGTTCCAGCCGCGCTCATCCTCGCCCAGCGCCGCCGGATCGATGTCGGCGACGTTAGGCACGCGGATCACCCGCCCCTCCCCCACCTTCGTCGTCGGACCGTTGAGCGCGACCAACGTCTCCGGCGTCGTGTGGAAGCGCTCCGCCAGCGCCTCCATAAGGCTGCGATAGCCGAGCGCCGGAAAATCGGCCTGCGCCGAAGTCTCGCGCGGCAGGTTGGGCACGAACGGGCCGGCGGCGAAGGCGGCGGGAATGCGCACCATGCGCGTGGCCGGCACATCCTTCCATTCAGCCAGCGCGGCGCGGGTCGGGTCGTCGAGCGTTCCCGTCTCGGTGAGCCCGCGCGATGCCTGGAAGCCGCGGAGCGCCAGCTTCAGGCTTGCACCCTCCTTGCCGTCGATCACGCCCGGCGAGATGCCGAGCCGATCAAGCACCACCTGCAACTGCAATGCCGGCGGATCGGCCTGTGCGCCCGGTGCCGGCGATGCGTCGGCGGGGGCATCGGCGAAGAGCAGCGCCGCGCCCGGGTTCGGCGCTGCGGCGGCCGGTGCGGCAGCGGCCGCGTCGCCACCGGCGTCGGGCTCCTTCACCGACACTTCGCAGCCGCCGAGCAGGACAAGAGCGATCAGGGGAATATAGGCCTTCAACGCGGCATCCTTTCGCTTGTGGTTCGGGTCTGCAACGCCCGAACTAGCGCAAAGGCTGCGCGATCAGCCCTCGCCGGCGATCCGGATCGGCTTGTTCAGCAATGTGCGCACATAGATGCGCTGCACGAACACATAGACGACGACAGTCAGCGGCGCCGCGAGCAGCACGCCGAGCGCCCCGAACAACATGCCGGCGCCCACCACCGCGAACAGCAACACCGCGGGCGGCACGTCTACTGCCTGCTTCTGGATCATCGGCTGCAGGAAATTGCCCTGGATCTGCTGGATGATCAGGAACAGCACGATCGTCCACAGAGCGGTAGCGGGCGAAACGGTGAAGGCGAGCAGCACCGCCGGGATGCCGGCCACGATCGGGCCGACCATCGGGATCACGTCGAGCAGCCCGGCGATCAGCCCGAGCCCGCCCGCCGCCGGTACGCCAAGCAGCATCAATCCCAGCCAGGTGAGCAGCGCGACCACCACCGACGACACCGCCTGGCCGATCATCCAGCCACGCAAGCCCCGCGAGGCATCGTCAAGCGCCTGCGCCACCGGCCCCTCGGCCCGTTGCGGCATCATCATCACCAGCCCGCGGCGGTAGACCGCCGGATCGCTGGCGAGGAAGATCGCGCCGACCAGCACCAGCACGAAATCGGCGACGCCGCTGCCGGCCGCAAGCACATAACTGCCCGCACGGGTGGCGAGCGCGCTGAGATCACTGCTGCCCTGATCGAACAGGCTGCGCACCTGATCGCCAATGCCGAAGCGGTTGAGTTGTGCCTCCACATTGGCGATGGCGGGCGGCAAACTTTGGCGGATCGTGTCGAACTGCTGGACGAGCTGCGATCCGAACAAGGTGAACACGCCGACGAAGATACCGAGCAAGGCAAAGACGGCGATCAACAATGCCAAACCGCGCGGAATTTTCGTGAGATCGCACAGCTTGCGCGCCAGCGCATCGAAGATGGTCGCGATCACGATTGCGGCGAACACCAGCATGAACAGCCGGGTAAGTTCGGTCAGCAGCGAGGCGACGCCAACGATCGCGATCAGCATCACGATCACCACCGCGACCCGGCCATAGCTCCAGCCCTCGCGCGTGCTCTGCCTGTCACTCATGTCCTCGCCCCCTCATTCGTGCGCCGCCTTCGCGGCTGCACAAATCACCGCCGCCGCCGATGTTCCGCTTGCGCCATCAATTTGGCGAAGGCGAACGCCAGCTTACCGGAACTCACGCGCCACGTTCCGTCGCAGCGCGGCACCATAAGGCGGCTTCAATCCCGCCAGTGCGGCAATGTCGAGCTTTGGCTGGCGATAAACCGCTCCGGCGTGGGTGAACGTTCGAAACCCGTCCTGACCATGATAATGGTCCATGCCCGAAGCCCCGATGCCACCGAACGGCAGATCCTCCCTGCTGACATTAAACAGCACGTCCTTGACGGTCACCCCGCCGGAGATCGTACGATCGAGCACCAGCCGTTCCTCGGCGTGGTCGGTGCCAAAATAATAGAGCCCGAACGGACGGTCGCGCCGGTTTACATAGGCGATCGCCTCCTCGATCCGGCGATAGGGCCTGATCGGCAGGATCGGCTCGAAAATCTCCTCCTGCATCACCCTCATCCTGTCCGCCGGATCGAGGACCAGCGTCAGGGGCAGCTTTCGCGTGTTGGCGGCGGCGAAATCGTCGCCGGCGGGATTGACCTCCACCAGCCGAGCGCCCTTGGCACGGGCATCGTCGAGATGCGCGGCCAGCCGGCCGTGATGACAACCGTTAATCACCGCCCCATAGTCGGGATTGTCGATGAGCCGCGGATACATCGCCGCGGCCGTACGGCGCAGCCCTTCGGCCGCCTCATCGATACGATCCTCCGGCACGAGCATATAATCGGGCGCGAGGCAGATCTGGCCGGCGTTGAGCATCTTGCCCGTCGCGATGGCACGGCGCAGCCGATCCTTGCGCACGCTGGCAGACACCGGCAACGCGCCCTGAAAGTCCGCCCTCTGGCGATCGAGACAGTTCCGCACCCGCTTCTCCGTTTAGCCCGTTTGCGCCGTCTCGCCGCGCCCCCTGTCCAGCGCGCCCCTCCTGCCCTAAAGCGACGGCGATATTCACGCGAGGGAGCGGCATGACGGCGATCGGGATCATCGGTTCGGCAGGACGAATGGGGCGCGCGATCGCCGCCGCCGCGGACGAGGCAGGGGTGAGCGTTGCGGGCGGCATCGATGCCGGGGGCGACGTCGCCGCGCTCACCGATACAGCCGACCTGCTGATCGACTTCTCGGTGCCGGCCGCGCTGGAAGCGACGCTTGCCGCCGCCGTTGCCGCCAAAACCCCGCTGCTGATCGGCACCACCGGTCTCGAACCCGCGCATCACGCCGCGATCGATCGCGCCGCGGCCGCCATCCCGGTGCTGCAGACCGGCAACACCTCGCTGGGCGTCACCCTGCTCGCGGCACTTGTGCGCGATGCCGCGGCGCGGCTCGGGCCGGACTGGGACATCGAGATCGTCGAGATGCATCATCGCCACAAGGTGGATGCCCCCTCCGGCACAGCGCTGCTGCTGGGGCAAGCCGCGGCGGCGGGGCGCAACGAGGAACTGGCAGCGGTCGCCGATCGCGGGCGTGACGGCATCATCGGCGCGCGCCGCGAAGGGGCGATCGGCTTCGCCGCGCTGCGGGGCGGATCGGTGGCCGGCGACCATCAGGTGATCTTCGCCAGCGAGGGCGAGCGCATCGAGCTCGGCCATCGTGCCGAAAGCCGCGCGATCTTCGCGCGCGGCGCGATCAAGGGCGCGTCGTGGCTGCTCGGCCGGCCGGCCGGGCGCTACACGATGAACGACGTGCTCGGGCTGTGAAGCGCCAAACGTGAAAAAGGCCGATATCTTCGAATTCTTCCGTAGGCTGGCGGAGGCCAATCCCTCGCCGGAGACCGAGCTGGAATCGGTCAACGACTATACGTTGCTCGTCGCCGTCGTGCTTTCGGCGCAGGCTACCGACATTGGCGTCAACAAGGCAACCAAGCGGCTTTTCCAAGAGGTGACGACCCCCGAGCAGATGGTCGCGCTGGGGGAGGATGGCCTCAAGCAGCACATCAAGACGATCGGGCTGTTCAACGCCAAGGCGAAGAACGTCATCGCGCTGTCGGAAGCGTTGATCCGCGATCATGGCAGCCAGGTGCCCGCAGATCGCGACGCCCTCGAAAAACTGCCGGGCGTCGGGCGCAAGACCGCCAATGTCGTGATGAACGTGGCGTTCGGGCAGGAGACTTTCGCGGTCGACACGCATCTCTTCCGCCTCGGCAACCGCACCGGCCTGGCCAGGGGCAAGACGCCGCTCGCAGTGGAACTGAAGCTGGAGAAAGTGGTGCCGCAACCCTTCCGGCTGCATGCGCATCACTGGCTGATCCTGCACGGCCGTTACATCTGCAAGGCGCGGCGGCCCGAATGCTGGCGCTGCATCGTTGTGGATCTCTGCGCGTTCAGGCCCAAGTCAGAGGCAACGATGCAGTCTCGTGCCGCCCATACCAAATCGGGGTAGGATCGACTCGCGCTTCCTTGATAGGCTTGCCGCGGGGGCAAGAAAGGTTTGACCCATGACCAGGCTTATCAAGTTCCTTGCCTGCGCCGGCATTGCCGCCGGCACGCCGCTGCTGCTCGCCGCCGACCGCAATACACCGCCCCCCGCGAAGGAAACCGGCGCCGCTGTCTCCTGCATCCCGTTGCGCTCGATCCGCCAGACACGCGTGCATGGCGATCGGGTGATCGACTTCCACATGAACGGCAAGAAGGTTTACCGGAACACCCTGCCCTATAGCTGTCCGCAACTAGGCTTCGAGGAGCGCTTTTCGTACAGTACCTCGCTCAGCCAGCTCTGCTCGCAGGACATCATCACCGTTCTACGCACCGCGCCGGTCTCACCGGGTGCAAGCTGCGGGCTCGGCCAGTTCCAGCCGGTCGAACTGATCAAGCCGGACAAGAAGACGAAATAGCAGCTGCGCTGCCTGCGCTCAGCAATTCTGATACTTCCAGTTGCGCGGCTTGCCCTCGGCCAGCCATTCAACCGTTTGCGCCAGCCGCCGCTCCCGGGTCTCGGCACGCTTCGCCTCGCTCAGCCATTCGACATAGTCACGTTGCCCGCTGGGCGGCAGCGCATCGAAGGTCGTTTTCGCGGCAGCATTGCCTGCGAGCGCCTCGACAAAATCGGGGGGCGCCTCGAGCGGGGGCTTGGGATGCTTGAGCACGCGCGGCTGCTTTACGCCCGCATCGGCCAGCGCCATCGCCTTGGTGACGAACGCCTCGAGCGTCGCGTCATCGGGCAGGTCCGACAGTGCGACGATCCGGCCGAAGCTGCCCATCGCACCCTCGCCCCGGCCGCCGGTGACAAGTTCGCCCTTCCAGAAACCGAAGGTTGCATGTTCCTTGAATGCGGCCATGGCCGCCAGGATCTCGCCACGATAGACGAAGGCGGGCGACGACCACTTGAGCGTCTCCGCCACATCCGGGCAGGTGCGATGCACCAGCGCGCGCAGATGGCGGAGGATCGGCTGCGCGAAATCGCGCTGACGTTCGATATAGGCATCAACCCTGGCATCGACGGTTGGCATCGGCGGCTACCCCCGTCGTTATCCTATCCGCGCATACCCACGCTCGACAATATCGCGCTCGAACTTCCGCGGTCAGTTGTCCGATCGGCCGCGCACCACGCCAGCATCATCATCGAGTCGCCCGCTTTCGGCCTTATGCCCCGGATGTGCCGCCATCTCTTCAGCGGTGGGCGCACGCCAGCCGTCCGGCGCCCGAATCAGCGGCGCGTTGCACCGCTTGCAACTCGTCCAATAATCCTGCCCGTCATGACGAGCAGTTCCCCGGTCGGGCAGATGCCCACGAAGCTTGCACAGAACCGACACGCGACCATCCTCGTTGCTCTGGGAAAATTTCCTTTTCGCACCGACCGTTACGCTGTCGATTCGCAATACTAAGCCTTCCATTCATCTATGTTGGTTAATAATTTATTACCACCCCGGATCAGCGGCCGACGAACAAAAAAGCCACGCCGGCCATGATGCACCCAAAGGCAGCGAAGTGGCGCCAGTGCAGCGGCTCTCCCAGCACCCAGACCATGAACCCGGCGAACACGATCAGCGCGAGCGCTTCCTGCACGATCTTGAGTTGCCCGGCGCTCCACCCAGACGCATAGCCGATCCTGTTTGCAGGCACGGCAAGGCAATATTCGATGAGGGCGATGCCCCAACTGATCAGCACCACCAGCCAGAGCGGCTTCGTGTTGCCGCCCTTCAGATGCCAATACCAGGCGGTCGTCATGAAGATATTGGAGAAAGTCAGCAGAATGATCGTGGGCATCGGCCGGTCTTCCATGGGCTGTTCATCAAAGGTACAGCCGCCTGTGCCCATTCTGACTCCATGGGGCGACTTCTTTTTCTTGCGATCGGAGCTACGGCGCTGATGCCGGTGTCGGCCATAGCTGATGCGCCCCGATCACAGGCACCGTCGAGCGCGCGCGCCCAGCAACCCTGCACCGAAAGCGCGAGCCAGACGACTGCGCGCGCAAGCAGCGCGTCCCGGCTGATGCCGCGGCAGGTGCCCAAGCGCATGCCGCGCCGCTTCATCCTGATGTAAGCGGCTGCCTGTCGGCAGCCTTCCACTTGCGAAACGATCTTTTCCGAACGGCGCAACCACAAGCCGGTTCGCGCGCTTTATGCCTGCGGCGTCTGAGGATGCCGCGCAGAGGAGTGACGAGATGAAGACGTTTATCGTGGCGGCCCTGCTCGCCGCCATCGCCGCCCCGGTCGCACCGGCGCTTGCCGGCCCGCAGGACGCGCGCGAGTATCGCCGCGACGTGCGGAAGGCCGATCGCGAATATCAGCGTGACGTGCGCGAGGCTCGGCGGGACCGCAACAATGCCCGCCGCGACGCGTGGCGCGATTATAACCGCTACGATTACAACCGCCCCGATCCGCGCACCGGCCGCTATGACGCCGGCCGCTATTATCGCGACGGCCGCTACTACAAGGCACGAACGATGCGCCGCGGCGAGCGCGTCTATCGCGGCAATGACGGGCGCTATTATTGTCGCCGCAACGACGGCACCACCGGCCTGATCATCGGTGGCATCGGCGGCGGCGTGCTCGGCAACGTCATCGCGCCGGGCGATTCCAAGACGATCGGCACGGTGCTGGGCGCTGGCCTTGGCGCGTTGCTCGGCCGCGAGGTCGATCGCGGCGAGGTGCGCTGCCGCTGATCGATCGGCATCGCCCGCAGTCGAAAAGAGACAGCCCGGCACCACGCGGCGCCGGGCTTTTTCTTTTCAGATCCTACGGGTTGGGAACCCGACGGAACTCGCGCCGCGGACTGGGCGCGACGCGGGTCGTGCCGCTACGCGGGCTGCGCCACTGACGCTGCTCCGTGCGTCGTTCGGTGCGCAATGCCGGTCGCCGTTCGGTCGGTCGGTCGGCACGACGTTCAGTGCGGCGCTCGTTGCGCCACGTCCGGCGATCATCACGCCGTTCCGCCCGCCAATCACGTCGGTCATCGCGGCGTCCCGACCGCCAATCACGGCGATCGTCACGCCTGCCGGCACGCCAGTCCCGGCGATCGTCACGGCGCCCGTCGCGCCAATCCCTCCGGGCCTCGCGCCGGCCTTCCCAATAGCGCCTGTCGCTGTCGCGCCAGCGATGGCGGGTACCGCGGCGGTCATACACATAATAGCCGCTGCCGGGATAATAGAAGCCATCATACCAGCCGCGGCCATAGCCGGACGCATAATAGTCGTCATAATAGCCGCCGCCATAATAGCCGGCGCCGACATTCAGGCCGCCATAGCCATAGCCGTCGTCATAACAGCCGCTTAGCCCAAGCGACGCGACGAGTGCCAGCGCTGCGGCCTTCACCTTCTTACCGATCATGACTGTCTCCCGGACCGGAAATCAGCCCCTGCGGAAGGATTAACGCACGGGGTGGCCCTGCGGGTCCGCTCCGGCGGGTTCAGCGGTCGGCACCACGATGCGGCGGGCATGGCGCACGGCATCGACCGCGAACAGCGCCAGGCCCGACCAGATTAGCGCGAAGCAGATCAGATGCGCGGTGGTCAGCGGCTCGTGATAGACGAACACGCCGATCAGGAACTGCAGCGTCGGTGCAATATATTGCAGCAACCCCAGCATCGCATAGGGCATGCGGCGCGCCGCGGCGGCGAACAGCAGCAGCGGCACCGCGGTCACCGGCCCTGCGGCGACGAGCAGCGCGGTCGTCGACGGGTCAGCGCCGAAGGATAAGTTGTCACCCATCCCCAGCCAGACCAGGCAGGCGATCGCCGGCGGCAGCAACAGCACCGTCTCGATAGCGAGCCCTTCGAGTGCATCGACCGTCACCACCTTGCGCAGCAGGCCGTAGAAACCGAAGGTCAGCGCAAGCGACGCGCTGATCCACAGCCCCTCGCCCGCGCCCACCGCCAGCACCGCGACACCGCAGCCGGCGAGCAGCACCGCACCCATCTGGATCGGTCGAAGCCGCTCCTTCAGCAGCAACACGCCGAGCAGCACGTTGAGCAGCGGGTTGAGGAAATAGCCGAGGCTGGAAGCGATCACATGACCGTTGGTCACCGCCCAGATATAGACGAGCCAGTTTAGCGCGATCAGCGTCGCGCTGCCGGTGAGGATGGCCAACGCGCGACGATCGGCGAACGCCCGCGCCAGCGCCCCGAGCCGGCGTGTCATCACCAGCAGCGCCCCGACCAGCAGCAAGGACCAGACGACGCGTTGCGCCAACACCTCGAACGGCGAGACATGGCCGACCGCGTTGAAGAACAAGGGCAGCAGACCCCAAATACCATAGGCGCCGATGCCGAGCGCTATGCCCCGGCGCTGGTCCGTCTCACGTTCCGTCATATCGTTTCACTTCAATCGGCGCGGCGTGCGCCTCAGATGATCCCGCCGCCCATCATCAGCCGGACGATGCCGACCAGCACGACGAAGATGTTGAGGTTGCGGCCCGACGTGCTGCTCGACAGCGCGCCGAAGAACAGCCCGACCAGCGCAAGCGGAATGATGGCCCAATAGGCCCAGCCGAGAAATGGAAGAAAGGCAAAGACCGCGAGAAACGCAGCGACCAGGCCGATCAGGATGGAAAAGGCGTTCAGCATCGGCGGGTCATCCTGTCGGAATCAGAACTTCGGAGCGGCGCAGCGGCCCCGGTATGGCGGGCGAGTTGTAGAAGGCATGTTCGGCATCGCCAAGCGCGATCAGGCCGCGCTTGTGCATCCAGCGCCGCAGCACCTCCTCGCGCCCCGCCAGGCGGGCATCGTCCGGCGTGCCGCCGAAGCGGATTGCCGCCACACGTCGTTCGGGCAGGCTGGCGATGGTGACGCCGGTGGGCGGCGCCGGCAAGGTGGCGCGGGTCTGCGCGGCGGGCATCACGAAGCGCTTGCGCCAGCCGCCGGGGACCTCCGCCGCCAGCACCGGCACGGTCATCGCGATCCTGCCGCCGCCCCGGCCCTTGCCGCCAATGAAGGCAGCGAGCCGTGCGAACCCTTCGGAAAGCGCCGGCTGGCGCGTACCCGGGGCGATCGTCTCGGCAACAAGCAACGCGGGATAGTCGCGCAGTTCGATGTCGCCATCCTCTTCGATCAGCCGGAAGCGAGCTTCCTCGATCAGCCGCTCGCGCGCATACCATGCGGCGGCCCCGGCAGCGGCGAGCACTGTCCCCACACCGACCCACTTCCACACCGGTTTCACACCCTTTTCGCCCGTCTTTCCGGCCATCGCCATACTCCCTCGATCGCCCGAAGCCTGGCCGCGATATAGGGGTGCATCATGACCGGCGATAGGGCACTGGCACCAGCCACCGCCATTCGCCATGATCGCCACCATGCGCATATTGCTCGCCGCTGCGACAGCCCTGTTCCTCGCCGCTTCCGCCACCGCGGAAGAGCCCGCCACGCGCGAAGCCGACCCCGTCGTCGGCCGCTATTATGCGCAGCTCGGTCCGGACGCACTGTCGGCGCTGCGGATCAATCCGGATGGCACCTTCGATTATGCGCTGAGCGCCGGTGCGCTCGACGAGCGGGCGAGCGGCCGCTGGATGCGGCATGGCGACATGCTGCGCTTCACTACCGAGCCGCATCCGGTCGCGCCGCTGTTCGTCGCGCTGGCGCCTTTGCAGGCGACTGGGCCGTTGTCGGTCAGCGTCACCTGGCCCGACGGACAGGGAATCGCCGGCATCGACGTGACGGTGGGGTTTGACAGCGGTGAGCCGGCAACCGGTTACACCCAGGAGGATGGCTGGACGCTGCCCGCCGACGAAAGCCGCATGCCGCGCTGGATCCGGCTCGACGAGCCGGTTCACGGCATCGTCTCCCCCGAATTCCGCATCGATCCCGCCGCGGGCAACGCGCTGGTCTTCAAGCTCGAGCCCAACGACCTGGGGATGTTCGATTTTCGCGACGCGCCCGTCGAGATCGATGGCGACGAACTGCTCGTTCACCGGGGAGAAGGACGCATCCGCTATCTGCGCCGCCCGCGCTGATCCGATGGCGCGGGCTTGCCCCCTGCCCCCAGCCGCGCCATAGGGGCGGCGTTTTCCAGCCAGGCGAAGGACGCGCGATGAAGACCCGCATTCATGTCACCTTGAAGAGCGGCGTGCTCGATCCCCAGGGCAAGGCGATCCACCATGCGCTCGAAGGGCTCGGCTTCTCGGGCGTCAACGATGTCCGCGCCGGCAAGCTGATCGAGATCGAGCATGATGCGGCGCTGACCGATGCCGAGCTCGACCAGATGTGCGCCAAGCTGCTCGCCAATACGGTGATCGAGAATTACCGCATCGAGCGCGGCGCATGAAGACCGCGGTGATCGTCTTCCCCGGCTCAAACTGCGACCGCGACCTCGCGGTGGCGCTGGAGGCGGTGACCGGGCGTGCCCCCGACATGGTGTGGCATGGTGAGGCGAGCCTGCCCGACGGCGTCGGCTTCATCGGCGTGCCCGGCGGCTTCTCCTATGGCGACTATCTGCGCTCGGGCGCGATGGCGGCGCGATCGCCGGTGATGCGCGCGGTGGTCGAGGCGGCCGGCCGCGGGGTGCCGGTGTTCGGCGTGTGCAACGGCTTCCAGATCCTCACCGAAGCCGGGCTGCTGCCGGGCGCGCTGATGCGCAATGCCGGCATCCGCTTCGTCTGCCGCAACGTGAAGCTGACGGTGGCGAACGCGCAGAGCGCCTTCACCGGCCTGTATGACGCGGGCGAGGAACTGCTCGTGCCGGTCGCGCACCATGACGGCAATTATTTCGCAGACCACGAGACGCTCGACCGGCTCGAGGGCGAAGGCCGCGTCGCTTTCCGTTATGCCGAGCCCGTCAACGGATCGGCGCGAGACATCGCCGGCGTGCTGAACGCCGCGGGCAATGTGCTGGGCATGATGCCCCACCCCGAGCGCCGCATCGAGGCTGCCCATGGCGGTGACGATGGCCGCCGCCTGTTCGCCGGCTTGCTGGAAGCCGTCGGCGCCTGATCCTGCCCGGCGGGGCTGCTATCGGCAGCCCCGCCGGCGGACTTTTAAGATCCCGGCTCGTCGCGAACCGCATCGAGCAGCGCCCGCACTTCGGCATCGCCGCCGAACCTGCGCAGCAAAGCGGCCTCGTCCGCATCCAACCGGTCGCAGCGCAGATCGGCCAGCGCCGCCTCGATCTGCTTGCGCCGCGGCGCATCATAGGGTTCCTCGCCTGCCCAGTGATTGCAGCCAGTGCGCCGATCGATGAACGCGCGCACCGCCGCCGGCTGGCGCGCGACGCGTTCGGCCAAGCCGGGCGCCGGCGCATCCGCGGCGGTCTGGAGAAGCGCCAGTGCGATCAGCGGTGCCACCGTCAAACCCGCGTCCGGAACGGCGTGAAGTCAGTGGCCTCGTCGTAGACGTCGAGGCCCTCGCGCGCCTTAAGCCAGCCGACGACGACATAGGTCGCCGGCGTCAACAGCGCCTCCCAGCCCACCTTCAGCGCCCATTGCGTAATTAGCACCTGAAGGACTAGGTCGGTCGTCCACCCCTCCGCGAAGAGGAAGGCGGCGGGATAGAAGATCAGGCTGTCGACCGCCTGCCCGGCTATCGTCGAGCCGATCGTCCGCGCCCACAGGTGGCGCCCGCCGGTGATCAGCTTCATCCGCGCGAGCACATAGGAATTGACGAATTCGCCCGCCCAGAAGGCGATCATCGAGGCGAAGACGATACGCGGCACCTGGCCGAAGATCGTCTCATAGGCGGCCTGGTTGCCCCATTCGGGCGCGGGCGGCAGCGCGACGACGACCCAACTCATGAACGCCATGAAGATCAACGCGGCGAACCCCGCCCAGATCACCCGGCGCGCGCGGGCATAGCCATAGACCTCGGTCAGCACGTCGCCGATCACATAGGAAACGGGGAAGAACAATATTCCCGCGCCGAACGGCCAGAGGCCGATGAAGGGCAGATCGACCACCGCGACCTTGCCCGCGCCCAGCACGTTGGACAGCAGCAGGATGGCGACGAACGCCGCCATCACGAAGTCGAAGTAACGAAGCGGCCGCCCGGCGATATCCGCCGCCGAAACCGCGCGCGGCGCGGCAGAATCCCCCATGCTCATGCCGGGCAGACTATCGCGGTTTCCCACGCACGCAATCCGCGCTATGCGGCGGTCGAGCGCCCGTAGCTCAGTTGGATAGAGCACTAGCCTTCTAAGCTTGTGGTCGCAGGTTCGAATCCTGCCGGGCGCGCCACTTTCGATCTCGCTTCATGCCGGCGCAGGATTCGTCCGCCGGCGTTCCGCGCATGTCTCTCATTTCGCGGAGTAGGTGACCGCCTCGATCTTGTTACCGTCCGGATCGCGGACGAATGCACCATAATAATGGTCATCATATTGCGCGCGGATGCCCGGTTCACCATCCGACGATCCGCCATTCTCCAGAGCGGTGGCGTGAAAGCGGTCGACCATCGCACGGCTCTCGGCCGTGAAGCAGATGTGACTGCCATTGCCGACCGTCGCCGGCTCGCCGTTCACCGGTACCTGAACGCTGAAGGTCATCTGCCCGCTGCCCCAGCCGATGCCCTCCGCATCCGCAGCCATGAACGCGAGTCCGATGGTCTTGAGCACCGGGTCATAGAAGCGTCTCGAGCGTTCGAGGTCGTTGGTGCCGACCGACACATGGTGGATCATCTGGCTTCCCTTCGATCAGCTTTAGGTTAGGGCAGGTTCACTGGCGGCGAATGGCAGCGACAGGAGGGGCGCAGCATGCATCATGTCGACGTGAAGGGCGACTGGCATTTGGTCGGTTTCGCGCAGGCCAGTGGCGAGGCCGGCCTGATCGGCGAGGAAAGCGACCAGGCCGACATCGACGCCTGGCTCAACGGTTCGGGGGAGGCGCTGGCAGCGTCCGCGCTCCCCATCGCCGGACTGTCCCTCACGATCGATGCCGACATGAACCTCACCGAGCGCTGCGACGGGACCCCCAAGCTGACCTGGTTCGATGCGGAGGGCGTGCTTGTCGAGGACGTTACCCCGATCAACGGCCCCCTCATCGGCACCGGCCCGGTCCGCTATCTCCGCCCGGACACCATTGCCTCATGGGCCGTGCCGCGCGATGGCCGGCATGGCCCGGCAATCCTGCGCTACGACGACGGCGACACGAAGATCGTCGACGCCTTCGCGCTCGCCGGCGAACAATTGGTCCGCACCGTCAACGTCGTCACGGACGAACTCTGCTTCAACCGGGCAGCCCTTTTCTACGCCCGCGACGAGCCCTGATCGGCGCCGAAACTTGCTTGTGCGAGTGAGTTGCACTAACCTTTTTGCAGACCGAGCCGGGCCCCAAGAAGGGCGTGGCCGCTGTAAAAAGGGGCTTCCATGTCGATCGTTGGTATCTGTCTCCGCGCGCTGCTCGCGTCTTCGGCCGCGCTTATCCCGATGGCCGCCCATGCGCAGGTGGAGCCTGCACCGGCGGGGGAAGACAGTGGCGAGATCGTGGTGACCGCGCAGCGCGAAAACCGCACGCAGGTGATCCGGGGCGGCCAGATCGGCATTTTGGGAGACAAGGATTCCGGCGACGTGCCGTTCAGCGTCAAGAGCTATAGCGAAACCCTGATCCTCAACCAGCAGCCGCAGACGCTTGGCCAGGTGCTGGAGAATGATCCATCGGTGCGCACCACCTACGGCTTCGGCAATGCCTCCGAGCAGTTCGTGATCCGCGGCTTTGCGCTTTTCGGCGACGATATCGGCATGAACGGCCTCTATGGCCTCACCCCGCGCCAGCTCGTCGCGCCCGAACTCTATCAGCAGGTGCAGGTGCTGAACGGCGCCACCGCCTTTCTCAACGGCGCCGCACCGGGCGGCTCCGGCATCGGCGGCAGCGTCAACCTGATCACCAAGAAGGCAGGCGAGCGGCCGCTGAACCGCGTCACGGCCAACTATACCTCCACGAGCGATTTCGGCGGCAGTTTCGATTTCTCGCGGCGCTTTGGCGACGGTTCGTTCGGCGTCCGCGTCAATGGCGCGCTCCGCGGCGGCGACGTGGCGATCGACGATGAATATCGCCGCTCGACGGTGATCGGCGCCTCGTTCGACTGGCACAGCGAAAATGCGCGCCTGTTCGTCGATCTCGCCTATCAGCGCGTCAAGGTGCGTAACCTGCGCCCCACCGTCAGCCTCGCCGCGGGCGTCACCGCGATCCCGCGCGTGCCGAAATCCGATCATAATTATGGCCAGGCCTTTGCCTATACCGATCTGCGCGACATCTTCGGCACCATCCGCGCCGAATATGATCTGAGCGAGAATGCCATGCTTTATGCCTCGTTCGGCGCGCGCGACGGGTTTGAGGAAGGCGTGTACGACGGCATCACCGTGACCGACATCGTCACCGGTGCGGCCAACGGCAGCGCGAGCTACATCCCGCGCACGGACAACAACGAGGCCGCGCAGGCGGGCCTGCGGGTGAAGCTGGAAGCCGGCGGGATCACCAACGAGTTCAACTTCGGCGGATCCTATATCTGGCAGGTCAACCGCAACGCCTATGACTTCCGCACGGGCTTCGCGACCAACCTCTACGATACGCCGCAGATGGCCTTCCCGGCCCGTTCCTTCGCCGGCGGCGATCTGGACGCCCCCTTCCCCATCCAGCGCAACCGGCTGGCCAGCGCCTTCGCCTCCGACACGATCGGCTTCCTCGACGATCGCATCCTCGTCACCGCCGGCCTGCGCCTGCAGACGATCAAGGTCACGCGCTACGCCTACGCCACCGGCGCCTTCGAAAGCCGCTATGATGAGGATGCGGTCACACCGGTGGTCGGCGTGGTGGTGAAACCGATGGAAGGGCTCTCAATCTTCGCCAACCGGATCGAGGCGCTCGTCCAGGGCGATACCGCGCCCAACGGTGCCAACATTACCAATCCCGGCGAGGCGTTTCCGCCCTTCAAGTCGAAGCAATATGAGGTCGGCGGCAAGCTGAGCCTGGGCCGCTTCAACATGTCGCTGGCCGCCTTCCAGACCGAACGGCCGAGCGCCTACAGCGTGTCGACGCCGATCCCCGGCAATCCGGACGCGGTGACCTTCGGTATCTTCGGCCAGCAGCGCAACCGCGGCATCGAGTTCAGCGTGGACGGTGAGCCGGTGGAAGGCCTGCGGATCATTGCCGGCGGATCGATCAACGATGCCAAGCTGCGCCGCACGTTGAACGGCCTCAATGAAGGCAATGATGCGATCGGCGTGCCCGAATATCTTGCCAACGCGAATGTCGAATGGGATCTGCCTTTCCTCCTCGGCGCCACCGTGACCGGCCGCGTCGTGCGCACCGGCGAGCAGATGGTGAACCCGGCGAATACGCTGGAAATTCCCGCCTGGACCCGCTTCGACCTCGGCGCGCGCTACGTCGTACCGATCGCAGAGAACCCGCTGACCCTGCGCTTCAACGTCGATAATGTCGCCGACAAGCGCTACTGGTCGTCCGCCTTCGGGTCGTTCGGCAGCGCGCTGCTACAAGGCATGCCGCGCACCTACAAGGTCTCCGCCTCGATCGACTTCTAAGGACGACGAGCCATGCCGGGCGCTCGCCCAAAGACCTAAGGACGTCGCGATACCGCAACGCCGTCGTGCTGACCTGCCTGCTGCTGAACGAACGCCGTCAGTGCAGAGCTGAGCCGCTGACGTGCTTATTTGATTGCGTACGCGTCTATTCGCTGTTCCCCGATCTCGCGCCCGAGCGCCACCGCGTCGCTTCCAACCTCTGCTTCGCCGCGCTGATGGCGGCGGGCGCCAGCGCCGGCTACTATTTCGGCGACGGGATCGTTCAAGCCGCCGATGCCGGCCTGCCTTTCGCGATGGCGCCATGGCGCAAGGCGATGCTGCTGCTCGCCTTCGCCGGATTGCCGCGGCCGAGGCCGAAACGGCGGGCTCGCTGCCCGTCTTCCTGCGTGAGCGCTGGCAGGCGATCGGCCTGTTCGTGGGCATCGCCGGTTGCCTGATGATCGCGGTGCAGGCGCTCAATCCGTTGATCGCACTGGCGCTCGAGCGTCGCTTCCACGCCGGCATGCGCGACATCGGCCATGCGCTGGGAATCGTCACCTTGATCACCAGCATCGGCTGCCTGCCCATTGCCGGCTTCCTCGATCGCGTGCTGCGCGCGCGCCTCGGCCTTGCCGCGCAGCCGATCATGATGGGTGGCGGCGCGTTGCTCGCCATCCCCTGCGTCGCGCTGCTGCCCATGGTGGGCGATCCATCATGCGCTGGTGCTGGTCGCGGTGGGCGGACGCCTGCTCACCCCGATCGCGACGGTTGCAGTGCCTGCGCTCGTCGTCTCGGTCGCCTGCGCTGCGGTCGGCGCGGCAGCGCTAGCGGGCGGAGGCTGCGCGCCCCCGCCCTTTGGCTTCACTTCAGCTTCAACGTCTTCAACACATCGTCCCACGCGACGAGCTTGAAGTTCTGCGCCGCCGGCGCGTTCTCGCCATCCTGCGCGATCATGATGCCGCCGGGGAAATCGGGGCCGAAGTCGCCGGCGATCACCTCGATGCCGTCGGTCTCCTCGGTCGATCCCAGCTTGCCCTTGGCGATGCGGAATCGGCCGACATAGGAATCATCGGCCAGCCGATAAAGCGCGTAGGCATTGTCGCCCTGGCTGGAGACGACAAGATAGCCGCCATTGGCACCGTCGCTCGCGATCGCCAGTCCCTCGACATCGTCGAACAGACGCTGCTTGTCGACTTTGGCGATCGACACCGCTTCCGCCGCCCCTGTCGGCCGCGAATCGAAGCGCCAGATGCCGACATCCTCCTCGGCGACATAAAGGCGCTGGGTGCGTTCGTCGACGACGCAGCCTTCGGCCTGGCTGCCCACCTTCAGGCGGCGGACCAGCCGGCCGGTGGGCTTGGCGCCGGCGAGATCGAGCGCAACCTGGCCGATGCCACCTTCCTTGGTGACCATGAAGGCATAAAGAGCGCCAGCGTCGCGATAGAGGCACATGCCATAGGCCTCCCCCTCGATCGACGGCACCGTGCCCAGCGCGGTCAACTTCGCGGTCGCGGTGTCGAGCCGGAACAGCGCGATCTTCGCGTTGGCCTCGTCGCTGCGGTCGCTCGCCACCACGAGAACAGCGTTGGTGCCGCCGATCGGCACATCGGCGCGCAGATCAACATTGTTGACCCGGCCGGTCTTGATGAAGGACCGCGTCTTACCGTCCAGTCCATAGACATAGAGGCCGGCCTTCTTGTCGGTAGCGACGATCAGGCTCTTCGCGGGGTCGGCGGGGTTGCGCCAGACCGCGGGATCATCCGCCGCATCGGCGTTAGCGGTGCCGACGACATCGGTCTCGCCGCGCGCGGTGACCTCGGCCGTAACGATCGGCGCGGGCGTCGCCGCAGGCTCAGACTCCGACATGTTCCCAATGTTGGACACTGTGTTGTCAGCCGTTTCGCCGCCGCCACAGGCCGCCACGGTGCAAAGAAGCAACGCAGTGGTCACCGATTTGAAACAAAACTGTAGGGTCTGCGTCACGTGAATTCTCCACTGGCCCGCTCAATCGCGCCGCTCATACATCGCAAACCGCGGCGGTCAATTTCGGTGTCTTGCCGGAAAAAGGGGAATTCTGTGACCAAGAAACTGCTGCTGCTTGGCGGCGTTGCGCTGCCGCTCATCTTCGCCATGCCCGCCGTCGCGCAGGAATTGCCGACCGATGCGGAGACGCCGCAGGAGGAGGCCGATCCGGTCCGCGCCACCGACATCATCGTCAATGGCCAGATCAGCTTCCGCAACCGCACCGACGACGTCAACCCGGTGCTCTCCTACGACCTCGAATATTTCCAGCGCTTCGAGCCGGTTTCGGTGGGCGAGATGCTGAAGCGCGTGCCGGGCGTGACCTTCACGTCCGACGTGCTGGAATATGACGGCGTCCAGATGCGCGGCCTGCCGCCGGGCTTCACCCAGGTGCTGATCAACGGCCGCCGCGCGCCCGGCGGCGAGGCGGATCGCAGCTTCTTCGTCGACCGCATCCCAGCCGAACTGGTCGAGCGCATCGAGATCGTCCGCGCCCCCCGGGCCGACCAGCCGAGCGAGGGCATCGCCGGCACGCTCAACATCATCACCAAGGAATCGGTCAGTTTCGAGGGCGGCTTCGCCAAGGTCGGCGCGCTGATCAACGAGGATGGCAAGGTCCGCCCCTCGGGCGCCATCGCCTATGCGACCAACATCGGTGAGGACACCACGATCTGGGCCGGCCTGAACTATCAGGAGCGCCGCAACCCGAAGAAGAAGGTCTCCTACCGCTTCGGCGACACGCCGACGACCGGCGCGCCCTACAATGACGATCCCGAGTTCGACGATACCGAACTGCAGGACGATACCCGCGACGGCAGCGACCTTTCGGGCAACCTGGAACTGACGCACCGCTTCGGCGATGACGGCCGCATCCGCTTCTCGGGCTTCTTCGTCGACACCGATCGCGACGAGGACGAGACCTCGCTGACGCTCGCCGGCGAGGATCTGGAGTTCGATGGCATCGAGGTCCAGCATGAGGAGATCAACCAGCAGACCTACTCGCTCGGCATGGATGCGATCGTACCGCTGGGTGGCGTCGAACTCGGGCTGGCCGCGGGCTGGGCCGGCTTCCGCGAGGATTCGACCTCGACCGTGTTCGTCGGCGAGAATGAGGACGATCTGACCGACCTCGAACTCGACGAGGAAGAGACGCTCAACATCAAGGACGATGAATATACCGGTACGATCAGCCTCGCCTTCGGCAAGGATTCGCCGCTGAAGGTGAAGGCGGGCGTCGATCTGCTTCACAAGGAGCGCAACGGCCTGAACGATGGCGACTTTCTGGCCGGCGAGTTCAAGATCAAGGAAGATCGCTACGACCCCTATGTGCGGCTGACCTATGAGCCGAGCAAGACGTTCAGCATCGATGCCGGCCTGCGTTACGAGGTCACCCGCCGCGACGTGACCGGCGAGGATATCGACGACGCGTCCTACGACACGGAGACGCTCAACCCGTCGCTGCACCTCCGCTACGCACCGACGGCGCGCGACCAATTCCGCGCCTCGATCGCGCGCACCGTCCGCCGCCCGAACTACGGCCTGCTTTCGCCCTTCGAGGAAGAGGAAAGCCCGGGCGACGAGGATGTGACGATCGGCAATCCCGCACTCAAGAACGAACGCGCCTGGGGTGTCGACGTCGGCTATGAGCGCCGGCTGGGGATGAGCGGCATCGTCGGCATCAACTTCTTCTACCGCGACATCAAGGATCTGACCGAGCTGGTGCGGATCGCCGACAGCGATATGGGCGGCAATGTCTATACGCCGCGCAACATCGGCGATGGCCAGACCTGGGGCATGGAGATCGATTTCTCCGCGCCGCTGACCGTCTTCGGCCTGCCCGATACCGGCCTGTTCGCGAACTACACCTATCTCGACAGCGAAACGACCGACCCGTTCACGGGCGAGAAGCGACGCTTCAACAACCAGCCGCACCACGTCTACAATCTGGGCTTCATCCAGACGGTCCGGACGATCGACGCCAGCTTCGGCGCCACCATTTCCGGCCGCAGCAAGGCGCGCGAGTATAATTTCGACGAGACGATCGACCTGCGATACGATCCCGACCTCGAATTGTTCGTCGAAAAGCGCATCGGCAAGAATTTCGTGCTGCGCGGATCGGTGCAGAACCTGCTCGACCGCCAGAAGAAGGAAGACTTCCGCAAATATGACGGGGATTCGCTCGACGAGATCCTCGCCAACCGCGCCGCGGGCGAACTCGACGAATATGAGATCGAACGCGAGAAGTCCGGCCCGCTGTTCCAGGTGACATTGCGCGCCGCGTTTTAACGGCCTCTGCTCCCTCTCCCCCGCGGGGGAGAGGGCTTTCCTTTTCTACCCTCTTACCGCCAGTGCTGCCGCGACGATCGCCGTCAGCATCGCGGCCACCAGCACGCCCGGCCAAGGCATAACGCCTACACGATCGAGATCCTCACGTGTCAGCCGACGACGGTCGGCAAAGGCCGCAATGCCCGCCACCGCCGCGGCGATGCCGCTAAGCGCCCACAATTCCGTCTGCAAATTACCCCGCCTTCGACTTGTCTTTCCTCGCATCTTCCAGATAGGTTGCAGACAAGGGGGCGAAAGTCCCCGCGCCGACAAAAACATGGGTGGAGAGTGATGATGCGGAATGCTTTGCTGGCAGCGGCTGCGCTGCTGGTGGTAACTGCGGGCAGCGGCGCTGCGATCCTGGCGAGCGAGACGAAGGCGCCGGGCACCGATGCGCAGGCGCTGGCCACGGCCATCGCAGGCTCCAACCGCAGCGAAGCCAACCGGGCGCGCGACAAATATCGCCACCCGGCCGAGACGCTCGCCTTCTTCGGCGTCGCCCCCACCGACACGGTGGTGGAATACAACCCCGGCGGCGGCGGCTGGTATACCGAGATCCTCGCCCCCTATCTGGCCGGCAAGGGCGCCTATTATGCCGCTCAGCCCGGCACGCGCGGGCTCGATGCGCTGAAGACCAAGTTCGACGGTGCGCCTGCCGCTTATGCCAAGGCCAAGCTGGTCGCCTGGCCGCCCTCATCCGGTGCGATCGCCGATGGCAGCGCGGACAAGGTGCTGACCTTCCGCAACGTCCACAACATGATCATGACCGGCGGCAGCGCGGCGGACGATAATTTCGCCGCCTTCTATCGCGTGCTCAAGCCCGGCGGCGTGCTCGGCGTGGTCGACCACCGCCTGCCCGAGAACCGCGACAGCGCGCTGGAGAAGAAGAGCGGCTACATCAAACGCTCGACGGTGATCGCGCTCGCCGAGAAGGCCGGCTTCAAGCTGGTCGATGAATCGGAAATCAACGCCAACCCCAAGGACAGCGCGGATTGGCCGGACGGTGTGTGGACGCTGCCGCCGTCGCTCGCCAAGAAGGATGTCGATCGCGAGAAATATCTGGCGATCGGCGAAAGCGATCGGATGACGCTGAAGTTCGAGAAGCCGAAGCGATAGCGCCGGACAAGACCGACACCCCCGTTCGCCCCGACCGAACGGGGGTGATCGATGGATCTGGAAAGGTCCGTTCGAACAGGCACCGCAGCAACGCGCGCTGATCGACGCCCGGAGCCTCAGCCCGCGGCCGGCTCCCCCGTCCGGTCCCCGAAAAAGCGCGCAGCGATGTCCGCCGCGATCCGTGCCGGGCGGAGCGTTTCGGCATCGACGCAGCACCAGCTCGATTTCACCTCCGCCAGCACTTCCTCGCCGCGCCGGATCAGCGTTTCGTAAAACGCACGCGCGCCCTGCACTTTTTCGAGGATGACGGTTGCAATCACCTCATCGTCGAGGAAGGCGGGCTTGCGGTAAGTGATCTCATGCTTGAGCGCGACCCACAGGTGCTGCGCCACCGCCTCGGCCGGCGCGAGGTTGCGCCAGTGGGCGATCACCGCATCCTGCACCCAGCCCAGATAGCGGGCATTGTTGACGTGCCCCATGAAATCGATGTCCGCCGGTTCGACGGTGATCGGATGATGATGCGGGGCAGCGGCGGACATGGTGCTTACACTAATGTAAGCGCCCCGCCCTGTCAGCACAGATTATGTTGCGCGGCAGCAATCTTGTGCGTCTGCAGGCCTATTTCCGGATTAACGTGCCCGCGCCGCGGCGAGTGAAGATCTCGATCAGCATCGCATGCGGCACGCGGCCGTCGAGGATGACCGCGGCATCGACGCCATTCTCCACCGCGTGAATGCACGTGTCGAGCTTGGGGATCATGCCGCCCGAAATCGTGCCGTCAGCCTTCAGCACGGCAACCTGTTCCGGGTTGAGATCGGTCAGGAGGTTCTTCTCCTTGTCGAGCACTCCTGCGACGTCGGTCAGCAGGAAGAAGCGCGACGCCCCGACCGCGGCGGCGATCGCGCCCGCCATCGTATCGGCGTTGATGTTGTAGGTGTGGCCGTCCGCGCCGCTGGCGATCGGTGCGATCACCGGGATCACGCCCGCTTCGGACATCGTATCGAGGATGCGGCGGTCGACGCCCACCGGTTCGCCGACGAAACCGAGATCGACATGCCGTTCGATGCCCTGCAGCGCATCCGCCTCGTCCCGCCCCACCTTGCGCGCGGTGACCAGCCCGGCATCCTTGCCGGAGATACCCACGGCGCGGCCACCGGCGGTGCCGATCCAGTTGACGATTTCCTTGTTGATCGACCCCGCCAGCACCATTTCGGCGATGTGCGCGGTTTCCGCATCGGTCACCCGCAGGCCGCCGATGAACTGTGATTCGACGCCGAGCCGCTTGAGCATCGCGCCGATCTGCGGGCCGCCGCCATGGACGACGATCGGATTGATGCCCACCGCCTTCAGCAGCACCACATCCTCGGCGAAATCGCGCGCCAGTTCGGGATCGCCCATGGCGTGACCGCCATATTTGACCACGAAAGTCCGCCCCGCATAGCGCTGCATATAGGGCAGCGCCTCGGTGAGCGTTTCGGCCTTGGCGAGCATCGCCGGATCGATGGTGCTGTTCGTCATGCGCGCGGCCTTAGAGTTTCCGCGCGCGCGTGAAAACGGCTTTTTCGCGTGCTGCTCAGCGGGCGGTCACGCTGCCGTCAAGCCGCCGCCCGAGTGCGACGAACGCGTAGATCAGCAGCGGCACCAGCACGATCGACAACACCACCTTGGTGACCATCTGCCCGACGATGACGCCGCCGATCGGGAACACGCCGTAGAAGGCGATGGTGATGAACAGCAAGGTATCGACAATCTGCGACAGGGTACTGGCCACCGCCGAACGCAGCCACAGCAGGCGGCTTCCTTCCCGCCCCTTGAGGGCGCTGAACACGGTGACGTTGAGCGTCTGTGAGGTGCCATAGGCGATGAGGCCGGCGAGCATCAGCCGCGCGCTCTGCCCCAGGATCGTCTCGAACGCGGCCAGGCGCTCGGCCTCCATGCTGGCAGCCGCCGGGAGCGACAGCACGAGCTCGATCAGCGCCATCGCCACGATCATCGGCAGGAAGCCGATCTGCACCAGCCGGTTCGCGGCCCTCACGCCATGGATCTCGGCGACTGCGCTGGACAGCGCGACGAGCAGCAGGAAGGCGAAGATGCCCGCCTCCACCGCCAGCGGCCCCAGGCCGATGACCGGCCCCAGCGCCGAGATCGGGCCGAGCGAGACCAGCTTGTTGCCCAAGACGCCGGCGATGCAGACCATGCCGCCGTAGAACAGCGCATAGACGAACAACGATCGCGGCATCGCGCCCGTGGAATTGGGTTCAGCAGTCACGATCGGTCCCCGGCAGATATCAAACGCCAACGACTAGAGGTTCGGGCGGGAAATGGAACCACCTGTGTCATGCGCGGCGATCGCGCCCCGGCTATTTCAGCATGAATCGCTGCACCTTGCCCGCGGCGTTCAGCGGCAGTTCCGCCACCCACTCCACGGTGCGCGGTGCCTTGTAGTTCGCCATCTCGTCACGGCACCAGGCGAGAAAGGCCACTTCATCCTGCGCAGCGCCGGGCTTGGGGACGACCACCGCATGCCCCACCTCGCCCAGCCGCTCGTGCGGCCGGCCGACGACGGCGACGCGGGCGACCTCGGGATGTTCGAGGATGCGCGCCTCGATCTCGGCGGGATAGCAGTTGAAGCCGCCGCAGATGAACATGTCCTTGGCGCGATCGGTGATCTTCAGATAGCCGCGCGCATCCTGCGTTGCGATGTCGCCGGTGCGCAGCCAGCCTTCGGCATCGATCGCCTCGGCGGTGGCGGCGGGATCGTCGAGATAGCCCTTCATCACATTGAACCCGCGCACCAGCAATTCGCCCGCCTCACCCGTCGCGACATCCCTGCCGTCCGGATCGACCAGCCGCACCTCCACGCCGGGGATCGGCGTGCCGCAGCTTGCCGCGACCAGTTCGGCCGGATCCCCTGCCTTGGTCGCGCTGACGCAGCCGCAGCTTTCCGTAAGACCATAAGCGGTCAGCACGTCCTCGATGCCGAGATCCTCGCGCATCCGCCGGATCAGCACGGGCGGCACGCTCGCGGCGCCGGTGACCGACAGGCGCAGGCTGGAAATGTCGCTGACGGCACGCTCGGGCGCGTCGAGCAGCGACTGGAAGATGGTCGGCGGCCCCGGCAGCACGCTGATCCTGTCCTCGGCGATGCGGCGAAGCGCGGTCGCAGCGTCGAACATCGCCATCGGATAAACGGTCGCACCCTGCAGCAGCGCCGCGATCCAGCCCGCCTTGTAGCCGAAGGTGTGGAAGAAGGGATTGACCACCAGATAGCGATCGCCCTCGCGCAGCCCCACCGCATCGCTCCACGCCTGGAAGGTGCGCAGGTTCTGCATGTGGCTGCTCATCGCCCCCTTGGGCCGGCCGGTGGTGCCCGAGGTGAACAGTATGTCCGCGACATCGTCGGGCGCGACCGCCGCGATGCGCGCATCGACTGCGGCATCGTCGACCGGGTCGCCGGCCGCCAGCCACGCGTCGAAGCCGTCATCGAGGAAGACGGTCTCTTCGAGCCGTGGCAGATCGCGCCCCGCCAGCATCGCGCCATAGTCGAAGCCGAGGAAGTTGCGCACGCTGAACAGCCAGCGCACCCCGCCGCGCCCGAGGATGTCCGCCGCCTCGGCGCCCTTGAAGCGCGTGTTGAGCGGTATCAGGTGCAACCCGATCTGCACCGCGCCCGCCGCCGCGATCGCCCAGCCCGCGCTGTTGGGCGCCCAGATCGCGATGCGATCCCCCGGCACGCCGCCGCGCGCGATCAGCGCGCGGGAGACGCGGCGGGTGGCGGCGCGAAAAGCGGCGAAACTGATCGTCCCGCCATCCTCGTCGTGCAGGAAGGCGGTATCGGGCCAGCGCGCGGCGGCTTCGTCGATTAGCGCGCCCATGGTCAGCGTGTTGGGAAGCATCTCACCTCATCTCGCGAAACATCATGATCATGATCAGTCCTGCGCCACATCGACCCAGGCGCCCTGCGCGGCCGAAGCACGGGCCGCGTCGAGCACCGCCTGCCCGCGCACCGCATCGACGAAGCTACCGGCGGTCTCACGCGCGGTAATCGCCTCACCCGCGATGCGGCGGCGCATCTCGGCGAACAGCCGGGCATAAGGCGCGACGTCGAACCCCATTGTGTGCCAGCGATCCTGCTCGGTCTGGATCAGGTCGGCGACCGGAAAGGGCTCGGGGCGCGGCATCGCCAATTCTGACGGCATGTCGATCCGGCGCTGGCCTGCGGCATCGCTGACCCATACCTCCTCCGGATCGCCGAAGCCGGCGCCGGACTGGATCCAGGCACCGCCCTTTGTGCCGACAATCTTGGTCGCCATGATCAGCGGCCCCGGCGCGGCCATCGCCGCGATCAGCGCGCCCTTCGCACCGCCCGCGCATTCGAACTGCAGCACATAGCTGTCGTCCGCGGTCATGTTCGGCCGGCCGGGCGCCAATGTCTGCAGCACGCAATTGACCCGCATGACCGGTCCCAAGGTCGAGAGGATCTGGTCGATCATGTGGGTGCCGAATGCGCCGAGGAAGCCGCCGCCCTGCCCCGCATCCTCCCACCAGTCGCTGAGCTTCTCCGCAGGATCCTGCAGCCCGGGCTGGTGGTAAATGCGTAGAAACTGGCGCGGTGCGCCGATCAGGCCATCCTGCACCACCCGCCGCAGCAGCGCCTGCGCGCCATCGAAGCGGAACTCGGCGCCGAGCATATGGATGATGCCCGCGCGCTCGGCGGCATCGCGCATCGTCCGCGCCTCCGCCAGATCGCGCGCGAACGGCTTTTCGCAGACGATGTGACGGCCGGCGGCGATCGCCTCCATCACTACCGGGAAATGGGCATGCGGCGGCGTCGCGACAGTCACCAGCATGGTGGCCGGGTCCGCAAGCGCTTCGGCCAGACTGTCGGTGGCGAGCGGAATGCCGAGCGGCGCGGCGCGCTGTGCGGTGCGTTGGCGGTTGCGCCCGACGATCGCGCGCACGGCGAACCCCGCTTCGCGCAGCGCGCGGACATGGGTGAACAGGCCGAAGCCGGTTCCGACCACCACAGCGCCCGGTTGTTCAGCCATCGATCGTCTCCCCGATCATGCGCCGCGCCGCGGCGGCACAGCGCGCGGCGATCTCCGCCATCGGCAATGCCGCGAGCGCATCCGAAAATATTTCCACCCCCAGCGGGGCCGACGTGCCGGTCTCGCGCAGCGCCACTATGAAACCTGCAAGATCGAGCGCCCCCTCACCGGGCAGCAGCCGGTCATGCACCATCGCATGGTCGAGATCAGCCTCGGGTTCCGCCGGTGCATCGCAGATCTGGATGCTCTTGATCGCCCAGGCGGGCAGCGATGCGAGCAGGCCGAGATCGGGCGTGCCGCGGAACATGTGCCAGCTATCGACCAGCAACCCGCCATTGGCGCGCCCCGCCGCCTCGACGATGGGCCATGCGGTGGCGAGGTCGGGAATGCGGCCGGTCGGCACGAATTCCAGCGCGACGTGCAGCCCGACATCCGCCGCGCGGTCGCACAGCGCCGCGAATGCCTGCGCCGCTTCATCCGGCGGGCATGCGACGCCGCGCAGTTCGGCGACAGTGATGCCCCGCGCGCCGACCGCCCCGGCGATGGCGATCACATGCGCGGCGGTAGTGCGCTGAAGCAACGCCTCCAGCCACCCCGGATTGGGCTTGGTCGGCGTGCCGGGCAGCCAGTTGCCGACGATCTCCACTTCATGGATGAACAGCCCGGCATCGGCGACGCGCATCCGCACCTCGGCGGCATCGACACCCTGCCCAGCCAGCGTCTCCATATCGGCGGCGAACATCGAAACGCCGGCGAAGCCGGCGGCGCGCGCCGGTGCCAGCCGATCGAGGAAGGGCACGGCCTGCACCGTACCCGCCGAAAGGATCAGCGCGTCAGGGCTCATGGAAGTTGAGCTCAAGCAGGACGCCGTCGGGATCGACGACAAAGAGCTGGGTCAGTTCCACCGCGTCGATGCGGTTCGCCGTCCAGCCGACGCCCTGGGCGGCAAGCCGCGCCTCCATCCGATCGCGATCGGTACAGGCGAGCGCGACATGGTGCAGCGCGCCCTGCGCTGCTCCGGCCTGCCAGGGCACCGCATCGTCGCTCGGATAAGCGAGCGCCGCCGAGCCGATATGCACCGCTGCATGGCCGCCATCGTCCAGCATCCAACCGCCGCGCACGCCATCCTCATATCCGGGAAAAGGCTGGAAGCGCATGCCGAGCACGTCTCGGTAGAAGGCGATCGCGCGCGCCGGGTTCGGCGTACGCACATTGACATGGTCGATCGTCGCGATGCCCATCAGCCGGACACCGTGAAGCCGCCATCGATCGGCAGCACCTGCCCCGTGATCCACGATGCTGCCGAGCTGGTGAGGAACAGCACCGCGCCGGCAATGTCGGCGGGCTCGCCCAGCCGACCGATCGGGGTGCGCGCCAAGGTCGGCCCGGTCCACTCGATTTCATCGAAGGTGCCGGCGGTCATTTTGCTGCGGGTCAGCCCGGCGGCGACCGCATTCACGCGGATGCGCTGTTGCGCCCATTCCACCGCGAGCACGCGGGTCAGCCCCACCAGCCCGGTCTTCGCAGCGCCATAGCCGGGGATCATGCCGATGCCGAAAAAAGAGGTCATCGAGGCGATGCCGATCACCGACGCGCCGCCCGCGCGCCGGCTCTGCGCCAGCGCGCCGCGGCAGCCATGCGCCATGCGATAGGCGGCGGTCAGGTGCATCGCCAGCGAGCGTTCGAAGATCGCCGGATCCCACTCGTCGAGCCCGATCGATCCCAGCGCCAATCCGGCATTATTGACGAGGATGTCCAGCTCGGCCTGCGCGGCGGCGACCGCGGCGATCTGGTCGCGATCCTCCACGTCGAGCCGGAGGTAGCGATAGGCGGACAGATCCTCGTCATAGTCGGCGGAGTCGCCGCGCGTGCCGGTGATCGTCACCGTCGCGCCCGCCTCGACATAGTTGCGCGCGATTTCGGCGCCGATGCCGCTCGTGCCGCCGGTCACCAGCACATGCGCGCCGGCATAATTATAGCTGAGATCGCTCCAGCCCATCCTCTTGCCCCCTCAATCGGTGATTTCGCCGCTCTCGATCGGCGCGGCCGTGTCGAGCAGTGCCCGGCCTTTGGCGGTGAGGTCGGCCAGTGGCACGCGCCACAGGCGCACTGGCGGTGGCTCGCCCTCTGTCTTGATCAGCCGCAGGCTCATCCCGCCATGGCGATGGCCATAGGGATCGACATGATTGCCGCCGATGCCGGGATCATGCGCCGCGATGGTGATGAGGATCGACCCGTCGGGCTCGGCTATGGCGCGATATCTCTGCACATGGCCGCCGCCATCCTCATAATTGTCGAGATTTTCCTGCCAGATGTTGCAGAGCTGGAAGATCCAGTAATCGCAGGGCGTCGGCGTGAAGCGGATCGCCAGCGCGTCGTCCGCGCCGCATTCCCAGGTGCCGAAGCCATGATGGCGATCGGGCACGCCGCCGTTGGAGAGATAGACCGCGCGGCTGAAGCGGATGCGGTTGGGGCGCTGCCCCAGATTGTCCTGCCACCAGCGCCGCACCAGCGCGGCATAGGCCAGCACCACCTGCGCCGACTTCGCCAGCCCGTCCGCCATATCGGCGGGCCGGATCGGGCGGGGCTCGGCACCGTCCAGCCGCTCGATGCGCATCACCGGCGCGATCGTTTCCTCGCGCAGATGATAGACGGTGCGGACGAGCAGCCCGACGCAATCCTCGGTGATGGGCAACCATGCGACGTCACCCGCCGGCTTGTGCTGCGAGACGATGATCTCGAAATCACCATTGGCAGCGAAGCGGATCGCATCGCTCTGGAGGAAGCCGGTGGTGGTCAGGGTTGCGGGATCGAAGTCGGCCAGTCCCGCCTCGCCCGGCCCCGCCCAATCCTGTTCGCCGGGTGCCGCCGGCTGCGGCGCGCGCCAGCTTGCGATCACGAAATAGGGGATCGTGCCGCGATTGCCGGTGATGCGATAATCGCGACGCCCGTCGATGAATTCGGCGAGGAGATGATCCTGATCGGGCGACTGGAAGTTGATCGCCTGCCGCCACGGCGTGTCGCGCAGCCGTGGCCGTTCGGGTTCGCAATTCTCGACGAAACGCTCGAAGCCGTTCCGCATCAACCGCGTGACGAAGCGATACCATTCGGCGCGATCGAGATCGTCCACCTCGTCGCCGAACCGATCGATCATCCGCGCGGCGATGCGAATGGTTTCGAGATAATCCTCGAACGCGCGGCCCGAGAGCAGCCGGTCGGCGCCACTCACAGCCGTTCCCCTGCCACCGGCTCGCGCGCGACCGGGAAGCGATCATAATAGAAGCCGAAGCGCTCGCGCAGCGCACCGATGTCGATGCCGAAATCGCCGATCAGGTCATAGACGACGCGGCCATGCTTATTGCGCGGGTTGGCGGTGAGGAAGGCATCGATCCGTGCCTCCGCCTCCGGCGTCATCTCCAGCCCGGCCATCGCATAGACGCGCGCCACCGTCCGCTTCTGGTCGGCCATATATTCGTGAAAAAGGATGTCGATCGATTGCGCCGCCGGGATCGCATCCCGATCCCGCACGCAGCGGCGCAACAGCGCCTCGATGCGGTCGATCCACCAGGCGGCGAGCGCGGGCAGATCCTGCCGCTTGCGGCGGATGCGGTCGCCATAGGCGATCATCGTGATCGCCGATTGCAGCACCGCCACCGGATCGCGATGCGTGATCGGCACGATCGCGGTTGGATGCACCGCGATCAGCGCCGGCAGATTTTCCATGTGCGGCGGCGATTTCACCACCCAGCGGCGCGGCCCCTTCAGCCAGGTCAGCGCCTGCATCATCCGCTTGGCATAGGCATAATGCGGGGTCTGATCGGTGTTCAGATAATGATCCCGCCACGCCGTCGGCCGGCTCAGCCATTCGGGCAGGTAGGAGGAGAAGTCCGGCCCCTGCAGTTCGATATCCTCATGGACATGCTCGGGCGCCATTTCATGCATCGCCGGCATCAGCGGCAGCGTCTCCTCGAACGCGCCCCACATCGCCGCGGTGCGAACATAGCGGGGATCGGGCGTGCCCTGATCCTCCGGCGCCGGGATCGGCTCCATCGTCTCCCACAAGGGCGTCGAGCGCAGCCGCGGGTCGGCGGCAAGGATGTTGACGAGGTGCGTCGTGCCCGATCGCGGCAGCCCGGCGACCATGATCGGCCGGTCGATCGCGATCCGCCCGATCTCGGGGTGGCGGCGCAGCAGATCCTCAAGCCGCAGCCGGGTGGAGGCATAGCGCACGCATTCGCCGAACAGCGTCGCTCGGCCGAGGTCGGTCAGGTCGGCATCGGCATCGAAACTGTCGAGCCACAGGCCGAGCCGCTGGCGAAAATCATCGGCGCCGAAATCGTCGAGGCCGGTGGTGCCGCGCGCCGCCGCCAGCACCGATTCGACATCGAAGCGCACCGGCGGCGCCCCCGCGATGGCAGCGCGCTGACGGTCGGTCAGGCGCGGTTCGGCGAGGTCGTCGATATGGATCGCGTCAGGCATCGCAAGTCACCATGATCTTGGCCGATCCGGCGCGGTCGCGCGCGGCGGCGAGCGCATCGCCGAACCGGCTGAGCGGCACGCGATGGCTGATGAAGGCATCGGCATCGAAGCCGGGTTCGGAAAGTGCTGCGATCACTTCCGGAAACTCGTCCGGATAGGCCATCGAGGTGATGAAGCTCATCTCCTTGCCCAGCGCCATCTTCCAGTCGATCGCGAGCGGCGCGTGGTGGACGGCCACCATCACCACCCGCGCATGGAAGGGTGCGAGCCCGACGATGCCGGGCAGCACCGCCGGGCCGCCCGCCGCCTCGTAGAACAGGTTCGTGCCCACGGTCGGCCAGCCGAACAGGTCGGCGCGGCCATGCGCATCGCCCAGCGCCCCGGCGATATCGTCCCGCGAGGCATCGACACAGAGATCGGCTCCCAGCCGCGCGGCGCGCTCCAGCCGGCCGGCGGAGAGATCCACCGCCGCGACATGGCCCACGCCCATGCGCTTGAGGAAGAAGATGATGCCGAGCCCGATCGGCCCGGCGCCATAGACCGCCACCTTGTCCCCCCGCGTCGCGCCACCCCGCCGCACCGCGTGCAGCGCGACCGCGAGCGGTTCGGCCAGCGCCGCCGCATCCCAGCCGACATGATCGGGGATCGGATGGATGCTGCCGCCGGTCGTGGCATTGGCAACGCGGAGCAGGGGCGCGAACGCGCCCTCGGGCACACCGGCGCCGATGCCGTTACCATCCCCCATAGGGTTGACGATTACGCGCGTGCCGGTCGCGATGCCCTGCACCGCCGATCCCACCGCTTCGATCGTGCCGGCCAGTTCATGACCGATGCCGAACGGCTCGGTCGCCGGCGCGGCGACGCCGCCGGTTTCAATATAGCCAAGATCGGATCCGCACAGCCCGCAGCGCGCCACCCGCACCAGAACGTCGGTGGGGCCACAGCGGGGAATCGCGACATCGTCGAGCGAAACCGCCCCCGGCCCGTGCACCCTGACCATCCTCATGGTTCCGGCGTCCATACCCTCTCCCTTCCCGACGGTTGTTCCGCCTTGCGGCGAGATTAGTCCGCGCATGCCACAGCTGGCAAGGCCATAACCGCGATCATTCTTCGCGTCGCGCAGCAAAAACACGTTTCCAATAACGATGTGCGTATCAGATTGCGTATTTTTTCACGTGAACCGCTTGAAAGGCATCAGACGTGCCGATAGGTGTGGGTCAACGCAAAGCAGATTTCAGGGGAGGGACGCTGGGCACTATGGGGGTAAGATCTCTCGCCTATATCCGCGTCGAATCGCGGGACCTCGAAGCGTGGAGACGCTTCGGAGAAGAGGTGGTCGGCGCCGCCGTCGCACCGGGTTCGGATGACGCGGCATTGCTGCTCAGGCTCGATGGCCGCCCCTGGCGGTTCCGCATCGAGAAGGGCGATCAGGAACGCTATCTGTGCGCCGGGCTGGAATGCCCGAGCGAAGCCGCATGGCAGCAGGTGATCGATCGGCTGCGCGGTGCCGGCATCGCGATCACCGAGGGGAACGCCGCCGGCGCGAAGCTGCGCCACGTGCGCGGCTATGTGACGCTGGACGATCCGTCCGGCAACGCGATCGAACTGGTGTGGGGCAATATCGTCGCCGGCACGCCCTTCGTGTCGCCGGTGGGGGTGCCCGCCTTCATCACCGGGGAAATGGGCTTCGGCCATGTCGTGCTGCCCACGACCTGCTATGATGCCACCCGCAGCTTCTACAAGGATCTGCTGGGCTTCGGTGACAGCGACGAGATGCGCGTCCATTTCCCGGGCGCCCCCGAACAGGGCCTGGGCATGAGCTTCATGCACGCCGCCGGGCCGCGCCATCACACCGTGGCGGTGGGTGAATTCCCCGCTCCGACCGGCCTGATCCACACGATGGTGGAGGTGCCGACGATCGACGATGTCGGCATGGCGCTGGACCGCGCGCTTGCCGCCGGCGTCCACATCTCGTCGACGCTCGGGCGGCACACCAACGACAAGATGATCAGCTTTTACATGCGCAGTCCAACCGGTTTCGACATCGAATTCGGCTGTGGCGGTGAACAGACTGATGATTGGACCAAAGTGACGCCGACCTTCACGATCAAGGAAGATCTGTGGGGCCACAAATGGGATTTCGGCGGATGAGCGCTGGATTGGACAAGAGGATTTCGGCCGAGGCGATGGTCGCCCAGCTTGCCGACGGGATGACCATCGGCATCGGCGGATGGGGCCCGCGGCGCAAGCCGATGGCGCTGGTCCGCGCGATCCTGCGCAGCGACCTCAAGGATCTGACCGTCGTCGCTTATGGCGGCCCCGAGATCGGCATGCTGCTGGCGGCGGGCAAGATCCGCAAGCTGGTCTATGGCTTCGTCTCGATGGACGCGATTCCGGCGGATCCCTTCTTCCGGCAGGCCCGGCAGGCGGGCGCGGTCGATGCTCGCGAGCTTGACGAAGGTCTGCTGCAATGGGGGCTGCGCGCCGCCGCGATGCGCGTGCCCTTCCTGCCCACGCGCACCGGCCTCGGCTCCGACGTGCTCACCGCCAATCCGGATTTCCGGACGGTCGCCTCGCCCTATGACGATGGTGAGGTGCTGCTGGCGATGCCGGCGCTGAAGCTCGACGCCGCACTGCTCCACGCGACGAAGGCGGACCGGATGGGCAACACGCTGACGCAGGGCCCCGATCCTTTCTTCGACGAGCATTTCGCGCGCGCCGCCGACCGCTGCTTCGTCAGCGCCGACGAGGTGGTCGATACGCTGGTGCTCGACGGCGCCAGCGCGAAGGACAATCTCTACGAACGCTGCTTCGTGAGCGGGGTGATCGAGACGCGCTTCGGTGCGCATCCCACCACCAACCCGCCCCACCATGGCTGGGATTTCAAGGCGATGAAGGCCTATGCGGCCGCGGCCGACGCCGAGGGCGGCTGGGCCGCCTATCGCCGCGACATCATCGGCGAGGATGAGGCCGGCTATGTCGACCGGGTCGGCGGCGCGGCGGCGATCGCCGCTTTGCCCCTGCCGGTCTTCTGAGGATCAGGGCATGACTACCGACTATACTTTGGCGGAACTCGCCATCAACGCCTGCGCGGACGCGTTTCGCGGCAATGGCGAAGTGCTCGCCTCCGGCATCGGCACCTTGCCGCGCCTCGGCGCCGGGCTCGCCAAGCTGACCCACAGCCCCGAACTGATGATGACCGATGGCGAGGCCTATCTGATCGAGGATCCGATCCCGCTCGGGCCCCGCGCCGCGCCGCCGCCGCTCTCGGGCTATATGTCTTACGCGCGGGTGTTCGACATCGTCTGGTCGGGCAAGCGCCATGTGATCATCGGCCCGCTGCAGATCGACCGCTGGGGCCAGACCAACCTTTCGGGCGTCGGCGATTATGCGAGGCCCAAGATCGCGATGCTCGGCATGCGCGGCCTGCCCGGCAACAGCGCCAACCACATCAATTCGATGTTCGTGCCCAATCATTCGAAGCGCGTGTTCGTGGAAGGCGAAGTCGATATCGTCGGCGGCGTCGGCTATAATCCGGCGCGCTGGCAGACGGGCATGAACGACAGCGCTGTCGATATCCGCCGCGTCGTCACCAATCTGTGCGTGCTCGATTTCGAGGGGCCCGATCACGCAGCGCGGGTGCGCTCGCTCCACCCGGGCGTGTCGTTCGAAGAGGTGCAGGAAGCGACCGGCTTCGCGCTGATCCGGCCTGACGATCTGGGGGATACGCCCGCGCCCGATGCGGAGGCGCTGGCGATCATCGCGCGGCTCGATCCGAAGAACATGCGCGCCGCCGTGTTCAAGGACAATCCTGCGGGGAGGCGCGCATGAGCGACCCGCAACCCGTTCTCGAAGGCTGGTTCACCACCGGCGAAACGCCGCACCTGATCGGCACACGATGTTCGGCGTGCGGCAGCTATTATTTCCCCAAGCAGGACGAGTATTGCCGCAACCCGGCGTGCGAGAGCACCCAGTTCGAGACGGTCGAACTCTCCCGCACGGGCACGCTCTGGTCCTTCACCAACGCCTGCTACACGCCGCCCGAGCCCTATATCGCGGCCGAGCCGTTCGTGCCTTATGCGATCGCCGCGGTGGAGCTTGAGCGCGAGAAGATGATCGTGCTCGGCCAGGTCGTCGAGGGCGTCGGCGTCGAGGCGCTGAAGGCCGGGCTGGCGATGGAGTTGGTGGTCGAAACCATCCCCGATCGCACCGCGCCCGAGGGCAAGCTCGTCTGGAAATGGAAGCCGATGGAGGCGCGGTCATGAGCGGCGAGATCGCGATCCTGGGTGCGGGTATGCACCCGTGGGGCAAATGGGGCCGCAACTTCGTCAGCTATGGCGTATCCGCCGCGCAGGAAGCGCTGGCGGAGGCCGGCATCGAGTGGCGCGACGTGCAGTTCGTCTCGGGCGCGGCGACGATGCGCTGCGGCTATCCCGGCTATGTCGCCGGCGCCACCTTCGCGCAGGCGCTGGGCTGGCAGGGGGCGGAAGTCAACACCAGCTATGCCGCCTGCGCCAGCGGCTCGCAGGCGCTGGCAGCGGCACGCGCCAAGATACTCAGCGGCCAGGCAGATGTCGCGCTGGTGATCGGGGCCGACACCACCCCCAAAGGCTTCCTCGCCCCGGCGAAAGGTGATCGCCCGGACGACCCCGATTGGGTGCGCTTCCGCGTCGGCATCACCAACCCGACCTATTTCGCGCTCTACGCACGGCGGCGGATGGAGATTTATGGCGACACCCAGGAGGATTTCGCGCGGGTGAAGGTGAAGAACGCCGCGCACGGCCTCGCCAACCCCAAGGCGCGCTATCGCAAGGCGTTCAGCATGGAGGATGTCGCGGGCTCGGCGATGGTCGCCGATCCGCTGCGGCTCATGGACATCTGCGCGACTTCGGACGGCGGCGCCGCGCTGATCGTCTCCAGCCTCGATTATGCCCGCCGCATCGGCAAGGGCGACGCGCCGCGCGTCGCCGCGATCTCCACGGTGACACCAACCTTCGCCTCGGCGATCGTCGAGATGCCCGATCTCGCCACCGACAGCGCGGTCGCCGCCGACGCACGCAGCTTCCGCGCCGCGCTGCCGCAGAAGGCCTATGCCGAAGCCGGCATCGGCCCCGAGGATATCTCGGTGGCCGAGGTCTATGACCTGTCGACCGCGCTGGAGCTGGACTGGATCGAGGATCTGCAGCTTTGCGCGCGCGGCGATGCCGCGGCGCTCACCCGTGAGGGCGCGACGCGCGTCGGCGGACGGATCCCGGTCAACCCGTCGGGCGGGCTCGCCTGTTTCGGGGAAGCGGTGCCGGCACAGGCGATCGCGCAGGTTTGCGAACTGAGCTGGCAGTTGCAGGGTCGCGCGGGCGAGCGGCAGGTCGAGGGTGCCAAGGTGGGCATCACCGCCAACCAAGGGCTGTTCGGCCACGGCTCCTCCGTGATCGTGAAGAAGTGAGCCGATGGCGGACGCTCTCGAAACCCCGCTGACCCGGCTGCTCGGCTGCCGCTATCCGATCGTCCAGACCGCGATGGGCTGGGTCGCGACGCCGCCGCTGGTCATCGCCACCTCCAACGCCGGCGCCTTCGGCTTCCTCGCCGCTGCGGTGATGCAGCCAGCCGAGGCGCGCGCGGCGATCGAGGCGGTGCGCGCCGGCACGGAGCAGCCGTTCGGCGTCAATTTCCACAGCTTCCAGCCCGGCGCCGCCGAGATCGTCGACATCATCGTCGAACATGCCGCGCAGGTCCGCGCGGTGAGCTTCGGTCGCGGGCCGGACGCGAAGATGATCGCGCGCTTCAAGCAAGCCGGCATCCTCTGCATGCCCACCGTCGGCGCGGTGAAACATGCGCAGAAGATGGTGCAACTCGGCGTCGACGCGGTCACCGTGCAGGGCGGCGAAGGCGGCGGCCACACCGGATCGGTGCCGACCACCGTGCTGCTGCCGCAGGTGCTGGACGCGGTGCAGGTGCCGGTGATCGCCGCGGGTGGCTTCGCGGATGGCCGCGGCCTCGCGGCAGCACTCGCCTTCGGCGCGGTCGGCATCGCGATGGGCACGCGCTTCCTGATGACCCGCGAGAGCGCGCCGCCGGACAATGTGAAGGCGCGCTATGTGAAGGCGGGCACCGACGACATCCTCGTTTCGACCAAGGTCGATGGCCTGCCCCAGCGCATGATCCGCAACGCCGCGCTCGATCGTATCGAACGGTCTTCGGGCATGGGGCTTTGGCGCCGTGCGGTCGAAAGCGGCATGCAAATGAAGAAGCAGAGCGGCGCCTCTTATGGCGAACTGCTCGCAGCGGCGAAGGGCATGACCAGCCATGGCGGGCTCAGCCTGCCGCAGGCGATGATGGCCGCCGCCGCACCGATGCTGATCCAGCGCGCGGTGGTGGATGGCGACGCCGATGGCGGGCTGATGGCGACCGGTGTCGTCGCCGGCCGCCTCGGCGACCTGCCGAGCTGTACCGAACTGATCCAGTCCATCGTCATCCAGGCACGCGAGCGGCTGGCGGCACTCGCCCCCTCGCCTGCCCCCACCCCGGCCGGAGTGCTCTGATGCCGATCACCACCACGATCAGCGATCGCATCGCCGAGATCGTCTTCGACGTGCCCCCGGTCAACGCGTTCGATAGCGCAACCTGGAATTCCATCCCCGCAATGATCCATGCGGCCGGCAGCAATCCCGACGTCAATGTCGTGCTGATCCGCGCCGAGGGCCGCGGCTTCTGCGGCGGCGTCGACATCAAGGAGATGCAGGCGCATCCGAAGCGGATCACCTCGCTCAACCGCGGCAATTACCTGACCTTCAAGGCGATCCGCGATTGCGAGGTGCCGGTGGTGGTCGCCGTCCACAAATTCGTGATCGGCGGCGGCATCGGCATCTGCGGCGCGTCGGACACGATCATCGCCGCAGACGACGCCTATTTCTCGCTGCCCGAGGTCGATCGCGGCGCGATGGGCGGCGCCAGCCACCTGTCCCGTATGCTGCCGCTGCACAAGGTGCGCGCGGCCTTCTTCACCGGCGGCAACATCCCCGCCGCCGAGGCCTATCGGCTGGGTGCGGTGGAGGCCGTCGTTCCGCGTGATGCGCTGCTCGACGAGGCCCGCGCCTTCTGCGGCAAGATCGCCGGCAAGAGCCGCAAGGCGCTGGTGATCGCCAAGGAGGCGCTCAACGGCCTCGAACCGCGCGACGTCGATCGCGGCTATCGCTGGGAACAGGGCTTCACGCTCGAAATGTACATGCACGAGGATTCGCAGAAGGCGCGCGACGCCTTCGTCGAAACCGGCAAGGCGGCGACCTTCTGACATGGACCTCGCCTACACCGACGAACAATGCGCGTTCCGCGCCGAAGTCCGCGCCTGGATGCGCGCGCATGTGCCGGCCGCACCGCTCAAGACCTTGGAAGGCCGCGAAGGCTATGACCAGCATGTCGGCTGGGAACGCGAACTCGCCAGCGGCAACTGGGGCATGGTCACCTGGCCGGAAGCCTATGGCGGGCGCGGGCTGGATCTGATCCGCTGGCTGATCTTCGAGGAAGAATATTGGGGTGCCGGCGCCCCGCTACGCGCCAATCAGAACGGCATCTTCCTGCTCGGCCCGACGATCATGGAATATGGCAGCGACGAACAGAAGGCCCGCTTCCTGACGCCGATGGCGAAGGGCGAGGTGATGTGGGCGCAGGCCTGGTCCGAGCCCAATGCCGGGTCCGACATGGCGGCGATCCGCAGCCGCGCGGTGCGCGACGGCGATCATTATGTGATCTCGGGCCAGAAGACATGGTCGAGCCGCGCCTCCTTCGCCGACTGGGGTTTCGGCCTGTTCCGCACCGATCCGGACTCGAAGCGGCACAAGGGCCTGTCCTTCATATTGTTCGATCTCGACGCGCCGGGCGTCACCCGCCGGCCGATCCGCCAGCTTCATGGTGAGCCGGGCTTCGCCGAACTCTTCTTCGACGAGGTGCGCGTGCCGGTCGCCAACCGCATCGCCGGCGAAGGCGAAGGCTGGAACGTGGCGATGGCGACCGCTGGCTTCGAGCGCGGGCTGATGCTGCGCTCCCCCGCCCGCTTCCAGGCGATGACGAAGCGGCTGGTGGAGCTGTATCGCCGCCACGCCGCCATTGCCTCGCCGCAGGCGCATGAGGCGGTGCTGCAGGCGTGGATGGATGCGGAAGCCTATGCGCTCAACACCTATGCGGTCGCCTCGCAGGTGATCGCGGGCGCGCACATCGGCGCCGAGGCGAGCCTCAACAAGATCTTCTGGTCCGAGTTGGATCGCGCCGCCAACCGCGCGGCGATGAGCCTACTCGGCGCGGCGTCCGAACTCCGGACATTGCCTGACGGCACCGAGAATGCATGGCTGGAAGGTTATATCTTCTCGCTCTCCGGCCCGATCTACGCCGGATCCAATGAGATCCAGCGCAACATCATCGCCGAGCGCCTGCTCGGCCTGCCGCGCTGAGGGAGGCCGACATGGATTTTCGCCTGACCGACGACCAGCGCGAACTGCGCGACGCCGTGCGTGACTATCTGGCCGGCGAACATGGCCCCGAGACGCTTCGCCGCCTCGATGCCGAGGGCAATCGCGATGCAACGCTGTGGCACGGCCTCGTCGGCATGGGGCTTACCGGGCTGCTGGTGTCCGAGGCCGATGGCGGCCTCGGCCTCGGGCTGGTCGAAGCGGTGCTGGTGGCAGTCGAACTGGGCCGCGCCGATGTCTCCGAACCGGTGGCGGATACCGCGCTGGTCGCAGCGCCCTTGCTCCATGCCGCGCAGCGCCAGCAGATCGCCGCAGGCGCACTGAAGGTGGCGCTGGCGCATCCCATCAATCCGTGGATCGCCGATCTCGATCAGGCGGATACTCTGTACGGCGGTGGCGCCGCGCTGGCTGCGCCTGAGCCACAGCCGCTGGGAAGCGTCGATCCGCTGCGCCGGCTGTTCGCCCCCGTCGCGGTCGAGCCCGACGATCGTCTGCTAGACCGCGCCGCGCTGATCGCCGCCGCGCAGCTCGTCGGCGCTGCCGAACGCATGCTCGACCTTGCGACCGACTATGCGAAAACGCGCGAACAGTTCGGCCAGCCGATCGGCGGCTTCCAGGCGGTGAAGCATCATCTCGCGACGGTCGCGGTGAAGCTGGAGTTCGCCAAGCCCGTGCTGTGGCGCGCGGCCTATGCCGCCGAGGCCGGCCACGCTCGCGCGCCCGTCCAGATCAGCCATGCCAAGATCGCCGCAACCGACGCCGCGATGCTGAGCGCCGAGACCGCGATCCAGGTTCATGGCGCGATGGGCTATACCTATGAGGTCGATCTCCATTTCTGGATGAAGCGCTGCTGGGCGCTCGCCGGTGCCTGGGGTGACCGCGCCTTTCATCAACGCCGGATCGAGGACGCCGTGATCGGCGGCGGCATGGCGATCGGCCCCGACACGACCTTCGAAAGCGAGCTGCACCATGGCTGAGGCCTATATCGTCGACGCTGTCCGTGCGCCCACCGGCCGCAAGAAGGGCAGCCTCGCCGCCGTCCACCCCGCCGATCTCGCCGCGCATCCGCTCAAGACCTTGATGTCGCGCACCGGCATCGATCCGGCCGCGGTCGACGATGTGATCTGGGGCTGCTGCGACACGATCGGGCCGCAGGCGGGCGATATCGGCCGCACCGCATGGCTGGTCGCGGGCCTGCCCGAACATGTGCCGGGCGTGACGATCGACCGGCAATGCGGCTCCTCGCAACAGGCGATCCATTTCGCCGCGCAGGGGGTGATGAGCGGCACGCAGGATCTCGTTGTCGCCGGCGGCAGCCAGGCGATGAACGCGATCCCGATCTCGGCGGCGATGTTCGCCGGCCAGACCTATGGCTTCGACAGCCCGTTCATCGGATCGAAGGGGTGGGACGCGCGCTACGGCACCGAGGAGATCAACCAGATCAAGTCCGCCGAGATGATTGCGGAGAAGTGGCAGATCAGCCGCGAGGCGATGGAGTCATTCGCCACCGCCTCCCACGCCCGCGCCCAGGCGGCGACCGACAAAGGCTGGTTCGCCGGCGAGATCGCGCCGCTCGAAGGGCTCGCGCATGACGAGACGATCCGCCCGACAACCTCGCCGGAGGGCTTGGCACAGCTCAAGCCGGTGCGCGAAGGCGGGATCATCACCGCCGGCATCTCCAGCCAGAATTGCGATGGTGCGGCGGCGCTGCTGATCGCCGGCGAGGCGGCGGTGAAGGCGCATGGGCTGACGCCGCGCGCGCGCATCCATCACCTCTCCATCCGTGCCGACAACCCGATCTGGATGCTGACCGGCCCGATCCCCGCCACGCGCCATGCGTTGGCGAAGGCGGGGATGTCGATCGACGATATCGACCTGTTCGAATGCAATGAGGCGTTCGCCTCGGTGCCGATGGCGTGGATGCAGGAACTGGGCGTGCCGCACGAGAAAGTGAATGTGCAAGGCGGCGGCATCGCGCTCGGCCATCCGATCGGCGCCACCGGCGCGCGGCTGATGACGACATTGCTCAACGCGCTCGAGCGCACCGGCGGCCGCTATGGTCTGCAGACGATGTGCGAGGGCGGCGGGCAGGCCAACGTCACCATCATCGAACGGCTCGGCTGATGCCGGCCTTTGCCTTCGAGGGATCGGTGCCGGTGGTCGACCCGGGCAGCTTCCTGCACCCGACCGCCTCGCTGATCGGCGACGTGATCGTCGGGCCCGGCTGCTATATCGGCCCCGGCGCCTCGCTGCGCGGCGATTTCGGGCGCATCCTCGTCGAAGGCAACGCCTCGGTGCAGGACAATGTGACGTTGCACAGCTCGGCCGAGACCGACTGCGTCGTCGGCTATGGCTGCACCATCGGCCACGGCGCGGTGCTGCATGGCTGCACCTTGGGCCGACACGTGCTGGTCGGCATAAACGCGGTCGTGCTGGATACGGCGGACATTGGCGACGAATGCCTCGTCGCCGCGCTCAGCCTGGTGAAATCCGGGCTGGAGGCGCCACCGCGCAGCCTGATCGCGGGCAATCCGGCCAAGGTGGTGAAGGCGCTGACCGCCGAGCAGGTCGTGTGGCGGATGGAGGATGACGGCGAATATGTCCGCCTCGCCCGCCGCTCGCTCGCCGCGCTGGTGGAATGCGCGCCGCTGGCCGCACCCGAGCCCGATCGCCAGCGCCCCGCGCGCGGGGCGCGTGCCGTGCGGCTGTCACGAAGCAATTAAGGGGAGGATAGAGCGTGGGATTGTGTGACGGACGCGTGGTGATCGTGACGGGCGCCGGCGGCGGTCTGGGCCGCGCCTATGCGCTGGGTCTCGCCGCGGAAGGCGCGAAAGTGGTGGTCAACGATCTGGGCGTCGGCACGCATGGCGAGGCCGGCGAAACGAAGGGCGCCGCCGAAAAGGTCGTCGATGAGATCCGCGCGGCGGGCGGCGAGGCGATCGCCGACACCGCCGACGTCGCCGACTGGGATGCAACGCGCGAGACGGTGAAGAAGGCGATCGATGCGTTCGGCGCCCTTCATGCGGTCGTCAACAATGCCGGCTTCGTGCGCGATCGCATGTTCGTTTCGGCGACGCCCGACGAATGGGATGCGGTAACCCGCGTCCATCTGCGCGGGCATTTCTGCCTCAGCCGCCATGCGGTCGATTATTGGCGTGCCGAGCAGAAGGCCGGCCGCCCGGTCGACGCCCGTATCGTCAACACCACCTCCGGCGCGGGGCTTCAGGGCAGTGTCGGCCAGAGCGCTTATGCCGCCGCCAAGGCCGGCATCGCCGCGTTGACATTGGTGCAGGCGACCGAACTGGCGCGCTACGGCATCACCGCCAACGCGCTCGCCCCCAACGCCCGCACGCGCATGACGATGACCGCCTTTGCCGACACGATGACCGCGCTGCAGGATGCCGCGTTCGACCCTTACGCGCCGGAGAACACCGCGCCCCTGGTCGCCTGGCTGGTCAGCGAGGCGTCGAAGTCAGTCACGGGCCAGGTGTTCGAGCCGTTCGGCGGCACGATCCGCATTGCCGAGGGCTGGACCGACGGCCCCACCTCGCCCGATCCCGGCCGCGCCTTGACCGCGGCAGAAGTGGGCGGCGTCGTCGCGGCTCTGGTCGCCGGCCGCGCGCCCGCCAAGCCGGTCTACGGGGCCGGCTGATGGCGCTCGCGCTCTCCGACGAGCAACTGGCGATCCGCGACACGGCGCGCGATTATCTGCGCGACCATGCCGGGTTCGAGACGTTGCGCGGCTTGGTCGACAGCGCTGTCGGCTGGGACGAGGCGCTGTGGCGCGGCTTTGCCGGCGAACTCGGCTTCACCGGCCTCGGCATCGCCGAAGCGGATGGCGGGATTGGGCTCGGGCCGATCGAACAGGCGCTGGTACTGGAAGAACTCGGCCGCACATTGGCGCCGATCCCTTGGTTCGAAAGTGTGGTGCTGGCCGGCGGCATGATCGCGCATGCCTTCGAAGGGCCCGCGCGCGCCGCGCTGCTCGGCCGCATCGCCGGTGGCGAGGCCGCGACTTTGGCGATCCGCGCACAGTCCGGCGCAGCGCTGCCCGCCGGCATCGGCCCGCGCATCACCGACGGCCGCCTGTCGGGCGAGGCGCATTATGTGGCCTTCGGCCATGTCGCCTCGCTGCTGCTGGTTGCCGCGCGACATGGTGACGGTGACGGCGATGGCTGGGACGCGCTGACGCTCGCTGCCATTCCCGCCGACCGCGCCGGGGTCTCGATCGAGCGGGTCACCACGCTCGACCTCACCCGCCCCTTCGCCACGATCCGCTTCGACGCCGTCGAGGTGGCGCCGGACGAGATGGTCATCGGCGCGGGCGAAGCCATTCGCCAGGGCTGGCTGGCGGCGGCGGGCCTGCTCGCGTCCGAACAGGTCGGCGGCGCCGCGCGCTCGCTTGAGGAGACCGTCGCCTATGCGATGGAACGCGTGCAGTTCGGCCGCATCATCGGCTCCTTCCAGGCGGTCAAGCATCGCCTTGCCGACATGAAGCTGCTCGTCGACAGCGCCCGTTCCGCTGCAGACTGGGCAGCGCGCGCGATCGCCGAGGGCGGAGATTTCGCGCCGGCCGCCGCGGGCGCCCGCACCTATTGCAGCCAGGCCTTCCTCACCTGCGCCGCCGACGCGATCCAGCTTCATGGCGGCATCGGCTTCACCTGGGAACATCACGCCCACCTGTTCTTCAAGCGCGCGCGCGGCAGTGCCGCGCTGCTCGACGCGCCCGATACGCATCGCGACGCGATCGCCCGCGCCATCATCGACGAGGTTGCCGCATGAGCCGTAACGTTCCGCCCTACCCCACGCCCCGCAACCTCCTTGCCGGCAAGACGGTGGTGATCACCGCCGCCGCCGGCACCGGCATCGGCTTTGCGGTCGCCAAGCGCGCCGCGGAGGAAGGCGCGTCGGTGCTGATCAGCGATTTCCACGAACGCCGGCTCGGCGAGGCCGCGGATCGCATCGCCGCCGAAACCGGCCACCGCCCGGAGATGCAGCTTTGCGACGTCACCAGCGAGGACGCCGTACAGGCGCTGCGGGATGCCGCGATCGCCAGGCTGGGCCATGTCGATATCCTCATCAACAATGCCGGCCTCGGCGGCACCGCCAATGTCGTCGACATGAAGGATGAGGAATGGAGCCGCGTGCTCGACGTCACCCTGACTTCGGTGATGCGGATGAGCCGCGCCTTCCTGCCGCACATGTATGAGCGCGGCGGCGGCGCCGTCGTCAACAACGCCTCGGTGCTTGGCTGGCGCGCGCAGGAAGGGCAGTCGCATTATGCCGCCGCCAAGGCGGGGGTGATGGCGTTCACGCGCTGCTCGGCGATCGAGGCGGCGGCGCATGGCGTGCGGATCAACGCAGTCGCGCCGTCGATCGCGATGCACGCCTTCCTCGCCAAAGTGACGACCGACGAACTGCTCGCCGAACTCTCCGCGCGCGAGGCGTTCGGGCGGCCGGCGGAGGTGTGGGAGATCGCCAATGTGATGATCTTCCTCGCCAGCGATCTCGCCAGCTATATGACCGGCGAGATCCTCTCGGTTTCGAGCCAGCGCGCATGAGCGAGGCGCATGTCTTCACGTCGCCCCGCGACCTGCTGACCGCGGAGGGCACCCAGCTCGGCCCGACGCCATGGATGCTGATCGACCAGCCGCGCATCGATCGTTTCGCCGACGCGACCGACGATCATCAATGGATCCATGTCGATGCCGAAAAGGCCGCCAACGGCCCGTTCGGCCGCACGATCGCGCATGGCTATCTCACGCTCAGCCTCGCCAACGCCTTCCTGCCGCAACTCGTCGAGGTGCGTGGGTTCAGCCATGGCGTGAATGTCGGCACCGATCGCACCCGCTTCCTGGCACCGGTGCCGGAAGGGTCGCGGATCCGCGGCGTGGGTGAGATCGTGAAGGTGGAAGAGATCAAGGGCGCGATCCAGTCGATCGTGCGCATCACCATCGAACTCGAAGGGTCGGAGAAACCCGCCTGCGTCGTCGACACCATCAGCCGTTATTATCCGGAGGATTGAGGATGCCTGCTCCCGAAGCCATGGTTCGCGCCGTCGAAACCTATGTCGCGGCGTTCGACGCCGCCGATCCCGACATGGTCGTCAGCCTGTTCGCGCCCGACGCCACCGTCGAGGATCCGGTCGGCACACCGCCGCATGTCGGCCACGCCGCGATCCGCACCTTCTACGCCAATTCGATGACCACCGGCGCGAAGCTCAAGCTCGAAGGCCCGGTGCGCGTGGCGGTCGACACCGCCGCCTTCGCCTTCCACGTCACCTTCGCCGATCCCGCGATGCGCGTCGACGTAATCGACCTGTTCCAGTTCGGGGAGGATGGCAAGGTCGTCTCGATGAAGGCCTTTTTCGGCCCCACCAACATGATCGGTTTCGGACGGCCGGCCGATGCGTGAAGCCGTCATCGTCTCCACCGCGCGCACGGGGATCGGCCGCGCCTATCGCGGCGCGCTGAACGACACCGAGGCGCCGGTGCTTTCGGGCCATGTCGTGCGCGCCGCGGTCGCGCGCGCCGGGATCGATCCAGCGCGTGTCGACGATATCTTCCTCGGCGTCGGCACCCAGTCGGGCACGCAGAGCTACAATCTCGGCCGGCTGACCGCTGCCACCTCGGGCCTGCGCAACGTCCCCGGCTTCGCGCTCGATCGCAAATGCGGCTCCGGCCTCACCGCCGTCGCGCTCGCGGCGCGCTCGATCATCGCTGACGATATCGACGTGGCGGTGGCCGGCGGCGTGGAATCGATCAGCCTGACGCTCAACAAGCATGCGATGACCTATCGCAACCGCTCCGAGGCGGTGATCGCGGCCGAACCGCACGCCTATATGCCGATGATCGAAACCGCCGAGATCGTCGCCGAGCGCTATGGCGTCAGCCGCGAAGCGCAGGATGCATTCTCGGCGGAAAGCCAACACCGCGCCGCGGCCGCGCAGGCGGCGGGCCGCTTCGCCGACGAGATCGTGCCGATCGACGTCAGCAAGGCGCTGTTCGAGAAGGACGGCAGCGCTGCCGGCCACCAATCGGTGACGCTCGATCGCGACGAAGGCATCCGCGCCGACACCACGGCCGAGGGGCTCGCCGCGCTCAAGCCGGTCTACAAGGATGGCGCGGTCATCAAGGAAGGCCGCCATATCACCGCCGGCAATGCCAGCCAGCTTTCGGACGGCGCCTCCGCCCAGGTGCTGGTTTCGCGCGCGATTGCGGAGGCGGAAGGGCTGCCGATCCTCGGCATCTATCGCGGCATGCAGGTCGCCGCCTGCGCGCCCGAGGAAATGGGGATCGGCCCGGTGTTCGCGATCCCGAAGCTGCTCGACCGCGCCGGCCTTGCCGTTGCCGACATCGGGCTGTGGGAAATCAACGAAGCGTTCGCATCGCAGGCGCTCCATTGCCGCGACACGCTCGGCATCGATCCGGACAAGCTCAACGTCGATGGCGGCGGCATCGCGCTCGGCCATCCGTTCGGGATGACCGGATCGCGGCTGGTCGGCCATGCGCTGATCGAGGGGCGCCGGCGCGGGGTCCGCCATGTCGTCGTTTCGATGTGCATCGCCGGCGGCATGGGCGCGGCCGGCCTGTTCGAGATCGTCTGAACCTTTTCAACAAGAGCGGGAGAGAGACCATGGCAGGATTGCTGGAAGGGAAGATCGCGTTCGTCACCGGCGGCGCCGGCGGCATCGGTGCCGCCACGGCGCGCGCATTCGCGGCGGAAGGCGCCAAGGTGGCGGTGGCCGATCTGAAGAATGCCGAGGGCACGGTAAAGAAGATCGCGGATGCCGGCGGTGAGGCCTATGCAATCGCACTCGACGTAACCGATGAGGCTGCGGTGACCGCGGCGGTCGACGCCGTCGTAGAGAAATGGGGCCGGCTCGACATCGCCTTCAACAATGCCGGCGTGTCGCTGGAGGATTTTACGACACCCTGGGAGTCGGTAGAGCTCTACGACAAGGTCGCTGCGGTCAACCAGCGCGGCGTGATGCTGTGCATGGCTGCCGAGGTTCGCCACATGAGCCGGCAGGGTTCAGGGTCGATCGTGAACACCTCGTCGGTCGCCGGCATGTCCGGCCTGTCCGGCCCGGGCTACTGCGCGAGCAAGCATGCGGTGGTCGGCCTCACCCGTTCCGCGGCGATGCGCTATGCCGCCGAGGGCATTCGCGTGAACTGCGTCTGCCCCGGCGCGATCAGCACACCGATGACCGAGAGCGATGCGCTGAGCGAGGAATCGCGCGCTTTCATGGCGCAGATGCACCCGATGAACCGCATGGGGCGGCCCGAAGAGATCGCCGATGGCGTCGTCTTCCTCGCTTCGGACCGGGCGAGTTTCATCACCGGGCACCCGCTGGCGATCGATGGCGGCTATCTGGCCCGGTAGGCGCCGCCCTCGTCATCGGGAATGCACTCCTCCCCTCGCGCTGCGCGTCGGGGAGGAGTGGCAACAGCGCTAAGCGCCGCGATCCAGAAACGCCCGCACCAGCTTCACCGTCGCCTCGGGCTGTTCCTCCATCAGCCAGTGCCCGGAATCCGCGACCACCGCCTCGGTGACATTGGTCGCCGCCGCGCGCATGACCACCGCCATGGTCGCCCCGAAGGATTTCTCGCCCCCCACTGCCAGCACCGGCATGGTCAGCTTGCCTGCCGCGAGACTGGCCTTGTCGTCGATCGCGTCCTGGTCGAACGCTGCGAATTGCGCGAAGCCGGCGTGCATCGCCCCCGGCAGCGCGTAAAGCCGGGCATAATGCCGGCGCGAGTCCTCGCTGAACTTCGCGGGTGTAGCGGAGAATTCGTTCCAGAAGCGGTCGAGATAGATGCGCTCGCGCCCCGCCACCAGTCGCTCCATGTCCGGGCCGCCGAAGCGAAAATGCCAGAGCAGCGGGTTCTTCAGAACCTCTTCCCACGGGCCGATGCCCGGAAGCGGCGCATCCATCAGCACGAAGCGCGTCACCCGGTCGCGGTTCGCCGCCGCGAAGGCATAGCCCACCATGTTGCCGATATCGTGGGTGACGAGATCGACCTTGCCGATCTTCAGCGCGTCGAGCAGCCCGGCGACGTCGCGTCCCTGCGTTTTCTTGTCATAGCCACCGGCCGGCCGGGCCGAGAGGCCCAGGCCCCGCAGATCCGGAACGATCACGGTATGATCGCGCATCAGATCGGCGGCGAGCGGCGCCCACATGTCGCCGGTCTCGCCATAGCCGTGGAGCAGCACCACCGCCGGCCCCTTGCCACCGATGCGCACATGCAATGTCGTGCCGTTGGTCGCGATATCGCGCTCGGCGAAAGAAGGCGGAAAAGGCTCAAGCTGCGCCGCTGCGGGCGCGGCGGTGAAAGCGGTCGTGAACAAGGCGATGGCGAGGATGGCTGAGCGTAGCATGACGATGCCCCCGTACGGGGCACCGATGCCCTCGACACCATGCTGCGCGCGATGCACCGTCCGCACTAGCCCATGGGGGCCGAAACTGGCTTTCGGGAAAGCCGAACGATGATGAAGTTCGAAGGCATCGCCGCTTTCGTCGCAACGGCAGAGGCCGGCTCGATCAGTGCCGCTGCGCGCCTGCTCGGCCAGGCCAAATCGGTGATCAGCGAAAGGCTGGCCGAACTCGAACGTTCGCTCGGCACCAGCCTCGTTCAACGCACGACGCGCAAATTGTCGCTGACACAGGACGGCGCCACTTTCCTGCCGCGGGCGCAGCGCATCTTGTTCGAGGCTCGGCAGGCCTCCGCCGAGATCGCCGAGCGGCGCGGTACATTGGCGGGGCCGCTGCGCCTGTCGGCGCCGGTCGGCTTCGGCATCCTCCACCTCGGGCCGGCGCTCTACCGCTTCCTCGCACAGCACCCCGCGATCGAACTGACGCTCGAACTCGACGATCGCTTCGTCGATGCTGCCGCCGATGGCTTCGACGCTGTCATCCGCCATGGGCCGGTCGCCGACAGCCGGCTGATCGCGCGGCGGCTCGCGGTCACCCGCCGCATCCTCGTCGCCTCGCCCGCCTATCTGGCGGACCATGGCACGCCCGCCTCCCCCGCGGAACTCCAGCAGCATCGCGGCATCGTCTACATCAATCGCGAGGCGGACTGGCGTTTTGCGAAGGATGGCGGCTGGACGGTCGTCAGGCCGCGAAACGCGATGCGCGTCAACAACGGCCTGATCATGCGCGATGCGGCGCTGGCCGGTCTCGGCATCACCTTGCTGCCGACCTTCTTCGTTCACCGCGAAATCGCCTCCGGCACGCTCGTTCAGGTCGATGTCCGGGCGGAGGGCGAAGGCGCCGAACTGTTCGTCTGCTATCCGCAGTCGAGCATGGCCTCCGCCAAGGTCGCGGCGCTGACCGAAAGCCTACGGCGCGCGCTGGGCAATCCACCTCATTGGGGCGATTGAGGTCGGCTCAGCGCCCAACCGTGTTTTTCCATCGACAAGCGGTTGACCTGCTGCGCTGCGTTCGCAACAAGGGCGGCAGTCTCAACGATCAGGAAAACGCCTTGGAAATCATCACGATCGTCCTCGTCCTGCTGCTCGCCGTCATCGTGAGTGGTGTCATCTCGAGAATCGTGCCGATTCCCCTGCCAAGGCCTTTGTTCCAGATCGCGCTGGGTGCGGTGATCGGCCTCGTCGCCGATTGGCGCGTCACGCTCGATCCGGAGATCTTCTTCCTGCTGTTCCTGCCGCCCCTGCTGTTTCTCGACGGCTGGCGCATCCCGCGCGAGGAGTTGTTCAAGGACGGCAAGACCGTGCTTGAGCTCGCGCTCGGCCTTGTCCTCTTCACGGTCGTCGGCATGGGCCTGTTCATCCACTGGATGATCCCGTCCATGCCGATCGCCGTCGCCTTCGCGCTCGCCGCCGTGGTCTCTCCCACCGATCCGATCGCGGTTTCCGCCATCGCCCAGCGCGTGCCGATCCCCAAGCGAATGATGCACATCCTGGAAGGCGAATCGCTGCTCAACGATGCGTCCGGCCTGGTCTGCCTGCGCTTTGCGATTGTTGCGGCGCTGACCGGCGCCTTCTCGATACAAGCCGCCACGCTCAACTTCCTGTGGGTCGCGCTGGGCGGCATCGCGGTCGGCGTCGGCGTCACCTGGGGCGTCTCGCGCGCCAAGGGCTGGATCACCCGGCGCTATGGCGAGGATGGCGGCGCGCAGATCCTGATCAGCCTGCTGATCCCCTTCGGTTCCTATCTGGTCGCCGAGCATGTCCATTGCTCCGGCATTCTCGCGGCGGTGGCGGCGGGCGTGACGATGGGCTTCGTCGAGACTACGGGTGAGGTCGCCGCGACCACGCGGATGCGCCGCAACTCGGTATGGGATACGATCCAGTTCGCCGCCAACGGCATCATCTTCGTGCTGCTGGGCGAGCAATTGCCGATGATCCTTTCCGGCGCCGCCGAGATCGTCCGCACCACCGGCCATCATGAGACCTGGTGGCTGGCAATCTACGTGATTGCGATCAACCTCGGCCTCGCCGCGCTGCGCTTCATCTGGGTGTGGGTTTCGTTTCGCTGGACGCTGTTCCGTGCGGGCGAATGGAAGCAGCGGCCGAACTGGCGCGCGGTGGCGGCGATGTCGTTCGCGGGCGTCCGCGGCGCCATCACCCTCGCCGGTGTGATGACCCTGCCGCTGGCGATGGGGGACGGATCCCCCTTCCCCGCGCGCGACCTCGCCATCTTCCTCGCGATGGGGGTGATCATCGTCTCGCTGGTCCTTGCCAGCATCGGCCTGCCGCTGCTGCTCAAGGGGCTGAAGCTCCCCGCCGAAACCTCCTATCAGGCCGCGGAGGATGCCGCGCGCGTCGCCGCCGCGCACGCCGCGATCGAAGCGGTCGAGCGTGCCGAACATGCCATGGCGGAGGGCCATGCGGATGCCGACTTCTATGTCGCCGCCGCAGCGCGGGTGATGGACATGTATCGCGAGCGCATCGAGCGCTTCGATATCGACACGCCCGACCAGCCCTCGGCCCGCGAAATCGAGCGGATCGAGCGTGACTTACGACTTGCCGGCCTCAAGGCGGAGCGCACCGAGCTGTTCCGCATGGTCCGCCGTCGGGAACTGGGCAGCGAGGTCGCCCGCAAGCTGGTTCGCGAACTCGACCTGCTGGAAGCACGCTATGCGGTTTGACCGCCCCATATAACGATATAAAGATTTCTTTATATCATGCTTGACGCGCGCTGTCTCTTGCCCGATGGTGAGGCTGTCGAGGTTCTTCGGCCGGGTTCGCCCGCACCGAAGCTAAGACGGGAAGCCGGTGCGATGCCGGCGCTGCCCCCGCAACTGTAAGCGGCGAGCGGTTGGTCATTACGTGTCACTGGCGGCGTTCGCGCCGCCGGGAAGGCCAGACCATCCGCGCTGACCCGTGAGCCAGGAGACCTGCCTCAGACGCGATAACGTCCACCGGCGGGGTGCCCGGTCTGGCCGCTTGCTCGTCCGCGGCCGGCCTGATGCGTCCGCGGCACTGGTGCGTGAGCCCGTCCGGTCCCCTGCCCTTCATCGGGGTATGTGAAGATGACCGTCACCATTGCCACGCTGGGATTTCCCCGCATCGGCCCGCGCCGCGAACTCAAGTTCGCGCTGGAGAAATATTGGGCCGGAAAGATCGATGAGGCCGATCTGGAGGAGGCCGCCGCCGGCCTGCGGACCGCCGCGTGGGCGCGACAGAAGGCGCTCGGCGTCGACTGGCTGCCCTCCAACGATTTCTCGCTCTACGACCATGTGCTCGATCTCAGCATCATGCTGGGCGCGATCCCAACGCGCTACCGCGCGGCGGGTGATGAGCCTGCCGATCTCGCCACCACTTTCGCGATGGCGCGCGGCACGACCGGTGCCGATGACGGCTGCGGCCACGCGCATGGCAGCGTCACCGCCGGCGAGATGACCAAATGGTTCGACACCAATTATCACTATATCGTGCCGGAAATCGAACCGGACCAGACGCTCGCGCTCGGCCGCCTCAAGATCGTCGATGACTATCGCGAGGCGAAAGCGCAGGGCTATGAAACGCGGCCGGTGCTGCTGGGCCCGGTCACCTGGCTCAGCCTCGCGAAGGGCCAGGGCGTCGATCCGTTCGACCGGCTGGACGAGGTGCTCGCGCTCTACGCCGATATTCTCGGTCGGCTCGCCGGGGCCGGCGCCGGCTGGGTGCAGATCGACGAGCCGATCCTCGTCACCGATCTCTCCGAACGCCAGCGGCTCGCCTTCACCCGCGCTTATGCCCGCCTCGCGCGCACCGGCCCTAAGCTGATGCTGACCACCTATTTCGGCGGGCTCGAGGATAATCTCTCCTTCGCCGCCGCGCTGCCGGTGGCCGGACTCCATGTCGATCTTGCCCGCGCGCCGGACCAACTCGATGCGGTGCTGAAGGCCGCGCCCAGGGAGATGCGGCTCTCGCTTGGCGTGATCGACGGGCGCAATGTGTGGCGCGCGGATCTCGACGCGCTGCTCGCCCGGCTCGAGCCGATCGCCGCCACCCGCGACCTGATCCTCGCCCCCTCCTGTTCGCTGCTCCACGTGCCGATCGACCTGGCGCTCGAACCGAAGCTGGATGGGGAGATCCGGCAATGGCTCGCCTTCGCGGTGCAGAAGATCGCCGAACTGGATCTGCTCAAGCGCGCGCTGAACGAAGGCCGCGCCAGCGTCGCCGAGCCGCTCACCCTCGCATCGCGCGCCGCCGCCGAGCGCAGGACCTCGCCGCGCATTCATGACGCCGCGGTGCAGGCCCGGCTCGCGACGGTCACGCCGGCGATGCGCGACCGGCAGGGCAGCCGCGCCGGGCGCAGCCGCATGCAAGCCGGGGTGCTTGGCTTGCCGCCCTTCCCCACCACCACGATCGGCTCCTTTCCGCAAACCGCCGACGTCCGCCACGCTCGCGCCGAACATGGCCGCGGTCATCTCGACGATGCCGGCTATGAGCAGTTCCTGCGTGAGGAAACCGCGCGCGCGATCCGCTGGCAGGAGGAGGCCGGGCTCGACATGCTCGTCCATGGCGAGTTCGAGCGGAACGACATGGTGCAATATTTCGGCGAAAAGCTTTCGGGCTTCGCCTTCACCATCCATGGCTGGGTGCAGAGCTATGGCTCGCGCTGCGTCCGCCCGCCGATCCTCTATGGCGACGTCGCGCGCCCGCAGCCGATGACGGTGGCGTGGTGGCGCTACGCGCAGTCGCTGACGACCCGACCGGTCAAGGGCATGCTCACCGGCCCGGTGACGATCCTCAACTGGAGCTTCGTGCGCGACGACCAGCCGCGCGCCGCATCCTGCCGACAGATCGCGCTGGCGATCCGCGACGAGGTGGTCGACCTCGAACGCGCCGGCTGCCAGGCGATCCAGATCGACGAGGCCGCGCTGCGCGAGGGCATGCCGCTGCGCCGGCGGGACTGGCAGCCCTATCTCGACTGGGCGGTCGACGCCTTCCGCCTCTCTGCCGCGGGCGTTGCCGATGCCACGCAGATCCACACCCACATGTGCTATTCGGAATTCAACGAGATCCTGCCCGCGATCGGCGCGATGGATGCTGACGTGATCTCGATCGAGACCGCGCGCTCGCAGATGGAGCTGCTGGAAGGCTTTGCGCGCTACCGCTACCCCGGCGAGATCGGGCCGGGCGTCTACGATATCCATTCCGCACGGGTGCCGGCCGAGACCGAGATGGTCGAGCTGATGCGGCTCGCCCAGCAGCATCTCCGGCCCGAACAGCTCTGGATCAACCCGGATTGCGGCCTCAAGACGCGCCGCTGGGAAGAGGTGCGCCCGGCGATCGCGGCGATGGTCGCCGCTGCCCGCACTTTGCGGGCCGGCTCGCCGCGGGTCTGATGCGGCTTGACGCCGCTGCCGCATCGATCGATGGCCGCGGCGTTCGAACAACGACGGAGAGCCGGGGCAACACCGGCGCTGCCGCCCGCATTTCATGTGCGGGCGGCCCGATCGCCGCGCCGCGCTATGGGCCGGGAGACCCGCTTTCCACACCTCCGCCCGCCGAAGGATCTGATGCCATGACTGCTGCCCCCACCGCTTCGGCCACAGCCTCCCAGGTCGCGCAGCCCACCGCCCCCGTGCAGCTCATTGACATGGTGTTCCCGGGAGACGCCAACCATCATGGCACCTTGTTCGGCGGCGTGGCGCTTGCGCATATGGACAAGGTCGCCTTCCTCGCCGCCGCGCGGCACGGGCGGGTGCCCTTCGTCACCGCGTCGTCGCAGAAGATCGATTTCGCAGCACCCGCGCACGTCGGGGACATGGCCGAGGTCACCGGGCGGGTCGTGCGCGTCGGCAACAGCTCGCTCGACGTCGAGGTCGAACTGGTTGCGGAGGGGCCGGTGTCGGCGGAACGGCGGCTGTGCACGCGCGGGCGCTTCACCATGGTCGCCGCCAAGGGCCCGGACACCCGCCTGCCGCTGCCGCCGCTCGATCCCGCGCCGGCCGTCGCTGATGAACGGGTGTTGCGATTGGTCGACATGATCTTCCCCGGCCAGACCAACCATTTCGGCACGCTCTATGGTGGCGACGCGCTCAAGATGATGGGCAAGGCCGCCTTCATCGCCACCAGCCGCCACGCCCGCGCAGTGATGGTGATGGCGGCATCCGACCGCATCGATTTCACCTCCCCGATCCGTGAGGGCGAGATGGTCGAGCTGGTATCCGAGGTACGGATGACCGGGCGCAGCTCGGTTCGCGTCGCGGTGGAGCTGTGGGCGGAAAATGTGCTGACCGGTGAGCGCCGCCACGCCGCGACCGCGCTGTTCACGATGGTCAGCGTCGACCCGGCCGGGCGTCCGCGCGCGTTCCAGCCGCGCTGAACGCCGCGATCAACAGGGCGAGATCATTAGAGGTCGTGGCGCACGGAACGCTCGTAACGGCCATCGAGCGCCGCGACGTCGGCTTCGCCGCGTTCGACGAGCGCGACCGGCGTCTGCCCGACCATGGCCAGGCGGTCGCGATCGATCCGCGGCGCCCGCTATTTTTTCGGGCGCGAATTCCGGTCTTCCTCGGTGCGACACCTGGTCGGACCTGGTCAAGCGCAGCTAACGCGCCTCACCCCAGATCGCGCAGAAAAGCCACTAGCGCCGCCGCCAGCGCCTCGCCCTGTTCCTCCTGCACGAAATGCCCCGCCCCTTCGATCCGCACATGCGGTGCCTGCGCCGCGCCCGGCACGCGGCGGCGGAACACTTGCTCCCACGCCGCGGTCGCCGGATCGGCATCGCTGAACGCGGTCGCGAACGGGCGGTCGAAGCGCTCGAGCACGTCCCACGCGGCGCGGTTCTCGGCAATGCCGGGGGCGCCTTCGTTCGCCGGGATCAGGCAGGTGATCGCCAGCGCCGCCGCCTTGTGCCGGGCATCGGGAAAGGGCGCGTCATAGGCCGCCAGCACGTCGGGTGACGGGCGGGTGACGCAGGTCGCGGCGATGATTTCGCTCACCGCCAGATCGTCGCTCGTCCGGCAGAGTTCGATCCATGGTGCCACGATCGTCCCCGGCCAGTCGGCGACGCCGCGCGGGGGCGGTTCGGCGTTGGGGAGCAATGTGTTGGTGGCGAACACGCCGACGAAGCGATCGGGCATCTCGCTCAGCAGCCTCAGCCCGATCGGCCCGCCCCAATCCTGGCAGACCAGCACGATGCGGCGCAGATCGAGTTGCTCGACGAAATCGCGGATCCAGCGCACGAAGCGATCCTGGCTGTAGGCGGCGCGGTCCGCCGGCTTGTCCGACCGGCCGAAGCCGACATGGTCGGGCGCCACCGCGCGCCAGCCCGCGGCGGCGACGGGGCCGATCAGCTTGCGATAGAGGAAGCTCCAGCTCGGCTCGCCGTGGAGCATCAGCACGGTGCCCGCGGCCCCCGCCCCGCCCTCGTCCAGATAATGCATCCGCAAGCGGCCGAGCGCGCCGCCATCGACATCGAGATAATGCGGCGCGAAGGGAAAATCGGGCAGCCCCGCGAAGCGCGCGTCGGGCGTGCGCAGCACCTCGTTCGCCATACCCCTCTCCAACATATTGCGAATCCTGTATCGCCACTTGATACGCATCGCGAATAGCATCTTGCAACAGCATAGCGGTTCGCGCACGTTCCGCGCCGGACGGTCACGAGGCCGCTGGAGGGAGAGGATCATGCTGTCGCTGCAGGAATTGTCGGATCGCGTCGAGATCCAGGATCTGATCGCGCGCTATGCCCATGCGATCGACGACCAGGATTGGGACGCGCTGGACCGCGTGTTCACCGAGGATGCGGTGGTCGACTATACCGAACTGGGCGGCGCCAAGGGCAGCCGCGCGGAGACCAAGCGCTACCTGGCCGAGGCGATGCCAAATTTTTCCGCCTTCCAGCACCTTTCCACCACGACGAAGCTGGATCTGGACGGAGACCGTGCCAAGGCGCGCACGATCCTGTTCAACCCGATGGTGATGCAGCATGAGGGTGAGGAGCGCGTGTTCTTCATCGGCCTGTGGTATTGCGACGACCTCGTCCGCACGCCGGAGGGCTGGCGCATCGCGCACCGCCGCGAGCAGAAATGCTGGTCCTACAACGCGCCCGCGGGGCTGCTGCCATGAGCGCGGGCGGCGTGATCAAGACGATCGGCTTCATGCCCCGCCGCCCGGACATCAGCCGCGCCCAGTTCCGCGAATATTACGAGACGCGCCACGCGCCGCTGGCGGTGCCATTGTTCCCTTTCATCCGCTATCGCCGCAACCATCTGGCGGACATGGATGTGGAACCGGGCTTCGACTGCATCTCCGAATTCTGGGTGCCCTCGCTCAACCAGATCGGCGAGCTGATGGCAGGCGAGGTCGGCGATACGATGCGTGCCGACGAACGCAACTTCCTCGACCAGCCGCGCATCGTCGCGGCGCTCGCGGATCCCGTAGCGACGGGGTGCGATGCGGGGAGCGTGATGGTGCTGCTGCGCAATGAGGGGGGTGATGTGGAGGCGTTGGTGGCGGCGGCGCGGGAGGCCGGGGCGGGGCTGGATTTGCTGTCGCCGATGGATGAGCGGGTGTTGCCTTGCGATGCGATTTGGCGGTGCGAGAAATCGGTGAACGAATACTGCAAAGGTTGGCGCACCGCCCGCACTACAACCGTCGATACGCATGATACAAATCTGGAGACGCTAAATTAAGATGTCACAGACGTAACAGTTTAAGCGTCTTTCAAAATCAATGCACAATGAGCTTCAAATCGCCGTCTGCCCGCCATCCACCGCCAGCACCGCCCCCGTCACGAACCGCGCATCATTCGACAACAAAAACGCCACCGCCGCTGCGATGTCCGCCGGTTGCGCCATCGGGCCCAGCAGTGGCGTCATGCGGGTGAACAGGCCCATGTCGACGCCGTCGATCGCGTCGAAGCCGCCGGCGATGAGGGGGGTGTCGACCGCGCCGGGGCAGATCGCGTTCACGCGCAGCCCGCGCGTCGCATATTCGGCAGCGACGGTGCGGGTGAGGCCGAGGACGCCGCTCTTGGAGGCAGAATAGGCCGCGGCATAGGGTGTCGCGACGAGGCCGGCGGCGCTGGCGATGTTGACGATCGCGCCCTTCGTTTCCGCCAGCGGCGGCAGCGCGGCGCGGGTCATCTGGAAGACGCCGGAGAGGTTGACCGCGATCACCCTTGCCCATTCGGCGTCGCTGGTCGCCGCGACATGGCCGAAGCAGCCGATGCCGGCGACATTGGCCAGCCCGTCCAGCCGCCCGAAGCGTTGGACCGCGCTCGCTACCACTGCGTCGCAGGCGGCGGGGTCGGTCACGTCGAGCGCGATCGCGGCGCAGGTGCCGCCGCTCTCCACGCCCGTGGCGACGAGGCTGGCGGCGGTCTCCTCCGCACCGGCGAGGTTGATGTCGGCGCACAACACCTGTGCGCCCTCCTCCACCAGCCGCGCCGCCGTCGCTCGGCCGATGCCGGAGGCGCCGCCCGTCACCAGCACCGCCCGATCCTGAAACCGCCGCATAATCCCTCCCCGCCTGTTCGTCGTCGTTGGTTCAAACCAATGTCGTCAGCGCCGCCAGATCGAGCGGGCGCAGCTCCGCCTCGCGGCCTTCGCGCACCTTTGCCGGCCATTCGGGATCGGCGAGCAGCGAGCGGCCGACCGCGAGCAAGTCGAATTCGCCCGCCGCCAGCGCTTCCGCCACCGCGTCCAGCCGCGCCAGCGATACGCCGGGCAGGCTCGCGCCGGGGGTCGCGGCTTCTTCCTCTGTGAACAGGCCACCGAGGCCGATCGAGCCGACCGCGATCGTCGGCAGGCCGGTGAGCGCCTTCGCCCAGGCGGCGAGGTTGCGCGGGTCGCCGGCGAAGGCCGGTTCCCACGCCTCGCGCTGCGAGCAATGGAGGATGTCCGCCCCGGCCGCGACCAAAGGCGCGAGCAGCCGGCCAAGTTCTTCCGGCGTCTCGGCGATGCGCGCCGCATAGGCGTCGATCTTGAACTGCGACAGGCGCAGCAGGATCGGGAAGTCGGGGCCGACCGCGGCGCGGCAGGCAGCGATCACCTCCGCCGGGAAGCGCGCGCGGTTCTCCGGCGGGCCGCCATAGACGTCGCCGCGGCGGTTAGTCGCGGGCCACAGGAACTGGTCGAGCAGGAAGCCGTGGCCGGCATGGATCTCGATCCCGTCGAACCCGCGCGCCTGCGCCGCCGCCGCGGACAAAGCGAAGGCTTCCGCCACCGCCGCCATGTCCATCCCGTCCATCGCCGATCCGCTGGGGCCGCGGCCTGCCTCCAGATCGGCGATGGCATAGCCGGACGGGCCGATCGCGGGGGCGCCGCCCAACGCGTCCGTCTTGCGCGCCATGCCGGTGTGCCAGAGTTGCGGCATCAACTTGCCGCCGGCAGCGTGGACCTCCGCCAGCACGTGGCTCCACCCGTCGAGCGCATCCTCGCCGAAGAAGTGCGGGCCGGTGCCGTCATAATCGGCAAGGTCATGCGCGATCGCGGCGGCGCCGGTGATGGCGAGCGCAACGCCACCCTCGGCGCGGCGGCGGAAGTAGCTGGCGTAATCCGGGTGCGGCCGGCCGGCGGCGGCGTGGGCGCGGCCCATCGGCGACATGACGATGCGGTTGGGGAGGTTGAGGGTGCGGGAATGGAACGGGGTGAAGAGGGCGTGGCGGGGGTTCGAGGCCTCGCTCATATCGCCCCCTCCCCTGAAGGGGAGGGGCTAAGCTCGGCCGTAAGCGCGCATACGCTTCGGCCGTTCACCGCCACCGCGTCACCGTTGCGAACATTCGTCACCCTCTCCTAACTTTACGCACATTTACATATTCTTGTTATCGCACCTACACTATGCGGAGATATAATCGGCATTCAAGCATCAAAATGAATGCAAAGCCCAAGGGGAGGACGGGATGCGCAGAGGGTGGCTGATCGCGGGCGTGGCGGTGCTGGCATGCCCCGGTGCCGTCGCGGCGCAGGAGGGCGGCGACATCATCTCGACCTCCTATCGCGTCACCGACGACGACATCGTCGTCACCGCGCGGCGACGCGAGGAGAGTGCGCAGGATGTGCCGATCGCGCTGACCGCGCTGACGGGTGCGCAGGTGACGGTGCCGGGCACGATCGGCCTCGCGCAGGTGCAGCAGCTTGCGCCCAGCCTGCAACTGACCGCCACCAACCCGCGCAACACCAACATCAACATCCGCGGGCTCGGCGCGACGCCGGCCTTTGCCAGTCTGGGGCTGGAATATGGCGCGGGTGTTTATGTCGACCAGGTCTATTACAGCCGGCCGGCGCAGACCGCGTTCGACCTCTACGATCTCCAGCGCGTGGAGGTTCTGCGCGGGCCGCAGGGCACCTTGTTCGGCAAGAACACCACCGCGGGCGCGATCAGCCTGACCACCGAGGCGCCATCCTTCACCCCCGGTTTCCGCGGCGAGATCAGCCTGGGCAATTACCGATCGCTGCAGGCGCGCGCCACCGGCACCGCGCCGATCACCGACAGCATCGCGGTGCGGCTGACGGTGACGAGTGCGCTGCGCGACAGGGGCTTCCAGACCATCCCCCGGCAGGGCGGGCGGCGGGTGCATGATCTCTCCAGCTTCGGCGCGCGCGGGCAGATATTGTTCGACAATCATGACGCGTTCAGCCTGCGGCTGATTGGGGATTATTCGTCGCTCAATCAGGATTGCTGCACCGGCGTCACCACCACGATCCGCACGACGCGGATCGACGGCAGCCCCCTCCCCAACAATTTCCTGATCCGCACCGCGCGCGCCGGCTATGTGCCGCTGCCGATCGATCCCGACGCGCGGCGGCTGGAGACCAACCGGCCCTTCACCGTCGACATGGAGACCTATGGCGGCACCGCGATCGCCGATTATGATCTGGGCGCGGCGACGATCACCTCCGTCACCGGCTGGCGCAAGCTCAGCTACAAGCCGGCGACCGATGGCGACGTGATCGGGCTCGACATCTTCGAGAATGCCGGGGTGCGCGAGGATCAGGAGCAGTTCAGCCAGGAACTGCGCGTCGCCAGCAACGGCAAGCGGACGATCGATTATGTCGCCGGGCTCTATTATTTCTGGCAGCGGATCGATGATCGCTTCTTCACCATTTATGGGCGAGACGCGGCGCTGTGGATCCTGGGCCCGGCCACACCCGGCGGAACCGCGCCCTCGGTCGCCGGCCAGGCGGCACTCAACGGGCTGTTTGCGGATGGCGCCGCCACCGCGCGCACGCGCAGCTACGCCGCGTTCGGCGAGGCGACATGGAACATCGCCGACACGCTGAGCCTCACCGGCGGGCTGCGCTATACGCATGAGAAGAAGGATGGGTCGTTCGGCCAGATCCAGCGCGGGCCGGCGCTGACGCCGGCGGAAGTGTTGCTGGGCGCGCAGGCGATCCGCAACAGCTTCGCCGCCAATATTGCGACCTTCCTCGCCGAGACCAAGGAGGACAATCTTTCCGGTCGCGCCACCGCATCGTGGAAGCCGGTGGAAGGCGTGCTCGCCTATGTCACCTATGCGCGCGGCTTCAAATCGGGCGGGCTTAACCTCAACGCCACCGCCGCGCCCAAGGTGATCGATCCGGAAAAGGTGCAGAACTGGGAGGCGGGGCTCAAGACGCAGTTCCTCGACGATCGCGTGACCCTGAACCTCGCCGCCTTCACCCAGACGGTGCGCAACTATCAGAGCCAGCAGATCGACACGCGGATCGCGCAGACCGCCTATATCGCCAATGTCGGCACCGTCCGCTCACGCGGGTTCGAGGCGGACATGCGGGTGCGGCCGGTGGCGGGGCTCAGCCTGTTCGCATCCGGCGCCTATACCGATGCCACCTATCGCAGCTTCACCAACGCCCCCTGCCCGGTCGAATATCTCGGCCTCGCCGCGGTGTGCGACCTCAGCGGCGAGCGGTTGCCCGGGGTTTCCAAATGGGCGGCGAGCGTGGGCGGCGAATATCGCGCGGCGTGGGGCGACGGGCTTGAGCTGGTGCTGTCGGCGGACCATGCCTATCGCTCCAGCTTCTACACCACCTACAATCTCGCGGCGGACTCGCTGGCGGGCGGCTACCATCTGACCAACGCCAGCATCGCCCTGCGCGCAGCGGACGGGCAATGGGGCGTCGCACTGTTCGCGCGCAACCTGTTCGACACGACCTATGAAAGCATCATCAATCCGTCCGCGTTCAACACCGGGCAGTCGACGGCGATATTGGGGGATCCAAGGACGTGGGGCGTGACGTTGAGGACGGCGTTGTGAGGGGGGCGATGATGTCTGGGCCGCGCAAACGCGGGGGTGCGCGATCATGACCGCCCCCAACATCCTCCTCATTGTGGCCGACGATCTCGGCTTCTCCGACCTCGGCTGCTTCGGCGGCGAGATTGCCACCCCGCATCTCGATGCGCTGGCCTATGCCGGCACCCGCTTCACCGATTTCCACTCCGCCCCCGCCTGTTCGCCCACGCGGGCGATGCTGATGACGGGGACCGATCCGCACCTCGCCGGGATCGGCACGATGCTTGAGGTCGCGCAGCCCGATTTCGCGGGGGCGCCCGGCTATGAGGGGCATCTCAACGATCGCGTCGTCACCGTCACCGAATTGCTGCGCGACGGCGGCTATCACACAATCCTGTCGGGCAAATGGCATCTCGGCGAGACCGCGACGAGCATTCCCGCCGCGCGTGGCTTCGATCGCTCCTTCGCGTTGCTGCCCGCCGGTGCCAGCCATTTCGCCGGCGAGGGGCTCGATCGCTTCTCGATCGTCACCACCGCCTATCAGGACGATGGCAGGCCGGTGGATCGGCTGCCCGACGATTTCTACTCGTCCGACCATTTCACCGACCGGCTGCTCACCTATCTCGCCGAGCGACCGCGCGACCGGCCCTTCTTCGCTTATCTGCCGTTCAGCGCGCCACATTGGCCGCTGCAGGCGCCCGACGACAGCATCGCGCGCTATCGTGGCCGCTACGACGCCGGGCCGGAGGCGTTGCGCGCCGAACGGCTCGCGAAGCTGACCGCAATGGGGCTGTGCCCGCCCGACGCGGTGCCGCATCCCTTCGTGGATGGGCAGGACTGGGCCACGCTGACGCCGGCGCAGCGCGCCTGGTCCGCGCGGACGATGGAGGTCTATGCCGGTATGGTAGACCGGATGGACTGGAATGTCGGCCGCGTCGTCGAGGCGTTGCAGGCGGCGGGCGATCTCGAAAACACGCTGGTGCTGTTCCTTTCCGACAATGGCGCTGAAGGCGCGATGGTGGAGGCGATGCCGATCGTCGGCGAGATGATCGCCGCGCAGATCGAGGCGCATTTCGACAACAGCCTCGACAATCTCGGCCGGCCGACGAGCTGCTGCTGGTATGGCCCGCGCTGGGCGCAGGCGGCCACCGCGCCTTCCCGCCTGCACAAATCCTTCCCCACCGAGGGCGGCATCCGCGTGCCCTTCTTCGCCAGCGGCCCCGGCGTGCGTGGCGGTGCGATCAGCCACGCGTTCAGCACCGCGATGGACGTGCCGATGACCTTGCTCGACCGCGCCGGCCTTCCCTTCCCCGCCGACTATCGGGGCCGTGCGGTGGAGCAGCCGCGCGGCCGATCGATGGCGGCGCATCTCGCGGATGGCGACGTGCCCATCCACCCCGCCGGTACCGAGACTGGCTGGGAGCTGTTCGGCCGCCGCGCGATCCGTTGCGATCAGTGGAAGGCGGTGTGGATGCGACCTCCCGAGGGCGTCGGCGTGTGGCAGCTTTACGACCTTGCCGACGATCCCGGCGAAATCCGCGACCGCGCCGCCGACCAGCCCGAACGGCTCGCGGCGCTGGTCACCGCGTGGGAGGAGTATGTGCGGCAGGTCGGCGTGGTCGAGGGGCCGGTAAGCCTGTTCGAGATCGACGCGGCATGAGTGTGACCGGAGAAAGGCTGACCCGCGCGCATGTCGGGCTGATCGCAATGCTGGCGGTGGTGGTGATGTTCGAGGGGTTCGACATCAGCGCGACCAGCGTCGTGCTGCCCTATCTCGCCGAGGATTTCGGCGCGGCCGCTCCGGAACTGGGCCGCGCGCTGGGCGTGATCGCGCTGGGTTCGATCGCCGCCTGGCTGCTTGTGCGGCTGGGCGACCGCTTCGGCCGGCGGCCGATCTTGCTGCTCTCCGCCACCGGCTTCTCGCTGGGGTCGCTGGCGACGGTGCTATCGGACTCGGTCGCGCATTATACCGCGATCCAGCTCGTCACCCGCGCGCTGCTGGTGACGCAGATCGCCACCGCCTATCTGATCGTCAGCGAGACCCTGCCCCCCGCCGCGCGCGGCCGCGCCAACGGGCTGCTCGGCGCGTTCGGCAGCTTCGGCGCGGCGCTGCCCTTCCTCGTCCTCGCCCCCGCGCTCGCCAGCCCGCTCGGCTGGCGCACCTTGTTCGTGATCGGCGCGCTGCCATTGCTGCTGATGCCGCTGCTGCTGTGGAAGCTCGCCGAAACGCCGGTATGGCTCGCCGCACGCGCGGAAGGGTGCCCGCGCCTCTCAGCGTTCGGCGAACTGTGCCGGCTGGCGTCGCGCGACCTGCGTCGGCGGTTCGTGGCGATGAGCCTGATCTGGTTCATCGTCAACTTCGCCACCGCGGTCTCCAGTCTGTTCTTCACGCTCTATGCGGTGCAGGAACGCGGCTGGGTCCCCGGCGATTTCGCTCGCATCGCGCCGATCGGGCTTGCCGGCTGCTTCCTCGGCTATCTCGGCACCGGCTGGCTGCTCGACCTGATCGGCCGGCGCTGGACGGTGACGGTGATGATGGCGGCGCTCGGCGGCCTCACCCAGTTCTGCTACACTGCCCAGGATTGGTGGGCGGTGGCCGCCGGCTTCCTCGGATTGCAGGCGGCGCTCGGCGTGTGGGTGGCAACCTACACGCTCAATTCCGAACTCTTTCCCACTGAATTGCGCGCCGCCGCCAATGGCTGGTGCCACAATCTGCTCGGCCGCTGGGGCGTGGTGATCGCGCCGGTGCTGCTGGGGGGCCTGGCGGCCAAGCTGGGCGCGATCGGCCCGGCGGCGGCATGGCTGGCGCTCAGCGCCTATCTGGCGATCCCGCTGGTGTGGATCGCACTGCCAGAAACCCGCGCACGGGCGCTGGATGCGGGCTAGCCGCTTATTTGTCTTTCTCGAGCAGTTCGCGCGGCACCCGCACGTTGATGATCGCCAGCCGCACCTCATAGGCGAAGGAGATCAGCGCCGCCGTCAGCAGCATCATCGCCAGCACGAACAGCACCGCCACCGGCACGCCGGCGCGCAACTGCGCGAGCGAGGCGACGAACAGCAGCGCGACCAGCAGGCAGACCGCGATCGCGCTGGCGACGCTGAGCGCGATCGACGCGCTCACCACCTTGATGCGGCGGTCGATCAGGCGAAGCTCCCACACATGGCGCTCATGCTCGGCGCCGGTCGATTCTCCGTGCAACGTTGCCAGGAAGCGCGATCGATCGACGACGCGCTGCAGCCGACCAGCCAGCACGTTGAGGATGCCGCCGATGCCGGCCAGCAGGAACACGGGGGCGACCGCGAGCTGGATCGTGTGGGCGATGTCGGTGACGGCGGGTCCGCTGAGCATCGTTCAAGGGTGGCGATGCTCGATGACAGGGTCAAGCATCGCGGCGATGCGCGACATGTTTCGACCGATGTCACTGGCGGGCGGCGGAAAAGGCCGATAGACATGCGGCATATGCGCTCCGAGTATCGGCGTTTCGCCCGCTTCGCCCTTCCCCTGATCGCCGTCATGCTGGTTGCGCCGCAGATCGCGGCAGCCCAGCAGCAATCGGCGCCCACGACCGCGCAACCGCGCCCGGCGCCCCCGGCTCCGCAGCCCGCCCCGGCCGCACCCACGACTGCCCCGGCGCCCGCAGCGAAGCCCTGGCTCTATGAGCGCAGCGACATCCCGCCCGACACCAACTGGCGCTTCGGCACGCTCGCGAACGGGCTGCGCTATGCCACCCGCGCCAACGGCGTGCCGCCGGGCCAGGTTTCGGTGCGTGTCGCGATCGACGCCGGTTCGCTGATGGAGCAGGACGGCGAGCGCGGCTTCGCCCATTTCATCGAGCATCTCAGCTTCCGCGGCTCCACCCACGTGCCCGATGGCGAGGCCAAGCGCATCTGGCAGCGCCTGGGCGCCAGCTTCGGCAGCGACACCAACGCGCAGACCACGCCGACGCAGACCATTTACAAGCTCGACCTGCCGCGCGCGACGCCCGAAAGCCTCGATGAAAGCCTGAAGATGCTCGCCGGCATGATGTCCGGCCCCACCTTCACCAAGTCCACGGTGGATACCGAGCGTGCCGTCGTCCTGGCGGAGAACCGCGAATCGCAGGGCGCGCAGCGCCGCGCGTTCGAAGTGCAGCAAGGCCTGTTCTTCGCCGGCCAGCCGCTCGCCAACCGCATGCCGATCGGCACCATTGAGACGCTACGCGGCGCAACCGCGGAGTCGCTGCGCGCCTTCCACGACCGCTGGTATCGCCCCGGCAACGCCGTGATCGCGATTGCGGGTGATGGCGATCCGGCGATCTTCGCGCAGATGATCGAGAAGCATTTCTCCGCGTGGCAGCCCAAGGGGCCGAACCCGCCGGAGCCGAACTTCGGCGATCCCGATCCCAACCAGCCGGTCAGCCGCGTGCTGGTCGAGCCTTCGCTGCCGCCGCTGCTGACCTTGGCGACCTTGCGGCCGTGGCGCTTCAAGGACGACACGATCGTCTACAATCAGGGCAAGATGCTCGACCAGCTTGCGATGATGATCATCAATCGCCGGCTGGAGACCCGCGCCCGCGCCGGCGGCAGCTATATCGCCGCGCAGGTGAGCTTCGACGATGTCGCGCGTTCCGCCAACGCGACCACGATCTTCGTCCAGCCGATCGGCGAGGACTGGAAAACGGCGCTGACCGACGTCCGCACCGTAATCGCCCAGGCCAAGGAAGTGGCGCCCAGCCAGGCCGAAATCGAACGCGAATGGCAGGAGCTCGACGAGGCGCTGAACGTCCAGGTGCAGACGTCGCGCACCGAGGCGGCCGCCAAGCAGGCGGAAGACATCCTGCAGGCGGTCAATATCCGCGAAACCACCGCGTCGCCGCAGGTGATCCTCGACATCTTCCGCGGCATGAAGGGCCAGGCGACCCCGCAGCGGATGCTCGAAGGCACCCGCCGCCTGTTTACCGGCACCGCCGATCGCGCGCTGATGGTGACGCCGAAGGATATTCCCAACGGTGGGGCCGACCTGGCCGCGGCGATGAAGACCGAGATCAAGGTCGATGCTGCCGAGGTGCGCAAGGATCAGGCGCCGATCGGCTTCGATCGGGTGCCGTCGATCGGCGGCACACCCGCCACCGTCGTGACCCGCCAGCCGCTGTCCCTGCTCAACATGGAGACGGTGGAGCTTTCCAACGGCGTGCGGCTGGTGCTGTTCCCCAACAACGCCGAAGCCAACAAGATCATGGTCAATGTCCGCTTCGGCGGCGGCGTGCGTAGCCTCTCCCCCAAGAAGCAGACCCCGCACTGGGCGGGCGAGGCCGTGCTCTATGCCAGCGGCATAGGCGATCTCGGCGCGGACGAGCTCGACCGGCTGACGAGTGCGCGGCGCATCGGCATCCAGTTCGAGACCGAAGAGGACGCGTTCGAGCTTAAATCGGTCACGCGCGCGGCGGATCTGGAGGATCAGCTTCACCTGATGGCGGCGCAGCTGAGCTTCCCGAAATGGGACGAGGCCCCGATCAAGCGCCTCCGTGCGGCGATGCTCGCGGGCTATGAGGCGCAGTCGGCCAATGCTTCGGCTGTCATGAACCGCGAACTGCCCTCGCTGCTCAAGAGCGGTGATCCGCGCTGGACGACGCCGGACCGCAAGGACATCGAGACGCTCAACGGCAAGGCGTTCCGCCGCCACTTCGAGCCACTGCTGAAGGAAGGCCCGATCGAAATCCTGTTGTTCGGCGATTTCGACGCCGAGACGGCGATCGCGGCGGCCGAAAAGACCTTCGGCGCACTCGCCAAGCGCAAGCCGGTGACGGGCCCGGGCGCCCCCGCTGTGTTCCCGGCGCACAATGCCAAGCCTGAACTGCGCTATCACAACGGCCCGGCCGATCAGGCCGCCGCGGCGATCGCCTGGCCCACCGGCGGCGGCATTGCCGGCATTGCCGAGAGCCGCCGGCTGGAAGTGCTCTCGCAGATCTTCAGCGACCGCCTGTTCGATCGGTTCCGGCAGGAACAGGGCGCGAGCTACAGCCCGTTCGTCTCGACGAGCTGGCCGGTCGGCATGGACACCGGCGGCTATATATTCGCGATGAGCCAGATCGAGCCCGATCAGGTGGCCGCCTTCTATCGCATGGTCAACGAGATCGCGGTCGAACTCTCCACCAAGCCGGTAACCGCGGACGAGCTGGAGCGGGCGGTGGGGCCGATGCAGCAATATGTGGCGCGCGCGTCGAGCGGCAACACCTTCTGGATCGAGCAGCTCGGCGGCGTTTCTACCGATCCGCGCCGCGCCGCGGCGTTGCGCCAGCTTCCGCAGGATCTCGCCTCGATTACGCCCGAGCTGCTGCAGGCGACCGCCGCCAAATATCTGCTGCCGGGCAAGAGCTTCTCGCTGACCGTGCTGCCCAAGCCGGGCGCGCCTGCGACCGAAGCGCCTGCGGTTCCGGCGACCGGCGGGTTGCCGGTGCCGATGCCGCAGACGGGCACGCCGCAGCAGCAGCCGCAACAGCCGCAGCAATAAGGGCAAACAGGGCAGCCGCCGGCGCGATCAGAGCCGGCGGCCCACCCACAGCACGCGGCCGACGATGCCGATCCGGTCGGCTGCAATATTTAGCCAGTCGCGATACTGGCGATTGTCGCTGAGCACGTCGATGCCGCCGTCGGGGCGCAACGCCAGCCGCTTGACCTGCAGCGCCTCGTCCAGCCGCAGCACATAGATGCCGTCGCGCAGCCGCCCCGCAGCATCGCCGGCATCGACTAGGATATCGTCGCCGTTGCCGAGCGTCGGCAGCATCGAATCCCCCTCGACGCGGATCACCGAAAGCGCCGCAGGGCTGCTGCCCACCTGGCGCAGCCAGGGCGCGGGGAACGGCATGCGATCGCGGATCCGCTCCTCCCCCGCGATCGCCCCCGGCCCCGCCGATGCGCCGATCGCGAGGCGCGGCACGAGGATCATATCGAACTCGGCGCCGCCGCGCGTCGCGGCCTCGGCCGGCGCCGCGGTGGCGCTGCGCTCGGTCGGTCCGCCCAGCTCAACTTCCGGCACCCCGAGATAGGCGGCGAGCTTGCGCCTCTCCTCCTCGCCCAGCCGGCGCGGCGTGCCGCGTTTGATATATTGCTGAATATAGGCGCTGTTGCGACCGAGCATGCGGGACAGCGATGCATAATCCTCCCCCCGCGCGCGGATCGCAGCGTCGAGCGCAGCCCTGGGGTCGGAGTCGGTCATCGCCGCAGACTATCGATAGGAAAAATCCTAGACAAGTAGGATTTGGATAGGAAGATGGGGTGTGCAAGCGGGCGAACGAGTCGCCCGGCGGGATGAAAGATGACCCTGCTCCGCGAGATCGAACTTTATCTGCGCGCCTCCGGCACCTCCGCCACGCGCTTCGGACGCGAGGCGCTCGGAGATCCGCGGCTGGTGCATGATCTGCGCGCAGGGCGTGAGCCGCGCGCGGCAACGGTGGCGCGTATCCGCGCCTTCATCGCCGCGCATCGGCCGGCGCCGGTTACTCTGCCGGCACAGCCTGCGCCTCGGACACCGCCTGGATCAGGGCGCGACTGAAGGCGGGAACGTCATCCGGGTTCCGGCTGGTGATGATGTTGCGATCGACCACGACCTCGCGGTCGACGACCTCGGCGCCGGCGTTGGCAAGGTCTGTACGGACGGAGGGCCAACCCGTCACGGTCAGGCCGCCGATGACATCGGCTTCCGCAAGAAGCCAGGGCGCATGGCAGATCGCAGCCACGGGTTTGCCGGCGTCCACGAACTGCTTGATGATTTCAATCGCCTTGGCTTCGGTCCGCAATTCGTCCGGGTTCGCGACGCCGCCGGGCAGCAGCAGGGCGTCATAGGATGATGCGTCGACCCCATCGAGGGTGAGATCCGGGGTGATCGTGTCGCCCTTCTCATGATGCTGCATGCCCTGGATCGGATCGGACTTGGGCGATGCAAGCTGAACCGTGGCGCCGGCTTCGATCAACGCCTCGCGCGGGCCGAACAATTCGACCTGCTCGAAACCATCGGTCGCGAGAATAAGGATCTTTGCGTCAGCGATGCTCGTCATGGCAGCCTCCTAAATGTGCGGAATGAATATGCCCGCCAGCGTTCGGCCGGCGCCGCAGTTCCGGAACGAAGCGGCAGGGCGAAAGTTGGACAGGGCATGACGAAGGCCACGAAGAGAAGCCCGCCCGAGGAGAGTTCAGCCTCACCCCCGAAGATCTGCTACGTCGATGATGCATTGCCGGGCATCACCCGGCGCAAGGTGCGCCACGGCTGGGGCTATTGGGATGAGACAGGCAAGCGCATCACCGACCGCGCCGAGATCGACCGTCTCAACCGGATCGCCCTGCCACCGGCCTATCGCGACGCATGGTTCTGTCCATCGCCGCATGGCCACATCCAGGCGACGGGCTATGATGAGCGAGGTCGCAAGCAGTATCGCTATCATGTCGATTTCCGCGCCGCGCGCGACACCGAGAAATATGATCGTTGCGCTGCGTTCGGACGCGCGCTGCCGCTGTTGCGGGCGCGGGTCGAAGCGGATCTGGCGCAGCGCGGCCTCGGCCGCGACAAAGCGGTCGCGGCGGTCGTGCGCCTGCTCGATCTCGGGCGGGTGCGGATCGGCAACGAGACCTACGCGAAGACGAATAAGAGCTTCGGCGCCACAACCCTGCGCAGTCGCCATGCCGCGGTACAGGGATCGACACTGAAGCTTCAATATCGCGCTAAGAGCGGCAAGATGCAGATGCTGACGATCTCGGACAAGTCGCTCGCCCGCTTCGTCAAGAAATGCCAAGACCTGCCCGGCCAGCACCTCTTCCAATATCTCGATGAGGAGGGGGAGGCTCATCCGGTCACCTCCACGGATGTCAACGCGTACATTCGCGAGGCGATGGGCGACAGCTTCACGGCCAAGCATTTTCGAACCTGGGGTGCCAGCGTGATCGCCTATGACGCCCTGTGTGGCGCGAAGGAGAAGCATCCTTCGATCAAGGTGCTGCTCGAACCGGTTGCTGCTGCGCTTGGAAATACGCCGGCGATCGCCCGCAAATCCTATGTCCACCCTGCCCTGCTGACCTTGTGCGGCACGCCTTGCACCAGTTGCGCCTTGCCGCGCCCCCGCCAGACGAAATATCTGACGGCAGCAGAACGCGGGCTGATCGACTGGCTCGAGACTGCGGCCACGCAAGCAACGAAGGCAGCCTGACCTCCATGACCAACGCCGCTGCTGCGAACAGTTCCGCGCCTGCCGCAGCAAAGGCGTCACCGCCATCGTTGCCGGATTTCGAAGCGACGATGCGCGATTTCGGCAACTGGATTGCCGGCCACACCATGCAGGTGGTGATCGGCACGCTGATCGGCGTGGGGATCGTCTTCGTGTTGATGGGCATCCGATCGGTGGGGATGCGGCTGTGCCGCAACGATCCGGGCCGCACGCATTGGCGCGCGATCATCGGCAGGGTGATCGCGACCACCCAATTCTGGTTCATGGTGATCGTGGCGATCCAGGCGACCGCGACCTACGCCGCGACGCCGCCCACCTTGCTGACGATCGTGCGCGCGCTGTTCGTGATCGCGATGATGCTGCAGGCGGCCATCTGGCTGCGCGAGTTCATCCTGGGCGTGGTGGAACATCGCGCAGGCACGCTGGAGGACCATAGCGGTCTGCAGAGCGCGCTCGGCATCATCCGCCTGCTCGTCACCTTCGCCTTGTTCGCCGTCGCGACGATCCTGATCCTGGCCAACCTTGGCGTGAACGTCACCGGCCTGGTCGCCGGTCTCGGGATCGGCGGCATCGCCATCGGTCTCGCGGCGCAAGGCATCTTCGCGGATTTGTTCGCCGCGCTTTCGATCCTGTTCGATCGTCCGTTCCGCCGGGGCGATTCCGTTCGGTGGGATACGACTTCGGGCACGGTCGAGGCGATCGGCCTCAAGACCACGCGCGTGCGTGCGCTGACCGGTGAGGAGATCGTGATCTCCAACACCAACCTGCTCAACAAGGAACTCTACAACCTCGCGCGGCTCGATCGCCGCCGCATCGCAATAGTACTGGGCGTGATCTACCAGACTCCCGTCGCGACGCTGGCGCGAATACCGGATATGATGAAGGCGATCGTCGAGGCGGAAGAAAATTGCTCCTTCTTCCGCTGCGTGCTGAGCGCCTTCAACGCCTCCAGCATCGACTTCGATTTCCAGTTCGACGTGCATCATGAGAATTATGCCCATGTGCTGTCACGCAAGCATAATGTGATGCTCGCCATCCTGCAGGCCTTCGAGAAGGAAGGCATCGAATTCGCCTATCCGACGCAGACGAGTTTCACGGCTGCGCCGGACGGCAAGGCGATCATGCCGTATCCGGAGGTCCAGATGGTGTCCGACGTCGGCGACAGGGACGACGACGCACCGGCTCCACCGCAGCGCTCCGGCCCTGCCGACGGCTCGGCAGGATCCGCGAATTGAGCAGTTCATAAGCGAAAAGGCTGGTGATCATGCCGCCTCCGCCATGGCTGGATGGCCGCTCAGCATTGCGCGCCAGCGATCGATGCTGAGCGATTCGAGATACTCCGCCTGGAATTCCGGCGTCAGCAACTCGATCATCTGCGATCCTTCGATCCATAATTCGATCACGTGGAACAGGCCATCGCGAGAGAAGGTCTCGGCGTGCCAGCCCTCGCGCGCGGCGAGCGCCTTTACCGCATCCTCGTCCAGCGCCGTCGCCAGCGCAAAATGGGTGGGGTTATGGCGCGAACGATGTGCCGGCAGCCCCATGACTCCACCGTCGGCGCGGTGAAGTTCGGTACCGCGCGGATAGACTTCCACCAGAGTGTTGCGATCGTCGCCGGCATGCGCGACCCATGATCCATCGATGACCGGCGGAAAGGGCGTGGCAATGCCCCCCATGACCTCTGCCAGAACGCCGGCAACACGGCGGGGTTCATCGGCTTCGATCGACACATGAAACAGCATTTCGGATCCTTCCTCGATACGGTGTTGCGACCCGTTTGCTGAAGGACGGCGGCGATCGCTGTGATCAGCACCACGCGGCTCCGTTTTGTTTGACGAACGACCGTATCGGTTCGACGAACAGCAAATGGCGATCGTCGCGGGGTTAAGCCGTGACCCTCCCGGCCACGGAACCGCGCCCCGGCTTGCCGGTTGATCCTGGGTATCGGGATAATCCGAAGGAGACGGAGATGACCACCGAAGCCGACATCCGCGACCGCTTCTGGAAGGATCTGAAGGCAAGCCCTTTCCTGATGGTCGCGCTGGACAACAGCCCGCAGCACGCGCTGCCGATGACCGCGCATTTCGACGAGACCGGTACGGGGCCGTTGTGGATCTTCACCTCGCGCGACAATCGCCTCGTCACCGGTCTCGATCACGGCGGCAGCGCGATGGCGCAGTTCGTCGCCAAGGGGCATGATCTGTTCGCCTGCCTGCACGGCGTGCTGACGATTGACAACAACCCGGCCACGATCGACCGCTTCTGGTCTGCGAAGGTCGCCGCCTGGTATCCCGACGGCCGCCAGGATCCCTCGCTGACCCTGCTGCGCATGGACATCGAGGACGCCGAGATCTGGCTGGCCGATTCGAGCTATTCCGGCCTGTTCACGCGAATTTTCGGCGGCGACCTACGCGGCGAAGTCGCGGGCAAGCATGCGGAAGTGACGTTCTGAGCTGCGGCTGGAGCTGAGCTGCGCGTAAAATCCCTCTCCCGCACATCACGGGAGAGGGCAGTTCGGCGTGCGTTCAAGCGACCTTCAGTCTGTCCACCGCGCCTTATCGCGCCCGCGTCCAGGTCTGACCGCGGCACAGGAACAGGATGCAGCCTTTTACCTCCAGCGTTCCATCCCGGTTGAGCCTTACGACCGAGCGATAGGTCTTGCCGCTTTCCGGGTCGTAGATCTGGCCCTTCCAGGCTTCGCCAGCATCGGTGAAGCTGTGGAGCACCTGCAGCCCCAGCAGGGGCCGCGTGCGCCGTTTCGGGTCCGGATTGTTGATGTCGGTGTGCGGCGCCTTTGGATCGCCGACGCGGCGGATCTTCCCGCATTGCGTGCGGCCGCAGGCGGCGATTTCCACCAGCCCCTTGCCTCCCTCCGTCACCCAGCGGCCAGCGATCGAATCCGCCGCCTGTGCCGGGAATGCCGGCACGGCAGCAAGCATCGTGGCTGCGAGTAGGGGGAGCGCGCGAATCGCCATGACCGTCAGGCCTGGGAGTAAAGCGTTGAAACGAGAAGAATGCCACAGGCCAAAGTGATGTTGCACAGGCCGCCGCCCTCGGTCTAACCATCGGTCGTGGCGGGCATCAGACTGATCGATCGAGAGGGCCGGCGCTTCGAGCTGGCTGGAACCGGACCCTGGCGGATCGGGCGGCAGAACGTCTGCGACGTACAGATCCCCGACGACCCCTATTGCGGGCGTACCCAGTGCGAGCTCAGCCTTGACGGCAATACGCCGATGCTGTCGCCGATCTCCCGATCACCGACCCACATCGACGGCCGCGAGATCCAGTCCGCGACGCGCCTCGCCAGTGGCAGTCTGATCACCTTCGGGCAGACCGAGCTGCGGCTGGAGATGGATCCGTCCGCCCCCCGCGCCGGGCCGCGCCCGGCCCCGCGGCCGCAGACAATTCCTCCCGGCCCGATGCCATCGTCCATCCATGGCAGCCTGACGATCGGGCGCGAACCCGGCGCCGACGGCCTGACACTCGATCATCCGGCGGTCTCGCGCCGCCACGCCATCGTGCACGGTGGCACCGATCCGCGCATCGAGGATCTCGGCAGCACCAACGGCACCTTCGTCAATGGCGAGCGGGTGCGCGGCAGCCAGCGGCTCGCCGAGGGTGACAGCATCGCCTTCGGCCCCTTGCGCTTCGTGTTCAGCGGAGGTGCGTTGCGCGAACCGCGCAAGGCCGGCAAGGTCGCGATCGCTGCGGACAATGTCTGTTTCGACGTGCCCGCCAAGGGCGGCCGCAAGCGTATCCTCCACGGCACGTCGCTGCGCATCGGCCGCGGCGAGTTCGTCTGTCTCGTCGGCGGCAGCGGCGCGGGCAAATCGACGCTGATGAACCTCCTCGCCGGCCGCCGACAGGCGAGCGTCGGCAATATTCGCGTCGAGGGAGTCGACATCGCCCGCGAGTTCGAATCGATCAAGCAGTCGATGGCGTTCGTGCCGCAACGCGAGGTGCTGCACGAGCATCTGACGGTGCGCCGCGCGCTCGGCTATATCGCCGAGCTGCGCCTGCCGTCCGATACCCCGCGCGCCGAGCGCGATGCGGCGGTGGCGCAGGCGATCGTGGACGTCGAACTCTCGCAGCAGGCCGACACCGAGTTCCATCGCCTGTCGGGCGGACAGAAGAAGCGCGCCTGCTTGGCAGCCGAGATCCTCTGCCGCCCCAAGATCCTGTTCCTCGACGAGATCACCAGCGGCCTGGACGAGCAGACCGACTTCGAGATCATGCAGTTGCTGCGTCGCCTGGCGGATGGCGGCACCACCGTGGTGTGTGTCACCCACACGCTCGCCAACATCCAGCGCTTCTGCCACCGCGTGGTCATCATGGGATCGGGCGGCCACCTCACCTTCAGCGGCGCGCCCGACGATGCACTTGGCTTCTTCGGGATCGAGCGGCTGGGTGACGTGTTCCCGATGCTCACGCGGGACAAGGCGCCGGGCTGGGCCGAACGCTGGCAGCAACGCGGGGACGGCAGCGACGAGGATGCCGAGCCGCCGACGACGAGCCACTTCCAGCGCCAGCGCATGCCCGCCGGGCGCAAGCTCGCCGTCGGCCTGCACCAGTTCAGCGTGTTGTTCCGCCGCAACGTCGCCTTGCTCGCCGCCGACCGCGGCACATTGGGGCTGGTCTTCGCACAGGCGCTGATCATCGGCGTGTTCGTCGGCTGGGCGCTCTCGGATTTCGGTGAGGGGATGACGGCCATCACCTCCCGCAAGACGCTGCTGATGCTGCTCGTCGTCTCGTCGATCTGGATGGGCTGCAATGGCGCCTCGAAGGATATCGTCGGCGAATCCGAAATCCTGCAGCGCGAGAAGGACGTCAATCTGGCGATGGGCGCCTATCTCGCGGCGCGCATGCTGGTGTCCTCAATCTTCGTGCTGCTGCAATGCGCGCTGCTGTTCGCGCTGGTCTACGGCCTTGCGGAAGAGATTCCGGGCGGCGTGCCTCAGCAGCTCGCGCTCACCTTCGCGGCCGGGCTGATGGGGGTCGCGGTCGGGCTGCTGATCTCGGCGGCCTCCTCCACGCCCAGCCAGGCGACCTCGATCGTGCCGTTGGTCCTGATCCCGCAGCTCATCTTCATCGGCACCGTCGTGCCCAACCTGCCCGAGCTTCTGGGCAAGATCGCCGAGACCGTGATCCCGTCCAACGTGCTCAACGCGGCGATGACCGCGGTCTATGTGGAGAATGACGGGCCGATCTTGGAACTCGATTTCGCCACCGGCCAGCGCGTGCCGCTTGAAACCGCCTCGCTCGGCGGGTTGGAGGCAACGATATTGGTCCACTATCTCCTGTTCGTGCTGGCGACCTATGGCGTATTGCTGTTCCGCTATCGCAGCGGCCGCAACGCCTGATCCGCGACCGGCAAAGTGACATTTTTGAGGCGTCGCATTGATCTGGCGGATTGGCAGCGCGCACGATTTGGTCTTTACCTGCGAGCCATGGGACGGTTCGGGGAGGAGAAGGCCCGTGCGGACGATCGGAGATCGGCGATGACAGGAACGCCCCGCCCCGGAGCCGCTACCGCATGAGCACGCCCCCCGTTTCCCCTTCCGGACTGTTCGGCAGCAGCGCCACCATTGGCAAGCGCGAGGTGCAGGAAGATGCGGTCGGGTGGTCTGCCCCGCATGGCGAGACCGGCGCGTTGCCCGCGCTGACCGTGATCGCCGACGGCATGGGTGGCCATGCCGCGGGCGAAGTGGCGAGCGACATCGCGGTTAACGGCTTTCTCGATGCCTGGCGTCGCGGCGAGCATGGCGGCAAGACGACGCTGATCGAGGCGCTTGACCAGGCCAATGCGCTGATTTCGGCGCATGTCGCCGAACACCCCGAAACCGACGGCATGGGCTGTACGCTGATCGGCGTGGAACTGGACGGCAAAACTGCAGCCTATCGCTGGATCAGCGTGGGTGACAGCCTGTTGCTGAGCGTGACCGAGACGGGCGTGGAGCGGCTCAACGCCGACCACAGCTATCGCGAGGAACGCGAACGGCTGATCGCCGCCGGCGAAAGCCTCGATGGCGCGCCGGCACCCAACGTGCTGCGATCCGCGTTGATGGGCTTCGACGTGCCGCTGATCGACGATCGGCAGGACTGGCGCCCCTTCGCGCCCGGCGAAACCCTGATTCTCGCGACCGACGGCATCGAGACGCTGAGCGATGCGCAGATTCTGGAGATCGTCGCCGCCAATCCCGGCGCCAACGCCGTCGCCGCCGCACTGGTGATGGCGGTGGAAGCCGCCGGCAAGCCGCGGCAGGACAATACCACGGTCGCCGTGCTCCGCCCCGATGCGGACGAAGCCGCCTCCCCCATCACCGCGCCGATGCCGCCCCGCGCCACCGATGACCAGCCGACCCTGTCGGTGACGGCCGATGCCGCCGCAGCTGCCAAGGCAGGCGCAGGTGCTGCCGCGGTGGAGGCGCCGACATTGCCGGCGCGCCCCGCAGTTGCCCCCGGTGCGGCGGCAAGCGCTGCCAAGCGCGCGCCCGACATCCGGATCATCGTGATCGTGGTCGCGGCCGTGGTGCTGGCACTGCTCGCCATCCTGGCCTTCAGCGGGATTCTTTCCCGCAAGCCTGCGACGCCGGACGTTGCGGCGCCGGCCGCGGCACCCGCCGCACCGGAAGCGGACACGCCCGAGGAAGCAGGCCTGCCAGAACCCGACGAGGCGGCGGCGACGGAAGGCGCGCAGCAACCCGCGGAACGCGCCGAAGGCAGCGCGAACGCGGGCGGCAATGCTCCCGCGAACAATTCGGCCTCGAACACCGGCAGCGGCAGCAGGCCGGGCGCCGCCCCGCGCGGCGAGAAGAGCCCGGCGCCGCAGCCCCGGGCCAACCGCGCGCCCCCTGCCGTCACCGAACCGACTGTCGCTGACCCGAACTGACTCACCGCCGGGCGTGGCCATCGTTTCTTGAAACCGTCGCCCGCTTCGGGCTTAACGGCTTCATGCGTATCCGCCTCTCGTTCGTCCTGCTGACGCTGCTCGCCGGTTGCGTGAGCACCCCGGCCCCGCCACCACCCCAGCCCCCCCGGCCAACGCCGACCCCGGCGCCGCCTCCCCCGCCACCGCCCGCCCCGGTGCTGCGCGGCGACTGGCAGGATTGGCCGGCGTCACCCGGTGCTTGGGTCTATCGACAGGATTCGCGCGGCAGCCTTGCGCTGTTCGGCGCGCCGGATACCGGCGCACAATTCATGGTCCGCTGCGATCGGGCGGCGCAGCGCGTCTACCTTTCGCGCGCCGGCGCGGTCACGGCTGGCAGCGGGCCGATGACGATTCGCACCTCCGCGCAAACCAGCAGCCACATCGTGCGCAACACCGGCGGCCAACCGCCCTATGTGGCGCTCGACGTACCCCCACGCGATCCGCTGCTCGATCGCATGGCGTTCAGCCGCGGACGCTTCGTGGTGGAGGTGACGGGGCTGCCGATTCTGGTGGTCCCGGCCTGGCCGGAACTGAGCCGCGTCGTTGAGGATTGCCGCGGCTGATCCGCGGTGGCGATATGCGTGGGCCAAGGATGATTGCCGCGATTTTTTTGTAATACAAGGCTTGATCGCGGCGCCATGCTGACTCATCTTTCGGACGTGCCCGAGGGCACATGGGCTTCAACCAGCGAAAGGAGGTGATCCGATGTCTCATGGTTCAGCAGAGAGGTCGGTCCTGTCCGTTCGGGAGGCGCGCGCCTGACAGGCGCTGCCTGAGTCTCCCGGAGGCGGCACTTCCGGCCGCTGACCATGTTAGGGGGTTGCCGGGTCGTCAGGCCCGGCAACCTCTTTTCATATCTGCTTCCCTGCCTTTGCCCTGCGCATTGGGCATGTCGCCATCATCCATCATTAACTGACGTCGCGCCTCTGTCGCCGGCCGCGACCCTCTAACCACCCGCACGCGCTGCAACGAGAGCTTGCTCCGCCCTAAAGCCATGCTTTGTTGTATTCTCTATTTCGCTAATAGACTTAACGGACAATCGTCGGGCCAACCGGCGTATCCGAGGGTCACGGCCTGAACGGGCCGCCATGTGGGGAAAAAGAAATGCGATCGAACGACAGGCGGCATCGTGCCGCGCTGCTTGGGGTGGCCGGCGCGGCCGCCTTGCTGGCGAGCCAGGCCGCGCACGCACAGGACGTGTCAGCCCCCGAAGCCACGGCCGATGACGGTGATGCCATCGTTGTCACCGGCGTTCGCGGCTCGCTGGAGCGTGCGGCGGACATCAAGCGCGATGCCGCACAGGTGCTCGATTCGATCGTCGCGCAGGATATTGGTCGGCTTCCTGATCCCACCACCGCCGCCGCGCTGCAGCGGGTACCCGGCGTTCAGGTATCGGTGAACCGCAACAACGAACTGGGCGACGTGCGCGTACGCGGGCTGCCCGATGTGCTGACCACGGTAAACGGCCGCGAGATCTTCACCACCACCGGCCGCAAGTTCGACCTCAACGACCTGCCCGCCGAGGCGCTCTCCCGCATCGACGCCTACAAGTCGCAAACGCCGGACCTGATCGAAGGCGGCCTCGCCGGCGTGATCGACCTCAAGCTCAACAAGCCGTTCAGCTTCACCAAGCCCACGATTGTCGCCTCGGCGCGCTCCAACTGGGCGGCGCGCGCGGAAGCGTTCAACCCGCAGTTCGGCGCGCTCGCCACCGATCGCTGGGATACCGGCATCGGCGAGATCGGCGTGCTGGTGAACGCCACCTGGTCGCGCAACGATTATCGCCGCGACCAGACCACCTTGTCGGGCCTGCGCAGCACCGCGGCGGCGCCGCTCAACACCGCCGGCTACATGGTGCCCAATATCCTCCAGAACTTCCCGGAGGAAGGCCGGCTGGAGCGCACCCAGGTCAACGCCGCGCTGCAATGGCAGGCCAGCCCCGCGCTGCTGTTCTATGCCGACGGGCTCTACACCCGCTCGCGCGACCGCGGCGTCCACTACGGCGCCAACGTCCAGCCCTTTACCACCAACGTCTCGCTGACCGATGCGACGTCCAGCGGCGATTGCTTCCGCGCGCGGGTGACCGCCGCCGGCCAGAATCCGACGATCCAGACCGACGCCGCGGGCAACCGCACGCTCCAGCCCCATACCGTCCAGAACCTGTGCTATCTGGAGAGCGGCACCTTCAACAACATCGTCGTCAACCAGACGACGCAGGCGCGCGACATCGTGCAGGAAAACAAGCTGATCGCCGGCGGCGCCAGCTTCGAACAGGGTGGCTGGAAGGCCGACCTTGATGTCTCCTACCAGACATCCAAATCGGATCGCACGCTGATCATCGCCGATATCGGCCAGCGGCTGAGCAGCCTGACGATCACACCGGACGTCAACGGTATTCCGCAGTTCACCGTTCCGGGTGATCAATTGCTCTCCACCGCCAACCTTTCGATGCGCAACAGCTTCCAGCAGCAGTTCGGATTGACCGAGGGCGATCTGTTCGCGGCAAAGGTGGATGTCGAGCGCGAGCTTGGCGGCTTCCTGTCGAAGCTGCGCGTCGGCGGGCGTTACGCACGACGCGCGGCGGATTCCTACCAGGTCAACCTCAACACCGCGCTGCCGGGCGGCAACATCGGCACCGCCACCGAGGCGCGCGCGGTGCTGGTGTCGAACACCGGCCTGCCCTCCTCCTTCCTCTCGATCGGCGCGCCGGCGCCGGGCATCGATGGCGGCCAGCGCTTCTACGTGCCCAACCCGGATTATCTGCTGTCCGACGAGGGGCAGGATGCGCTGCGTGCCTATGTCGGCCTGCCGCTCGGCCGGCCGGACTTTCAGAAAGTGCGCCAGTTCAACGCCGAGGAAGATACGTTCGCGGCCTATGCCGAGATCGATTACGAGGTCGCGCTGGGTGGGACGGCAACGCTCGATGGCGTCGTCGGCGGCCGCTATGTGCGGACGGAGCGGGACATTACCACCTTCGTCGCCACCAATGGCGGCTTCGATCCGCTGACCGCCTCCACCACCGACCAGGATTTCCTGCCGACCGCGACCGCGCGGCTACGCTTCCAGAATGGCCTGCAGGCGCGCCTCGGCTATTCGCGCTCAATCCGCCGGCCGGAGTTCGGCGATCTCAACCCCGCCGTCACGCTCTCGCTGTCGAACAACCCGTTCGTGCAGAGTTCGGGCAGCGCCGGCAATCCCGACCTGCGCCAGCAGGAGTCGGACAGCTATGATGCCACGCTCGAATATTATTTCCGCGGCGGCTATATCGCGGTCGCCGGCTATTATCGCGAGATCAGCGATCGCGTGATCAACGGCGCCGCGAACGAAACCTTCAACGGTGTCGACTACAGCGTCACCCGCCCGCGCAACCTCGGCTCGGCGACGCTGAAGGGCATCGAGATCAGCGGCCAATATTTCCTCGATTTCCTTCCCGGCCCGCTCTCCGGGCTCGGCGTCCAGGGCGCCTTCACTCTGGCGGATTCCAAGATCGGCGGGGACGATCCGCTGGCGGGCAACCCGCTGCAGGGCGTCTCGAAATACAACTTCACCTCCGGCCTGCTCTACGAGAAGGGCGGCCTCTCCGGCCGACTGGTCTACACTTACCGCTCCAAATATTTCGAGAGCGACCAGACCGGATCGATCTCGGTGCGGCCGATCGCCGAAGGCCAGGAGGGCGAGGTGTTCGTGCCGACGCTGCTCAGCTATGTCCGCCCCGCGGGCCGGCTCGATTTCAGCGTGGGGTATGATATCAACCCGGCGCTTCGCCTCGACGTGGGCGGCACCAACATCCTGCGCAACCGCACGAAGGAATATCTCGGCCAGTCCTTCGCGGTGTTCCAGGGCTTCTATGACGAGACCAGCTACACCATCGGCCTTCGCGTCCGGCTGTAAGGGATCAGGCACATGTCCAACACCTTGAACCGCCTTGCCTTGCTCGGCACCTGCATGCTCGCCGGGCTGGGGCCGCTCGGCACCGCCGCCGCGCAGACCGGACCGGCGCCCGCCGGCCGGCAGCAGGCGCCGGTCACCGCGCAGCGCCCGAACATCCTGTTCATCCTCGTCGACGACATGGGCTATGCGGACCTGTCGATCACCGGCAACCGTAAGATCGCGACGCCCAATCTCGACAAGCTCGCGACCGATGGCGTGCTCGTCACCCATTTCTATGACGCTGCGCCGATCTGCTCGCCCTCGCGCGCCGGCTTCTTCACCGGCCGCTACCCGGCCGAACTGAACTTCGTGACCTTCATCAACGATCGTGCGTCCAACGTCCAGTTCGGCCAGGCGAACTGGCTCGATCCCAAGCTGCCGAACCTCGCGTCCCTGCTGAAAGGCGCAGGCTACGCCACCGCCCATTTCGGCAAATGGCATATGGGCGGCGGCCGCGACATCGGCGATGCCCCTTGGCCCACCGCCTATGGCTTCGACGAGAGCTTCACGACGTTCGAGGGGCTGGGCCCGCGCGTGCTGGTCTCCGACGAGGAACGCAAATTGGCGGACGCCTCGGCAGCGCTGGGCAACGGCACCTTCTTCTACGATCGCAAATCCAACCTGACCCAACTCTACGCCTCCAAGACCCTCGAGTTCGCGGCGAAGCATCATGACCAGCCCTGGTTCGTGCAGCTCTGGCTCAACGACGTCCACGATCCCTGGGCGCCGGACGAGGCGCATCTCGCCGAGGTGAAAGGCAAGGGCGCGAACGCCGATGACGATCGCTACCAGGCCTCGATCCTCAAGATGGACCGCACGCTCGGCAATCTCGTCGACCGGCTGAAGGACAGCGGCCAGTTCGACAATACGCTGATCATCCTCACCTCGGACAATGGCCCGACCGCGCGCGCTCTCTATTACAAGAATGGCGCGACCTCGCCTGGCAGCGCCGGCGCCTTGCGCGGGCGCAAGGGCAGCCTGTACGAAGGCGGCATTCGCCAGCCGCTCATCCTTTCTTGGCCCAAGGGCATCGCCGCACCGCGCCGCGACGAAACCAGCGTCGTCCAGGCTGTCGATCTGCTGCCGACGCTCGCCGCGATCACCGGTACTAGGCTGGCATCAGCGACGCCGGGGATCGATCTCTCGCCGGTGCTGCGCGGCCAGTCGATCGACAAGCGCCCGGCCCTGTTCTGGTCTTTCGGGCTGCCCGGCGCGGCGAAGCAACCCGGCGGGCCGCATCCCGAACATGATCGCGCGCCGCGCCTCGCCGTGCGCGACGGCCAATGGAAGCTGCTCGCGGAGGCCGATGGCAGCGACGTGCAGCTCTATGACGTGGTGGCCGATCCCAACGAGACCAAGGACGTCGCCACCAGTCAGCCGCGCATCCGCGACAGGTTGAAGACGCGCCTGCTGGCATGGGCGCAGCAATTGCCCAAGCCATGACCAATATTCAGCCACCCGGCATGCGCCTGATTCCGGGTGGCGCGTTCACCATGGGCTCGGATCGCTTCTACGATGAGGAACGGCCGAGCCGGCGGGTGCGCGTCGATGGCTTCTGGATCGACGAGACGCCGGTGACCAACCGGCAGTTCGCCGCTTTCGTCGACGCCACCGGCTATCGCACCGTCGCCGAGATCGCTCCCGACCCGCGCAACTATCCGGGGCTGCTGCCAGAACATGCCGCGCCGGCGTCGCTCGTCTTCCAGCGGACGCCGGCGCCGGTGGCCCTTCACGATCATGGTCAATGGTGGTCGCTCGTCGAGGGTGCCGACTGGCGCCACCCCGCGGGGCCGGACACCGGCATCGAGGCGCTGCTCGATCACCCCGTCGTCCACATCGCGCATGCCGATGCTGAGGCCTATGCGCACTGGGCGGGCAAGGCGCTGCCCACCGAGGCGGAATGGGAATTCGCCGCGCGCGGCGGGCTGGACGATGCCGACTATGCCTGGGGTGATGAACTGGAGCCCGAGGGCCGGATCCTTGCTAATTACTGGCGCGGCCTGTTTCCCTTCGCCAACCAGCGCCCCGGCGGCGACTATCGCACCACCCCGGTGGGCGCCTATCCGGCCAACGGTTTCGGGCTGCACGACATCATCGGCAATGTCTGGGAATGGACGGCGGACTGGTATGCGGAGCCCAAAGCGCTGACCGGCAAGAGCCACCGCAAGAGCCCGTGCTGCGCGATCCCCGATCCGCGCGGCGGCAGCTTGCGCGGCAGTATCGACCGCCGGCTGCCCGGCAAGCCGATCGGCCGCAAGGTGCTGAAGGGCGGATCGCATCTCTGCGCCGCCAACTATTGCCGGCGCTACCGCCCGGCGGCGCGCCATGCGCAAACGATCGACAGCGCCACCAGCCATATCGGCTTCCGCTGCATCCTCCGCCCGCCGCGCTGATTGCGATCAGTTCAGCGCCCCGGCCCGCACCCGTGCGCGCCATGCGCTGGGGGTCATGCCGAAACGGCGGCGGAAGGCGGTGGCGAAAGCGCCCTGGCCCATGAAACCGCAGGCGCCGGCAATGCTTTTCACCGGCAGCCGGTCTGCCGCCAGCAGATCGCGCGCGCGGGCGAACATGGCCTGCTCCACCCGCTCCATCACCGTACCGCCGGTCGTCGCCTTCCACGCCCGCATCAGATGGCGCCGGCCGATGCCGCACAGCGCCGCGAGTTCGCCGACATCGGGCGGTGGCCGATCGCCATCCGCCAGCCGCGCCTCGATCCGGCGGACCTGCCATTCCGCCAGCATCCCCCGTCCCCGCGCGGCGCTGCGCACCGTCTCGAAATGGCGCGCCAGTTCGCCGAGCACGACCAGACCAAGCCCAGCAACGATGGTTTCGCGCGCGATGCCCGGCCGCGCCATCTCGACCGCGAGCCGGTCCATCGCCGCCGCCACCCCGGCTGCGCGCACATCGACGCAGGCGGCGAGATCGCCCGCATCCGGCGCCGCGCCGATGCCGGTGAGCGCACCGAAGCGCCCCTCATCGAACCGCATGACGATCATCTCGCGCGGCCCGAAGCCCCCAGAGCGAACGTGGAGCGGCACATGTGCCGGCACCACCACCGCCTGCCCGAACGGCGCGAAGCTGCGGTGCGAGCGCGGCTCGCCGAAGCAGCCGAATGCGGCGCGGTCCGGACTGCCGGGCAGGTAGACGAGCGACGGCGCATCGACGCGATGGCAGCGCTCGAACGGCCCGCTGCCCTCCTGATGGAGTTGCTCGAGCCGGAGCTGCGCCAGCGACAGTTCGACCGTCACCCGATAAGCGCCGTCCATGCCAATTGCTCCCCTTCCGTCCGCGTCACTTTAGCGCAAGCCTGTCCGTATCGCCACATGCGTAGGGATTGCGCCACCATCTCTACGCATTAGCCTGCAGCAAAACGAGAGGATATGCGCTTGAACCCCATCGCCACGCCCGACCAGGCTCGCTTCGAACGAGAGGCCTTGGCCGTCCTCGCCGATCCACGCATGCAGGAAACCATCGAAGACCGGCGCCGCTACTGGCTGGACAAGGCTGCTCCCTCCCCCGCGATGCGCGGCGCGTTCGAATGGGCCTTTCCGGAGGTGGTGTTCGGCGCGATCATCTGGTCGCTCAACACCGATGCGCAGCGCCCCGCGGTGGTGACCATCACCCGCATCCCGCATCGGCTTGGCGATCTCGACGTGCCGGGCTCGCGCTGGGGGCTCGACAATCCCGACTCGGTCTATCGCGTCATTCCGATCGACGGTGCCGAGCGCTATGTGATCCGCGGCCGCGTGCCCGATCCGCGGCTGACCGAGAATTATTTCACCTTGTGGAATGCGCATATGGGCACGGTCGACGTGCTCGACGGCAAGAGCCTAGTGCTCGATGATGAGGGCCGCTTCGAGATCTTCGTCGACGCCGACGAGAAGGGCGATCGCGCCAACCATATCCGTTCCGCCTCCGAGGCCGTGGAATTCTACATCCGCGACGTGATCGCGGACTGGGCGCAGGAACGCCCCAACGAACTGTCGATCGAGCGCTTGGGTGGGCCGCCGAAAACGCCCGAACGCAGCTTCGACCAGAAGGTGGCCGACGCGCAGGCGATGCTGATCCGCAACGTCGACAACACGATGCGCTGGAACGCACAGGCCACGACGCGGCCCGCAAACGGCTTCGATTTCACCATCGATCGCGACAGCGACGGCGCGCTGCGCAACCAGATCTACATCATGGGCCACTTCGACCTGGCCGACGATGAGGCGCTGGTGATCGAGGTTGGACTGGGCGGTGCCGGATATTTCCTCGCGCCGATCACCAACATCTGGGGCACGACCAACGAGATCGTCCACCGCACCTCCAGTCTCAATCTCACCCAATCGGTGCGCGATGCGCCGGACCGGCTGACCTATGTCGTCTCGCGGCAGGATCCCGGCGTTTGGAACTGGCTGGACCCCTGCGACATGCCGGAAGGGCTGCTGACCTTGCGCTGGGCCGAATTCGCCGACGGCCGCCCCAGCGACGGCTTCGGCGCGACCAGCCGCGTCGTGAAGCTCGCCGATCTCGGCGCCGCACTGCCTGCCGACACCAGGCGCGTTACGCCGGAGGAAAGGCAGCGCCAACTCGCCGACCGCGCACCGTCCTATCTCTGGCGGATCGCGGAGTGAGCGCGATGCGGACTTGGCTGATCACCGGCTGCTCGACCGGCATCGGGCGCGCCATTGCTGAACATGTTCTCGCCATCGGCGACGCCGCGGCGGTCACCGCACGCAATCCCGCCGACGTCGCCGACATCGTCGCCGCATATCCCAATCGTGCGCTAGCGCTCGCGCTCGACGTCGCCGATCCGGCGCAGGTGACCGCGGCGGTCGCGGCGGCGGAGGCGCATTTCGGCGCCATCGACATCCTCGTGAACAATGCCGGCTACGGCTATGTCTCCTCGATCGAAGAGGGCGACGAAGCTGCGATCAAGGCTATGTTCGAGGTCAATCTGTTCGGCGCGCTCAGGATGATGAAGGCGGTGCTGCCGGCCATGCGCGCGCGGGGTGCGGGGGCGATCCTCACCATCTCGTCGCTCGCCGGGCGGATCAGCAATCCGGCCACCGGCTATTATTCCAGCTCTAAATTCGCGCTGGAGGCGATCAGCGAGGCACTGTCTCGCGAGGTGGAAGCCTTCGGCATTCGCGTCTGCTCGATCGCGCCGGGCATGTTTCGCACCGACTTCTCCGGGCGCTCGCTCCAGAGCGGCGAAGGTGGCATTGCCGACTATCAGGCGACCCACGAAAGAATGTCGCTGGTTCGCTCGGTCGACGGGCGGCAGCAGGGTGATCCGCTAAAGCTGGCCAAGCTCGTTGTCGCTGTCGCGGAGATGGAAAAGCCCCCGCGCCAATTGATCGCGGGTCCCGATGCGCTGGCCGCGATCACCGGACGGATGGCGGAGATCATGACCGCGATCGACGCGAATCGCGCCCTCAGCAGCGGGACGAACTTCACGGACTAGCGGTCAGAACGGCATTGAAGCGCATTATGCGTATCTATATAGCCTGTTCAGATACGCATAATGGAGAGGATCATGCCCTACACGCTGCAGCAGCTCTCGGATTTCGAGGACATCCGCACGCTCAAGCACCGCTATTATCGTGGCATCGACACTGCCGACGAAGCGCTGCTCGACGGCTTGTTCACCGACGATGTCACGGTCGAGTATCGCGGCGGTGGTTATCTTGTCCGCCTCGCGGGGCGTGCCGAGATGGTCGATTTCCTGATGAACAGCTTCCATGCCGATGCGGTGGCGATGCACCAGGGCAGCATGCCCGAGATCAAGCTGCTGGGCGACGACGAGGCCGAAGGCCTCTGGTATCTCGAAGATGTCTTCATATCGTTCGAGCGCAACGACATCACCAGCGGCACCGCGCTCTATCGCGACCGCTATCGCCGCGTCGACGGCCAGTGGAAGATCGCGCGCACCGAATATGATCGGATCATGGAGGTGGTGGAGCCGCTCCGCCCCGAGCAGAAGGTCACTGTGCGCCACCTCGGCAAGGTGGGCCGACGCCGCGAGCAACGCCACGACATCAGCCACCTGATCACCTGGTTCGAGCCGGCGGAATGAACCGCGCCGGCGTGGCCGGTCATGCGCGGCCGGCGACCGCGCATGACCGGTACTCAGGCGGCGGCGCTGACCACCGTGTAGCGACCGTCGACATAGACCAGCGGGTCGACCGGACCGTGGTTCATCACCTCGGCCACCGCGCCAATAAAGATGCCGTGCGTACCATAATCGACCTGCTGGGCGTTGCGGCAGACGAAGCTGGCTTGTGCGTCCTCAAGATAGGGCAGACCCAGTTCGCTCTCCGCCCACCGCCCCTGTTCGAACCGCGCCTCGCCCTTCAGCTTGCCGCTGCACGCCGCCGAGATCGTCTCGTGCGAGCTGTGCAGGATGTTGACGCAGAAATCCGCACCCGCCGCCAGAGGCGTATAGAGCGAGGCGGTGCGGTTCACGCAGATTAGCAGCGAGGGCGGATCCATGCTCAGTTCGCTCACCGCCGTCGCGGCCATCGCAAAGCGCCGCCCCTCATGGCGGACGGTGATCACCACCACCGCCTTGGCAAGACGCCGAAGCGCATCCCGCATCTGCACTGCAATCTCGTTCGATTCCGCCACGCCGCCCTCCGCTGGGATCATGATTATCGACTCATGATTAGAACTGATCACAGATTATGACAATAAGAATTGCACAAAATATTCTATTTATCGCCAATATATATTTATGATCGGCAGGTTGTCTCTGATGTTCCGCCGAAGATATATTCTATTATGACAATATGATCTTAGTGCAACTGCACTCTGTTCGCGAGACGGCGCGACTGGTCGCAAGCATGAAACGGCGGAACGCTCCGGCATGGGACCGCGTTTGAATATCCGGCACAAGCTGGATAGGCATAACCTTCGGATGTTCTGGACAGGGATGATCGTCGCCGTGGCAAGCACTCACCTCGTCGACACCGCCGATCGCAGCGCGATCCTCGACGCTGCGCGTATTCCTGTGGCGGAAGAACTGGGCAAGCCGCCCCTCTTCGCCGTCCGCCAGTTGAAGCGCGAGGGCGAATGGGCCTTCCTGTTCGCCGACATGCAGCAACAGGGCGGTCAACCCTTCGACTATAGCGGCACGCGCAAGGCCGAAGCCGCGCGCCAGGGCCTCGTTTCGAAAAGCTATGCCGCGCTGCTCCGCAAGACCGAGCGCGGCTGGCGCGTTGTGGAGGCTGCGATCGGGCCGACCGACGTCGCGTGGGAAGGCTGGGCAGCGAAATATGGTGCGCCCGAGGAGTTGTTCGCGTTTTCGGCTGAGGGGCGCGATTGAATGACGCGCTGAGCACTAAATGCGCTCAATAGGTGCCGTGCTCTTCCGCCGGATAGAACCATGCAAAGGTCCGCGTCAGATCGGTCGTGCTGAACACGACATGCCCTCGGTTGCGCTCGAAGCCCATCGCCGGCTTGCCGTCCAGCTTGCCCGACCACCAGCCGCCCTGCGCGCGGCCGACGAAGCGGATCTGCCTGCCGCCGACATCGAAGCGCAGGTCGCGCACACCCTTCTGCGTCGTCACCTGCATGCGGCAGCCGATTGGCGGTTTCTCGTCAACCGCGCAGCGCACCACCTCGGGCTTTTGCGCCGGTGCCGGCGCCGCAATCAGCAGTGCCGGCGCCGCAATCAGCAGCGCCGGCGCGAGCAGGATGGTGAACCTTGTCATGCCGGTTCAGCGACGGACGCGGTCAATTGTTCCAGATGTCGCGCGCGCGCTCGGCGCGGCGGACCGCCTCGCCCGCGCTGTCGGCAGGCCGCTCATAGCGGGTGGTCACGATCGAGGCCGCCTCGCCCGGATCATCCGCACCGCGCAGTGCCCGGCCGGCTCCCGCCTCGGTGTTGGTCAGCTCCCACTGGATGAATCTGAGCTGTTCGCCGAAGGTCGACTGGCGGATATCCTTGCCGGCCCATTCGCGGAAGTCGGCCTGGCGTGGGTTTTCCCACTGGGCGAGGCCGTAGCCGGGGCCGCCGCCGATCTGGTTGATGTTGGGATCCATGCCGCTTTCGGCGTCGAGGTTGGCGACGATCCCCACCGCCTGCGCGCGGGTCCAGCCCTGGCCCTCGAAATAGGCGATCGCCTGGTCGATGCGCTGGGCGCGCGTGCCATCCCCTGTGGGTGCTGCGCCTTCCGTGCGCTGCGGCCCTTCCGCCGGCGCGCTGCCGTTATTCTCGCCGCCCGGCGCGCGGAGGATCACCGCACCATGATCGAGCGCCCACGAGAGATTGTTTTCCGAGATGCGCTGGGTGCCGTCGGCATTGACGTTGTTCGAGCCGATCATGCGGCCATTGCCCGCATAGATTTCGGTGTGCGAAACCCCGCCGCCTCGGATGATGACAACGTCACCCGGCTTCGCCTGTGCCGGGTCGACCTGCGTCCAGCCGGCACCGCGCAGATTGGTGTTGAGCTGCGCCACCGAGTCGGTGCGCAAGTTCGCCGGCATCACCCCGGCCTCGATCAGCACGCCCGACACGAAGTTCGCGCAGCACACGTTGGAAGGCACATTGGCGTTCATCGGCAGGTCGTCGCTGGTGTCGCGCTTGAGGTCGGTAGCGTTGCGGCCGAGATACTGCCGCGCGACATCATAGACGTTGGGCGTGCCGCCGCCCGTCGCACCCGAAGGACCATCGACGCCGCCGGGGCCGTCCACCGATCCGCCGCCACCCACGCCGCTGCCACCGATCGCGAGTTGCTGGCCGGGGAAGATCAGGTTGGGATTATCCAGCCCGTTCTGCCGCGCGATCGTCTGCCAATCGGTGCCGAAGCGCGCGGCGATGTCGGACAGCGTATCGCCGCTCTTCACCGTGTAGCTCTGCGCGGCGGTGCCGCCTTCGGGGATCGAAACGACCTCGCCCGGCCGGATCAGGTTGGGATTGCTGATCTGTGGATTGGCGGCGATCAGCGCGTCGAGCGACACGCCATGATCCTGCGCGATATCCGAAAGCGTATCGCCCGACTGGACACGATAATCGTTCGAGCCCTGGAGCGAGGCCGACTGGCTGCTCTCTGCGGCGGAGATGCGAGTCACGGTGCGAACCCTCCTTGATGCTTGGCAATGGGGTACGCTCATTCCGCCGCCCGCTGAATAATCGGACCGACTAGGTGCGGCGGTCAATCTAATCGAACCGATTATGGGCCGCCTCGCCCCCCAGGCGTAAATTTTCGCCATCTCATAAGGGAGTAAGGCGATGGTCGAAGCCGTCCGGTCCACAGAACCGCAATCCTTCGCGGCCTCGTCCGCAGTCGCGTCACCGCCCACGCCGGCGAACGATATCGCTGGCTGGTGGAGCCCCACCGTCGCCGCGCCCTCGACCAGCGTCCAGGCGGCTGCCGCCAATGACGTCTCGCTCACCGATCGCGCGCAGACCAATGCGATGCTCGCCGACGATGTCTATCGTGCCGAACCGACCCCGCCGGATGGCTATCGCGTCGCCTCCGCCGAGGAACTCGACAAGCTCGGCATCACCCCCGAAATGCTCGAACAGCCCGGCTCCAGCTTCCGGGCCCGCGTCTATGCCACCGAAGAGGGCGGCGAGACGCAATATGTCGTCGCCTTCCGCGGCTCGCAGACGGGCGAAGACTGGCGCAACAATGTCGAACAGGCGCTGGGGCTCAATTCCGAAAGTTATGCCAAGGCGCTGGAGATCGGCCGCTCGATCGCGCGCAGCGACGAGGCGGTGACCTTCACCGGCCACTCGCTGGGTGGCGGCCTCGCGTCCGCGGCCGCAGTCGCCAGCGGGCGTGAGGCGGATACGTTCAATGCCGCCGGCCTCTCGCAGAACACGCTCAATGCGGCGCGCGGCATCGCCGCCGCCAACGATCGCGGCGTCTCGACCGTGCAGGCCTATCATGTCCCGGGCGAGATGCTGACAATGCTGCAGGAAGGCGGGGATCGTGCGATCGGAGGGATCGTTGGCGGCATATTCGGCGGCGGCATCGGCGGAATTGGCGGCGCGCTCGCCGCCGACGCTCCCGAGGCCTATGGCACGCACCACACGCTTCCCAATGTCCGCCCCGAGGGCAAGGGCTTCTTCGACGGGCTCAACCCGATCGATCGCCACGGCATGGATTGGGTGCTGGCGGGAACCGCGGCGCTGGATTGAGCATTGCCCCGGCATAATCCCAAGCCGGAGTGCGCGATGTGCCCCACCCCGCCCCGCTCGTCCTCGTCGGCGCGCTGCTGATGACGGGCTGCGCCGCCGACGCGCGCACGCAATGCTTCGCGCCGGGCACCGAATTGCCTGCACCGGATGCGGCGCTGGCGCAGCCCGGCGTCGGCGAGAGCGCCAAGCAACTGGTCGACGCGCTGGCTGCGGCGGACGTGCCGGCGGTCCGCCGCCTGCTCGCCGCCGATCCGGCGCTTGCGCGGCTGCCGCTGGGCAAGGGTGCGGACATGCTGTCGCTGGGCGTGGCGAGTTGCGAACGCGAAGCGCTCGACCTGCTCATCGCCGCCGGCGCCCCGCTCGACGGCACCGATGCCAGTGGCCTGCCCTTGACGCTCGCGTTGCGCGCACGCGATCCGTGGTTCACCACCCGCCTGCTGGCGGCCGGCGCCGCGCCGGAACCCAAGGGCGCGCCGATGCTGCCGCTGCGCACCGCGATCGGGCTTAATTCGATCGCCGGGGTCGAGTTGCTGCTCGATGCCGGCACCGATCCCGACATCGCCGACCGCACCGGCCGCCGCCCGCTGCACGTCGCGCTCGACATGGAACGCTTCCGCATTGCCGAGCGGCTGATTGAGCGCGGCGCCGATCCCTGGGCGATCGACTCAGGCGGCGCCAACCTCGCCACCGCGACGGTCACCGAAATGCTGACCGACGACGATGCCGAGGCCGCTGCGCAAAAGCGCCTGCGCGCCAAGGTGGCGGCACTCAACTGGCCGGAGCCCTTCCCCACCCCCCGCGCGATCCGCGCGCTGGCGCTGGAAGGGAAATGGCCACCCGCCGGCCGCGGCGCGGCGGCAGTGCCGGCGGGCGTGCTGGAGTTGATCCGCGAACGCGCGCGCTGAAGCTGGGTGCCGCGCCGGTCGCGCTTATTGATCGAAATCCGGTAGCTGCACGACCGCGGTCGTTCCCTGGCCGGTGAACGCCCATTCAACGAGACCGCCGAGTTCGGCGACGAGCGCGCGGATCACACCCTGCCCGCGCCCCGGCTTGGCATTGGCGCTCGCCGCGCCATCGTCACTGACGACGCAGGTCAGCACGCCCTGCCCGCGGCCGATATGGACGCGGATCTGCCCGCTGCGCCCGCGCAGCCCGTGCCGCGCGGCATTGCGCACAAGTTCGGCGACGACGAGGCCGATCAGCCAGCAGCGGCGTGCCGGCAGTACCGGATCGACGGTCACGAAATGCAGATGAAGATGCACGCCGCGCTGCGCCAGGGTTGCACGGGCATAAGCATTGCAGATGCCACCGAGATAATCGGCAAGGTTGAGTTCGCCGGCGGTGCGCGGCGGCAGCAGCGATCGATGCGCATCGGCATGCTCCCGCAGTCGATCTGCAGCGCGCTCCAGCGCGGCGTTTGCAGCGGCGCCCTGCGCGGCCGACGCGGCGATCGACAGGCTGCCGATCGCTTCGGCATATTCGTTGATCACCCTGTGGCCGATTTCCTCGACCAGCGTTAGCCCGGGCAGCGTCGAACCGGCGGCGGCATTGGGCGCGAACATGACGGGCCTCCGAAATTCGATCCGGCGTATCCGGATCAGGCCACTATCTGCGCGAAGGCCGGCGCATAAGGAAAGTAAACAATGGTCTAGGATATACTTGGGTATGTGACCATCACGCGTCGATCCTTGCGAACAGCGGGCGGAGGCAGTTCTCCATGAAGATGGGAATATCTAAGGCGTCGGGCACGCCGGCCTAAACGGCCCGAATGCGGATCAGGTTGCCATTGTTGAAAACAGTTGCGCGGATCGCTGGAGGGCGAGCATCGCCGGAAGCCCCTCTGCGCATTGCGCAACGCAAAATTACGGATCGTTCCGCCCCTGCATGCATTGTGATCGCCAAGGGTCGCGCAACGGGGGCAGTGTGTTGGGGATCGGCGTTCATCGAGATTTGTTCGTACCTGCCTGCCTGATCCTGTCCGCCTGCGCGAGCGAACAATCCGCTCTCTCGCCTTTCGGCGTCGGTGCCGACAGCATCCTGGATATCACCTGGGTGCTCGCAATCGGCGCTGCCATCATCTTCACATGCGTTGCGCTGCTGACCGTTCATGCGATGCGGCAGCCTGAACACAGTCTCACCCACCATCAGGGCATGCGCGTTGTGCTGTGGCTTGGCGCGGTGCTGCCCGCCGTGCTGCTTGGCATATTGCTGCTGTTCGCGCTGCCCGCGATGCGGCCGATGGCGACGACGCCGGGCGACCTCAAGGTCGCCGTCGATGGGCGCCAGTTCTGGTGGCACGTCACCTATCAGGCCGGTGCCGCGCCGCCGTTCACCACCGCCAACGAGATCCGCCTGCCCGCCGGACGGACGGTGGTGTTCGAGCTGACCGCGCAGGACGTGCTCCACAGCTTCTGGATCCCTGGCCTCGCCGGCAAGATGGATATGCTGCCCGGCCGCACCAACCGGCTGGTGGTGAAGGCGGAGAAGCCCGGCACCTATCGCGGCGTCTGCGCCGAATTCTGCGGTCTCAGCCACGCACTGATGGCGTTCGACGTGGTGGTGATGCCCGCCCCCGCCTTCGACCGCTGGCTCGCGGGGCGCCGGGCCGCGACGCCGCCCGCCCCCTCGCCCGGCCTCGCGTTGTTCGACCGGCATGGCTGTCGAAGCTGCCACACCCTCTCGCCCACGGATACGCTCGACAGCATCGGCCCCAGCCTCGCCGGGCTGGGCAGCCGCCGCACCTTGGCCGCCGGCGTGCTGCCGATGACCGAGGATGCCATCGCAGGCTTCATCCGCGATCCTGCTGCAATCAAGCCCGGAGCGCGAATGCCCTCTGCCCCCGACATGACCGATCAAGACGCCCGTCTGATCGCCCGCGCGCTGCTGGAGCTGCGCTGATGAAGGCCGCCGATCTCCACGCCCCCGACCAGGACGATCCCGCCGTTCGCGCCGCGCAGGAAGACCGCCTGCGCAAGGTGTGGGAGGCGCCCAAGGGCATCTTCTTCTACTGGACGGACACCAACAACAACAGCGTCGGCGCCTGGTACACGCTAACCGCGTTCGGCTTCATGCTGTTCGCCGGTGTGCTCGCGCTCATCATGCGCGCGCAGCTCGCGACGCCCGACAATGATCTCGTTTCGGCATCGACCTTCAACCAGCTCTTCACGCTGCACGGCTCGATGATGATGTTCCTGTTCGCGGTGCCGATGTTCGAGGCGGTCTCGATCCTGCTGCTGCCGCAGCTGCTCGGCGCGCGCGACCTGCCCTTCCCGCGCCTCTCCGCCTTTGGCTACTGGAGCTTCCTGATCGGCGGCGTGTTCGTCTCCGGCTCGATCTTCTTCGATGCCGCGCCCGATGGCGGCTGGTTCATGTATCCGCCGCTCACCACCGATCCCAAGCTGTCGGGCATCGGCGCGGACATCTGGATGCTCGGCTTGTCCTTCATCGAGGTGTCTTCGGTCGCCGCCGCGGTGGAACTGATCGTCGGCGTGCTCAAATGCCGTCCGCCGGGCATGCGGCTGAACCTGATGCCGCTCTACGCCTGGTATATCCTCGTCGTCGCGGTGATGATCCTGTTCGCGTTCCCGCCGCTGATCGCGGGGGACATCCTGTTCGAGATGGAGCGGCTGCTCGACTGGCCCTTCTTCGATGCCGCGCGCGGCGGCGATCCGCTGCTGTGGCAGCACCTGTTCTGGATCTTCGGCCATCCTGAGGTCTACATCGTCTTCCTGCCTTCGATCGCGCTGTTCGCGATGATGATCCCGACGTTCGCGCGCCGCCATCTGCTCGGCTATCCGTGGATCGTGCTGGCGGCGGTGGGCACCGGCTTCCTCAGCTTCGGGCTGTGGGTGCATCACATGTTCACCACCGGCCTGCCCAACATCAGCCTGGGCTTCTTCTCGGCGGCGTCCGAAGCGGTCGCGATCCCCACCGGCGTGCAGATCTTCGTGTTCATCGCAACCTTGTGGGCGGGCCGGGTGGTATGGTCGACGCCCTTGCTCTACGCCGTCGGCGCTCTGGCGATCTTCGTGATCGGCGGGCTGACCGGGGTGATGGTCGCGGTCGCGCCGTTCGACTGGCAGGCGCACGACACCTATTTCGTCGTCGCCCACCTTCACTACGTGCTGATCGGCGGCACCTTGCTGCCGCTGTTCGGCGGCCTTTATTATTATTGGCCGCTGATCACCGGCAAGAAACTGAGCGACCGGATGGGCCGCATCGCCTTCTGGATGATGTTCGCCGGCGCCAACATCACCTTCTTCCCGATGCACTTCACCGGGCTGATGGGCATGCCGCGACGCGTGTTCACCTATCCGGCCGAACTCGGCCTCGGCGGGCTCAACCTCGCCTCCACGATCGGCGCCTATCTGTTCGCGTCGGGCGTGGTGGTGCTGGTGCTCGATCTCTGCCGTTCGCCCTGGCGCCCCAAGGCCCAGCGCAATCCGTGGAACGCCGGGACCCTCGAATGGCTGGTGAAGCCGGAAGACGAGAATTGGGGCGTCCGCTCGATCCCGCTGATCGAGAAGCGCTACCCTCTGTGGGACCAGCCGAACTTCGTCAAGAATGTCGACGAGGGCCGCTATTTCCTGCCCGACGCCGAGGAAGGCCGGCGCGAGACGATCATCACCACCGTGCTCGATGCGCGTCCGCTGCAGGTGGCCCGCCTCGCTGGCCCCAGCGTCGTGCCGATGATCACCGCGGTTCTGCTCGGCAGCGTGTTCATCCTCACCACCTATCACCTCTATTGGTCGGCTTTGATCGGCGGCGTGCTGACGTTGGGCGCGATCCTCTATTGGCTGTGGACGGGCACGGGCGAATTTCCGGAGAAGCCCGAAAAATCGATCGGCCACGGCATCTCGCTGCCGCTCTATACCTCGGGCCCGGCCTCGTCGGGCTGGTGGGCGATGTTCATCACGATGATGGCGGATGCCACCGCCTTCGCCAGCCTGATCTTCGGCTATTTCTTCTACTGGACGGTCCACCCGGATTTCCCACCCGCCGAACTCGGTCATCCGGGTGCGGGCTGGACGATGGCGGCGCTCGCGCTGCTGCTCGCCGGCTGGGTGGCGACGATCGGCGCGCGCAACACCAACGCCCGCGGGCACATCCGGCTGTCGCGCCTGCTCCTCGTCTTCGCCGCGCTCGCCAGCATGGCCGGGGGCGCCACCACGCTCGCCGGGCCATGGGTGAATGGGCTCGATCCGGTCGCGCATGTCTATCCCGCGATCGTCTGGGTGATCGCGATCTGGACGGCGATGCACGCCGGTGTCGGCTTGATCATGCAGCTTTATGGGCTTGCCAGCAGCCTCGCCGGGCGGGTGACGCCCAGCCACGACGGCGACCTCCACAACATCGCGCTCTACCAGCATTTCATGGCGTTCACCGCGCTGGTCTCGCTGTGCACGATCGGCCTGTTTCCGGGGGCTGCCTGATGAAGTTGCCGGATCGCGCGCGCAACCTGCGCATCACCTTGTGGACGCTGATCGTGCCGCCCACGGTGTGGGCCGCGCACTTCCTGTTCTGCTACATCCTTGCCGCCACGATGTGCGCGAAGGGCGCGTTCGACCTGTCCTTCTTCAGCTATCACTGGATCGTGGCCGGGGTGACGCTGGTCGCGCTGATCCTCGTCACCGGCTCGGGGATCATCGCGCGCTGGCAGGAAAAGATTGCGGACGATCCGCCGCCGCACGATCGCGGTACGGAAGAGGCGCGCCTCCGCTTCCTCGCCAAGTCGACCGAATTGCTCGCCGGGCTCAGCTTCATCGCGATCCTGTTCACCGCGTTGCCGGTGATCTTTCTGCAGGATTGTCGCTGATGCGTGGGCTCCTGCTCGGCTGCGGTGCGGTGCTGGTGGTCGGCGCCTGGACCACTGCCGCCGCGCACATCGGCATGGTTGGCCATATGACCGCGCACATGCTGAGCGTGGCGGTCGCAGCACCATTCATCGCGCTCGGGCTTCGCGGCGGGCGCTTCGATCCGGCCGCGCGCTGGCAGTGGCTGCGCCCGCTCGGTGCCTCGCTTGTCGAGTTGGTCGTGGTCTGGGGCTGGCACCTGCCCATCGCGCGGCGGCTCGCGCAGCATCCGGCGGGGCTGGCGGTCGAGCAGATCAGCTTCCTCCTCGCCGGCCTTGCGCTGTGGAGCGCGGTGCTGGGCGCCGCCGGCAGCGGCGTGCCGGAACGTCGCGCCGCCGGTGTCGGCGCGCTGCTGCTCACCTCGATGCACATGACCTTGCTCGGCGTGCTGATCGGCCTCGCACCGCAGCCGCTCTATCCGCAGCACCACGCGATTCACGGGCTCGCCCCCCTGGAGGATCAGCAGCTTGGCGGAGTCGTCATGCTGGTGGTCGGTACCGGCAGCTATTTGGTGGGCGGCCTCGCAATGCTCGCGACATTGCTTGCCCGACGGGAAGAACGGCCATGAAGATCACGCTCAAACGGGGGGTGCTCGGCCTCATCGTCGCCGCCGTAGCCGGCATGGCCTTCGCCTGGTCCGGTCTGTTCAACGTCGCCGCGTCCAGCGGCCACTGGGCGATCACCGACTGGTTCCTGCATTGGGTGATGCAGAATTCGGCTGCCACCTGGAGCCGGATCGAGGGCGAGAAGCAGCCGGTCGATGCCAGTGGCCTCGTCTCCGCCGCCGGCCTGTTCGACCAGAGCTGCGTCGCCTGCCACGGCGCACCGGGCATCGCACCGCTTCCGGTGATGCAGGCCGCGACGCCGCCGGCACCCGATCTCGGTCAGCATCCCGACAAATGGACCGCCGGCGAACATTTCTGGATCATCAAGCACGGCGTGAAGTTCACCGGCATGCCTGGCTGGGCGGCCGAGGAGCGGGATGACGAGGTGCGCCGCATGACCGCCTTTGTCCGCGCGTTGCCAACGATGTCACCTCAACGCTATCGCGCACTGACCCGCGATCCGGCCGAGACCGGCTCCGACCCGTTGATCGCGACCTGCACCGGCTGCCATGGCGTGGACGGTCGCGGCCGTGGCGGCCCCGACACGCCGATCCTCGGGGGCCAGAGCGTGACGGCCCTACGCCGCGCGCTCGACGATTACGCCAGCGGCCGCCGCGCATCCGCGGTGATGGGCAACGCCGCCGCACGCCTTTCCCCGGCTGATCGTCAGCGCCTCGCCGAGCATTTCGCCGCGCTGCCGGGTCTGCCGCGCCGGCAGGCTGCCGTAACCGATGGCGCCGCGGCGCGCATGTTCGCCCAAGGAAACCGCAGCATCGAACTTCCCGCCTGTGCGCAGTGCCATGACCGTGACAACGGCAAGGCGCCGCGGCTCGCCGGGCAGAAGGCCAGCTATGTCGCAGGCCGCCTGCACCGTTGGCATGCGGACGAAAAGGCGGTGGAATCGACCCAGCCGCGCGACACGATGGCGATGATCGCACGGCGCATCCCGAAGGAGATGATCGACCCGCTGGCGCGCGAGATCGAGGCGCGCGGGCGGTGAATGCTTAGCGAATCCACTGTAACCTTTGTCACCTTAAGCCCCCTGCACCTTTACCGCCGCACCTGCTCCGCCAGCATCCGCGCCGCCCAGACATAGGCAGGCCCACCGCACACCGTCCACGCCTGCGGCACATAGACCCGCTCGATCTCCGCCAGCGCCGGATGGTGGAGCATCTCCGTCCCCTGATCGACGACATGCTCGGTCGCACTTTCCATGATGAGGAAGTCCGGCCGCGCCGCCACCATCTCCTCCAGCGACACCTGTGACAGCGGCGGCTTGCCCAGTCGCGCGGCGAGGTTGACCAGCCCGACCCGCGTCATCAGCTCGTCGACCAATGTGCCGGTGCCGGTCATATAGCCGCGCCGCTGGTAATAGGCGGCCACCGCCCCCGCACCGGTCTTGCCGATCTTCGCCAGTTCGGCGTCCATTCGCCGGATCAGCGCCTCGCCGCGTTCGGGATGGCCGACCGCCGCCGCGACCAGCCGAGTCTGCGCGACGATGTCCGCGTAGCTGGCGTCCGGACCCAGTTCGACGATGCGGTAGCTGCGGCCCGAGAGCGCTGCGAGCTTGTCGGCGCGGCCGGCGGGCACGCCGACGATCAGGTCGGGATCGAGCGCCAGCACCTCTTCGGTCGAATCACCCATCACGTGCAGCGATCCGACGCGGCCAGCCGCCGCCGACATCTCCGGATCGCGCGCATTGCGCGTCAGCCCGACGATCTGGTCGCGATCGGCCAGCGCCAGCAGATACTGGTCCGCGCAGAGATTGAGCGACACGATGCGGCGAGGAGCCGATCCGTGCGCCCGCTTCGCGGCGGCATCTTGCGGCGCGGCCGCCATGGTGCCAAGCGCGAGCGCCATCAGGGGCATCCCGACGACGAGCGACAAGCGAAGACGGCGTGGCAGACCCATAAGCGGCATGGCATAGCGCCGCGGGGCGGGCTGGCAAGCGGGGCGGAGACGAGCATTCCAGTGACGGCAGCATCGATCGCCATACGCCGCCCAGCGCTGATCGCCGGGCTGGCGCTGCTCGTGCTGGCGAGCGCCATCGCGTCGCTGATGCTCGGCAGCGTCGCCATCGCGCCGGCGCGGCTGTTCGCCGCGCTCACCGGCCATGGCGATCGCATCGCCAGCGCGATCCTGTTCGACCTGCGCCTGCCGCGCACCATCCTCGGCCTCGCGGTCGGCGCGATGCTCGGGCTCGCCGGTGCGGCGCTGCAGGGCTATCTACGCAACCCGCTCGCCGAACCCTCGGTGCTCGGCGTCTCCAACGCCGCCGCGCTGGGTGCGGTCTGCGCGATCTATTTCGGCATCGCCGGGCTGCACCCCAGCCTGTTGCCGCTGCTCGCGATCGGCTGCGGGCTCGGATCGCTGCTCCTCCTCTTTCTGCTCGCCGGCGCGAACGAGAGCCCGCTGACCTTGATCCTCGCCGGCATCGCGGTTTCGACCTTGGCGGGCGCGGGCATCAGCCTCGCGCTCAACCTCTCGCCCAATCCGTTCGCGGCGATGGAGATCATGACCTGGCTGCTGGGATCGATCGAGAACCGCTCCTACGACCATGTTATCGTCGCATTGCCCTGCATCCTCATCGGCGCGGCGCTGCTGTTCGTCGACGGGCGCGCGCTCGATGCGCTGACCTTGGGTGAGGACGGCGCCCGTGCGCTCGGCTTCGATCTCGGCCGCACCCGGCTGCGCCTGCTGCTCGGCGTCGCGATCGGCGTCGGCGGCGCGGTCGCCGTCTCCGGTGCGATCGGTTTCGTCGGCCTGATCGTGCCGCACCTTGTCCGCCCCTTCACCGATCGCAGCCCGTCGGCGATCTTGCTGCCTTCGATGCTCGCAGGCGCGGTGCTGCTGGCGGGCGCCGATATCGCGGTGCGGCTGATCCCGGCTTCGAACGAACTCAAGCTCGGCGTGGTCACCGCCTTCCTCGGCGTGCCCGTGTTCCTTGCGCATCTGATGCGGGGTGGCCGGCTATGGTGACGGTCACGCTCGATCGCGTCTCCGCCGCGCTCGGCGGGCGGGGCGTCGTCCATGACGTGTCGGCGGTGCTGCAGCCGGGCGCGCTGGTCGGCATCATCGGCCCCAATGGCGCGGGCAAATCCACCTTGCTGCGCACGATGCTGGGGCTGCTCAAGCCGACCGGCGGCGAAGCGCTGGTCGACGGCGTGCCGGTGCCGCGCCTCGGTCGCGCGACCATCGCCCGCCGGCTCGCCTATCTGCCGCAGGGCCAGACGGTCCATTGGCCGATCGCGGTCGAGCGACTGGTCGCCCTCGGCCGGCTGCCTCACCTCGCACCGATGTCCGGCATCGGCGCGGCGGACGCGGAGGCCATCGCACGCGCGATGGAACGCGCCGACGTCGCTCACCTCGCCGGCCGCGTCGCCACCGAGCTTTCCGGCGGCGAACGCGCCCGCGTCCTCCTCGCCCGCGCGCTCGCGGTGGAAGCCGCCGGGCTGGTCGCAGACGAGCCGCTTGCGGCCCTGGACCCCGGCCACCAGATCGACGTGATGACCTTGCTCCGCCGCGAAGCCCGCGCCGGCGCGCTGGTGATCGTGGTGCTGCACGATCTCACCATGGCCGCGCGCTATTGCGACCGGCTGCTGCTGCTCGACCAGGGCCGGCTGGTCGCGGATGGCCCGCCGATGGCGGTGCTGACCCCCGACGCGCTGCGCGATGTCTACGGCATCGCCGCGACGATCGATGGCTCGGGCGCGGAGCCGCTGGTGATCCCGACGACGCGCATCTAGCCCCCTCTCCCCTCGGGGGAGAGGGTTGGGGAGAGGGGCAGTCGCGCCAGGCGTACAAGCCCAGTGGCTTTGCTCCGGCGCAAACCAGACAAGGCTCTGCGCTCGGCGCGACAGCCCCTCTCCCCGGCCCTCTCCCCACAGGGGCGAGGGAGCGCGGCAGCAGCCCTTTCACGTCTTGCGCGATTGACGCCCCGCCCCACCCCACCTAAGGCGCCGCCAGCGACAGGTGCCCCGGAGACGGGGTGAAAAGGGAATGGGGTGCAAAACCCCGGCTGCCCCTGCAACTGTAAGCGGCGAGCCATCCGACCATATGCCATTGGGATCCATCCCGAGAAGGCGGCCGGAGCGGCATCGACCCGCGAGCCAGGAGACCTGCCCGTCGCCGTCGTCCTTCGCGCGGACAGGGTGTGCCGGGCGGACGGGGTGAAAGACCCGAGCGACGACAGCAACCGGCCGCGTGCGCGGCGGGGTTGCCGTCATGCGACAGGCAGGCGGCAGCGCCGTCGCGGGCAGGCCTCTGTCAAAGGGGTTACCGCTCGATGTTCCGTTATATTTCTCTGCTTCCGTTGCTTTCCGCCGGCGCCGCGCTGGCGCAGGAAGCGCCCTCGCCCGATGCCGCCGCGGTCAGCGTGCCCGCCGCCGAAGCCGGCAGCGACGCGATCATCGTCACCGCCACCCGCGCCGCGACCACGATCGATCGCGTACCCGCCTCGGTGACCGTGCTCGACAAGGCGGCGATCGACCGCGCGCAGGATCTCGGCGCCTCCGAACTACTGCTGCGCACGCCTGGTGTCAGCCTTTCCCGCAACGGCGGCTATGGCACCGCCACCTCGCTGCGCATTCGCGGCGCCGAAGCCGACCAGACCGTGGTGGTGATCGACGGCGTCAAGCTCAACGACCCCTCGTCGACCGGCGGCGGCTACAACTTCGCCAACCTGCTGGTGGGTGACGCCTCGCGCATCGAGGTGCTGCGCGGGCCGCAGTCGATCCTGTGGGGCAGCCAGGCGATCGGCGGCGTGGTCAACGTCGTCACTCCGCTGCCGCAGAAGGAACTGGAAGGCAGCTTCGACGTCGAGGCGGGGTCGCGCGATACCGTCAGTGGCCGCGCCGCGCTGGGCGGCAAGACCGGTCCGGTAACATGGCGCGTCGGCGGCCATGCCTTCACCACCGATGGCATCTCGGCGCTTGCCGCCGGCACCGAACGTGACGGCTATACCAATCGCGGCGCCAGCGGCCGCGTCGAGATCGCGATCACCGAGGGCGTCACCGCCGACCTGCGCGGCTATTATTCGTCGGGCCGCGTCGACATCGACGGGTTCAGCGGCGACACCCCCGAATATAGCCTCAACAAGGAATTCGTCGGCTATGCCGGCCTGAACGTCGACCTGCTGGGCGGCCGTTTCCGCAACCGCTTCGCCTATGGCTATACCGACACCAACCGCGACAATTTCAATCCGCAGCTTGAGCGCGCGCGCACCTTCGACGCCGCGGGTTCCAACCGCCGCCTCGAATATCAGGGCAGCTTCGCCTTCACCGACAGCATTACCGCGCTGTTTGGCGTGGAGAATGAGCGTGCGAAGTTCCGCAGCGTCTCGCCCTCCAGCGCGCTCTCGGTGCCGGTGCCCGAGCCGACGCGCGGCCGTTCGGAACTGACCGGCGTCTATGCCCAGCTCAGCGTCTCGCCGATCGAGGGGCTGACGTTGAACGGCGGAGTGCGCCATGACGACCACAACCGCGCCGGCGGCAAGACCTTGTTCGCGGCCGGCGGCGTGTGGGCGCTCTCCACCGGCACGACCCTGCGCGCCAGCTATGGCGAGGGCTTCAAGGCGCCAACGCTCTACCAGCTCTTCTCCGAATATGGGAACGCTGCGCTCAATCCGGAGCAGGCGCATGGCTGGGAAGCCGGCGTCGAGCAGAAGCTGTTCGATGGCGTGGTCAGCGTTGGTGCGACCTATTTCGATCGGACCACAACCGACCAGATCATCTTCGCGAGCTGCGCCTTCCCGACCTCGACCGACCCGCTGTGCGTCACCCCGGGCAGTGGTGCGCCGCGCTTCGGCTATTACCTTAACGTGGCGCGCGCCGAGGCGCATGGCATCGAGGCGCAGGCGGCAATCCGCCCGGTCGAAGGGCTGATCATCGACGGCAATTATAGCTGGACGGTCGCCGAGGATCGTTCCGAGGGCGCCTCCACCTTCGGCAACTGGCTGCCGCGCCGCCCGCGGCACACCGCCAACGGCTCGATCAGCTATGAATGGGGCTTCGGGCTGACCACCGGCGCCGCGCTGCGCTATGCCGGCAAGAGCTTCGACAACGCCTCCAACAGCACCCGGCTCGACGATTATGTGCTGGTCGACCTGCGCGCCGAATATGCATTGTCCGATGGCGTCAAGCTGTTCGCGCGTGCCGAGAACCTGCTCGACGAGGAGTATATGACGGTCAATCGCTACGGCACGCTCGGCCGCAGCATCTATGCCGGCATCCGGGGGCGGTTCTGATGGCCGCCCCGGCCTCCGGCGCGGCCCTGCTCTGGGTCGCGCTGCTCACCGCAGCGAGCACCGTCACCACCCTCGTCTTCGCCTGCGCCACGCCCTTCCCGGCGCTGGCGGCGATCGCCGCCGTCCATCTCGGCGCGCGCGACGGCGCCGGGCTGATGATCGCCTGCTGGGCGGCGAGCCAGATCGTCGGCTTCGGCCTGCTCGGCTATCCGCATGACGCCGCGACCTTGGCATGGATGCCGGGGCTGGCGAGCGCCGCGCTCGTCTCCCTCGGCGTCGCGCGCTGGGCGGCGGAGGGTGTCGGTCGGTCGACCGTGCTGCGCCTCGTGGCCGCCTATGTCGCGGGCTTTGCCGCGTTCAAGCTGGTGGTGATGCTGTGGTCCATCGCGCTGGGCGGCGGCGACGCGCTGGCGCCGATGGTGGTGGCGCGCCAGTTCGTTCGCAACGGCGCGATCCTGCTGGGCTTGGTCGCGCTCTATCACGGGCTGATTGCGCTCGGCATGCCGGCGCCGCGCCGGCGACTCGCAGCGGGCTGAGGCGATGCTCCAACGCGTCGAGGATGGGCCCGCCGTGGTCGTCTGCAGCACCTGCCGTCACGCGCCCGACGCGCGGACGGATGCGGCGGGCGTCACCGGCGGCGCCCGCCTCGCCGCGGCGCTGCGCGAGGTGCAGGCCGGCGACGCCCGCTATGCCGGGATCGCGGTGCAGGACATGCCCTGCCTGTTCGCGTGCAGCGCCCCCTGCGCGGTGCATCTGCGCGCGCCGGGGCGGATCGGCTATGTGATGGGCCGCTTCACGCCGGATGCGGCCTCTGCGCAGGCGATCCTCGATTATGCCGTCCACCACGCAGCCAGTGCCGAGGGTCAGGTGCCCTATCGCGACTGGCCCGAGGGCGTGAAAGGCCATTTCATTGTGCGGGTGCCACCCGCCGGATATGTCGCGGGATGATGCATTTCCCCGATCTCGCCGCGTTCGACGCCGCGCTCGCCAGATTGCCCGCCGCCGATGAGGGCGCCATCGCCGCCGCCCGCGCGCGGCAGGGCCAACTCACCAAGCCGCCGGGCTCGCTCGGCCGGCTGGAGGAGATCGCGCTGTTCGTCGCTGGGTGGCAGGGCCGCGCGGTGCCGCGGATCGATCGCGGCCGGGTCACGGTGTTCGCGGGCAATCACGGCGTGGCGGCACAGGGCGTCAGCGCCTTCCCGCCGGCGGTGACCGCGCAGATGGTTGCCAATTTCGAGGGCGGCGGCGCCGCGATCAACGCGCTGTCGGGCGCGGCCGGGCTCGACCTCAAGGTCGTGCCGCTGCTGCTCGACCAGCCGACACAGGATTTCACACGCGCCCCGGCGATGAGCGAGGCAGAATGCCTCGACGCGCTGTCGGCGGGCGCGGCCGCGGTCGAGCCGGGGATCGACCTGCTCGTGCTGGGTGAGATGGGCATCGCCAATTCCACAGCCGCCGCCGCCCTCGCCGCCCGCAGCTTCGGCGGCAGCGCGCTCGACTGGGTCGGGCCCGGCACCGGCGTCACCGGCGCCGCGCTCGCGCACAAGGCGGCGGTCATCGGCCGCGCCATCGCCGTCCACGCCGATGCGCCGCTGACGCCGTTCGAGACGTTGCGCCGGGTGGGCGGGCGAGAGATCGCCGCGATCGCCGGCGCGGTCATCGCCGCGCGCCATCAGCGCGTGCCGGTGCTGCTCGACGGCTTCATCTGCTGCTCCGCGGTCGCACCGCTCGCCGCCGCGGTGCCGACGATCACCGCGCATTGCCTTGCCGGCCACCGCTCCGCCGAACCCGGCCATGGCCGCCTGCTCGACCGGCTCGGCCTCATGCCGCTGCTGATGCTCGATATGCGATTGGGCGAAGCCAGCGGTGCCGCCGTCGCCGCCGGCATCGTCCGCGCCGCGCTCGCCGCGCATGCGCAGATGGCGACCTTCGCCGAGGCGGGTGTCGCGTCGTCCGGCGCATGACCGGGCTGATCCTCGCGCTGCAATTCCTCACCCGGCTGCCGATGCCGCGTGTCGCTGCCGACGCCGATCGCTTCGCCGCATCCATCCGCTGGTTCCCAGCCGCCGGCCTCGTCGTCGGCGCGATCGTCGCGGGCGCCGGTTGGCTGGGCGCACTGGTCGATCCGTGGGTCGGTGCCGCTGCCGCGCTCGCCGCGTGGGTGCTGGTGACCGGCGCGCTCCACCTCGACGGTCTCGGCGACCTCACCGATGCCACCGCCGCCGCGCACAAGCTGGCCGATCCGGCAGCGCGGCGGGAGAAACTGCTCGCCGTGCTGGGCGATCCGCACATCGGCAGCTTCGGCGTTGTCGCGATCGTGGTGCAATTGCTCGCCAAGCTGGTGCTGCTTCATGCAATCGTCGAAGCCGGCGCCTTGGCGTTGCTGCCGACGCTCGCCGCGGCGGCACGGATCGGCCCGCTGATCTGGGCGCGCTGGCTGCCGCCGCTCCACGCCGGGCTGGGATCGCGCTTCAGCAGCGCGGTGCGGACGGTCGACCTGGTCGTCTGGGGCGCCTTGCTGCTCGCCGCCGCACTGCTGCTTGCTCCAGGCTATGCGCTCGCGGTGCCGGCGATCGGCGGCTGGCTGCTCTGGCTGCGCCACCGCATCGGCGGCATTTCCGGGGACGCCCATGGCGCCGGCATCGAACTGGTCGAAGCCGCGCTGCTGCTGGCGCTCGCCGTCCTCGCGCTGCGCTGACGCGTTTACTCAGCCGGCGCCAGTTCGCCGCGCGGCTCACCCCGCGCCACGCGCAGCGCCGCCCACGGCGCCACCGCGATACCTGTGAGCAGCAGCGCGATATCAATCACCAGCGGCCCCGCGACGATCGGCGCCATCGCTGCCGCATGCGCGATGCCAATGCCCGCCAGCAGCACCGCCAGCGCGCCGCGCAATGCGGTGGCCAACGGCTTCGCGCGCGCGGTGACGGTGGCGATACCGATCAGCAGCGCAAGACCGATCCAGAACAAGGCGACCATCGGCGCATCCTTGCCCGCCGCCGTGCGCAGCACGAACGCCAGCGCCAGCATCAGCGGCGCACCCCACAGAGTGGCGGACCACACTCCTTCGAGCCGCGGTGACGGCTTGCCGCGCGCGCGGCGCTTGATCAGCCAGATCGTCATGCCGGTGGCGGACACCACCGTCGTCGCGGCGCCGAGCAGGATGTAGATCAGCTTCACCGGCAACCCGCCGAAGCTGCCGAAATGCAGCTTGTAGACCGAGGCGGAAAATTGCTTGCCCATCTCCCCATCGCTCATGTGCTGGGTGCGGCGGAACGCACCGGTGGCGTCGAACTCATAATAGTCGCCGAAGATCAGCCGGCGCGGATGCTCGGCGAGGATCTGGACGAACTGCTTGGGCGTGCCCGGATCGTGGAGGATGATATAGTCCAGCCGCAGGTCGGGATGGTGCCGCGCCATATAGTCGAGCGGGCGCGCCATGCTCGGCAGCGCGGTCGGCGCCGGCCCGAAAGCAGGCTCGCTGCCGAACACCGGCTCGAACACGCGCTCGACATTGCCGCCATACCAGCTCGTCGCGATCGCGAACGCCATCACGGTCGCCAGTCCCAGCAACGCGCCGGTGATCGATACTGCCAGCCCGAACGGCAATGTCCACACGCCCAGCCGATTGTGCCAGTCCGCATAGGCGAGCTGCCGCGATCCCCGCGCGCGCAGGCGGAAGGCATCGCGGAAGATCCGCGGGTGCGCGATCACGCCGCCCACGCTCAAGGCCGCCATCATCACGCCGAGCGCACCGACGACGATCATCCCCCACATCGAGGGCAGGTGCAGATAATAATGCAGGCCGATCACGAACTCGGTCCAGCCATGCGCCTCGGGGCCGGCGATGGCACCGTCGCGGTCGATATACACCGCCTGATGATCGGTGGTGATCACCGTGCGGGGCAGCCCCTGATTGGGCATGTGGACGAACAGGTGATCGCTCGGCGTCTTGCCCGCGTCGGCGGCGAGCACCGCGCGCAGCGCGCGATCGATCGCCGCCGGTTGCAGCGCCATCGCCTCCGGCTGGTTAGGCTGTTCCCAGCGCTGCCATTCCTGCTGGATGACGATCAGCGTGCCGCTAAGGCACAGCAGATAAAGCAGTCCGCCGGCGAGCAGCCCGATCGCGGCATGGCCGGCGAGGGCGCGGCGGACGATATCGGCCGGAATACCCATCCCGCCCCTCCTACAATGACAGCCAGAGCGCCAGCGCGGACGGCGCGGCGACGAAGGCGAGCGGCCGCGCAATGCGCGCGACCCTTTCATACATCAGCATCCAGGTGGCGAGCAGCGCCCAGGCGATCGGCCACAGCAGGAAGCCCAGCGGCGTGCTGTTGACATCGTGCCAGCCCACCGCGCGAACGCCGCCCAGCACCGCCAGCGCGAACAGCATCGCCACCACCGCACCGAACGGGACGACGAGCAGGAAGATCGTCACCCGACGGCCCACGCCCAGCCAGCCGCCCGGTGACAGCGTGACCGTGGGATCGGTTTCCCGCGGCGCCCGCTCAACCTTGGCCTTCTTGCCCTTCTCCAGCGCCGCGACCGCAAGCGGCCCATGCGCGACGACCATCGCGACCACGGCGGACATCGTGACGCCCCAGGCGCCATCCCGCCAACCCATCACCACCAGCGACACGGCGATTGCGCTCCAGCCGCCGATCAGCAGCGGTCCGCGTCCCCGTGCCTTCGCCGGCCAGCCTGCACGCACGAGCAGCACACCCGCCGCCGCAAGCAGCAGCATGAGCGACGTCACCGCAGCCCCGCTCAATATCCAGCGCCCCGCACATCAACCTCCGCATCCACGACAGCGCCATCGCTAAACCTAGTGAGAGTCAGTTGCAATCATGCGTTGGTGGGCAAGGCATCAGCGGGCGATGCGTCGGCCGCCAATGCCAGCATGGCATCGATATCGAGATGCGTTTCGAGCGTGGCGGCAATACCGTCGAGCGCGGCATCGACCGCCGCATGATAATCCTGTCCTGCTCCCTCGGCACCGATGCGCGCGAGCAATGCCGCGCGCTGGCGCGGATCCGTGAGCAGGCCGTGGACATAGGTGCCGAGCACGCGGCCGTCGCCGCTGATCGCGCCGTCCTGCCGGCCATCGTCGAAGCGGACGAGCGGCCGCGCGGTGTCGGCGCCATCACTCTCGCCCATATGCATCTCATAACCGTCGAAGCGCGCGCCGAGCGCGGTGCCGCTTACCTGGCGCAGGGCCTTCCGCGGACCGAGCACCGTTGCGATATCGAGCAGGCCGAGTCCATCGACCGCACCTGCCGCCCCCTCGATTCCGTCTGGATCGGCGACGCGGCGCCCGAGCATCTGATAGCCGCCGCACAGCCCCAGGATCGAACCGCCGCGCCGGTGATGCGCGCGAATGTCGATGTCCCAGCCCTCGGCGCGCAGCGCGGCGAGATCGGCGATCGTCGCCTTGGAACCGGGCAGAACGATCAGCGCCGCCTCCGCCGGAATCGGTCGGCCGGGTGGCACCATTACCACGCTGACCGCGGGCTCAAGCTTCAACGGGTCGAGATCGTCGAAATTGGCGATACGCGGCAGGATCGGGCAGGCGATGAGCAGCCGTGCCGCGCCGTTCGTCGCCGACCGTTCGAGCACCACCGCATCCTCGCTCGGCAGCCGCGCGGTCTGGTGCAGCCAGGGCACGACGCCGAAGCCGCGCCAGCCGGCCAGTTGCTCGATCTGGCGGTAGCCATCCTCGAACAGCGCCGGGTCGCCGCGAAACTTGTTGATGATGAAACCGCGAATCATCGTCGCGTCGGGGGGATCGATCACCGTGCGCGTGCCAACGATCGCCGCGATCACCCCGCCGCGGTCGATGTCGCCGACCAATAGCACCGGCACACCGGCGGCGCGCGCGAATCCCATATTGGCGATGTCGCCGGCGCGCAGGTTGATCTCCGCGGGGGATCCCGCCCCCTCGACAACGACGATATCCGCCTGCCCGCGCAACCGGCGATAGCTCGCCAGCACCGCATCGAGCAAAGGCGCGCGCGCGGTGCGGAAGCTGCCCGAGCCCATCGTGCCGCGCACCTGCCCGTGGACGACGAGCTGCGCGGTCCGATCCGCCTGCGGCTTGAGCAGCACCGGGTTCATGTCGGTATGTGCGGGCACCCGGCACGCGATCGCCTGCAGCGCCTGCGCACGGCCGATCTCGCCGCCATCGGCGGTGACCGCGGCGTTGTTGGACATGTTCTGCGGCTTGAACGGACGGACCGTCAGCCCGCGGTTGGCGAGCGCGCGGCACAGCCCGGCGACCAGCACCGACTTGCCGACGTCCGAGCCAGTGCCCTGCAGCATGAACGCGCCCGCCATCATCCGCGCCATGCGACGAGGCCGGCGAGCAGCCACAGGCACAGGCACGCATGGCGATAGACCTCGAGCGCGCGGGCGACGTCTGCGGCGCTTGCCTCGGCGCGGCCGGCGCCGATCCAGGGCTTGTCGTGCCACACCCCGTCATAGGCGACCGGGCCGCCCAGCCGCAGGCCGAGCACGCCTGCCATCGCCGCCTCCGGCCAGCCGGCGTTGGGCGAGGCATGCAGGTGTGCGTCGCGCCGCATCACCGCGAAGCCGGCCCGGGGCCCGAGCGCGCGTCCGCCGGCAAGGCAGACGACCAGCCCCGCCAGCCGTGCGGGGATCAGGTTGGCCACATCATCGAGCCGCGCCGCCGCCCAGCCGAAATCGCGCCAGCGTTCTTCACGATGGCCGATCAGGCTGTCCGCGGTGTTGATCGCCTTATAGGCCCAGATCCCCGGCAGACCGAGCAGCAGCAGCCAGAATAGCGGGGCGGCGACGCCATCGCAGAAGCTCTCGGCGAGGCTTTCGATCGCCGCGCGGCTGATGCCGGCCTCGTCGAGCGTTCGGGTGTCGCGTCCCACGATGCGCGCGACCGCCGCGCGCGCCGCCGGCAGGTCACCGATGGCGAGCGGTTCGGCGACGGCGCGGACATGATCGTGCAGGCTGCGCTGCGCAAGGCCGGGAGCGGCAAGCAGCCCGATCAGCACCCACGCCCAGCGCCCGGCGATGCGCTCGGCCGCCTCCTCCAGCGCCCAGCCCGCCCCGCCGGCCAGCGCCACCAGCAAGATGACGGTCAGGATGCCCATCCGGCGGCGCCGCGCCGGGCCGCCCCGGTTCCACCGCGCCTCGCACGCATTGATCAGCCGCGCGAAGCCGCCAACCGGATGGCCGATGCGATCATAGAGCTGCGGCGGCCAGCCCAGTGTCGCCTCGATCGCCAGAGCGGCAAGGACGAAGGGCTCAGCCATGCGCGAGCGCCCAGTCGAGCCTGTCCTGCGCGGCGGCATCGCCCGGCAGCCCGAAGCGCAGCCAGCGCGGTGCATAATCGAACGGCCGGCACAGGATGTGGTGCCGCGCGAGACGGTCGAACAAGGCCGCGGCATCATCGTGCGCGACGAGGCGGAACAGCGGGCAATCTCCGGTCGCGGCAAGGCCATGCCGCGCGAGCAGGGCATCGAACGCGGCGGCATCGGCGACAAGCCGCGCGCGGGTTGACGCGATCCACTCATGGTCTCGATAGGCCGCAGTGCCGATCGCGATCGCGGCGGAAGAGACCGGCCAGGCGCCGAGCAAGCCGCGCAGCGCCGCGATGATCGGCCGCGGAGCGACCGCGAAGCCCAGTCGCAGCCCGGCCAGCCCAAAGAATTTGCCGAAGGAGCGCAGCACGAGCAGCCGGCGATGATCGGCAACGTCCGCGGCCACGCTGGCGTCCGGGTGGAGATCGGCGAAGGCCTCGTCGACGATCAACCAGCCGGCGCCCGCATCGGCGGCATCGCGCAGCATCGCGCGCGGCAGCAGGCGACCATCGGGATTGTTGGGATTGGCGAGCAGCACCGTACGCCCGTCGGCGCGCGCCGCCGCCACCGCGTCGGTGGCAATCGGCATCGCCCCATCCAGCGCGACTTCATGGGTGCGATAGGCGGGCGCGACATGCGCACCTTCCGCCCCCAGCCCCAGTCGACCCAGCATGCGGATGCCGATCTCGGACCCCGGCAGCGCACAGACATGCCCAGGCGCGACGCCGAAATGGTCGGCCGCCGCGTGCTCGAGCCCCGCCAACGCCGCCTCGGACGGCAACGCGCGCCAGTCGACCGCGATCGACGCGGCTCCGAGCCAGGGGTTCGGGTTGATGCCCGTGGAAAGATCGAGCCACTGATCGGGCGCACCGCCATAGGCGCGCGCGGCGGCATCCAGCCTGCCGCCATGCACCATCCACTCCTGCGCGTGCGCCCCGTCCGTCACCCGGCGCTGTTCGCCGGTTCCGATCGAGACGACAAGGGGGTTTGTGAACGCGGATAACCCGGTGCGCGAGACGCCCGCAAAAAAAGCAGAAGAGCGCACCGACGCAATGGCCAAGCGTCGGCGCGCTCCCGGTGTCCGGCGGACCGCCCCGGTGGGGGCGATCCGCCAAACGGAGTTAGAGAATGAAGTCGGTCGAGGTCAGCGGCGCCGCGGTCGTCACGTTGATCGTGAAGTCCGCGACCCGGTCGCCATTGATGTCGCCCTGCACCAGGAAGCCGCTGCCCGACGCCACCGAGATCAGCTGCCCGGCCACCCCGCTGAACGCCGACACGAAAGTGAAGGCATCATTGGCACCGCCGGCGATCGCATCGATCGCCGACAGGTCGATCCGGTCGCCCTGCGCTCCGTTGAAGTCGGTGATGCGGTCGACGAGGCTCAGATTGGTGCCCGCCGTATCCGACACCGCTTCATAGACGAAGCGGTCGGCACCGAGGCCGCCGATCAGCGTGTCACGGCCGGCGCCGCCGACGATGACGTCGTTGCCGGCGAGACCGTAGATCGAGTCATTGCCGCCACCGCCACGCAGCGTGTCCGCCCCGGCAGCACCGTTCAGGCGATTGTCGAAGCTGTTGCCGACCAATGTCAGCCCCGCATCGTTCCGCGCCGTGATCTGCTCGATCGAGATGCTGTCGGACAAGGTGAAGTTGGTGGTGGTAACGACCGTGTCGTTGGTGCCGCTCCCCGCAGTGAACGCCTCGACGATCGTGTCGACCGGCGCGTCGATATAATAGATGTCGTTGCCGTCACCGCCGATCAGGATATCGGTGCCGGCGCCGCCGGTGAGCTGGTCGTTGCCCGCCCCGCCGGTGAGGGTGTCGTTGCCGACGCCGCCATCCAGCTTGTCGTCGCCTTCGTCGCCGTACAGCAAGTCGTTGCCGTTATCGCCCCGGACGATGTCGTTGCTGGCACCGCCATAGACCGTGTCATTGCCGTTGCCGCCGTTGAGCGCGTCGATACCATCGAGGCCGCGGATGATGTCGTTGCCGCCGCCGCCGATGATCTCATTGCCCAGCTCATTGCCGACCAAGGTCGAGCCCAAATTGCTCAGCCCCTGGATCCGCTCGATCGAGACCCCAGCCGCCAGCGTGTAGTTGCCGCGCGCCTGGAGGATATCGAAGCCTTCGCCGGCCAGTTCCTGCACGATGTCGTCGCTGTCGACGGTGTAGGTGTCGTCCCCCGCGCCGCCGATCAGCGTGTCGACGCCCGCCTGGCCGTCGAGCCGGTCATTGCCAAGGCCGCCGATCAGCGTGTCAACGCCGTTGCCGCCATAGATGATGTCGTTGCCGGTACCGCCGTTGAGCGTGTCATTGCCATCATCGCCATTGATATTGTCATTGCCGTCGCCGCCCTCGACCTGATCGTTGCCGGCCTTGCCCGCGAGCGTGTCATTGCCGGCGAGGCCGCGGATGATGTCGTTGCCGGTGCCACCATCGATCTGGTTGGCGCGGCTGTTGCCGGTCAGCGTCAGTGCGGCGCTGGTGTTGCCGCGCAGGATCTCGACGAACTGGTCCTCGGCGAGCGTGAAGTTGACGCTGGTCAGGATCGTATCCGTCCCCTCGCCATCGAGTTCGACGACGATGTCACCGGCGCTGTCGACGATATAGGTGTCCGAACCGATGCCGCCCCGCATCGTGTCCGAGCCGGCTTGGCCCTCCAGCCGGTCATTGCCGGCGCCGCCGATCAGCAGATCGTCGCCGGCATTGCCGTAGAGAAGATCGTCGCCGTCACCGCCATCGACCGTGTCGTTGCCGGCACCGCCCGACAGAGTGTCGAGCCCGCCCAGACCCTGGACGAGGTCATTGGCGTTGCCGCCGTCGATGCGGTTGTCGGAAGAGTTGCCGATCAAGGTAACGCTGGTGGCCGAGATCGACGCGAGGCGCTCGATCGAAAGCCCTTCGGCCATCGTGTAGCTGATCCGGGTCTGGATGGTGTCATACCCTTCCCCGTCCAGCTCATCGACGACATCGCCGACATCGTCGATGATGTAGATGTCGTCGCCCAGCCCGCCGCGCAGCAGGTCGGCACCGGTGCCGCCATCCATGCGGTCATTGCCGTCGCCGCCGATGATCGTGTCGGTGCCGGCGCCAGCGAGAAGCTGGTCGTCGCCCGCGCCGCCGATCAGCGTGTCGTTGCCGACGCCGCCGGTGACATAATCGTTGCCGTCACCGCCGTCGACGGTGTCGTCGCCCGCGCCGCCGTCGAGATCGTCATCGCCGCCCAGGCCGAGCACGGTGTCGTTCCCCGTGCCGCCATCGATCACATTGACCTTGCTATTGCCGGTAAGGACCACGCCGGCGCTGGTGTTGGACTTCAGATTCTCGACTTCGCCATCCTCGGCGAGCGTATAGTCGATCGAGGCCAGGATGAGGTCGGTGCCGCCACCGGCCGCCTCGACCACCACGTCGCCCGCATCGTCGACGACATAGGTGTCGTTGCCGGCACCGCCCGTCAGCGTGTCAGCGCCGGTGCCGCCATCGAGCCGGTCGTTGCCGGCGCCGCCGTCGAGCGCATCGGTGCCCGCGCCGCCGCTGAGCAGGTCATCGCCGTCACCGCCGATGACGCTGTCGTCACCGTCGCCACCGCCGGCGATATCGTTGCCGGCACCGCCGTCGACGGTGTCGTTCCCGGCCCCGCCATCGAGCGAGTCATTGCCGTCGAGCCCGAGCAAGGTGTCGGCTCCCGCCCCGCCGGTGATGCTGTTGGCGAAGGCGTTGCCGGTCAGCGCCACGCCGGCATCGGTGCCCGCGCGAAGGTTCTCGACGCCGCTGTCGTCAGCCAACACATAGTCGATCGAGGAAATTACCGTGTCAGTGCCGCCGCCGTCAGCTTCGGAGACGGTGTCGCCGGCATTATCGACGATGTAGGTATCGTCGCCGGCACCGCCCGCCAGCGCATCGGCACCCGCACCGCCGTCGAGCCGGTCATTGCCCGCCCCGCCGGTCAGCGTGTCGTCGCCATCCTCGCCGCGCAGCAAATCGTCGCCCTCGCCGCCGTTGATCGTGTCCGCACCCGCGCCGCCGCGCGCGGTATCGTTGCCGCTGCCGGCATCGATCACGTCATCGCCGCCCGCACCGGTCAACAGATCGTCGCCGGCCAGGCCCGAGATCGTGTCGTTGCCGTCTCCGCCGATGATCTCGTTGGCGAAGGCATTGCCCGTCAGCACCAGCCCCGCGTTGGAACCGGCGCGCAGCACCTCGACATTGCTGTTGTCGGCCAGCGTATAATCGATCGAAGCGACGATCGTGTCAGTGTCGCCATCGGCCGCCTCGGTCACGGCATCGCCGGCATCATCGACGACATAGGTGTCGTCGCCCGCGCCGCCCGCCATCGTGTCGATACCGGCGCCGCCATCCAGCCGGTCATTGCCGGCGCCGCCGTCAAGCGCATCATCGCCATCGCCGCCCAGCAACACGTCATCGCCGTCACCGCCGGTGATCGTGTCCGTTCCAAGCCCGCCGACCGCGGTGTCGTTGCCGGCACCGCCATCGAGCGTGTCGTTGCCCGCGCCGCCGTCGAGCATGTCGTCGCCGCCGAGGCCGGACAGCGTGTCGTCGCCGCCTGCCCCATCGATATCGTTGGCCAGCCCATTGCCGGTCAGCGTCAGCCCGGCATCGGTGCCGGCCCGCAGATTCTCGACGCCGCTGTCGTCCGCCAGCACATAGTCGATCGACGACACGATCGTGTCGGTGCCGCCATCGGCCACCTCGGTCACGACATCGCCGGCATCGTCGACGATATAGGTATCGTCGCCGTCACCGCCCGCCAGCGCATCCGCGCCGGCGCCGCCGTCGAGCCGGTCGTTGCCGGCATTGCCCTCGATGGTGTCGTCGCCGTCGCCGCCCTGCAGCACGTCGTCGCCGTCACCGCCGATGAGGCTGTCCGCACCCGCGCCGCCGATCAGCATGTCGTTGCCCACGCCGCCATCGAGTGCGTCGTCACCGTCGAGACCCGAGAGCGTATCGTCGCCACCGAGGCCCGAGAGCGTGTCCGCGCCGGCCGCGCCGGTGATCGCATTGTCGCCGGCATTGCCGGTCAGCGCGACGCCCGCATCGGTGCCGGCGCGCAGGTTTTCCACCTCGCTGTCGGCAGCCAAAGTGTAGTCGACCGAGGCGAGGATGGTGTCGGTGCCGCCGCTGGCCGCCTCGATCACGACATCACCGGCGTCGTCGACGATATAGGTGTCGTCGCCGTCGCCGCCAGTCATCGTGTCGGCACCAGCGCCGCCGTCGAGACGGTCATTGCCGGCATTGCCCTCGATGGTGTCGTCACCCGCACCGCCGGCGAGGATGTCGTTGCCATCGCCGCCGATCAGCGTGTCGGCACCGCCGCCGCCCGCCAGCGTATCGTCGCCGGCCGCGCCGTCGAGAGTGTCGCCTCCGGCGCCGCCGACGATCGCATTGTCACCGGCATTGCCGGTGACGGCGAGGCCGGCATCGCTGCCGATGCGCAGCGTCTCGACCTCGACATCGTCGCCGAGCTTGAAGTCGACGGTGGTGATGATCGTGTCGGCACCGCCGCCGGCACCCTCGACCACCACGTCGCCGGCATCGTCGACCAAATAGGTGTCGTCGCCAGCACCACCTTCCAGCGTGTCGGCACCGGTGCCGCCATCGAGGCGATCGTTGCCGGCATTGCCCTGGATCGTGTCGTCGCCCGCGCCGCCGACGAGGATATCGTCACCGTCGCCGCCGATCAGGCTGTCCGCCCCATCGCCGCCGCTCAGCGTGTCGTCTCCGCCGGCACCGTCGAGCGTGTCCGCCCCCGCGCCGCCGGTGATCGCATTGTCGCCGGCATTGCCGGTCAGCGCGAGCCCCGCATCGCTGCCCGCGCGCAGATTCTCGATCTCGACATCGTCGGTCAGCGTATAGTCGACCGAGGTGACCACCGTGTCGGTGCCGCCACCGGCCGCCTCGACCACCACGTCGCCGGCGTCGTCGACGATATAGGTGTCGTCGCCTGCGCCGCCTTCCAGCGTGTCGGCACCCGTGCCGCCATCGAGCCGGTCGTTGCCGGCATTGCCCTGGATGCTGTCGTCGCCTGCACCGCCGACGAGGACATCATCGCCCTCTCCGCCGATCAGGCTGTCCGCGCCGGCGCCGCCGGCCAGCACGTCGTCACCGCCGGCACCATCAAGCGTATCGTCGCCCGCGCCGCCGGTGATCGCATTGTCTCCAGCATTGCCTGTCAGCGCGAGGCCGGCATCGCTGCCCGCGCGCAGATTCTCGATCTCGGCGTCGTCGGCCAGCGTATAGTCGACCGAGGTGATCACCGTGTCGCTGCCGCCACCGGCCGCCTCGACCACCACGTCGCCGGCATCGTCGACGATATAGGTATCGTCCCCGGCTCCGCCGGTCAGCGTGTCGGCACCGGCGCCGCCATCGAGCAGGTCGTTGCCGGCATTGCCTTCGATGATGTCGTCACCCGCACCACCTGACAGCTCGTCGTCGCCGTCACCACCGATCAGCGTGTCGGCACCGTCGCCGCCCGCCAGCGTGTCATTGCCGTCACCGCCGTCGAGCGCGTCGTTGCCGGCCCCGCCATCGAGCGTATCATCGCCACCGAGCCCTGACAGCGTATCGTCGCCCGCCGCACCGGCGAGCGTGTTGTCGCCCGAATTGCCGGTCAGCGCGACACCCGCATCGGTACCGGCCCGAACGATCTCGATATTGCTGTCCTCGGCCAAGGTGAAGTCGACCGAGGTGATTACCGTATCGGTGCCGCCATCGGCCGCCTCGACCACGACGTCGCCGGCATCGTCAACGATATAGGTGTCGTTCCCCGCGCCGCCGGTCATTGTGTCGGCACCGGTGCCGCCATCCAGCGTGTCATCGCCATCCCCGCCGTCGAGCGTGTCGGCACCGGCACCGCCGTTCAGCGTGTCGTCACCGCCAAGTCCCGAGAGCGTGTCGGCCCCGGCGCCGCCCGTGATCGTGTTGTTGCCGGCATTGCCGGTCAGCGCCACGCCGGCATCGGTGCCGGCACGGATGAATTCCACCTCGCTGCCATCGGCCAGCGTGAAATCGACCGAAGCGATGACCGTATCGGTGCCGCCGCCGGCCGCCTCGACCACGGTGTCGCCGGCATCGTCGACGATATAGGTGTCGTCCCCGGCACCGCCCGTCATCGCATCGGCGCCGACGCCGCCATCGAGCAAATCGTTGCCGGCATTGCCTTCGATGGTGTCGTCACCGGCACCGCCCGACAGCGTATCGTCGCCATCGCCGCCGATCAGCGTATCGTTGCCGAGGCCGCCGCTCAGCGTGTCGTCACCGTCAAGGCCAGACAGTGTGTCATTGCCGTCGCGGCCGATGATGAGGTTGGCGCCACTGTTGCCGGTCAGCGCAAGGCCGGCGTTGGAACCTGCGGTCAGGTTCTCGACGTTGGACCCTTCCGCCAGCGTATAGTCTATCAGCGCGACGATGCGGTCGGTGCCGCCATCCGCAGCCTCGTTCACGACGTCACCGGCATCGTCGACGACATAGGTGTCGTTGCCGGCACCGCCTGTCATCGTATCCGCACCGGCACCGCCATCGAGCGTGTCGTTGCCGTCGCCGCCATCGAGCGTGTCATTGCCCGCGCCGCCCGAAATCTGGTCCTGCCCGGCGCCGCCCGAGAGCGTGTCCGCACCATTGCCGCCGGAGATGGTGTCGTCGCCGGCATCGCCGGTGACCGTATCGTTGCCGTCACCGCCGGTCAGCGTGTCGTCGCCATCGCCGCCGGCCAGCGTATCGTTGCCCGCAGCGCCGACCAGCGTGTTGTTGCCGGCATTGCCGGTCAGCGCGACGCCGGCATCGGTGCCCGCGCGGACGATCTCGATATTGCTGTCCGCCGCGAGTGTATAGTCGACCAAGGTGATGACCGTGTCGGTGCCGCCATCGGCGCCCTCGACCACAACATCGCCGGCATCGTCGACGATATAGGTGTCGTCGCCAGCGCCGCCGGTCATCGTATCCGCGCCGGCGCCGCCATCGAGCAGGTCGTTGCCGGCATTGCCCTGGATGATGTCGTTGCCGGCTCCACCCGAGAGAGTGTCGTCACCATCGCCACCGATCAGCGTATCGGTGCCGTCACCGCCCGCCAGCGTGTCGTTGCCGATGCCGCCGTCGAGCGTGTCATTGCCCGCGCCGCCATCGAGCGTGTCGTCACCGCCAAGGCCCGAAAGCGTGTCGTTGCCCGCACCGCCGACGAGCGTGTTGGCGCCGGCATTGCCGGTGAGCGCCACGCCCGCAGCGGTTCCCGCACGGACGATCTCGATATTGCTGTCGTCGCCCAGGGTGAAGTCGACCGAGGCGATGACGGTGTCGGTGCCGCCGCCCGGCGCCTCCACGACTACGTCGCCGGCATTGTCGACGATATAGGTGTCGTCGCCCGCGCCGCCGGTCATCATGTCGGCACCCGTGCCACCGTCGAGCACATCATTGCCGGCATTGCCCTGGATGATGTCGTCGCCTGCGCCGCCCGACAGGCTGTCGTCGCCGTCGCCACCGATCAGCGTATCGGTGCCATCGCCACCCGCGAGAGTGTCGTTGCCGATGCCGCCATCGAGCGTGTCATTGCCCGCGCCGCCATCGAGCGTGTCGTCGCCCGCGAGGCCGGAGAGCGTATCGTTGCCGGCGGCGCCGGAGAGCGTGTTGTTGCCGGCGTTGCCGGTCAGCGCCACGCCGGCGTCGGTGCCCGCGCGGACGATCTCGACATTGCTGTCGGCTGCCAGCGTATAGTCGACCGAGGTCAGGATGGTGTCGGTGCCGCCGCCGGGCGCCTCGACCACGACATCGCCGGCATCGTCGACGATATAGGTATCGTCGCCCGCGCCACCGGTCATCGTATCGGCGCCGGTGCCACCATCGAGGCGATCGTTGCCGGCATTGCCCTGGATGATGTCGTTGCCGGCGCCGCCCGAGAGATTGTCGTCGCCGTCGCCGCCGATCAGCGTATCGGTGCCGTCGCCCCCGGCAAGCGTATCGTTGCCGATGCCGCCATCGAGCGTATCGTTGCCGAGCCCGCCATTGAGCGTATCGTCGCCCGCCAGGCCCGACAGGATGTCATTGCCGTCGCGACCGGTGATGACATTCGCGCCGGAATTGCCGGTAAGCGAGAGCCCGGCATTGGAGCCCGCGGTGAGGTTCTCGACGTTCGAGCCGTCCGCCAGCGTGTAATTGATCGTCGCGACGATGCGGTCGGTGCCGCCGCCGGGCGCCTCGTTCACCACATCGCCGGCATCGTCGACGAGATAGGTGTCGTTGCCCGCTCCGCCGGTCATCGTATCGGCACCAGCACCGCCATCGAGCGTGTCGTTGCCGTCGCCGCCATTGATTACGTCGTTACCGGAATTGCCCTGCAGCGTGTCGTCATCGGCACCGCCATCGATCGTGTCGTCGCCCGCGCCGCCCGAGATCTGGTCCTGCCCGGCTCCGCCCGAAAGCGTGTCGTTGCCGTTGCCGCCGGAGATGGTGTCGTTGCCGGCATCGCCGTTGACCGTGTCGGCGCCATCACCGCCGTTCAGCGTGTCATTCCCATTGCCGCCATTCAGCGTGTCATTGCCGCCGGCACCGGTCAGCGTATCATTACCGTCGCCGCCGTTGATCGTCGTTGAGTCATTGCCCGGCGCCACGATGACATCGTCGCCCGGAGTGCCGTTGATCACCGGGAATTCGTCAACATTGGTCAGCTGGATCGCGATTACCTGATCAGTGAACGAACCGAACTGATCGGTTGCCCGCACGGTGATGTTGAAGTTGCGCAGCGTCTCGAAATCAAGCACCGCGCCGGGCGCGACGGTGACCGCGCCGGTCGTCGCATTGATGACGAAGCGGCCGCCGGCGTTGTCGACCAGCGAGTAGGTGATCGTGTTGCCGTTGGGATCGGTCGCGCTCACCGTGCCGACCAGCGTCCCGGCCGGCGAATTCTCGGGCACGAACGGGTCGTCGATAACGATGTTGACCGGCGCGTCGTTCAGCCGGAGTTGCTGCGATACGATCTGGAAGACGCCGTTGGCGCCGGGCGTCTCATAGGAAATCGTGATCGTGCCGTCCGCCAGCACGGTCACCGAGGGATTGAGCTGGCTGCCCTGCAGGCCGGTGTTGACCCGCACCGGCCCGCCGATCGCGACGCCGCCTGCGGTGAACGCCTGCGCCACGATCGCGGTGCCACTGGTGTCGCCGAACTGACCGCTGCTGTCTTCCCACACCGCAACGAAGCCGCCGCCGGGCAGCGATGCCACGCTGGGTCGGGTCTGCGCGCCGGCCGTGATCGAGTTGATCAGGATCTCGCCTCCGACGGCGACCCCCGCAGAGGTGTAGATCTGCCCACGGATGTCGCCGACATTGGCAGGATCCGTCCACGTCACCACGAAATTGCCGTTGCTCAGGGTGACGACGCTCGGGTCGACCTGCGATCCGGCGGTGGTGGTGTTGACCCTGAATTGCGCGCCTACTGCCACGCCCGACGCGTCGAAGACGCGCGCGACGATCGCGCTGCCGGCCGTATCGCCGAACGCGCCGCTGGTGTCTTCGAACGTGACGACGAACCCGCCCCCGGCAAGCGCGGTGATGTTGGAATCGCCCGACGCGCCATTGGTATTCGCGTTGACGAGGAAGTTGTTACCGACCGGGCTGCCCGATGCGGTGAAGATCTGGCCGACGACGTCTGTGCTGGGCCCATTGTCGAAGGTGACAAGGAAATTGCCGTTGGACAGCGCCACCACGTCCGGCGTCGTCTGATCGCCAAGCAGCGCGCCCAGCAGGCCGGTATTGACCTGCGATTCCGCGGTGATGGCAACGCCGGTGGGGCTGACGATCCGCATGCTGATATTGCTGCCCAGCGCGCCGAGCACCGTCGGCTCGGTCCACGCGATGACGATATTGCCGTTTGCAAGCGTGGTGATGGCGGGCTGGAACTGAACGCTGAGCAGCGTGGTATCGACGAGGAATTCCGGCGTGGTCGGCGTTCCGCTCGCATTGAAGATGCGCAACCGGATCCCGCCCGACCCTTCCCATGCGACAGCGTAGCCGCCGTTGTTCAAGGCCGTGATGGACGATCCCGTTTGGGGAAGAAGCGTGTCGCTGCTAACGACAGTTTCGTTTCGAATGCGGACCAACTCGACCATGAGACTCTCCCGAATCGAACAAGATTCGGGGAATTCGTACGCCGCGGTCATTTACGCTAAAGCGCGGTCCATGCTCAATTTTCGAAGATGAACCCGTTTTGGATCAACTTAAAGAGACGCATCCACTTTGGTTGTTTCTTGCCCCGAACCGTGGGCACCTTGCGACGAAATGCGCGTTACGGGCGCCCATCCAGGCATTTGTCCTCAAGCGCAAATCGATGCTGTCGATCCAAAACGATCGCGAAACGATGTTACAGATGGAGAGGCTTTCCCGGGCGGCGTGCCACCCCGACCGAATCATAGCCTGCGGGCCATGTGGGCTGCGAAGGCAGGCGCGTGATCGGGATGCCAGCGCGAAAGCGCAGGCCGGTTTTCGATGATATCGCCCATCGCCCAGGCCATGCGGCCCTCGTCAACGTCGCGGGACACTTCATTGTCCGGGCAGAGAATGTAGAAGTCGCCTGCGTCCAGGCGCTCGAGCATGAAATCGACCACCTGATCCGCACTCCAGGCGCCGGCTGGCTTCTCCGCCGCCGCGGTCATGCCGGTAAATGTATAGCCCGGGATCAGCAGATGCGCGCTCACGCGCCCGCCCGTCGCCTCGCGCAGGCTGTGCGCCAGTCCCTCCGTCAGCGATTTCACCGCCGACTTGCTGACATTATAGACGGTGTTGCCAGGCGGCTGGGTAATGCCCTGCTTGGAACCGGTATTGATCACCAGCCCCGGCTGCTCCCCTGCCACCATGGCCGGCACGAACGCCTGGACGCCGTGGAGCACGCCCATCAGGTTGATGCCGATCACCTGCTCCCATATGTCGGGCGCCGACAGCGCATCGGCACCGCCATGGATGGCGGCATTGTTCATCAGCACGGAAACCGTACCGAAACGTGCGCAGATCTCGCCCGCCAGTGCATCCACCGCAGCGCGATCGGCGACATCGGCGACGAAGCCCGCCGCGTCATCGCCCAGTTCCGCCGCAGCCGCCTTCACCGTTTCCGACCGGTCGACGAGGCAGACCTTCATGCCCAGCGCTGCGAAGCGCCGCGCCGCCGCATGGCCGATGCCGCCGGCCGCCCCCGTGATCACCGCGACCTTACCCGAAGAGAAGATGTCCATGGCCGTTCCTTTCGGAACCGCCTTATCAGCGATAGCGCGCCATCGTCACCTTCAGCCAGACGGGCGTGTCGATCAGGTTGAGGCCGTAATCGGTCTGGTCGCCGTTCCACACGCGATCCATCACCCATTTGCCGGCCTCGAAATGCCCTTCTTCTACACGCAGCATCATCGCGTTTTCCGGCGTGCCTTGGCGCGCCGCGAAGTTGACCCGCACGAAGTCGCCGGTCAGCAGAAACTCATCGGCCGAAAGCTGCGCCACCACCATGCCGCCGACGGGTTCGGCACCCCAGGGCGTCGGGTCGGTCTTGAGGAAGGCCCATTCCTTTTGGCCGAACTGCCACTCGCCGAAGCTGGCGGTGATCGTCCAATCCCCCATCGTCGTGCTCAGCGGCGTACCGTCGTCGGGCCGCGCTGCGCCCCATGTCGGCCGTTCATAGGCGATCCGTGCCCAGTCGCGCATCGCACCACCGATGATCCGGTATTTCACGCCGACTGCGTCGAGCGTCGCCGCGTCAAACTGACGCGCGCCCAGCGGGAAGTTGAAATAGCCGGTGTCATCCATGCCGAACGGCGCATAGCCGATCGCGCCACGCCCCAGCGCCGCCCAGAAATAGCGGGCATATTCACGGGCATTGCCGATCTCGGGCACCATCAGCGCATTGTCCGGCCGGGTGTAGAGATCGAGGTGGCGGAACACGTTGCGGCTGGCGCGGTCGTAAATGTCGGGCGCAGCGATATCGATCGAGGGTGCCCCCGCCTTCCAGATGTCGATCACATCGCCCTGCGGCCCGCCGCTGGCGACGCCCATCGGGTCGGGCGTCTTGAACGGGTCCGAGAGCGCGGCGTTCACATACATCGGCAACGGCTTGATCGCCTTGCCGGCCGCCGCCAGCGCCTCGACATAGCGCGCGGTGTGCCAGGTGTTGAACATGCGATCGGCCTGATCGCCGAACATCTGCGCCCAGCTTCCCGCCGGCTTGCGCAGCGCCTTCGCCAGCGCCGCGGGAACCGGCGCATCGAACATTTTCTGCGCGGCCGCGCTGTAGTCACGCGGGTTGCGATAGCTGCCGACCTCATTCTCGGGCTGCACCATGATGACGCTGTTCTGCGCATCATGATCGCGGATGTAGGTCATCAGCTGCACGAAGGCGCGCTTGTCCGCCTCCTGCGTTGCCGACGCCAGCGGCGTCAGCACGTCATGATCCTTGCCGTCGCGCGTCTTCATTCGCGGGAAGCGGCGGTTGTCGCGCTTCACCCAATTGGGCGCATAGCCATAGCCGGTATTCTTGTAGGCGCCGAACCACAGCAGCACGATGCGCTTGTCGTGCTTGCGCGCCTCATCGAGCAGATGCTGGACGAAGGCGAAGTCGAACCGCCCCTCCTCCGGCTCCAGTTGCTGCCAGGCGATCGGGATCTCGATCGTGTTGGCGCCGATGCGATCGAGGATCGGCCACACCTTGGTCAGCGGTTCGGGATAGTTGCTGGAGTTGTTGACCTGCCCGCCCAGCATGACGAAGGGCGCGCCGTCGACCATCAGCGCATGGCGGCCGTTGCGCGTCTCCAGCCGCGGCAGATCGCCTGTTGCCTGGGCGCCGGCGGCGGTGCCGGTGATCAGCAGCAGGCCCAGCGCGGCAGAGAGAATGCGGGTCTTCATCGGCATGGCCCTCATGGCTGTTCGTCGAGCGAATAGATGCGGTCGGCCGGCGTCCACTTGTTGCCCCGCGCCGCCCAGGGCAGTGGCCGCTGCACCGAGTCCATCTGCGTTTCCCACGCCTGCACGGCGGGGCTGGCGGCGTCCGCGGCGGCCTTCGCCGCCGCGTCATAGTCGGGCGCGGTTTCCATCACCATCACCAGCCGGTTGCCGGTGCGGTAAATCTCCATCGCAACGATGCCGGCGTCGCGGATGCTGGCGTTGATCGCCGGCGGCACCGCGCCGGCGGCATGCCACGCCTCATAGTCGGCGATCGCCTGCGCCTCGTCGACAAGATCGATCAGCAACACATGCCGCATGCTTCGCTTTCCATGAGAATGCCCGAAAAAATGCGGGCCGGCTGCAAGAACATGCCGGCCCGCAGGCTCTCGGGGAATGGGGTTACGACCTATGTCTATGCGCCGATCAATAAGTGATCCGCGCGGTGATGCTGAGACGGCGATCGTTCAGCACGTGTGACTGCGGACGGCTCGGAATGCCGTAATAAGTCTTGTTCTCGGTATCGGTCAGGTTCACGCCATCCACCGTCAGCGCGAAGTTCGGCGTGAAGGTGTAGGTGAAGGATGCGTCGAGCTGACCGCGAGCGGCGTTGAAGATCGGCAGGTTGCCGCTGCCATTGCCACGCGTCGTCACCACGAAGCTGCTGCGCCAGTTATAGGCGACGCGCGCCGAAATCGGCCCGCGATCGTAGAAGCCGATGAGGTTGTAGCTGTGCTTGGACAGCTTCTCGAGCGGTACGCTGAGCTGGTTGCCCGACGTATCCTGCGCATCCGGGCTCGGCGCCTTGCTGTCGACATAGGTATAGTTGGCCTGGACGCCGAAGCCTGACCAGAAGCCGGGAAGGAAATCGAAGAAGGTGTTGCCGCCGATTTCGAAGCCCTTGATCTTGCCATTGTCGCCGTTCAGCGGCCGGGTGACATCGACAACGAACGGGCCGTTGCCGAAATCGAAGGTCTCCGTCGAAGTGATGTTGGCGATGAAGCCGTCGACCTTCTTGTAGAAGGCGGCGCCATAGATCGATCCGGTCTTCGAGAAATACCATTCGAGCGAGGCGTCGAGCTGATCGGCTTCAAGCGGACGCAGATTGGCATTGCCCGAGCTCGCCGTGCGGCGGTTGCCGCCCGAATTCAGCTCGACGATGTTGATGTTGGGGTTGAGCTGGTTGAAGTCCGGGCGAGTCAGCCCCTTCGAGGCGGCGAGGCGGAGTTGCAGCCCGTCCATCAGGTGGAACCGCAGGTTCAGGCTCGGCAGCACCTTGGTGTAGCTGGAATCCGCGCTGATCGGCACATAGCTGATCGGGCCATTCATCGGGGTGCCGTCCGGCCCGGTGACCTGCGGCGTCTGCACGCTGAAGCCGTCGGTGCTGACCTCGGTCTTCACCACGCGCACGCCGATATTGCCGTCGATCCGCAAGCCGCTGTCGATGCCGAAGCGCGCCACCGCATAGCCGGTATAGGTCTTCTCGCCCTGCGTGTTGCGGTCGCTGGGCACATAGGAGACGCCGTCGAGCAACGCCTGGCGCTGGCTGTCGGCCGCATAGGGCGCCAGCGCCGCACGGGTCGCGTCATAATCCAGCACGATGCCGCGGTTGAAGAACAGCGCCCCTTCGGGCACTGCCGCGCCGCCGCGATACAGATCGCCCTCGAACCCGCGAAGCTGGTAGAGATCGTCCGCCAGCGCGCGCGTGAAGCCATAATAGGCATAGGTGCTGCTGTCGGTCACCGCCGAGCGATCGGTGTAGCGCGCGCCCACCGAAATCGATCGCAGGAAGCTGTCGTCGAAGCGATATTCGGCGTCGATCCGGCCGGCATATTCGGTGCCCACCGCGCGCTCGACATGGTCGAGATAGGCGCCGGGGTTGGTCGCATAGCTGGCGGGGTCAAGCAGATTGCCATTGCCGTTCGCAGGGTTCGAATCCGGCGAGATGATCATCGTCGGCACGCCATCGCCCACGACCTGGTAAAGCCGCTCGGCGTTGGAATGGAGGATCACGATCGAGCGCTCGCCGTCGGTCGTGCCGCGGATATATTGGAAGTCGCCCTTCAGCGTGAAATTCTCGGTCGGCGTCCACTTCGCGTTCAGCGAATAGTCGTTGGTCACCGACTTGCGGCGTTCGAGGCTGGTGTTGGAATCGACCGGCACGTTGACGAAGGTGCCGCTTCTGAAATTGCCGTCATCGTCGAAGGTGAACGGCTGCGAGAAATCGGGCGTGATCGGGCCGTCGCCGGTATAGGCGAAGAAGCTGTAGTCGCCGTAGCGGAACTTATAGTCCGAACGGATATATTCAGCCGTGAATTCCAGCGTGTCGGTCGGCCGCCATTGCAGCGCGACGTCCACGCCGATGCGGCGGCGGTCGCCGAGATATTGGCCGATGCCCACGCCGTGCGGAAGATAGGTCGGCTGGCCGGTGCGGCCGAGGCCGGCCGCAGTCGCGGCGTCGGCGGCCACCGCCTCGTTGAGCAGGAAGAAGGGCTGGCTCGAAATCTGGTCCTGCCGGAACGCAGTTTCCTGATAGGCGAGGTCGACGAGCAGGCCGATCTCGCCGATGCCGGTATCCCAGCGGTTCGAAACGAGCAGGTTCGCCTGCGGCTTGGTCTTCTCGTACAGGTCATAATGGTTGAGGCTGCCGCTGGCCGACAGCTTGAAGCCGTCGAAGTCGAACGGCTTGCGCGTGCGCAGGTTGATCAGGCCGCCGAGACCGCCTTCGATCATCTCCGCCGAGGGATTCTTGTAGACGTCGACGCCGGCGAGCAGTTCGGACGGCACATCCTCGAGGCTCAGGTTGCGGCCGCTGTTCGCGGTGAAGATGTCACGCCCGTTGATCTCGGTTCGAACCTGACTGAGGCCGCGGATGGCGACCTGGCTGCCTTCGCCGAAATTGCGCTGGATCTGGATGCCGGTGATACGCTGCAGCGCCTCGGCAACGTTACGGTCGGGCAGCTTGCCGATGTCTTCCGCCACGATCGAGTCGACGATCTGGTCGGCATTCTGCTTGATCGACTGCGCGCTGCTCAGGCTGGCGCGCACGCCGGTGACGACGATTTCCTCGGTGGTCGCATCGTCGGTGGCGTTACCGCTACCACCCTGCGCCGACTGAGGCTCGGCGGGCACCGCGGCGGCATCCTGCGCCAGTGCGGGTGCGCTGCCGAGCATCAGTCCGGCGATGCCCGTAGTGAAAAGGAAGCTGTGGCGCGTGGCGCGCCGGGGCAAACAGACCAAGTGGGCCATGATATCTCTCTCCCTTCAATCGCCCTGTTCTCGGGCGCCCCTGATGATTGTCCGACAAATAGCCATCTGAACGCAGCCACACCGTGTCGGAGTCGGCTCTTTCTACGCCTGTTGCGCCGTTTGTAAATTTAAAAATTGCTTTTATCCGCAATAAGCGGATAAATCCGCAGAGAGCAAAAAGCAGATCTACGACCAAAGGAGGGGGCATGAACGGCAAGACGCGGTACCAGGCGCCGGCACTCAAAAAGGGTCTTGAGATCCTCGAGTTGCTCGCGACCGCGAGCGAGCCGCTCAACATGACCGACATCTCGGCGGCGCTCGGACGCTCGGTCAGCGAGATCTTCCGAATGCTGCAAGTGCTGGAGGAACATGGCTATATCGCGCGCAATGGCGACGGTTACAGGCTCACAAACCGGCTGTTCGCGCTGGGCATGGCGCAGCCGCCGGTGCGCGAACTGACCTCGACTGCGCTGCCGGTGATGCAGCGGCTTGCGCATGAAGCGGGGCAAAGCTGCCACCTCGCCGTCGCCTCCGGCGCGGAGATGGTTGTGATCGTCACCGCCGAAGCTCCCGGGCTGGCGGGCTTCGCGGTACGCGTCGGCTATCGGCGTCCGCTCCACCGCTCGAATTCTGGGCGCATCCTCCTCGCCTTTCAGCCGCCCGAGGCGCGGGCGGCGATGCTGGACGACGTGCGCGCCGGCCCTGAGGGGATGGCGAAGGGGGAATTCGAAATCCTCGAGGCGCGGCTCGAAGAGATCGTCGCCGCGCATGGCGCGGTCGCGCCCAGCCCGATGCTCAACGGCATCACCGATCTTTCGGCGCCCATTCTGGTCGGCGCGGCCGCGCGCGCGGCGCTGACCATGCCGTTCGTCGATGGTCCGGCAAGCCGCGTGACGCTGGACGAATCCCATCGGCTCGTGCGAGCCGCAGCAGAGTCGATCGGTGACCTGCTCGCGCCCGCGGTGCAGGCACCGCCACGCGAGCCGGAGCAAGAATGATGACGACGCTGGACCGCCGCACCCTGCTGACTGCCGCCACCGCCGCCGCTGCCGGAGCGGCCGTGCTGGCGCCCGAACTGGCCGCCGCGCAGACCGGCTTCGCCGACGAGGTGATCGACCTGTGGCCCGGCGACCCGCCCGGCCGCGCGCCGGTGCGTATCACCCGCAAGATCGATGAGAAATCGAGCGATCCGGCCAAGCCCGATCGCTGGGTGACGGGCATCGCCCGGCCGATGCTGGTCGTGCGCCGGCCGGCGCGACCCAATGGCAGCGCGGTGCTGCTGATGCCCGGCGGCGGCTATGGCTTCGTGTCCTACGACAATGAAGGGACCAGCCAGGCGGCGTGGCTCAACGCGCGCGGGATCACCGCCTTCATCCTGCTCTATCGCCTGCCCGGTGAGGGCTGGCAGCGGCGTCAGGACGTACCGCTGCAGGATGCGCAGCGCGCGATGCGGCTGATCCGCGAACAGGCGGCGCGCTTCGCGATCCGGCCAAATGCGATCAGCGTGATCGGCTTCTCCGCGGGCGGGCATCTCGCGGGCTCGCTGGCGACGCGCCATGCCGAGAAGGTGTATGAGCCGCGCGACGCGGCCGATCGCCTTTCCGCGCGCCCCGATCTGGTCGGGCTGATCTATCCGGTGATCACGCTCGAGGCCTATTTCACCCATGGCGGATCGCGCGACAACCTGATCGGCCCGGGCGCCTCTGCGATGGGCGCCGAACTGCGTGCGCGCTCGGTGGACCAGCGCGTCGATGCGCAAACGCCGCCTGTATTCCTCGTGCACGCCGTCGATGACGGGCTGGTGCCGCCGGCGCACTCCATCCTGATGTTCCAGGCGATGCAGGCGGCGCGGCGTCCGGTCGCTTTGCACATCTTCGAGGATGGCGGCCATGGCTTCGGCGTGCGCCTGCCGCGCGCGATGAGCGCATCGGCCTGGCCAAGCCTGTTCGTGACCTTCGCCGCCCGCCACGGAGTGCTCCCCGGATGATCCTGCAGCGCCCTGCCCTTGCCGCCCTGCTGCTGGGCATGGCGCTGCTGATGCCCGTCACCGCGCCGGTGGCGGAGGGCGACAAACGCTATCAGAGCTCGCCGGACCGGCGGACGGTGCCGGAAAAGGATTGGGGGCCCTGGCTCGGGCCGTTCCGCGCGAAGCTGGTCCCCAGCCTGATGCAGGATTTCGGCGAACGCTATCTCTATGCGCCCGCCAATGCCGCGCTGCCGCCGCCGAAAGCGGGCGAGCAGCGCGTCGTGTTCCTTGGCGATTCGATTACCGACCTGTGGAATCTGCCCCGCTATTTTCCGGGCAAGCCCTATATCAACCGCGGCATCGGCAGCCAGGTGACCGCGCAGATGCTGCTGCGCTTCCACCAGGACGTCGTCGCGCTGAAGCCGAAGGCTGTCGTCATCCTCGCCGGTATCAACGACGTGCAGGGTTTTCTCCAGCAGGAAACGCCCGAGCAGATCGAGGCCAATTGGGAAGCGATGGCGGACCTCGCCGAGGCGCATGGCATCGCCGTCGTCTTCGGATCGCTGCTGCCGGTGAACAACTATACCGAACCCGCGCGCGAGATGCTGCGGGAGCGCCCGCCCGAGCGGATCCGCGAACTCAACGCCTGGCTGAAGGATTTTTGCGCGCGGCGCGGGCTGGTCTATGCCGATTATGTCCCGGCGATGACCGATGCGCGCGGGTTGCTGCGCGCCGACCTCACTCGCGACGGCGTCCATCCGCTCGACACCGGCTATGCGCTGATGGCGCCCGTCGCCGAGCGCGCGATCGGCCGGGCGCTCGCCCGCAAGCCGCGTCAACGGCGATGATCACCCTCCCCCGTCGTTCCTTCCTCGCCGGCGTCGCCGCGCTCGGCCTGTCCCGCGCGGTGCGCGCGGCGAGCCCGATGGGCACCGCCGCCGGCCCGGTGCAAGCGAACTGGCCGTCGATCGTCGACGCCTATCGCTACCCGGACTGGTTCCGCGACGCCAAGCTCGGCCTGTGGTCGCATTGGGGACCGCAATCGGTGCCCGAACAGGGCGATTGGTATGGTCGCTTCATGTATATGCAGGGCCATCCGATGTATGCGCATCATCTTGCGACCTATGGCCATCCTTCGGTCAGCGGCATGAAGGATATCCAGCACCGCTGGACCGCCGAGCGCTGGGATCCCGACGCGCTGATGGCGCGCTATGTCCGCGCCGGCGCGCGCTACTTCGTCACCCTCGCCTGCCATCACGACAATCTCGACTGCTATGACAGCCGCTATCATGCGTGGAATTCGCTCAATGTCGGGCCGAAGCGCGACGTGGTCGGCATCTGGGAGAAGGCGGCGCGCAAGGCCGGGCTGAAGTTCGGCGTCTCCAACCATGCTGCCCATGCCTGGCACTGGTATCAACCCGCCTACGGCTATGACCCGACCGGCCCGAAGAAAGGGGAGCGCTATGATGCGTTCCGGCTGGGCAAGGCGGACGGCAGGGGCCAATGGTGGGACGGGCTCGACCCGCGCGAACTCTATACCGGCGGCCATGCCGTGCTGCCCGACGGGCTCGACACGATCGAGGCGATGAACGCCTGGCATGAGGCGAACAACGGGCAGTGGATCGAGACCGGCCCGAAGGACGACCCCGGCTATGTCGCGCGATGGCTGCTGCGCCAGACCGACCTCGTCGCAAAATACAAACCCGATCTCGTCTATTTCGATGATCATGGTCTGCCCTTCGGCCCGGTCGGGCTCGAGGCGCTGGCCGACTATTACAATCGCGCGATCGAATGGCATGGCAGCATCGATGTCGTCGCCACCGCCAAGCAGTTGAAGCCGCATGAGCGCTTCGGGCTGGTGCAGGATGTCGAGCGCGGCTTTTCGGACCGGCTGTGGGACGAGCCATGGCAGACCGACACATGCCTCGGCGACTGGTTCTATAACGTCGCCCGCCTCAACGACAGGAATTACAAGACCGCCGAAGAGGTCGTCCAGCGGCTGGCCGACGTCGTCTCGAAGAACGGCAACCTGCTGCTATCGGTGCCGCAGCCCGGCGACGGATCGATCGACGCTGAGGAAGAGAAGATCCTCGATGCGATGGCGGCATGGACCGCGCTGAACGGCGAGGCGATCTTCGGGTCGCGCCCCTGGCGGATCTATGGAGAGGGGCCGACGCGGCTGATCGCCGGCATGCAGAACGAGCAGCAGGCCGCGCCCTTCACCGATCGCGACGTCCGCTTCACCACAAACAAGGGCGCGCTTTACGCGCTGCTGCTGGCGCCACCGCGCGGATCTACGACGATCGTCGCGCTGGCGCGGGGCCGCTTCACCGGCAAGATCGAGCGCGTCTCGCTGTTGGGCGGCGGCGCGCTCCGCCACCGGCAGGATGGCGCCGGGCTGCACATCGAGATGCCGGCGCGGCGCGATGGCCCCAACTTCGTACCGGTATTGAGGATCGACGGACGCGGGCTCGTCTGAACGGGCAGGACCAAGTGGGCGCAAGTCCCCGCAACAGGAGGAAGACGATGATCGGCAAGGCAAAAGGCATGCGTGCGGCACTGCTGGCGGCGGGCGCCGCATGGCTCACGCTCGGCACGACGCAGGCGCTGGCGGAGCCGATGGCGATGCTCGATCGGCATGGCAGCCGCGTCGCGATCGAGCCCTATGCGCCCAACATCGTGCGCGTCACCATCTCGCTCGATCCCGCGCTGGCCACCGCCGCGCCCGGCCCCGGCCCCAACGCCAGGGCCGATGCCACCGGCTGGAGCCACCGTACCGACGCCAGCGGCGACGTTTTCACCTCCTCCGCGCTCTCGGTTGTGGTGGATGCCAAGCCCTGGCCCAAGGCGCCCAGCCAGATGGAGCGCTATTTCGCGCCGTCGCTGCCGCCGGTGTCGCTGTCCGTCAGCACCGCCGACGGCCGCCTGCTGACGAAGATGAACGGCTGGGAAATGGCGCCCCACACCGTAAACGGCGAGGAGACCTTCCGCGTCGGCGCCAGCTTCGCCGCGCCGCTCGACGAACATTATTACGGCCTCGGCCAGAACCAGGAGAGCCTGGGGCCGCTCGACCTGCGCGGCCGCACCATCGACTGCAAGCATTGGTATGATGCGCCGGCGGGCGAGACGGTGTGCGTGCCCTTCCTCGTCACCAACAAGGGCTATGGCATCGTCTGGGACAATCCGGCGCGCACGGTGGTGTCGCCGGGCCTCAACAACGGCACCCGCTGGCAGTCCGAAGTCGGCGAGCGCGTCTCCTTCTTCGTGATCGCCGGCGCCACCACCGACGAGATCTATGCCGGCTATGCGAAGCTCACCGGCGAAACCCCGCTGCCGCCCAAGGCCGCGTTCGGCCTCATCCAGAGCAAGGCGCGCTTCGAGAGCCAGCAGGAACTGCTCGGCATCGCCGAGGGCTATCGCAGCCGCAACTATCCGATCGACGTGATGGTGCTTGACTGGTTCTACTGGACGCGGATGGGCCAGCTCGACATCGACCGCACCTATTTTCCCGATCCCAAGGGCATGAACGACAAGCTCAAGGCGATGGGCATGCGCTCGATCATCAGCGTGTGGCCGCGCTTCGAGCGGGAATCGCGCTATTTCGACATGCTCGCCGCCAAGGGCTGGCTGCTTCAGCATGAGGATGGCAGTCCGGTCGACGGCCTGCCGGTGCGCTTCGACCGCGCCGGGGCGCTGCTCGACAGCACCAATCCCGAAGCGCGCGAGTGGTTCTGGGGCAAGATCCGCGACAATATCGCCAGCGAGGGCTTCGACTGGTTCTGGCTCGACGAGACCGAGCCGGATCTGGTGCCCGACGGCTATCATTATTCGGTCGGATCCGGCGACCGTTACCACAACCTCTTCCCGCTGGTGCACACCTCCAGCGTCGCCGAAGGCTCGGCGCGCGATCGGCCGGACCTGCGCAACCTGATCCTGTGCCGCGCCGCCTATCTCGGCACCCAGCGCAATGGCTGCGCCTTCTGGTCGTCAGACGTGCATTCGACGTGGGAGGCGCTGAAGCGGCAGGTGCCGACCGGCCTCAACTTCACCGCATCGGGCATGGCCTATTGGGGCAGCGACATCGGCGGCTGGCAATATCCCAGCGGCCCCAAGGCCGAACATCCGCTGCTCGTCGATCCCGCCGGCGCGACCGCGATGGACGCCGGCTATGCCGACTATCCCGAGCTGTTCGTGCGCTGGTTCCAGTACAGCGTGTTCACCCCCTCGCTGCGCATCCACGGCCAGCGCCCCGCCGCGGCGCTCTGGGAATATGGCACCGCCGCCGAGCCGATCCTCGCCAGCTATTTGCGGCTGCGCTACAGCCTGATGCCCTACATTTACGCGCTCGGCGCGCAGACGCATCGCACCGGCGCGCCGTTCATGCGTGCGCTGTTCATGGACTTCCCGAACGATCCCAAGGTCGCCGACATCGGCGATCAATATATGTTCGGCCCGGCCTTCCTCGTCGCCCCGGTCACCGACCAGGGGCGCACCAGTCGACCGGTCTATCTGCCGGCCGGCGCCGACTGGTACGATTACTGGACCAACAAGCGCTACACCGGCGGCCAGACTGTGGAGGTCGCCGCGCCGATCGACCGCATGCCGCTGTTCGTCCGCGCCGGATCGATCGTGCCGATGGGCGCGCAGGTGAAGAGCACCGCCGAACGCCAGGCGCTGGAGAGCATCCGCGTCTATCCGGGCCGCGACGCGCGCTTCACTCTCTATGACGATGACGGCACCACCAACGCCTATCGCAAGACCGGCGGCGCTAGCGCCGAACTGGTGTGGAACGATGCCAGCCGCACGCTCAGCGCGCGCGGCAAGCTGCCCACCGGTCAGAATGCGGCGCAGCTCGTTCGCATCGTCGACGCTGCGCAATAGGAAGACCCGGGATGCGGGCGTTCCGCTCCACGGCTATTTGCCGTGGAGCGGAAGGTCATTTCGAATGGACGCGCGGCTATGGCGAACGCTTCGGCATCCACCATGTCGACCGCAGGTCCCCTCAAGCACACACCCAAGCGGCGAAGCTATATCGTCGTTTACAAAGAGGATGAGACGCAAGTCAGGATCTTGCGTGTGCTTCACGCTGCGCAGCAATGGCCGCGCTGAGTTATTGACCAATCGCGCAGGCGACGCATGCCAAGACGTCGGAGGGGGCTCACCAACGAAGCCCCTCCCCCCTCAGAAATTTAACGTCGCCCGCACGCCGCCATAGCGCTCGAAATCGCGCGGGATATAGCTCTGCACCGCCTGAGCATTGCCCTGGTTGCCGAACGAATTGGTGACGTTGAAGAAATATTGCTTGTCGAACAGGTTGTTGACGAACGCGACGATCTCCCACTTGCGGTCCGGATCGCGGACGCCGGCGGACAGGTTCATGATCCCATAGCCCTTCTGGATGCTTTCGGGATCATTGTTGATGTTGAAGTTGATCTTGCTCTGATAGGTATAGGCGAACTGCAGCACGCCATCGAGGCTGTCGGTCAGTGACGGCGTATAGTCACCGTTCAACGTCAGCTTCCACTCGGGCGCCTGCGCGGGGCGGAAGCCCTTCAGGTCCTGCCGCGCCGGGCTGCCGGTGCAGCCCTGTGCCGCGGTCTGCCCCGGATAGCATTGCGCGAACGGGAAGGACCGGATCTTGGCGTCCGCATAGGTCACCCCGCCGCCGAAGTTCAGGTCCGGCGTGAAGCGTACCGATCCTTCCACCTCAATGCCTTGCGTGCGCAGCTTGCCGACATTGGCGAGGCGGAAATTGCTGGTGCCGTCGGACAGCGTTTCGATGCCCTGCGCCTGGAAATCGTCGAAGGTGGTGGTGAACAGGGTCGCGTTCAGCGTCACCCGGCGATCGAGGAACTGGGATTTGATGCCGAGCTGCCAATCCTCCGAATCCTCCGGCCGCACCGGCACCAATCGCGTCGCGTTGAAGCCGGTGCCGATGTCATAGGCCTCACCCTTGTGGCCGGTGGCATAGGTGAAGAAAGCCATCACGTCGGGCGCCAGCCGCTGCTGAATGCCCGCCTTGTAGGTCTCGTAGGACTCGGAACTGTCGCCCTCGAAGAAGGTCGCGGCGCGGCGATCGTCAAACGTCACGTCGATCTTGTTCTTGCCGATGCGCAGGCCGCCGATCAAAGTCGTGCCGTCGAGAATGTCATATTCGACCTGGCCGAAGCCGGCATATTGCTTGGTGCCGTTGGTGCCGTACCAGTCCGCCTGCGAGAAGAACGGCCCGCGGATGAAATCACGCGAGAGGTTGAGGTTCGAATAGAACAGGCCGAAAGTATAGCGGAACGCCGTGGCGCCCGGCGAGACCAGCCGGAATTCCTGCGAGAAGGTGTCGACGTCGAAGGTGCCGAACTGGCGGTTGTCGAGCGCTGCGATCGCGGATTCATCCTGGTCGAGGATGTCGAACTGCTTGAACTGATCCCACGCGGTGATCGACACCAGCGAGGCGAATCCGACATCCCATGAGACCTTCAGAGATTGAGAGAAATCGCTGTAGTCGGTGCCCGAGGTGACATCATTGACGACGTCGGTATTGTCCTCGCCGAAGGTCACGCCCGGCGCGAACACCGAGGGTCCATAGGCGGGGTTGCCACGCAGCCGCGCCGCGGGGGAAACCCGCGCGAAAGGCCGGCCGATCGTCGTGCTGCCGTCGATATAGCCCAACTGCGCGACCACGTTCAGCGTGTCGGTCGGATCCCACACCAGCTTGCCGCGCACCGAGAAGATCTCGCGCCCGTTGATCTTGTCGCCGTTGAACAGGTTGCGGACATTGCCTTCGAACTTGTTGTAGTTCGCGCTGACGCGGAAGCCGAGCGTCGGCGTCAGCGGGCCGGACAACGCAGCGTTGACGCCATATTCCTCGTCGGTCGTGACGATGCCGCCGATCCGGCCGCTCAGCGTCGACGATGGCCCCTGCGTCACGATGTTGACCAGGCCGGCGGAGGCGGCGCGGCCATAGAGCGTGCTCTGCGGCCCACGCAGCACCTCGATCCGCTCGATGTCCGACAGGTCAGCGAAGGCGCGCGCGAGGAACTGCACCGGCACATCGTCGATCTGCACCGCAACGCTAGGTTCGACGCTGGGCGAGAAGGCGAAGGTGCCGATGCCGCGGATGGAAATCGACGCGTTGACCGGATGTTCGGCAGGCCGGATCAGCAGCGACGGTGCCGCGCGGGTGAGCTCGGAAAATTCGCGAATACCCTGGGATTCCAGCGCCTCGCCGCCGATCACCTGCACCGCCAGTGGGATATCCTGAACCCGCTCCTCGCGCTTCTGCGCGGTGACGACGATATCGCCGTCGGTGGACGAAGGCTGGTCGGCGGCCGGCGCGGCCTGCTGCGCATGCGCCTGGCCGGTCGCGGCCCAGGCCAGCCCGGCAGCGATCAAGACGCGCGACAAGGCAGTACCATGACGGAATTTCATAAATCCTCCCCAATTCATGCTGTGCAAGCGAGTCTTCCGACTTCTGTGGATCGAGATTTAGCGGATTTGATCGGAATGACAAGAGTTATATGACAAATATTTCGCCAATTAAGGACCTCTTTGAGGTGGAATACGACATTGGTATGATAACAAAAAGCCCCCTCCCGCACTTCACGGGAAAGGGCCGCTTGCCATCCTTCCTGCCTGCCCAGCCCCTCAACAAAGCTGGCAAATATCCTTCACATCCATGTCGTTATAATCCAGATTTTCCCCCGCCATCGCCCAGATGAAGCTATAGGCGCGCGTGCCGGAGCCCATGTGAACCGACCAGGGCGGGGAGATCACGACATCCTCATTGCCCATCACGATGTGGCGCAGCGCGTCGGGCTTGCCCATGTAGTGGAAGACGCGGTCATCCTCCTGCAGGTCGAAATAGAGATAGATTTCCGAGCGCCGCTCATGGACGTGCGGCGGCATCGTGTTCCAAACGCTGCCCGGCTCAAGGATGGTCATACCTAGGCAGATCGAGGCGCTTTCGCAGGTATGCGGCAGGATCAACTGGTAGATCTTGCGCGCGTTGGAGGTGGCGAGTTCACCGCGCTCCATCGGCACCACTTCCGACAAGGTCAGCTTGCGCAGCGGGAAGGCGCGATGCGCTGGCACGCTCAGCAGATAATAGCGCGCACCCTCACCCGAAAAGCGCACGTCGGCCGAGCCCATCGGAACGTAGAGCGCGTCGCGCGGGGCTAGGTCGAAACGCTCGCCATCCACCTCGACCACGCCGGCGCCGCCGCCGATATTGACCATCGCCAGTTCGCGCCGTTCCAGCAGCGGATGCCCCGCCGCGCTTTCGGGTTCGGTCTGCGCCGGCAGCACCAGCGCCCCCGCCCCCGGCACCGCACCGCCGATGATGAAGCGCTCGCCATGCGAATAGGTCAGCACCAGTTCGCCGTCGCGGAACAGCCCGCTGACCAGATGGCGGTCACGCAGATCTTCGTTCGACGCCCCGTCCATCATGTCCGGATGCGTCGCGTAATAGGTCTTTTCGAACAAGGCTGTTCCCCCGGGGAAGTTGAGCGTCAAAGCGCGGCGATGGCGGTGGCGGCGAGCAGGAAGGCGCCGGTGCCATAATATTGCGTGTCGGCGGCTTCGACCTTTTCGGGCCGGTCGCTCACCTGCTGTACCCAGCCCAGGCGGCCATCGGGCTGCACCGCTCTGGTCAACGCATCCCAGCCGCGCCGTGCGACCGGCTCATAGGTTGCCCGGTCGAGAAGGCCGGCCTCGATCCCCCAGGCGATGCCATAGGTGTAGAAGCCGGTGCCGCTCGATTCCGGCGGAGAATTCTCGGGCGCGAGCAGCGACGGCGCCCAATAACCGTCCGGCTTCTGCACTGCGCGGATGCGCGCGGCCATCTCGAGGAACAGCGCCTCCATGCGCACGCGATCCGGGCTGCCCTTCTCAAGCAGCGGGATGATCCGCGGCATGCTGGCGAACACCCAGCCATTGCCGCGGCTCCAGAACTGCTTGCGCGCCTTCTCGTCGCGCCGCTCGAAGAAGCGGCTGTCGCGGTAGAACAGTCGCTCGGCCGGGTCGTAGAGGAAGTCGGTGGTCGCCCAGAACTCGCGCAGCGCGTAATCCTGATAGCGGCGGTCTCCGGTCTGGCGGGAAAGCTCGACCATCGCCGGCGGCGCCATGAACAACGCATCGCACCAGCACCAGCGCTTCAAGCATTCGGTATCGTTATAGCCGGAGGGCGGCTGGTAGAAGGCCAAGGTTACGCGCGGCGGATTGGCGACGATATAGTCGAACGCCTTGCGGGTCGGCGCGATGGCCGCATTGCCGGCGCCTTTCTTCGCCGCCCACAAATAGCTCTGGGTGATCACGAGGTCGTCGGCGTGGAAGGGGCGGCTGGCCGGCAGCCACTGGTTCTTCGCGCCCATGTCGAAGATCGCCTTGCGAATGTCCGGCGCCTTGCCCGCATCCGCCAGCGCGGTCATGCCGATCCAGAACACCGCCTGCTCCCAGGCGCGGGGGTTGCGCGTCTCGCTGGTTGCGCGCGCGACCTGCTTCGCGCCCTCCATATGCTGCAGCTGCCAGCGCGCTAGGTCTCGTGCGATGGCGATCGGATCGCGCTGGCTGGCCGCCGCCGTCTTGGCGGGCGCCTGCGCTGGGGCGGGCGCGGCCAGGCCGAGCAATGGCAACGCAGTCAGGGCAACGATCCTACGCAACATCATGCCGGCTCCTCAATCAGACGGTCTGGCCGGAACAGGTGCGAAGAAGGTGGAGGCACGCCCCGCCCCGAAAAATCGGGGCGAAGCTGCGCGACCGAAGTCCTCGATCCGGAATCCCTCTCCACGGCCGATCCATGGCCATGGGAAGTTATCCTACAAGTTTAGGCGCAGCGGTCAATCACCTTGCGCCGCACCCTTCAAGACTGGACATCGCGCACGCGTACTCGTGCGCTCAAGGTCGAGTGGCGGGTCAGGCTTTCCTGCATGTGGCGCCGCGCCGCCTCGCGCGCCTTGGCCGCATCCATCCGGACGATGGCGTCGACAATCGCCTCATGCTCATCCTGCACGCGATCGGCATAGGCCTGATGCGCAGCCGCCGGCTGGTCACGCAGATAGAGGTTGCGCGGCGGGACCAGCCGCAACCCGAGAAAATCGACGAAGCGGACAAAATAGTCATTCTGGCTGGCGCGGGCGATGGCGAGGTGAAAGGCCGAATCGGCCTTGGCCGCAGCGGCGGGATCATCACGCCGCTCCCTCATATCGAACAGCGCCTGCTGGATCGCCCCGATATCCGCCGTCGTCCGGCGCGACGCGGCGAGCCCTGCCATCTCGGTCTCCACCGCCAGCCGCATCTCGAGCAGCTTGATGACGTCGGCCAGTTCGGCGAGTTCATCGCGCGTCACCTGGAACGCGCGCAGTTCGGGTGCATCGGCGACATAGACGCCCGAGCCCTGGCGGGAGATCGTCAACCCCTGGGCCGCCAGCCGCGCCACCGCCTCGCGGACTACGGTGCGGCTCACATTTTCGCTGAGCGCGATTTCCTTCTGCGTCGGCAGCCGGCTGCCCGGCGCCAGTTCGCCCGAACGGATGCGCGCCTCGATCCGGCCGTACAGCGCATCCGTCAGCGACGATTGCCGCACAACTTCCTCTCCCGTCCCCATATCGCCGCCTCCAGCCCCGCCAGCGCGACTTGTCATATCAATCTCCATTGGCTAGGTGCGATTTAACACCAATGGCAGAGCCAAGTCGATCCGGCGAACGGGCCGGATAAGGAAGGGGATCGCGATGCATCTTTCGGCCCGGATCAGTCTGCTCGCGTTGCTTGCCACGGCTTCAGGCGCTGCGCTGGCGCAATCCGCGGGGCCGGCGATGGCGCCGATCCTCCATCCGCAGGTTGATCCCGCCCGCCCCGACTGGGAAAACCCTGCGGTGTTCGCGATCGGCAAGGAACCCGCGCGCGCCACCGGCTTCCCTTTCGAAAGCCGCGCAAAGGCGATCGAGGGCCATCGCACCAAGTCCGATCGCTTCCTCTCGCTCAACGGCGCATGGAAGTTTTCCTTCTCGCCCAGCGCGGATGCACTGCCCGCCGGGTTCGAAAAGCCTGGCTTCGACGTCTCGGCCTGGAAGGAGATCAAGGTTCCGGCGGACTGGCAGGCCGAGGGCTATGACCAGCCCCGCTTCAACAACATCACCTACCCCTTCCCCGCCAACCGCCCGTTGATCCCGCACGCGACCAATCCGGTCGGCTCCTACCGCCGCGATGTGGACGTGCCAGCGAACTGGTCGGGATCGGACGTGATCCTTCACATTGGCGCGGCGGGCTCGGCCTATTATGTCTGGGTCAATGGCGAGCGCGTCGGCTACTCGGAAGACAGCAAGCTGCCTTCGGAGTTCGACGTCACGCGCTTCGTGAAGCCGGGCAGGAATGTCGTCGCGATCCAGATCTTCCGCTGGTCCGACGGCAGCTATCTGGAGGATCAGGATTTCTGGCGCGTCTCGGGGATCGAGCGCGAAGTGTTCCTGATGGCGGCACCGAAGACGCGGATCCGCGACTTTTTCGTCCATGCTGGGCTCGACGAGGCCTATCGCAACGGCGAACTCGCGGTCGATGTCGCGGTCACCGGCGCCGCCGGCGCGACGTCCGCGCGCGCGGTTCTGCTCGATGGCGACAGGCAAGTCATGGCGCTCTCCGCATCGGTTCCGGCCGGCAGGGATGAGCGCAAGGCGCTGCTGCGCGGCACCGTGCGCGATGTGAAGCCGTGGACCGCCGAGACGCCCAATCTCTACCTGCTGCTGGTCGAACTCTATGATGCGAAGGGCGCGGTCATCCAGTCGACCTGGAGCCGCATCGGCTTCCGGACCGTCGCGATCCGTGACGGGCTGGTCAGCGTCAACGGAAAGCCGATCACGATCCGTGGCGTAAACCGCCACGAACATGACCCCGAGACCTTCCATGTCATCTCGCTGGAGAGCATGGAGCGCGACATCCAGCTGATGAAGCGCGCCAACGTCAACGCGCTGCGCACCTCGCACTACCCCAACGACCCGCGGCTCTACGAACTCGCCGACCGCTACGGCCTCTACGTGATGGACGAGGCCAATATCGAGAGCCATTTCTACATGGACTGGGCCAACAAGCGGCCCGAGCTGCGCGCGCAATATCAGATCGGCTTCGATCCCGCGTGGGAAGCGGCGCATGTCAGCCGCGTCACCAACATGATCGAGCGGGACAAGAACCATCCGTCGATCATCTTCTGGTCGCTCGGCAACGAAGCGGGCATCGGCCAGGCGTTCGTCAAGGCCGCCGCCGCCGCGAAGGCGCGCGATCCGGACCGGCTCGTTTCCTATCTCGGTTGGGGCACCTTCCCGGACGCGCCCGACCACCGCACCAACGACTATGCCGACATCTACGCACCGATGTATGACAGCGCCGCGCGCATGGCAGACTATGCGACCAACTGGAACCACCGCCAGCCGATGATCCAGTGCGAATATGCCCATGTGCAGGGCAATTCCGGCGGCAATCTCAAGGATTATTGGGACACGATCTACGCCCACCCCCACAAGCTGCAGGGCGGCTTCGTGTGGGACTGGGTAGACCAGTCGATGTATCGCTATACCAAGGACGGGCGGCGTTACTGGGGCACTGGTGGCGAATATGGACCCAATCCGGGCGGCGACATCGAATTCGGTGACGGGCTCTATCAGCCCGATCGCACGCCGAACCCGCATCTGTTCGAGCTGCGCAAGGTCTATGCGCCGGTGCAGTTCACCGGCTTCGATGCCGCGAGCGGCATGCTGACCGTCGTCAACCGCCACGACTTCATCGACCTTTCCGGCCTCGATCTCGGGATCGAGGTGCTGGAGGACGGCGTGCCCGTGGCCAGCGCTGCGCTGCCGCACCTGAAGACGCCGGCCCATGCGCAGGAAAAGCTGCGCCTCCCCCTCCCCGCCTTCACCCGCAAGGCCGGCGCCGAATATGTGCTGACGGTGAGCGCGCGGGCCAAGGCGGGGACCATCCCGGGGGTAGAAGGCGGCACGCTGATCGGCTGGGAACAGTTCGCGCTGGGCCGGGAAGCGGCGCCGGCCATCACCGTGGACGGCAGGGCCGCTCTGTCGGACAAGGGCGGCAAGCTCACCCTCACCGCCGGCGGGGCCGAACTGGTGATCGACCGCAAGACCGGGCTGGTCGATGGCTACACCGCGAAGGGCCGGCTGCTGCTGCAGGGCGGCGCCCCCAATTTCTACCGCGCGCTGATCGACAACGACATCGGCACCGGTGTCGGCAAGAGCCATGAGGTGTGGAAGCGCGCGTCAGAGGCGCGGGTCGTCGAGGGCATCGAGGCGAAGCGGCTCGACGATGGCGGCGCTGAAGTCACCGTGCGCTATGCGGTCGGCGATGGCGCCGCGCGCTTCGTCTCGCGCTACCGCATGGCTGGCGACGGCCGGGTGACGGTTTCGGGCGATTTCACGCCGCTCGCCGAAAAGCTGCCCGATCCGCTGCGCATCGGCCTCGCCTTCACCATGCCGGAAGCGATCGACACGCTCGAATGGTATGGCCGCGGCCCGCACGAAACCTACCAGGATCGCGCCACCGGCGCGCCCATCGGGCTATGGCGCGGGCGCATCGCCGACCAGAACCATGATTATATGCGGCCGCAGGAAACTGGCAACAAGGTGGACGTGCGTTGGATGGAACTGCTTCAGCGCGGCGTCGGCGGCGTGCGCATCGATGGCGCCGTGCCGCTGTCGATGAACGCGCTCGCCTTCCCGTATGAGGATCTGTCGCGCCGTCCGCCGGGCACGCGCCGGTCCACCGACATCGTACCGCACGATCATGTCTCGCTGATGGTCGATGCCGTGCAGGCCGGCGTCGGCGGCGACAACAGCTGGGATCAGGGCGGACGGCCGCTTAAGCACTATCGCGTCCCCGTCGCGCCGCTCAGCTACAGCTTCACGCTGACGCCGTTCGATGGAGACGGCACCACCCCCGACCGCGCCAGGCCGGCTGCCGCTGGAGAACTGCAATGACCATGCGTTTCGCGCTGCCCCTGCTTGCACTCTCCCTCGCCGCTTCGGCGCCCGCGCAAGCCCCCGCCGGAGAAGCCCGCCTGCCGCCGGTCGACAAGCCGCTTCCCCCCGCGACGGACAAGACGCCGCGCGCCGCGGTGATCATCGCCGACTATCGCTATGACGACCTGCTGTGGGAGAATGATCGCACCGCCCACCGCATTTATGGCCATGCGCTGCAGGCGGTCGAGCCGCCCTCGGGCTCGGGCATCGACAGTTGGGGCAAGCATGTGCGCTGGCCCTATATGGACCGGCAGCTCCGCACCGGTGACCAGCATGGCTATCATGGCGAGGGCATGGACTTCTACAATGTCGGCGGCGGGCGCGGTGCCGGCGGGCTCGGCATCTGGTTCGACGACAAATTATGGACCTCGCGCAACTATCGCGCTCACCGCATCCTCAAGAACGGGCCGGACGCCGCGGATTTCGAGGTCGATTATGCGCCCTGGCCGGTCGATGTCGACCGCAAGGTCTGGGAAACGCGGCGCTTCACCTTGCCGCTTGGCACTCATTTCACCCGCATGGTCTCGACGATCGGCTCAAGCAGCCGCGAACCGCTGATCGTCGGCATCGGCATCGGCAAGAAGACCACGGGCGACGGCGGGGACGTGACCGTCGATCGCGCGCGCGGGCTGCTCTCCTGGTGGGGGCCCAATGATCCCCACCATGGCCGCATGGCGATCGCGCTGCGTGTCGATCCTGCGGCGATCGTCGACATCAAGCAGGATGCGGACAACCATCTCGTGCTGGTGCGGGTGACGCCGGGCGAGCCCTTCGTCTATTATTCGGGCTCCGCCTGGAGCCTCGGCGAAGGCGGCTTCCGCGATCGTGCTTCATGGGATCGCTACGCCGCCGAACAGAAGCTCGATTTCGCGCCGCCCGCCGCCGCGGCGCGCTGATTTTCCCGCCCAGGAGACCGTCGATGGACCGTCGTCACTTCCTTGGTTCCGCGCTCGCCGCCGGCGCGCTCGTTCCCGCCGCCCAGGCTGCATCGGCTGCCGCCCCCGCTCCGCGCGCCGGCGCGAAGGATGATCGCACCTATATGGTCGATCTGCTGCGGCAGATGGCGGTGCCGATCCTCGGACCGATGTCGCAGGGCCGACTGCAGGCCGAATTCAAGCCCGAACTCAGCCCCACCTGGGACGGACGCGATCCCAAGGTTTCCTATCTGGAGGCGTTCGGCCGGCTGATCTCGGGCATCGCGCCCTGGCTGGCGCTGCCCGACGATGCGACGCCCGAGGGCCGGCTGCGCGCGACGCTGCGCCAGCAGGCACTCGCCAGCTATGCCCATTCGGTCGATCCGCAGAGCCCCGACTATCTGGCCTGGAAGGTCTATGGGCAGCCGCTGGTCGATTCCGCCTATTTCACCAACGCCTTCCTGCGCGCGCCCAAGCAATTGTGGGAGCCGCTGGACGCGACCACGAAGAAGCGCGTGGTCGAGGAGATCAAGGGGCTCCGCAAGGTCTCGCCGCCCTATACCAACTGGCTGCTGTTCGCGGCGATGAACGAGGCCTTCCTGCTCTCGATCGGCGAGGATTGGGATCCGGTGCGGATCGATCTGGCGGTGCGCAAGGTCAATGAATGGTATGTGGGCGATGGCTGGTACGCCGACGGTCCCCGCTTCCATTTCGATCATTACGGATCCTATGTGATCCATCCGATGCTGGTCGAGATTCTGGAGGTGCTCGCGGCGACGGGCGCGAAGTTCAACAGCCTCGATGCCGAGGCGCTGCTCGAACAGGCCTATAAACGGATGCAGCGCTATGGCGAGCATCTGGAGCGGCTGATCGGGCCCGATGGCGCCTATGCGCCGATCGGCCGGTCGCTCACCTATCGCACCGCCGTGTTCCAGCCGCTCGGGCTGCTGGCGTGGCGGAAGCGCCTGCCTGCTTCGCTGCCCGAGGCGCAAGTGCGCGCGGCGACGCTCGCCGCGCAGCGCGCGGTGTTCCGCCACCCGTCCAACTTCAACGATCGGGGCTATCTGACGATCGGCTTCACCGGCCATCAGCCAAAGCTGGGCGACTGGTATTCGAACGCCGGCAGCATGTATATCGCCTCCGAAAGCCTGATCGCGCTCGGGCTTTCCGCCAGCGACAGCTATTGGACGGCACCCGCGCAACCCTGGACAAGCAAGAAGGCGTTTGCGGGCGAAGAATTCCCCAAGGACTACTACGTCGAGTATTGATCGCCGGCGCCACCGCGCGCAGAGATGAGCGCGCGGATGGCATTCGCCGTCTCTTGCGTCGCCGGGTTGTGGACGACCATGCCCAGATCGGGCCGGCCGTCGACTGCGAAGGCCGAGAATTCCAGTTCGACCAGTCCGAGTTCGGGGTGACGCAGCCGCTTCGCGCCCTCGCCCTGCCCCACGACATCATTCTCGCGCCAGAGCGCCGCGAATTCGGGGCTGGTTTGCGACAGTTCCTCCACGAGGTGCGTCGTTTCCGCGCCGGCGCGCGCGGCGTCCGCCCGGAACGCCGCGACGACATAGCGCGCGACGCCAAGCCAATCGTCCTGCGCCTCGCGCACCCGTGCACTGCCGAAGATCAGCCGCAAGACGTTGCGCTGCTCGCGCGGCAGGCTGCCATAATCGGTCAGCATGATCGCCGCAGCGCGGTTCCACGCCACCACATCCCAGGTGGCGGTCTTGATGATCGCGGGGCTGATCGGCAGCGCGTCCAGCACGCGCTGCAGCCGCGGCGTCACCCCGTCGCTGCCGCGATAGCGCGTCTCGGGCGGGCGGCCGAGGCCGAGCAGGAAAAGATGCTCGCGCTCCGGATCCGTGAGCATCAGTCCTGCCGCGAGCCGGTCCAGCACGTCGGCCGAGGGCGCGCCGCCTCGCCCCTGTTCCAGCCAGGTGTACCAGGTCGGGCTGATATTGGCGCGCTGGGCGACTTCCTCACGGCGCAGCCCCGGCGTGCGCCGCCGCCCGCCCGCAAAGCCCAGCGCAGCGGGGTCGAGCCGCGCGCGCCGGTCCCTCAGGAAACTGCCGAGGCTGGGCGCGCCATCGTGTCGGATCGTCATCCTGTTGCTCATTATACCATGATAAGATCACTACTTTAACAGGATCGATTGCGATGCGACAGGCGCCTTCGACATCATCGGAGACTGTTCATGCGCATCTTCCTGACCGGCGCGACCGGCTTCATCGGATCCCATCTCGTGCCCGAACTGCTGGGCGCGGGGCATGAGGTGCTCGGGCTGACCCGTTCGGATGCCGGAGCGCAGGCGCTGGTCGCGGCGGGCGCCGCGGTGCATCACGGCGACCTCGCCGATCCCGATACGCTCGCAGCGGGCGCGGCGCTCGCCGACGCGGTGATCCACACCGCCTTCGACCATGACTTCACCGATTTCGCCGCCAATTGCGCGAAGGACGAACGGGCGATCCGCGCGCTGGCGGCGCCGCTCGCCGGCACCGGCCGGCCGCTGGTCATCACCTCGGGCATCGGCATGGGCATCGCGGCGCCCGGCATACCCGCCACCGAGGATGTGTTCGACGCCGCGCATCCCAATCCACGTGCGTTGACCGAAATCGCGGGCGCGGCGGCGCTGGCCGAAGGCGTCAATGTGTCGGTCGTGCGGCTGCCGCAGGTCCACGACACCGTGAAGCAGGGGCTGATCACCTATTATGTGGCGATGGTGCGCGCGAAGGGCCTCGCACCCTATGTCGGCAATGGCGGCAATCGCTGGTCCGCCGCGCATATCTGCGATGTCGCGCGGCTCTATCGGCTCGCGGTAGAGGCGGGCACGGCCGGCGCGCGCTACCATGCGGTAGCCGAGGAGGGCGTGCCCTTCCGCTCGATCGCCGAGACCGTCGCCGCCGGCATCGGCGTGCCAGCCGTCTCTGTGCCGCCCGAACAGGCGGCGGAGCATTTCGGCTGGCTGGCGCTGTTCGCCGCGCAGGATCTGAGCGCATCGAGCGCCCTCACCCGCGCGCGGCTGGGCTGGCAGCCGACCGGGCCCGGGCTGATCGCGGATCTCGAGCGGATGGATTATATCACGGCACGTCAGCAGTCCTGATGAACGCGGCAACGTCCTGCGGGTGCGCCAGCATCACCGCATGGCTGCTGCTGATCTCCACCGTCTTCGCACCGGCGCGCTTCGCCATGCCGCGCTGCGCCGAAGGCGGGATCATATGATCCTGCGTCGTCACCATGAAATGCGTCGGCTTGGTTTTCCAGGCGACGCGGGTGATCTTGGTCTGCACCGCCTCCAGCCCCCACGGCACCTGCGCCGCGGCCATGAAGCGCGTCACCTTCGGGTCGACCTCGGCGGCGAAGGCGGCGGGGAACTTGGCGGGATCGGTGATCAGATAGCCGTCCTTGGGCGGCAACAGCGGCGCCTTGCTCTCGCCCGGCGGCGCCGGCTGCTCGGCCAGCGACAGGACCGATTCCCCCGCCGCCGGCGCGAAGGCGGCAATATAGGCGAGGCTCTTCACCTTGGGGTTGTCCCCAGCCTCGGTGATCACCGCCCCGCCATAGGAATGGCCGACCAGCACCACCGGATGCTTCGCCATCGCGATCACCCGCTCGGTCGCAGCGACATCGCCCGCGAGCGTGACCGTAGGGTTCTGCACGACCAGCACCTCATAGCCGTCGGCCGAGAGGAGGTCGTAAACCGCCTGCCACCCCGATCCGTCGACGAAGGCACCATGGACGAGGACGATCGACACCGGCTTTTCGGTTTCGGCGGCGGCGACGGTTGGGCTGACGACGGCGAGCATGGCCGCGGCGAGCGCGGATGCGGTGCGGATCATGGCATCTTTCCCTTCCTGCTGAACGGAGGCGCCCAGCATAGCGCGTGGCGGGGCTCAGCCGGGTGAATAGGGGTAAAATCCGGTGCATTGCGGGGGCGTTCAGGGGATCGAATCACGCGATTTTACCAGCTTTAACCCCGCCCCTCCCCTCCAGCCTGTACCGTTCCGGCCATGCGCGCGCCCAGCGCCCGGGAGACCGCCCTTGAAGCTGCCGCATGATGGCGATCGCGACATCCGCACCGACCTGAGCCCGCTCAACCCGCTCGGCCGCGCCTATAAGCCGCAGTGCGAGGCGGTGAAGCTGCATTGTTCCGACGCCGCCCAGCAGCGCAACCGCAGCCGCACATTGTTCGCCCTGGCGCTCGGCAGCTTCTGCATCGGCACCTCCGAGTTCGCGAGCATGGGCATCATCCAGCTCTTCTCGGCCAGCCTCGGCATCACCATCCCGCAGGCGACCAACGCGATCACCGCCTATGCCTTCGGCGTGATCATCGGCGCGCCGCTCGTCACGCTCGCCGCGGCGCGGCTCAACCGGCGCACGGTGCTGCTCGGGCTGATGGCGCTGTTCATCGTCGGCAACCTGCTGTCCGCCGCGGTATCCGATCTAGGGCTGCTGATGGTCGCGCGCTTCATCGCCGGGCTGCCGCAGGGCGCCTATTTTGGCGCGGGCGCGGTCGTCGCCTCCTACATCGTCGGGCCCGGCCATTCGGGCAAGGCGTTCGCGATCGTGATGGCGGGGCTGACCGTCGCGACGATCTTCGGATCCCCGCTCGCCACCATCCTCGGCCAGACACTGGGCTGGCGCGAAACCTATGTCGCGGTGGCCGCGCTCGCCGGCTTCGCGCTGCTCGCCATCCATTTGTGGGTGCCGCGCAGCGCCGCGCTGGACGGCAGCCCGGTGATGCAGGAACTGAGCGCGCTGCGCAAACCCGCGGTCTGGGGGGTGATGCTGGTCGCCGCGATCGGCGTCGCCAGCATCTTCGCGGTCTACACCTTCATCGGCCCGCTGGTGACCGACACCGCGGGGCGCACCCCCGCCATGATCCCGTTTGCGCTCGGGCTGTTCGGCCTCGGCATGACCGCGGGCAATCTGTTCGGCGGGCGGCTGGCGGATGGCAGCCCGGTGCGGGGCATCGTCATCGGCTTCGGCTGCGCGCTCCTCGTCCTCGCCATCCTCGCGGTGGGCGGCTCCAATATCTGGATCCTGCTGCCGGCGATGTTCGGCGTGGGGGCGACGATGATGACGGCGATCCCGACCATCCAGGTACGCCTCACCCGGCTCGCGCCTGAGGCACCGTCACTGATGGGCGCGATGATCCTCGCCGCGCTCAACGTTGCCAATGCGGTCGGTGCCTGGGCGGGCAGCATCGCGATCGGCGCCGGGCTGGGGCTTCTCGCCGCCGTCTGGGCGGGCTTCGCGCTCACGCTGGCGGGCCTGCTGATCTTCGGCCTCACCTTGCTCGACAGTCGCAGCCGGCCATTGCCGGCGTAAGCACCCCTGGTCGCTCAGCCGTCGCCTTCGGGCCCCACATTGGAGACGAAGCGCGCGGTCAGGTCGAAATTGTCGCCGTTGAAGGTCAGGCGGACATAGGTGATCGATTCCTTCTCCCGCCACGTCCAGCGCTGCAGCACGAGGCAGGGCTTGTCCGCCTTCACACCCAGCGACTTCGCCTTCTCCCCCGCCGCCACCGCGGTGATGCGATGCTCGGCCTCGGTCCATGGCACGTGCGACAGCAGCCAGCTTCCCGGCGGCGTTTCCGAGAAATCGACCTCGGCCGCCTGCGGCACCGCGGCCAGATTGATGAAGCGCTCCTCCAGCGCATAGGGCAGCCCGTCCGCCAGATGGAGGCAGCGGATCGCCAGCAATTGACCGCTGGCGGGCAACCGCATCATCTCCCCGGTCTCGTCGTCGACCGCCTGGACGAGGCTGCTCAGCAGATGGAGGCGATAGACGTGCCCCCGCCGCTCGATCTCCTCGCGCAGATCGGGGATCTGCAGCGCCGCCATGTGGATGCGCGGCCGCGTCACGAACGAGCCGCGCCGGCGCTGGCGGGAGATCAGCCCGGCGGCGGCGAGGCTCGACAGCGCCTTGTTCACGGTCATCCGTGAACACTCATACTGCGCCATCAGTTCGTGTTCGAACGGGATGCGATCGCCGGGCTTGAGCGCGCCCGACATGATCTGCGTCTCGATCGCATTGCGGATGGTCTGGTACAGCGGCCGGGTTTCGGGGGCCGCGCGCTTCTTCTCGATCAACACGCATCTCCCACGGGGAAGGCCGCAATTGGCGACGATGGCGGGCAGCCGCGAAAGCCGCCCGCCATCACCGCGACCCGATCAGCGGTAACCCGCCTCCTCGGTAACCTTGAGCGTCGAGGCTTCCTGATCGGGATAGGCGAACAGCAGGTTGAACAGCATCTTGTAGGTGCCGTGCGTCTGCCCGCGCCACTGCGGTCGGAAGCCGTAGAGGAAGACGCGACCCTTGCCATATTCCACCTCGAGCGCCGCCGCCCGGCCGCGGATCTTCTCCCCGTGAAGCAGCACGCCGCTGAGCAACGGACTGCCCTCGGTCGGGTAGGACGCCAGCACATTGCCCTTGAAGCCCCGAGCCGGCTGGAACACCGGCCCCTTCTCGAACATCACCACCGGATCCGCCGGCATGCCCGCGGTCGCACGCGACGGTGTCGCGAGCTTCACCTGCAGCAGCGCGCCCGAGCAGAAGAATTCGTCGCTGCGCGCATTCTTGACGATGTTGGTGACCGGCAGCGCGAACAGGTCGATCGCCGCGTCCGCCGCATTGTTGAAGGTCACCAGCGTACCGCCGTCGGCCACGAACTTCTTGAGCGCGATCGCGCCTTCCTCGCCGATGCCGCCAGTGTAACCCGCGGGCGCATCCTCGGGCTTGAGGCCGTTCAGCAGTGAATCGCGACCGCGCAGATCGGGCAGGATGATGACGTCATATTTGGCCGAAAGACCGCCCTTCTTCATATCCTCGTTGCGGATCGACGAAGCGCCATATTGATATTGTTCGAGAAGCCAGCGCGTCCAGCCCTCGTCCATGTTGGAGCCCCATGGGCGATAGAGGCCGACGCGCGCGGCCTTGACCGCGATTGCCTGCGGCGCGGTGGTGGCCGCCGTCGCAGTGGCACCGGTGCTGGTGGCGATCGTGCCCATCGCATCTGCGCCGAGGCCGCTCAGCACGATCGTGTCGGGCGTAAGGCTGATCTTCGCGCCGCGCTTCGCCGCCTCGTTCGCCGCGAGGAAGCTGGCATTGACCTTGCGGCTGAGCAGGAAGGTGGAGCCGGAGCCGGTCACCCCGCCCTGCTCCTTCGCCTCGGCGACCGGCGTCAGCGCGGCATAGGCATCCGCAGCGGGTTTCGCGGTCACCGGCTCGGCGGCGACGCCAAACTGCAGGGGCAAGGTCCAGCCGGTCACGTCATAGGGAAGGTCGACCGGCTTGCCGTCGCCACCCAGAATGGCGTCCGGATATTTCTGACGCTCGAACAATTCCTGGACGAGCCCGGCATAGGGCTGGTCCATGCGGATCACCCAGGAACCCGCCGGATAGGTCTTGCCGCCCAGCGTCACCGGCGCGTTGGCGCGGTTCACGATCACGCCTTGCTGGATCAGCTTCTGCGCGAGCGACGCCGCCTCCGGCGCGTCCGCCTGCCCGCCGGGGATCACCCAGGCATAGGGCCCTTCGCCGCTGGCGCCCTTCTTGATCGTGTCGCGCGCCGCCTGATAGCGGTTGTAGAGCAGCACGTCGCGATAGCGCACCGCGGTATCCAGCACCGACATCGACGCGACCGTTTCATATTTGATCGAGTCGGCGAAGTGCCACCAGCCACCCTTCCACGGCGAGGGGTACATCACCTGCGCCTTCATATCCTGCATGTTCTTCGGGAATTTCTTCGGATCATAATATTTCGGCGTCGCCGAACTGTGCGCGACTTCAGTAAAGAAGGAGATCGTGTGGCGAAATACATGAGTATAGTCGAGGAAGCCGGGATACCAGTTGTCGAACCGCGCCTGCGCGATCGCGCCGGGCATCTGCCGTTCCTCGAATGCGTTCATCATGTTGACGCCGATCGAGGTGGTCCAGCTCCGCATATAGGGGCTGATGTTGCTCGACATCGGATCGGAGAAGGGCGGCACCCAGATACGAGCCGGGAACGGTGCGACCTGGTGATGCGTGTACCAGATCGTCGGGCTGTAGCTCTGTTCCGCCTTGAAGACGTTCTGCGACTCGATCATGTTGAGCATGTATCCGTCGCGATTGTTGTCGTGGCCGACATACTCTTGATACAGCCAAGGCATCGAACTGGTTTCCCACTGGGTGCCGCGCTGCTTGCGATACCAGTCAACGACCATCGTCATGCCGTCCGGATTGAGCGTCGGCCACAGCACGACGATGACGTTCTTGAGGATCTTTTGAACCTCTTCGTCATTGGGCGAAGCGACCAGCTTGTAGGCGAGCGCCATCGCAGACTGGTGCGCGGAAACCTCCGCCGCGTGCAGGCCGCCATCGATGTGGACGATGATCAGGCTCTCCTTGGCGAGCGCCTTGGCGGCGGCATCGTCGAGCCCGTCCGCCGTGGCGAGGCGCTTGTGCGCGGCGACCGTCGCATCCCATTTCGCGAGATTTTCAGGGCTGGAGATGATCGCATATTCGTAGGTGCGGCCCTGCGTGGTCTTGCCGGCCGTCACCATCTTCATCTTGTCGGTCGAAGTGGCGAGCTTGTGGAAATAATTGACCGAGTCCTCGTAGGTGGCGAGGTAATAATCCTCACCGACATCATGACCGAGAACTTCCTTGGGCGTCGGCTGCGCCGCGGCGGGCGCCGCCGCCAGCACGGCGGCCATTGCGCCGATCATCGCCGTCGTAGAGAAAACCAGCCCCCGCTTCGAACCCCGCATTCCCGTCTCCAATTCCGATGCAACCCCATCCGCGCGTTGGGCGCGCGCCCATTCAGGTCCAGCCTCTCCAGCCGCCATTCTGTTATGCAGATGCGACGCTATCGGGATAATTTTGTATATACAATAGCTGGTAGCGAAATTTCCGCTCCCGGTGCGCAGACGCTGAAACGGCTCAGGTCAATGGTCGGGAAGAAGGCAGCACATCGGGCCGTCGGGATGCGCTCACCGCTGGGCAGTTAACTTAACTGCAATCAGATATACCCCGATTGGGGTATAGTTCTATTGAACTCAATTCGATTATCCGAGCTCGGTTCAGCCAACAAAAATATCATGGCGTAGTCAGTAACGATCCATCACGACATTGATAATATTTGATTGTAAGACGCCTCTCAACAAGCTAAGCTGGCGTCACTTCGGGGAATAACAGATTCGCAGTCTTACGTCGCGTTTGGTGGGGGCCAAGCCGTTGATGATTCGAGCATTTCTCACGCGCAAACCGTTATGGTTGGCACGCCCGTTGACCGGGCCGAGCTCGCCTACGCCATCGCGCCCCTGACCCCGACCACCCATCCCGATCCCAGCCGCTCGCCGCGACCGAGGCGGACACCGGCCCATCGCTCTGCACCAACGCCTTTTTGAAGGATCCGACGATGCCGACCTACAACGGAACCACCGGCCCGGACACGATCACCGGCGATCAGTCCGGCCCCGCCGAAGACACGATCAACGGCGGCAATGGCAATGACGTGCTCACCGGCGGCGAACTGGTCGACATCCTCAACGGGGGTGCCGGTGCGGACACGCTCTATGGCGGCAATGGCGACGATACGCTGAACGGAGGTGCCGGCGCGGACACGATCAATGGTGGCGATGGCGACGATGTGATCCTCTACACCGCGTCGGCTGACCCCGTCGCGGGTGAGCAGATCGCCGGCGGCGCCGGCTTCGACGTGATCCGCGGATCGACAGGAGCGGCGCTGGACCTGTCAGTGGTCACGATCGCGGCGGACGTCGAAGGCCTGGATGCTGCCGGAACCGTCAGGTTGACGGCGCTGCAGTTCGATCGTTTCAGCTACATCTACTCATATGGATACGCGATGGAGATCGCGAGCGCCGGCATCATTTCGCTGAATGGGGCCACGCTTATCAACAACTTCAACGTCTATCTTTCGGTCAGTGGGAACACGCTCGACTTCACGGGCGCGATCGCAGACAATTATGCCGCCGTCTATGGTGCTGCCGGAAACGACATCGTCACTGGCACGGCCTTCGGCGACTATCTGTATGGCGATGCCGGCAACGACATCCTGAACGGGGCCGACGGCGCGGACACGCTCTACGGGGGCACCGGCACCAACACGCTGTTCGGCGGGGCGGGTGACGACACGATCCATTCGATCTCCGTCCTCGATACGATCGACGGCGGTGCGGGTACGGATACGCTCTACCTCGATGCTTCGACCATGACGAGCGGTGTCGTCAGCGCGCTCTCCATCACGGGCGTCGAAGCCTTGGGATATCTGTATCTCACCTTTTATGACGACAACGTCTCGCTGGCGAACGTGTCGTTCACGATCGGGGGCCCCATCTACCTCCTCGAAGGCAATGACCAGGCGACCGGCAGCATCGCCGGCGACATCATCTCTGGCGGCGGTGGCGACGATGTGCTGAACGGTGGTGCCGGCGATGACGAATTGATCGGCGAAGGCGGCGCCGACACGCTCGACGGCGGCGACGGCAATGACGTGCTGTACTCGAACACGAGCTATGGCATACTCGCCGGCGAAGATTTCGGCCTGGAGCAAGACACGCTGTCCGGTGGCGCCGGCGATGACCGGTTGTTCGGCGGCTATGGCGACACGCTTTCGGGCGGCACTGGCACGGATACGCTGACGATCGAGAATCGCGATGCGCCCTCGGCGCTCAACCTCGATTTCTCCGTGCTCTTCGGCGGCGGCACGATGTCGATCGGGGGCGGGGCGATCAGCGGATTCGAACGCTATGGCTATGTCACCGGCACGAATTTCAACGATGTAATCTCTGTCGGCAATGCGGCGGAAGACATCGCGATCACCGATCATGGCATCTGGGGCTATGATGGCGACGATACGTTGAACGGAGGATCAGGCAACAACACTCTGCTGGGTGGCCTCGGTCGCGACATCCTGAACGGCGGCGGCGGCATCGATACCGCCGCCTATTACGACCTCACCGCCGGCGTTGGCGTCAACGTCAACCTCAACACCACCGTAGCGCAGAACACGGGCGGCGGCGGGGTCGACACGCTGAGCAGCATCGAGAACGTGATAGGCACGTTCTGGAACGACACAATCGTCGGCAACGGCGGCGACAATGTGATCGAGGGGATGACCGGCGATGACGTGCTCAACGGCGGCGCCGGCATCGATACGCTGAGCTACGAGCATACCCAGACATCGGTCAATGTCAGCCTGGCCATTACCGCCGCGCAATTTACCAACGCGGGTAACCAGAGGATCAGCAATTTCGAGAATCTGACCGGCTCCAACTACGGCTATGACACGCTGACCGGAACCAACGACGTCAATGTGATCAGGGGGCTGGCCGGTGTCGATACGATCTACGGCGGCGGCGGAAACGACGTAATCGACGGCGGCGCGGATGGCGACACGCTCTATGGCGAAGCCGGCGTCGACACCATCGATGGCGGTGACGGCGATGACAGCATCGATGGCGGCGCTGGCATCGATATTCTCCGCGGCGGGGCGGGTACTGACACCATCTATGTCTACAGTATGGCCGACATCGTTGCTGGCGAGCAATATGATGGCGGCACAGGCTTCGATACGCTGAGCCTTTACTTCACAGCGGATGGCGATCTCTCCGCGACCGCTCTCACGGGCATCGAGTTTCTGCAGCACGCCCAATATTACTACAATGTCTCGCTGAGGACCGAGCAACTCAACGACTTGCGCCAGATTTATGGCCAATCATTCACGCTCACCGATGGCGGGGCGGTGTCGCTGAACGGCATCTTCACGCAATCCGTCCAGGTTTTCCACCTGTCCGCCACCGGCAACGTCTTCGACATGACCGGCGTTACCGGACAGAGCGGATACCGCATTGAGGGTGCCGGAGGCGCGGACACGGTGACCGGCTCCGAGAATGACGAGCAGATGTTCGGCGGGAACGGCAATGACATACTCTCCGGTGCCGCCGGCAACGACACGCTCAATGGTCAAGCCGGGATCGACGCGCTCAACGGCGGTGATGGCGATGACACGCTCAACGGTGAAGCCGGGATCGACACGCTCAGCGGCGGTAACGGCAATGATGTGCTCGACGGTGGCACCGGCGCGGACATTCTGAGCGGCGGCGCAGGTGACGACTATATCTATGTCTATGATGTCGCGGATATCGCCGCAGGCGAGCAATATGACGGCGGCGCCGACTACGACACACTTAGCCTCTACTTCCAGGCCGATACCGATCTATCTGTAACCAGCCTGACCGGCATCGAATTTCTTCAGCAGGCTTACTATAGCTACAACGTCTCTTTGACGGCTGCGCAACTCAACGGACTGAGCCAGACCTATGGCCGTATATTCACGCTTACGACCGGTGGATCGGTCTCTCTGGCAGGCAAGCAGATCGCGACCGAAATTTTCGTTCTGAGTGCCGCCGGAAATGCCTTCGATGCTGGAGGCGCCATCGGACAGGCCGCCTTCACCGTCCAGGGCGGAGGGGGCGTCGATACCGTGACCGGCGCCGAGGGCAGTGACCAGTTGCTCGGTGGTGCCGGCAACGACGTGCTGAACGGTGCGGATGGCTTGGACAGCCTGTACGGCGAGGCCGGCATCGACACGCTCAACGGCGGTGACGGCGATGACGTGCTCGATGGCGGCGCCGGCGCCGACGTGCTGAACGGCGGCGCGGGCAACGACGTGATCTACGTCTATGATGCCGGCGACATCGCTGCCGGCGAACTCTATGACGGCGGCAGCGGCGAAGATCGGCTCGATCTCTACTTCCAGGCTGATGTGGATCTGTCGGCGACCAGCCTGACCGGCATCGAACTGCTCCAGCAGTCCTATTACAGTTACACCGTGTCGATGACTGCCGCGCAGCTCGATGCGATCGGCGGCCTCTCTGTTCGCTGGGTGGCGCTGACCACCGGCGGATCGGTGTCGCTGAGCGGCACCAACGTGACGGCCAACGAGGCCTTCTATCTCGCGGCTGCCGGCAATAATTTCGATCTCTCTGGCGTGACCGGCCAGAACGGGTATACCGTCTATGGCGGCGTCGGCAACGACACCATCACCGGCTCAATCTATGGCGATAATCTGCTGGGCGGTGCTGGCAACGACACGCTGAGCGGCGGCGCCGGCGTCGATTACCTCTCTGGCGAGGCCGGTAACGACATTCTTTCAGGCGGCCTCGGCAACGACACGATCGACGGCGGCGACGGCATCGACACCGCGAGCTATGCCGATGCGACCACGGCGGTGAGCGTCAACCTCAACACCAATGTCGCGACGGGCGGCCATGGTTCCGACACGCTGTCCAGCATCGAGAACGTCATCGGCGGCAGCGCGAACGACGTGCTGACCGGCAATGCCGAGAGCAATGTCCTCGAAGGCGGCACCGGCAACGACACGATCAACGGCATGGGCGGCACCGACATCGCCAGCTATGCGGGCGCCGCGAGCGCGGTGACGGTGACGCTGGCGGTCGCCGGCCAGCAGAACACGCTGGGCGCCGGTCTCGATACGCTGACCAACATCGAAGGCCTCGCCGGCTCTGAACATAACGACACGCTGACGGGCAGCGCCGCGATCAACTCGCTGCTCGGCAATGGCGGCGACGATCTCATCAACGCCGGTGACGGTGCAGATGTGCTGAGCGGCGGCGACGGCAACGACACGCTGAACGGCGAAGCCGGCAACGATGTCATCAATGCCGGCGCCGGCAACGACATCGCCAATGGCGGCACCGGCAACGACACCGTCAATGGCGGTGACGGCAACGACATGCTGACCGGAGGTACCGGCGCCGACACGCTCAATGGCGAAGGCGGCGACGATAGCTTCGCGGTCAGCGGCACCGTCGATGCGGGCGACCATTTCATCGGCGGCAGCGGCATCGACACGCTGCTGTCGCAGTCGGCGACGCTGCTCGACCTGACCGGCGCGATCATCGATGCGGACGTCGAGCGGGTGGTCAACACCGGCGCGACCGTGCTGCTCACCGCGGCGCAGCTGGGCGGGCTCAGCTTCGTCGAGGCGGATACCGTGCGGCTCGCCGGCAGCGGCACCGCCGACCTGACCGACGCCACGCTCGCCATCACCGGCAGCGCCGTCGGTTCAGGCTTCGTGCTCAGCGACGCGGGCAACACGCTGATCCTGAGCGGCGTGAGCGGCGGCTATCGCATCAACGGCGGCGTGGGTGCAGACACGGTCACCGGCGCGCTGGGTGCAGATCAGATCGCGGGTGGCGCGGGCAGCGACACGCTGAACGGCGATGCCGGCAACGATGTGATCGAAGGCGGCACCGGCACCGACATCCTGAACGGCGGCGCGAATGACGACCTGCTGATCGGCGGCGACGGCAACGACACGCTCGACGGCGGCGACGGCATCGACACCGTAAGCTATGCGACGGCGACAGCCGCCGTATCGGCGAGCCTCGCGGCCGGCAGCGCCACGAGCGGCGGCGAGACCGACACGCTCGCGAATATCGAGACGCTGATCGGATCCGCCTTCGCCGACACGCTGATCGGCAACGCGGCCGCCAACATCCTCTCCGGCGGCGCGGGCAACGACATCATCGACGGCAGCGACGGCAACGACCTGCTGGACGGCGGCAGCGGCGACGACCTCCTGACCGGAGGATTGGGCACCGACATCGCGATCATCGCGCTGATGTCGGCCGACGCGGTCATCGATCAGCGCCCGGATGGATCGGTGATCGTCTCGAGCCTTTCCAATCCGAGCTTCGGCAGCAAGACGCTCACTCAGATCGAGTTCATCCGCTTCCTCGATGGCGATGTGCCGGTTGTGAACGACATGACCCCGATCGTCGGCACGTCGGCGGACGACGTGCTCGATGGCAATGGCGGTGCCAACACCATCAACGGCCTTGCCGGCAATGACCGGCTGAGCGGCCTCGGCGGCAATGACACGCTGGATGGCGGCGTCGGCAACGACATCCTCAACGGCGGCGACGGCATCGACACCGTATCCTATGCGACCGCCGCCGCGGCCGTGACGGTCAGCCTCGCGCTGGCCAGCCAGCAGGCGACCGGCGGATCGGGCGGCGACACGCTTTCCAACATCGAGAACATCACCGGTTCGGCCTTTGCCGACCGCCTGACCGGCAGCGCCGGCGCCAACACGCTGGCCGGCGGTGCGGGCGACGACCTGCTGGTGGGCGGCGCGGGCAATGACGTGCTCGACGGTGGCACCGACTTCGACACCGCCAACTATGCGACGGCGACCGCCGCGGTGGTCGCCAGCCTGCTGACCGGCAGCGCCACCGGCGGCGCGGGCACGGACACGCTGGCCGGCATCGAGGCGCTGGTCGGCAGCAATTATGGCGACACCTTCACCGGCGACGGCGGCAACAACCGCCTGAGCGGCGCCAACGGCAATGATGTGCTCGAAGGCGGCGCGGGTGACGATACGCTCGACGGCGGCACCGGCATCGATACTGCCAGCTATGCCGGCGCCGCCGCGGGTGTGACGCTCTCGCTGGGCACCACCGCCGCGCAGAACAGCGGCGGCGCCGGCCTCGACACGCTGCTGCTGATCGAGAATCTGATCGGTTCTGCCTTCGCCGACGTGCTGACCGGCAACACCGGTGCCAACACGATCAGCGGCGGCGATGGCGACGACCTGATCGATGGCGGTACGGGCCGGATTGCCGACATCCTGTCCGGCGGCGCAGGCATCGACACGCTGAGCTATGCCAGCGCCACCGCACGCATCACCGCCAACCTGTCGGTCACCACCGTGCAGGCAACCGGGGGTGCGGGCAGCGACACTATTTCGGGCTTCGAGAACCTCATCGGTTCCACCTATGACGACGTGCTGACCGGCGATGCCGGCGCCAACATCCTGACCGGCGGCAATGGCAATGATGTGCTGCAGGGCGGCCTGGGCGACGACCGGATCGAAGGCGGTGCCGGATCCGACACCGCGAGCTATGCCGCCGCGACGGCGGCGGTCACCGCCAGCCTCGTCACCAACAGCGTCACAGGTGGGGCCGGCACCGACGTGCTGGTGGCGATCGAGAACATCACCGGCACCGCCTATAACGACGTGCTGACCGGCGATGCCGGTGCGAACACGCTGAGCGGCGGCCTGGGCAACGACCTGCTGATCGGCGGCCTCGGCAACGACATCCTCGACGGCGGATCGGGCACCGACACGGTGACCTATGCCGACGCCGCCTCGGGGATCACCTTGACCCTCGTCGGCACCTCCGGCCAGAACACCGGCGGTGCCGGTACCGATGCGGTGCGCAACATCGAGAATGTGATGGGCTCTGCCTTCGCCGATACGCTGACCGGTAATGAATATGGCAATGTGCTGACCGGCGGCGACGGCAATGACGTGCTGCAGGGCGGGCTCGGCAACGACACGCTGCAGGGCGGCAACGGCATCGACACGGTGACCTATGCCGCGGCGAGCGGCGGCGTGCGCGTCAGCCTGGCGATCACGGTCGGCCAGTCGACCCTGGCGGCGGGCGGCGACACGCTCTCCGGCTTCGAGAACCTCACCGGCAGCGCCTATGACGACCAGTTGACCGGGGACACCGGCGCCAATGTGCTGACCGGCAATGCCGGCAACGACGTGCTGGCAGGCGGCCTCGGTGAGGACACGCTGGTCGGCGGCGCCGGGATCGACACCGCCAGCTATGCCACCGCCACCAGCGCCGTGACGGTGAACCTGGCCCTGGCGACCGCGCAGAACACCGGTGGCGCCGGCACCGACACTCTGTCCTCGATTGAGAATCTCACCGGATCAAATTTCGACGATATCCTCACCGGCTCGATCCAGATCAACATCATCGCCGCGGGTTCTGGCAACGACATCGTCGATGCCGGTTCGGGTAATGACACTGTCGATGGCGGCGTCGGCAACGACGTGCTGCGCGGCGCGGCCGGTGACGATGGGCTGACGGGTGCCGCGGGCACCGACACGCTGACCGGCGGCGCGGGTGCCGATCTGCTCACCGGCGGCACCCAGAACGACCGCTTCGTCTATGTCGCGGCAAGCGACAGCACCCTCGCCGCCTCCGACCGCATCCTCGACTTCGCGGCGGGCGACATTCTCGACGTGTCGGCGGTGGATGCGGCCAGCGCGGCGGGCGACCAGGCGTTCAGCCGGGTGGCGACGGTCACCACCGGCGCCGCGCAATATACGCTGGCGTTCGACGCGGGCACCAACACCACCACCGCCAATTTCTACATCAATGGCGATGCCAATGCCGACATGGTCATCCTGTTCACGGGTGACGTGACGGCGCTGACGACGACCTGGGTGCTGTGATCAACCTTCCCCGGCGCAAGCCGGGGAACGGCAGGACCGCCGCATCAATCCGGCCAAATCCTGACGATATGCACAGCCGCGTTCGCATCGATGGCGAGCGCGCCCGGCCTTTCGAAAAGCAGCGCGTCGAGCGCTGCCATCGCATGGGCGACGCCGCCGGTTTCGACATTGGCGGCCCCCGTCGCCACCACCAGCAGCGCCGCGGCATCCTCCGCCTCGATCGTCCCAGGAAAATCCGTCACCCGGTCCACCCTGCCCCGCCACATGCCGCGGCGGAGCATCAGGTTGAGATCTCGTACCATGCCGCCCACCGGCCGGCCATGTGCCGGCGCGTCCCCCGGAAAGGGGAACGCGCCGGCCTCGGGGGTCAGCCGAACCGGTGCGTCTCCGGCGACGGCCAGTTCGAGATCCCCCTCGAGTACGGAAAGCGAGCGATCGACATGCGCGAAGGCGGAAAAAGGCCCCGCCTCCGCGACCTCCGCGATGCTCAGCCGCCAGCCGAAATCCTCCATCCCCGCATCGGGCGGGAAGACGATCAGATCGCTGGTCGTGCCCCCGCCATTCTTCCACGGCTTGGGAGCGCGATCGGCGGCGGCGAGCAGCCGGGCCATGCTCAGCCGAGAATGGCCGGCAGGTCGAGGCCCTTCTCGCGCGCGCAATCGATCGCGATGTCATAGCCGGCATCGGCGTGGCGCATCACGCCGGTCGCGGGGTCGTTCCACAACACCCGCTCCAGCCGCTTCGCTGCCGCTTCCGTGCCGTCGGCGACGATCACCATGCCGCTGTGCTGCGAATAGCCCATGCCGACGCCGCCGCCATGGTGCAGCGACACCCAGGTCGCGCCCGAAGCGGTGTTGAGCAGCGCGTTGAGCAAGGGCCAGTCGGACACAGCATCGCTGCCGTCCCTCATCGCCTCGGTCTCGCGGTTGGGGCTGGCGACCGAGCCCGAATCCAGATGGTCGCGGCCGATCACCACCGGCGCCTTGAGTTCGCCCTTCGCCACCATCTCGTTGAACGCCAGACCCAGCCGGTGGCGATCGCCGAGGCCGACCCAGCAGATCCGCGCGGGCAGCCCCTGGAAGTGGATGCGCTCGCGCGCCATGTCGAGCCAGCGGTGGAGGTGCGCGTCGTCGGGCAGCAGCTCCTTCACCTTCTGGTCGGTACGATAGATATCCTCTGGATCGCCCGAGAGTGCCGCCCAGCGGAACGGCCCGACGCCCCGGCAGAACAAGGGCCGGATATAGGCGGGAACGAAGCCGGGGAAGTCGAACGCGTTCGCGATGCCCTCGTCCTTCGCGACCTGGCGGATATTATTGCCATAGTCGACCGTCGGCACGCCCGCCGCCTGGAAATCGAGCATCGCCTGGACATGCACCGCCATCGATGCCTTGGCCGCGGCGGCCACCGCCTCCGGCTCACGCTCGCGCCGCTCGCCCCATTCGGCGACCGTCCAACCCGCCGGCAGATAGCCGTTGACCGGATCATGCGCGGAGGTCTGGTCGGTCAGCAGGTCGGGCCGGATGCCGCGGCGGAACATCTCGGGCAGCAGTTCGGCGGCATTGCCGAGCAGGCCGACCGACACCGGCTTGCCCGCCGCCTTGGCCTCTTCGACGATCGCCAGCGCTTCCTCGATCGTCTCTGCGGCCTTGTCGAGATAGCCGGTGCGCAACCGCATCTCGATGCGCGAACGCTGACACTCGATCGCGATGCAGGATGCCCCCGCCATCACCGCCGCCAGCGGCTGCGCGCCGCCCATGCCGCCGAGGCCGGCGGTCAGCAGCCAGCGGCCGCCGAGGTCGCCCGCATAATGCTGCCGGCCCATCTCGACGAAGGTCTCGTAGGTGCCCTGAACGATGCCCTGCGTGCCGATATAGATCCACGAGCCCGCGGTCATCTGGCCGTACATCGCCAGCCCCTTGCGATCGAGCTCGTTGAAATGCTCCCAATTCGCCCATTGCGGCACGAGGTTGGAATTGGCGATCAGCACGCGCGGCGCATCGGCGTGGGTGCGGAACACGCCGACCGGCTTGCCCGACTGGACGAGCAAGGTCTGGTCGTCCTCCAGCCGGCGCAGCGTCTCGACGATGCGGTCATAGCTTTCCCAATCGCGCGCGGCGCGGCCGATGCCGCCATAGACCACCAGTTCCTCGGGCCGCTCGGCGACGTCGGGATGGAGATTGTTCATCAGCATCCGAAGCGGCGCCTCAGTCAGCCAGCTGCGCGCCGACAATTCGGTGCCGGTGGCCGGGCGGATGACGCGGCTGTTGTCGAGGCGAGTCACAGGGATCCTTTCGTCGAACGGGCAAAATCGAGGCAGTTCTGGAGGACGTCGCGCAGGATCGCGGCGAGCGGTGCCGCCACCTCCGCATTCCAGTCGGTCGGCCAGTTTTCGGGGGTCGGCGCATCGGGTTCGGCCATATAGCCGCGGATCGCCAGTTCCATCTGGATGGCGTGGACGCCGTCGCGCGGCTGGCCATAATGCCGCGTCGTCCAGCCGCCGCGGAAGCGGCCATCGACGACATGGCTGTAGGGGCTCGCCGCGCAGGTCGCGGTCACCGCGTCGCGCAATGCGGGATCGCAGGTCGTGCCATTGTTGGTGCCGATGTTGAACTGCGGAAGTTCGCCGTCGAACAGCCGCGGCACATGGCTGCGGATCGAATGCGCATCATAGAGCACGATCTTGCGGTGCGTGCCGCGCAGCCGAGCGATCTCGCCGGCGAGCGCGTCATGATAGGGCTGGAACCACAGCATCCGCCGCCGCCCCACCTCGATCTCGTCCGGCGCCGTGCCGGCATAGAGCGGCTCGCCATCGAACGTCGTTGTCGGGCACAGTTCGGTGGTCGCCTGTCCCGGATAGAGCGACGCGCCGGATGGATCGCGGTTCACGTCGATCACGCTGCGCGAAATGCGCGTGCGCACCGTCGTCGCGCCGAGATCGCGCGCGAAGGCGTAAAGCCGGTCGATCCACCAGTCGGCATCGCGCCGCGCCAGCCAGGGGGAGGCGAACTGCCCCTCGATCTCCGCCGAAAGGTCCGTGCCGGTATGGGGGAAGGAGACAACGAGCGGCGCCTCCCCGCGATGCACCTCGACAAAGCCCGTCATGCGACGCCCGGCAGCGAGAGCCCCGCCGCTTCCGCGATGGCGCCGCTCTCGACCAGCAGGTTCGCGGCCTCCATGTCGGGATGGAAGTGCCGGTCCTCCTCCAGCCCCGGCACCTGCGCGCGCAGGGCGGCGCGGACGGATTCCAGCGCGGCGCTCGACGTCAGTCCACTGTGGAAATCGACACCCTGCGCGGCTGCGAGCAATTCGATGCCCACCACCGCACGCGCATTGCGCGCCATGCCGAGCAGTCGGCGGGCGCCATGCGCCGCCATCGAGACATGGTCTTCTTGGTTGGCAGAGGTCGGGATCGAATCGACGCTCGCCGGATAGGCGTTCTGCTTGTTCTCCGAAACCAGCGCCGCCGCGGTCACCTGCGGGATCATGAAGCCCGAATTGAGCCCCGGCTTCGGCGTGAGGAAGGCAGGCAGCCCGGACAGCGCCGGATCGACCAGCATCGCGATCCGCCGCTCGGTGATCGAGCCGATCTCGCAGATCGCGAGCGCGATCATGTCGGCGGCGAAGGCGGTGGGTTCGGCGTGGAAATTGCCGCCTGACAGCGCCTCGTCGGCCTCGGGGAAGATCAACGGATTGTCCGAAACGCCATTGGCCTCGGTGTTGAGCGTCGTCGCCGCCTGGCGCAGCACGTCGAGCGCGGCGCCCATCACCTGGGGCTGGCAGCGCAGGCAATAGGGATCCTGCACGCGCGCATCATCTTCCAGATGCGAGGCGCGGATCGCCGAACCCGCCATCAAATTGCGCAGCGCATCGGCGACCTCGATCTGGCCACGATGGCGGCGCAGCGCATGGATGCGCGGATCGAACGGTGTGTCCGATCCCTTCGCCGCCTCGGTGGAGAGCGCGCCGGTGACCAGCGCGGACTGGAACAGCAATTCCGCCTCGAACAGCCCGGCGAGCGCATTCGCGGTGGAGAATTGCGTGCCGTTGAGCAGCGCCAGCCCTTCCTTTGGGCCAAGCTCCAGCGGCGCAAGACCGGCGGCGGCCAACGCCTCGGCCGCGGGCAATCGCCCGGCGGCGGTATGGATCCAGCCCGTGCCGATCATCGCCGCCGCCATGTGGGAGAGCGGCGCGAGATCGCCCGACGCACCGACCGAACCCTGTGACGGGATCTCGGGGGTCAGCCCCTGCACCAGCATGGTTTCGAGCAGCGCCACCGTCTCCGGCCGCACGCCCGAGGCGCCCTGCGCGAGGCTCGCCAGCTTCAGCGCCATCATCAGCCGCACCACCGATACGGGTGAGGCGTCGCCGGTGCCGGCGGCATGGCTCAGCACGATGTTGCGCTGGAGCGTCGCCAAATCCTCGTCGCCGATACGGACGCTGGCCAGTTTCCCGAAGCCGGTGTTGATGCCGTAGACCGGCTTGCCCTTGGCGAGGATGCGCCCGACCGCCGCCGCGCTTTCCGCGATGCGCGGCGCGCAGGCGGGATCGAGCGACGCCGGCGCGCCGCGATAGATGGCACGCCAGTCGGCGAGCGCCACATTGCCGGGATCGAGGATGATCGTCACAGGCCCTTCCAGATACGCTGATGGAGGGGGTTGAACCCCATTCGGTAAACCAGTTCCGCCGGCCGCTCGACGTTCCAGATCGCGAGGTCGCAGCTCTTGCCCGCCTCGAGCGTGCCCACCTCGTCGCCCAGCCCCAGCGCCTTCGCGGCGTTGCGGGTGATGCCGGCGAGGCATTCGTCGACGGTCAGGCGGAACAATGTGGCGCCCATGTTGAGCACCAGCAGCAGCGAGGTGAGCGGCGAGGTGCCGGGATTGCTGTCGGTCGCGAGCGCGATCCGCACGCCGGCGGCGCGCAGTGCTTCGATCGGCGGCAATTTGGTCTCGCGCACGAAATAATAGGCGCCGGGCAGCAGGCTCGCGACCGTGCCCGACCGGGCCATCGCCGCGATCCCCTCCGCATCGAGATATTCGAGATGGTCGGCGGAGAGCGCACCATGGCTGGCGGCGAGCGCCGCGCCATGAAGGTTGGAGAGTTGCTCGGCGTGAAGCTTCACCGGCAGGCCGGCAGCGACCGCCGCCTTCAGCACCCGCTCGGTCTGCGCGGGCGAGAAGCCGATACCCTCGCAGAACGCATCGACCGCATCCGCCAGCCCCGCCTCGGCCGCCGCCGGGATCATCTGCGCGCAGACCAGATCGACATAGGCATCGGCATCGTCGCGATATTCGGGCGGCAGCGCGTGCGCACCGAGCAAGGTCGTCTCGATCCGCACCGGCCGCGCCTCGCCCAGCCGCCGCGCGGCGCGCAGCATCCTGAGTTCGCTCTCCACCGACAGGCCATAGCCCGACTTCACCTCGACCGTCGTAGCGCCCTCAGCGATCAGCGCGTCGAGCCGGGGCAGCGCAGTAGCAACGAGCGCATCCTCATCGGCACCGCGCGTCGCCGCCATGGTGGAGGCGATACCGCCGCCCGCACGCGCGATCTCCTCATAGGAAGCGCCCGCCAGCCGCAGTTCGAACTCATGCGCGCGGTCACCGCCATAGACGAGGTGGGTGTGGCAATCGATCAGCCCCGGCGTGATCCAGCGGCCATCACACGCGATCGTCTCCGCCGCCTCGAAGCGCGGCGCATCCGCCGCCGGGCCGGCATAGAGGATGCGCCCGTCGCGGCTCGCGATCACGCCCTTTTCGACGATGCCGAGGCCGGTGGAATCGGCCAGGGTCGCTAGTCGCGCCTCCGTCCACAGCCTGTCACACCGCATCATATACCCCTGCATCCGCCCTGAATCTGTCGGCGCCTTATTGCGTCAGCCACCGCCAAATGTATAGACATAAAAGCACCAAACAGGACCGAAACCGACCATGACCGTGCCGCGCTGCTTTCACTTTTCCGAGGCTCTGCTCGCTGCTGGATGGGCGGAAAATGTCCGCATATCGGTGGCCGACGGGCTGGTCGCGACGATCCAGGCTGGTGTTGCCCCGACACCAGCGGATGAACGCCACGCCGTCGCGCTGCCCGGCCTGCCCAACGTTCACAGCCACGCCTTCCAGCGCGGCATGGCCGGGCTCGCCGAGGTGCGCGGGCCGGCGGGCGACAGTTTCTGGACGTGGCGCGAGATCATGTACCGCTTCGTCGACCGCATCGATCCCGACGACCTTTGTGCGATCGCAGCGATGGCCTATGTCGAGATGCTGGAGGGCGGCTTCACCCGCGTCGGCGAGTTTCACTATCTCCATCACGATCGAGACGGCACCGCCTTCGCCGACCGCGCAGCGATGAGCGCGGCGATCGCGGCGGCGGCGGACGAGAGCGACATCGCCCTCACTCATCTGCCCGTGTTCTACGCCCATGCCGATTTCGGCGGCGCCGCGCCGGGACATGGCCAGCGCCGCTTCATCAACAGCGTCGATGATTTCACCCGGCTGCTCGACGGCGCCCGCACGGCGCTCTCATCGCTGCCCGACGCCGTGCTCGGCGTTGCCCCGCACAGCCTGCGCGCGGTGACGCCGGACGAACTCGGCCCCGTCACCGCGCTCGCCGGCACCGGCCCCGTCCATATCCACATCGCCGAACAGACACGTGAGGTCGACGCCTGCCTCGCGTGGTCCGGCGCGCGGCCGGTGCAGTGGCTGCTCGATCATGCCGCGGTCGACGGCCTCTGGTGCCTCGTCCACGCGACGCACATGACCGACACCGAGGCGCAGGCGATGTCCGCCAGCGGCGCGATCGCCGGCCTCTGCCCGATCACGGAGGCCAATCTGGGTGACGGCATCTTCCCCGCCGAATCCTTCCTCGCCGCCGGCGGCCGCTATGGCGTCGGCTCCGATTCGAACGTGCTGATTGACGGCACCGAGGAACTGCGTCTGCTCGAATATGGCCAGCGCCTCGCATCCCGCGGCCGCAACCTGATCGCGCGCGAAGCCGGACGCTCGTCGGGCGCGGCGCTGTGGCAGGGCGCGCTGGACGGCGGAGCGCGGGCGCTGGGCGCGCCGGCCGGGCTCGCCGTGGGCAATGCGGCGGATTTCATAACGCTAGACATGGGCCATGCGTCGCTCGCTGGGCGGCGTGGCGATGCGGTGCTCGATGGGTTGGTGTTTGCAGCGGGGCGGACGGCGATCGACGGCGTGTGGCGACGTGGGGAGCCTGTCGTGACGGGTAGCCGGCATGTGCGGCGTGAGGCGGTGGCGGAACGCTATCGCGCGGTGCTGGCGAAGGTGCTGGGGTAAAGGCCAACCGTCGAACGCTGCCTCCCCTCCTCCGTTCGTCCCTCGACTTCGCTCGGGACGAATGGGGGGAGTAACTCCCCTCCCGCACGCGGGAGGGGGATAGATCAGGCCGCGGCCTTCACCTTCTGGCGGAACGCGTGGAGCAACGGCTCGGTATAGCCATTCGGCTGCGCCACCCCTTCGAACACCAATGCCCGCGCCGCCTGGAACGCCAGGCTCGCATCCGGATCCGCCGCCATCGGCCGATACAGCGGATCGCCCTCGTTCTGCGCGTCCACCTTCGCGGCCATTCGGAGCAGCGCCGCCTCGACCTGTTCCTCGCTGCACACGCCGTGCAGCAGCCAGTTCGCCATATGCTGCGAGGAGATGCGCAACGTCGCGCGGTCCTCCATCAGGCCGACATCATTGATGTCCGGCACCTTGGAGCAGCCGACGCCCTGATCGACCCAGCGCACGACATAGCCGAGGATGCCCTGGGCATTGTTGTCGAGTTCGCGCGCGACCTCCTCCTCGGACCAGTTCTGGCCATGCGCCAGCGGCACCGTCAGCAGCGGTTCCAGCCCCGGCGTCGGTTCGGCGGCAAGCTCCTGCTGCCGCGCGAACACGTCGACCTGATGATAGTGCATCGCGTGCAAGGTCGCCGCGGTCGGGCTCGGCACCCAGGCGGTGTTCGCGCCGGACCGGGGATGGCCGATCTTCTGCGCCATCATCTCGGCCATACGATCGGGCGCCGCCCACATCCCCTTGCCGATCTGCGCTTTGCCCGAAAGCCCGCAGGCCAGCCCGATCTGCACGTTGCGCGCTTCATAGGCGCCGATCCAAGCGCTCGCCTTCATGTCCGCCTTGCGGACCATCCCGCCGGCCTGCATCGAGGTGTGCAGTTCGTCGCCGGTGCGATCGAGGAAGCCGGTATTGATGAAGACGATGCGGTCCTTCACCGCATGGATGCAGGCGGCGAGGTTGGCGGAGGTCCGTCGTTCCTCGTCCATCACGCCGACCTTGATGGTGTGCCGCGCCAGCCCCAGCAGATCCTCCACCGCGTCGAACAGCCGGTTGGTGAACGCCGCCTCGTCCGGCCCGTGCATCTTCGGCTTGACGATATAGATCGATCCGGTGCGGCTGTTGCGGAAGCGACCGAGCCCCTTGATGTCATGCAGCCCGATCAGCGCGGTGAACACCGCGTCGAGCAGCCCCTCCGGCGCCTCGCCGCCATCGGGCAGCACGACCGCGGGGTTGGTCATCAGATGGCCGACATTGCGCACGAACAACAGGCTACGGCCGGGCAGGCTGAAGCCGGTGCCGTCCAGCGCGGTCCACTCGCGATCGCCTTCCAATTCGCGGGTCAGCGTCTTGCCGCCCTTGGCGAAGCTGGCGGACAGATCGCCGCGCATCAGCCCCAGCCAGTTGCTGTAAGCCGCCACCTTGTCCTCGGCGTCGACCGCCGCGACCGAATCCTCAAGATCGACGATCGCCGTCAGCGCCGATTCGAGGATAACGTCGGCAATGCCCAGCGGATCGGTGCGGCCGATCGGATGTTGGCGATCGATGACGAGTTCGATGTGCAGGCCGTTGTTGCGGAACAGCAGGGCGTTCGGCGCAGTCGCATCGCCACGATAGCCGACGCAATGTTCGCGTGCTTCCCAGCCGGGGATCGCTTGATCGAGGAAGCTGCGCGCGGCCGCGATCACCGCGGCGCCACGCTCCGCGTCATAGCCGCCAGGCTTCGCGGTGCCCGGCAACGCATCGGTACCGTAGAATGCATCATAAAGGCTGCCCCAGCGCGCATTGGCGGCGTTAAGCACGAAGCGCCCGTTGAGGCTGGGGACGACGAGCTGCGGCCCCGCCATCGTCGCGATCTCGGCATCGACATCGGTGGTGGTCACCGCGAATGGCGCCGGCTCCGCCACCAGATAGCCGATCTCCCGCAGGAAAGCCTGATAATCGGCAAGGTCGATCGGCTGCCCGCGCCGCGCGGCGTGCCAAGCGTCGATCTCACCTTGGATCCGGTCCCGCGTCGCCAGCAAGGCGCGATTGTCAGGCACGAAATCGGCGAGCAGTTGCGCGAAGCCCGCCCAGAAGGCGTCAGCATCCACGCCGGTTCCCGGCAACGCCTGGGCGTTGACGAAATCGAACAGCCTGCGGTCGATGCTCAGGCCGTTGCTCGCGACGAAATCGGTCATTCCATGGGCTCCTGCACTTTCCTGGGGAGGGGAAGCGAGGTCTCGCGCCTATGCCCGAGCGCTTCTGACGATGCAACGGCCAAGCAGGCGGTGACGGTCCCCATTGGAATGCTTTAGGGTGACGCAATGACTGCACTTGCCGCAACCGAACGCGCCGTGGTCGACACGGCAGCCGCGCAACCGATGCTTGCACAGGTCGAAGCCTGGGCACCCGTCAACAGCGGCTCACGCAACCTTGACGGGCTGGCAGTAACCGCGACCCTGCTCGCCGACGGCTTCGCTGCGCTGCCCGGCGAGGTCGCGCTGGAGGATGCTGCTCCAGTCGAGGTCGTGGAGCCTGATGGCCGCATCCGCGAGGTGGCGCATGGCCGCAACCTCGTCGTCTCGGTTCGGCCAGAGGCGCCCCTTCGCATCCTGCTGACGGGCCACATGGATACGGTGTTCGGGGTCGATCACCCCTTCCAGACGCTGACATGGCGCGAACCCGGCGTGCTCGGCGGCCCCGGCGTCGCCGATATGAAGGGTGGCATCGCGATCATGCTCGCCGCGCTCAAGGCGGTCGAGACCGCCCCCGGCATCGACCGCTTCGGCTATGACGTCGTGATCAACAGCGACGAAGAGGTCGGCTCGCCCGGCTCCGCCGCGCTGCTGGCACGGCTCGCGAAGAACAAGGTTGCAGCACTCACCTATGAACCCGCGATGCCCGATGGCACCCTGGCCGGCGCGCGCTCCGGCAGCGGCAATTACGCATTCATCGTCAAGGGACTGAGTGCCCACGCGGGCCGCAATCCCGATGATGGCCGCAACGCCGTGCTCGCAGCGGCGGATCTCGCGCTGCGGCTGGCGGCGGCACGCTCGCCGACCTTGTCGGTCAACCCGGCGAAGGTCGATGGCGGCGGACCCAACAATGTCGTTCCCGACCATGCGGTGCTGCGCGTCAACTTCCGCCCCAAGACGCCCGAAGACGAGGCACATGCGCGCGCGCTGATCGCGGAGAGCGTCGCGGCGGTCGCCGCCGCGCACGGCGTCACCATCCACGCGCATGGCGACTTCGGACGGCCACCAAAACCGCTCGATCCAGGCGCCGAACGGCTGTTCGGGCTGGTCAAGCGCTGCGGCAGCGATCTCGGCCTCGACATCGCCTGGCGCTCGACCGGCGGCGTGTGCGACGGCAACAATATCGCGGCGTGCGGCGTGCCGGTTGTGGACACGATGGGCGCACGGGGCGGCGCGATCCATTCGGCGGACGAATATCTGCTCGTCGATTCGCTCCCCGAACGCGCCATGCTCTCGGCCTTGACGATGCTGCGGCTCGCCGGTCAGGGTGCTCAATGACCTTCCGCATCCGCCCCGCCGCGCCGCGCGACCTGCAATCGCTCTACGAGATGGCCAAGCTCACCGGGGGCGGTTTCACCAACCTGCCCGCCGACAAGCCGGCGCTGCGAACGAAGCTGGATCGCTCCGAAGCCGGCTTTGCGCGCGACGACGATCAACTCGCCGACGACCTGTTCATCCTCGTGCTGGAAAATGCGGCGACCGGGCAGATCCGCGGCACCTGCCAGTTGCTGAGCAAGGTCGGCGAGAAATCGCCCTTCTATTCCTACCGCATCGGCGCGCTCACCCAGCATGCGCCCGAACTCGGCCGCACCTTCCGTGCCGACATGCTCAGCATCGTCACCGATCTCGAAGGATCGAGCGAGGTCGGCGGCCTGTTCCTTCACCCGCATGAGCGCGCCGGCGGCCTCGGCATGCTGCTCGCGCGCAGCCGCTACCTGTTCATCCGCCAGCACCGCGCGCGCTTCGCCAATCGCGTGCTCGCCGAACTGCGCGGCGTGATCGACGATGCCGGCGGCTCGCCCTTCTGGGATGGCATCGCCGGCAAGTTCTTCGGCATGAACTTCCAGGATGCCGACGCCTTCAACGCGATCCATGGCACCGGCGTGCTCGCCAACCTGATGCCCAAGCATCCGGTCTACACCGCGATGCTGCCCGAGACCGCGCGTGCGGTGATCGGTCTGCCCCACCCCAGCGGTCGCGCGGCGATGCGCATGCTGGAGGCGGAGGGCTTCCACCACGATCATTACATCGACATTTTCGATGGCGGCCCCTCGATGACTGCCTTCACCGATCGCATCCGATCGGTCGCAGACGCTGTCGACGCGCCGGTTACCCGCATCGTCGATTTTAGTGAGGATGAGGGCGAGAAGCTGCTCGTCGCGCGCGGGCGGCTGAAGGGCTTCGTCGCGGCCTATGCGCAGGTGGTGGCGGAAGAGGGCGGCATCGCGATCGATCCTGCTGCCGCTGACGCGCTGGGGCTGGCGGTGGGCGACGCCGTGGTCACGATTCCGCGCTGATCCTCAGCCCGGCTCTTCCTCATCCGCAGCGCGCGGGGTTGCCGGCGGGCAGTTCGCGGCCGCGGGCCTTGGCTTGCGCTTGACCGCGGTGGTGGCGAACTCGGCCGGGTTCATCGCACCGGACTGGTCGGCGTCCGCCGTGGCGAAGCGCTCGATCGTTTTCACCGCATATTCGTCGAAGTCGAGCACGCCGTTGCCGTTGCGGTCGAGCTTGGCAAAGGCCTTGCGGCGCGCGACGAGATATTCGTCGCGCGTGATCGCGCCGTCCTTGTCCTTGTCGTAGCGGCCGAAGCGCCGCTCCTCGCGCGTCTTCGCGGTGGCCTCGGGCAGTGCCGGCTCGACGGGCTCGGCCGCAGCGGCGGGCGTGGCGACCGCCGCTGCGATCGCGGGCGCCGGCGGGATTGGATCCTTGCGGCCGGTGATGCTTTCCCAGGCGAAGATGCCTGCCACCATCATCAGTAGCATCGCGGCTGCCCCGGCAATCATTCGGCCCATAAACCCCTCCAGCTCTCGTCGCGGCAGCCAGCCTATCGCGGTGCTCAGCGCCCCGCCAGCCGGAAGCCCAACCCGCGCAGCATCCGGCGCGGGGAACCCGCCCGGCCGGCGGCGAGGCCGGAGCAACGATCATCCTCGGCGAAACGGGCGAGCATTCCCAGCGGCCGCAGCGCACGCGGCCAGCGCACCGACAGTGCCTCGGCGAGCAACGGCGCGGCGAGATCGAGCGCGCGGGCGCGGCTTTCGGTGTCGGTCAGATGGCGCGCGGCGTCGACCAGCGCCCACCCCTTTCCCGCCCCCGAAACACTACCCGCCGCCCCCCCGAGCAACCCCGCCGCGACCCCGAACAGCCCGGCGCCGCGTTCGGCAGCGAAAGCGTTGAGCGCATCGGCATCGAGCGGCATCGGATCGAGCAACGCCTCCCACCCGATCAGGGCCTCGCCGAGCGCGCTGCCGGCGACGCCCGCCCCGACCAGCGCGGCGGCGACTTCTTCGAGCAGCGGTTCGGCCGGAGGCTCGCTGCTGTCGAGCTTGCCCAGCGCCTCATACCACCAGGTGAGCCGCATTCGACCGATCATCGCCTCGGTCGTGGAGCGAACGATCTCGGCGCCGCGCAGATCGAGGCGCCAGAGGGCGATGAGGGCGGCCCGATGCGCGATCGGCACGTGCGCGAGCATGATCGCGCGGTCGGGATCGGCGGCGAGAATGTCTTCGAAATCCATGGCGTTGCCGATGCCGTGCTGATCGCCTTGCCGCAAGCCGCTGCCCAAAATGCGACGAACTGCATAGGCTGTGCCATGCATCACAATCCTTTGCAGATGAACGGGTTAGACCATAAACCATGACGAAGACGATCCCCACCCGGCTTAGCAGAATCATGCTCGCAATCACCGCTGCCAGCGCGGCGTCGGCGGCGCAGGCCACGGCCGCGGCACCGGAAGCGCTGGGCATCGACACGATCGCAGCGCTTTCCGCCGCCGATCTCGAAGTCGGCAGTGCGCGCGGCAATGCTGCGTTGCGGCGACTGTTCCCGACGGGCGCCAACGCCTGCGAGAAGCAGGAACGCCTGCCGTTCGAGCGCACTTGCGCATGGTTCTCAAATCCCAACAGCGACGTGATCTGGCCGGACCTGTTTTTGGCGATCGATCACGGCCGCATCGTCAGCATCATGACGACCGATGTCGACAAGCTCGACCGCAAGGTCTGGGCGTGTGATCCGGGCAACGGCGACGGCGGCGCGGTGACGTGCAGCGTCCAGTCCGTTCCGCCGGAACTCCGCCAGCGCTGGAGCGCCGCGTGGAAGCAGTACATCGATTCGGTGAACTGATGCGCACGCGCTTCCCTGCCGCTTGTCTGGCGCTGCTCGCCGGGGTGACAGCACCCGCCATGGCAAAGTCGCCGCAGCCGCCGTCCGCGGCGGAAGCAATGCGGGCGCTGTGCGGCTTGTCCGATGCGGACGCCGAAGGCTGCACCGTCGAAGGGCAGAACATCAGTGCGTGGCGCACGGTCGAATACACCTTCGATGACGCCCCCCGCTTCACGCTGCTGGCAACGGTGAGCGAGGATGCGGACGCCGACAGCCCGCAACTTTCCGCGCCCGGCGATATGCTGGGCCTGGCGCAGGTCAGCTACCAGTTCCGGGACGGGCGCTGGCAGCAAACGGGCAGGCAGTTCAATTTCGGCAGCATCGCGGCGAGCGGTGCTGCGGGCAATCCGCCGATCGTCGGCGAAGGGGAACCGCTCGTCCAGCGGGCGCTGAGCAGCGGCATGCTGATCGGCCTGCCGATCCGGCGGTTCGAACCGGGTGGCATCTCGATCGCGGGCTACAGCATGTTTCGCCTGGCGGCGGGCGGCAGCGACGGCTGGACCTATGCCGGCGACATCGACACCGGAACCGACAACGGCGCGGATTGCGATGGCGGCGGCCCGCAACGCCCCTGCTACGCGAGCAGCGGTACGCTTCGGCAATTGCAGGTGCGCACCGCCGGGCTGCCGGCATGGCCGGAGTTCGAAGTGGTGCTGAGCGGAACCACCGTCGGCGACGATGGCAAGGTCCGCCCGGTTACCGCCGAGGATACCACGCTATGGCGCTTCAGCAAGGAGGCCGACGGCTATGTCGGCGTGCCGCGGCGCTGCGCGCGGCCGAAGGATTGCTGATCGGCCGGACGGCGGTCTGCCGAGCAGGTTAGCCAGCACCTTCCCACAGGGAAGCGTGCGCTGTGGGGGCGTCGCTGCCGGGATGAGGTTCATTCCACCCCGGCAGCGGCGTATCCCATCAGCGATAGCAGACCTTCTTGGCCGCTTCGACGACGCGCGCGGCATCGACCAGCGCGGCCTTTTCGAGGTTCGCGGCATAAGGCAGCGGAACGTCTTCGTTGGTCACGCGCAGCACCGGCGCGTCGAGATCGTCGAAGCCCTGCTCCATCGCCACAGCGAGGATCTCGCTGGAGATCGAGCAGACCGGCCAGCCTTCCTCGACCACGACCATGCGGTTGGTCTTGGCCAGGCTTTCCAGCACCGTCGCGGTGTCGAGCGGACGCAAGGTGCGCAGGTCGATCACCTCGGCATCGATGCCCTCGCCCGCCAGCGTCTCGGCCGCGTCGAGCGCGAGGCCGACGCCGATCGAATAGCTGACGATGGTGACGTCCTTGCCCTCGCGCATGATCCGCGCCTTGCCGATCGGCAGGACGTAATCGTCAAGCTTGGGCACCTCGAAGCTGCGGCCGTAGAGCAGTTCATTCTCGAGGAAGACAACCGGATCCTCTGAGCGGATCGCCGCCTTGAGGAGGCCCTTGGCATCGGCCGCATCATAGGGCGCGATCACGATCAGGCCGGGAACCGCGGCGTACCACGGGCCATAGTTCTGGCTGTGCTGCGCACCCACGCGCGCCGCAGCGCCGTTGGGACCGCGGAACACGATCGGGCAGCGCATCTGGCCGCCGGACATGTAGTTGGTCTTGGCCGCCGAGTTGATGATGTGATCGATCGCCTGCATGGCGAAGTTGAACGTCATGAACTCGATAACCGGACGCAGGCCGCCCATCGCGGCGCCGGTGCCGATGCCGGCGAAGCCATATTCGGTGATCGGCGTATCGATCACGCGACGCGGACCGAACTCGTCGAGCAGCCCCTGGGTGACCTTGTAGGCGCCCTGATACTCGGCGACTTCCTCACCCATCACGAAGATGCGATCGTCGGCGCGCATCTCTTCGGCCATCGCGTCGCGCAACGCTTCGCGGACGGTCGTCTTGACCATCTCTGTGCCGGCCGGGATCGCCGGATCGGCAACCTTGGCCTTGGCTTCGGTGGCGAGCTTGGCCACGCCTGATTCAGGCGGCTGCGGCGCTTCCTGCTTGGGCTCTTCCTTCGCTTCGGGCGGCGGAGGGGCCTGCGGGCTGGCTTCGGCCGGGGCGCCGGCTTCCTCGCCTTCGCCGCCGATCAGCGCGATCACGGTGCCGACCTTCACGCCATCGGTGCCTTCGGCGACCAGGATCTTGGAGATCGTGCCCTCGTCGACGGCTTCGAACTCCATGGTCGCCTTGTCGGTCTCGATCTCGGCGAGAATGTCGCCGGACTTGACCTCGTCACCTTCCTTGACGAGCCACTTCGAAAGCGTGCCCTCCTCCATCGTCGGGGACAGCGCGGGCATCTTGAGTTCGAGGGCCATCAGTAGGTTTCCACCAGGACGTCAGTGTAGAGGTCGGAGAGCGGCGGCTCGGGGGAGACTTCGGCGAACTCCGCGGCGTCGCTGACGATCTTGCGGATTTCCTTGTCGATGTCCTTCAGCGCGTCCTCGCCGACGCCGAGCGCCTCGAGCTCACGCTTCACGCCCTCGATCGGGTCGGACTTGTCGCGAACCGCCTGCACTTCCTCGCGCGAGCGATACTTGGCGGGGTCGGACATCGAATGGCCGCGATAGCGATAGGTCTTGAGTTCGAGCAGGATCGGGCCCTTGCCCGAACGCACCCACTCGACCGCGACATTGGCCGCACCGCGCACCGCGAGCACGTCCATGCCGTCGACCTGGATGCCGGGGATGCGGAAGCTCTCGCCGCGGCGATAGAGCTGGTCTTCCGCCGACGAGCGATTGACGCTCGTGCCCATGGCGTACTGGTTGTTCTCGATCACGAAGATGATCGGGAGCTTCCAGAGCTCGGCCATGTTGAAACTCTCATAGACCTGGCCCTGGTTGGCCGCACCGTCGCCAAAATAGGCCATCGCGACACCGCCGTCGTTGGCATATTTGTGGCCGAACGCCAGGCCGGTGCCGAGCGAGACCTGCGCGCCGACGATGCCGTGACCGCCATAGAAGCGATGCTCGGTCGAGAACATGTGCATCGAACCGCCCTTGCCGCGGCTGATGCCAGCCTCGCGACCCGTCAGTTCGGCCATGATCACCTTGGGATCGATGCCATAGGCGAGCATGTGGCCGTGATCGCGGTAACCGGTGATCACGCTGTCCTTGCCGACTTCGAGCGCCGACTGCAGGCCGACGGCAACGGCTTCCTGGCCGATATAGAGATGGCAGAAGCCGCCGATGAGGCCCAGGCCATAAAGCTGGCCGGCGCGCTCTTCGAAGCGGCGGATCAGCAGCATTTCGCGGTAGAAGGCCAGCAGCTCTTCCTGGCTCGCTTCGTAGCGGGCCGGTTCAGGCGGACGTTCGCGATTGGGGAGCGGCGTCGCTTCTGCTGCGGGGGCAGGCGCAGCGGCCTTGCCGCGCCGGGGAGTGGTCGGTTTTGCCAAGAACGTCATCCCTGTCGGTGGGTTCGTCGGGCCGTCTATAGGCGTCGTTTGACGCAGTGCGCAACGCCCCGGAAAAAGCTTGTCCGACATATTTGATGTCTGGACCGTCACAATGCCAGGCCTGTCAGACCACATCGCCCTTATTTCAAGGGGATGATGACCTCATCGGGATGTGCCACGCCTAGTTCCTTGCGGACCAGTTCGTCGACCATGTCAGGATTGGCGTGACGGGGATCGAGCAGGTCGACGCGATTGGCGAGCACCGCCTTCTGCGCCTTGAGCTTGTCCAGCTCGGCGCTGCGCACGCCGATCTGGCGCTTATAGTCGCTCCAGGCGAGCACGCCGTTCGAGCCCAGCACCGCGTAGCCGCCGAAGAAGGCGATCACGAGCAACGCGAACGCGGGGCCCGCGGCCGATGCAAGCAATGTGGGAAGTTTACGCGCCTTGGTCACCTTGCCCTTGAATCACATGCGACTCGCGGAATCAAGCGAGGTTTGCGCGAATTGACACGCACGCCGCGCGCCCCGCCGAAGAAGTGGCGGACCGCGCGGATCGTTGCGCTTACGACATTATTTCAGCGGCGTGACGCCGCCTCGATCAGACGACCAAATCAACCGAAGATGCTGCGGCCGGCATAGCGCGCAACCGAACCCAGCTCTTCCTCGATGCGGATCAGCTGGTTATATTTGGCGAGCCGGTCAGACCGGGCGAGGCTGCCGGTCTTGATCTGACCGCAGTTGGTGGCGACCGCGAGGTCGGCGATCGTCGAATCCTCGGTCTCGCCCGACCGGTGGGACATCACCGCGGTATAACCGGCGCGCTGCGCCATCGACACCGCCTCCAGCGTCTCGGTGAGCGTGCCGATCTGGTTGACCTTCACCAACAGCGAGTTGGCGAGGCCTTCCTTGATGCCGTCCGCCAGGCGCGCCGGGTTGGTGACGAACAGATCGTCACCCACCAGTTGCACCTTGTCCCCCACCAGGTCGGTCAGCGTCTTCCAGCCCTGGCGATCATCCTCGCCCATGCCGTCCTCGATCGAGGCGATCGGATATTTGGCGCAGAGGTCTGCCAAATAGGCGGCCATCTCGTCGGACGAGAGCACGCGGCCTTCGCCTTCCAGATGATAGGCGCCTTCCTTGTGGAATTCGGTGGCGGCGCAGTCGAGCGCGAGCATGACGTCGTCGCCCGGCTTGTAGCCCGCCGCCTCGATCGAACGCATGATGAAGTCGAGCGCATCTGCCGGGCTGGCGAGGTTGGGCGCGAAGCCACCCTCGTCACCCACCGCGGTGGCGAGGCCCTTGTCGTGCAGCGCCTTTTTGAGCGTGTGGAAGATTTCCGAGCCGCAGCGCACCGCATCGAACAACGTCGGCGCGCCGACCGGCATGACCATGAATTCCTGGAAGTCGATCGGGTTGTCGGCATGCGCGCCGCCATTGATGATGTTCATCATCGGCACCGGCAGGACATGCGCCGAAACGCCGCCGACATAGCGATAAAGCGGCAGGCCGCGCGATTCCGCCGCTGCCTTCGCCGTGGCGAGGCTGACGCCGAGAATCGCATTGGCGCCGAGCACACCCTTGTTGGCCGAACCATCGAGCGCAATCATCGTCGCGTCGACCTCGCTCTGGTCTTCGGCATCGAGGCCGAGCAGCGCCTCCGACAGCGCGCCGTTGACGGCATCCACCGCCTGCGACACGCCCTTGCCCAGCCACATCGTCTTGTCGCCGTCGCGCTTTTCGACCGCCTCATAGGCCCCCGTCGACGCGCCCGAGGGCACCGCGGCGCGGCCGAACGCCCCGTCCTCGAGGGTCACGTCGACCTCGACCGTCGGATTGCCCCGGCTGTCGATGATCTGGCGCGCGCGGATATCGATGATCGCAGTCATTTCGGTTGCGTTCCTTTCAGGCGTGGCGATGTTATCGACCGGCCTGTATCGATGGGGACGCCTCGGCGCAATTATCACCCGCCGAGGGGAACCGCGCCGCAACGCCGTATGTTGTGGGACAGGAACGACATCAGCGATCGAGATGCGAGGAGCGACATGACCGACGAGCGTGCAGAGTTCAACGGCGCCCCCGAGGCCGTGACGACGGACCCGACGAATGGCGCGACCCACCGGAGCGCGGAGGCCGTCAAAGCTGCCGCCGAGAAGGTTTCGGCAGCGGCGAAGCCGGCGGTGGACGCCACCCGGGCGGCAGCCAGGGACGCGGGCGAAAAGGTTCGTGCCGAAGCGAGCAAGCTGAGGGGCCAGGCGACCGACAAGGCGCGCGAAGTGGCGACCGACGGCAAGGAGAAGGCGTCCAGCGCGTTGGACGAAGTCGCCAAGCTGATCAGCGAGGCGGCGGGAACCGTCGATGAGCGACTGGGTGCGCAATATGGCGGCTATGCCCGCTCTGCCGCTGACATGGTTTCGGGCGTCGCCTCCCAACTGCGTGACAAGGATGTGGACGAACTGTTCGAGGATGCGCGCAGCTTCGTGAAGAAGAGCCCGGCAGTGGCGATCGGTACGGCTGCTGCGTTGGGCTTCGTGCTGGCGCGGCTGGTGAAGGCCGGCCTCGGCGATGCGCCGGTGGCGGAGGAATCGCCGTTCACGCCGCCCACACCCGTTACGCCGGAACCGGCAGCCTCCGGCTTCGCGGACACCCCACCCTCCGTACCCCCCGTCGTCTGAAGGCATGGGGGTGAGCGAGGGGTTGGACCCGGCCGCGGAGGCCATGGCGGCAGGGCCTGAAGATTCGTCGATCGGCAAGCTGCTGTCGCAGCTTGTCGATGATGGCGAGAATTTCGTCCGCGCCGAGATCAGGCTGTACCGTGCGCAGGCGATCGCGCGCCTCGCCGAGGCCCGCGCCGCCGTCGCGATGATCGCGGTGGCAGCAGTGATCCTGCTGGCAAGCGCGATCGCGCTGCTGGTGGGGCTGATCTTCATTCTTGCGCCATATATTGGGCGCGTCGGGGCCGTTGCCGTGGTGATCGGGCTGGCGCTGATACTGGCATGGCTGCTGGTGCGAATGGCGCTCGCCAAGCTGCGCAAGGCGACCGATCCCGATGCATCGCCCGCCGACCCTGATTTCGGAGACGGCCGATGAGCCGGGCGATCAGCGAATTGCGCGAGGCGGAAGCCAAGTCGAAGGCCGCGCGCCATCAACTGACGACGACGTTGATCACGCTGCAGAAGCGGCTGACCCCCAAGGCGCTTATGCAGGAAGCGACCGAGGAGATCCGCGAACGCGCCACCGCGTTGGCGCATGATACGGTGGAGACGATCAAGCAGCGGCCAGCCGCGGCCGCGGGTTTCGTCGCCGGCGTGGGCCTGCTGCTTTTCCGCGACAAGGCGATGAGGGCGGCAGGCCGATTGTTCCGGAGTGAAACCGAATCCGACGATGACGAGTTGAACGCGCGGATGGTCGGCGAGAGCATCGGCTGACCGGCGCGCCCCCGCAGGACAGGAGACAGGACGAGATGAGCAAGGTCAGCGAAGGTGTCGAGAAGGCCAAGGCCTTCGCCAGCGAAACCGCGGATAGTGCCCGCACCGCCGCCAATGACGCGGTCGCCACGGTGAAGACCACGGCCGAAACGGTGAAGACCAAGGCCGAGGACGCTTATGGCACGACCCGCACCAAGGCGATCGAAGCCGTCGAGGCGACCAAGCGCGGCGCCGCGAGCGCGACGCGTAAGGCGGGCGACGCCGTGCAGGACAATCCGCTGGCGGTGCTCGTTGGTGGCCTCGCGCTGGGCGCGCTGGCCGGCACGCTGCTGCCGCGCACGCGCCGCGAAGAGGAATTGCTGGGCGACGTCAGCCGCACGATCCACGAACGCGCCGGTGAAGCGGTAAAGGCTGCCCGCGCGGCGGGTGCCGAGCATCTCGACTCGATCGGCATCAGCAAGGAAAATGCCAAGGCACAGGCGAGCAGCCTGCTCGACGGCGTGGTGAAGGCGGCGAGCAGCGCCGGGACCGCCGCAGCGGAGAAGGTCAAGGGCGCCTGAACCTGTTTGTCCTCCCCGGCGCGTAGCGTCGGGGAGGACAATGGTGCTTCTACCCCTTCAACCGCTCCAGCATCGCCTCGGCAGCCGCAGGTGCGCGGACCTTGGCGCCGTTGATCATAAAGACGAACACGTCGCGCTCGCCGCCGGCGCTCGCTTCCGCCGTATCGACATAGGGCAGTCCGTCGGGCGCGTTGCCCGCGGCCCAGCCCCGGGCGATCGCGGTCCAGCGATCCAGCGCCGCGGGGGCATAGCCGGCCGGTTGATCCTCCTCGGCATCCTGAAGGCGCGCATAGACGAAGTCGGCAGTCTGGTCGGCGAAGCAGGGATGATCCTGGGCGTCGGCAAAGACGAGCGCAACGCCCGCTTCACGCAGCATCGCGACGAAACCCGGATCACGAAAGCTTTCGTGTCGCGGCTCGACGGCGTGGCGTAGCGGCACGCCGCGATGCGCCGTCGGCAGCAGCGCGAGGAACGCCTTGAACTCGTCGGCATCGTAGCGCTTGGTCGTCGCGAACTGCCAGAGGATGGGACCGAGCCGGTCGCCGAGCTCGACCAGGCCCTGATCGACGAATTTGGCGATCGACTCCGCCGCCTCGCGCAGATCCTTGCGGTTGGTGCAGTAGCGGGAGGCCTTGACGCCGAACTGGAAGCCATCGGGCACCGCCTTTGCCCAGCCCTCGAAGCTCTTGGGCGATTGCAGGCGATAATAGGTGCCGTTGATCTCGATCGCGGTCACTCGGCTCGCGGCATGTTCCAGTTCGCGCGCCTGCGGCAGCTTGGCCGGATAGAAGGTGCCGCGCCAGGGTTCGTACGTCCATCCGCCGATTCCGACCCGAATGCTGCCGGTCATTCGCACCTCCCATGATCTTCGTCACAGCTTGTCATCAAGCTGGCGGATATTCAAAAGCTTAGCTTCAGATCCAGCGTATCGGGATGACCCGCAGACCATGACCAACCGCTTTCTCAGCGCCACCGCAATCCTCTTCGCGAGCGCCCTCGTCGCGCCCGTCGCGCAGGCCGCCACCGCCTGCCCGGCCAAGGATTTCACCGCGTTCGTAACCGCATTTGCCGACGACGTCGCCACCCAGCGCGCCTTCACCGCGGATCCGCTGCTGAGCGAAACCATCGATCCGGCGGCCGAGCCCGAGCCGGCCACGGTCACGGAGCGCCTCGCCGGCGCGGCGCGCGCCTTTCCGGTGATGCCCGGCGCCGCCCAGCAGAAGCGCGAAGGCCTGCAGCGTATCATGAGCAACGGCACCAACGGCGAGCAGGTCGTCACGCTGCGAAAGCCCGACACCGACGCGCAAATCCGCTATGTCTTCCGCAAGGCCGGCAGCTGCTGGCAACTCTATCGCCGGGCGGACGATTCGCTCTGACGCGTGAGTAGCAGCGAGATGAGCAAAGACCTGTTTTTGGACGATCTGGTCGTCGGCCAGACCTGGCACGGCGGCCCGATCGAGATGCGCGAGGCGGATATCATCCGCTTCGCGCAGGAGTTCGATCCGCAGCCGATGCATGTCGACAAGGCGGAGGCTGCGAACGGGCGATTCGGCGGCATCATCGCCAGCGGCTGGCATGTCGCCGCCGCGCTGATGCGCGATTTCGTCGACAAGGCGCCGTTCGGCGACACGCCGCTGCTGGGATTGAAGGTGGACGATCTGCAGTGGCGCAAGGCCGTACGCCCCGGCGACGTGCTGAGCGTGACCCGCGAGATCCGCGAAATCACTCCTTCGCGCAGCAAGCCCGATCGCGGGACGATCTCGATGCGGATGACCGCCACCAATCAGGAGGGCGACGTCGTGATGTCGTTCCTCAACCTGATCCAGTTGCCGACGCGCCGGCCTGCCGCCTCGCCAGCTCCATCAGTTCCGGCAGAACCTTGACCCGTTCCTGCGCCTGCATCGAGGCGTCGGTGCCGCGGTGCGATAAAGCGATGGCAGCACCGCCCGAAACCACCGCGATGCCCATGGTTGGAGCCCGGAACGGCCCGGCGCTCAGGCGCCGGGCACGGGTTCGGCATGGTCGCGTGACCGTGCCCGATGCATGACGACATCGAACATCGGGTTCGCCATCATCGTCGTGACGATCGCCATCAGCACGAGGATCGCGAACAAGGCCGGCCCGATGATACCCTTTTGCAGGCCGATGTTGATGATGATCAGTTCCATGAGCCCGCGCGCGTTCATCAGCGCGGCGATGCCGAGGGCGACACTGTTCTCCTCGCCGCAAAGCCGCGCCGCGATGTAGCAGGCGCCCGCCTTCGCTAGGACCGATGCGACAAGGATGAGGGCGGCGATCAGCAAAAGGTCGGCCGAATTCACGACATCCAGCCGCGTGTTGAGCCCGGAATAGGTGAAGAACATCGGCAGCAGCAGCACCACTGTCAGCGGCTCGATCTTGCGCTTGATCTCCTCGGTCAGCAGACCGCGGGGCATCACCGCGCCGATCGCGAAACCACCGAAAATCGCATGGATGCCGACCAGATCCATCAGCAGCGCGGAGATGCTGAAGGCGATCATCACGATCGCAAGATGCGTCGCGGTCATCCGGCCTTCACGCTCGACCGACCGCCCAAGAGGCGCGAGGATCTGCGGGCCGACAAAGAACAGGAACGCCGCCCAGGCGAGGCCGCCGCCGATCGCCAGCACCGCTACGCCCGGGCCGCCGCCGAACGCCGCCAGTACGATGGCCAGCACGCACCAAGAACAGGCATCGTCGAACGCGCCAGCGGTAAGCGACAAGGTGCCCAACGAGGAATTGGCGAGACCGCGTTCGTTGATGATCCGCGCCAGCATCGGAAAGGCCGTCAGGGCGATGCAGGCCCCCAGAAAAAGCGTCGCGTTGGCACGGCTGATCCCGGGTGCGAACAGCCCGCCCACGTCGAGCAGCAGCGGCGTGATCAGCACCGCGAAGCCGAAGGGTGCGGCAATGCCGGCGATCGAGACGGCGAGCGCCGTGGGCCCCTTGCTTCGGAAATGGTCGACGCGCAGGGTCGTGCCGACGATGAACATGTAGAGGCCAACGCCCAGTTGCGCCCCCGCATAGAGCAGGTTGCGCGTCTCCGGCGGGAAGATCGTCGCTTGCAGCCCGGGGAACAGCAGGCCGAGCAACGAGGGCCCGAGGACCACGCCGGCGATCATCTCCCCCACCACCGGCGGCTGGCGCAGCAAGCCAACAAGGCGCCCGAACAGGAAACAGGCACCGAGGATCACGGCGAGCTGCAGGAAGAAATGGATGCTGTAGTCACCCGGCGCGAAACTGCCCCCGGGTCCGTGCGGCGCAAGCAGGTTGGAAACGGTGTTGACCAGGCTATCGAACGTCTCGCTCACCAATCACCCCCTGCCGGACGCGCGTGCAGCCGCCGCGCGCCACCGCCTGCCTCATGTCGTCCGATTGCGGAAGCGTTCGCTGCGTCGTATCGCCGATGACTAAGCGAAAGCTCGCAGACAGCGATAGAGAAAAAACGCGCAATTGCGCAAAGCCGGTTTCGGCTAAATAGATGCCGAAGCTCAAGCTCAGGACGGTGCCCAACACCGCGCCACAAACATCGACGACTTACATGTTCCTGGCCGGCCATCGCCGACTACGACCTTCGTCGTAAAACCGCCGACGGATCACACCATCCTCGTCAACTGCCGGCAACTGGCGAGCAGCCTGCAGCCTGTGCTGAACATTCGCGATCGAGCGCTGCGAATACTGGAAACCCTCTCAGCCGCGGTGCAAAGCAGAAGCCGATAACGCGTGGGCACGCAAACGGCACGATGCCGATTCGCGCTGACGCAAGGAGCGATTCAGGCTCCTCATTTCAGGAATTTGGTCGGGGAGACAGGATTCGAACCTGCGACCCTCTGCTCCCAAAGCAGATGCGCTACCAGACTGCGCTACTCCCCGACCCGGGCGGCCTTAGGCGCTTCTCCCTATGAAGCGCAAGAACCAGACGTGGTGGGCCCGGCAGGACTCGAACCCGCAACCTAGCCGTTATGAGCGGCCAGCTCTAACCATTGAGCTACAGGCCCCGCCGCGTCGAGCGAACGCGATAGCGGAGGGCGGATGGCGGTGGCAAGGCCGGCCGCGGGCGGCGCGGCCGAAATTCGGTCCGATTACGTTTGTAAGATTAATGATGTCCGGCTCGTCACCGGCCATTTGCATTCGCTCGCAACATTATTATGCCTGTGCGCAACGTTGTGAACGGAAAGTATAGATGCCTGCCCCCCATATCGATGACATCGACCGCAAGATCCTGACCGCGCTGCAGGACAGCGGCCGCATGACCAATGTCGAACTCGCCGCGCGCGTCGGCCTCACCGCCCCGCCCTGCCTCCGCCGCGTTCGCGGGCTGGAGGAAGCGGGGGTCATCCGCGGCTATCATGCGATGCTGGATTCGGCCTCGCTCGGCTATGCGATCACCGGCTTCGCACTGGTGAGCCTGCGCAGCCAGGCGGAAGCCGATCTGCGCGCGTTCGAGGATCATGTCGCCCAGCTTCCCGAGATCCGCGAATGCCACATGCTGAGCGGCGAGATCGACTTCATCCTCAAGGTCGTCGCGCATGACCTTCAGGCGTTCCAGAACTTCCTCACCACCAAACTTACCCCCGCTCCCAACGTGGTCAACGTCAAGACCTCGCTGACGATGCGCTCATCGAAGCTGCTGCCGGGCGTGCCGGTGGACTGATCCCCTTCCGCCCGATCGGCGAACCAAAACAAAACGCCCCCGAACCTGCCGGTTCGGGGGCGTTTCGCGTCGATCGGCCAGCCGATCAGTTGCCGGTCGGCGCCGCCGAGGCGGTGGCGCCGCCGCCACGCTGATCGAGGTAGAGCGTCCAGTAGGACACCAGCGGGCCGCGCGGGCCGCTGGCATTGACCTGGGAGAAGGCCTGGCGGGCCCCCGCGAGATCGCCCGAACGCACCGAGGCGATGCCGATGCGGGTGTTGATCGTGTCCTTGTCGGTCGCACCCTTCTGCAGCGCGATCTTGTAGAGCGGGATCGCGCGCGCATCCTCGCCATAGCCCATCAGCGCGTCCGCCGTGCCCGAGGCAACGCGGAAGTTATTGGAGGTGCTGGCTTCGCGCTCGGCAGCCGCCAGTTCCTTCTTGTCCGCTGCGATCTTGGCGCTCGACTGCGTGTAGACGTCCGAAATCGCCTGGTTGCTGGTGTTGAGCATGCCGCCGGCCTTGCCCTCGTCGATCACCGACTTGGCTTCGCCATAGATGCCGCGCTCAAACGCCGAATTGGCATATTCGAAATAATCGCGCTCGCCCGCGAGCGACTTGGTCAGCCGCATCAGGCGCATCAGGTCGAGCATCGACTGGTTGTCGAGATTGGCGTTGTCGCGGTAGATCACCAGCGCGGTACGCCAGTTCTCGGGCGTCGGGAACGCCTCGACATTCTTACGCGTCCACTTGGCCACCTCGGGCATCAGCTTGGCCTGATAGGCCACCGAAATGCCGCGTTTGTACCAATCCTCGGGTACCGGCTTGCCGGCGGCCTTTTCCGAAGCGATCGCCTTTTCGATATAGGCCAGGCCCTGCTGCGGATTGCCCGAGTTGCTGTTCGCTTCCGACAGCAGCAGGTTGAGGTCGGTGCCGGTGTAGCCGCCCTGCTCCGCCTCGGCCAGCAGCGTCTTCGCCTTGGCATAGTCCTTCTTGTCGTACGCGAACTTGCCCGCGTAGAACTTGAACTTCGGCAGATCGGCGGCGGGCACGCGGCCGCTGTCGATCATTGCGGTGATCGCTTCCGACTGGACGGCCTCGTCCTTGGACTGAAGGCCGATCTGCAGCAGGATCTGCGATGCGACATATTTCTCGTCAGGATTCTTGGCGAGCGCCGATGCCTCGGTGATCTTCGCCTTGGCCGTCGCGAGATCGTTCGCTGCGAGCGCAGCCTGCGCCTCACCCGCCGGCTTGCGGAACTCGTTGCTCATCTCGAGCTTCGGGCCCTCTTCCTTCTTTTCCTTCTTGGCGGCAATCGCCGGTGCGCCAAGCATCGCGACGCCACCGAGCGCAAGCGCGGTCGCCATCGCCGCTTTCGAAATCAGCTTCATGCCAGTCAGTCTCCTTGAACATGCCCGCGAGGGCGGCGCTAACCCGTGGCGGTCTGCTAATCCGGCCGTGCGAACCGCACAAGCCATACCGCCCAAACCCTTGGCGCGTGCCCTGCGTATAAATTGCCTTTGCATCACGCGCGCTGAACCATCCTTGAACCGTTTCCCCCGCAACCGCTTGCCCGCACGACAGACGCCGTCTAGGGACGGCGCCTCCATGCTTGCCATAATCTCACCCGCCAAAACGCTCGATTACGCCAAACCGTTTCCTTCCGTCGATGAAAGCGCCCCGCGCTTCGCCGAACAGACGGCCACGCTGGCCGCCGGCGCCGCAACGCTGACGGTGCCCCGACTCCGCCAGCTCATGCGCATCTCCGAGCCACTCGCCACGTTGAATGCGGAACGCTATCGCGATTTCCACTACCAGCCGACACGCCCGGCGATCTACGCCTTCGCCGGAGACGTCTATACCGGGTTCGAAGCGCGCAGCCTGGGCGCAGAGGCGATCGGTTATGCGCAGGATCATCTGCGCATCCTTTCCGGCCTCTACGGCCTGCTCCGCCCGCTGGACGCGATCCGCCCCTACCGGCTGGAGATGGGGACGCGCTGGGCGGTGGGCAGCCCCGACCTTTATGGTTTCTGGGGAGACCGCATCGCCGAGCGGCTGGCGGAGGACGCGCGCGCGTATGGCGCAGGCGTGGTCGTGAACCTGGCCAGCAAGGAATATTGGGGCGCGGTGGAAGGGCGGCTGCCGGGCGACATCCGCGTCATCACCATCGACTTCCGCGAGCAGGGGCCGGAGGGGCTCCGCTTCAACAGCTTCGGCGCCAAGCGCGCGCGCGGCATGATGGCGCGCTATGTATGCGAGCATCATCATGGCGACCCCGAAGCGCTGAAGGGCTTCGACACCGACGACTATGCCTTCGATGCCGATGGCTCGACCGACGACCTCTGGCGCTTCGTCCGCGGCTGACCGGCACCGCCCGGCCGCCTGCAACCAACGCTTTGCGCGCGCGTGTACGCGCGCACGCGTACACGCGCGACTGGTATTCCCCTTCCCGGTCGGCTAGAGCGTCATCATTCCATCACATAACCCGAAAGCACGGCCTTGACCGACGAGACTCCGCTCGCCGACCCCTCCGACATCCGCCCGATCAACATCGTCGACGAGATGAAGTCGAGCTATCTCGACTACGCGATGTCGGTGATCGTTGCCCGCGCGCTGCCGGACGTGCGCGACGGCATGAAGCCGGTCCATCGCCGCATCCTCTACGCCAGCCAGGAGGGCGGCTTCGTCCCCGGCCGTCCCTATCGCAAATCCGCCAAGATCGTCGGCGACGTGATGGGCAATTACCACCCGCACGGCGATTCCGCGATCTACATGGCGCTCGCGCGCCTGGCGCAGGACTGGTCAATGCGGGTGCCGCTGATCGACGGCCAAGGCAATTTCGGTTCGATGGACCCCGATTTGCCGGCGTCGATGCGCTACACCGAGGCGCGTCTCGCCAAGGTCGCGATGACCTTGCTCGACGATATCGACAAGGACACGGTCGATTTCACGCCGAACTACGACGGCTCGCTGCAGGAACCGGTCGTGCTGCCAGCGCGCTGGCCGAACCTGCTGGTCAACGGCGCGGGCGGCATCGCCGTCGGCATGGCGACCAACATCCCGCCGCACAATCTGGGCGAGGTGATCGCCGCCTGCCGCGCCTATATGGCGAACAGCGCGATCACCTCGGAAGAACTGCACGAGATCATCCCCGGGCCGGACTTCCCGACCGGCGCGCTGATCCTCGGCAAGGGCGGCGCCCGCAACGCCTATCTGAACGGCAAGGGCTCGATCATCGTCCGCTCGCGCCACGTGATCGAGGAAGGTCGGAACGACCGGCGCTCGATCGTGCTGACCGAGATCCCCTACCAGACCGGGAAGAACGGGCTGGTGGAAAGCATCGCCGAGGCCGCCAAGGACAAGCGCATCGAGGGCGTCAGCGACATTCGCGACGAATCGAACCGCTTCGGCGTGCGCATCGTGATCGACCTCAAGCGCGACGCGACGCCGGACGTGGTGCTCAACCAGCTCTGGCGGCACACCCAGGCGCAGTCGAGTTTCCCGGCGAACATGCTGGCGATCCGAGGCGGCCGGCCGGAGGTGCTGAGCCTTCGCGACATCATCGAATCCTTCGTGAAGTTCCGCGAGGAGGTGATCACCCGCCGATCGAAGTTCGAGCTCAACAAGGCGCGCGACCGCGCCCACATCCTGCTCGGCCTCGTCATTGCGGTCACCAACCTCGACGAGGTGGTGCGGATCATCCGCGGCTCCTCCAGCCCGGCCGAGGCGCGCGCCAACCTGCTCGCGCGGCAATGGCCGATCGCCGAGATCGCGCCCTATATCGCGCTGGTCGAGGCGGTAGAGAAGGAAGTCGAGGGCGACACCTACACGCTTTCCGACACGCAAGTCCGCGCGATCCTCGACCTGCGCCTGCACCGGCTGACCGCGCTCGGGCGCGACGAGATCGGAGACGAACTCGCCAAGCTGGCCGAGTCGATCGGCGAGCTGCTGCGCATCCTGTCCGACCGCGTCCGCCTCTATGAGGTGATGATGGAGGAGTTCGACGCGATCGACGCCGAATTCTCCACCCCGCGCAAATCCACCATTGCGCCCGCCGCCGACGGCATCGACGATGAGGATCTGATCGAGCGCGAGGAGATGGTCGTCACCGTCACCATGGGCGGCTACATCAAGCGCACCCCGCTCGACGCGTTCCGCGCGCAGCGCCGCGGCGGCAAGGGTCGATCGGGCATGTCGACCAAGGACGAGGACGTCGTCACCCGCCTGTTCGTCACCAGCACCCATACGCCGGTGCTGTTCTTCTCGACGCACGGCAAGGTCTATCGCATGAAGGTGTGGCGCCTGCCCGAAGGCGGGCCGACCACCCGCGGCCGGCCGATGATCAACCTGCTGCCGCTGGCCGATGGCGAGACGATCTCGACCGTGCTGCCGCTGCCCGAGGACGAGGCGGACTGGCAGAAGCTGCACGTGATCTTCGCCACTGCGCATGGTGACGTTCGCCGCAACAGCATGGATGCGTTCGCCAACATCCCGTCGAACGGCAAGTTCGCGATGCGCTTCGACGAGGACGCCACGGATCGGCTGATCGGCGTGGCGCTGCTCAGCGAACAGGACGATGTGCTGCTGGCGACCCGCCAGGGCAAGGCGATCCGCTTCGAGGCGACCGCGGTGCGCGAATTCCAGAGCCGCACCTCCACCGGCGTGCGCGGCATCTCGCTGAAGGATGGCGACGAGGTGATCTCGCTCTCGATCCTCGGCGGGTTCGATGCGACCACGGACGAGCGCGAGGCCTATCTGCGCGCCGCGCCGTGGAAGGAGAATGACAACGCGCCCACCCTGCCCGCCGAGCGCATGACCGAATTCGCGGCGGCGGAGGAGTTCATCCTGACGGTGACCGCCAACGGCTATGGCAAGCGCACCTCGGCGTTCGAATATCGCCGCACCAACCGCGGCGGCCAGGGCATCACCAACATCGAGACCTCGGCGCGCAACGGGCCGGTGGTCGCGAGTTTCCCGGTTCATGCCACCGACCATTTGATGCTGGTGACCGACCAGGCCAAGATGATCCGCACCGACGTGACCGAAATCCGCATCGCCGGCCGCAACACGCAGGGCGTGACGATCTTCAAGGTCGGCAAGAACGAGCATGTCGTCAGCGCCGCGCGGATCGAGGAAGGCGAGGAGGACGAGGCCGAGGGCGTCGAGGGTGGCGACGATGCCGCAACGCCGGAGGGTGAGGCGTAAACTTCCCCTCCCGCTTGCGGGAGGGGAGTGCGGCTGGACACTTTACGTGCCGTCTTCATCATGCTGAGGGGGAGCGGATTGCCCCAGCCATGACGAGGCAGACGACCGGATGACGCTTCCCGACACCGCCTACAAGGTGCTCACTGCCGACCAGTGGGACGCGTTCCAGGCCGCCGGCAGCTTCAACGGTGCGCCGGTGGATCATGCCGATGGCTATATCCACCTCTCCGCCGCCGACCAGTTGCAGGGGACGCTCGACAAGCATTTCGCCGGCCAGTCCGGCCTCGCGGTGCTGACCATCGACCTCGCGCTGCTCGGCGATACCGTGCGTTGGGAGGAATCCCGCGGCGGTGCGCTGTTTCCACATGTCTATGGCGTGTTGCCGATGACGGCGGTGCGCGGCGTGGAGACCGGGCGTTCGGTCGGGGCGCGGATCGAGCCGTCTTCGGCCGCGGTACCACCGCCTTCGACACCCAAACCCAGTTCAAAGCTGGTCCCGAAAAAGCCGCTGTTGATGAAGTTCGGCAAATGGGCGCAGCCGCGGGTCAATGCGCTGATCGGCCGTTCCTCCAAGGTGGGCGACAAGCCTTTCCACGATAAGACCGAGTTCCCCTGGGTCGCACGGCTGGAGGCGAACTGGGAGACGATCCGTGCCGAGGCCGCTGCAGTGCTCGGCGATCTGGAGAAGGTGCCGCCGCTCGCCGCGATCTCACCCGATCACCGCCGCATCGCGCCGGCGGGCAAATGGCGATCCTTTTTCTTCCAGGGCTATGGCTATCGGGTCGAGGCCAATTGCGCCGCCTGCCCGAAGACCGCGGCGCTGCTCGCCGAGGTGCCCGAGATCAACTCGGCCTTGTTCTCCATCCTGCTGCCCGGCACGCACATCCCCGCGCATACCGGCGTGACCAAGGCGATCCTCGTCTGCCACCTCGCGCTGCAGGTGCCGCGCAAGACCGAGGATTGCCGGATGCGCGTGGCGGACCAGCAGGTGAACTGGCGCGAGGGCGAGGCCTTCGTATTCGACGACATCTACCAGCATGAGGTGTGGAACGACACCGACGAGACCCGCATCATCCTGCTCGTCCAGTTCCGCCGCCCGGTGGGGCTGCTCGGCCGACTGGTCGGCGGCGCCTTCCTGAAGGGCGTGCGCCACTCGCGCTTCGTGCAGGAAGCGCGGCAGGGGCTGGCGGACTGGTCCGAGCGAGCGATGGCCTAGAGCGGTGGAGCGGTTGCCGCCTCGTCTTGCTGGCTCGGATGGATCGGAAGCCGGTATTGTGGCCCCATATAAGCTGGGCTGACCAGCCCCAATATGAGTGGATGGTTCGCCTCAAACTGGGCGCATTCATAGGCCGGCTGCCAGATATAGTTCCGATCGACGACGAAATGGAGATCGACCTGTTCGGGCCCCGTCGCCGCGACTTCGCGCAGCAATCGCTTTGCCTCGGCGGTAATCGCGACATCGTCATCATCCTGAACCACGATCTGATCCCGCAGATAACCGCGCGCAGGAAAGACACGGCTTATTGCCTCTTTATTGCCGTTGGAGCACCGCTTCAGGTCAAACGACACTAACCCGCTGTGGTTCGCCAGCGTCGCAAGATCGGCGCGCAGCATGCGGACGACCAAGGTGGTGAAGCTATCACCGGGTTCGACCGATGATGCGGGGATCGGAAGGTCGTCACGCCACGCAACCGCCAGCACCTTGACCGGCCGGTCATGCGGGCGATCACGGTCGCACCCCGCGAGCGATGCAACCAACAAAAACGCCGCACCCAGCCCTTGATACGCTGACGCCATCGACTCCCCCACACTTCCCTAGATCATCAGATCGACGATCTCCGCGTCCGGCGCCACCGCCTTCAGCAGCAATGTGCGATGGCACATGCCGGGGTCGCGCTCGAAGCAGAGCAAGGCGCTGGGGCGCTCGGCGGCGAGTTCCAGCATCTGCGCCGCCTGGGCCTGCGCCTCGGGCAAGTCGAGTTGGCCGGCATAGACGCACTCCAGCCCCGCATGATTGCCCTTGCGCGCCGCCTCGCGCCCTTCCGGCGGCGTGCCCAGCGCCTTCAGGTGGACATAGGCGATGCCGGCGGCCTTGAGCCCTGCGGCGAGGACATTCTTCGAGAAGCCCGGCTTGCGGGACAACGGCACCGCGCGGACGTCGATCACCTGAGCGACGCCGGCCTGCTGGAGCGTGGCGATGAACTGGTCCTGCGTGGCGCCTTCATAGCCGATGGTGAAGATGCGGGTTGGCATGAGGCAAGCGTACCACTCCCTCTCCCCTCGGGGGAGAGGGCCGGGGAGAGGGGGAGCCGCGCGATTCGTAAAGGTTCGGAGGGCTCAGCACTCCTGCTTGGTCGGCCTTGTTCAGAGCAAGCCCGTCAAGCCTTTACGCTTGGCGCGACCGCCCCTCTCCTTGGTCCGCTACGCGGGCCTTTCCCTCTTCCCCAAGGGGAGTGGGCTTTTCGCCTCCTACCCCTTCGTCGCTTCCGCGATCGTCGTCCGCGCTTCGGCCACCGCCACCGCCTCGGTCTTCTTGCCTTCGGCGATCTCGTCGGCGAGGCCCATCAGCTTGACGCCGGTGACCGAGCCGGTCTCGGCTTCCTCCTTCACCGTCACGCCCTTGTGCGCGACGATCGCGGCGTCCCACGCCTTGCGGACTTCGGCCCAGTAGGCCTTGGTCTTCGTCCAATAGTCATCGCCGGCCGAAACCTTGTAGCCGTCGAACTTCTCATAGGTGTTGAGCAGCGATTCCTGGACGATCGGGGTCAGCTTACCCTCGACGATGCCGAGCTTGATATTGTCCTGCCAATGGATCCAGCCGGTGGGTGTCGGCGAGTGGCGGTTGATGGCCTGGTAGCGGTCATAGACCGGTTTGCGCACCGCATCGCGGCGGGCGAGCGGACGCATCGTCCAACTGCTGCGCCAACGCGGCACGCCGCCTTCCGCGGTCCATTCGCCCCAACCGCCATAGCGCGGAGAATCATCGGTCTGCCAAACGGTCTGCGACCAGCGGCCCTTGCGGAAGCGCTCGGGCACAGTTTCCAGCTTCCAATGGTCAGGGCCGGCATAGACCAGCACGTCGACGGGTTCGTAGGTCCAGTCCTGCCGCCAATGCTTGATGATGAAGGTCTGGCCGCCATGTTCGGCGACGAGGATGTGCTGCAGCACGATCTTGCGGCCACTATCCTCGACCAGCCGGACGATCTCATGCCCGCCCGAGATCTTGGGGTCGATCGGCTTGTAGCCGGCGAGCCATGGCGTGGTCTCCCGCATGTCGAAGGTGACCTTGTAATTGCCCGCCATCGCTAGGATGTGAGCGCGATCCGCCTCGAACTTCGCCTTGTCGGCATCGGTCCGGCGGATGGCGACAGCGCCTTCCGCACGCAACGGCTGGGTTGCGACAAGCCCAAGCGGCAACAGCGCCGCTAGGAGCAGGGTGCGAGGCAGAATCGACATTGGCGTCCCCGAAGTTTCAATTGCGACTGCGTATCAAAAGCGGCGCGGAGATGAAAGGCGATATGGTCGCGATCCGCGGATCAGCCACCACGACACACCGGAGGATCTCGTCCGCAAGGGTCGCGACATCGAGCGCCGCGTTCTCGCCCGCGCGGTTTCCTTCCACCTCAGCGGTCGCGCCTTCATGAACGGCCACAAGACCGTCGTCTTCCCGGATTGAGCCACGTTCCGGAATTCAAATTGCCCACCATATCCCCGAACTGGCCTCCACCTTGCGTCCGGCCTGAACAGCACTGCGCGGGACGATGATTTCATCGCTTCTCGCGGGGCGTCGCCTTGTCGTTGCGCAGGATGATCGCGGGCATGAGATCGCCCTGCCCCGGCTCGACGATCAGCAGCGCATAATACGCATCGCCCGACGCGAAGGCGTAAAGTTCGCTGTGCCGCAGCAGTGCGTCAACCTTCAGCGGTTGCCAGCCTGCGGGCACGCCTTTCCGCAGCGCTGCGATCAGGGCCGCCTGCTGGTCGCGCCGGATCGTATGAAGCTCGTTGGCGACCCGGCCGAATTTCGGCTCCGCCGCCTTGCTCACCGCGATACTGTCCCAGACGAGCCGGTGATTGATGGTGTCACCGAACGGGTTTTCGTCCGGCGTCGCCAGCAGCGCAGGCGGTTGCGGCACCGCGTCGGGCCGGTCGTCACAGCCGGTAGCGGCGAGCAGCAGCGCCGCTGCAACACCGATTCTGAGCATGCGTGCGGTCAGGCCGCCTTGTCGTCATAGTCGACGTCGAAGCGGAAGCGCCCCGCCGGGTCGACAGAGAAGGTGCAGCGCTGCCAAGGCTGCTGGCCGGTCTTCACCATAGCATCGCGGATATCGGTCAGCGCCTTGGCGATCTGGAAGGAAGCGAGCGAGGGCAGCTTGGGCTGCGCGGTCGCGCCATCCTTCTCATACCAGTAGCGGGTCGTGGCGTGCCCGTCGTCGAGCTCCGCCTCAAGCCAGGCGCGCTGGATACCCGGCGGGCAGGCGCCGAGCAGCGCGGTCGCGATCGTCCGGTAGCTTTCTTCCACTTAAACGCCTCCAGGGCGGTTGAAGAAGGTGTCGGTCTGCGCGACGCCGCCGACCTCCGAATTGATCACGAAGCCGTCGGGACGCGTGCTGTCCCCGCTGTAGATCACGTCGATCTTCACGTCGACGGTCTTGCCGGTCTCCAGCGCCTGCTCGAACCCGCGCTCCATGTCGCGCCACGCGCCCATGTTGAAATTGCCGTTCATCGGCACGAGGTTCACGCGGTCGCCGGCACCGTTGAAGATCGACGCGATCAGGTGGCCGCCCTGATCGTCGGGCAGCCGGTCCTCACGGCCTGAAACGCCCTGCTGATAGGAATTGCGATCGGCGGTCTTGAGGTCGAGCTGGCCTTCGGCGCTGGTCACCCGCCCCTGATCGTCGGTCTGGTAGGTATAGCCGTTGACGACATAGTCGGTGTTCGGCTGGAGATCGCGGGCGTTGAGTTCGGGCGGCCAATCGCCCTTGCTGCCGCCGTCCATGACGATGCGATCGCGGTCGCCACCATCCGCGGCCTTCGCATCGAGCGCGGCGGCGAACTCGCCGCTCTCGACGGGCGAGAGCTGCGCGCTGACCGCCGCCTCGAGCGCGGCGCGGGCCTCATCGTCACCGCCGGCCTGCCGGGCGACGCCGGCGGCGAGCGCCGGCGCATCGAGCACGTCATTCGCCCCGCGATGACCCGCGATCAGCGAGGCGGCAACGCCGGCGGTGCTGCCAACCGCCGCAGGGATGTGCGTGCCGGACTGGCCAGAAAGACCAGAAATGCTGTCGTTGGTCATCGCGGGGCTCCCCGGGGAACAGTGTCAGGCAAACAGGTCTTCGCGGATCGTGCTGCGCGCGGCGGCGGCGAAGGTCTCACCGATGCCGATCGCGATGCCGAACATCAGGAAGGTGCCCAGCGCCTCGCGGATCTCGCCGAAGCTCGGCGTGGTGCTGCCGGGGCCATAGGCCTGGCCCGGCTTGGTGACCTCCAGATCGGCATGGGTCGCGACCTCGCCGGTCAGTTCGGAACGCCAGCCGAGCCCGGTCGCATTCTCGTGGAGAACGAAGCCGTCGCGCGTCGCCGCGTCGATGAAGGCGCCATTGTCCGACATCGAGATTTCGAGGTCGCCGATCTGGTTCTGGCTGATGCCGTCGACCACGATCGCGCGATCGCCGTTGGTCACCGTCACCTTGCTGGCGACATAGGCATCGGGATTGCCGCCCCACTGCTCGGTATCGATCGTCACCTTGGTGCCGTTTTCGAGCGTGAAGGTCGTGGTGCCCCAGAAGTCGAAGGCGCGCGTGCCGTTGACGTCGACGTGAGGATCACCCCAGATCCGCGTCCACTCGTTGGTCTTCTCGTTGTGGATCATGATCTCGGAGCTGCGCTCGTCGAGGCGCATCGTGTAACCGTCACCCAGATCGATATTGCCGGTATGCTCGCTGGTCAGCGAAGCGCTCCACTGCGCACCCGGCTGCGGCGCGAAGATCGGCGATGCGCCGGGGCGCATCGGCGGCTGCATCGTACCGCCGAGCAGCGCGAACTGCGAAGGCAGCTGCGCGAAGGCGAAGGGGCCTGCGAACAGCGGCTTTATGAAGGTGCCGAGGATGCCCGCGGCAAGCTGGATCGCCTGGCCCTCGATCGCGTTGTTCGGGCTCGATCCCGGTTGGAGATAGGCGTTTGCCGTCAAGCCGGCATTGTAGATGATGTCGCTCATCGTCGTTCCCTCAGTCCCGAGCGTCGGCGACGCCGGTGGTGGATCAGGTCGCGGCGAGGATCTCCTGTGCCGCGCGTTCGAGATAGGCTGCCACGGTGGCCACGCCGTCTTCGGCAGGGCCGGTCGGTTCGTAGGTTTGCAGCGCCCGGTCGACCCGATCGAGCGTGCCGCCGTCCACGCGCGCTGCCATGTCGGCAGAGATGGCGGCGGCGATCTCCTCGATCGCGCGCTGCAGTTCGCCCGCCGAAGCGGCCGGGCTGGTGGGAAAATGCCCGACGACCGCGGCACCGATCTGCTGCAGCCTGTAGGGATCGGAACCGATCGGCGTGTCGTTGCGCGCAATGCCGAGTTCCCCGGCAATCCGCACCACCACCGCCATCGCCACCGCCCGCGCGCTCGCCTCACCGAGGATGAGCGGCGTCACCGCACCACCGCCGGAGCGGTCGATGGGGCCAAGCGGGCCGGAGGAGATTCGGTCGATCGTCATGGCGTTGTTTCCTGAGAAGAGAAAAGCATGGCGCGTGAGGGGATGCGCTCCGCGATTCGCTTAGCTGGGGTAGTCGGATCGATTAGCGAACAGGTGCATAACCCGAGACGTACGGAGAATAAGAAGCCGTTCGCCCTGAGTAGCCATTGAGCTTGTCGAAATGGCATATCGAAGGGCCCGCTCCGAGCAAGCCCTTCGATGCGCGTCTTCGACTTCGCTCAGCCGCTACTCAGGGCGAACGGGGAAAGATAGATTTCGACATATCCGTCGAACGGAAATTGCTGAGGGCCGTGGGCGCAACGCCGCCGCGATCACCCCCGCTCCTGCCGCCCGCGCGCCTTCCAGGCGATCATCCCGCCAACGCCTGCGGCGACCAGCGCCGCGACGACGGGGGTGACGATGTTGGCGCTGCCGCCTTCCTTTTCGGCGGGCGCCTTTTCCGCATCGTCCGCGAGGGCCAGCGCCTGCTTGCCCTCGTCCTTCGTCGCATCGCGCGCGCCGGACTGCTGGAGCGAGAGGCCGTTCTCATCCAGCCCCATCGTCCGCACGTCGAAGCCGAAGGTCGATTGCGCGCCCTTGGCGATCGCATCCGAAACGCGTTCAAGCATCTCGGGGTCGTTCTTGACCTGCTCGATCGCGGCGCCGGCGTAGATGGTGTGGATCATCATCGCCTCCGCCAGTTCCTGCTTCATGTCGTCGGTCGCCTCGGCGAATTCGGGCGACGCGGCCATGGCGGACGCGATCTGGTTGCTGACCGCGCGGAGCTGCGCCTTGGAGGGATCGTCGCCACGCCCGCGCGAAGTGTACCAGGCGGTGACGAGATAGCCCGCGACTGTATCGGCGACGTCATTGCCGTCCAGCCCGAACTGGGCGAAAGCGGCGCGCGCCTCGGTCAGCATCTTGCCGCCGCGCAGCGAGCGTTCGAGGTCGGCGCCGGTCTTCTCGTCCGCCTCGCGCGTGCGCTGGACGAACTGGCGCAGATTCTTCTGCGTGCGCGCCGGATCCGGCGTGTAGCTGGTGTCGATGTCCGGCGCGCCGACGGGGGCGCCCTGCGCGCCCCGCGCGGTGAAGGAGGAGACATCGAGCGAGCGCAGCGGCGCGCGCGGCCGCACCATCGGGCGCGAAGACGAGCGCCGTTCGTTGGAATAGCGCACCGCCTCGCCGCCGGCATAGCCGACCATCAGCCCGGGATCGAGCGCGGGGCCAACATCCTGGGCGAACGCCGGAGGGGCGGAAACGAGCGTGAGACAGGCAGCCGCGGCGAGCGCGGCACGAGCCGATGCGAACATGTACATCCTCTCCTTTCGCTTAGTTCGATTGCCCCTGGCAGCGCCGGTAGCGCATATAATCGTCGCGCGAGAGCGAACCGACGCGTCGGCGAAGCTCGGCGACGTCAGAGCAATCCTCCTGACGACGCGTGGTGGGCCGGGCATTGGAGCGGCGCGCGAGCTTGGCGCGGCGCTGATTGTCGTAGCGTACGGCCTCGCCGCCGGCATAGCCGACCATCGCCCCGGGATCGAGCGCCGGGCCGACATCCTGGGCAAGCGCGGACATGGGGAAGATCAAACCGACGCTAATCGCGGCGACGAGCAAATAGGTCGAACGGACGGGAGCCATTACGCGTCTCCTCAACCAAAAAGGACTACCCCCCGGCCATAGCCGAGGGGTAGCACTTGGTTCGCCTTTTTTGCGGCAGGCCGATTACTGCTTGCGGGCAGTGGACGACATACCTTCGCCGATCGCCTTGATCGCGGTGCTGGCAGCGTTGAACAGGATGCTGAACTGCTGCGACAGGGCGCTGAACTTCGTGGTGAGGTCCGGCGTATCCTTGGTGATATCTTCCGCCATCGCGCTCATATCTTCAGCCATCTCGTTCAACGTGCCGCCCAGCGCCTCGGCGATCGCCTGCAGCCAGCCTTCGCCGCCCTTGCCGCCGCCGCGGGTGCTCTTTTCCGCCTGACGCGCGCCTTCGAGCGCGGTCTGGGTGAGCTGGTCGTTGAGGTCACGCTGGAACTCGCCCTGCTGCGCCGGCGAGAAGCCCATGCCCTCGGTGAACGCCTGGACGGCTTCCTCGAGGTTGCGCTGCACGCCCGCGGTATCGCCCATCGCGCCGGCGAACGCACCCTGCGCCACGTCGATCATCGACTGCGGTAGGCCGAGCTGCTGGCCGAGCTGCTGGATCAGCTGTTCGCCGATCGCCGAAACCAGTGTCTTGACCGCCAGCGAGGCCCAGCCCGCCGGGGTTGCCATCATCACCAGCGAGGCCGGGTTGATAACCGAAGAGAAAAGTCCGCCGAGTCCACCGATGCTCATCGTTTTGCTCCCAAGCTAGGGGCGGCCACGCCGTTCCCCGTCCGAATGTCGCGCCCGGCTGATCGCCGAGACACCAGTCTTGTCGCGTATCGCGCCCGCCGCCACACTCACCGATCCGACTAGCGGCCTAATCGGATCGCTTAGGTAAGCGGATGGAAGAGCAGCCCGGCCAGCGCGTTGAGCTCGCGCACGCCATCCAGCTCGAGCTTGCGGCACATATTGTTGAGGTGGACGCGCACCGTATTCTCGCTGATCACCAGCAAGGTCGCGATGTCTGCATTGGCGCGGCCCCAGCCGAGGAAGCGCATCACCGCCGCCTCCGTCTTCGTCAATGTGCGGATGCCCTCGATATGGCGTTCGGGAATGCGCGAGCGCGGGATGCGGAATTCGCCGATCAATTCCTCTTCGGCGCCCGCGGCGGCATCCGCCTTGCGCAGCAGCCGCATCAGTTCGCGCAGCCGCGCCTCTTCGTCGGCATCGACCGCGAGCGGATCTTCGCCGATCATCGCGCGAGCGCCCCGATGACGGCGCGCACGACATTGCCGCGTTCCGCCAGATCGCCGATCACCACCTGCGCGAAGGCCGGCAGCAGCAACAGCAGCAGGAAGGTGGCGGCCCAACTCTTGATCGACAGCGACAGTGAGAAAACGTTGAGCTGCTGCGCGAAGCGGTTGAGCAGCCCGAGCCCCGCGTCGATCACGTAGAGGAACATGATGACCGGCGCCGCGATCAGCAGGGCCAGCATCATCAGCCGGCCGAACTCCGCCTCGAAGATCCGCAGGCTCGACATTTCAAGGCTCGGCCAGTCCGCGGCAATCGGCCAGATCGCGTAGCTTTCGATGACGGTGCCGATCAGCAGCAAAATCCCGCCGGACGCCGCGAAGATCACATTGGCGAGGCGGCCGAGCAGTGCGCCGTTCAGCGAGGTCATGTTGCCGCCCAGCGGTTCGAGGATCTGGCCGATCGTCGCCCCCACCTTGGCGTCGATGATCTCGCCCGCGGCCTCCATCGCCCACAATATCGTGCCGAAGAAGAAGCCGATGACGAGCCCGGCGGCGGCTTCCTTCAGCAGCATCCGCGCCCATTGCAGCGCGCCGAGGGTGGTCGGATCGACCTGCGGCTGCATGACGAAGGCGACGCCGCCAAGGGTGAGGATGATCGAATTGCGCACCGTCGACGGGATCGTTTCCCGCGCGAAGATCGGCACGAAGATGAACGCGAAGGCGAAACGCGACGCGGCGAGCGCCACCAGCAGAAGCTGGTTCGCCCAGGCCTGATCCGCCATCACCATCCGCGCATCACTGCCGCACCATCCCGGCGAAGCCCGAGAAGATGGTGTCGCTGAAGGTGTAGAGGCTGCCCGCGAGCAGCGACGCGGTGACGAACAATGTGATCACCACCGCGAAGAATTTGAGCGTGTATTGCAGCGTCTGTTCCTGAAGCTGCGTCGCCGCCTGCACGACCGCGACCAGCAGCCCCACCGCGGAGGCGGCGATGATCGGCGGCGCGGAAAGCAGCAGGACCAGCCACAGTGCCTGGACGGTGATCGAGATGATGTCGTTGGTCATCTTCCCCCCTCCCCTACAGGGGAGGGGCTATGAAACACCCGTCTAGACATAACTCAGCACCAACCCGTGACTGATCTTCACCCAGCCATCGACCAGCACGAACAACAATAATTTGAATGGCAATGATATCGTCACCGGTGACAACATCATCATGCCGAGTGCCAGCAATATGTTGGATATCACCAGGTCAATCACCAGGAATGGCAGGAATATCAGAAATCCGATCTGGAACGCGACCGTCAGCTCCTTGACGATGAACGCCGGGATCACGACGATGAAGTCGGTCGGCTTGGCCGCCTCGGTATTGGTCTTCTTGGCGACGCGCTGCTGGGTGCGCAGGAAGAATTCGCGTTCGCCCGGATCGCTATGTTCGATCAGGAAGGTGCGCAACGGTTCCTTGGCGCGATCCGCGGTGTCGAACAACTGCTCGGTCTGCTGCGGCACGCCATCCACCTGCGCCGCCGCCTGCATCGACTGGATCGTCGGATACATCACGTAGAGCGACAGGATCAGCGCGAGGCCGTTGAGGACGAGGTTCGGCGGCACCTGCTGGAGGCCGAGCGCGTTGCGGATCAGGCTGAGCACCACGACGATCTTGGTGAAGGATGTCACCATGACCGCGAAGAAGGGCGCCAGCGCGATCAGCACCACCGTGACGAGGGCGGTGCCGGGCGAAAAAGCGGAAAGATCCATGCCGCCTACTCCGCCTCGATCAACACGCCATAGCTGTCGCCCACCGACACCAGGCTGCCACGCGCGAACGGCTTACCGCTCGCCAATATCCGCACCGGGATCACGCCGGCCTCGCCGTCGATCGGCACGATGCTGCCTTCGCGCATCGCCTGCAGGCTGGCGAGCGGCACGCTGGCGGCATCGAGTTCGATCGTGATCGGCACGGCGAAACGCGCATCGAGCGGTGCCGGTTCGGCCGCTGCGGCAGCCTCCGGCCGGGGTGGCAGATCCTCGGCGCCGGATGCATCCGGGCGCATGTCGTTGGGGCTGATATCGTCCATCGTGCAGGCTCCATCAGTTTCCAGGGGTCGGGCGGCAGTGGAAGCGGCGCTCGACCGGATCGAGCAGACCGGCGACGCGGATCGCGCCGCCCGCCACCAATGTCGCCGCGATCGGCGCCTTGCCGATCAGGATGCAATCGCCCGCCGCCAGCGCCGCGGCGTCGTGCGGCGCGAGGCGCGGGCCTTCTATGAACAGGCTCGTGCGGATCGCGACGCCGCCGACCAGTTCGGGGGCGAATTCGGGCGGCGCCGGCAGCATTGCGATCGCCGGCGACAGGGCCAGCCGCAGCACCGTCGAAGCAGCGGCCTCGCCGACCTCGATCGTCACGACCAGCATTTCGGCGGGGATGATCTCGGCGGGCGCCGGCAGATCGTCGTCGAGGGCCGCATCGGCCGGTTCGGCTGCTGCCGACTCGATCGTCGCCGGTTCGGGCAAGATGGCCACCACATCGACGGGTTCGAGTTCGATGCCGAGCGCGACCTCGATCGTGCGCAGCAGGGGTTCGATCCGCTCGACCAGAGCGACCGCGGCAACGCCGTCTTCGGGCTCGAAACGGGCGGCGGCACCACCGATCCGGTCGACAGCGAGCGCCGCGCCATTGTCGAAGCGCAGCCAGCCACCCCTTCGATCAGCCGAGCGTGCGACATACGCCGTGATCACGCCATCAGCATGGCGCCGGCCGGTCAGCGCGCCGATGACGGCGCGGCGAAGCTCGGCTGTGCGCGGGTCGATCCGCGGCAGTCCATGCAGCACGCGCGCGCTCATGATTGCGCTTCAAGTTCGGCGGCCAAGCCGGTGCCGCCCGGCCAGGTCTTGAGCAGATTGATACCGCCCGAAGTGACACCAACCAGCATCACCTCGCCGCGCACCTCGATCATGACGATGCGCTCGCCCTGCCCGAGCGGCATTGCGCGCAGGAAGCGGATCGGCCGCTCGCCCTCTTCGGACGGCCCCTGGAACCGATCCTGCCAACGGCGCAGCATCTTCAGCACGACATAGGCGAGCCCCAGGACGAGGCCGAGCGCGATGACGACCGACAGAAGGCTCGAAAGAACAGTCCAGACACTCATTGAGGATCCTCGCGCTCCAATGGGGCGTCGCCGGCGCGGGCGCGCTTCGCCCACAGGATGATCTCGGCGATCGCATCGAAATGATCTTCGGGAATGATGTCGCCGGGCACCGCGGTCGCGAAGATCGTGCGCGCCAAGGGCACGTTGCGCACGATCGGCACGCCCTGCCGTTCCGCCTCCCTACGCATCGCGGCTGCCAGCGGCCCTTCCGCCTTCGCCGCGATCACCGGCACCGGGCAGTCTTCGGGATCATAATCCAGCGCGATGGCCAGGTGGGTCGGGTTGGTGAGCAGCACATTGGCCTGCCCTGCCGAAGCGATCGCGTTCTGGTTCGCCCATTCCTCATGCATCTGGCGCCGCTGCTGCTTGAGCATCGGATCGCCTTCATTGTCCTTATGCTCCTGCTTGATGTCACGCCGGCTCATCCGCAGCCGCTTGATATAGCGGTGCTGCACCCACACCCGGTCGGCGGCGGCAACGAACAGGAAGATGGCGACCGTCCAGCCGATCAACTGCATCGTCAGCGATTGGGTGAGGCTGAGGATGGCGGAAGCTATCCTGGGCCCGGCGGACGCATCGAGCCCCCAGCCGGCGGCGTTGATCAGGGCGGCGAACTGATCGATCGAGCCCGACATCACGAAGCCGGTGATCGCCAATACCAGCACCGCCTTGATGATCGTCTTGAGCAGCTCGAACAGATTGTCCGGACTGAACATCCGCTTCAGCCCCTCGACTGGGTTCATCTTCGACAGTTGCGGCTTGAGCTTCTCGGTGGTGACGAGCGCGCCGGTCTGCAGGAATTCGGCCGCGAGCCCGGCGATCGCCGCCGGCACGAGCACCAGCGCGGCGACGAGCAGCACGAGCTCGAACGCGCTGGCGCCCAAGGTCGCGAGCGTCGCCTCGAACGGCTCACCGGTGGCGTGCGCGAGGCTGAGCTCGGTGAAGTCGGCGATCCGGCCGCCGACAAAACCCGCGCCGACCAGGAACATGAGCAGCCACGCGATCATGCCGATCGCGGCGCTGAGATCCTTTGACTTCGCAATATCACCCTTGTTGCGCGCATCGCGCAGGCGCTTGCGGGTCGGCTTCTCGGTCTTGTCGCCGCCGTCGTTCTTGTCGGCCATCCATCACTCCGGAACGCCCGCTGTGCAGCTTGGCGGGCTCGTGGTGTTTTGGTGCCCAGGCAGCAGGGCAATAATGACATCACTTATTCGGGGGATTTGCCGTCACACGAATCTAACAACGCAAGTAACGCCAAATAAAAGACCGCCGAAAGAGGGTCGGGTCAACAGCTTTCGGGCGTTTGACGGCGAGCCGTTGGGAGTGACGGATATTTCGCCCACGCAACGATTCGCACCTGATTCGAGGTGTGATTTGTGTCACATATACAACAGTCAAGTTACTTGCGACGAATTACCGGCAGAGGCTCCACTCGTCCGAATTTTCAGTTCAACTCAACGCTGAACGCTTTTCCTTGAGCGCCGAACTCCACAATGGAGCAACATTCGGTCGTTAGGAGGCCGATAGGGGATTGGGTGATCCCGCGTTCTTGGGGTCACTTCGTTACACGATTCTGGCCGACGCGAGTGTGGACATGCTCTGCACGCGGAGGGGACGGTATCGTGATGAATGCAAACCAGCTCCGGGTGTTAACGGTAGGTTTTACTATCGTTTCACTCGCGACCATGCCGAATTTTGCTTCAGCGAAGGAAAAGGATGCAAAATCCTATTTCATCGACTGTCCGGTCGACACCAATATTCGCGTGGCCAACGCCAAGGCGTCGGAGCGTTATGCGGCGCTGAGCGGCTGCACCGCCAACATCGTTCACGTCGCGCCCGCGCCGCTGCCGCCCGATCCGAGCGTCGCGCGCATCCAGGGCGTCAGCGACGAGGACGACAAGCCCGGCAAGGGCCAGCGCAAGCGCAAGCGTGACACGACAAGCCGGCTCGACGATGCCGCGTCCGGCCGCCGCCAGGTGGCGAGCTTCGCGGCCGCGCCGCAGCGCATCACCATGCCGCCGGCCGCGCTGCGCGTGCCCGCGACACCCTATGACGCGCAGATTTTCCGGACGGCCGCGACCTACAAGGTCGATCCGCTGTTCCTTCACGCGATCATCGCGACGGAATCCGCGCACAATCCCAATGCGCAGTCGCATGTCGGCGCGCGGGGGCTGATGCAGATCATGCCCGCCACCGGCCAGACGCTGGGCGTGCAGACGACCGCGCTGTTCGATCCGGCGGTCAATGTCGATGCCGGTGCGCGCCTCCTGAAGCGCCTGCAACGGCGCTACGGGCGCAATTTCGACCTGATCCTGAGCGCCTACAACGCCGGCGAAGGCGCGGTCGCGCGCTATGGCAACCGCATCCCGCCCTATCCCGAGACGCAGGCCTATGTGAAAAAGGTCATGGCGCGCTACCACGGCTATCGCCAGGCGGGCGCGGCCAAGTGAGCGCGCTCTCACTGCTGGCACGGGTGCCGCGCACCAAGTTGCGCCCGTCCGACTTCATGCTGGTCGTCGGCGTGGTCGCGATCGTCGGATTGCTGATCCTGCCGCTGCCGGCGCTCGCGATCGACTTTCTCGTCGCCACCAACATCACGATCGGCGTGATGCTGTTGCTGAGCACGCTCTACATCTCCCGCCCGCTCGACTTCTCGACATTTCCGGCGGTGCTGCTGCTGACGACCCTGTTCCGCCTGTCGCTGTCGATTGCCACCACGCGCATGATCCTCACCGAGGCGCATGCCGGCCATATCGTCCAGCAATTCGGCGAGCTGGTCGCGGGCGGCGAACTGGTCGTCGGCCTCGTCGTCTTCCTGATCATCACGATCGTTCAGTTCATCGTGATCTCGAAAGGCGCCGAGCGCGTGGCCGAGGTCGCGGCGCGCTTCAGCCTCGATGCGATGCCCGGCAAGCAGCTCTCGATCGACAGCGACCTGCGCTCGGGTCTGATCAGCAAGGATGAGGCCCGCGCGCGCCGCCGCACGCTCGAGAATGAGAGCAAGCTGCACGGAAGCCTCGATGGCGCGATGAAGTTCGTGAAGGGCGATGCGATTGCCTCGATCATCATCGTGCTCGTCAACCTGATCGGCGGCCTCGCGATTGGCGTTTTCTCCAAGGGCATGCCCGCTGAGGAAGCGATCCATACCTATTCGATCCTGACCATCGGTGACGGCCTCGTCGCGCAGTTGCCCGCGTTGTTCAGCGCGATGGCCGCCGGGCTGCTCGTTACCCGCACCACCGATGACGAGAGCGAGCGGGATCTCGGCCCGGCGATCGCCCACCAGGTGTCCAGCAAGCCACGCGTGCTGTTCATCGCCGCCGGCATCTGCGTACTGATGGGGCTGATCCCGGGATTCCCGACGCTCGTCTTCCTTGCCATCGCAACCGGCCTAGCCGGCGGCGGCGCGATGCAGCACCCGGTCTCGCGGCGCTGGATCGATGCCAAGTGGAAGCGCGTCGACAACCGTCCTGCCCCGTTGCCCGACAGCATCGAGGCGCGCCCTGCCCCGCTCAAGGCGGTGCGTCCGCTGCTGATCGAGGTCGCCGCGCCTGCACTCAGTGCCGATCGCGTCGCGGCGCTCACCGCCGCGGTCACCGCGATGCTCGAACGGATGCAGGAACGCTCCGGCCTGCCGCTCCCGGCGGCCGAGATCGACCCCGTTCTACTGCCGGACGGCACCGCGGGCAAATGGGCGCTCTACATCCACGACGCACCGGTCGCCGCCGGCCCGGTCGACCAGCCCGACGACCCGGCGCTGATCGTGCCGGCCATCGAAGCGGCGCTGCGCCGCGACGTCAGCCGTTTCCTAGGGCTGCAGGAGGTCACCACCCTGCTCAACCGGATCGGCATGGACTATCCTGACGTGGTCAAGGAGGTCGTCCGCGCGACGCCCACCGCGCGCATCGCTGAGGTGCTGCGCCTGCTCGCCGAGGAGGAAGTGCCGCTGCGCAACATGCGCGACGTGCTCGAAGCCATCGCCGAGGCCGGCCAATCCGAGCGCAACGCGATCCCGATCGCCGACCTCACGCGCAGCGCGCTGCGCCGCTATCTGTCGCCGCCGCACTGCGTCAACGGGCGCTTCCCGGTGCTCGTCGTCGGCGCGCGGCTGGAGCGCTTCCTGCGCGACAATACCCGCACCGTCGACGGCGTCGCTCGTCTCGCGATGGAGCCGGACCATGCCCGCACGATGATCGCGATGCTGCGGCGGGAGATGACCGCCAGCGGTGCGCGCGCGATCCTGACCGCGTTCGAGCTGCGCCGGCCGCTGCGCCGGCTGATCGGGCCCGACCTGTTCGAGACGCCCGTGCTCGCCTTCAACGAATTGTCGCCGACCGTGCCGCTCGACGTCGTCGGGCAGCTCGATCGGACCCCGATGTCCATCGAAGAGGAGAACAGAATGGGAGCCGCCGAGTGAAGCTGACGACGATGCTTGCCCCCGCGGGATCCGCGCTTGCGGTCGCCGCGCTGTTGCTCGCCACGCCGCCGGCGATCGCCGCGGACCCGCCTTTTCCGACACGCGCGGTGAGCCTTACCCCGCGCAACCAGGATATCGCCGCCTTCGTGCGGGAATTCTATGGCGCCACTGGCCTCAACGTCGTCGTCGACGCTCGCGTCACCGGCAAGATCAACGGCCGCTTCGCCGGCCCGCCCGCGCAGGTGTGGGCGACGGTCTCGCGCTCGTTCAACCTGATCGCCTATTACGACGGCTCGGTCGTGACCGTCTATTCGGGCGACCAGATCGAAAGCCGCACGCTCACCGTGCCGCCGGGCCGCTCGAACGAGCTGACCGCCGCGATCATGGACGCCGGCCTCACCGACATGACCAACCGAGTGCGGCCGACAAGCCCGACCACACTGCTGGCGATGGGCGTTCCCAAATTTCTAGACCAGGTGCAGCAGCTTGCCGCCGCAGCACCGCCGCGCCCGGGATATCGCGGCGATCCGCAGACCGCTCAAATCGTGCCGGGTGCGCCCGGCCCGATGCCGCAGGGCCCGGCCTATATCGAGCCCTATGAGCTGCGCGTGTTCTACCTGCGCTATGCACGGGCGGACGACACCAAGCTGGTCGCGGGCGGCCGCGAATTGACGGTGCCCGGCGTCGGCACGTCGCTCAGCCGGATCATGGGCGATGGCAGCGCCGTCGCCGGCACGATCGCAGCCACCTATGGCGGGCGCACGATGCGCCAGAGCGCGCAGAGGCTGGGCGGCCGCGGGCTCAACGCGTCGCCGCCGGACCAGACGCAGACGCCACAGCTCGCGCCCTATGACGACGAATATCTGGGGCTGCCGGCCGAAGGCGGCGGCGGCGCGCCGGTGCCCTACGCGGCGGCGCGCGAACCGTCGCCCCAGGGTGGCCCGCGCATCGCGATCGATCCCTCGCTCAACGCGATCATCGTGCGCGACCGCCCCGAGAACATGCCGGCCTATGAGGGACTCGTCCGCGCGCTCGACGTCGCGCCGCAGATCGTCGAGCTCGAAGCGACGATCATCGATCTCAACATCGACAAGCTGCGCGAGATCGGGATCAACTGGCGGATCCGCTCCGAAGGCTTCAACGCGCTGTTCGGCGGCGACATCCTGCGCCGCTCGGGCAATCCCATCCGCGACGAGAGCCGGTTCGGTGCGCCCAATGAGGGCCTCTCTCTGGGCGGCGTCATCGGCGCCAATCGCGAATTCATCGGGCGCCTGTCGGCGCTCGAACGCCGGGGTGCCGCCAAGATCGTGTCACGGCCGCAGATCGTGACTCTTTCGAACATCGAGGCGGTGTTCGATCGCACGCGCACCTTCTACGTCCGCGTCGCGGGCGACCGGCAGGTGGACCTGTTCAACGTCACCGCCGGCACCGTGTTGCGTGTCAATCCGCATGTGCTGATGGACAATGGCGTGCCGCGCATCCGCATGGTGGTGGGCGTGGAGGACGGCACCATCCTCGACAGCGAGGTCGATGACGTGCCGGTGGTGGAACGCGCCAGCGTCAACACCCAGGCGATGATCAACGAGGGCGAAGGGCTGCTGTTGGGCGGTCTGACCGTCAACGCGCAGTTCGACGGCGAGTCCAAGATCCCGCTGCTCGGCGACATCCCGATCCTGGGCGAGCTTTTCAAGTCGCGCAACAAGACGCGGCAGCAGACCGAGCGACTGTTCCTGATCACACCACGCATCATCCGGCTCGACGAACTGCAACCCGCGGGCGTGGGCGCATTGCCCGGGGCGGCCACCATGCTGCCGCCGCCCGCAGCCGGACAGGCGAGAGGACCAAGCCGATGACCGAGCATCGCGACACCCCGATCGACGTCGCCGCCATCCTGCGCATCGTGAGCGGACGGCTGGCGGGGAAGGATTATCCGCTGGCCCGCGACAGGCGGGTGTGCATCGGCCACGGCCTGGGCAATGACGTGGTGTTGCGCGGCGCCGGCACGCGCGACGGCGCGATCGAATTGCGGCTGGGCGAGGATGCCGCGGTGCTGCGCGTGCTTTCCGGGTCTGTCGAACTGCTCGGCCGCACCTTCGAGGCGGGCGAGGAAGCAGTGCTCCCGCCCTATCTGCCCTTCCGCTTCGGCGAGCATCTGCTGGCGCATGGCGAACGCGCCTCGGCGCGCTGGGGGGATGCCGCCGCGGTCGCGACCAGCGCCTGCGTCGCTCCGGTCGCGCCGCTGCCCGCGCCACGATTGCAGGATCGCGTGCAGACGGTCGGCCGCGCCTGGTTCGAAAAGGCCGCGCAGCGAATCAGCCCGAAGCACCTCGCCGCCGGCGGCGCGCTGGTGGTGCTGTTCGCCTCCGCCGCCGGCCCCGCGACCTCGCTGATCCAGCAGCAGTTCGACGGCGCCGACCGGCTGGAGCGCGCCTATCACCAGGCCGGCTATGTCGCGCTCGACGTCAGCGACAATCCCGCGGGCGGACTGATCGTGGGCGGCGCCGTGGAGAATGAGGCGGATATCGTGCGCGTGCGCGGAATCGCCGCCAAGGCATCCGAGCCGGTGATGATCGACGTCACCTCCTCCGCCTCGCTCGCCAATGCCGCGACCGACATCCTGGCTGCGCAAGGCATCGACGCGCGCGCGGTGCCCGCGGGGCTCGGCGGCATCGCGGTGGAAGCGCCCTATATGCCCGCCGATCGCCAGAACGAGCTGCGCAAACTGCTGTCGAACGACCTGCCCGCGCTCAAGCGCGTGAGCTTCCGCGTCAACGACAGTCTTGGCGGCAATCCGCTGCAGGCGCTGTTCGCGGACAGCGGCGCGGGGCTTGCCACCGTGGTCGAGGATCCCGGCCACATCGTCACTGCGGACGGATCCCGCTGGTTCCCCGGCGCGATCCTGCCCACCGGCCACCGCCTCGTTTCAGTGGAGGCCGGCATCGTCCGTTTCGAGAAGGACGGGCGGATCGAGGAAATGAAACTCTGACCTGCAACACCCAAGGAGACCTGACATGCCAGAGATCACGACCAGCCTGAACACCGACCTGTCGACGCTCGCGTCGAGCCCGCTGCAGGGCCAGCGCATGGGCCGCAACCAGCCCGGCAACTGGTTCGAGGCGTTCGCCGCCGCGTGGGGCAATGCTCTCGACCGCCAGGCCTCGGCGATCGAACAGCGTTCGGACCTGATTTCGAACGAAGGCGGCGACACCCCGTCGCAGATCACCCAGCTCACCGCGGAATCGATGAAGATGAGCTTCATTTCGCAAAGCTCGCACACCTCGCTCGACAGCGTCTCCAAGGCGCTCGAGACGATGGCGCGCAAGAGCTGATCGGATGTCGATCGAAGCGATCGCGGCGCAGGCCGCCGGCGCACCCGCTGCGGGCAGCGTCCGCATCTTCGAGCTTGCGCCGGCGATGCCGCAGCAGGTGGGCCCCGAGGCGACGGCGCGTTTCGAAAACGCGCTCCACGCGCAGGAGGCCCAGCGCGTGGGCGCCACCAGCGACGTACCGCCCGCGGTGAAGGGGCTGCTCGACACGCTGGACAAGGTGAATGTGGAGGCCCGCGGCGTCACCGATTATGCCCGCACCGCCGAAAGCTCGGGATCCGAGCTGACGCCGGGCGAGATCATCGAGCTGACGATGCGCTGCCAGGAATTCATGTTCCACTGCCAGCTCACCTCGAACATCGCCAACCGCAGTTCGGATGGCGTGCAGCAATTGTTCCGCCAGCAGGGCTGACAATCCGAAAGGATGTTCCATGAGGAGCCTCAAGCGCTCACTGCTTGCCGCCGGCCTGATGCTCGGTGCGCTGACCTTGTCGGGCTGCGGCAATCAGGAAATCTATGGCAAGCTCAAGGAAAGCCAGGCCAACGAGATGATCGCGGCGTTGCGCAACGCCGACATCACCGCCGCCAAGGCATCGTCCGGCGAAGGCGAATGGAGCGTCTCGGTCAGTCCCGACCAGTTCAGCCGGGCGGTCGAGGTGCTCAAGGCCAATGGCCTGCCGCGCAACGAATATCAGTCATTGGGCGACGTGTTCGCCAAGAAGGGCTTCGTCTCCTCGCCAGTCGAGGAACGGGCCCGGCTGATCTACGGCCTTTCGCAGGAACTGAGCCGCACGGTGAGCGCGATCGACGGGGTGGTGGAGGCGCGCGTTCACCTCGCCATCCCCGAAGCCGATCCGCTCTCCGACACGACCAAGCCCTCGTCGGCCGCAGTGTTCGTCAAATATCAGCCCGGGTTCGAGGTGCGCAGCCAGACCGGGGCGATCAAGAGCCTCGTCACCAATTCGATCGAGGGCCTGCAATATGACAAGGTCTCGGTGGTGATGGTGCCGAGCCAGTCGGCTCCCGTCGCCGCCGAAAGCAGCGATGTGCTGGCGTCGCCCTTCATCCGTATCGGCATCGCGATCGCCGCGTTGGCGGCGCTGATCTGGCTGCTCCTCAGCCGGCGCAAACGCCCGGGGGCCGGCCTTCCCTCCACGACCGAGCCGCAGGGATGAGCGGACGCGCGGCACGGCTGCGGCTGGGTGAGGCGGCGCGCGCGGCGGTGGCCGGCGGGCTGCCCGCCAGCCGCGCCGAACGACTGTCGCAGCGCCTTGCTGCCCAGCCGGCGGCACGGGTCGGGCTGGGCGAGCTCGCCGCCTGGCCGACCTGGCCCGGGCGCGACGAAGCCGAGCGCGACCGGATCTGGCGGATCGCGGCGCTGGTTTCGTCGCGCGATGCCCTCGCCGACATCATCTACGGCGCCACGCTCAGAAGCTATGCCACCAGCGTCGGCAACCGCGTTGTCGAAGCGGTGCTCGATCTGCCCGCTGGCGGCAATGCGCCGCTGGTCGGAGCCGACGCCCTCTCCGCCGAAGGGCTCGGCATCGCCGAGCGCGGCCTGCCCCCATTGCTCGCCACCGCGATGAATCGCCCCGCGATCCACGACGAGGCCGCGCGGCGCCACATGATCGCCGCCGAGCGCATCGCCCGGGAAACCCGCCCATGAGCTATCACGTCCTCCACAATGACGGGTACACCTTGCTCGCCACCGACCGGCCGATCGTCAAGGCGCATGAGCGCCAGCCGATCGGCGACGCCATTCTGCTGCTCGATCGGCTGAAGACCGAGGGGCAGCGCCGCGACGCCGGCATCGCCGCCGCCGAATCCGAGGCGCGCGAGCGCGGCTATCGCGAAGGCTATGACAGCGGCCGGCGCGATTTCGTCGAAGCCGTGACCAACCTCGCCGCGCAGCACGAAGCCGATCGGCGCCAGCGCGAACAGGAAATCGCCAGCCTCGCGCTTGCCGCGCTGCGCCAGATCGCCGGCGAGATCGGCGATGCCGAAACCATGCAGGGTGTCGCCCTGCGCGCCGCGCGCGCGGTGGTGCCGCAGGGGCCGGTGACGATCGACGTTTCGCCCACGATCGCGGTGGAGGTCGAGGCCGGCCTCGCCCGCGTCGAAGGCGAGATTGTCGTGCGCGCCGATCCCGATCTCGGCGAGCGCCAGTGCCGCGTGAGCGGGCCGGACAGCCGCATCATCGCCGACCTCGATCGTCAATTCGACGAGGTTGCCGAACGCTGGGGAGCCCCTGCGCATGTCGATTGAAGAACGCGTCAACGATCTCGTCCGCCAGCTTGGCGAGGCGCCCGCCTTCGAACAGCGCGGGCGTGTACGCGGCGCGGTCGGCACCTCGATCCGCGTCGCCGGCATCACCGCGCGCATCGGGCAGAGCTGTGCGCTGCTCGACGTGACCGGCGAGACGACGTTGATGGCCGAAGTCGTCGGCCTCGCCGACGGCGAGGCGCTGTTGACCCCACTCGGCGAACTGCGCGGTCTTTCCAACGAAACGGAAGTGGTCGTGCGCGTCGGCGAGGATCGCGTGCCGGTGGGCGACAGCCTGCTCGGCCGGGTGGTCGACGCGCGGCTGCGCCCCCTCGATGGAGGCCCGCCGATCAGCGCCGACCGCTTCCGGCCGCTGTATGGCGAGGCGCCCAACCCAATGCAGCGCGCGCGCATCGACCGCACCGTCGAGACCGGCGTGCGCGCGATCGACGGCGTGCTGCCGCTGGGCCGTGGACAGCGCATCGGCGTGTTCGCGGCGGCCGGCGGCGGCAAATCGACCCTGCTCGCAACGCTCGCGCGCCAGGCGGAGGCGGATGCAATCGTCATCGCACTGATCGGCGAACGCGGCCGCGAGGTGCGCGAATTCGTCGAGGACAATCTCGGCACCGAGGGGCTCGCGCGATCGGTGACCGTCGTTGCCACCTCCGATCGCCCGGCGCTGGAGCGCGCCCGCGCCGCACATGCCGCGACCGCGATCGCCGAGGGGCTGCGCGCCGAGGGGCGCCATGTGCTGCTGCTGATGGACTCGGTCACCCGCTTCTCGCGCGCGCTGCGCGAGATCGGCCTCGCCACGGGCGAACCGCCGGTGCGGCGTGGCTTCCCGCCATCGGTATTCGCCGAACTGCCGCGGCTGTTCGAGCGCAGCGGCACCGACGATGCCGGCGCGATCACGGGCATCTACACCGTGCTGCTGGAGGATGAGGAGGATGATCCGATCGGGGAGGAAGTACGCTCGCTGCTCGACGGCCATATCTATCTGTCCCGCAAGCTCGCGGCGCGCGGCCATTATCCGGCAATCGACATCCTCGCCAGCCAGAGCCGCCTGATGGGTCAACTCACCGGGCCCGAGCAACGCGCCGCCGCCAATGCGCTGCGCACCCACCTCGCCAAGCTCGACGAGATCGAGATCCTGCTGCAGGTCGGTGACTACAAGCCGGGCCAGGATCTGGCCGCCGACCGGGCGCTGGCGCAGCGCGAGGCATTGGATGCCTTCCTGCGGCAGCCGCTCGACGAACGGGTCGCGCTGCCGACGACATTGGCCTTGTTGAGAGGATTCGACGGATGACAGCTTCCAGTTGCCGGATCGAAAAGCTGCAGGCGCTGCGCGTGCGCGATCTCGACCGCGCCGCGCGTGCCGCCGCCGAGGCGGTCGCCGCCGCCGAGCGCGCCAGCGCGGCACGGCTGCGCGCCGAGCAGGGGCGAATCGCGGCCAATGCGGCGCTCGACGGCGCGATCGAAGACCGCGCGCGTCGGCCCGCCGACGAGTTGGTGCGGATGTTCGTCACCGCCTGCGAGCAGCGGTTGGGCGACGCGCATCGCCTGCTCGCCACCGCCAGCCAAGCATTGGGCGAGGCGCTGGAACGGGTCGCCGCGACCCGCCGTCTATGGATGCGGGCGCAGGCACGGCTCGACGCGTTGGAAACGCTGGTCCGCAAGATCCGCAGCGGCGAACGCCGCGCGCGTGACCGTCGCGCGTCCGACGAGGCCAATGAGCGTCGCGCCACGGTGGGAGGCATGGCATGGGCATGATCCCGATCGACCAGCCCCCCGCGCGCCCCGCCTCGCCGCCGCAGCATGCGCGATCGAAGCGACAACCCGAACCCGAACTGCGCGATCGTTTCGAGGATGCGATGGCGAAGCGCCGCAAGGCCGGCTCCGGCGCAACCGAGCGCTTCAGTGGCGAAACACCTGCCCCGACGCACGGTCACGCACAACCGCCGGTCACCGGGCAGCAGGCGTTCGAAGGCCATGGCGAGCACCCCCGCAAGGGCAAGCAGATCGCCGCGGACACAAAGGTTAGCGAGGCCGCCGCCGCGACACCCCAGCAGAGTGCGCCTGTCGCGGCCGCCGATCCTACACCGGTGAGCGCACCGCACTCGGCGGCTCTCTCGGCAAGCTTCGCCGACATCGTCGCGCGCATGGACATGCCGACCAGCGCCACCGGCGGCGAGACGCTGCTGACGATGAGCGACACGCGCTGGCTGGCCACCCAGGCGGTGATCGCGCGCGACGATGCCGGCGGGCTGATGCTCGATATCGACGCGCGGGGCGAGGATGCCGAGAAGCAGCGCGAAGCGCTGAAGGCACGCCTTGAGGCGCGCGGCCATCGCGTGGGTGAGATCCGCATCAACGGCTGAACGAAGCCAGGTTGTGCCGCCTTGGGTCCGGACCTAGGGCGGCACCATGTCCGCGCCCATCCTGTTCGTTCTCGGCGGTGCCCGTTCGGGCAAGAGCCGCTACGCCCAGCAGCGTGCCGAAGCGTTGCCGGGCGACCTGGTCTATGTCGCCACCGCGCAAGCCTTCGACGACGAAATGACGGCGCGCATCGCTCACCATCGTGATGATCGCGGCGCGCGCTGGCGCACCGTCGAGGCGCCGCTCGCGCTGGCCGAGACCGTTGCTATTGAGACGCGGACCGATCGCGTGCTGCTGGTCGACTGCCTTACGCTCTGGGCCACCAACCTGCTCCTCGCCGATCGTGCAGATGATGAAGGCGCGCAGGCGGCCGAAGCGCTGGTTGCGGCCCTGGCAGCGGCGGCCGGGCCGGTGCTGCTGGTCGCCAACGAGGTTGGGCTGGGGATCGTGCCGGACAATCCGCTGGCGCGCCGCTTCCGCGACATTGCCGGGCGGATCAACCAGGCGGTCGCCGCGGCCGCGCACGAAGTCCAGTTCATCGCCGCCGGGCTGCCGCTGCGGCTGAAATGACAAAGATTTCACGCCGCGGCCATGCTTCGGTCGGGTGCGGTTGTCTATCAAGCCCTTGCCGCCGGACGGAGCGGGCCTCGTCAGCCCCCGACCACCCGCCCGCCCGAGCGGCACCCCCGGACCGGCGCGGTGCCGGCAGGAAGAGGAGTGTGTTGATGACGTCATTCGCGAAGACGATCGGCCTCGGCGTCGCCGTGCTTGGTCTGGTCGCGGCGCCGGCGATGGCTGCCAAGACCAAGGCGCCCAAGACCGAGACCAGCAAGACCCACGTCCACAAGCACAAGACGAACGACGCGAAGAAGAACTGATCCCGGTCCGTCCGGCGGGGGTCCGCATCGCCACCCGTCCGGATCCGCTCTTCACCCCACAGGCCCGCCCGGTTCATGCCCCCGGGCGGGCCTGACTGCGCTTTGGGGAACGCTGCTCCCCCCCTCGGTCCTAATCCACCGCAATCGGCAGGATCAGCCGCACGACCAGTCCGGGACGGTTATCGTCCAGCTCCAGCCGACCGCGATGGAGGTGCGCCAAGGTCGCGACCAGCGAGAGGCCGAGGCCTGCACCGCTCGCCTGGCGGGCAGCATCGAGCCGGCCGAAACGGCGCAACGCCTCGCCGCGGCGGTCCTCGGGAATGCCGGGGCCGTTGTCCGCAACGGTGATGCGCACATCCTCCCCGCGCCGTTCGATGGCGAGGTCGAGCAGGCTCGCGCCTTCGGCATGGTTGAGCGCATTGTCGATCAGATTGGCGATCGCCTGCCCGAGCAGTTCGCGATGCGCGGAGACGCGCACCGGCGGATCGGCGTGGACGCGCACGTCAACGCCGCGATCCTCCGCCAGCGGACCGTAGACCTCGGCAAGGTCACCGATCATCTCGGAGGCGAGGAAGGTGCGGAACTGGTTGCGGCCGATGCCCGCTTCGGCGCGGCTGATCTGCAGGGCGGTGGTGAGCATCGCCTGCAGCCGGTCGGCCTCTTCCACCCCCGCGCCGAGCGCCAGTTGCGCGCGCGGGTCCGAAACGTCGCGCACCGCGCCTTCCAGCCGCGACTTCAACCGCGCGACGGGAGAGCGCAGGTCATGCGCCAGCGAGTCGGTGACGAGGCGCAGCTCGGCGACCAGCGATTCGATGCGCGCGAGCATTGCATTGATTGCCAGCGCGAGCCGGTCGAACGCGTCGCCGCTGCCGCTGAGCGCGACGCGCTGGGCAAGGTCGCCGCCGCCCACTTGCGCCGCGACCTCGGCGACATGATCCACCCGCCGGCCGATCAGCCGGGCGAGCAGCAGGCTGCCCGCCGCCGCGAGCAGCGCGCCCAGCAGCAGCGCGACGACGAAGGCGCGGCGGGTGCGATCCCCGAGGCGCCTTTGTTCCTCCAGCGTCTGCCCCGCGACCAGCCGCTCGCCACCGGGCAGCCGGGTGACGATCACCAGCATCGGTTCGGCCATTGGCGCCTCCCGCCGGCGCAGCGTCACCCGGTGGATGCCGCCGGAGACCACCTCGCCCCGGGGCCAGTCGAGCAGGTTGCCGGCGACCAGCCGATCATCGTCGACCAGCGCGATCACCGCGTCCCGCCGCCCCACCGTCTGGATGCGGCGCTCGATCGCCGCGGCCAGCCAGCCGCGGCCGCCCCGCTCATAGGCGTCGTCGAGATCCTGGTTGAGTTCGACGACGAACGACCGCGCGCCCTCGTCCAGCGCGCGTTCGGTGACGACCTGCATCGAAAAGAGCGCCGCGCCCGTCGTCAGCACCTGCACGCCCACAGAGGCGAGCGCGATGCGCCCGATCGTCGATCTGGGGATCAGGCGCAGGGCGAAGCGCGGCACCGGCGCTCAGGCGTCGACCGGGCCGAGCATATAGCCGGCACCGCGGATCGTGCGCAGCAGCGGCACCGCGAAGCCGTCGTCGATCTTGCGGCGCAGGCGGCTGACATGCACGTCGATCACGTTGCTGCCCGGATCGAAATGATATTCCCAGACTCCTTCGAGCAGCATCGTGCGGGTGACGACCTGATCCTTGTGGCGCAGCAGGAATTCGAGCAGCCGGAACTCGCGCGGTTGCAAGTCGATCGCGCGCCCGTCCCGACGGACCTTGCGCGAGAGCAGATCCATCTCCAGCCCCGAGCAATCGAGCCGGGTGACCTGACGCCCCGCCGCCGGCGCCTGCGCGCGGATCAGCAGCCGCAATCGCGCGAGCAGTTCGGCGAAGGCGAAGGGTTTGACGAGATAGTCGTTGGCGCCTGAGGTGAGCCCTTCGACGCGCGCATCGACCGCGCCCAGCGCAGACAGGATCAGCACCGGCGTGCTGATTTCCGCGGCGCGGATCGCGGCGAGCACCGCCATGCCATCCATGCCGGGCAGCATGCGATCGAGGATGATCGCGTCGTAGCCGCCGTCGGTGGCGTGGAACAGGCCGGTGCGACCATCCTCAGCGCGATCGACGGTATAGCCGGCCTCATCGAGACCCTTGGCGACGAACTCTGCGGTGGCGGCATCGTCTTCGACGAGCAGGATCTTGCCGGTCATCGCGGGACCGGCTGCCGCGCCGGAGCAAAATGCGCATCCATAGTCGCTGCATAGCCCATCGGATGGAGTTCTACCCGTTACAAACGCGTCATGTCATCAGGCTGTAATCGGCTGTTGCCGTCACGGGGCGGGGCGGCGTGCGGTACGGCGACGTGAACATATTTTAATGTGGTGGTCACGCCTGCGTGTGCCGCCCACGGCTAGGACGGGCGCCGAGCCTTTGGACAAAGCCCCTCGGAGTCGCATCATATGGGCCGACGCCTATCCTTCCCTGCTGAGCCGGCATCATCGTCTGTCGCCGGATCAGACGTCCTCCCGATCGCTCGACCGCTGTCCCTCGCGGACTCACCGACGAAAGAGATCATGTTCGAATTGATCAGATCCGCATTCGCCGGAGACGTTCCGACCGCAAGTCGGGACGGGCGGCCTGCCGAGCGGGAGGACGGCAAGGATAGGGCCGGCGTCGTCGCCTTCTCCGCTGGCCGCGGTGCAGCGCATGGCCGCGCTTGAAACCCGAGGATCACCGATGAACCTGCTGTGCCGGATCGTCGGCCACGATGCCAACCGTCAGCGCGCGCGGCACGATATGGAAGATTATTGGGCACCGTGCCGCCGCTGCGGCACGATGCTGGTCCGCGCGACTGCGGGCTGGCGCGCCCCCACGATCGATGAGATCGAAACGCACAATCGCAACCTCGCGCACATGGCGCAGAGGCCGCATGGCATGCGGGTGGATTGATTTTTCCTATTGCTTCCCCTGACCTCTGCTTGGGGACGGGCGCCAACGGCAAAGCCTTTGATCGCGGGGCCGGATCAGCGCCGACATCCTTGCTGCGATGCGATCAACCAGTCCCGAACCGGGGCCTCTACCATCCGCTGCGAGGATAGTCTCTTCCCCGACCCTGCGCGCCGGGGAGAACGTCACATCACAGCCTCTCCAATTCCTGACGATAAAGCTTCGCGAACGTGAAATGGACGCGGGCGGTGCCACGATTGTTGGTGCGCTCGGCGATAGCGAGGCATTCGCGCTCCCGCCGTTCAAGATAGGCTTTCTCGTTTTCCGCCAACATCTCAACTTCCCTTCGCGCAAGCATCGCCGTGGCCATTTCCGCCTCTCGTTGATGATCATCGGTAAAGCGTCCGGCAGCGCAAATCGTTCCAAGGATTAGAGAAAATCCTTTGACAGAACACCTTAAAGCAGGGGGAGCTGGTCGCGATCCTCTTGCTCTGGCGCGGCTGACGCTTCACCCATCCGCCTGACGATGGTGGCGGCAAGCGCATCCGCGGCGCGTTCGCGCAGCCCCGGATCTGGCAAGGTCAGCCCCAGCCGCGCCCAGGCAGGCGCGTCACGCAGGATCGTGGAAAGGCGGCGGGTATCGAGTCTCTGGTCCATGCCGCATGAGAACAAATAGCGAACATAATGACAAGCCCCGATGCGCCGGATCGAGGACGCGATAGTTACACCCGAGCGACGGGGTTGCGCCACGGGCGCGCAGTCGCCACCTCGGCGGAAAGCCGAGGTGCCCGTGACCCTGACATTGCCGTTCGACAACAGCTACGCCCGCCTGCCCGACCGCTTCTACGCGCATGTCGCGCCGATGAAGTCGCCCGCGCCGCGGCTGATCCGCCTCAACCGCCCTCTGGCGGAACAGCTTGGCCTCGATCCGGAGGCGCTGTCGAGCGAGGCCGGACTGCAGATCCTGTCGGGGCGGGACGTTGCCATCGGTTCCCAGCCGATCGCGCAAGCCTATGCGGGCCACCAATTCGGTCATTTCGTGCCGCAACTGGGCGATGGTCGGGCAATCCTGCTGGGTGAGGTGATCGACCGCGACGGCCGCCGGCGCGATCTGCAATTGAAGGGCGGCGGCCGTACCCCCTTCTCGCGCGGTGGCGATGGTCGCGCTGCGCTTGGGCCGGTGCTGCGCGAATATCTCGTCAGCGAGGCGATGGCCGCGCTCGGCGTGCCGACCACGCGCGCATTGGCGGCAGTGACGACTGGGGACAGCGTGATGCGCGAACTGGTGTTGCCCGGCGCAGTCCTCACCCGCGTCGCTGCAAGCCATATCCGCGTCGGCACCTTTCAATTCTTCGCGGCACGCGGGGATCAGGAAGCGCTGCGGCTGCTCGCCGACCATGTCATCGCCCGGCATTATCCCGAGGCGGCGGACGATCCCCAACCCTATCGCGCCTTGCTCGATGGCGTGATCGCCCGACAGGCCGCGTTGATCGCGCGCTGGCTTCATATCGGCTTCATCCATGGCGTGATGAACACCGACAATATGTCGATCTCCGGCGAGACCATCGATTATGGTCCCTGCGCATTCCTCGATGTCTATGATCCGGAAAAGGTGTTCAGCTCGATCGATCGGGATGGCCGTTACGCTTACGGCAACCAGCCGCGGATCGCCTTGTGGAATCTGGTGCGGCTGGCGGAAACCTTGCTCGAACTGCTCGATCCCGACGCCGAGAAGGCGGTGAAGATCGCCGAGGATGCGCTGGAGGCGTTCGGCCCGCAGTTCGAGGCGGCCTATCAGACAGGATTGCGACGCAAGCTGGGACTGGCCGCCGAACGCAACAGCGACGCCCAGCTCGCCGGCGACCTTCTGACGACGATGACCGCCAACCAGGTGGACTTCACCTTGTTCTTCCGGCGCCTCGCCGCCGCGCAGGCGCCCGACGCGGCCGAACCGGTGCGCGAATTGTTCGTGGATCCCACCGCGGCGGACGCGTGGCTGGATCGATGGCGGCAACGGCTGGCCGACGATCCGCAGGATCCCGCTGCCCGGACAGCGGCGATGAACCGGACCAACCCGGCCTATATCCCGCGCAACCATCGCGTCGAAGAAGTGATCCGCGCCGCCGTCGACAACGAGGATTTCGCCCCGTTCGAGCGGCTCGTCGAGGTGCTTGCCGTACCGTTCGAAGAACGCGCCGCGGATGCAGATTATCAGACGCCGCCACGGCCGGACGAACGGGTGATGGCGACGTTCTGTGGCACGTGAAGACGCGGCGCCACCGCAATATGCTACCGCGGGCAAATAATGCAGCTCAGGCGCAGGGAGAAAAGCCAAGCGTTTCCCGGCACATGGCCGGGAAGCGCATCTTGATGTCGCTTATGTCGGTCCGGCTGCGCTGATCAGCGATTGCGGCGACGCTTGCGACGATCCCGATCGCGATCGCGATCATCGTCCCGATCGCCGATGATCGCGCCGGCCGTGCCACCGACCAGCGCACCTTCGGTGGTGCCGAGGCCAGTGACCTTGCCGACGACGGCGCCACCCGCGCCGCCGATCAGGCCACCGCGCGTCGCGCCGGACGAACATCCGCCAACCATGATCGCGGCACCGGCAAGGCCGCAGGCGATCAACGGCCGGATGAGGTTATGGGTCATGCTCTGTCCTCCTGTCGCATTCGGCCATCAAGCGCTTGGAGGCATAGGACTTTCCGTTTGTCATGTTATGAAACATGCCGGAAAGGCGGCTGCTCATCATGCCGCTCAGTATCCAGCTTTCGAGCTGAGCACGCCAACCCTCTGAAAGCATATGATTCGTTTCGTCTGCGTCCCGGCGGCTCAGGGTCCGCTTCGTCATGCTCCGCTCGGCGATTTGCACCTTGGCGATACAGCTTGGGTGCACCGCAATGTGGGATTTCGCGGCGGTACAGCTGTTACCGGTAGCATTTACGCGGCCAACCACCGTCGGTGGTCAACGGATCGTCGCAAATCCGTCACAGAAACCTACTTTCTGGTTGCAAAAGCGAATGTTGCGATGCACAACGAACCTGCCTTTCAGGCATCCTCTCCTAGAACTTAAAAGGCCGCCTCCGGGCGGCCATTTTTTTGCCCGGCACCCACGGCTGTGACACATGCGCCACGGTTGGCCGGCGTTCCGCCCGGGCCCCTTGCCAACCACCGCCTTCCGGATAGTTTCAGCGGCAGGAGAGGATGACACTGAGGTTTCCTTGGAGGTTGTCCGATGGAAAACAGGATCGCAGACCCTCTGCTGACCGCGGGCGTGAAGACGAGCGCGCGTTGCCGGCAGTCCGGCGAACTGATCTACAAGCAGTGGTGCTACGCGCTTCGCCGGCACGACGGCAGCGAGATCTGGCTCGAGATGGATCGCATCCCGCTGCACCTTGTCGAACGGCAGGTGCTGGTGGAAGGCGTGGTTTATGGGAACGAAGTCCTTTCGGTCGAGCGGATCGGTCCTGGCTGATCAATCCTGCCGGCTGTTCGCCTATGGAACCCTACGCGACCCCGCGGTGCAGCAGCGGCTGTTCGGGCGCGGGCTTGAAGGCGATCCGGATGCGCTGTCCGGCTATGTTCCAGGCACAATCCTGATCGGCGGCACGACCTATCCGATCCTCCATCGCGGCAATGCCGATGACTGTGTTCCCGGCATCGCGCTTGCGATGACGGCGGCGGAACTCCATGCAGCCGATGCCTATGAGGGGGCGGACTATGCGCGGATCACGGTGACGCTGGAATCCGGTCGGCGAGCGTTTGTCTATGTGTCGGCGGGACTGGGCGGGTAGGCATTTGCCAACCGCCGGATGCGTCCTCCCCGAAACGGAGAGGACAATCACGCCTCAGAACAATTTCCGGAAGTTGATGCTGATCGCGCGCCCCAAGGGATCGAGATAAGCGGGCTGGTAGCGCACCGGGGTGGCGCCGGTTTCGTCGATCACCGACTGGCGCTGGTTGAAGATATTGTCGATCGACAACGAGACGCGTGCGCCGCGCAGGAAGGGGTGCTTCTGCACCAGCGTGGGCATCTGGCCGAGATTGGCGAACAGCCGCAGATCGACCGTGGCGAGGCTGCCGAAGCGCAGTGTCGTGTCGTTGCCGCCCAGCGCACCATCGACGCGTGTGGCGTTCTGCCATTCCACGCTCATCCGCGCGCCGAGACCATTGTTCGAATAGCCGAACTGCCCCTGCAGCTCGTGCCGCGGCTGGCCGCCGTTCGAATTCGTCGCATCGCCATCGAGCAGGTCGAGCGCGGGCAGCGAGGAATCGATCTCGATCCGCTCGATGAAATGCCAGGTGTGGAACAGCGCGAACTGCAGCCGGCCGCCGCCACCGCCACCGGGGCCGCGCCCGCCGCCGAAGCCGCCGCCGGGGCCACGACCGCCAAAGCCGCCACCACCCGGACCACCGGGGCCGCCGCCCCGGCCTTCGCCAGCCTGCCCGCCGCGCTCGCGATCGGCCTGGTTGGGCGGCACCTGCCCTTCGGGACCGCGCTCACGTCGGCGGTTGCCCATGATCGCGCGCAGGTCCGCCGGCATGTCCTCACGCTTGCCGCCAGCCTCCCTCCACGCCTCGATCTTTTTCTGAATCGAGGATTTCAGCGGTATCGACATGTTGAAGCCCCAGCGGAGCTGCGAACTGCGCGCGTTGGCAAAGTTGATCGGCCGGCCATCGACCTGAATCAAGGCGCCGCTGGCGTCACGCAGGAAGCGATCGGGAAAGGCCGCCTCGATCTGCGGGGTGGGCGTGGGGAAAGCCGCGATCGGATTGTCGGTGCGGCGATCGGTATAGGTCGCGGTCAACGTCAGGTCCGGCTTGTCGAACGGCTTCACCGTCAGCCCGACGCGCGTGACCGTGCGTTCGCTTTCGGTCAGCAGCGGATTGCCGCCGCCGATCTGCGATACGAACACGGTCTCCCCCCGCGCATAGTCGAAGATCGGCACGTTAGGCGTCACGATCTGCGGCGCGTTGACCTGCTGGCCGGTTGGCGCGTTCTGGTCATGCGTGCGTGAGGCGATCAGGCGGATCTGGGTGATCGGCGTCCAGCGCAGGCCATAGCCATAGGTGTTGAGCGTGCCCGCATCGGAAAGATGCTCGACCGCGGCATTGGCGTTGAGCGCGAAATCGCCGATTGCGCTGAGCACGCCGTTGCGGCGGCTGGTGATCGGCAGATCGATGTTGACTTGGCCGTTGACGATATCGCGCGAGAAGTCGGCGTTGCGCTCCACGCCCGACCGTACCGAGCGGCTCTCGACATCGTTGCTCGACGCGCCGACGCGCACGCTGGTGGTTGCCTTGCCCGCCGGCAAGGTGAACAGCGCGCCGGTTAGCAGCAGATCGCCGACGAGCCCCGAAGTGGTCGAACGCGCCCGATCGACGCTGGTGTCGCCCAGCAGGCTGGTCGGGATCGCCGCGAAGGGATTGACGGTGGGGTCGCCCGCCAGGATCGCCGCCTGCAGCGCGCTGGTATCGATGCCGCGATCGGTGCGCGTCTTCGATTCCGAAATATCGTAGGCGCCGGTGAACGACCATTGCCAGGTAGAGATCTGGCCGTTGAGTGCCACGCCGAGATGGCCGGTGCGGCCGCGCGTGCTCTGGCCGAGCGGCCCGGCGCTGTCGATATAGCGATAGAGCTGCGTCGTATCCGCAAAGGGAGAAAAGGGGCTGCCGCCGGGCAGTTGCAGCGAGGCTCCGGGCAGGCCCTGCAGGGAATCACTGTCGATGATCTCGAAGCGCGCATTGACCGAGGCCGAGATGCCGTTGCCCAGCGGCCGCGCATAGACCGCGTTGACCGCAAGGTTCTGCGTCGAGGGGCTGAGCGTGCGGAAACGGCCGACATCGCTGACCGAGGTCTGGTTGGCGCCCGGCACGAACGCCGCCAACGACGGCGTACTGCGCGCGGCCGATCCGGGCACCGCCACCACCGTCACCGGCGCGCCGGCGAGCGCGGACAGCGCCGGATCGATTTCGCTGTCGCCGTCGGGCGCGGTGATATTGCCGGTGAGCGAGAAGGGCCGCGAGGGCGCGGCGGCGGTGATGCCGCGTTCGTTTTCCAGCAGTCGCGTGGCGCGCGAATATTCGAGATCGAGGTTGAAGCGGTTGTCGTTGCGGATGCGCAGCAGCCCTGCCTCCACCTTGCCATTCTCACGGCCGCCATCGGTGGTGGTGCCCGCGCGCAGTTCCGCGGTCTCGGCGCGGAAGCGCCGGCGAAGCACGATGTTCACCACCTTCTGGTTGGCGGCATAGCCATATGAGAGTGCGACTTCTTCCGGCAGGATATCGACGCGCTCGATCGCCTCGGGCGGCATATCCTGGATCTCTGCGAAGGCGGAGATGCGCTTGCCGTTGAGCAGGATCACCGGCGCGCCGCTGGCGGCGTTGGTCTGCGGTGCGAGTTCGGTGATCAGTTCGGCGATTGAGCTGACCGCATAGGAACGGATGTCGGCGCTGCTGAGCTGCTGTTCCGGCTTCACATTGCCGACGACCGATCCGCGTTCACGCGCGCCGGTGACGACGATGTCTTCGCCGGCCTCCTCGTCCGCCGCCTCGGGATCGGTCGCGTCCGCCGGCTGCTCCGGCGGCGGTACCTCGGCACTGATCTGGGCCATCGCCATTGGCGATACGCCAGCCGCCAACGCCGCAATCAACACCCGACCCAAAAGCCGCATACGCCATCCCACCTTTTACCGATGGCAGAGCGTTACCGGCGACTTGTCGCGCGATTGTGGCGACCGATGCGGAAAATGTCGCAAATTGTCGCAATTGGTCGAAACAGCCGCAACCGTTGCACATCGGCGACATCGGGTTGGCATTCGGCATGGCGATTTGGTGGGCGGGCCTGCGCGTGGCGGCCATGAGATCAGAACGGCGTCTCATCCCCGTAGACGCTGGTCGTGCCGCTGCCGATGCCGGTGCCCTCAGCCCGCCCGCACACTGCGAGCATCGTCAATGCATAGACCAGCGCGCTCGACGCCATGTCTTCCGGCGTCGGCCGCCAGCGCGGCATGCCCGTGGTGATCGCGGGCACGCGGTGCATGTTGAAGACGTTATGATCGCGCCACATGCTCGCATAGACCGGATGGGCAAGGTCCACCGGCGTACCGCGCGCGAGGCGCGTGGCGGCATCGACCGCGCCGACGAGCGGCGCCACCGCGCCGACATCCGCCTCGAAGCCATGGCGGACGACCATCGCCTCGACGTCGAACTCCTCGACATCCACGCCGCGCATCGCTTCGACGATCCCGTGATAGGCGTCGGCAGCCTTCTGGCGCGGGTTGAGCGTGACATCGAGGTAGAGCGCACACACCTCGGTCCCCGCGCCGAAGTCGATCGGCATACCGCCGCGCACCGAGGCGAGCTGGACCTTAGGCACCGATCGCCCGCCAACCGTATCAAGGATGGAGTCGCGTTCGAAGGCGAGGCTCCAGGCGTGGATTGCGTCGATCACCGGACCCAGCCGATAGATCGGGTTGGGATGCTGGCGCGCGTCGACCGGCGCGTCGAGTATCGGCGTGAACATGCCACGCCCGAACACACGGATGCGGAACAGCGCATAGCCGCAGCCCTGCGAGGTGAGGCCGAAATCGGTGCCCTCCGCGGCGATCGCATAATCGGGCGCGACACCACCGTGGTGGAACAGGTAATGCGCGCCGATATCCTTGCCGTTGAAGCCGATACCGGAAAATTCCTCGATCGGCTCGGGCCCGATCTCGCCCGGGCAGGCGGTGAGCCACGTCTTGCCGGCAAGGCCGATGCCGGCCTTCTTCAGCGCCTTGGCGGCGATCAGGAAGCAGGACATCGGGCCGCGATCGTTGGAGATCGGGTAACCGCGCAGCCGGCCATCCTCCAGCCAGCACTGCGTCCATTCGGGATCGGCCAGGGTCGACTCGCGATAGCGGAACGCGTTCTGCTCCGGCATGTTCGACGGGCTCTCGGTATCGAGATGTGCGGTGAACAGCAGGTTGGCGCCCCGCCCCTGGCCACCATATTCGCCGATGACATTGGGCCGCTCGGGCGTCGCCCCCACTTTGCGCGGGCGGAAGCCCTCCCGCCCCATCCAGCCATGGACGAACTCGGCGGCCGCCGCTTCCTCGCGCGAGCGGCTGGGGATGTTGCCGAGAGTCAGCGCCAGTTCGACGAGTTCGTCGGTGTCGATCGCGGCCGCGATCGCGTCACGTTCCTCAGCCGTCACCTGATAGGGCGCATTCGCAGGATTGCAGAAGGCAGGATCGATCATGCGCTCTTGTGCCGGGTCGGGACCGTCGGCCATCTTGTATCTCCTGTCAGGCGCCGTGGAAGGCGAGTTTATCGGCCGGAGCGGCGCGGTCATCGAAGCGCGGCAGCAGCAACAGCAAGAGCGCGCCGACGATCAGGCATGCGCCCGCCGCGACCAGCGCATGCGCATAGGTCTGCTGCGCGTCGAACGCGGCGTCCAGCAGCACGGGCGTGAAGCCCTGCGCCACGATCACCGCCGAATACATCGCGCCGATGATCGTGCCGAAGGAGCGCAACCCGAAATAGCGCGCGATAAAATAGGGCAAGGCGCCGAACTGACTGCCGAGGCCGATGCCGAGCAGCACGCCGCCGACGATCAGCGCCGCCATGCCCTGCCCCAGTTGCAGCAGCGCGAGGCCGGCCACCGCCATCAGATACATCGGCACGACGATCCGCGGCGTCGGCACTTTGTCGAGGATGCGGCCGGTGGCGATCTGCCAACCCGAGGTGACGAGCGCGAAGACGCTGACCACCGCTGTGCCGGTCGCCACGTCGAAGCCGCGATCGCCGAGGATCGGCACGACATGGCTGAAGATCGCGGTCGTGCAGCCCGCACCCGAGGCGATCGCGATCAATGTGAGCCAGAAGGCCGGCAGCCGCGCCGCCTCCGCGAGTGCCAGCCCTGCCTGCGCCTCTCCCTCGCCGGTTCCGCCCGCGGTACTGCGATCACGCAGCAACAGCACGAGCACCGGCACCGCAACCAGCAGCATGGCGGCGGCGATACCGAGATAGGCGCTGCGCCAGCCATAGGCCGCCATCAGCGTGGCCGCGAGCACCGGCAGGATCACCGACCCCACGCCATTGCCCACCCCTGCGCTGATGCCAAGCGCGGTGCCCCGCCCCTGATCGAACCAGTCGGCGACGACCTTCTGGAAGATCGGGGTACCGCCGATCGCGCCGAAGACGGAGATCATCGCGAAGGTCGCGTAGAACTGCACCAGGCTGCCATTGGTCAGCGCCAGCGCGGCGATCGACAGTGCCAGGCCGATGATGCCGATGATCAGCGCGCGCCGCGCGCCATGGCCGTCCACATAACGGCCGACCAGCGGATAGATCAGCGCGCCACCGGCGGCGAGGATGCCGAGCACCACCGAGATGCTCGCGCGCGGCCAGCCGAACGCGTCGGACAGCGGCACGAGGAACAGCCCGAACACCGCATGGACCGCGGGCGTGACGCTGACCGCATTGCCGACCGTGCAGGCGAGCAGGACGCGACCGCGCCCCATCACAGCACCGGCCAGACGCAGGGCACACTCATGCCCGCGCGTGCCAGCACCGCGCCGCCCGCCGCCTCGACCTCGGCATAGAGTTTTTCCTCGTCGATCAAGGTCGAGCGATAATCGTCGACGACGCGCACGCCATCGACCCAGACGCTGTGCACGCCGCGCCCGTCCGCCGAATAGACGAGCTGGTTGAGCACATTGAGCAGCGGCCGCCACTCCGGCCGGTTGCGGTCGTGCAGCACGAAGTCGGCCTTCTTGCCGACCTCCAGCGAACCGATCAGATGGCCGAGCCGGGCGCCGCGCGCGCCGTTGATCGTCGCCATTTCGAGTATCTTCGATGCGGGAAACAGGCTGGCATCGCGCCGCGCATCCTTGAACAGGCCGGCGGTGGCGAACATCGCGCGCATCATGTCCGCGGCGTTGCCATTGTTGTTGCCGTCGGTGCCGAGCTGCAGGTTGACGCCGGTCGCCGCCATTTCGGGAAACAGCCCGACCGCGCTTGCGCCATAGGCGCCCTTCATCGCCGTCATCGGGCAATGGGTGATGCTGGTGCCGCTGTCCGAAAGCAGCCCGACCTCAGCCGCATCGAGATGGATGCCGTGGGTCAGCGACAGATGCGGCCCCAGCGCCCCAAGCGCGGCGAGGTGCGAAATCGGACGCTGACCGGTTTCGGCCAGATAGAAATCCGGGTCGGCAGGATCGGCGCTCATATGCGCGGTGACGCCCGCGCCGCTGTCCTGCGCCAACGCCGTCGCCTCGCGCCACAGCGTATCGGTGGCGGTGTTGTGGCCGACGAGGCCGACCCATCCGGCGAGCAGCGGATCGCCCGCCACTGGATAGCGCGCGAGCTGCGCCTTAAGCCCGCTGACCGCGCGCGCGGTGAGCGCCGCCTGATCATCGCCGGGCACGAAGGCGCGATCCTGCGTCCATTGCCCCAGCCGGCCGCGAATGCCGGTGGCGGCGAGCGCCTCCATCACCGCGCCGAGATCGACGATCGTCCCCGCCTCGACGAAGCAGGTCGTGCCCGTGCGCAGCATCTCCAGCGCCGCGAAGGTCGCGGAGATCGCCTCCTCTTGCGGCGTCTGGGCGAGATAGGTGGGGATCAGCCAGTCGAACACATTGGTTCGCCAGTCCGTATCGTCGGGCACGCTGCCGCGCGTGATGGGTTCCCCGGTGATATGGATGTGGCCGTTGACGAAACCGGGGGTCACGACGAAGCGGTCGCGCGCCTCGATCGTCTCGCGTGCGGTGACGGCATGCTCGACCTCGGCGGATGGCCCGACCGCGACGATCCGATCACCAGTGATGGCGATCGCACCATCCCGGTAGATCCGCCGCTGGTCGTCCATCGTGACGATCCAGGCGTTTCGAACCAGCAGATCCACCGGCGCCGGCACCGCCCCGGGCGCGCCGGCATCGCCGGTCATCGGGTCCACGCCGCCACGACCGCATCGGTGGTGGTGAGAAGGACGCAATTCTTTTCCATCGCACTCAGCGAGCTTTCGTGCAGCCCCGGTTCGTAGGCGGCGCAGGCATCGGAGACGAGGAACACGTCATAATCGCGGTGGAACGCCTCCCGCGCGGTGGAATCGACGCAGCAATCCGTGCTGAGCCCGCAGATCACCAGCGTATCGATGCCACGGGCCTGCAACTGTGCGTCGAAGTCGGTGCCGTGGAAGCTGTTGTAGAGCAGCTTCTGGACTTCGATGTCGCCCGGTTCGGGGAAGATGCGGTAATAATCGGCACCCGGTTCGTCCGCGCGGCAGATCGCCTGCTCGCCGGGACGGCCGCGGCGCGCGAACAAGGTCTTGAGCGCGCGGCTGTCGGTTTCGGGCCGGGTCACCACGCGCATCAGCGCGACGGTGGCACCGACGCCACGTGCGGCGACGACCAGCGCCTCGCACTTGTCGATCGCCGCCTCGGCGGGCGAGAGATCGACGCCGACGCGGCCGAGCAATCCCTCGGGCGCGGCGAAGTCGATCTGGATGTCGATCACGACGAGGGCGGTCTTCGCGGGATCAAGCATCGGCGGCAGCAGCGCCGCGTCGATGTGCGGCAGGTCGATCACGGCGTCAGCCATGCGCCAGTTCCTTCACCTTGGTGGGGAAGCGCTCACGCAGCACCGGCAGCACCTCGTTGCCGAACATCGGGATGCCCTTCAGATAATCCGGGAAGATCAGCATCAGCCCATCGGTCTGCGCGGTTTCGAACAGTTCGGTGAGCTGTTCGATCACGGTGGCCGGCGTGCCGATGACCGCCGCGGTCATGAAGCCCGAGCGGCTTTTCTTGACGAAGGCATTCTCCTTGCCGATCTCGGCATCGAGGAAGCCATAGGCGCGCATCATGCCCTTCAGCGCATCCTCGTCGAGCCCCTCCCGGAAATGCTCGGCGGTCGCCTTCGCCTCGGCATCGGTGTCGCCGAACACCACCGTCAGCATCGAATAGGTGCGCACCGTGCGGCCGAGTTCGGCGGCATCCGCCTTCGCCTGCGCGCTGGCCCGCGCCAGTTCCTCGGAATCGCTGCCCGAGAGGAAGATCGCGTCCAGCTCATCCGAGGTGAATCGCATGCCCTTCTTGGAAGACCCCGCGCAGACGAGGAAGGGCCGCGTATCCGGCTTCGGCCAGCTCTCGCACTGATCGAGCTGGAAATATTTGCCGTCCATGGTGACCGAATCCTCGGACCACAGCGCCTTGATCGCGCGGATCCATTCATAGGCGAGGTCGTAGCGCGCATCGTGATCGACGCCCTCCGGCCACATCCCCATCTGCGCGAATTCGCCCTTGTAGGATCCGGTAACGATGTTGAGCCCGGCACGGCCGTTGCTGACCTGCTGCAGGGTCGCGAGCATCTTGGCGGCGACCGCCGGGTTCTGGACGATGGTGTGGATCGTCGTCCACACCTTCACCCGACTGGTCACCTCGGCCAGCGCCGCCATCAGCACGATCGGGTCGAGCGAGCTGTTCCAATGCTCGGTATCACCGCCATAGCCGCGGAACTTGGACATCGACATGATGAAGTCGAGCCCCGCCTCTTCCGCGGCGATCGCCACCTTGCGGTTATAGGCATAGGACCCGTCGAGCACCGGTTTGTTGCGCGACAGGATCCAGCCGCCATTCGCGATCGGCAGAAAAATGCCGAGATCCTTGCCGCCGGTGTCGGACGGCAAACCGAAGGCGGTGGGCGTAAACATCGTCAAAGCGGCCTCCCCAGAGAATGGGTTTAGCTTAGGCAGGCAAGGTCCGGGTTCTTGATCGGATGCGCATGTTCTGTTGCGGCCTGTGCAATGAAGGCGTCGACGGCGGCGCGGGTCGGCATGGCGGGCGCGGCACCGCGCACCTGCGTGCACAGCGCGGCGGCGGCGTTGGCGATGGGCAGCGCGGCTTCCAGCGTGACGCCGGCATCGAGCTGTGCGGCCAGCGCACCGCAGAAGCAGTCGCCGGCGCCGATCGTGTCGACCGGTACCACCGGCATCGCCGGCACGTGGAGATGACGATCCGCCCACACCGCCAGCGCCCCGCCGGCGCCAAGCGTCACGACCACGATCTGGTCGGGCCGCCCAATCAGCCGGCGCGCGACCAGCGCTTCTTCCACCGTGCGCGGGGTGACCGACAGTTCGAGAAAGATGGCGAGTTCGTGCTGGTTGACGATCAATACATCGACATCGCCGAACAGCCGGCGGCCGTCGAGCACCGGTGGCGCGGCGTTGAGCATGCGCAGCCGGCCGCCCTCCGCGAACAGCGGCGCCATCGCATCGACCGGCGTTTCGAGCTGCGCGAGCAGCACGCCGCCGGGCTTGATCGCAGGCGCCGTCAGCCGGGCGTTGGCGCCCGCGGCAAAGATGATCTGGTTCTCCCCCGCGGCATCGACCGCAATATAGGCGGTGCCCGTCTGCGCGCCGGCGAGCACGCCGACACCTGCGACGTCGACGCCGGCTTCGGCGAGCTGCGCGCGCATCCAGCCGCCCGCCTCATCGTCGCCGACCGCGCCGATCATCGCGGTCTCGGTGCCCATCCGCGCCGCCGCCACCGCCTGGTTCGCGCCCTTGCCGCCCGCCAGCCGCTCGACACCGCTGGCCGGCACCGTCTCGCCCGGTGCGGGAATGCGCTCCACCGAAGCGACGATATCGACATTGACCGAACCAACCACCTGAACCGCCATCATTCACTCCCGAAACCAGGCACGAAGCGGAACACCCGCAGCGCCCGCGGTTCAAGCGCGAATCACCGGCCATGCGCCCGACCGCAAGAAATGCGACAGCTTCGACCAAGAGCGGAGACGCGGGCAGCGGCTAAGCCGCAGGCCAAATCCAATGAGGGGAATGGCATGACGACGTGGCTCATCACCGGCATCGGCAGCGGCTTCGGGCGCACCTTGGCAGAGGCGGCGCTGGCGCGCGGCGACACCGTGGTCGGCACCACCCGCAATGCCGATGGCCGCGCCGCGTTCGAGGCGGTGGCGCCGGGCCGTGCGCACGCGCTGGTGCTCGACCTGCGCGACGAGGCGGCGGTGCACGCCGCCATCGCCAAGGCCGAAGTGCTGACCGGCGGCATCGACCGGCTGGTCAACAATGCCGGTTACGGCCTGGTCGGCGCGATCGAGGAGGTCAGCCTGGCCGAGGCGCGGGCCTTGTTCGACATCAACGTCTTCGCGCCGATCGCGATGATCCAGGCGGTGCTGCCGGGCATGCGGGCGCGCGGTCGCGGCCATATCGTCAACATTACCTCCGTCAGCGGCTTCGCGCCGTGGGGCGGCACCGGCCTCTATGGCGCCAGCAAATATGCCTTCGAATGCATCGGCCAGACATTGGCGCAGGAGGTCGCGCCGTTCGGCATCCGCGTGACCAACGTCGCCCCCGGCGGCTTCCGTACCGGTTTCGCTGGCCAGGCGCTCAACGTCGCGGCACGCGAAATCGCTGCCTATGAGGATGGCGCCCACGCCGCCCGGCGCAGCCTGCAGTCTAACACCGGCAAGGAAAAGGGCGATCCCAACCTCGCCGCCGCCGCCATCTTGACCGCACTCGACGCGCCCGAGCCGCCGCTCCATCTGCTACTCGGCGCCGACGCTCTCCATTATGCGCGCGACCAGTTCGCCTTCGTCGAATCGCAGATCGCGACCTGGGAAGAGCTGTCGCTCGCGACCGCCTATCGCGACTGATGCACCCGCCCCTCGCCTTGCCCGACTGGGCGATCGCGCGCGGTCGCGGGCTCAACGCCTTCGACCGCATCATCCACGGCCGGACGGCGCTGGTGGTCATCGACATGCAGCGTGCGTTCGTCAGCGAGGGCGAGGTGTTCGGCAACGCCAATGCGCGCGCGATCGTGGCCCCGGTCAACCGGCTGGCCGCGGTTGCGCGTGCCGCCGGCATGCCGGTGATCTGGACACGCCAGACGGTGAGCGACCTGCCCCCGCTGGCGATGCCGGACTGGCAGTATGATCGCGGCAACCCGCATGTCGCCCGCGCGATCGAGGCGCTGCGTGTGGGCGCGGCACCGCATGCGCTGCACGACGGCATGGCGATCGCCGCCGGCGACGTCATCCTCGACAAATATCGCTACGGCGCCTTCATCTGTCCCGCCGGCCAACTCGCCCGCGCGCTTGAGGCGCGGGGGATCGAAATGATCCTGGTGGCCGGCACGCTGACGAACGTCTGCGTGGAATCGACCGCGCGCGACGGCAACATGCTGGGCTACCGGGTGGTGGTCGCTTCCGACGCAACCGCCGCGGTGTCCGATATCGAACATGACGCGGCGTTGCTTAATCTGGGGCTGAACTTCGCCGATGTGAAAACGGTGGCGGAGGTTGAGGCGATGCTTTGAGAATTTTTGCTCCCCGTCGCTGCGCGCCGGGAGGAAATATCGCCAACCACCAGCATTGCCCACCAACTACTAGCCAATCATTCCGTCGCCAGAACCACTCGCAGCACCCTCGATATTCCATAAACCAGGCAAATCGGCCGTTTCCAAAAACTGGCACGCCCCTTGCTGAGCATAGGACAGGTCCGATCGGGACCGAGACCAAGGTTCAAGACGAGGAGTTAGACCCATGACCAACACGATCATCGCCCGCCTGTCGATCGCCATCAGCGCCATCGCCCTGACCGCCGCCCCCGCCTTCGCCAAGCCCGTCGAGACGCCCGCCGCGGTCGACGCCGCGACCGCACCCGAGGCGCTGCCGATGAACCAGAAGATCTGCATCAAGGCCGACCTGACCGGCTCGCGCATCCAGAAGACGATCTGCCGCACCCGTGCAGAATTCATCGCGCTGGACGGCTTCGATCCGAGCGTCTCGGTCAAGAAGTAAGTCGGTGGCTCTGTTGACCAACGGCGCACCCGGCGCCGTTGGTGCTGCCACTGATCCAGATCACCTCCCGGGAACGACGCGCCCTTCCCATCATTGTTCCTGATGCCACTCCCTTCGAACAGGCTCAGGATGATGCGCGCATGACCGACCAACCCCTGAATCCCGGCGACGACGCTGCCCCCGGCACCCCCGGCACCGGCGAGAATATCTGCCCGCAATGCGGCGGCAGCGGCACAATCGATGGCGAGACCTGCGAGAATTGTGCCGGCAGCGGCCGCATCGTCGAAGGCATCGGCGGCGCATGATCAACGGGCGGCGGCACCCCCCGATGCCGCCGCCCGCGCCCGAAGGATCAGGAAATCAGACGCGGCACCGCACTGGTACGGATGTCGAAGCGGGCTTCCGGATGTTCCGCGCCGCCGTCACGCGGCGCGGCTCGCACCTGGACGACGCCGTTCTTGCCGAAGCCCGGCACCACCGGGCGGCCCGAATCCCGGCTCAGCCACAGCCGCAGCAGATGGCGGCGACGCTGCGGCTCGGGAAAATCATAGAAGATCGTCCGTGCGTGGAGCGCGGCATAGTTCGACAGCCACTGGATGTCGCCGGGCCGGAAATCCATCTCGATCGCCATGCCCTGCTCGTACGTGATCTCGTCGAACAGCCGCAGCACCTCGATCTGATCGGCGGTCAGTTGCGGCACACCGGGATATTCCTGCGCGGTCAGGATGTAGAGCGAGCCCGCGTACATGCTGAACACGCCATCGACCATGCTGACGATCGGCGAAGTGTAGGTGTCGGACGGCGCCTCCGGATCCTGGCGGCGCCAGTCCCAATGGAACGGCTCCAGCAGCAACGGCGCCAGGTCGGGGCGGCGGCGGAGGATCTCGTTGTAGATCTCGGCACCGGAAACGAGGCAGGATAGCCCGCCCTCCTTCGCCGGACGCAGGCACATCAGCGCCACGATGTCCGAACTGTCCGAATGATAGACGAGCTGGTCGCGCACCTTGGAGGAGCGCGCGGTAGGATCGTCCATCATCTTGTCCGACGTGGCATAGACATGGTCGATCACGTCGCCCATCTCGTTCTGCCGGATCGGATCGCCCATGTGCAGGCCGAGGATGTAGTAGATCGCGGCCGACAGCGGATCCGAATAGAGATGCGTGCGCAGCCCGCGCACCAGCACGAAGCCGCGGCCATAATCCACGTCGCGGCCCCATTCCTCGACCGCATCCGCGCAGGCGACCAGCGGATAGTCGGACGCCTGCACGGTGCGAAGGTCCGGATCCGCTTCCACGAAGCGCGTGCCCAGCGTCTCGAGCTCGGCGACCTGCGCGTCGTTCAGCCGATAGATCCATTCGCCCGTCTCGGCCAACCGATCCCCACGCCACGCCGCAGACGTGGTGACCGGGGGCAGAGCCTCCGCCGTTTCGGAGAGCGTGAGAACCGTCATCGAGGCTTCCTTCTTCGAACCTGCCGTTGATAGGGGATCACGCTAGGCCAGACGACCCGTCGGCGACTTGTCGCCTGATGCCGAAAGACTTTCCGTGCCGCGAAACGGGCGCGCGACCTCGAACGGCCGGCAGCGAGCACTGCCGCTGTCCGCGGCGCGCCGCGTCACGCAGGGGATCAGGCGTCTGCCAGCACCACTTCGCCGCCCAGATCGGCACTCCGCAGTGCCGCATCCAGCACGCGCATCACCGCGATCGCCTCGGCCGGCGGCACCGGGTTCGCCCCCTCCCCGCGAAGCGCTGCGGCGAGCGCGTTCCAGAACAGGCAATAGTCGCCGGGCACGCCCGCGACCTCGTCGCTCGCGCCGTCAGCCCCGGTGAAGCGTCCCGGCACCGAGTCGACCCCCCACTTCTCGCCACCGGGCACCACACCCCGCAGCGACGCTGCCTCCTGCGGATCGAAACCATGTTTTATCCAGCTGCCGCCGGTGCCGTGAACCGCGAAGCGCAGGCTGTGCTCGGCGACCAGCTTGCTCGAATGGAGGATCGCCCGGCGGTCGGGATATTTGAGCGTCACATGAAAATAATCGGCGGACGGTGCCCCGACGCGCAAGGTCGCAATGTCCGCCGATACCGCGGTCGGCAGCCCGAACAGTTGCAGCGCCTGATCGACCAGGTGCGGCCCGAGATCGAGCCAGGCACCGCCCGTCCGCGCTTCCTTCCACACCGGAGCGGGCTGCGGTCGCCAGCGATCGAAATGGCTTTCGAACTGCACGACGGCGCCCAGACGCCCTTCGGCGATCAACCCCTGCAAGGTCAGGAAATCGGCATCCCAGCGGCGGTTCTGGAAGATGGTGACCAGCCGCCCCGCGGCCTCGGCGGCATCGGCAACGCGGCGCGCGTCGGCAAGGCTGGTAGCGAACGGCTTGTCGACGAGCAGATGCTTTCCGGCCGCCAGCGCGGCGAGCGCATGTTCGGCGTGCAGATCATCGGGGCTCGCGACGATCACCAGCCCGATATCGTCGCGTGCAAGCAGCGTCGGCACATCCGGGCAGACCGCCACATCGGGCAGATCCGCCTGCACCTTAGCCGCATCGCGCGATACAACCGCCCGCAACGCGAGTCCCGGCGTGACCTCCACGAACGGCGCATGAAATGCGCGACCTGCCAGACCATAGCCGATTAATCCCACGCCGATTTCCGTCATACCTGTCTCCGCCCCTGATGCACCGCTCCGACATAGCTCATGCCAGCGCAGGCAAAAACATCATACAAATGATGTGTGTTCGCGCTATGGGGTGATCGATCGCTTTCAAAACGGACATGCCAAGGGAGAAGATTGTGGCAAAGGCCTTTCGACTGATTGCTGCAGCGGCGCTGGGGATGAGCGCGCTGCCCGGCGTCGCCCCCGCGCAGAATTACAAGCTAGATCCTCGCGACGCCAATTTCAGCGAGCGGCTGACCGTGATCGACGAATCGACCACGCCGGTGATCGGGCCCGACCATGCCGGGCTTGCGGGCAACAAATCGGGGTTCGAAACCGGCGTCACCGTCAAGGTTGATGGCGTCTATCATCTGTTCGTCGGCGAGATGTTCGGTCGCCCGCACCTCGATCTGCGCATCGCGCACTGGACGAGCAAGGACGCGGTCACATGGAAGCGCGACACCACCATCGTCTCCAGCGATCCCGCGCGGTCGGCGACCAACTTCAACGCCGAAAACTGGGTCCAGGCGATCATCTTCGATGAGAAAACAAAGCGCTGGAACCTGTTCTACGTCTCGTATCGCGGCGGCAACCCGGCCCATGGCGAGGCGCTCAACATGGATTATGAGGGCGCCATCCATCGCGCGGTCGCGGATACGCCGGGCAAGGCCGGGATCAACGGCCGCTTCACCGACGCCGGCGTGGTGATGAAGCCGGACATCAACTCAACGCGCTGGGAAGGCCAGCAGGGCGTCGATTCCTTCTTCCCCTATCAGGTCGGCGACAAATGGGTGGCGCTGCACGGCAGCCATAACCACATTCCGCCCTCGCCCTGGCTGGTGGGCGTGGCGACCGCCGACAGCCTGACCTCCACCGACTGGAGGCGCGTGCCGAGCGAGCAGCCCTCGCCCATTGAGGATCTGTTCATCGAAAATCCAATCGTCACGAAGCTGCCCAACGGCAACTACATCGCGGTCTATGACTCCAACAATTACCCCAACCAGGCCGATGTCGCGCCGAAGCCGGCGAACAGCATCGGCTATAGCGTGTCGCGCGATGGCATTCGCTGGCATCAGGGTCGCGCGCTCGTCGTCCAGACCCGCCCCGACAGCAGTTGGAGCGCGGATGTGCGCACGCCGATGGGCCTCGTTCCCGAGGATGACGGCACCTACACGCTGCTTTATGCGGCAAAGATGGTCGACAGGCCGTTCTGGGCGGTGGGGCGCGTCCGCGTTCGCTTGACCGAGAAATGAACTGACCGAACCAGCGCCGCGCCGCTGCCCGTCACTCGGGCGGCGGCGCCGTCGATTCCGCCGGGGTCAGTTCGAGATTGACCTTGTAATCCAATGGCCGCGGCTTGTGCTCGATGATGTCGAGCAGTGCCGCGGTGGCGTGCTCGGCCATCTCGTCATAGGGGCGATGGATGGAGGTCAGCGCGGGGGTAAGCATCCGCGCTAGCACGCCGCCATCGAACCCGACCACCGACAGCCCGCCTGGCACCGCGACACCGAGGCCGGATGCCGCCTTGAGAACACCCGCCGCCATCACGTCATTGGCAGCGAAAATCGCGGTCGGCGCCGGGTCGCGGGTCAACAGCCGCCGCCCGGCCTCGACTCCCGAATCAAAGCCATAATCGCCTTCCGCCTCACCGATCAGGCCGCACCCTGCTTCCGCCAGCGCAGTGACGAAGCCCGATCGCCGTTCGCGCGCCGAATGGACTCCGCTCGGCCCCGAGATGAAGGCGATCCGGCGGTGGCCCAGCCCCAGGAGATAGCGCGCGACATCCGCCGCCGCCTCGCGCTCGGGGCTCACCAGCACCTCGGTGAAATTTGCGACGGATACGGAGGAGATCGCGAACGCCGGCACGCCCGCGTTGCGCAGCGCGGCACCCAGCCCCGGGGTATCCGATACCGGCGGCAATACGATCAGCCCGTCCACCGACGATCGGCGGACGAAATGGAGCACATTCTCGATCGAGCTGTCGCCACCCGTCGGCGTGGGGTGGACGACCAGTTCATAGCCCCGCGCGCCGGTTTCGCGCACCGCTCCGCGCTGCACCGCATCGAGCACCAGCGCGTTGCTCTCATTGTGGACGACGCCGATCAGATAGGATTTGCCGGTCGAAAGCCCGCGCGCCCGCGCGCTGGGGCTGAACGAAAGCGCGTCGATCGCCTTCTCCACCACCTCGCGCGTCGCCGGCTTGACCTTGGTGGACTGGTTCAGGACGCGCGAGACGGTCCGGATCGAAACCCCCGCCAGTTCCGCCACGTCTGCAATGGTGACGCTCCCGCTGATCGTGCCTGTCGCCATATGGTTCCCGTGGTTCTCGCGCTTCGAACTTAATCTAGACTGTGCTTTCTGCCGGGAGAAACCTGTTTCATCAACGTCACCCCATCGACGAGCGCGCTACTTTCTGCGCTCTGCCGCGGAAGATCATGAGCCGGTGCCGATCGCGGTGCGCCAGATCCACCGAATCTGACCGCCAAAGTGCGGCGCTGGCGGCGCGGCGCGCCCATGAAGCCCGGCGGAAGGGCGGACCGGAGGCGCCGACGATCAAGGATCGCGGCCTTGCGGCAAATCCTGCTTGATTTGAGCGCCGGTCCCGCCTTTTGTGCAGCCGGCTGTTCATGACCGCCGCACCCCGGGGCGAGGCTGACCGATCGACAATGGCTCAGGACTTTACACTCATCACCTTTCACGACGGCTCGTCGCAGGCGCGTCTTTACACCGTCGAACAGTGCGAAGCCGCCGTACAGGAAGGCCGCATCCGCCCTGACACGATGGTCACCATCTATCGCGGCAGCGAAAGCCGGGCGATGCGCGCGGACGCCTTCCCACTGCTCGGGTCACTGCTGTCGGTGATGCGCAGCGGCGGCATCGATATCGACAAGCGCCCCGATTATGACGAGGATCCGGGTGAGCGCGCGACCGAGATGACGCCCGGCTGGGTCGGCCGATCGCTGGGTTGGAACCAGTCCCCGCAGGCGCCGGACGCCTATGATGCCGGCCAGCCGCGGGCTCGCCAGCCCTATGACGACGGTGGCCGCGCGACCGAGGTCTATCGCGAACCACCGCGCGAACGGCGCAGCGATCCCGGCCGCGCCACGTCCGACCCCTATGGCGGGCGCCAGACGTCCGGCCGCCAGACCTCCGGCGGCGGCCAGGGTGGTGGTGGCCATGACGGCCGCGGCAGCGGTGGCGGCGGCATGTCCGCCAAATGGTTCCTGCTGTTGCTGCTGCCCGTGCTGATCCTGATCGGCGGCGTGGTTTATGTGCTTGGTGACCAGCTCGAATGGTGGAAGGGCGGCACCAAGGGTGGCGACGTCACCGACAACAGTTCCGATATGGTCGACGGGGTGGAGCGAACCTTCTACGCCGTGCGCCAGGTGGACGTGCAGGACAAGGCGCGCGCCGGCACCCCGACCACGACCTTGCCGCGCGGCACCTCGCTGAGCGGCGTCGTCGTCGAGGATGAGAATGACAGCAGCCGCAAATGGCTGCGCATCCGCTATGGCCCGCAGACCGGCCGCTATGTTGCGCTGGTCGACCTCAGCGAGAAGACCCGGCCGCTGCTCGACACCGCCGCGTTCAGCGGAGAGCGGACGCTGTCGGTCGCCGAGACGCTGCGTACCGAACCGTCGAGCAGCGCGCCTGCGGTCGAGGGCGGCGGCGCGCTGACCGCGGGCACCAGCGTGATCGTGGCCGGCAAGGTCAACAGCGACTGGGTCGAGACGCTGCCGACCGGCGGCGGCGTCGGCTATCTGCCGATCAGCGCGTTTGGCGAGTCGACTGCCGGCGCCACCCCATCGCCCACGCCCGATACCAGCGGCGGCACGCACCAGATCCTGGTTTCCAATACGTGCGCCACGAAGTCGCTGACGATCGCGATCTATTATTATGATGGTCAGCGCTGGCAGACCAACAACGGCCTGATCTGGACGTTCACCCCGAACAATTCGAGCTACCCGGTGATCGGCGAGAAGCGCCTGCTCGCCGCCAGCGACGTGATCTACTACACCGCATACTACGGCGAAGGCTCGATCCGCGGGTTCGACGATGGCGACATCGAGGTGAACTATGGGGGCGAAAAGGTGAAGATGCGTCGCGCCTCGCTGAACAAGCTCGACGATGGCGACTACGAGATCCCGTTCAACTGCGACAATTGAGTCTGACTTGTCCTCCCCGACGCTGCGCGCCGGGGAGGAATGGAGATCTTTCTACGGATACCTTACCGGCAGCGGCGGATCCGGCGGCAGCGGGATGAACTCGCTCTCCTCCGGCACCGCCGCGAAGCGCTGTTCGCGCCAGTCCGCCTTCGCCTGCTCGATGCGCTCGCGCGAGGAGGAGACGAAGTTCCAGTAGATGAAGCGCGGCTCGGAGAGCGGCTCGCCACCCACCAGCGCCAGCCGCGCCGCGCCATCGCCGCGCACGACGATTTCCGCGCCTGGCTTCAGCAGCACCAGTTCGCCCGCCTCGAAGCGGCCGATCTGCCCTTCTACGGTCAGCGCACCGTCGATGACATAGATCGCGCGCTCGATATGGTCGGTGCCTAACCGGTAACGCGCACCGTCCGCCAGCGTAATCGCCGCATAGACCATCTCCGAAAAGGTCTCGACCGGCGAAACCAGCCCGTCGAGCGCGCCGATGACGAGGTTGATCGAGACGCCGTCCGCTGCGGCCGACGGGATCGCGTCCGCACTGTGGTGGACGAAACTCGGCGCGGTCTCCTCATGCGTGCGGGGCAACGCGACCCACGTCTGCAGCCCGTGCAGCGCACCGCCGGCAGCGCGTACCTCCGGCCCGCTGCGCTCCGAATGGACGATGCCGGATCCTGCCGTCATCCAGTTGACCTCGCCCGGCCGGATCGGCTGCACGCTGCCAACCGAATCGCGGTGCAATATCTCGCCCCGGAGCAGATAGGTGACGGTTGCGAGGCCGATATGCGGATGCGGGCGCACGTCGAGGCCATGGCCAGCGTCCAGCGTCACCGGCCCCATCTCGTCGAGGAAGATGAACGGTCCCACCATCCGCCGATGCGCCGAAGGCAGCGCGCGCCGCACCTTGAAGCCGTCCCCCAGGTCGCGCAGCGGCGGCAGCACCACCATCTCGACCCCGTCGATCCCGCTTGGCCGCGTCGTCATCATCATGCTCCCTGGTTCTCGGCTAGCTGCCGGGTAACGATAGCAGGTCGGCCCGGTTGCTCCACCTCGTTCAGCCCGCTTCGCCGTCAACCTCCGGCAAGGTCGCGATAAATGCCTTCCGGCTGAGCCCGGGGGTGATGCGCGTGCCAGGCTCCAGCCGCACCGGCTCGCCGTCGAACAGAGCGAGCACGGGTTTGCCCTCCGCCAGCCGCAGGACCTCCGTCTGCGCTTCGTCGACCGCGCGGGCGCGCACCCAGTCCCCGGTGAGCCAGTCCCATCCCAGTTGGACGATCGCGCGCCAATCCCGCGCATCGATCGCGGCGACGCTGAGGCGGGTCGCGCCGGGCTGGACGAACACCGCCTGATAGCGCGCGCGCAACCCCGGCGCGCCCGCGATGCGGATGCCACGTCCGAACGTCCGCCGCCAAGCGCCGAGTGCTGCGGAAAGCATCCGCCGCGGCCGCCCTGCGCGGGCCATCTCGCGCGCGCGGTACCAATGCGCCGCCGGTCCCAGGATCAGCCCCACGAAGGCGCGATGCGGCCCGGCTTCGATCATCGGCAGTGCGACGCGACGCGACGCACCATGCGCCGCGGCCACGATCGCCGCCGGATCGGCCTCTCCGTGGAGCGCGCGGGCGAGCAGGTTCATCGTGCCGCCCGGCAGGATCAGGAACCCGCCCTGCCATGATGCCAGCGCGCACAAGGCTGCGTTGATCGTTCCATCGCCTGCAAACAACACCGCCAGGTCGATGCCGGCCGCGTCGAGGTCTGCTGCAGTGGGCAACGAATCGCCCGGAAACTCCGTGCGCCCCGCAATCGTTAACCCGCGATCATGCAACAGCGCCTCGATCGCGGCGCATTTTGAAGGGCTCGACGAACCGGATGCTGGGTTGGTGATCAGCCAGAGTGTCTGCATTTCGCCCCCAAGTGCCGAACCCCGCGCGTGCAGTGTTCACGCGCGAGAACAGCCGAAGCACGGTATCGTTGCGCTGGCGTTGCAGCACCGCGGACCTGTGTCGCTGCGGACACGCCCGAGTTATCTCCATTTTCGATCCACAATTTTGGGGTGGGCAAAAGATCGACGGCTTATTAACCATTTGAACCCATAGCTGCCCCCGCAAACCACCGGAGCCACCGATGCGTCAGGATGCCCGCAGCCTTCTCGAACGACTGAACCGCCAGGATTTTCGCTATCGCGAATTCCCTGACCAGTTCGTCGACATGGAACTCTGGCCGCTGTTTCAAGCGCTGCTGACCGACGAACGCGTGATCGGTGGCCATGACACTGAATTGCGCGGTGCCGACGTGGAAGTCCGCGAACGGCGGACCGAAGCGAAGCGCCGTCCGGTCGATCGCGCGCCTGTTCAACATGGGCAGGCGCAGCAAGGCGAAACGCGCGCGCCGCAGCGGACCGGTTTGTTCAGCCGCTATGGCGGCACACCGGAACCCGCCGAGCGCAACGGCAACCTGCGGCAGTTCCTCGGCCGCCTTGCGGACAAGGACTGATGTCTCTCATTCTCTTCCATTCGCCCAAGGGCGGCGTCGGCAACAGCTTCCTCGCCGCGCAACTGGCCATCCAGCTCGCGCATCGCGGCCATCAGGTGACCGCGATCGACTTCACCTTCCAGGGCGCGCTGAAGTTGAACTTCGCGATCCTGCCGAGCCAGAGCCTCGCGAACATGAGCCGCACCCCGGGCGACGTCACCGTCGTCCACGGCGTGGAACTGCTCAACGGCTATGATCTGGCGCAGGAACGCGATTTCCGGGAAGCCCTGGCGGCGGGGCATGCCGGGATCTTCAATTCGCAGCACATCACCATCGTCGATGTCGAATCGGGCGATCTCGAACTCAAGTCGATCCTCTACGATCGCTGCGACCTCCACATCTGCACGCTGATGCCGCAGGCGGCCGCGCTCGCCACATTGCCGCTGGTCGTGCCCGGCACCGCTACGGTGGCGCTGGAAAAGACCGCGTTCGTGCTCAATTCGATCGACGACACGCGCCGCCTCTCGCGCGACAGCAACAAGTTCGTGCGCGAGTTGCTGGGCGATGCGCTCGTCGCCAATGTCCGCCGCGACGAGGCAGTGAACGAAGCGCTGGCCCGGTTCGAACCACTCACCAAGGCGGCGCCGAGCAGCATCATCCATGGCGATGTCGCCCGGCTTGCCGCCGCGGTCGAACAGCGTCTGGGCCGCACCGCCCTGCAGGCGGAAGACGCCGATGGCGGCGGCCGGCGCGGCGCGGCGAAGCGATAGGGCGGGCATCATGGCAAAACAGGGGAAATCGTCGCTTCTGAATCTCGCGCTGAGCGTGGCCGCTGCGGTCGCGGTCGGCTCGCTGGCCGTCCTCGTCATCACCGTGCCGATGGATCTTCAGGAACAGTGGATCTTCGCCGCGGTCTCGATCTTCGGCGCCATGATCATGACCCGCGTGAAGGGCCAGCGCGCGACGCTGGCGATCGCCGCGCTCTCGCTGCTGGTCTCGACGCGCTACATCGTGTGGCGGACGACGACGACGCTCGATTTCGATTCACCGATCGGCTTCTTCCTGGGCACCGGCCTCTATCTGGCTGAACTCTACGCCTGGATCATTCTCGTGCTCGGCTTCCTGCAGACCGCGTGGCAGTTGCCGCGGCCGGTGATCGAGCCCGAAGGCCCGCCGGAGGAATGGCCCACCGTCGACGTCTATGTGCCGACCTACAACGAAAGTCTCGAGATCGTCGCGAACACGGTCTACGCGGCAATGGACATGGATTATCCGGCCGACCGCTTCCGGGTGTTCATCCTTGATGACGGCCGCCGCCCCGAATTCCAGGCGTTCGCGCGCCAGGCGGGCTGCGGCTATCTGACGCGCGCTGACAATCTTCACGCCAAGGCCGGCAACATGAATGCCGCCATGAAGAAGACCGACGGCGAACTGATCGCGATCTTCGATTGTGATCACGTGCCGGTCCGCGCCTTCCTGCAACTCACCGTCGGCTGGTTCAACAAGGATCCCAAGCTGGCGCTGATGCAGACGCCGCACCATTTCTATTCGCCCGACCCCGTCCAGCGGAACCTGGGTGAATCGGTCAGCGACCTGCCGGGCGAAGGCGATCTGTTCTATGGCGCCGTCCAGCGCGGCAACGATCTTTGGAACGCCACCTTCTTCTGCGGTTCCTGCGCGATCATCCGCCGCGAGGCGCTGATGCAGACCAACGGCTTCGCCGGCGAAACCGTGACCGAGGACGCGCACACCGCGCTCAAGCTGCAGCGGATGGGCTGGAACACCGCCTATCTCGGCACGCGCCTGTCAGCCGGCCTCGCCACCGAGCGTCTCGTCATCCACATCGGCCAGCGCATCCGCTGGGCGCGCGGCATGACGCAGATCTTCCGCATCGACAATCCGCTGCTCGGCAAGGGCCTGAAGTTCACCCAGCGGCTTTGCTACCTGAATGCGATGCTGCACTTCCAGTTTCCGCTGCCGCGGATCGTGTTCCTCACCTCGCCGCTCGCCTATCTGCTGGCCGGCCAGAACATCATCCATGCCTCCGCGGCTTTGATCTTCGCCTATGCACTGCCGCACCTCGTGGTCTCCGCGCAGTCGAGCGAGCGAACCCAAGGCGGCGATCGCCGGCCCTTCTGGGGCGAAGTCTATGAAACACTGCTGTGTTTCCATCTGGTGAAGCCCACCGTCTTCACGATGTTCCAGCCGCGCAAGGGGAAGTTCAACGTGACCGACAAGGGCGGCATGCTCAACCAGACCTATTATGATTTCACCACGGTGCGGCCGCACCTCATCGTTGCCGGGCTGCTCGTGGCCGGCATCGCCTTCGGTTGCGTGAAATATTTCTTCTTCCCGCACATCTTCAACATCCAGCTCGATACGCTGCTGCTCAACACGACCTGGGCGATTTTCAGCCTGGTGACGCTGATCGCGGCACTGTCGGTCGCGCGTGAACGGCGGCAGACCCGCCAGCACATCCGCATCGACGTCGCGCTGCCGGTGACGCTCCATTTCGAGGACGGCTATGTCGTCGAAGGCGTGACGCGGGACATTTCGATGGGCGGTTTCGCCGCCACCATGCCGCAGGGCTTCACGTTGCAGGGCCGGTCGGTCACCGCCGTCTCGCTGCCGATGGGGGATGATACGCTGACGATCGAGGTTGAGACGGTTCGCATGGACCGCGGCATCGCCCAGGTGCGCTTCGAGCCGCTGGAGCCCATCCGTGCCCGCCTGCTCGTGCGCGCGGTGATGGGCCGCTGCGATGCGTGGCAGCAGGCCAAGCCGATGGCCGCGGTTTCCAGCGCGCGCTCGATGGCGGATATCCTGAAGGTCGACAGCCTGACGCTGCGGCGCATCTTCTCCTCGTTGCTGCCCGGCAAGAAGCGCCGGGCCGCCGCTGCCGCCGCCATGATCGCGCTGCTCGGCGCCGCCGCGCTGTTCGCCACCGCCCGCCCGGCCTTCGCGCAGGCGATGCCCGACGCGGCGGTGCCCGATCCGGATGCGACCGCGATTGCGGGCGCGGCGCCTGCCGCGCTGCCGGCCGGTGCCGGCGGTAAGCGCGAGCGGGTGACGCTCAAGGATCTGCGCGTCACAACCCCGATCCGGCTCGCCGGCGTGCGCGGCGAAATCGGCATCCCCTTCGGCATGCGCGGCGACCAGGTCGTCTCCGATGCCACGCTGACGCTCAACTTCGCCTATTCCCCCTCGATGCTGGGCGATCTCAGCCAGCTCGTCGTGCTGCTGAACGGTGAGGTCGTGCGTACGATCCAGCTCGATCCGGGTTCGGCCGCGGGCCAGGTGCTCTCGATCCCGGTCAACCCGGCGCTGTTCCTGCCGGGCAACAACCAGCTCAACCTGCGCCTGCTCGGCCACTATGCCCGCGATTGCGAGGATCCCTTCCACTCCTCGCTGTGGGCCAATATCAGCAACGTCCGCTCCTATTTCGAGCTGACCACGCAGGCGCTGCCCATCGCCCCCAACCTTCAGCGGCTGCCCAACCCGTTTTACGACCAGTACGACATCAAACCGCTGACCCTGCCCTTCGTGTTCGCCGGTTCGCCGAACGATCCGGAACTGGAAGCGGCGGCCAGCGTCGCATCCTGGTTCGGCGGCATGGCCAGCTATCGCGGCTTTGCGTTCAAGCCCTCGTTCGGCAGCCTGCCGCAAGGCAATGCGGTGGTCTTCATGACCCCCGGCCGCGGCCTGCCCGGCATTCCCAACAACATCACCGGTGCCTCGCTGGGCGTCATCCGCAATCCCGCCGATCCCAATAGCCAGCTTCTGCTGGTGATGGGCCGCGACGCGCGCGAGCTGAAGCTGGCCGCGGCGGCGCTGGCGAGCGGACGCGGCGTGTTCGGCGGCGCGCTGGTCTCGGTCGATAACGCCCGCATCCCCGCCTATCCGCGCTATGGCGCGCCGAAGTGGCTGCGTTCGGATCGCCCGGTGCGGCTGGGCGAGATTGCGCCCTCCTACCGTCTCGAGGGCCTCGGCCTGCCGCCGGGTCCGCTCACCACCGACTTCCGCGTCGCGCCCGACCTGTTCTTCTGGCCGCGCCAGGGCGCCAATCTGAACCTTCACTATCGCTATCCCGGCGCCACCTGGCTCGATCGCCGCGCCTCGCGCCTCGATCTCTCGGTCAACGGCCAATATCTGCAGACGCTGCCGCTGGGCGGTGCGAGCTGGTGGGATCGGCTGTTCGCGCAGGAATATGCGACGGCCTACACCTCGCGTGCCGATGTCGTGCTGCCGCGCTACAACCTGTTCGGCCAGAACCAGCTGATCTTCGACTACAACCTCGTCATCGCCGACAAGAAGAAGTGCCAGGGCACGGTGCCGGACAATGTCCACACCAGCATCCTGCCCGACAGCACGATCGACCTGACGAAGGCCTATCACGCGTTGCGCATGCCCGACCTCGCGGCGTTCGCGAACGCCGGCTATCCCTTCACCATCCGCCCGGATCTGGCGGAAACCGCAGTGGTGATGGCGACGCAGCCGAGCAGCGCGACGGTGGAGGCCTATCTCCAGCTCATGGGCCGCTTCGGCGACGCCACCGGTGCGCCGGTCACCGGCGTCATGGTCACGCGCTCGATCGACAGCGAAGCGCTGGGCGCAAAGGACATCATCGTCATCGGCGGCATGCAGCTCGCCCAGTCCGAACAGCTCTTCGCCAAGGCACCGGTCCGCTTCGAGGATGGGCGCCTGCGCGTGCCGCAGCGCACGATGGTGGAACGGATCTTCTACGGCTTCTCGCCGTTCGATCGCGCACCGGAGGCGGCCGACGCCTTCCTCTACAACACCAACAGCTTCACCGGCCTCGTCAGCTTCGAATCGCCGTTCGGCAAGGCGCACAGCGTCGTCGCGCTGCTCGCGAGCGACACGGTGACATTGCCGGGCATGGTCGAAGGCCTTGCCGACGTGAAGGTCAACGCGATGGTCCAGGGCGACCTCTCGGTCGTCAATGGCGAGGGCATGGTGAGCTATGCCGTGGGCGAGACCTATTGGGTGGGCGACCTGCCCTGGTTCATGCGCCTCGCCTACTGGTTCAGCCAGCATCCGATCCTGATGGCCTTTTCCGCCATCATCGTCGCGATCCTGATCTGCGGCCCGATCTACCACCTCCTCAAGCGTCAGGAGCGCAAGCGCCTGGCCGCCATCGACAAGGCCTGACCGATGCGAAACGCGTTGCTTTCCGTGTCCCTCCTCGCGCTGGCGATAACGGCGGTTCCCGCCCAGGCGCAGCAGGGTGTCGAGACGCTGCTCAGCCAGGGCCGCTACTGGCAGAGCAAAGGCAGGCAGGATCTGGCCCGCCAGGCCTTTCGCCGCGTGCTGGCGATCGATCCCAACAATGCCGCCGCCAAGGCGGCGCTGAGCGGCCCGGCGCCGGCACCAAGGCCAGCCCCCACCCCGGCGCCTGCGCCCGCCCCGCGCCCGGCGCAGGCGCAGCGTCCGCAGCCGGCACCCGCGGCACCGCGTGTCGCCACGCCGCAGCGTCCCGCCGCAAGCGCCGGCGCCGCTCCGGCGCCCCGCCCCGCAGCACCCGTCGATCGCGGCGGTGATGCCCGCGCCGCAGGCTATCGCGAACTGGATCGCGGCAACCTCGGTGCCGCCGCCCGCCAGTTCCAGACCGCGATCTCACGCAACGGCAATGATCGCGACGCGCTCGGCGGCCTCGGCATCGTCCGGCTGCGCGAAGGACGTTTTACCGACGCCCGCGATCTGCTGCTGCGCGCGTCGCGCGGTGGTGATGCCGGCAAATGGGCCGAAGCGCTGGGCTCCGCGCGGTTCTATGCCGGCATCGATGAAGCCAATGCCGCCGCCGACGCGGGCCGCACCGAGGATGCCCGCCGCATCGCCGAGGGGCTGATCGCCTCCGATTTCCGCGACAAGGCCGCCGCCTATGATCTGCTGGGCAGCATCTACGAGCGCGAGGGCCGCTACGATCAGGCGGCGCAGCTCTATGCGCAGGCCGGCCAGGGCGCGACCAAGGCGGATCCCAAGCTGCAGGCGCGCACCATCCGCGCGCAGGCGCTTGCCGCCGCCAATGCCGGCGATGCCAATGCCGCCAGCCAGTTGTTCCAGCGCGGCATCCTCACCGACCAGAGCGATCCCTGGATCCGCTACGAATATGGCCGCTTCCTCGACCGGCAGGGCCGCCGCGCGGAGGTGGACGGCGTGATCGCCGGGCTGCGCAACAACACCGATGCAGACTCGTTGTTCGCGGCGGCATTGCTTGCGCAGCAGATCGGTCGCCCCGCCGAGGCGGCCGCGCTGATCGATCGCATTCCGTTCAGCCAGCGCACGACCGAAATGGCCACGCTCCAGCGCAGCATCGGCGCGGACAATGCGATCGCGCGCGCGAAGCAGCTCGCCGCGCAAGGCCTCACCACGCAGGCGGGCGCTGCGCTGCGCGAGGCGGCGGCACAGCCGGGCCTGTCGATCGCCAACCGCAGCGCGATCGCGCAGGCGCTGCTCGATGCCGGCGATCCCGGCGGCGCCGCGCAGGTCGCGCAGTCGGCGCTGAACGAGCCGGCCGGCGAGCCGGCCGACTATGAAGGTATCGTTCGGGTGCTCGCACGCGCGGGGCAGGACAGTTTCGCGCTTTCCGCGATCCGCACCGCCAGCGAGCGCGCCGGCAGCAGCATGGACGGCCAGCGCGCGGTCGCGCGGCTAAACGGCGTCCTCGCCGCATCCCAGTCGGACCGGCTCCGGGAGCAGGGCCAATATGCACAGGCGTTCGATCTGCTGCAGGGTCAGTGGAACCAGTCGCCCGGCAACCTCGACATCCTGTCCGCGCTGGCCCGCCTCTACCAAAGCGGCGGCCTCAACCCGCAGGCGGCGCAGACCTTCCAGATGGTGCTCAACCAGGCGCCGGCGGACAAGGGCGCGCTGCTCGGCCTGATCGACACCGCCGCCGCCACCGGCGACTATGATCGCGCCCGCGCCGCCACCCAGCGCGCGATCGCGCTGAGCCCCGGCGACTATAACGTCTATCTTGCGGCGGCCCGGATGGAGCGCGCACGCGGCAATGAGGGCAATGCCAAGCGCTACCTGCAGCGCGCACGCCAGCTCTATATCGGCCAGTCCGGCGGGGCGACGGGCGGCTTCACATCGAACAACCCGTTCACCAACATGCAGCGCCAGTCACCCGCGGCGCCGATGCCGATCAATCCCTTCAATCTGGACGGTCGCGGCCAGCCCCTGGGCGCCGCCCTCCCGGCCTATGATGCCCAGGTACCGCAGAGCTATCCGCAGCCGCAGGCCGGCTATGCCGCACCCGCAGCGGAGCCCTACCCGGTTGCTGCCGGCTACGCCGCGCAAGGCGGGGGTGCTTATCCGGCGCAGGCCTATCCGCCGCCGGGCGGCGGTACCTATGCCACACAGAGCTATCCGCCACAGGGCGGCTTTCCCGGGGCGGCGCCCGCCGCAGGCGGCTTCCCGGGCCAGCAGCCCTACCCCGCGCCATCGGCGCCGATGCAGCCCGCCGTATCGGGCGATCCGGTGCTGGCGCAGATCGACCGCGATATCCGCGACATGCGCAGCGACGGCGCTCCCCGCGTCGAGGTCAACACCGGCTATCGCCAGCGGTCGGGCGAGACCGGGCTCAGCAAGCTGCGCGAGCTGACCGCCGACACCAAGATCTCGACCGGGCTGGTGGGCGGCCGCGTGTCCGTCCAGGCGACCGCCGTGGTTCTCGACAGCGGCCGGCCGACCGGATCGAGCCTTGCCCGATTCGGCCGCAACGGCACCCGCGAGGCCGAGGGCATCGTCGCGCAGCAGCCGTCACAGCTCGTCAACGCGGAATCGCAGCGCGATTCCGGCGTGGCGCTCTCTGCCGCCTATCAGCATGAACTGGTGCAGGCCGATGTCGGCATCACGCCGATCGGCTTCATCAAGACGCACATGACCGGCGGCATCGCGGTTTCCCCGCGCCTGTCGCGTTACAGCAGCGCGCGGGTGTGGGCCGAACGCCGCGCAGTGACCGACAGCATCATTTCCTATGCCGGCACCTATGATCCGGTGTCTGGCCAGATGTGGGGCGCGGTGACGAAGACGGGCGGCGGCGTCTCCTTCTCCTATGATCGCGATGGAACCGGTGTCTACGCTGATGGTTCGTACCATCATTATGATGGCACAGAAGTCCGCGACAATGAGGGCATTCAGGCGAATGTCGGCGGCTATCTCCGTGTCTGGAACGACGGCCACTCTTCGGCAACGGTCGGCGTCAACGCGAACTATCAGCACTTCAGTAACAACCAGAACTATTTCACGCTCGGTCATGGCGGCTATTTCAGCCCGCAGACCTTTTTCAGCGTGTCGTTCCCGATGCGTTACCAGCGGCGGACCGACCTGCTCGAGATCGAGGCGAGCGTGACCCCTGGTTTCCAGAGCTTCGATCAGGACGCGGTGCCGCTCTATCCGGTCGACGTGGCCGCGCAGGCGGCTCTGGATGCGCTGAAGGCACAGAACAACGATGTGCGTGCGCAATATGATTCGCTCAGCCGCACCGGCTTCGGTATCACCACCGGCGCGTCCGCCTATTATCGGGTCAGCGACACGACGCGCGTGGGCGGCCAGCTGAACTACAACACGTTCGGGCAGTATAAGGAATTCCGGAGCCTGCTCGGCATCCGCCAGACGATTGGGGGCAGTAACTGATGTTCATGGGCCGTCTCGACCAGGATCGCCAGGATTTGGGTCTAAGGACGGGGCAGGCCCTCGTCAGATCGATGCCTGCGATCATGGCGTTGACGATCGATGAAATTCTCGCCTCCACCGACGATGAGCAATGGGCCGGCTTCTTCCGAAAGATCGGCGAACGCGTCGCGCGCGAACTGAACCTTGACGGCATCGAGCAGGCCGAGGATCTGGTCGTTGCGATAAACCGCCTTTGGGAGATCCTCGGTTGGGGTTCCGTCCGCCTCGAACTCGATGATGAGGGCATCGACGTCTATCATCGCGACATGCCGATGGACCTTGAAAGTGACGAGGCCGGCAATTGGGGCAAGGTTGCGCCGCACATCCTGGTCGGCGCCTATGAGCATTGGTTTCACAAGCTCGGCAGCGGTACGTCGATCGAAACGCGCATATTGCGGCGGTCGCCCGACGTGATCCACCTTCGTCACGGTTATTGACGTCATGGTGATCCGGCGGCGGACAGTATTGCTGGGGGGATTGACGACATTGATGGCCGGATGCGCTCCCGCCGCACCGCCCAAGCCCCACCGCATCGATGGCTGGGGCGATTTCAGGGCGCGCTTCATGCAGCCCGACGGGCGCGTGATCGATACCGGCAATCGCGGCATCAGCCACACCGAGAGCCAGGGCTACGGAATGGTGATGGCCGAGGCGGCCAATGACCGTGAAAGCTTCGAACGGATCTATGACTGGACGCAGCGCACGCTCGCGCGCCACGATGACGCGCTCTATTCCTGGCGCTACGATCCGTCGCTGCCGCAACCGGTAAGCGATCCCAACAATGCCACCGACGGCGATATCCTGATCGCCTGGGCGCTGCTCCGCGCAGGGCAGCGCTGGAAGGTGCAGGCGTGGCGAGACCGGTCAGCGCAGATCCGCGCCTCGATCCGGATGCTGCTGATCCGCCAGCGCGGGAAGCGCACCTTGCTCGTTCCCGGCATCCAGGGTTTCTTCCATCCGGACCGGCTGACGATCAACCTTTCCTACTATATCTGGCCCGCGCTCGATGCGTTCCGCCAAGCCGATGGCGACGCCGCCTGGGGCCCGGTGATCCGCGACGGCGAGAAGTTGCTGACCGATGCCCGCGCCGGGCCGCTCGCGCTGCCGACCGACTGGACCGATGTGTTTGATGATGGACGTGCGCTGCCGGCGATCGGCAAGGACCCCTATTTCGGCTTCGATGCGATCCGCGTCCCGCTCTATCTGTCGCTCGCCGGCCGCCAGAACATGGCGCCGACGATCGCGCGCTTCTGGCACAGCTATGCCGACCAGAACCGGCCGATCCCGGCCTGGGTCGATGTCGTAACCGGCGCCGTCGCGCCCTATGCGATATCGGAAGGCGGCTGCGCGGTGGTCCGCCGCCTGCTGGGCAGCAGCGCCCCCTCCTGCACCACAGGCGGCCAGCCCGATTATTACGCATCGGTGCTCAAGACGCTCTCGACGCTTTGAGGCGGGCGACGCTCCGGGGCGGGGCCGCCGCGTCCGGCGGCGGTGTACCTCACCTCATTCGCGCCGTGTCAATGTGCGGTGGTGCAGCTTCCGATGTGGCGGCCCTCGAACGTATCGGCGAACGGCGCACCGTTGCGGATGCCCTGCGTATCGATCTGCACGAGCCGCGGGGTTTCGACGCGCACCGTCGTCCGGCCGCTGCCCGCACCTGGGCAGCTATAATGCACCGTCACCGTCTGCGGATCATTGGCGACGATGTGCCGGCTGCATGCGATGCCCGCATGCTGCACCTGTAGCAGCGCGGTGCGATCGCCCAGGCACATCCGCCGCGCGCCATCTTCGCCCGCGATCCGCAGCGTCCATTCGCCCCCTTCGAGCGCGGCGAGCGCCGGCATCGCGGGTGCGGTCGCGGGTTGTGCCGCGGCGAGACTTGCCAAACCGATAGTCGCGCACAGAAGCAGCCGCGCCAAACGCGTCGTCATCATTGCTCCGGATCCCCAGCCTGTGCCGTTGTTTCGGCGTCGTGGCGGCGTCCCTCGGCGCTCACGACTCTCTTTCGACGAACGACCTATAGCACGTTACGCACGGTTGGTCGCTATCCCCTGAGATAGGGTGTCAGGCGGGCCTTTCCAGCGGGATCGGGAAGGTGCGCGAACAAAATTCGCAATTCACCGCGATGACGCCATTGGCATCGGCCATTTCGGCGCGTTCTTCGTCGGGAAACTTCAGCAGCACCTCGGCAATATGGTCGGGATCGCAGCGGCAGCCCTTCGCGAGTTGCGCGGCGCTCAGCACCCGCACCTCGGCCTCGTCCTCGTTGAACAGCCGCCAGATCAACGTCTCCAGCGGCAGCGCAGGATCGACCAGTTCCTCACCCTTCACGGTGCCGCCGATCACGCTGACATGCTCCCACGCGGCATCATCCTCGCGCACGTGCAGCCGTTCGCCGCCCTCCTCGCCCTCGGGCAGATGCTGCAGGAGCATGCCGCCGGCGACGCAACCGACGCCCTCGATCCGCTCGATATGCGCCCGGATCAGGCTCGGGATCTGCTCGGATCGCTCGAAATAGTCCGACACCGCCTCGCACAAGGATGCGCCTTCCAAGGGTACGATGCCCTGATAGCGCTCGTTCGACGCGGACTGGTCGAAGGTGATCGCCAGATAGCCCTTGCCGAACAGCGCGAACAGACTGGGGTCGACCGGCATCTCCGCCAGCCGCTCCGCATCGAAGCGCACATAGCCACGCAGCTCACCCGCTCGGTAATCGGCGACCAGCAGGTCGATCACCCCATTCTCGGTCTGGGCCTGCATGGTGAGTTGGCCCTGATCGTCCTTCAGCATCGCGCCGAGCAACGCGGTCAGCACCAGCGCCTCGCCAAGCAGCTTCTCGATCGGCAGCGGATAATTATGCGCCGCGAGGATATCCTCCAGCGCCGGCCCGATGCGGACCAAGCGACCGCGCACGCTGCGCGACAGGATCGCGAAGCCGAGCGCGCGGTCGAGATCGAGGGTGGGTGTGTCGGTCATCAGAGCTTGCCAAGCGCCCACAGCAGCACGGATTTCTGCGCATGGAGGCGGTTCTCCGCCTCGTCCCACACGCGCGAGACCGGGCCGTCGATCACCGCATCCACCACTTCCTCGCCGCGATGCGCGGGCAGGCAGTGGAGGAACAGCGCGTCGGGCTTGGCCAGCGCCATCAGATCCGGCGTCACCTGATAGGGTGTCATCGCCGCGAGCTTCGCCTCGGCATGCGCCTGCCCCATCGAGATCCAGGTGTCGGTGACCACCACGTCGGCATCCGCAACCGCCAACTGCGCATCACGCAGGATGCGGACGCTGGCGCCACGGGCCTTGGCGGCCTCCGCCCAGCGCGAATCCGGCTCATAACCCTCAGGCACCGCGACATCGACCGAAAAGCCCAGCAGGCCGGCCGCCTCGATGATCGAATGCAACACGTTGTTGCCGTCGCCCAGCCATGTCCATTTCAGGCCGGGCAGGCTCTTGCCGTCCTCGATCACGGTCAGCAGATCCGCCATGATCTGGCAGGGATGGCTGTCGTCGGTCAGGCCGTTGATCACCGGCACACCGGCATACTCGGCCATCTGTGCCAGCTTTTCGGGATCGTCGGTACGGATCATGATCGCGTCGACATAGCGGCCGAGAACGCGCGCGGTATCCGCCACGCTCTCACCGCGGCCAAGCTGCATCGAGCCCGCATCCATCACGATGCTGGTGCCGCCAAGCTGGCGGATCGCCATGTCGAACGACACCCGGGTGCGCGTGGAATTCTTCTCGAAGATCATCGCCAGCGTATAGCCCGCCAGCGGCGCATCCGCGTCGACCTTGCCCTTCGGCCAGCCCTTGCGCGCCGCCTTGCGATCGAGCGCATCGGCCAGCATCGCCGCGACGCCGTCGCCACCGGCATCGCTCAGGTCGATGAAGTGCCGGCTCATGAGGCCGGCGCCTGATAGCTCGCGGCACCCGCCGACAGGCGTTCGATGAACTCGTCGATATGCGCCTGCTCGATCACCAGCGGCGGCAGGATGCGCATGACATTCTCGCCCGCCGAAACCGCGAGCAGGCCATGGCTGCGCAGATGCGCGACGAAGGCGCGGCTGTCGCTCTTCATCTTCAGGCCGAGCATCAGGCCCTTGCCGCGGACGCTCTCGAACAGATGGTCGTGGTTCGGGATGAACTGTTCCAGCGCCTGCACCAGCCGGTCGCTCATCTGGCGGACATTCTCCAAGAAGCCGGGTTCGAGGATCACGTCGAACACCGCCTGCCCTGCCGCCATTGCGAGCGGGTTGCCGCCATAGGTGGAACCGTGGGTGCCGAACACCATGCCCGCCGCGGCCTTCTCGGTCGCGAGGCAGGCGCCCATCGGGAAGCCGCCGCCGATGCCCTTGGCGCTCGCCATGATGTCCGGCGTCACGCCATATTGCTCATAGGCGTAGAGCGTGCCGGTGCGGGCGACGCCGCACTGGACCTCGTCGAACACCAGCATCAGGTCATGCTCGTCGCACAGCGCGCGCAAACCCTGGATGAAGGCGTCGCTGCCGACGCGGATACCGCCCTCGCCCTGGATCGGTTCGACCAGGAAGCCTGCGGTGTTCTCGTTCATCAGCGCCTTGGCGCCTTCGAGATCGTCGAACCTGGCATAGGCGAAGCCGGGCAGCAGCGGTTCGAAGCCGTCGCGCATCTTCGGCTGGTCGGTCGCGCTGATCGCGCCGAGCGTGCGGCCGTGGAAAGCGTTGCCGAAGGTGATCAACTCATGCTTGTGGGCATTGCCCTTGGCATAATGGTAGCGCCGCGCCGTCTTGATCGCGCACTCTACCGCTTCCGCCCCTGAATTGGTGAAGAACACCGTGTCGGCGAAGGTATTTTCCACCAGCCGCTTGGCGAACGCTTCGCCCTGCGGGCTGCCGTAGAGGTTCGAGACGTGCATCAGCGTGGCGGCCTGATCCTGGATCGCCTTGGTCAGCACCGGATGGCCGTGGCCCAGGATGTTGACGGCAATGCCGCTCGCGAAATCCAGGTAGCGCTCGCCCTGCTCGCCATAGAGGTAGCAGCCCTCACCTCGGACCGGACGCACCTCGCACCGCGGGTAGACGGGCATGAGTGGCGTGATGGTCATCTCAGTCTCTCCTGGCGAGGTTGCCGAAAACGCAAAAAGGCGACCAGAATGGTCGCCTGAGCGAGGCGGGCATATACCGGTGTCGGGGAAGCGACGTCAATGGCGCTGCGCCTGGTGTCAATTGGTGTAATATACCCCATGGCCGGAGCCGCCCAACGCCGCCCGATCGGAGCCGCAGCCACGCTCGCCGTGCATGGCGCGCTGCTGGCTGCGTTGCTGCTGATCCGGATGCCGCAGCCCGAGGCGCGGGCGTCCGCCGGCGCGCTCCAGACCTTCGACCTGCCGGCGCAGACGCCGCAGCCCAAACCGGCTCTCGTCCCGGCACCACGCGCCAGCGGCGCAGCGGCTCCCGCCAACCTGCATAGCGTGGCCCGCCCCGTCGTCGCGCCTCCCGCGCCGATCGAGATCGCGCAGCCGCTCGCGGCACCCCCGATCGCCGCCATCGGGCCCGACCGCAGCGCCGGTGCGACCGATCAGGCCGGCCCCGGCACCGGCGCGGGCGGGACCGGCGCGGGGCTGGGCAGCGGCAATGGTGGCGCCGATACCGGCGGCGGCGGCACGCGCGCACGGCGGATCGCCGGCGCGATCAACATCTTCGACTTTCCCCGCGCAGCGCGCGGACGGGCGAGCGCCAGCGTTCTCATCCATCTCGATGTCGGCGCCGACGGCCGCGTCACCGGCTGCCGCGTCGCGCAGTCCAGCGGTGACCCGGCGCTCGACACCACCACCTGCCGGCTCGCGACGAAGCGCTTCCGCTATCGCCCCGCCACCGACACCAGCGGCCGCGCGATCGCCGACGTGACCGGCTGGCGGCAGGATTGGTGGCAGGCGCCCGCCGACTGAGCCGATGCCGCCCCCTCCTCTTCGATGGCGCGGGCATGGTCGAAGAAGGCGCGGCGCACCGCCCCGGCATGGGGATTGGCCTGCTCGATCGCGTCGACCACGCCCGGCGCATCGTCGCGGACCATCTCGATCGCCTCGCGGATCAGCTCGAAGCTTCGTGTCGTGATGCGGTCCGGCAGGCGCTCCATGCGAAAGAGGATGCGCGCGATCAGGCGTGTCACCCCCTGCGCCAGCGCCGCCTCGCGATCATGTTCCTCCGGGCTGGTCCGGATCACGTCGAGCGCGAGCACATGGCGCAGGAAGGCGGCGACACGTGCCGTCCGGCGCCCCCGCAGCGGACAGAGCACGATCTTGTGCCCGGCAACGCCATCGCGCGCGCTCTGCGGGCCGAACAGCGGGTGCGTCGCGAGGATGTCGACATGCGCCGGCAGCCGTTCGAGCATGATCGTGGCCGGCGCGATCTTCACCGAGCCGACGTCGAGCACCAGCGCGCCCGGTCGCAAATGCGGCGCCATCGCTGCGATCGCCGCGCCCAATTCGCTCACCGGCACCGCGAGCAGCACGATCGGGCAGGCAGCGACGGCGGCAAGGGGAGCCATCGCCACCTCCGCCCCGCCGCGATAGGCCGGATCATAGGCGCGGATCTCGAAATAGGGCGCAAGATGGCGGACGGCGAGTGTGCCGAATGCCCCCAGACCGATGATACCAAGCGCGGGCCGCGACGGGCGGGCTCCAGCCTTCATTGACCATGCTCCACTGTGCTGCGGAGCAGGATGTGAAATCGCCGATCTCAACCGCTGGCCCGCAGCGGTTGAATGATGACGACGCACCCACCGCTATGTCAGCGGCGCGTAATAGCTCCCGGCGAAGAGGCGGATGGTGGCCATGCCCGGCGGCTAGAAGGCCGGGCGGCGCCTGTCAACGCCAGGCGTCGCGCCTGTCGCTTCAGAACTGGACCGAGGCGCCCGCATAATAGGTGCGGCCATAGCGCTCGTTCTGGATGATCCAGTCGCGGCGGCCGCCCTGATATTGCCGCGTCGGCTCGTCGGTCAGGTTCTGCCCTTCCACGAACAGGCGGATGTTCGGCGTCAGCGCGAAGCTTGCCTTGGCGTCCAGCCGGCGCAGATCGTCATTATATTGATCGGTCAGCGCCTCGCCGCCCAGCGCGATCAGCGCCCGGCCGGTGTGGTGATAGGCGACTGACGCCTCGATCGGCCCCTTCTGGTAGAAGAGCTGCGCGCCGTAGAGCAGCTTCGACTGTTCGGGGAAACCCGCCGGCTCGCCCCGACCATCGACCTTCAAGGTCGAATCGATCAAAGTCGCATTGGCTTCGAGACCGAAGCCCGAGAGAAAGCCGGGCAGGAATTCGAACTGCTGGCGATAGGCGACTTCGAGGCCGATGATGTCGGCGCTGGTGCCGTTCTGGCGCTGCGAGAATTCCAGCCGCGCATAGTCGCGACCGCCATAGCTGGTGTCGGTCAGGGTGACGCTCTCGGTATAGATCGGATTGTCGATGAACTTGGCGAACACGCCGACCGAGATCAGGCCGCCGCGCGCGAAATACCATTCCGCCGAGGCATCGAGCGCGTCGGAGACATAGGGCGCGAGGTTGGGATTGCCGACCGAGACCGAGCCGTCGAACGTGCCGTCGCCATTCTCCTCATAGGCGGTCTCGCCTCCCGGGGTCAGGTCCGAATAATTCGGCCGGCCGACGCTGCGCGTATAGGCGAGGCGCACGACCACTTCGTCGTTCGGGCGGAAGCGCATCATCAGGCTCGGCAGCCAGTCCGTATAGCTGCGCTTGCCGCTGACCGGCACGACATCGTCGCCATTTTCGAGCTGGAAACCGCGGATGCTGAGTTCGGTGCGCTCGATACGCAGGCCGGGCGTGATCGAGATCGCGCCGAAGTCGATGTTCGCCATCGCATAGCCCGCGGCGATCTTCTCGGACAGGTCGAGGTCGTTGAGCGTCGCATTGGCGAGCGACGTACCCTCATCGAGCACGAAATATTTCGAGTTCGTCGGGTCCGCAGTGAAATCGACGATCTTGTCCGCATCGATCACCGGAGTGATCAGATAGGGCCGCCCCTTGCGCGGGTAGGACGAGACATCCTCGCCCGCGAGGTCGAACTGGCCGAGCGAGAAGCGCGTCGCAGCACCGCTGCCACGCATGTAGACCGTGTTGTTGGAATCGAAATCCTTGTCGGTCGCGCGATATTTGCCGCCGACGCGGATGAAGCTGTCATCGCCGAATGCCAGCTTGCGGGTGACGTCCAGCTTGCCCGTCCAGATATATTCGTCGCCGCTCTCGTCCTGCTCGGAATATTGGCGGAACTGCAGGCCGTTGGCGGTCAGCGGCATGCGCGGCGTGGCGGTGAACAGCTTGTCCGAGAAGTCGAAATCGACCACGCCCGGATTGCCGCGGAACTGCCAGAGCTGGTTGGGTTCGATCACCTCGTTGTGCGAGCGCGCGCCGCCATAGTCGATCACCCAGTCGTCGGTTTCGGTGCGGCCGCCGATCATGCCGATCAGCACCGACTTTTCCTTATATTCCAGCCGCAGATCGGAACGCTGCTCGGTCACGCGCGACACGCCGGTCAGCCCGTCCGGATTGAAGCTGACGGTGCCTGCCGCGATCTGCGCCGCGGTGGCGAAATCCAGCCGATAGCGCTGGCGATATTCGTTCTCGGTGAACTTGCTGTAGAGCCCGCGGACATAGAGCCGCGTCGACGGCGTCGCTTGCCAGTCGAACGAGGCGATGCCGCCGATGCGTTCGCGCTCCAGATTATAGTCATTATATTTGATGTTGATCGGCGCGGCGCCGCGCGCGGCATCCTCGTTGAGCGCCCAATCGTCGGGATAAAGCCCGAAGCTCTGGAAATCGCGCTTCGAATAGCTCGCGCCGACGAGGATGCCGAACTGCTCGTCGCTGCCGAAGCGGCCGCCGATGCTGGCATCGGCGCGCACCGGCACCTTCTCGTTGAGCGTCTGATAGCCCGCCTGTGCGGTGACCGACACGACGAACGGATCCTTGAAGTCGAACGCCGTCTGGGTGACGAGATTGACGGTGCCGCCGATCCCCTGCCCGTCCAGCTCGGCGGTCTTCGCCTTGGTCACCTCGACGCGGTTGAGGAGCTGGCCGGACACGATGTCGAGCGGCAGGCGGCGGGTGTTGCCATCCGGATTGCCGAGTTCGAAGCCGTTGACCGTATAATTGTTCAGATCCGAGGGGATGCCGCGGATCGCCACATAGCGGCCCTCGCCCTGATCATATTGCACGCCCACGCCGGGCAGCCGCTCGATCACCTCGGCGACGTTCCTGTCGGGAAGCTGGCCGATCTCGTCGGACGCCGCGACGTCGACGATGCCGATCGACTCGCGCTTGATCTCGATCGAGCGCTGCTGCTGCGCGCGCTGGCCGGTGACGACGATCTCGGGCTCCCCGGTGTCGGCAACCTCCTGTGCGAACGCCTCCGTGCCCGCGATCAGCGCGAACAGGCTTACGCCGATGGCCAGCGATCTGAACGCCATAATCTCGTCCCCACTTTTCTATGAATGGGGCGCGGTTAGGCGTGATGTGCGACAGTCAGGTGACGATCGCGGGACGTGATGATGACAGGGCGGCTACCGCCCGCCGCGCCATATCTTGAGCGGCCCATCGTCGCGGACACCACGATCGCCACGCGCGCAGCTTCGCGGCTTCATCCGCGACCCAAGGCACAGCCGCACTTCCTCCAGCCAGCCGCGCGGGTTCGCGTCGATCGCCACCATGTCCGGCGTGATGCCCCTGTTCCGCGCCGCGAACGCCTGGCGGAAGTCGCCTGCGGTCAGCTTGCGGCGCGAAAGCGCGTCCATGTCCGGGAAGCGGACGGCGCGATACAGCATCGATGCCGCCTGGAAATAGCCGGCAGGGCTGCGCGCGGCGCAGGTGCCATGCTTCGCCCATTCGCGCTGCATCAGTTGCACCGAGGGCGTGTCGCATAGATGCCGGCGCACGAGATCGGCCGGCAGCGCCTCGGCCGGGCTGCACCAGCGCGGATCCCCGCCGCGGTCCGATTCCGGCCACAGCCCGTGGAGCACGAAACCGAAGCGGTTGGCGCGGCCGCATTGCAATCGGTCCGCCGCGCTGTCCTTGCGGGTGCGGCAATATTCGGGCGACCAGCTCATCGCCAACAGATAGCCATCGACCGGCGTGCGGCGCGGCGCCTCGTCGCGCGGCGGGAAGATCGCCCGCGCCGGCGGCACGCTGTCCGGCAAGCGACACGAAGGCGCCGCCGCCTGCGCCGAGGCAACTGGTGCGGCAACCGCCAGCACCAGCGCGGCGGCGAACTCAGACCGCCGCAAAGTCCAGCCCGATATCGGCGGCGGGTGCCGACTGCGTCAGCCGGCCGACCGAGATATAAGTCACGCCGGTTTCGGCGATCGCGCGGATCGTATCGAGCCGCACCCCGCCCGAGGCTTCGGTGGGCACGCGGCCGCCGACCAGCGTCACCGCGCCGCGCAAGGTGGCGGGCTCCATATTGTCGAGCAGCAGGTGGGTGGCGCCGGCGGCCAGCGCGGGTTCGATCTGGTCGATGCGGTCGACCTCGACGATGATCTGCGCGATCCCCGCCGCCGCCGCGCGGCGCACCGCCTCATCCACCGAGCCCGCGACCGCGACATGATTGTCCTTGATCATCGCCGCGTCCCACAGCCCCATGCGGTGGTTGGTCGCCCCGCCCATCCGCGTCGCATATTTCTCCAGCAGCCGCAGGCCGGGGATGGTCTTGCGCGTATCGAGCAGGATCGCGCCGGTGCCGATGATCTTGTCGACATAGGTCCGCGTCATCGTCGCCATGCCCGAGAGATGCTGCACCGTGTTGAGCGCCGAGCGCTCGGCCGTCAGCATTGCCCGCGCATTGCCGCGCAGCCGCAGCAGATCGGTGCCCGCGGCCACGCGATCGCCATCCTGCACCAGCCATTCGATCTCGACCGCGGGATCGAGCCGGCGGAAAAAGGCCTCGGCAATGCCGAGCCCGGCAACGGTAACGGCATCGCGACTGTCCATCACCCCCTCGAACCGCGCCTCCGCAGGAATCACCGCGGCAGAAGTGATGTCCCCGGCGTCGCCGAGATCCTCGGCGAGGGTCGCGGTGACGAAGGCGTCAATATCGAAACCGGGAAGAGAAAAGGTCATCAGTGATCCCATCGGCGGTGGACGCGACGCCCTCCTAGTCGCTCTCGGCGCGCGCGAAAAGCTGGGCGAATGCATCCCTTTGCCCCGATCGCGCGTTTGCGCGTGCGGCAGAGGCGTCGCGCAAGGCGGTGCCGGCCGGGTGCAAGGAGAGCGAAGATGTGGATGCGATGGACGATCGCCGCAGCTTTGATCGTGACGCCAATCGCGGTTCAGGCCCATCATGGCTGGAGTTCCTACGACGCCGAGAAGGTCATGACGGTGAAGGCGCCGCTCAGCGCAGTCACCTGGGGCAATCCCCATGGCGCCGCGAAGGTCCAATGGCAGAAGCGTACATGGGATGTCGTGCTCGCGCCGGTCGCGCGGATGGAGGCGCGCGGCCTCACCCGTGAGATGCTGGCCCCCAAAAAAACCGTGACGCTGATCGGCTATCCCCGCAGCGACGGTACGCCCGAAATGCGGATCGAGCGGGTGATCGTCGACGGCAAGACCGTCGAGCTGCGCTGAGCCGTCCGGGCATCGGGCGCGGATGATCGAGAGTTTCGCTGCCGCGCTTGAGGCGTCGCAGCTGGGCATGATCGCGCGCGGATCGGCCTGGGCCTATCCGATCGCGAACCTGCTCCATCTGCTGGGGCTGGTTCTGCTGGTGGGCGGCATCGGCATCCTTGACCTGCGCATTGTCGGCGCCTTCCGGTCGCTGCCGCTGCACGCGCTCTCGCGCGCGCTCACCCCGCTGGCAATCGCGGGGTTGGTTCTGATGCTGCCGAGCGGCCTGTTGCTGTTCGCCGCGGACGCCCGCGCGCTCGTGGTGTCGGACCAGTTCTGGCGCAAGATGGTGCTGATCGCGATGGCGTTGGTGAACGCGCTGGCATTCCGGTTCGTCGCACCGCCGGGCACGCAGCCGACGATCGCGATGCGGCTGATGGCCGGGGTGTCACTGGCACTATGGCTCAGCGTCGCCGCACTGGGCCGGCTGATCGCCTATAGCTGAACCTTATTCCCTCTTCCCCAAGGGGAGAGGGCTTCAGGGCTTCAGGCCCTCAATCCCCCGTCACCTTTCGCGGCCCAAGGTCACCCTGCCCCACCGATCCGCTGGCCATCGCCAGCATCGCATCGAGCGACTTCTTCGCCGCCAGCCGGAGGCCTTCCTCGATCTCGATGCGCGGCTGCAGGTCGCGCAGCGCGACATAGAGCTTTTCCATCGTGTTGAGCGCCATGTAGGGGCAGATGTTGCAGTTGCAGTTGCCGTCCGCACCGGGCGCGCCGATGAACGTCTTGTGCGGCATCGCCTTCTGCATCTGATGGATGATGTGCGGCTCGGTGGCGACGATCAGCACGTCGCCGTCCATCGCCTTGGCATAGTCCAGGATGCCGCTGGTCGAACCGACATAATCGGCATGGTCAAGCACATGCGGCGGGCATTCGGGGTGCCCCGCCACAGGCGCGCCGGGATATCGCGCCTTGAGCTTGAGCAGTTCGGTTTCGCTGAAGGCCTCGTGGACGATGCACACGCCTGGCCACAGCAGCAGGTCGCGCCCCGTCTTGCGCGCCAGATAGCCGCCCAGATTCTTGTCCGGCCCGAAAATGATCTTCTGCGTCGCCGGGATCTGGCTGAGGATCTTTTCCGCCGACGACGAGGTGACGATGACGTCGCTGAGCGCCTTAACCTCGGTCGAGCAGTTGATGTAGGTCAGCGCGATATGGTCGGGGTGCGCCTCGCGGAACGCCTTGAACTTGTCCGGCGGGCAACTGTCCTCGAGGCTGCAGCCGGCGTCGAGATCGGGCAGCACCACGATCTTCTGCGGCGACAGGATCTTGGCGGTATCCGCCATGAACTTCACGCCGCAAAATGCGATCACGTCCGCATCGGTCGCCGCCGCCTTGCGGCTGAGATCGAGGCTGTCGCCCACGAAGTCCGCGAGGTCCTGGATCTCGGGCTTCTGGTAATAATGCGCGAGGATCACGGCGTTGCGCTCCTTGCGCAGCCGATCGATCTCCGCGCGCAGGTCGACACCGGTCAGGCTTCCGCCCATGCCGCCGCGTGCATCCATCTCGTCTTCTCCTCCTCCGCTCGGCCGCCCTCTAGGCTGGTTGGGCGCTTATTCCGAACGATTCCCGAAAATCTCTTCCAGCGACCGCGAACGGTCCATCTGCTCGCCATTACCCGGCTGGGGCTCGTCTGCGAAGCGCACACTGACCTGCGCGTCGAACCCCGCCGCCTTCAGCGGCATCGCGAAGCTGCGCTCCACCGCGCGGCGGGTGGCGTCACGCGCCAGCTTCATCATCTGCGGCTGCCGCGCCTGGCGCTGCAATTCCTCCCACCCACGGCGGCGGTTGGCAGTATCGAGCGTCTTTTCGGCGTCGGTCAGCCGGATCAGCAGCCCGCCGCTGTCATATTCGCGCACCGCATTCATATCGATCTCGGGCCGGCTGGTCTCCACCGGCGGCAAGGTCACGGTCAGCCGCTTCGCCTCGCCGTCCCACGCGACATCCTTCTGCGTCAGCTTGGCCAGATCCACCTCATAGCGGACCATGCCCGGCATGATCATCGTCTTGCGCGCGCTGAACAGTCCCATGCGGGTCTGCTCGCTCGTCACCACCGCCACATAGCGCGCAGCGAAGGTGGAAAGGCGGTTCTGCTCGCGGATGCCCTCCAGGCTGGCCTGTGCGATCGTTTCCGGCGCGGGCGCGATCTTGTCGTCGAGATAGGATCCGATGCCCTGCAGCGCATACCAGCCGGCCACCAGGGCCAGCGCCACGCCCGCCGCGGTGGCGAGCATCGTCTTCAGCCAGCCGGGCATGTCAGGCCGCCAGCCGCCAATGATCGCCTTCGGCCACCACCACGCCGCGATTGCCGAGGTCGATCAGGTGCGCGAGCACCGATCGCCCCGCGGCGCCGACCAACCGGTGGTCGAGCCCGACATACATGCGCGCGACCATCGCCGGCACGCCGAGTTCGCCCTCGCGCAGCAGCGACAGGATCTGCTTCTCGCGCTGCTTGCGGTGCGCCGCCATGTGGCGGACGAAGCGCTGCGGCCGTTCGACGAGATCGCCATGCGCGGGATAATAGACGCGGTCCTCGCGCACGATCAGCCGCTCCAGGCTCGCCATGTACGCGGCCATATCGCCATCCGGGGGCGCCACCACCGTCGTGGACCAGCCCATCACATGGTCACCGGTGAACAGCGCGCCGCTCTCGACCAGCGCGAAGCAGAGATGGTTGGAGGTGTGGCCGGGCGTCGCCACCGCCTCCAGCGTCCAGCCGGGGCCGGTCACCCGTTCGCCGTCGGTCAGCACCCGGTCCGGCGCATAGCCCGCATCGAAAGCCGAATCGGCGCGCGGGCCATCGTCGACCAGCGCGAGCGGTGCGCAGCCAACGATCTCCGCACCGGTCGCCTTGGCCACCGCCACGGCTGCCGGGCTGTGATCGCGATGCGTGTGCGTACACATGATCGCGCTGACCCGCTCTCCGGCTACCGCCGCGAGGATCGCCGCGACGTGCGCGGCTTCTGCCGGGCCGGGATCGATCACCGCCACCTCGCCCCGGCCGACGACATAGGTCTGCGTGCCGGTATAGGTGTAGGGCGAGGGGTTGGGGGCGAGGATCCGCCGCACCAGCGGCTCGACCTCCACCGCCAGGCCGGTCGGTTGATCGTTCATACCCTTCGATGTGGCGATTCCACGATGAGAAGCAAGGGCCGACGCGATGCTCGTGCGCGCCGGCCCCGCCCCTGCCGCATGCGGCGGGTCCAGGTTATGAGATGCCGCGGCGGCCGACGCCGCTTACTTCGCCGGCGCGACGCGCAGCCGCGCCAGTTCCGCGTCCAGCCCGGCCAGCGCTTCCTGCAGGTGATTGCCCTGCAGCGCATGCGTCCGCGACAGATTCGCGCGGGCCTTTTCCAGCGCGTCGATCGTCAGCTTGCGCACTTCCGCCTCGCTGGGCGCAGCGGCGCACACGACCACCCGGCGGGTCGCGCCATCGCCTTCGCCGCGGGTGACGACCTGCGTCTCGGTCACCCGCCCCTTGCCGTTGCACCGGCCATGGCCGCCGGCGGTGACGCGACGATCGCCCTTCTCGTCCAGCACCATCATATAGGCGTGGCGCTCGGCGGACCGTTCGGCATGGCGCTCGGCAGCCTCTGCGGCGCGCTCGGCGGCCCGTTCACGCGCCTCCCCGGCACGCTCCAGCGCCCGTTCGCGGGCTTGCGCGGCGCGTTCGATCGCCGCGGCCCGGCGCTCGGCGGCGCGTTCCGCACGGTCGGCGGCGCGCTCGGCGGCGTCGGCCGCGGCCTCGGCTGCTTCGCTGCCGTCCGCCCAGCGCGGCATGGCTGGCGGAGCGGGCGGCGCCGGCGGCGCCGGCGGCAGCGGAGCCTCCGGCGGGACGACGGCCGGGATGGCGGGCGGCGCGCTGGGCGCGGCCAGGGCCACCACCGGGGCGGCAGGCGGCGCCGGCGCATCGACCAGCGGCGCCTCGGGCGCGGCCGGCAGCTCGAACGATTCCGGCGGAACCGGCGCGCCGACCAGCGCGACGCCGATCGGCTTCACCACCTCGCTCGCGGCCTCGGCTGCCATGCCCCCGGATGCGGTCAGCGCCAGCCCGCCCGCCAGCAGCGCAACCGCCAGGACGGCGCCCGAAACGCTGCGGCCCGGCGAGCGCTTGCCCGACTTCATCATGCGTAGTCTCCTCTTGAGTTCATCACGGCTCCCGAGAGTGCAGGCGGCGACCGGTGTCCGCGAACAGGCGGACTTGACCACCGCAAGGCCATAGCTGTGGCGCTCGGCCGGGGTCGCCCCCGCCAGTACCAGCGCGTCGCAGGCCAGTTCCTGATCGGCACGAAACGCGCGCCAGGCGCGGTGCGCGATCGGATTGAACCAATGGAGAGAGAGGAGCGCCAGCGCCGCGAAATTGGCGGACAGGTCCCAACGCAGATGATGGATGAACTCGTGGCGCAGCGCGAGGCGAAGCTCCTCCTCGCTGTAGCGCCAGCGCCAGTCGTGCGGCAGCACCACCGTTTTTACGAACACGCCGGTGGCGAACGGCCCGTCGACCGCCCAGCTTGCACACACCTCGATGCCGTCGCGGTCTAGGCGCGGCAGCGGCGTCGCCTGCGAAAGCGTGCGACGCACGAAGCGACGATAGGCGAGGATGTGCCAGCCGAAATGCAGCGCCGCGCCGCCCAGCCACAGCACCAACAGGATCGTGCCCCACGGCAACGCCGCGATCGGATCCCACAGCGTCGGCAGCGGATCGGCGGTGCCCGAACGCGCGGGCGCAATCACGCCGTCCAGCGAGACGAAGTCGACCAGCACCGGCAATTGCTCGATCGGCGGGTCGATCAGGCTGCGCGGCAGCGGCGGCAGCACCATGCGCAGGGCGGGCAGCAGCCACAGCAGATAGGCGATGCGCGGGCCGAACAGCGCTGCCGCACGCTCGCGCAGCAGCATCACGATCACCATCAGCAGGCTCGTGGCGACCAGCGTCTGGACGATCCACCCGGTCATGACCGTAACGCCTTGAGCAGCGCCTCGATCTCGTCGAGATCCTCATCGCTCAGCGCGTCGCGTTCGGCGAGATGCGCGACCAGCGGCGTGATCCGGCCACCGAACAACCGGTCCATCAGCTTGCGCGACTCGCCCGCGACATAATCGACGCGCTCGATCGTCGGCCGGTAGAGATAACGCCGCCCGTCTTCCTCATGCGCGAGCACACCCTTGCCCAGCAGGCGCGACAGCATCGTCTTGACGGTGCGATCGCTCCAGCCCCGCACCGGATCGATGCGTTCGGCAACCTCTGCGGCGGTGAGCGGGGCTTCATCCCACAGCACCTCCATCACGGCATGTTCGGCTTCGCTGATCCGCTCGGTCATTGTCCCGACCTCCCTGACTACGGATGTAATCGAAGTACGACTACACGTGTAGTCACAAAATCGCTGAACGGCTCATGAATGCGGTGAGTGGAGGGAGGTAATCGCTCCACTCCTCTTCAGAAGAGGGGCAAAAAGCTCAATCCCGATGCGCAGCACGGCGCAGGCGGTCGTTGATCGCCGCCCCCAGCCCGTCCTGCGGGATCGGGCGCACCGCGATGCTCGTCCGGCCACTGGCATCGGCGCGGTGGAGCGCGTCGAACAGCCCGGCGGCGGCCTCGACGAGATCGGCCGACGGGCTGAGATTGATGTCTCCGTCCGCCTCACCGAAACCGATCACGAATGAATCGGCGGCCGGCGCGATCACGTCGATCGCCAGCGGCGTGCCCGGCGCATAATGGCTCGAAAGCTGCCCCGGCGCCTCGATGCTGCCGCCATCCGCCGCGACCACCGGCAGCCCGCCAGCCGCTTCGCCCAGCTGCTCGGCGGTAATCGGGCCGGGGCGGAGCAGGCGCATATGGTCGGGCGCAGCGGCGGCAATGGTCGATTCCAGCCCCATCGCGGTCGCGCCATCGTCGACGATCAGCGGGATGCGTCCGCCCAGCCCCGCCATCACATGCTCCGCGCGGGTCGCGCTGATGCCGCCGCTGGGATTGGCAGATGGTGCCGCGAGCGGCCGGCCGCAGGCGGCGAGCAGGTCACGCATCGCCCGGTGCGCCGGGCAGCGGATCGCGACCGTCGGCAGCCCGGCGGTGACGATCGAGGCGATGGGGCTGTCGGGCACAAGCGGCAGCACCAGTGTCAGCGGCCCTGGCCAGAATGCGTCGATCAGCCGCTGCGACACCGGATCGATCGCCGCCAGCCGCGCCGCCGCGGCCACGTCCGCAACATGGACGATCAGCGGGTTGAACGAAGGCCGGCCCTTGGCGGCATAGATGCGCGCGACGGCCTCTCCATCGGTCGAATCAGCGGCGAGGCCGTAGACGGTTTCGGTGGGGATCGCGACCGTGCCGCCCTCCCCGATCACGGCCGCCGCGCGCGCGATCGCGGCCGTGCCGTAGCGGCAGATTTCGGTCGTGAAGGGGCCGTTTGAGCCGTGCATTTTGCGGCGCTATAGCGCCCGCCCACGAGAGGCAAGAGAGGAGCCCGCCATGACCTATACGCCCCCGGTGGCTGAACAGCGCTTCGTGCTGGAGCATGTCGTCGGCATCGCCGCGCTTGCGGCCGACGCCCGCTACGAGGCTGCCTCGCCGGACATGGTGGATGCGATCCTCGAAGGCGCCGGCGCGTTCGCCGCGGGCGAATATGCGCCGCTCAACCGGATCGGCGACACCGAGGGCGCGCGCTGGGAGGATGGCCGGGTCATCCTGCCGGCAGGGTTCAGGGAGGCGTACCAGGCGTTCGTCGCGGGCGGCTGGGGCTCGCTCAACGGCCCTGAGTCCTATGGCGGCCAGGGCCTGCCCTATGCACTCGCCGCGGCGGTGATGGAGGATCTCGGCAGCGCCAACATGGGCTTCTCGCTGGTCAACATGCTGACGCCGGGCGCGATCGAGGCGCTGATCGCCTATGGCACCGATGATCAGAAGGCGAAGTGGCTGCCCAAACTCATCACCGGCGAATGGACCGGCACGATGAACCTCACCGAGCCGCAGGCCGGGTCTGACGTCGGGGCGCTGCGCACCACCGCTGCGCAGGCGGCGGACGGAAGCTGGCGGATCAAGGGCACCAAGATCTTCATCACCTTCGGCGAGCATGAGCTGGCGGACAATATCCTCCACCTCGTCCTCGCGCGCACGCCGGGCGCGCCGGCGGGCACCCGCGGAATCTCGCTGTTCCTCGTCCCCAAGCTGCGCGACGACGGTACCCCCAACGACGTCCGCTGTGTCTCGATCGAGCACAAGCTCGGCATCCACGCCTCGCCCACCTGCGTCATGAGCTATGGCGATCATGACGATTGCCATGGCGAGCTGATCGGCGCCGAGCATGGCGGCATCGCTGCGATGTTCGTGATGATGAACAATGCCCGGCTTAACGTCGGGCTGCAGGGCGTTCAGATCGGCGAGCGCGCGACGCAGCAGGCGGTGGCCTATGCGGTGGACCGGGTGCAGTCGGCGCGCGCCGGCGCGCCTTCACGCGAACCCGTGCCGATCATCGAGCATCCCGATGTCCGCCGCATGCTGCTGCGCATGAAGGCGCTGACCCAGGGCGCCCGCGCGCTGGTCTATTATGCGATCGGCCAGTTGGACCGCGCGCATCTCGGGGACGAGGCCGCGCGTGACCGCGTCGAACTGCTCACCCCGCTCGCCAAATCCTGGGGCACCGATGCCGGCTGCGAAATCGCGTCGCTCGGCGTGCAGGTGCATGGCGGCATGGGCTTCATCGAGGAAACCGGCGCCGCCCAGCATTATCGCGACATCCGCATCGCCCCGATTTACGAGGGCACCAACGGCATCCAGGCCGCCGACCTCGTCGGCCGCAAGCTGGCGCTGGGCGGCGGCGCGCCGTTCGACGCGCTGATCGCCGACATGCAGCGCGACGCCGAGAATGAAGGGCTGGCACGCCTGATCGCCGATTGCGCCGAGGTCGGCCGCCACCTTGCCACGGCCGGCGCCGACGACCGGCTGGCGGGCAGCATGCCCTTCCTGACGATGCTCGCGGTGGCCGTCGCCGGCTGGCAGATGGAGCGCCAGGGTCGGATCGCGGCGGACGCCGAAGGCGACCCCGCCTTCCTGGCGATGAAGCGCGCGGCGGCGGACTATTTCGTCCGCCACATCGTGCCGGAAGCCGCCGGCCTCAAGCCGGCGGCGCTGGACGGTGCCGGCCTGCTCTATGCGGTGGAGGCGGAAGCGTTTCTGGCGTGAGCTCTACCGCCGTCGTCCTGAGCGAATTCGAGGGACCGCGGCGTTCCGCGCCTGAAGCCTGACGCGTTTTTCGCGCGACTCGCTCGCCGATTGCGTCCGGGACGAACGGAGAGGGGGAAATGCACGCCCCCCCCTTACGCCGCCTTCGACGGCCGGATCTGCTCCAGCACCTTGTCGCGCGGGCCATCGAGCTGAATGCGGCCGCGGTCCATCAGGATGATGCGGTTGACGAGGCGCAACAGCGGCGGGCGGTGGGTGATCAGCACCAGGGTGCGATCCGCCAGCTCGGCGCCCAGGCGCTGAAGCAGTGCGTCCTCGGTCTGCGCATCCATCGCGCTGGTCGGCTCGTCGAACACCATCACCTTGGGCTTGCCCGCCAGCGAGCGCGCGATCGCGATCGACTGGCGCTGCCCGCCCGACAGGCTCTCGCCACGATCGGCCAGCCGCAGGTCATAGCCGTTGACGAGTTGCCCCATGAACTGGTGCGTGCCCGATATCGTGCACAGGCGGACGAGCTCCTCATCGTCCACCTCGGCGCGGCCCAGCGAGATATTCTCGCGTACGGTGCCGCTCAGCAGCACATTGTCCTGCATCGCAGCTCCGATGTGGCGGCGCAGCTCCGACGGATCATATTGGCGGATGTCCGCGCCATCGATCATCACCAGCCCGTCCTCGGGCGGATAGAGCCCAAGGATCAGCCGCGCGATCGTCGACTTCCCCGAACCGACGCGGCCGAGCAGGCCGACGCGCTCGCCCGGCGCGATCGTGAAGCTCACCCCATCGAGCGCGCGCTCGGCGGCGCCGGGATATCGGAAGGAAACGTTGCGGAACTCGATCCGCCCTTCGATCCGCGTCATCTTCAGCGGCGTCGCCTCCGGCCCTTCCGCCGGGGTCGACATCAGTTCCTGCAGCTGGCGGTAGGAGGTGCGCGTGGCCGTGAGGCGCGACAGCATCTGCGCGATCTGCCCCAGCGGCGCCACCGCGCGGCCGGCGAGGATCGAGCAGGCGATGAGGCCGCCCATCGTCAGCTCATTCTTGGCGATCAGGGTCACGCCTACCACGACCACGCCGGCATAGGCGATGGTGTTGGCGGAGCTCGCGAAATTGACGCTGATCGAAGAGACCAGCCGCTGCCGCAGCGAACTGTCCGCGTGATCGTCCACCGCCTTCGCCCAGCGGCGCGCCAGCAGCGGGCCCGCGCCCGAACTCTTGATCATCTCCAGCCCGCCGACCGTCTCGACCAGCACCGACTGCTTGAGCAGCCCGCCGCTCATCGCGCGCGCCGAAAGCCGGTCCATCGCCGGATGCGTCAGCCAGCCGACCAGCACGACGAGCGGGATCATGATCAGCGGCACGATCACCACGACGCCGCCGATCGCGGCGGTCACCAGCAATGTCACGACGATGAACGGCACGTCGACCACCGCGGTCAGCGTGGCGGAGGCGAAGAATTCGCGCAGCGTCTCCAGTTCGCGCATCAGTGCGGTCAGCGCGCCGGTCGATCCCTTGCGCAGGTCCAGCCGCAGCGCCAGCAGCCGCTGGAACACGGTGGAGCCGACCTCATGGTCGATGTCGGCGCCAGCGACGTCCACCAGATAGGCACGCAACGTGCGCAGCACGAAATCGAAGATCACCACGATCGCCAGGCCGATCGTCAGTGCAATCAGCGAGGAGGTCGCGTTGTTGGGCACCACCCGGTCGTAGACCGTCATCGTGAACAGCGAGGTCAGCAGGCCGAAGATATTGATCATCGCCGCCGCGATCGCGACCTTGATATAGGTCTGGCGGTTGCGCTGCATCGGCTCCATCAGCCAGGCGGCGAACCTTGGCGGACGTTCGGCGACAGCGTCGGGGTTGCTCATGATCGGCCTTGCTCCTCCCACAGCCGCTTGCCGGAGCCGGCGGCGCACAGGGCACCATGTGCAGCGGCTTTCGTCGCCTGTCGAGCCGTCTTGGCTGCCGTCGCTTACATGCCGGGACAAATCGAAAAGCCCGGCACCCAAGCTTCGCAACGACGGTTTCGGCCGACCGGCACCGCGTGATTCCCACCGAAATGGACCAAGTTGCCAAGAAATCGCTGAGATCGACCGGTTTTGCTATGGTTCGCCTTGCCCCTGCGCCCTGCCGCCCTGCGCGAACATTATCGATCGGCCACGCAGGGCGCTCATTTCGTCGAACCCGGGGTGCTTCATTACGGCTGCGGATGAAGTTCCGCACGGAGGTCGCTTGGCGGGCGCCTTTTCCTGCGGTACGAGCCCGGCATCAGAGGGCGGCGCGTGGAGTGGGGATGGCGTGGCATAACCGCGCGATAGGGCAAGCGAGTGCACTTGCCGTGGCGCTTGCAATGATGGCCGCGCCGATCGGTGCCCAGCAGCCCGCGCTGCCGGCGCCCGATCGCGATCCGCTGAAGGTGGATATGGCGTCGGATCCGGTGGTGCGGCTGATCGGCACGATCGGCCTGCCCGAGACGTTCGTCGATCGCATCCACCTCGCGGTGGACCAGCACCCGGCGCTGACCGAGGCGCGCGCCGGCCGGGCGGAAGCCGTGGCGGCTCGCGGCGAAGCCAAGGCGCAGCGCTTCCCGCAGGGCGAAGTCAATGTCAGCGCGTTTCGTACGCTGGCCCGCGAATTCTCCAACGATCCGCAGAACATCATCGAACGGTCGCGTGCCCGCCAGCGCACCGACGCGACGGTGACGCTCTCGGCGCCGGTGTGGGATTTCGGCGCGACGGTGGAGCGCATCTCCGCTGCGAAGTCGCGTGTCGAGAGCGCGGATGCCGGCATCGCCGCCACCGCCGACGATATCAGCCTGCGCGCGATCGTCGCCTGGTATGACGTGTTCGCCTATCGCGCGCTCGTCTCGGTCTCCACCGCCTATGCCCAAAGCCAGACCGAGCTGGGCGCCGCGGTCGACGAGCGCATCCGCCAGGGCGTGTCGGCACCCGGCGACCGCGCGGAGGTCGACTCGTACGTTGCCATCGGCGCCAGCCGGCTCGCCAATTACCGCCGCCAGCTCGCCAATGCCGAGGCACGCTATACCGAATTGATGGGGGCACCCCCGCCCCCTGCGATGAACGGCCCGCACCGTGCCGGCTGGCCGGCGATGGACCGCGAACGCGCCGTCGCAGCCGCGGGAGACACGCCGGCGGTGCGCGCCGCCTATGCAGCCGCCAAGGCGGCGAACTGGGATGCGGAGGCGGTCCGCTCCGAAAACCTGCCGACGATCATTGCCGGCGTCGATGCCGGCCGCTACGGCGTGTTCGAGACGGATCGCGACTATGACGTGCGCGCGCGCCTCGGGCTGCGCTACCGCCTGTTCGGCGGCCGTGCGTTTCGCGCCCGCCAGGCATCGGCGCGCGCGGTGACCGCCGAGGCGCGCGCCGCGCGGCTGCGTATCGAGGCGGAGCGCGACGCATCGATCGCCTGGTCCGACTTGGAGGCGCTGAAGGTCGCGCGTGATGCGCAGGAACGCAGCTATGGTGCCGCGCGCCTCTCGCGCGACGTGCTCGCCGAGCGCTTCCGCGTCTCGCGCGGATCGTTGATCGGTGTGCTCCAGGGTGAGGATAATTTCTTCCAGTCGGCCGCGCAGTATATCCTCGCCGAAGTCGAGCTGGAGGTCGCGCGCTACGCACTGATGTCGCGCATGGGGGAATTGCTGCCGGCCCTCGGGCTCAACCCGTCGCCGCGGCTCGATTGGGACAAGGGGGATCGATGAGCGTCATCGGGCTGGAGCGTAAACATGTCTGAGACGCATATCGACGATCTGGCGATGAGGGTCCGCCCGCGCACGGTATCGAACCTGATGCTATGGGGCATTTTCGGCTTCTTCGTGCTGTTCCTGATCTGGGCGGCGATCGCCGAGATCGATCGCACCGTGCGCGGCCAGGGCCGCGTGATCCCCAGCTCGCAGCTCCAGCTCGTCTCGAACCTCGAAGGCGGCGTGGTCGAGCGGATCCTGGTCCGCACCGGCCAGTTGGTGAAGCGCGGCGATGCGCTGCTGCGGCTCAGCCCGATCCAGAGCGCCGCCGAACTGGGCAGCGGCCAGGCGACCACCTACGCGCTGTTCGCCAAGATCGCGCGACTGGAGGCCGAGGTGGGAGGCCGCGCCCCCGCCTTCCCCGACGCGCCCGACGAGCAGAGCCGGGGCCAGGTGGAGATCGAACGGGCGCTCTATCGCTCGCGCATCGCCGATCTTTCCAGCCTGCAGGCCGCCGCCGCTGCCCGCGTCAGCCAGTCGCGCAATGCCCTCGCCGAGGCACGCTCGGCCGAAGCGGCGCGAATCTCCGCGCGCGATTCGGCACGGCTGCAGCTCGATGCGATCCGTCCGCTCGTCGAACGCGGCATCGAACCGCGCGTCTCGCTGATCCAGGCCGAAAGCCAGGCGGCGGTGGCCGCCAGCGAAGCCGCCGGCGCCGCCTCCGCGGTCGCGCGCGCTCAGGCCGCGGTGGGCGAGGCCGAGGCGACGATGCGCCGCGCCACGCAGGATTGGCGCGCGCAGGCCGGCGGCGAACTTTCCGCCGCCCGGGCCGAACTCGATGCACGGCGCAGCACATTGCCCGCCCTCGCCGACCGCCAGAGCCGCACCGTGTTGCGCGCGCCGCTCGACGGCCGCGTCAACCGCGTGCTCGTCAGCACCGTCGGCGGCTCGGTCGCCCCCGGCGCGCCGGTGATCGAACTGGTCCCCAGCGAAAACACGCTGCTGGTCGAGGCGCAGGTGCAACCCAAGGACATTGCGTCGGTGAAGATCGGCCAGCGCGCCAAGGTCGATATCACCGCCTATGATCCGGCGATCTACGGCTCGCTGGAAGGCAACGTCGTCGCGATCTCGCCCGATGCGGTGCTCGACGAACGCAATGGCGAGACCCATTATCTCGTCCGCGTGCGCACCACTGCCGCCGGCATCCGCCGCAACGGCAAGCTGCTGCCGATCGGCCCGGGCATGACTGCCACGGTCAACTTGCTGGGCGAAAAGCGCACCGTCCTCAACTATCTCCTCACCCCGATTACCCGCATCCGCGACCAGGCCTTCCGCGAGTAGGGCTGCGCCCGAGAAGGTGTCCACAAGGCACAAAAAGGCCCTCTCCCGCCGCGCGCGGGAGAGGATTCATTGCGCAAGCGTCGCAACGGTTACACCCCTTCAGCGACGCTCTCGGTGACACCGGTAGGCCGCCCACCACTGACATCGCCCGCAGAAATCGAGCCAAATCGACTCCCTGCCGCGCCAAAGCGAGCGGAAATCTGGTTACCTTTTATTCATAAAGTCGTTACACTCGGTCCCAACCGGTGTACCGCAAGCGCCGGATCGGGGTGTCGCTTGAGCAAGAAAATCACGAAATCCGCGAAGATTCCAACCCAGCGCTGGATCGTCGCCGGTGGCGGTGCCATCGCCATCGCGCTGACCGCCTCCGCCTATAGTTTCGCGCATGCCGACGCGGCGGCGCAGGCGCAGCCGGGCCTCACCTCGGGCTATGCCGGCTCGGTGCCCGCGGTGATGCGTCGCGGCGGCCCCAGCCTGATCGACTATGCGCGGCTCGATCGCCGGCTGCAGCAGGTCGTCGCCACGCCGGGCATGGTCGGCATGGCCGTCGCCATCGTCGAAAATGGCGAGCTGCGCTTCGTGAAGGGCTATGGCGTCACCCAGTATGGCACGCATGACCCGGTAACGACGCGCACCGTGTTCCGCTGGGCCTCGCTGTCGAAGGGCGTTGCCGCCACCACCGTCGCCTCGCTCGCCGCCGACGGCAAGATCGCGCTCAACGCGCCGATCTCGCGCTATTCCTCATCGCTCAAGCTGCCGGGCGGCGCCGAAAACCGGCTGACCGTCACCGATCTGCTCGCCCAGCGCCTCGGCATCGTGCGCAACGCCTATGACGGCAAGCTGGAAGCCGGGCAGGATCCGCGCGTGCTGCGCACCCAGCTCGCCACCGTACCGATGCAGTGCGCCGCCGGCGGCTGCTACAGCTATCAGAACATCGCCTATGATGCGGCGTCGGAGATGGTCGAGCGTGTCACCGGCCGCCGTTACGAGGATGTCGTTCGCGAACGCATCTTCCTGCCGCTGGGCATGACCAGCGCGACGATCAGCCGCCAGGGCCTGCAATCCGCGCCGAGCTGGGCGCGATCGCATGTCGGCACCCGGGTGATGCCGGTGGTCGACAGCTATTATCGCGTGCCCGCGGCGGGCGGCGTCAACAGCTCGATCATCGACATGGGCCGCTGGATGCAGGCGCAGATGGGCGTCGCCAGCGGCGTCGTTCCCCCCAGCCTGCTCAAGACGATCCACGCGCCGCTCACCGTCACCGGCCGCGCACGCGGCTTCGGCATCGAGGATCGTGCGATCTCCGGCGTGACCTACGGCATGGGTTTCCGTGAATATGCCTATGCGGGCCACCAGCTCGTCGGCCATCGCGGCGCGGTGCGCGGCTATCGCTCGCTGATGGTGTTCGATCCGGTCCAGCGCACCGGCGTCGCCATCCTGTGGAACTCGCAGAGCACCAAGCCGGTCGGGCTGCAGCTCGAAGTGCTCGACATGCTCTATGGCCTGCCCACGCGGGACTGGCTGAAGGTCGACATGCCGGGCACCGGCCGCACGCTGGTTTCAGCCACCGCCGACACCGCGGAGTGACCGCACAGTGATCGCCGATCGGGAAATCCGCGTTCTGCGGCTTTCACCGGCGGCAAGCCTCGGCTAGGGCGGCGCCACTATGGCACAACCGCGCACCCTCTATGAGAAGATCTGGGATGCCCATGTCGTCGATCGCCGCGACGACGGGACCTGCCTGATCTATATCGACCGTCACCTCGTCCACGAAGTCACCAGCCCGCAGGCGTTCGAGAGCCTTCGCGTCGCCGGCCGCAAGGTCCGCCGCACCGATCTCACCCTCGCGGTGCCCGATCATAATCTTCCGACGACCGCGCGGCTCGATGCCGAGGGCCGGCGGATCCCGATCGCGGATCCCGAAAGCGCGGCACAGCTCGCCGCGCTCGAGCGCAACACCGCCGAATTCGGCATCCGTTATTTCGGCGCGACCGACGTCGAACAGGGCATCGTCCACGTCGTCGGCCCCGAACAGGGCTTCACCTTGCCCGGCACGACCTTGGTGTGCGGAGACAGCCACACCGCCGCGCATGGTGCGCTGGGCGCGCTGGCGTTCGGCATCGGCACCTCCGAGGTCGAACATGTGCTGGCGACGCAGACCCTGCAGCTCAAGCAGTCGAAGACGATGGAGATCCGCGTCGACGGCACGCTCGGCTTCGCGGTCAGCCCCAAGGATGTCGTGCTCGCGATCATCGGGAAGATCGGCGCCGCGGGCGGCACCGGCTACGTCATCGAATATACCGGCTCGGTGATCCGCGACATGTCGGTCGAAGGGCGGCTGACCGTCTCCAACATGTCGATCGAAGGCGGCGCCCGCGCCGGCCTGATCGCGCCGGACGACAAGACCTTCGCCTATATCAAGGGCCGGCCGATGGCGCCCACGAGCGAGCATTGGGACAAGGCGGTGGCGTGGTGGAAGACGCTGCCGACCGATGCCGGCGCCCGCTACGACAGCGTCGTCACGCTGCAGGCGAGCGACATCGCCCCCAACGTCACCTGGGGCACCAGCCCAGAGGATGTCGTGCCGATCACCGGGGTCGTCCCCGATCCGATGAGCTTCGCCGATCCGTCCAAGCAGGCGGCAGCGAAGAAGTCGCTCGACTATATGGGTCTCGTGCCGGGCACCCGCCTGCAGGATGTGGCGGTGGAGAATATCTTCATCGGCAGCTGCACCAACAGCCGCATCGAGGATCTGCGCGCCGCCGCCGCGGTGCTCAACGGCCGTCACATCGCCGATGGCGTCCATCAGGCGCTCGTCGTGCCGGGCTCCGGCCTCGTCAAGAAGCAGGCCGAGGCCGAAGGGCTCGATCGCATCTTCGTGGCCGCCGGCTTCGAATGGCGTGAGCCAGGCTGCTCGGCGTGTCTGGGCATGAATCCGGACAAGGTGCCGGCGGGGGAACGCTGCGCATCGACGTCCAATCGCAATTTCGTCGGCCGGCAGGGCCCGGGTGCGCGCACCCACCTGCTCTCGCCGGCGATGGCGGCCGCGGCTGCGATAACGGGACGGCTCACCGACGTTCGGGAGCTTGTGGGGGAGTAAGCGCGTGAAGCGGGTGATGTATGCGTTGATCGGCGGTGCGGCGTTGTGCGGCGTCGTCGCCTTCTCCGCCTCTGGGCAGAGCGACCAGACGCGCAAGGAAGCGGCGAGCACCGCCGATGTCCAGTTGTGGCGGCTGGATTGCGGCGCGGTGCGCGTCAACGATCTCAACGCCTTTTCGGACGTTCACGCCTATACTGGCCGTTCCCGCCAGCTTGCCGCGAGTTGCTATCTGATCCGCCACGGTGCGGATTACATGCTGTGGGATGCGGGCATATCGGAAAGCCTGAAGGGCAAGCCGACCAGCGCGAAGGACCCGATCAGCCTCACGCTCACCGTCACCATCCCCGAACAGCTCGCCAAGATCGACGTGAAGCCCGAGCAGATCCGGTTGCTGGGCATCAGCCATTATCATGGCGATCATATCGGCCAGGCGCCGGCGTTGACCAACGCGAAGCTGATGATCGGCAAGGGTGATCTCGATGTGCTGAAGGCTGGCCCGCAGCCGCGCATCGACCCTGCCCCGCTAGCCCGCTGGCTGACCGGCGGCGGCGAGGCCGAAGGCGTGGTCGGCGACAAGGACGTTTTCGGCGACGGCAGCGTGGTGATGTTGTCGCTGCCCGGCCACACGCCGGGGCATCATGGTCTGCTGGTGCGGCTGCGCAACAAAGGCGCAGTGCTGATCTCGGGCGATGCAGCCCATTTCAACGACAATCTCGTCAATGACGGGGTGCCGGGGTTCAACACCGATCGCGCCCAGTCGCTCGCCTCGCTCGGGCGGCTGAAGGGGCTGGCGACCAACATGAACGCCACGCTCGTGCTGCAGCACGAGCCCGAGGATATTATCAAGCTGCCGGTATTCCCGGCATCGGCGAACTGAGTGCAGGACTGATTATGAAGGCCGTGGACAGCATCGAGGGACGCGCGATCCCGTTCGGCGCGAAGAATGTCGATACCGACGTCATCATCCCCGCCAAATGGCTGAAGACCATCAGTCGCGCGGGGCTGGGCAAGGGCGCGTTCGAAACCGTGCGCGCCGAACCGGGCAACATCTTCGACGATCCCGAGTATAAGGGCGCGCCGATCCTGATCGCCGGTGACAATTTCGGCTGCGGCTCCAGCCGCGAGCATGCCGCCTGGGCGCTCGCCGATCTCGGCATCGAGGCGGTGATCGCGCCGAGCTTTTCAGACATCTTCTCGGGCAACGCGTTCAAGAACGGACTGCTGACGGTGGTGCTGCCGCAGGACGCAGTCGATCGGCTGCTCGAAGTGGCGAAGACCCACCCGGTCCATATCGACCTCGACAGCCAGACGGTGACGACGCCGTTCCAGGATCGCTTCAGCTTCGAGATCGACCCGTTCCGCAAGCATTGCCTGGCGGAAGGGCTCGATGAGATCGGCTTGACCCTGGCGCTTTCGGACCGCATCGCGAGTTATGAGGGGCAGCGCGCCGCCGAGCGGCCCTGGATGTAATCTCACCGGGCGGGGGTAAAGGCAGATGATCGCGCACGCGCAACGGCCCGCCGTTGCGCGGGGGCCCCGGCCATCCTATCTTCGTGCTCGATCATGAGCCGCATTGCGCAAGGGACGCCGATGACCACTTTTGATGAACGCGAACGGGCCTTCGAAGCCAAGTTCGTCATGGATCAGGATCTTCAGTTCAGGATCACGGCGCGCCGCAACCGGTTGCTCGGTCAATGGGCCGCCGTGCAGATGAAGCTGACCCCGGAAGAGACTGACGCCTATGCCAAGGCGGTCGTCCAGGCCGACTTCGAGGAAGCCGGTGACGAGGACGTCATCCGCAAGCTGCTGGGCGACCTGACCGCCGCCGGCGTCGAGGTCGACGACGCGACCGTGCGCCAGGCGCTGTCGGACAAGGCGGCCGAGGCGCGCCGCCAGTTCATGGAAGCGCAATAAGATGCCGATGCCGGCCAATGAGATCGAGGCGATGATCGTCGCCGCGATCCCGGACGCGCATGTCGAGATCACCGACCTCGCCGGCGACGGCGATCATTATGCGGCGCGGGTGGTTAGCGAAACCTTCCGCGGCGTTCCGCGCGTGCGGCAGCACCAGGCGGTCTATGCCGCGCTGGGCGGCCGAATGGGTGGCGTGCTGCACGCGCTGCAGCTCACCACCGCCGCGCCCGACAAGGAGCTTTGAGAATGACCGAAGACACGCTTGCGCGCATCGACGCGCTGGTGAAGGGCAACGACGTGCTGCTCTTCATGAAGGGCAGCCCGCTGTTCCCGCAATGCGGCTTTTCCAGCCGCGCAATCGCCATCCTCGACCATCTCGGCGTGAAGTATGAGAGTGTCGACGTGCTGCAGGACCAGGGCATCCGCCAGGGCATCAAGCAATATTCGGATTGGCCGACGATCCCCCAGCTCTATGTGAAGGGCGAATTCGTCGGCGGCTCGGACATCATGATGGAGATGTACGAAGCCGGCGAGCTGCAGCAGCTCCTGACCGACCAGGGCGTCGCCAAGGCGGGCTGAGCCTGATTTCAGCCCCCTTTTTTTGGGCTGCCATTCTTACATCAGCGCTGAAGCCGCGCAGATAGCCCTCTCCCGCGAAGTGCGGGAGAGGGCTTTTTGCGCCGACCTCACGTATCGCGCTCCTCCCGGAATCTCTTCGGCTCAAGGCCGGGATGACGGGAAGTTGAGAGCGCACGCGGCCGGACACTCCCCCTCCCCGACGCTGCGCGCCGGGGAGGAAAAACCTAATCCTCAGCCAGCGAACACCTGCTTGCCGATCTCGCGGATCGCCGCGCCGATGTCCTCGCGCGCGGCGGCCAGCGCCATGTTGGCGTGGATGAAGCCGGCCTTGTCGCCGCAGTCATAGCGGGTGCCGGCGAAGGTCAGGCCATGGAACGGCTGGTTGCCGATCATTGAAGCCATTGCGTCGGTCAGTTGGATCTCGCCGCCGGCGCCCTTGCCCTGCCCTTCGAGGATGCGCATCACCTCGGGCTGCAGGATGTAGCGTCCAATCACCGCAAGATTCGAGGGCGCGGTGCCCGGCGCGGGCTTCTCGACCAGGCCCTTCACTTCCGTGAGCGCCGCATCGCGCGTGCCCGGCGTGATAACGCCATACATATGCGCCTGGTCGTCGCGCACTTCCTGCGCGCAGATGATATTGCCGCCGACCTTCTCATAGGCATCGACCATCTGCTTGAGGCAGCCGGGCTGGCCGACCATCAGATCGTCCGCGAGCAGCACCGCGAAGGGCTCGTCGCCGACGATGTCGCGCGCGCACCATACCGCGTGGCCCAGACCCAGCGGCTCCTGCTGGCGCACCGACACGATCGAGCCCGGCTTCGGACGGGTGCCGTCCAGCGCCGCGAGCGACTTGCCGCGCGACGACAGCGTCTGCTCCACCTCGAACGCGAGGTCGAAATAATCCTCGATCGACGACTTGTTGCGGCCGTTGACGAAAATCAGCTGCTCGATGCCGGCTTCGAACGCCTCGTCCACTGCATATTGGATCAGCGGACGATCGACGACGGGCAGCATTTCCTTCGGCACGGCCTTGGTCGCCGGAAGAAAGCGAGTCCCCAGCCCTGCCACCGGGAACACCGCCTTGCGAATGCGCTTCATTCCGTCTTCCTCCTGTTCATCGTCCACGAGTTTGGGTCGAACCCCTGGAAGCACCCTGACGCGAAGTCAATTTCCAGAAAGTTACAACGTCCTGCCTAACATGCATTTATACCGCCCACCCGGTCCGTGACCGATCCGGCGCAAGTTTCGCCCGAACGCCGCGCGGGCTTGACCAACTCGCGGGGCCGCGCCGTCAGGCTGCGACGACGCCCTCCTTCAGCCGCGCCGCATAGCTCTTGCGGAACTTGCGCAGCTTGGGCGCCACCACCGCCATGCAATAGGGGTTCTGATCCCCCACCCGCGCGAAATATTCCTGATGATAATCCTCCGCCTCATACCAGGTGTTGGGATGCTCGATGGTGGTGACGATCGGATCGGGCCAGTCCGCCGCGGCGCGCGCCTTGGCAGCCTCGGCGGCGACGTGCTGCGCCTCCGAATGGGGGAAGATCGCCGACCGGTATTGCGTGCCGACGTCATTGCCCTGGCGGTTGAGCTGGGTCGGATCATGGATGTGGAAAAAGATATCGAGCAGGTCGTCATAGCTGATCACATCCGGATCGAACCGGATGCGCACCGCCTCGGCATGACCGGTGTCACCGTTGCAGACCTGCTTGTAGGTGGGGTTTTCAAGCCAGCCGCCGATATAGCCGCTCTCGACCGACGTCACGCCGATCACATCGTCGAACACCGCCTCGACGCACCAGAAGCAGCCCCCGGCGAGCGTTGCGATTTCTTCCGCCATGTTCTTGTGTCCCATTCCTTCTCGTGCCGCCAAGATAGGCCGGAGGCGGCCGCGCTTCAATCGAGCGCGGGCAGCGGCCCCGCCAGCAGTGGCGGCATCAGCGGCTTGCCCGCCGCTTTCAGCGCATCGACCTCCGCAGCGACGCCGCTGACAAGCGCGACCTGCTTGCCGCGGCCGAGATGGGTGCCGTCCGCCAGGATGCCTGCGCCATGTTCGCGCAACAGCCGATCCCAGAAGCGCGCGGCGGCGTGCGGATCGAAACCCGCACGCGCCATCAGATAGACGCCGAGGCGATCCGCCTCGATCTCGGTCGCCCGGATCAGCCGCGCGTTGCGCCCGATCTGCCCGAACAGGCCGCGTGAGACCCCTGCCTCGTTCAGCCGCGCGCGGTGGCGCAGGATGTTGTGCGCCATCTCATGCGCGATCACCGTCGCCAGCTCATCATCATCCTGGGTGAAGTCGACCATCGCCGAACTGAGCTGCGCGGTGGTGCCGTCCGCCCAGCCATTATAGGTTTCGGACGGGCGGATCTCGACGCGCGACGCGCAGCCCGGAACCCCGGTGACGGTGATGGCCAGGCGCTGGCCGCCGCGCTCCAGTTCCAGCCGGCCGCTGCCGTCCGCCATTACGCGGTCGATCGCGGCGCGCACCACGGGCATATGGTCGTCATCGCCCGGCAGCGCGTCGAAGCGGGCATCGTCGATCGCGATCAGCCTGTCGTCCGTCTGCACGCCCGCCGCCTCGGCCGGACTGCCGGGCACGACGCCCTCGATCGCGATGCCCTTGTCCCCGCCGAACAGGCTGCGCGCGGCATCGCGGAAGCCGCTGGTATATTGGCCGAGATCATGAACGACGAGGCCCGGCAGCGGCTGGGTCACCGGGCAGATTTCGGCACTGGCGCGCGCGATCCGGTCGGCAATGGTCGCCAGCCGCACATCGTCGGCGCGCAACTGGCGCAGCACCTCGATCGCGGTGTCGTCGGAAAGCGGCGCGGCGGTCGCTGGCCCCACCACCGTGGCGAGGGACAGCAGCAGGGCGATCAGGGGTTTTCGCATCGGTCCCGGGGCATAGCGCGGGGAATGTCAGCCGTCGATGGTAACCAAGGCGTCGGCGAAGCGATCTACCTCGGCGCGATCGTGGCTGACATGGAGGATCGGCAGCCGCACCTCGGCGCGGATGCGGTCGAGCGCGGCGAGGATGTCCGCACGGCGCGGCGCGTCGAGCGAGGCGAGCGGTTCGTCCATCAGCAGCAGCCGCGGCGCCGAGAGCAGCGCGCGGCCGATCGCGACGCGCTTGGCCTCGCCGCCCGAGAGCGTCGCGGGGTAGCGGGCCAGCAGATGGCCGATCGCGAGCAGGTCCACCGCCTGTTCGAAGCCGATGATTGGCGTCCGCCCCCGCGCCCGCGCCGCTCCATAATCGAGGTTCCGGGCGACGGTAAGGTGCGGGAACAGCAGCGCGTCCTGAAACACGAAGCCGATCGCGCGCGCCTCCGGCGGCACGTCCACGCCCGGCGCGAACACCGCGTCGCCGTCGATCAGGATACGGCCCTCGTCCGGCCGCAGCAGCCCTGCGACCATGCTGAGGATGCTGGTCTTGCCCACGCCCGACGGCCCGAACAGCGCGGTCACGCCGCCGCCGGCGGTGAAGCGCGCGCCCACGCGGCGGTCGCCGAGCCGTTTCCAGGCGTCGAACTCAAGCATGGCGTTGCCTGCGCGCCAGCGCCTCGGATCCCAGCAGCGCCGCGAGCGAGACGATGATCGAGAGGATCGCGAGCCGCGTCACCGCCCCCTCCCCGCCCGGCGCCTGCAACGCGGTGTAAATCGCCAGCGGCAAGGTCTGGGTCTCGCCGGGGATGTTGGAGGCGAAGGTGATCGTCGCGCCGAACTCGCCCAGCGAGCGCGCGAAGCCCAGCACCAGCGCCGCGGCGATGCCGGGCCGGCACAGCGGCAATGTGATGCTGACGAACACGTCCCACGGCCCCGCCCCCAGCGACCGCGCCGCGCCCTCCAGCCGCTGGTCCACCGCCTCGATCGACAGCCGGATCGCGCGCACCATCAGCGGCAGCGCCATCACCGCCGCCGCCACCGCCGCCCCCGTCCAGTGAAAGACGAAACCGACGCCGAACCAATCGTGCAGCAGCGCGCCCACCGGCCCGTTGCGCCCGAACAGGATCAGCAGCAGCCAGCCCGTCACCACCGGCGGCAGCACCAGCGGCAGATGGACGACGGCATCGAGCAACGTCCGCCCCGGAAACCGCCGCCGCGCCAGCAGCCAGGCCAGCGCGAAGGCGAAGGGCAGGCACAGCAGCACGGCGGCGATGCCGACCTTGAGCGACAGCCAGAGGATCGACCATTCGGCCGCGGTGGGCATCAAGGCGCGGTAAATCCGTGGGCCCGGAAGATCGGCAGCGCGGGGCCGACCAGATAGGCGCGGAACGCCTCAGCCTCGGGTGCGGACGCGGCCTTCAGGCGTGCTATCGGGTAGGCGATCGGCGGGTGGCTCGATGCCGGAAAGATGCCGACGACGCGGACCTTCTTCGATGCCGCTGCGTCCGTCTCATAGACGATCCCGAGCGGCGCCTCGCCCCGCTCGACCAGGGACAGCGCCGCGCGAACATTCTCCGCCACCGCCACCCGGTCGGCCACCGCGGGCCACACGCCAAGCGCGGTCAGCGCCGCCTTGGCATAGCGGCCCGCCGGCACCCCCGCGGGATCGGCAAGCGCCAGCCGCCCGTCGCCCAGCGCGGCGCCGATCGCCATGCCGGGCCCGACCGTAACCGCGGACTTTGACGTCGCCGGCGCGATCAAGACCAGCCGGTTGCCGAGGAAGGATGTGCGGGACGCCGGGTCGATCAGCCCCTTGGCGGCAAGCGCATCCATCCATTCCTCATCGGCGGACAGGAACAGGTCCGCCGGGGCGCCGCCTTCGACCTGCCGGGCGAGCGCCGAGGAAGCCGCAAAGCTCAGCACCGGCCGCGCATGCCCCTCTGCCGCCCACGCATCCGCCGCTTCCGTCAGCGCCTCCTGCAGGCTCGCCGCGGCCAGCACGACGGGTGCCTTGGGCGGCTCCGCTCCGCAGCCGGAGAGAAACAGCGCGAACAGCAGGAGGAGATTCCGGATCATATCCGGGGATATACAAAGCTGCGATCCGGAAGGCGAGAGGCACCGGCATCGCGATTCCTCCCCGACGCGCAACGCCGGGGAGGAGAACGGCTGCGCTTACAGCGCCCCGTGGCAGTGCTTGTACTTGTTGCCGGATCCGCATGGGCATGGCGCGTTGCGGCTGACGCGGCCCTCCCACTCGGCGGGATCGCCACCCAGTGTCTCGGCATCGTCCGCCGGTGCAATATATTGCATCGGCGCCAGGCGCGTCGTCACCAGGCCATAGCCGGCGTCGATATCGTTGGTGTCGTCCTCGCCGGTCAGCGGGTCGATATGCGTCGTGAAGATGTCCGGCATGCGCGGCAGTTCGGGCAGGTCCGGCAGTTCCTGCGGCGACATCATGAATTCGGCATGCGCCAACGTCTTCGTCACATCCTCGCGGATCGCGTCGAGCATGCGCTGGAACAGCGCGAACGCCTCCTGCTTATACTCGTTGATCGGCGTCTTCTGCGCGTAGGCGCGCAGGTGGATCACGGCGCGCAACGCATCGAGCGTCGCCAGATGCTCCTTCCAGTGATGATCCAGGTTCTGGATCATGACGCTCTTCTGCACGCGGTTCCAGGTGTCGTCCGGCAGTTCGGCGGCCTTGACCTGGATCGCGGCGTCGGCAGCGGCCTGGATGCGCTCCTCAAGCATCTCGGGATCGACATGATCCTCGTTCAGCCACGCGTCGATGTCGGGCTCCAGCGCCAGCACGTCCTGCACGCGCGTCTTCAGCCCGGCGACGTCCCACTGCTCGGGATAGGTGTTGGGCGGGCAGGCATCGGCGACGATCGCGTTGACCGTCTCGGCACGCATGTCGACGACGATGTCGTCGACGGTGTCCGCGTCCATGATGTCGTTGCGCTGCTCGTAGATCACCTTGCGCTGGTCATTCATCACGTCGTCATATTCGACGACCTGCTTGCGCTGCTCGTAATTGCGCGCCTCGACCTTCTTCTGCGCGGTCTCGATCGCCTTCGACAGCCAGCGCGAACCGATCGCCTCGCCGTCCGCCAGATTGCTGTTCATCATCTTGGCGAACAAGGTGTCCGGTCCGAAGATGCGCAGCAGATCATCCTCAAGGCAGAGGTAGAAGCGGCTGAGGCCGGGATCACCCTGGCGGCCCGAACGGCCGCGGAGCTGATTGTCGATGCGGCGGCTCTCGTGCCGCTCGGTGCCGAGCACGAACAGCCCGCCGGCTTCCAGCACCTGCTGCTTCTCGACCGCGATCTCGGCGCGGATGCGCTCGATCGCCGCGTCGCGCTCGGGCCCTTCCGGCATGTCGCGCAGTTCGTCTTCCACACGAAACTCGAGGTTGCCGCCCAACTGGATGTCGGTGCCGCGGCCTGCCATGTTGGTCGCGATCGTCACGGCGCCGGCGCGGCCGGCCTGCGCCACGATATGCGCCTCGCTCTCGTGGAAGCGGGCGTTCAGCACATTGTGCTTGGTGCCGATTTTGGTGAGGAAGTCCGACAGCAGCTCGGACTTCTCGATCGAGACGGTGCCGACCAGCACAGGCTGGCCCTTGTCCGCCTGCTCCTTGATCGCCTTCGCGATCGCGCCGAACTTGTCGAGCGTGTTCTTGTAGAACTCGTCTTCCTGGTCGATCCGCTGCACCGGCACGTTGGTGGGGATCGTCACCACGTTCATCTTGTAGATGTCGTAGAATTCCTGCGCCTCGGTCGCGGCAGTGCCGGTCATGCCCGAAAGCTTGGGATACATGCGGAAATAGTTCTGGAAGGTGATCGAGGCGAGCGTCTGGTTCTCGGGCTCGATCTGAACGCCTTCCTTGGCCTCGACCGCCTGGTGCAGACCGTCCGACCAGCGCCGCCCGTCCATCATGCGGCCGGTGAACTCGTCGATGATGACGACCTTGCCGTCCTTCACGATATAGTCGGTATCGCGCTTGAAGATCGCGATCGCGCGCAGCGCCTGGTTCAGGTGGTGGACGACCTGGGTGTTTTCATAGTCGTAGAGGTTGCTGCCCTGCAGCAGCCCCGCCGCCTCCAGCATCCGCTCGGTCTTCTCGGTGCCGTCCTCGGTCAGGATGATCGAGCGCTGCTTCTCGTCGACCTCATAATCATCGGGCACCAGCTGCTTCACGATCGCATCCATGCTCATATAAAGCTCGGACTTGTCGTCGGTCGGGCCGGAGATGATCAGCGGCGTGCGCGCTTCGTCGATCAGGATCGAATCGACCTCGTCGACGATCGCGAAATTGAACGGCCGGTGGACCATCTGCTCGCGATCATATTTCATGTTGTCGCGCAGATAGTCGAAGCCGAACTCGTTGTTCGTGCCGTAGGTGATGTCCGCGGCATAGGCGTCGCGGCGCTGGTCCTCCTGCAGGTTGGGCACGATGATGCCGACCGTGAGGCCAAGGAAGTTGTAGACCTGGCCCATCCACTCGGCGTCGCGGCGGGCGAGATAGTCGTTGACGGTGACGACGTGGACGCCCTTGCCTGGCAGCGCATTGAGATAGCAGGCCAGCGTCGCCATCAGCGTCTTGCCCTCGCCGGTGCGCATCTCGGCGATCTCGCCGCGATGGATGACGATGCCGCCGATCAGCTGAACATCATAATGGCGCTGGCCGAGCACGCGGCGCGAGGCTTCACGCACCGTCGCGAACGCTTCCGGCAGCAGATCGTCGAGATCCTCGCCGGCTTCCAGCCGATCGCGGAAGCGCTGCGTCTGCCCGCTCAGCTCCTCGTCGGACATCGCCTCCAGCGACGGTTCGAACGAACCGATCTGGTTGACGACCTTGCCGAGCGACTTGACGTAACGATCGTTGGACGATCCGAAAATGGCCTTGGCCATGCCACCGAACATGCTGCTTATCCTGTTTGTCTTGGCCTGCGCGCCGCGCGGCCCCGCCGCCACGGCGCATCCCTGTTCACGAAAACCCTTGCCGCATCACCCCTGGGCCGGCGGCAGCGCGCGCTTACTCCCGCCGGCGAACGCTCAGCAGGTCGGCTGCGATGGCGCGCGCGGGCACGGCGCCGGCGAACCACAGGCGGGCCGCCCGCGCGACGGCGAACGGGCTGCGCGGCTGGGGAATGGCCCGGCGCACCGCAACGGCGCGCGTGGCCACCGTCTCGACCGCAGCGCCGATCCCGGCGACCGCGGATTGCTCGACCTGCGCCACTTCGATCCGGCGGTCGCCGGTCAGCGCACCGGTCAGCCCGGCGAGCAGCGCAGAAAGGAAGAGCAGCAGTTCCAACGTCGATCCCGCATGGTTTCGCTTCGCCACATAAGTGCTGTGCGGCGGTTCGGCTAGTCAAAACGGGCAGGCCGCGCGCGCCATGTTCCATCCTGCGCGCATCCCCCCTATAGCCCGCCTCGACCCTACCAAGAGGAGCGCATGACCGATCGATCCCCGCTCGCGCCCGCCAGCTTTCCCGAACTGCCGCCGATCGAAGGCGTATCGCTGCGCGTCGCCCGCGCGCGCTACAAGGCGTGGGATCGCTGCGACCTGACCTATGCAGAGCTGGCGGAGGGCACCGCTGTCGCCGGCGTGCTGACGCAGAGCCGCTGTCCCTCCCCCGAGGTGGAATGGTGCCGTGCGGCGCTGACCTTGGGCAAGGCGCGCGCGCTGGTGGTCAACGCCGGCAATTCCAACGCCTTCACCGGCAATCGCGGCCGCGCCGCGGTGGAAGCGATCGCGGCCCGCACCGCGCAGCATCTCGGCTGCGATCCCTCCGACGTGTTCGTCGCTTCGACCGGCGTGATCGGCGTGCCGCTGCCGATCGACAAGGCCGAAGCCGGGCTCGACGCCGCCTTCACCGCCGAGCCCTGCGACTGGGAAGCGGCGGCGGCTACAATCATGACCACCGACACCTTCCCCAAGGCGGCGGTGACCTATGCCGTCGTCGGCGGCAAGACGGTGTCGCTGGTCGGCATCATCAAGGGATCGGGCATGATCGCGCCGGACATGGCGACGATGCTCGGCTTCGTCTTCACCGACGCCGCGGTCGCCCCGGAACTGCTGCAGCAGATGCTGTCCGCCGCGAACCGGCGGAGCTTTTCCAGCATCACCGTCGACAGCGACACCTCGACCAGCGACACCGTGCTGGCCTTCGCGACCGGCGCCGCCCGCAATGAGCCCCTGGCGAGCATGGACGATGCCGGCGCGGACGCCTTCCAGTCGGCGCTGTCGGACCTCTGCCTGCAGCTTGCCCACCTCGTCGTCCGTGACGGCGAAGGCGCGACCAAGTTCATCCGCATCGATGTCGAGGGCGCCGAATCCGATCGCAGCGCGCACCGCATCGCGCTCAGTATCGCCAACTCGCCGCTGGTGAAGACCGCGATCGCGGGCGAGGATGCCAATTGGGGCCGCGTCGTCATGGCCGTCGGCAAGGCGGGCGAGCCGGCCGAGCGCGACAGGCTCGCGATCCGTTTCGGCGCTACCCAGGTCGCGCGCGACGGGCTGGCGCTGGCCGGCTATGACGAGGCGCCGGTCGCCGCGCACCTGAAGGGCAAGGAGATCGAGATCGGCGTCGATCTCGGTCTCGGCGAAGGCCGCGCGACGGTTTGGACCTGCGACCTGACCCATGGCTATATCTCGATCAACGCCGATTATCGGAGCTGAGATGCACCCCCTGAATGCCCAGGTCGACGCGCTGCTGCGCGCGGTTTCCGCCGAAGTCGTCATGCCGATGTTCCGCAGCCTCGGCGCGGACCAGATCGAGGAGAAGGCGGAGGATGATTATGTCACCGCCGCCGACAAGCTTTCGGAGAAACGGCTGACCGAAGGCCTGCTCGCGATCGATCCGTCGACACGGGTCGTGGGCGAGGAGGCGGTCGCCGCCGATCCGACCGTGGTCGCCGGGATCGAGCAGGGTGCGGTGTGGATCGTCGATCCGATCGACGGCACCGGCAATTATGCCGCCGGGCGCCCGCCCTTCGCGATCATGGTCGCATTGGCGGTGGAGGGGGTGATCGAGGGCGGCTGGATCCTCGATCCGGTTACCGGGCGGATGGTGCACGCGGCGCTCGGTGCCGGCGCCTTCGTCGATGGCGCGCGCGTCCACGCACGCGGCACCGGCGCGGCGCTGCCCGTCGCCGCCATCACGACGCGCTTCCTGCCCGCAGGCATGCGTGAAGGGATCATCGAGCGCCTGCCCGGCCGCATCACCGAAGCGGCGCCGCCGCTGTGCGCCGGCGAGCAATATCCGCGGCTGGTGCTGGGCGAGAATGACGTTGCGATGTTCTGGCGTGCGCAGCCCTGGGATCATGCGCCGGGCGCGCTGTTCCTCACCGAGGCCGGCGGCCGCCTCGCACGCTTCGATGGCAGCCCCTATCGGCTGGGCGAGGACCGCACCGGTCTGCTCGCCGCGGCATCGCCCGAGCTGTGGGATCGCGCCGCCGCCATCCTCTTCGGCTGATCCCGGCCAAATCCGGGACCAGCCCGCGCGGCGCCTGAGCGAAACCCTCTCCCGATCGGCCGCAGCCCGGGAGGGACGGTACAAGGACCATCGATGCTGACGATCTGGGGCCGGCTCAATTCGCACAATGTGAAGAAGGTTGCGTGGGCGGCGCAGGAAATCGGCGTGCCCCATGTCCGCCACGACGTCGGCGGCGCGTTCGGGATGAGCGACGCCTATCTGGCGCTCAACCCCAACGCGCTGATCCCGACGATCGAGGATGACGGGCTGGTGCTGTGGGAATCGAACGCGATCCTGCGCTACCTCGCCGCGCGCTACGCCGCGGGTACCGCGCTGTGGCCCGACGATCCCGCTGCGCGGGCGGTGGGCGACAAATGGATGGACTGGCAGTTCGGCTATGCCGATGCGCAGCGCGACGCCTTCCTCAACTTGGTGCGCCGTCCGCCCGAGCGGCGGGATGCGCAGGAGATCGCCGCATCCGCCGTGGCATCGGCCAAGATGATGACCATCGTCGAGCGCGCGCTGGAACGCACGCCCTGGCTGTCGGGCGCCGCGTTCGGGCTGGGGGACATCCCGATGGGTGTCTACGCCCACACCTGGTTCACCCTCGCCATCGATCGCCCCACCCTGCCCGCGGTGTCCGGCTGGTACGAGCGGCTTAAGCAGCGTCCGGGCTATGCCAGCCAAGTGATGATCCCGCTGACCTGAAGCCGCGATCGTTGCTCTGCGTCCAGGCGCAAAAGTGACGGTTGCGTGACGCAATCAGCACCGCGCATCCTTTGAGTGCATGAACTGCACTCAGGATCACCTGTTTTAAAATTGCGCCAAAGCGAAATAATATTAGTTACGCGCTTGCACCGCTTCCGGTGCGATGCGGGTGCAACCCGTGACCAGGATCGGACCACCTCGGTCGATCTGATCCGCGAATCCTGGCCTTGATCAAAACCGAAGATGGCCCCGGTCGCCTGATGGCGATGTCGGGCACAAGGTTCTGTGGAGTAAAGACATGAAGACGTTCGAAACGGCATCGAGCCTCGCGCTCGCGTTCGCCAGCCAGCTTCTCGTGGTCAGCGCGGTTATCGCGTTTATCTGATCCCGATGCCTGAGCATCCCCGCCTGCCGGCTCAGACCGGCGCGGGGATAAGCTCGCTTTTTCCTTTTTTCGCCGTGGCTTGCCCGGCGGCCGGCCCGTCCAGGGTGGCGAGCACGAATTCCACGAAAACATCGCCGCGGATATAGGCCTTGGGATCCTTGTCCCACGCCGCCGCCGGCTTCGTCGCCTTGATTTCGGCCAATGTCCGCCCCTCGGCGCGCGCCCTCGCCACCCGATCCCGAATCTCGACAAGCATGTCGCGATAGGCGACCAGATCCGCGCGCGACGCGACATCGCCATGCCCGGGAATGATCCGGGTGCGCGCATCGCTCAACGCCAGCGCGCGCTCGACCCCCGCGATCATGCCCTTGATGCTGCCGCCCGACGACAGATCGATGAAGGGCAGCCCATAGCGCACGAACACGTCGCCGGTGTGGAGGATGTTCGCCTTCTCCCACTTCACCAGCGCGTCGCCGTCGGTATGCGCATTGGCGACATGCACCGCGGTCAGCGTATCGCCGTTCAGATGCAGGCTGAGGCCGTCGGCGAAGGTGAGTTTCGGCAGTGCTTCCGCTGCCGCGGGCGGGAATTTCAGCTTGAACGCCGCGATTACCTGATCGCTCGCCAGCCGCTGGCGGACATTGTCATGCGCGACGATCAGCGCGCCGCCCTTGCCGAGCGCGGCATTGCCGCCGCTATGGTCGAAATGCCAATGCGTGTTCACCACATAGCGCGCCGGGCCCTTGCCGAATTTTTCCAGCGCGGCGGTGAGCTTGGGCGTCATCTGCACATAATCATCGTCGATCACGACCAGCCCGTCCGGCCCGTGCGACACCGCGATATTGCCGCCGCCACCGAACAGCACGCTGAGTTCGGGAGTCAGCACCTCCGACCGGATGTCCGGATTGGGAATCTCCTGCGCCTGGCTGACGGCACAGGCCGCGGCGACCAACGGCAACAACAGCGCGATGACACGCATCGGCATCCCTCCCCCTTTTTTGCCGCCCGCCTGACTTGAGGCGGCGTGGTTTGGGCGCACGCTGCCCGAACTCGGGGGCGCTTGTCACGGGGGTTTCGGAACTGGCGTCTCGAATTACGATCGACGAAGAGCGGCCGTGAGATCTGTCCGGGCGAAATCGTCGCCCACGTAGAGCAGGGCACAGCTAAACTCGCTCGCGACCTCATAGCCGAAGCAATCGCCAAAATTCAGCCCCGCCGGGTGAACCCCCTTCCCCCATTTGCCGTAAGCCGCTGCTGCTCGGCGCGCTGAAGCGGGCGTAACGCTGACGATTTCAAAACCGAGCCCGTCGATCAACTGCGCCGCCTCGCTGCCCAAGTTGCGCCGCCCCGCAACGATCAGCGTTTCCATGACTGTACCCGCCGAGATCAACAGTCGGTCTTCGGCTTGAAGCGCGGCGGCACAGGCATCCGCATCCGGCTCGTTCAGCAGGATCGCCATCAGCGCTGACGTATCAACCGCGATCATTTGGGCAAGCCGTCCTCACCATACAGGAAATCCTGACTGCGCGCGGCACTCGACCCTGGCGCCGCTTTCGCGGCGGCGGAGGCCCGCACAGCATCGAGCAACACCTTTCGGGATTTCGCATCAGCGACCGGTTTCACCGGAACCAACCGCACCGCAGCGTGGCCGTGGCGAGTCAGGATGACCTCATCACCTGCCTCCGCGCGCCGTACGAGATCGGTGAGTTGGCCCTTCGCTTCGGTCACAGAGATTTGCATGACACTGCCTTCGTCTGCCTTGATCGTTGACTTAAATTTAGACCATTTGATAGTCCGTTTCAATCATCAACGACGGAGCGATTTACTGTAGCGCGCGGTGAGGCACGCGGCGTGTTCTGTGAGATCGAAGCGCGATCGATTTGCTTCGACGCCGGCTTCTCCACCGTCGGTCCCCCTCCACGACGCTGCGCGCCGAGGAGGAAAGCAAGGACGGCGGCTCACCTCAGCCCAAAACAAATCGGGCGACGCAGTCTGCACCGCGCCGCCCGTATCGTATCTATGGGTTGGAACGTCCGATCAGGTCAGGTCTTCCCACATGTCCTTGATCTTGGCGAAGAAGCCCTTGGAGTTAGGGCATTCGTCCCCCGTCTCGGTCTCGCGGAATTCCTCGAGAAGCTGCTTCTGCTTCGCCGAAAGCTTGGTTGGCGTTTCGACGTCGATCTGGATCACCAGGTCGCCGCGGCCGCGGCCCTGCAGCACCGGCATGCCGGCGCCGCGCTGGCGGATCTGCTTGCCGGACTGGATCCCCGCCGGAATGCGGATCTCGTGCGTCGCGCCATCCAGCCCGGGGATCGAGATCGAGCCGCCGAGCGCCGCGGTGGTGAAGCTGATCGGCGCACGCGCGAACAGCGCGGTGCCTTCCCGCTCGAACACCGCATGGCGGGTGAGGTGGATGAAGATATAGAGATCGCCCGGAGGCGCGCCGCGCGCACCCGCCTCACCCTCGCCGCTCAGCCGGATGCGCGTGCCTTCGTCGACACCGGGCGGGATGGTGACGTCCAGCGTCTTCTCGCGATCGACACGGCCTTCGCCATGGCAGGCGTTGCACGGATCGGAGATGGTCTGGCCGGCGCCGTGGCAGCTCGGGCAGGTCCGTTCGACCACGAAGAAGCCCTGTTGCGCGCGCACTTTGCCGTGGCCGGCGCAGGTGCCGCAGGTCTTGGCACCGGTGCCGGGCTTGGCGCCCGTGCCCTCGCACGTCTCGCACGCAGCGGACACGTCGATGGTGATCTCGGTCTTCTTGCCGTGGAACGCATCCTCCAGCCGGATCTCCATGTCGTAACGGAGATCGGCACCGCGGCGCGCCTGGCGCTGTCCGCGGCCGGAGAACTCGCCGAAGATATTCTCGAAGATATCGGCGAAGCCGGAGAAATCCTGCTGGCCGCCGCCACCGCCGCCGCCATTCTGGAAGGCCGCCTTGCCGAACCGGTCATAGGCGGCGCGCTTCTGCGGATCCTTCAGGCAATCATAGGCTTCGCTGATCGCCTTGAATTTTGCCTCACTATCCTTGCACCCCGGATTTTTATCCGGGTGATAGCGCATCGCCAGCTTGCGATAGCTGCTCTTGATGCTCGCATTGTCTGCGCCACGCTCGACTTCGAGCAGCTCGTAAAAATCAGCTTCGATACTCATGCCGCCCCCGACATAGGCCGCGCATCCCGCATTTGCGAGAGGTCAAGGCCGTCCCCCTGCCCTCTTCCGACCACAGCCGGAAGCGGGGAGCAAGGGGACGGCCGAGACATTACGCCTTGTTGTCGTCGACTTCCGAGAACTCGGCGTCGACCACGTCATCATCGGCCTTGGGAGCCTCGGCGGAGGGCGACGCGGCGGCCGCCTGCTCCTTCTCGTAGATCGCCTGGCCCAGCTTCATCGCAACCTGGGTCAGCGCGCCCGTCTTCTCGGTCATCGCGGCGGCATCGCCACCTTCGACCGCCGACTTGGCTTCGGCAATCGCCGCCTCGATCTCGGACTTCAGCGAGGCGTCGACCTTGTCGCCATGCTCGGCGAGCTGGCGCTCGGTCGAGTGGATCAGGCTTTCGGCGTTGTTCTTCGCCTCGGCCGCCTCACGGCGCTTCTTGTCGTCCTCGGCGAACTTCTCGGCATCACGCACCATCTGGTCGATGTCGTTGTCCGAGAGACCACCCGAAGCCTGGATCTTGATCTGCTGCTCCTTGCCGGTGCCCTTGTCCTTCGCGGAGACGTTGACGATGCCATTGGCGTCGATGTCGAACGTCACCTCGATCTGCGGCACGCCGCGCGGCGCCGGCGGGATGCCGACCAGGTCGAACTGGCCAAGCAGCTTGTTGTCCGCCGCCATCTCGCGCTCGCCCTGGAACACGCGGATCGTCACCGCCTGCTGATTGTCGTCGGCCGTCGAGTAGGTCTGCGACTTCTTGGTCGGGATCGTCGTGTTGCGATCGATCATGCGGGTGAACACGCCACCCAGCGTCTCGATGCCCAGCGACAGCGGCGTCACGTCGAGCAGCAGCACGTCCTTGACGTCGCCCTGCAGCACGCCCGCCTGGATCGCCGCACCCATCGCGACCACCTCGTCGGGGTTCACGCCGGTATGCGGTTCCTTGCCGAAGAAGCTCTTCACGACGTCGCGGACCTTGGGCATGCGGGTCATGCCACCGACGAGGACCACCTCGTCGATGTCGCCCGCCTTCACGCCGGCATCGGCCAGCGCCTTGCGGCAGGGCTCAAGGGTGCGCTGGATCAGGCCGTCGACCAGACGCTCCAGATCGGCGCGCGAGATCGACTTGACGAGATGCTTCGGGCCGGTGGCGTCGGCGGTGATGAACGGCAGGTTGACCTCGGTGTTCGCCGCCGAGCTCAGCTCGATCTTCGCCTTTTCGGCCGCTTCCTTCAGGCGCTGCAGCGCGAGACGATCCTTGGTGAGATCGATGCCCTCGGCCTTCTGGAAGTCCGCCGCCAGGAACTCGACGACCTTGGCGTCGAAATCCTCGCCGCCCAGGAAGGTGTCGCCGTTGGTCGACTTCACCTCGAACACGCCGTCGCCGATCTCGAGGATCGAGACGTCGAAGGTGCCGCCGCCAAGGTCATAGACCGCGATGGTCTTGTTGTTGTCCTTGTCGAGGCCATAGGCGAGCGCCGCCGCGGTCGGCTCGTTGATGATGCGCAGCACCTCGAGGCCGGCGATCTGGCCGGCATCCTTGGTGGCCTGGCGCTGGGCGTCGTTGAAATAGGCCGGAACCGTGATGACCGCCTGGGTCACCGTCTCGCCGAGATAGGCCTCGGCGGTTTCCTTCATCTTCTGAAGCGTGAAGGCGCTGATCTGCGACGGGGAATAATCCTTGCCGCCGGCCTGCACCCACGCATCGCCATTGCCGCCGCGCACGATGTGGTACGGCACCAGCTCGGTGTCCTTCTTGGTCACCGGATCGTCGAACCGGCGGCCGATCAGGCGCTTTACCGCGAAGATCGTGTTGTCGGGATTGGTGACCGCCTGGCGCTTGGCGGGCTGACCGATCAGCCGCTCGCCATCCTTGGCGAAGGCGACGATCGACGGCGTGGTACGCGCGCCTTCCGCATTTTCAACGACCTTCGGCTTGCCGCCTTCCATAACCGCGACGCAGCTGTTGGTCGTACCCAGATCGATCCCGATAACTTTACCCATGATAGTCCCTCATTGCCCCAAATGCCTGGCAGCCCCCGCGGCCCAGAAACGAGGCACCGCGGCGGTGTTTCGGAGGCGGATATAGGTGCGGTTCACAGGCCTGCAAGCCGCCTGCAACATTCTGGTGTTGCATCCGTTCCGGCGGAAAACCGTTCCCCACCGGCGGCCGCCTGCGATAGAATGGCTACGGTTGAAAAAAAGGATGCCTTCGATGCGCCGTCTCCTGCTGCCGCTCCTCGCCCTCGCCGCCCTGCCCGCGCTCTCGTCCTGCGAGAAGCGCGAGGTGACGGTGACCGATGGCTGGGTGCGCTTGTCGCCCAATCCGGATGCGCCCTCGGCGGCCTATTTTACCGTCAAGGGCGGATCGGACGCGACCCAGCTCAGCGCGGTGGCGTCCGACGTGGCGATCCGTTTCGAGATGCACGAAACCACGCGCGAGAACGGCATGATGCAGATGAAGCCGCTCGCCAGCGTCGAGATCCCGGCCAACAGCTCGGTGAAGTTCGAACCCGGCGGCAAGCATGTGATGATCTGGAACATCAACCCCGGCATCAAGCCCGGCCAGCGGATGGACATGGTGTTCACCTTCGCCAACGGCGCGCAGATCGAATATCCGATGGCGGTACGCGGCGCCGACGGGGCTGCGCCCGCCGCGGACGAACATGCCGGCAACCATAGTGGGTAAGGCATAGCGGGTGAGAAAAGGCGGCCGGCCGCTGACCGAGGGCGAACATGCCCTTGCCGCCTCGGTCTTCGGCGATGCGATCGCCTATGACCGGGTGGCGATCCACAACCGCAAATGGATGGTTTTCCAGCCGCGCCGCGTGGCGATGGCGCCCGATGGCCATATCTGGTTCCATCCGGACGGCGGCCTGTTCCGCGAGGATTTCGCCGCCGCGCCGCTGGGCGACCAAGGGCTGTTCATCCATGAGATGGTGCATGTCTGGCAGCATCAGCGCGGCATCCGGCTGCCGCTGCGCCGGCACCCCTTCTGCCGCTATGACTACAGCCTGAAGCCCGGCTGGCGTCTCGAGCGGTACGGGCTTGAGCAGCAGGCGGAAATCGTGCGCCACGTCTTCCTGCTGAGGAACGGCGCCCGCGTGGTGGGGGCGCCGCCGCTGGCGCAATATGAGGGCATCCTGCCGTTTCGCTCCAACGTGGTGAGCCTGCGCGGATGAACTCGCCCAACCGCATACAGGCGCTGCTCGACACGCTCGGCCTGCCATGGCGCGAAAGCATGGCGACACTGGCCGCACGCCATGGCGTGCAGCCCGACACTTGGTTGATGAGCCGCGTGCCGGTGGTGATGCTCGATCTGGAACCGCCGCCGCTGCCCGGTCTGCTGCGGCCACTGCTGTTCCATTTCGATCCGGACCATGATGGGTCGCTGCCGCCGGCCACCTTCATGGGCTATATCTGGGCGGGCAAGCGGGTGAGCCTGCTGCCGCGCGACTGGTCGCGCCAGTCGCTGGCACTCGCGCGGCAGGCGCTGGAACCCGCGCTGGGCGAGCCGCGGCCCTACGATACCAGCAACACCTATGGCTGGCGCTGGCAATTCGGCCCCTCGCAGATCGCGATCATCTGCTTCCCGCCGCCGCTGCAGCACTGGGGACCGACCGGTGATACCAACAGCGTCCACCAGACGGATGGCCGCACCAGGACCGCCTGCCACATCACCATCGAAACCGGCTATCGCGCGCCCTGCAGCGCGGAGGAGCGCGCGGCGGTGGCGGCATTCGTCCCCGCGCTGCCGCTGGGCGGCACTTATGATCCCGCCCTCGTCGCCACGCGCCGGATCAGCCAATATGCGCTGGACTATGTACGCGAACCCGCGCCCGGTTTCGAGCGTGCGGTGGGCCATCTCGGGCGCAGTGCCGATGGCAGGCTGCTGATCTTCGCGACGTCGGAATTGCGCATCATACCCGTGACGGATCTTCAGGCGATCGAGGTCGAGCGGTTGCAGCAGGCGCGCGGATCGGGTGGCGCCTTCGTTCGGCTGCGCTGCGCGCGCCCGGGCGCGAAGCCCAGGCGCATCGACCTGTTCGGCGACTATGGCATCGCGCCGGACGCGCTGAACGCCAGCGCCGAGCGCATCGCGGAATGGATTGGCATTCCATGCATCCTCCACGAATATCAGCCGGATTATTGAGCCGGCCGACGGCCGACCGACAGGAGCCTAGCGCCGATGCCCGCGACGATCGATCGTTTCCGTTCCTCCACCTGGGGCTGGCTGCGCGGCACCCTGGCCGGCTGGCTGACCTTGCTGCTCTGCCTCGTCGGCATCGGCCTGCTGATCGTCGCGTGGAAATGGCTCGCCAACCTCGCCACCATCTATGAGCTTACCGACGACCGGCTGATCCTGCACAAGGGCATCTTCGCCAAGAGCATCGACGAGATCGAACTCTATCGGGTGAAGGACATCCGCATCGATTTCACGCTGATCAACCAGTGGGCCGGCATTGGCACGATCAGCATCACCTCCAGCGACGAAACCACGCGCAACGGCCCGCTGGTGATCCGCGACGTGGAGGACGCCCGCGCCCGCCGCGAAAAACTGCGCCTGCTGGTCGACGCCGCGCGCCAGAAGCGCCGCGTACGCGAGATCGACATAGGGCATGACGATTTGTAGCGCCACGAGCGGTAGATCCACCCCGTTCGCCCTGAGTAGCCATTGAGCCTGTCGAAATGCGTATCGAAGGGCCACTCGCCTCAGTCGTCGAGCCCTTCAAGGAAACGCCCCCGCGAGCATCCCGCATTATAGAAAATCCTCAGCCCGGCTGAACGACGCCATCTCATGCCAATCATGTATTTCGGGGACACAATACAAAACTACCTACTTGAAGATCCTGTGCACGGCTCTGCATGAGTTTCGTATTATGTCCCCGAAATTCATGCCGCTGGCATGGGAAACTATTGCTCCCACGCGCCGTCGCTGACATTGTCCGCTCTCTTCGACGTATTCATCGAGATCATCTGACGCTGGTTGCGACCCAGTCGGCGGGCAGTTTGTGCCACGGTTGGTCTGGAAATCGCGCTGCGATCTCCTCTTTGATGCGCCGTTCCCTGCGAATCGGTCCACCGACATGCCATTCGGCCCGCTCCTCGCCGAAGTCCGCAGTCAATCGCTGCGGAAGATGATGTTCGGCATCCCAAACCGCCATCAGCTCCATGTCCTGGATTACCGGATCATCGACACGGGTATCCCACGTCGAGCCGTCACCGACCCATACCGATACGGTAAGTGTGCCAACCGGCCATTGGACAGATGGGCGCGGCTTGATGAGTCCGTCGACCACGGGAAAGCGTCCCAGCTTCTTCCAATGGCCAGAACGCAGGGCACGGGTGATCGAGGGATATGCGACTGTAATGACCGACATTACCGGCGCGGCGAGCACAATATCGACGTGCGCTGGTTCCCGATCGCGGCGCTGAAAAAAACCTACGTTCTTCTCGGGCGTTGCCTGTCCGTAATAGACCCAGCCGTTTTCACCAATGACGGCATAGAGAGTGCCAGGTTTCAGGTCCGCACGAGCGGTGGGCTGTTCTCCAAACATTCGCTGACGCTGTGCCGCAGGGCCATCGCCGTCAACGTCGAAATCGCAACAACAACGGCTGAACCCCGTCATTCGAGAATCTGAGAAATTTCGGGGACACGATACGAAACTCCCCCCGGGCGCTCGCGCAAGGCGTTGCATGAGTTTCGCATTATATTCCCCAGACTAATGAGGATTTTTAAAGCGGGGCGTGTGGACGGGGAGGGTCGCTGACGCCGAATTGCGGACGTCGCCGCGCATGCTAGATTGCAGTGTGCAGCAAACGAAAATCAAATCATTTTTGCTCATTGGAGCGCTAGTAATAGGGCTAATCACAGCCTTAACTTGGCAGGGCATCATACTTGCACTTGCAACGACCTCGAATGAAACACGGCCTAGCCTGCTCGCCGATGCACAGTGGGATGATCCACAATCTGCAGTTAGATTTCGCAAACGATTTAGCGCTGGATCGCCGGAGACCGTCTTGTTAGCTTGGCTGCGAGACAACGGCTTCACGATAGAACGAGATAATCGGAGAGCCAGCCGCACTATTAAGGCGTGGCCCTGCAGTGAGACAGTCGAGGTGAAGTGGCGTGTAACATCTAGCGGAGCGCTTAACAGCGCCCGAGCGACCTTAAGAGAGGCTGGCTGCCTCTAGGAAGCATCGACCGCTTTCCACGAGAAGTCGCCATTAGCCCCAACCCGGCTGGACGACGCCGACCTCATGCCCGTCAGGATCCTTGAACTGAAACCGCCGGCCGCCGGGAAAAGCGAAGATCGGGCGCGTCACGGTGCCGCCGGCCGTTTCGACCGCGCCCAGTGCCGCTTCCAGATCCTCCACCTCGACCACTGGCAGCGCCGCCGAGGTCTTCTCGCTGCCGTCCGCCTGCAGCCCGACATCGGTGTCGCCTGACATCGTCGCCGCATAGGTCGGCCCAAACTCGACGAAATCGAAGCCGAACGCGGCTTCGTAGAAGCGTTTCGCCGCGCCGATATCGGCGGTCGGCAGTTCGAGATAGTTCAGCCGGGCCATCTGCACCTCCTTCAATGTTCTTGATACGTTCTCATCCTTCGGCCATGATTTGTCAATGGATCCGAAGCTCCGACCCGCTCGCGGCGCGACCAGCAATCACACGCCCACGCGCTTCAAGCTGCCCGAGCGCTTGGCGGAGGGCGACTGGCTGGATGCGCGCGAGGAGATAGACGGCGCGCCGCCGCCGCTGCGCACGACTGTGACGGTCGAGGAACCGCGCACGATCATCACGCGCAACCAATCGCCCGACATCAAGTTCGATCGTTCGATCAACGCCTATCGCGGCTGCGAGCATGGCTGCATCTATTGCTTCGCGCGGCCCACGCACGCCTATCATGACCTCTCCCCCGGCATTGATTTCGAATCGAAGCTCTTCGCCAAGCCCAACGCCGCCGAGCTGCTGCGCGCCGAACTGGGCAAGCGCGGCTATGTGGCGGCGCCGATCGCGATGGGCACCAACACCGATCCCTACCAGCCGATCGAGCGCGACTGGCGGATCACGCGGGCCTGCATCGCGGTGCTGGCCGAAACCGGCCACCCGCTGCTGATCACCACCAAGTCGGACCGGATCCTGCGCGATCTCGACCTGCTGGCACCGATGGCGGCGCGGCAACTGGTCGCGGTGATGCTGTCGGTGACGACGCTCGATCCGAAGATCGCGATGACCCTGGAGCCGCGCGCGACCCGGCCGGCCAAGCGCATCGCGGCGATCCGGGCGCTTGCCGAAGCGGGGGTACCCGTCACCGTCTCACTGTCCCCCGTGGTGCCCGCGATCACAGACCATGAGATGGAGCATATCCTGGAAGCCGCGGCGGAAGCGGGCGCCCGCCACGCCTCCTACATCCTCGTCCGCCTGCCGCACGAGGTGGCGCCCTTGTTTCGCGGCTGGCTCGACGCGCATTTCCCCGATCGCGCCGCCAAGGTGATGGGCATCATCCAGGCGATGCGCGGCGGGCGGGACAATGATCCGGCGTTCCACAGCCGGATGCGCGCGCAAGGTCCATGGGCCGAGTTGCTGCGCACGCGGTTCGGGATCGCGTGCAAGCGCTATGGCCTCAACCAGCGCGTGTGGACGCCGCTCAGGACGGACCTCTTCCGGGCGCCGGCGGGTCGCCAAGGCGAGTTGTTTTGAAGGGTGCGCGCGCGTCCGCCGCGTCCTCGACTGCGCTCGGGACGAACGGAGGTAGCTGATATTCCCCGTTCATCCCGAGCGCGGTCGAGGGACGAGACACACGAAGACTCCCACCAATTGAAACGCACCTTTACATATCGGGATCGCGCGCCCTATCGCTCACCCCAAGCGCAAAGGGAGAGCGATATGCGACTGACCAAGGCAATCCGGCTGATGCTGGCAGTGACGACGCTTGCCGCCTCCCCCGCCCTCGCCGCGGACGGCTGGACCGATCCCACCACCGGCCGCCGTATCGTCCGCATCGACGACACGCCCGGCAATTACGCGCTCTATTTCAATTACAACCCGTTCACGCCCCAGGGCGACCAGATGATCTATCTGACGCCGGAGGGCATCCGCGCGGTCGACCTCAAGACGTGGGAAACGCGGCTGGTGCTCAAGCAGCGCGTCGATCGGCTGCTGTTCATGGGGCCGCGCACGCGCACCGCCTATTACACGGTGCGGGATACGGCGGTGGACGATGGCGGCCCGTTCCAAGTGTGGGCGGTCGATGTCGACAGCGGCAAAACGCGCAAGGTCGCCGACCTGCCGGGCGGGCGGATCGAGGCGATCAATGCAGACGAGACCTTGCTCGCCGGCGAACGCGAACTGGCGCCGCCGCCCGAGGAGATCGCCCGTCAGGGGCGCCGCGATCCGAAGACGGGCTCACCCGGCTATGCCGGCATCGGGCCGGACGGCAAGCCGCTCTCCTTCGCCGCCGCCAAGGCCAAGTGGATGGCGGACCGGCTTGCCGCGCGGGTGCCGATGGAGATGTACACCGTCTCGATCGCCAAGGGCGAGAAGCGCACGATCCACCGCGCGACCGACTGGCTCAACCATGTCCAATTCTCCCCCACCGACCCGAATCTGCTGATGTTCTGCCATGAGGGGCCGTGGGACCAGGTCGACCGCATCTGGACCATCCGCACCGATGGCTCGGCGCTGAAGAAGGTGCATGAGCGGACGATGGCGGGCGAGATCGCCGGCCATGAATTCTGGAGCAGCGACGGCAAGACGATCTGGTACGATCTCCAGACCCCGCAGGGCCGCGTCTTCTGGCTGGCGGGCTATGACGTGCTGAGCGGCGCCCGCACGCGCTACGAACTGCGCGACGACCAGCGTTCCTATCATTTCAGCCAGTCGCCGGACCGCACGATGTTCTCCGGCGACGGCAGCGATGCCGGCAAGTGGATCAGCGTGCTGAAGCCGCAGCCGACCGCCGCCCCGCGCGATGGCCTGATCGCGCCCGGCCGGCTGGAAACGGTGCGCCTCGCGACATTGGCGCTGCAGGATTATACGCTTGAGCCCAACCAGCATTTCACGCCGAACGGGAAATGGATCATATTCCGGGGGAATATGGAAGGGAAGCCGGCGATCTATGCGGTTGAGGTGAAGTAATCATCCCTCGCCCTTGGGGGGAGCGATCATCAGTTGGCGGGTCGGATCGCCCCCCTAGCGATCCTAAATCATGCCGGAGGCATGATTTACCCGACAACTGATGACCGCTGGGTACGCAGACTTGGGTCCGCCTTTTGGCGGGCCCTAGTCGGAGTTGGGAGCAGGGAGCGGCGCTCTCGCGCCGCGCGCTCGCTGCGCGAGCGCAACCTCTCATCCAACTTCGCCTAATTCGCTTCGCTCATAAGGCTTCGTATCCTTCTCCCCCGAGGGGCGAAGGTTTAATCATACGCGATTCCTACGCCGCCCCTCCCGCCGGCGTCTCGAATTCAAACCCGCCCCAGCCCTACTTCGGTACCTGCACAGACTCGCAGGAGTACCGAACATGCAGGACCTTCTCTGGATCCTGATCACGCTGGGGCTGGTGGCGGCGACCCTCGCCTACGCCCGGCTTTGCGACAACGCCTGACGGAAGGCTCCGCCCATGACCATCGAACTCTGGCTGGCCGCGATCACCGCGGTCGGCCTGCTCCTTTATCTGGTCGCCGCGCTCGTGCGGCCCGAACGTTTCTGACGGGAGACGATCCATGACCCCGCAGGGATGGACCCTGATCCTCGTCTTCGTCGCCCTCCTGATCGCGCTCGCCAAGCCGATGGGTTTGTGGCTGCATGCGCTGTACGAAGGGCGGCGCACGCCGCTGCATGTCGTGCTCGGGCCGGTCGAGGCCGGCTTCTACAAGCTCGCCGGGATCGATCCCGCGGCCGAACAGAGCTGGCGGCGCTACGCCGTCCACATGCTGATCTTCAACGTCGCGCTGCTGCTGCTGACCTATGCGGTGCTGCGGCTGCAGGGCGTGCTGCCGGGCAATCCGCTCAGGCTTCCCGGCGTGGCGGAGCATCTCGCGTTCAACACCGCGGTCAGCTTCACCACCAACACCAACTGGCAGAGCTATGGCGGCGAATCGACGATGTCGAACCTGTCGCAGATGCTGGGCCTCACCATCCACAACTTCCTGTCCGCCGCGACCGGCATCGCGCTCGCCTTCGCCTTCTTCCGCGGCTTCGCGCGGCGCAGCGCGACGACGATCGGCAATTTCTGGGCGGATTGCACACGCGTGACGCTCTACCTGCTGCTGCCGATCTGCATCGTCTACGCGATCTTCCTGATCGCCAGCGGCGTGCCGCAGACCTTTGCCGGCTCGGTCGACGTGACCACGCTGGAAGGCGCGAGGCAGACATTGGCGCTGGGCCCGGTCGCCAGCCAGGAAGCGATCAAGATGCTCGGCACCAATGGTGGCGGCTTCTTCAACGCCAATTCCGCGCATCCGTTCGAGAACCCGACCGCGCTGACCAATTTCGTGCAGATGCTGTCGATCTTCATCATCGGCTTCGGTCTGACCTGGACCTTCGGCAAGACGGTGGGCAATCCGCGCCAGGGCTGGGCGATCCTCGCCGCGATGGTCACGATCTTCCTGATCGGCGTCACCGTCACCTATTCGCAGGAAGCCGCGGGCAACCCGATCCTCCACCAGCTCGGCGTCGCCGGCGCAAATATGGAGGGGAAGGAGGTGCGCTTCGGCGTCGCCGCATCCGCACTCTTCTCGGTCGTCACCACCGCGGCGTCGTGCGGCGCGGTCAATGCGATGCATGACAGCTTCACGGCACTGGGCGGCATGATCCCGCTGCTCAACATCCAGCTCGGCGAAGTCGTCGTCGGCGGCGTCGGTGCCGGCATCTACGGTTTCCTGCTGTTCGCCATCCTTGCGGTGTTCGTCGCGGGCCTGATGGTCGGCCGCACGCCCGAATATGTCGGCAAGAAGATCGAGGGGCGCGAGGTGAAGCTGGCGGTGCTGGCGATCGCCGTGCTGCCTTTGATCATCCTCGGCTTCACCGCGATCGCTTCGGTGACCGATGCCGGCCTCGCCGGACCGCTCAACAAGGGGCCGCACGGCTTCTCGGAGATCCTCTACGCCTTCACCTCGGGCGTCGGCAACAACGGCTCCGCCTTTGCCGGCCTCACCGCCAACACGCCCTTCTACAACGGGCTGCTGGGGGTCGCGATGTGGATCGGCCGCTTCTTCATCATCGTGCCGATGCTGGCGATTGCCGGCAGCCTGGCGGCCAAGAAATACACGCCGGAAACCGCGGGGTCGTTCCCGACCACCGGTCCGCTGTGGACCGGCCTGCTGATCGGCATCGTGCTGATCGTCGGCGGCCTCACCTTCCTGCCCAGCCTCGCCCTCGGTCCGATCGCCGATCATTTCGCGATGATCAACGGCCAGACCTTCTGACCAGAAAGAGCACCCACATGGCTCGGTCCAACCAGAAATCCCTGTTCACCGCAGAGCTGATCGTGCCCGCGATCGGCGATGCCTTCCGCAAACTCGATCCGCGGCAGCTTGTCCGCAATCCGGTGATGTTCACCACCGCGGTGGTGGCGGCGCTGCTCACCATCCTGCTCGTCGTCGGGCAGGACACGCTCGGAATCGGCTTCAAGCTCCAGCTCGTCATCTGGCTGTGGCTGACCGTGCTGTTCGGCACCTTCGCCGAGGCGCTCGCCGAGGGCCGCGGCAAGGCGCAGGCCGCCTCGCTGCGCGCCACCAAGGCCGAACTCGTCGCCAAGCGCCTGAAGGGCGACGGCCGCGCGTGGGACGAGGTAGCCGCCTCCACGCTCAAGGTCGGCGACATCGTGCTCGTCGAAACCAACGACCTGATCCCGTCGGACGGTGAGGTCGTCTCGGGTGTCGCCTCGGTCAACGAGGCGGCGATCACCGGCGAGAGCGCGCCGGTGATCCGCGAGGCGGGCGGCGACCGCTCGGCCGTCACCGCCGGCACCCGCGTGATCTCCGACGAGATCCGCGTGCGGGTGACGGTGGAGCCCGGCCAGGGCTTCCTCGATCGCATGATCGCGCTGGTCGAAGGCGCCGAACGCCAGAAGACCCCCAACGAGATCGCGCTCACCATCCTGCTCGTCGGCCTCACGATCATCTTCCTGATCGCGGTCGGCACGATCCCGGGCTTCGCAACCTATGCCGGCGGCGAGGTGCCGATCGCGATCCTCGCGGCGCTGCTGATCACCCTCATCCCGACGACGATCGCGGCGCTGCTCTCCGCGATCGGCATCGCCGGCATGGACCGCCTCGTCCGCTTCAACGTGCTCGCCAAGTCGGGCCGCGCGGTCGAGGCGGCGGGGGATGTCGACGTGCTGCTGCTCGACAAGACCGGCACGATCACCATCGGCGATCGCCAGGCCAGCGAATTCCGCACCGTCGGCGGCGCCTCCGAGCGCGATCTTGCCGACGCCGCGCTGCTCGCCAGCCTTGCCGACGAGACGCCCGAAGGCCGCTCGATCGTCCTGCTTGCCCGCGAGACGCTGGGGCTGACCACCGCGAGCCTGCCCGCCGATGCCGAAGTGGTGCCGTTCACCGCGCAGACCCGCATTTCGGGCGTCAATATCGGCCGGACGGTGATCCAGAAGGGCGCGGTCGACTCGATCCTCAAGGCCAATCCGGGCGCCGGCGCCACCGCCGCCGCCACCGAGCTGCGCCGCATCACCGACGAGATCGCGCGCGCCGGCGGCACCCCGCTGGCGGTCGCGAAGGATGGCGTGCTGCTCGGCGCGATCTTCCTGAAGGATGTGGTGAAGGCCGGCATCCGCGAACGCTTCGGCGAACTGCGCCAGATGGGCATCCGCACGGTGATGATCACCGGCGACAACCCGCTGACCGCGGCCTCGATCGCGGCGGAAGCGGGCGTCGACGATTTCCTCGCGCAGGCCACGCCGGAGGACAAGCTGGCGCTGATCCGCAAGGAACAGTCCGGCGGCCGGCTGGTCGCGATGTGCGGGGATGGCACCAACGACGCCCCCGCGCTCGCCCAGGCTGATGTCGGCGTGGCGATGAACACCGGCACCCAGGCGGCGCGCGAAGCCGGCAACATGGTCGATCTCGACAGCGATCCGACCAAGCTCATCGAGGTTGTCGGCCTCGGCAAGCAGTTGCTGATGACGCGCGGTGCGCTGACCACCTTCTCGGTCGCCAACGATGTCGCCAAATATTTCGCGATCATCCCGGCGATGTTCATCGCGCTCTATCCGTCGCTCGGCGTGCTGAACGTCATGGGGCTGGGCACGCCGCAATCGGCGATCCTTTCCGCCATCATCTTCAACGCGCTGATCATCCCGCTGCTGGTGCCGCTGGCGCTGAAGGGCGTGAAGTATCGCCCGGTCGGTGCCGGTCCGCTGCTGGCGCGCAACCTCGCCATCTACGGCCTCGGCGGCCTGCTTGCGCCGTTCGTCGGGATCAAGCTGATCGACCTTGCCGTCAACGGCCTCGGCCTGGCCTGAGGAGCCCCTGTCATGACCAAAGACCTCCTGTCCGCCTTTCGCCCCGCCATCGTGCTCACCCTGTTGTTCGCGCTGCTGCTCGGCATCCTCTATCCGCTGGCGATCACCGGCATCGGCCAGGCGATCTTCCCCTGGCAGGCCAACGGCAGCCTGGTGGTGGCGGGTAGCAAGCCGGTTGGTTCTGCGATCGTCGGCCAGACCTTCACCAGCCCGGGCTATTTCTGGTCGCGCCCGTCCGCCGCGGGCGATGGCTATAACGGCCTCTCCTCCTCCGGCTCCAACCTCGGGCCGACCTCGGCCGCGCTGGTCGAGCGGGTGAAGGGCGATCTCGCTGCCCGCGCCGATGGCGCAAAACAGGTGCCGGCGGATCTGGTAACCGCCTCCGGCTCCGGCCTCGATCCGGATATCAGCCCGGCGGCGGCACTCCGGCAGGTGCCGCGGGTCGCCGCGGCGCGCGGGCTCAATCCGGCCGCGGTACGCGCGCTGGTCGAGCGCTCGGTGCAGACGCCGGTGCCCGCCTTCCTCGGCGATCCCACCGTCAACGTCCTCGCGCTCAACCGCGCGCTCGACGCGATGACGCCCGCCCGGTAATATTCGCCATATGAAGCGTCGGACGCACCGGGCCCCGAGCCCATGACCTCGCCACCCGACCGTCCGGACCCAGAGGCCTTCCTGCGCCAGGCCGCGCAGGAAGGCCGCGGCCGTCTCAAGCTGTTTCTCGGCGCCGCCCCCGGCGTCGGCAAGACCTTCGAGATGCTCTCCGAGGGCCGCCAGCGCCGCGAATCGGGCGTCGACGTCGTTATCGGCGTCGTCGAGACCCACGGCCGGCGCGAAACCGAGGCGCTGGTCGCCGGCTATGAGGTGATCCCCCGCATCGCCGTCGACCATCGCGGCCACAGCCTCGGCGAGATGCATATCGACGCGATCCTCGCGCGCCGCCCGCAGCTCGTCCTCGTCGACGAACTCGCCCACACCAATGCCCCCGGCAGCCGCCACCCCAAGCGCTACCAGGATGTCGAGGAACTGCTCGACGCCGGGATCGACGTCTATTCGACCGTCAACATCCAGCATGTCGAAAGCCTCAACGACGTCGTCGCCTCCTTCACCCGCGTCCGCGTGCGTGAAACGGTGCCCGATGCGATGCTGGAGGCCGCCGAGATCGAGGTGGTCGACATTCCGCCCGACGAGCTGATCGAGCGGCTGAAGGAGGGCAAGGTCTATGTGCCCGAGGAAGCCAGCCGCGCGCTCGGCCATTTCTTCTCCAAATCCAACCTCACCGCGCTGCGCGAACTGGCGCTGCGCCGCGCCGCGCAGGCGGTGGACGCGCAGATGCTCGACTATGTCCGCCAGCACGCGCTGGCCGGCAGCTTCGCGGTGGGCGAGCGGATCATCGTTGCCATCAGCGAGCATCCCAGCGGCGCCGGGCTGGTGCGCGCGGGCAAGCGGCTGGCGGATGCGCTGAAGGCGCCCTGGACGGTCGTCCATATCGAGACCCAGCGCAGCCAGACCCTCTCCGATCCCGAGCGCCAGCGGCTGGCCGATGCGATGGCGCTCGCCTCCCGCCTCGGCGCTGCCACCGCGAGCATCCCCGCCGAGCGCGTCGTCGACGGCCTGCGGGATTTCGCCGCACAGGCGCGCGCCACCCAGATCGTCATCGGCAAGTCGTCGCGCAGCTGGCTGTTCGAGCTGCGCCACGGGTCGGTCGTCGACCAGCTCGTCCGCGGCATCGAGGGCGTCGCCATCCACGTGCTGCCGGGGGACGGCGACGTCCGCCCGGAGCCCGCCGGCACCAAGCCGCCGCGCCGCCACCGCGACGATCTCTCATCCTATCTGTGGACGCTGGCGGCGGTCGCGCTGTGCACAGGCATCGCCCGCGGGCTCGTCGAGCTGATCGACCTCGGCAATGTCGGCATGATGTTCCTGGTGCCGGTGATGTTCGCCGCCGCCAGCTTCGGCCTGCGCGCCGGGCTGTTCGCCGGCGTCGCCGCCTCGCTCGCCTACAATTTCTTCTTCCTGCCGCCCACCGGCACGCTGACGGTCAACAATCCGGAAAACATCATCAGCATCTTCGTGCTGCTCGGCGTGGCGCTGGTCACCAGCCAGTTCGCCGCGCGGGTGCGCACCCAGGCGGACCTCGCCCAGTCGAGCGCGCGGCAGAACGCCGCGCTTGCCGGCTTCTCCCGCCTGCTGACCGGCGCCGCCGACCAGGAAGCGCTGATGCAGGCGATCTGCGCGGAGGTCGCCCGGCTGTTCGACGTGCGGACCGTGCTGCTGCTCCCCTCCGCCACCGGGCCACAGTTGCGCGCCGCCTATCCGCCCGAGGACCGGCTCGACCAGATCGAGCTCGCCGCCGCGCAATGGGCGATCGACAATGAGCAGCCCGCCGGCCGCGGCTCCTCCACCCTCACCGCCTCCGACTGGCTGTTCCACCCGCTGGCGACCACGCGCGGCGTGCTCGGCGTGCTCGGCCTAGCCCGCGAGGATGCCGGCGAGCCGCTGCGGTCTGACCAGACGCCGCTGCTGATGAGCCTGCTCGACCAGGCGGCGATCGCGTTCGACCGGATGGCGCTGGAAGGCGAGATGCAGGATGCCCGCCAGCTGCGCGAGCGCGACCGGCTGCGCTCCGCGCTGCTTTCCTCCGTCAGCCACGATCTGCGCACGCCGCTGACCTCGATCCTCTCCGCCGTCCAGCAGATGCGCACCGATCCGCGCCCCGATCTGGTCGAGACCGTCGAGGACGAGGCGCAGCGCCTCAACCGCTTCGTCGCCAACCTGCTCGACATGGCGCGGGTGGAGGCCGGCGCGCTGCCGCTGCGCATCGAGGCGACCGACCTGACCGACGCCGTTGCCTCCGCCGTGCATGACACCCGCCGCGCGCTGGCCGGCCACGAGATCCGGCTGGAGATCGCGCCGGACATGCCGCTGGTGCGGATCGACCCGCAGCTCTTCCACCACTGCCTCATCAACCTGCTCGACAATGCCGGCCGCTATGCCGATCCGGATACGCCCGTGACGATCGCCGCGCGCCGCGATGCGCAGGGCATCGCATTGTCGATCATCGACGAGGGGCCGGGCATCCCGCCGGGCAAGGAAGCCAAATTGTTCGAGACCTTCACCCGGCTGGAGGGATCGGATCGCGCCAAGGGCGGCACCGGCCTCGGCCTCGCCATCGTCAAGGGCTTCGCCGAGGCGATGGGGCTGCGGGTGAGCGCGCGCAATGTCGAGACGCCCCCCGGCGCCTGCTTCACCATCACCATTCCCGAGGCCGCGGTGATCTCCGCGCTCGAAGACCAGGACCTGCCATGACCACCCGCCACCATGTGCTGATCGTCGATGACGAACCCCACATCCGCAAGCTGATGACCACCGCCCTCGCCCGCGCCGACTATGCGACCAGCGAGGCGGCGAGCGGCCGGGAAGCGCTCGCCCGGCTGCGCGCCGACCGGCCGGACATCGTGCTGCTCGACCTCGGGCTGCCCGACCGCGACGGGCTGGAAATCGTGCCGCTGGTGAAGGCGCAGTCCGACGCGACCTTGATCATCGTCTCCGCGCGCGATGCCACCGACGAGAAGGTCGCGGCGCTCGATCTCGGCGCGGACGATTATCTGACCAAGCCCTTCGACACCGAGGAACTGCTCGCCCGCGTCCGCGTCGCGCTGCGCAACCGGATGACGCGGGATGGCGGCGCGCTGGCGGTGAAGGCCGGCGACGTGGAGATCGACCTGATCCGCCGCCGGGTGCTGCGCGCCGGCGCCGAGGTGCATCTGACGCCCAAGGAATATGCCGTGCTTGAACAGCTCGCCCGCTTCCCCGGCCGCGTCATCACCCACAGCCAGATCATGACCCATGTCTGGCCGCGCGAGGTGGAACATCATGTCGAATATCTGCGCGTGCTGGTGAAGACGCTGCGGCAGAAGCTGGAAGCCGATCCGCAGCGCCCGCTGATCATCGTCAACGAACTGGGCATCGGTTACCGGCTGAAGGCGGAATGACACGCGCCGGCGCCCCGCCCCGCGCTCATGCGCCGCTGCACGTCACGCCATAGCCCGAAACCTCCGGCATCTCGGCATCGCCGACCGTGGTGACCGACAGCGCGCCCGCGCCGCCGCGATAGGCGAAGCCGCAAAAGCCGAAGCCGGTGCCCGAACAATCGTCCACCTCGATCACGCCGTGGCGGATGAGGTCGGCGGCGCGCGGGTCGGTCGGCACCATCTCGGCGCGCACCGGCGTCCACCCTGCCCTCGCCAGCGCCGCGCGTGCCTTGTCGATCGGCATGCCATAGATGTTGGGCACCATGCCCTTCCCCCGGCACACTTTTTCCTCGGGCGCCGGCGCGGTCACCATCGCCCCGCCATCCGCGCCCGCCGCAAGGTCCGCCACCGGCTGCGACAGGAAATCGCCGTTCCAGATGCGCAGCGCGCCGCCTTCCATTGGCTCGACATGGCCGACCGCTGCGGTGCTGCCGTCGGCACCGTGGACGATCGCGCGCAGCGCCGTGCCCTCGAACAGCGCGACATTGCCCGCATCCAGCAGGCAGGATCCGCTGGTGCCCTGCTCCATCCGGCCGACGAAGCTCACCGCCTGATAGCGGCCGACCGGCGCCTCGCCGGTGACCTTCCAGCCCTTGTTCGCGACCATCCAGCCGGCGGCGCTGCGCGGCGTCTGCAACAGATGGCTGCAATCGCCCTCGCCCGCATCCGCCGGCGCCCGCGGCAGCACCGCCAGCGGCGCGATGCGCACGGCGGCGACGCTGGAGGTGAAGGCCGCCGCCCCGCCGCCGCCGCCCTGCACCGCGTTGCCGCCACCCGCGGTACGATTGCCCTTCGCCGCGACGCCGCCGGCAACGGCGCCGCCCAACAGCAGCAAGGCGATGGCGGACAGGCTTGGCTTCAACATACAAACGCTCCTCGAACGACCCATGTGGCCGCCCCCATGTCATTGATTCCCCGTTGGAAACGTGATCGGGATCACGATCCGGCGGCGATCGCGACGAGTTGAGCGCGCGCACCACCGGATGCACCGCCCCACCCCCGCCGATTTGCTCCGATCCGGAGGAGATCGCGCTGGTGCCCCCGGGAGATCCGGAACATCTCAGGAACGCAGTTCAGGAGGCAAGGATGACGGGTTTGGAAAAAGGCGGAGCGTTCGCGCTGGCATGTGCCCTGATGGTTTCGATCGCCGGCTGCGCCGCGGCACCCGCAAGGCCGGCCGGCGCGCCCTTCCCGCCGGATGTCGAGTCGGATGCCGAGCTTCTCGTCAAGGACACGCCGGCGCTTGTCGCCCCGCCGCTTTGGCCGGACGAGGCAGCGGCCGGTTACAGGCGCCGCATCCGCCTGCTGCTGCTCGGCACCATCGGTCCGGAGCGGCTATCGATCGAGTTCGCGGAACGGACATCGGGCCGGATCGAGGGGCATGTCGTCCGCGCCCGTCGATCGAGAGGGAAAGGCAGGATGCCATGGCGCATCATCATCGATGAACGGTTCGAGGTCAGCCGGCGGGAAATGGCGCAACTGGACGCGTTGATCGCAAAATCGAACCTGTGGGAATTCCATCCCGAGTTCTGGACCAGCGAGGATATCTGCGTGGACGGCGAGATCATGGTCCTCGAACGGCGCACGCCCGCGGCATACAGCTATTCCGAGGGCAACACCTATTGCACGACGCCCGACAAGGTGGATGCCGTGTGGCTCAAGATGATCGAGATCGCCGGCGGGGATCGTCTGCTGGGCCGGTAGCAGGCCGGCGCGAGGCTGAGATGCGACGGCCAGAGCGACGCCGCCATCGCGTTGATGAAAGGGCATCGACCTGCGGCGGGGCGTTGCGCATGATGGCGCGATGCATCGACGGGAGGGCCGCGGCATGACCATCAAGGCGATCGAGGGCGCGGCCATCCTGGCGGCCCTCGTTTTCATCCCCGCGGCCATGCCGCTGGCGGCGCAGGCGCAGACCAATGCCGTCGCCCATCGTTGGGAGAGCTATGCCAACGCCCGCTATGGCTATGCGATCTGCTACCCCGCCGACCTGCTCGTCCCCCAGCCGGAGGCCGACAATGGCGACGGCCGCGTGTTCGAGGGCAAGGCCGGTGCCAGTCTGCGCGTCTTCGGCCACTACAACGCCGCCGAACAGACGATGGCCGAGGCGATGGCCGGCGACGCCTTGGGCCTCGCCCATGACGGCGCCGTGATCAGCTACCGCGCCAGCCGGCCCGGCTGGTATGTGCTGTCGGGCAGGATCGGCGACACCATCGTCTACCGCCGCACCATCGCCGCCGGCGACCGCCGCATGACCTTCGTGCTGCGCTACCCCGCCAGCCAGGCGGCGCTGTGGAACCCGATCACCGCCCGCCTCGGCCGCTGCTTCGCGGCGGGATAAAGCGGTAAGCCTTATAAAAAACCCGTTCGCCCTGAGGAGCGGCTGAGCCCCTCGTCTTCGCTCGGGATCAACTTGCCCTACGGGCAAGTCGAAGACGCGTATCGAAGGGCCCAGCTCGGAGCAGTCCTTCGATACGGGCCCCTTCAACGCCGCCTGCGGCGTCGCTCAGGACAGGCTTCGCCAGGCTCAGTCCCTACTCAGGACGAACGGTTCGGACCAATCGCTCGCTGCTCCAGCCCTCACGCGCGCAACCTCCTCCGATACGGAGCGGATTGCGATGGCGTCGCTCGATGCCGACCGGCAAATACCTGTGCAGGTTGAGAATATCGGGCAGAGGACGAAGCGTGGCACGGGCGATCGAGCGTTTTGCAGGCGGACACCGCAAGCCGCGCCGCATCCGGAGGGAACTGGCCGCGATCCTGCTGCCGCTCTGGCTCGCCGGATGCGCAACGCTGTCCCCGCCCCTGCTGGGCGGCCGCGCATCGCGCGATTACGAACGGACCCTGTCCGACTTCGGCGAACCCACGATCTGGCGAAAGGCCGACGGCAAAGGCTTCAAGCGCCGGCTGCGCTTCATCATCATGCCCCAGCTTCTGAAAACCAGGCTCTCCATCCGGATCGAAGAGCCGATCAAGGGCAAGCCTTATGGCGAACTCGTCGTGCTTCGCCGGATGGGAGAGAGCCACTTTTACTGGTCACTCGACGAGCGCCGCCGGTTCCGGATCAGCCCCGATGATCTCGAGGAACTGAACGACCTGATGGTCGCGTCCGAACTCTGGACCTACGAACGGCAGACATGGCGCGATCCTGCGGATGAGGATGACTATATGTGCATCCACGGCGTGGACCTTCTCTTCGAACGCCGCCTCGACAACACATACTATACGGCAAGCGGCAACGGCTCCTGCGAAGTCCCTGGCGAAGTCCGCGCCGTGCTCTACAAGGCCATGGAGATGGCGGGCGGGCCGGAGTTCCATTTCTAGGCGATTCGCTTCGTTCGGCCTCGAAGCTTGATCTCACATTCATTCGCTTTAGCCAGACATCACCCCCAACACCGTCACCCCGGCCTTCGAGCCGGAGTCCCGCTTCTTCTGCGGCGTCAGGAGGCGCCGGTGTGTGCGAAGCAGCGGTTCTAGCAGCATGATCGGATCGTGTGGAACTCCGGGACGTAGAAGCGGGATTCCAGTTCAAAGGCTGGGACGACCATAAGGAGCGTGTCCGAAAGTGGGAACGAAGCGGCCGTTCCAGAGCGATAGCTGGAACGGCAGCTCTCGCCAGGAACGGACGTTCAGCGGTTGGGGGACCGGCGCCGCAAGTTGGCAGAAATTGGCCGTCAGCAGTCAGTCCGCTTACAGCTTCGAACGTGGCCAAATCAGGCCTTAAACGACCGACCCATTTCAGTGCAAGCCTAGGTAAGTCTCCCAAATATTTGCGGACGCGGAAAGCATTCGTGTCTACGCTGTGTGATGAGGAACCATTCACGCCTAGGCCGGCACGTGATGGAGAAGTCGGCCGGGCTCAGAGGAGGTGGCGCGTGGCGATTGATATCGCAGACCTGACCTTGGACGAAGTCGTTCGGCATCTGATTGCCGGTGATGCCTTGCAGGTCTCTGGCGGTGTCGAGTTCTCGCTGCCACTGCCGGACAGCCGAACTGTACTCGCCTTCTATAATCAAAATCGCCAAGCCTATTGGAACCCGGACAAAGACACCAACATCCTGGACGGGGAGATTGATCGGCTGATCGAGTCGCTCGACAAACCGGTCGTCGCAACCTCGCCCTCGGTGCGGCCGTCCGCTTCGCACAAACGCTGGCGGTTGGTCGGTGTTACCGCCCATCGATTTCGCGGACTTCATCGCCATTGCGACGAGGCCGGCGGCGATCCGATCGCGTTCACATTGGATTTTTCGCGTGACGCGACACTGTTTCGGGGTTTCAATGGCGCAGGGAAAACATCGCTAATCAGCGCGATCTGCTGGTGCCTGACCGGATATGGACATCGATCCCAAGGGCTTCCCTCTCCCTTGCATATGCCGATCAATATTCAGGTCGCTGGCGACGACGATACTAGCACCAATGCCGGTTTTGAATTGCCGCCTATCGTGCCGATCCCGACCGAAATGGAACTACTCGGGGTCGATGGGCAACCGAAGGTCGACACATGGGTTCGCCTCAAGTTTCGATCGCTTGTTGATGGCAGCGAGGTGGAGGTTGAACGTCGTCTCGAACGGGACGGCAAGAAAAACTACAAGGCAAGCGCAAGTGGCTTGGACAGGCTTGGCCTGTCAGACCTTGCGCTGCAGGTCGGCACATTGATGCCTGGGATCGCAGCGGCGACCCGCTTCGATGACAAAACAACGCTCTCCCAGGCGGTCTCGACACTGACAGGTTTACGCCCTCTCGCTCATTTTGGCGCGCGAAGCGTGCGTCTGCACGAGCGTTTGACGAACAAATATCCAAAGCTTGCCAGCGAAGAGAAAGAGGCCTGCGAAACCAGCGCTTTCAGACAGCTTCAGACGCTCCAAGATCTTCTAACGGATGGTGAGGGCCTTCCGGATCTTGGTTGCGTGGTGTTGCCGAAGGAAACGACGCCGGACGCTTGGACGGACGGTCTGACCGGCGCAGAGACACATCTCAAAGTGGCCGAGGATCAAGCCGCGGCCGATGCGCGGTCGATCTTGGGAACGCTCCCGCCGCTGACCAGCGAAGCCGACATCAAGCGTTTCGAAGCAGCGATCAAAGCGGCCGAAAATTGCTTCAGCAATGCGGCGCTCAAGGGCCTGCCGTCGATGCAGCTCGCCCAAACGCTCGGCGAGCTGAGCGAGACGGACCTCACCGATGCGGAAGCGATATTGGATGATATCGAACGCGAGGCATCGACGTTGGTTGCGCAATTGGCCAATGCCGGACGCGCCGCCCGCCTCCGCCTCTATGGCTTGGTAGCGCAATGGCACGAAGCATCGCACCCCGGTCACGCCTTCACCGCCTGCCCCGTTTGCGAACGCGATCTAACCCCGCCCGGCGCAGTCCCCACGGACGCCTTGTTGGATAAATCGGTGGCGCAAGCCCTGGAGGATGCGCGCTACTCGGACAAGGCAATGCTGAAGACTGCGGCAGAATGGGAACGAGACACCAAGCATAGCTTGCGCGACCAGATTCCGGAGAAGCTGCGCAGGTTCATAGACGAAGCCGTGCCCGACGATCTCGCGTCAGTCTACGAATCGGCGCTGGCTCGCGAAGTGTTCCAATTGCCCGAATTCCCACATTTGCTGAAACCGATGGCGACTGCTGTCGATGGGCTCTGCAAGGCGGCCTGGAGCAAGGCCCCCATCCGCGAGCCGCTACCAGGCGTGACGCTGCCGGAAGAGATTCCCGACAACGAAAGACTGCGTGCCGCTATCCGCGGTGTGCGAAGGGCGATAGCGCTGTCCCGTTATCGTGCCGCGCATGCTGAATTTGCACGTGCCGCGGTTCTCACGGTGATTCGCACCGATGACGACGAGGCAGCGATCGTCGCAAATGAGCGTACCATCCAAGGCCAGCTAGTGGTGTTGCGAAGTCACTTGGAGGTCGCGACTATGTTCGCCGGCATCCGGCGACAGCTGGCGCAGATCAAGGATAGCTGCGAACGTTGGGCCAAGGCCCGTACAAGGATTGAGAAACTCGCTCGCGCGGCGAAAGCTGTCGAGCCGTTCAAAGAATTTCCCGGCCTCGTCCACAATCAAGTCGCAGGCTTGATCACGGATTTGCAGGAAAAAGCGACCGAATGGTCGCGGCGCATGTACCGGGCTCACTTCCTCCAAGCGCCGGAATATGCAGGTCTCGATTCCGCCAAGAGCGACGGGTTCACGTTCCTAGCGGCGCAGGGAAAACATCTGGTCGAAGCGCATCATGTAATGAATGCTTCAGCACTGCGCGCCTTCCTGTCGGCGTTTGTGCTGGCCCTTTGGCAACAGGTATGGGCGCGTTCGGGCGGCATTTCCGCCTTTCTCATGGATGACCCACAGGATCTGCTCGATCCGGGAAATGTCGCGAACCTCGCGGCGACAGTGCCGCTGCTGATTGCCGAAGGCTTGAATCCGATCATCGTCAGCAACGATTTCGGCTTTATCCCAACTATCGAGTCATTCGTCGCTGCCAACTCGCCATCAAGTGGCGCGCGGACCGAAACCTGGGAATTCTCTGCCATCTCCACTTCGAAATGCACCGTGAGCCTGGCGCCGGTGGCAGATGAGGTCCGCGTACGGTGCGAAGAGTGGCAAAAGACCGATCCCAACGACACGAACCTTGCGCGGGCATTCGTACATCCCGTTCGCGTTCGAATCGAGATCAAGCTGTGGGATCTCCTCGCTTCCGATCCGGCAGTCCTGCATGACCCAACGATGGGCGACCTGCTTGGCAAGATAGCCAACGCCCGAAACCGTGGTGAGCGTCCCTTCAACGAAGAACCGTTCCGGCGCCTGCTCGACCTGCCGGCACTGAAGGCGGGGGCACCGTTTCGCGACGTCATCAACAAGGCGCATCACGGACGCGCCGATCAACTCACCCCTATCGAGGCCGAGACCGTTCGGCAGGGCTATGAGGAGGTATTCTCTGCTATCGATGCCTGCTGGCTCGCGTATGCGCGGTTCATGGGGCGCCTCCCGCCCGAGCAGGCGGTGGCGGAGGCGCAAAGGGCGGCCCCCAGCCTCAAACTGGTGGCGCTTCCGAGTACGCCAATCTGTGTCGTAGGTCGTTTGGCAGCCCGCGCGTCCGGGGCTCCGTTGACAACGATCGAAGACGCGACTGATCGTCTGGACCTCGCCTCGCTGGGTGATGTGTCGCTCTTCACCTTGCGCGCGCCGACCATGGGATTGGTCGCCTTCCCAGGTCAAACTCTCATCGTGTCCGCGACCGCTGAGGTACGCAATGGCGACCTCGCAATCGTGCGCACTCCAGGAAGGACCTACGCGCGTCGTATCGGTATTGATAGAGCGGACCTATCGCGGATTTCGCTTGAGACCATGCCGTCGACCAATCCTCGAGTGCCGCAGTCGCATTTTGTCCAGCGTAGCAGCGCGCATCTCAACAAGGTAATAGGTGTCCTGTTCGACGAAACCGCCGCGCCGAAATCACAAGATGAAGCGGTCGAGACAGACCACTCACCGGTCTTCGAACAGGTTGTTGCGGCGGCCGAGGTCGTCGGCGACAGCGCTTTTCCCGTCGCGCTCGATCGCGGCCATGTGCTGCTCGGCGCCGCTTCTGACTTAGCCCTTCTCGATGGACGCATTCTCGCGGTCGTGACGCGTGCCGATGAGTTTTCGAGCGAGCACTTCGCCTACCTAAAGCGGCTTGGTAAGCCGATGCCCGGATCGCAAAGCGTTTATTATCTCGAAAATGTCGGCCAGACAGGTGAAGGTGAGTTCGTTCAATTCCCCATACAGGGGGTCGCGCCGGCCGCTGGGGTCCCGATCGTCAATCAGTCGTGGAAGGTCTTAGGGACGCTTTTCTAGCGCACCGACGATCACGCCAAGGGTCCAACGCTCGCGTTTAGCACAGCGCTGCTGGGTAGCGGACGCCTAGCTCAGCCACAACGAATGGCCGCTTTTAGCAATCTTGTGCTCCCTGCGGAACGGCGGCAATTGGGGCCTTGCTGCCGGGGTGGCTTCACGCTGGGCGAATAGCATGTTGTGTCAGAAGCTGCCGTTTAGAACCCAAGTGGCGAAGGGCTGGTTCTGGTCGGAAGCGGCGATCCTCCCATTTGTCCCCCTACAACGGCAACCCCACATAATTCTCCGCAATCGCCGTCTGCATCGCCTCCGAACTCGCGACATAATCCAGCTCGGCCGTCTGCATGCGATGCTCGAACGCGCCGTCCTCGGGGAAGCGGTGCATCAGCTTGGTCAGGAACCAGCTGAACCGCTCGGCCTTCCAGATCCGCGCCAGCGCCTTCGCTTGATACTGCTCCAGCCCGCGATCGTCGCCGCGCGCATAGTGCGCGATCAGCGCGTCGGAGAGATAGGCGACGTCGGATGCGGCGAGGTTCAGGCCCTTGGCGCCGGTGGGCGGCACGATGTGCGCGGAATCGCCGGCGAGGAACAGGCGGCCGTGACGCATCGTCTCGAACACATAGGAACGCAGCGGTGCGATCGACATTTCCAGCGCTGGGCCGCGGGTCACGCCATGGTCGCTGATCGGGTCGAAGCGCGCGGCCAGTTCGTCCCACAGCCGGTCCTCGCTCCAATCCTCGACGCGGTCGGTCAGCGGCACCTGGATATAATAGCGGCTGCGCGTCGCCGAGCGCATCGAGGCGAGCGCGAAGCCGCGGTCGGTGTTGGCGTAGATCAGCTCGGGATGGCAGGGCGGCACGTCCGCCAATATGCCCAGCCAGCCGAACGGATATTCGCGCTCATATTCGCGAACGGCGTGCGCCGGGATAGCCTTGCGCGAGGGGCCGTGGAAGCCGTCGCAGCCGGCGATGAAGTCGGCCTCGATCCGGTGGGTCTCGCCATCCTTGCTGTAGGTCAGCGACGGGGCGGCGCCGTCGACATCGTGCAGCGCGACATCCTTCGCCTCGAAGACGATCGGCAGGCCGCGGTCGGGGGCGGCATCCATCAGGTCGCGGGTCACCTCGGTCTGGCCATAGACGGTGACATGCTTGCCGGTGAGCGCGGCGATATCGATGCGGACGATATGGTTGGTGCTGGCGAGGTTGAAGCCGCCCTCGATCAGCCCTTCCGCCTTCAACCGCGCGTCCACCCCCAGCCGCGTCATCAGGTCGGTGGTGATCGTCTCCAGTACGCCCGCGCGGATCCGGCCCAGCACATAGTCCCGCGACTGGCGCTCGACGACGACGCAGTCGATCCCCTCCGCGCGCAGCAGATGGCCGAGCAGCAGGCCGGACGGCCCAGCCCCGACGATCGCGACCTTGGTCTTCATGATATCCCCTCAATCGGTCTTGCGGCCCCCGGCGCCTGCCGGGGGCCGGTGCGTCAGCGCGCGGCTTCGAGCTGCTTTTCCAGCGCGTCGAGCACGCGGTAGCAGGGCATCACCTGCGCCACGCTCGAATTGGGTTCGCGGCCCTCGCGGATCGCGGCGATGAATTCGCGGTCCTGCAATTCGATGCCGTTGTTGGAAACCGCAACGCCGCTGAGGTCGATCGGCTCTTCCTTGCCCGTCACCAGATCGTCGTAGCGCGCGATCCAGGTGCCGGTGTCGCCGATGTAGCGGAAAAAGGTGCCCAGCGGCCCATCATTGTTGAACGACAGCGAGAGCGTGCAGATCGCGCCGCTTGCCGCCTTGAGCTGGATCGACATGTCCATCGCGATGCCGAGTTCGGGATGGTGCGGCCCCTCGATCGCATTGGCCTGCACGATCGGTCCCGCCTGATAGGCGAACAGGTCAACGGTGTGCGCGGCATGGTGCCACAGCAGGTGATCGGTCCACGAGCGCGGCTCGCCCTTGGCGTTGATGTTCTTGCGGCGGAAGAAATAGGTCTGGACGTCCATCTGCTGGATGTTCAGCTCACCCGCGACGATCTTGTTATGAACATATTGGTGCGACGGGTTGAACCGCCGGGTGTGGCCGACCATCGCGACGAGGCCGGTCTCCTGGCTTTTCTTCAGCACCGCCTCGCCATCGGCCAGGCTGTCGCACAGCGGGATTTCCACCTGCACATGCTTGCCCGCCTCAAGGCATTCCAGCGCCTGCGCGGCGTGGAGCTGGGTGGGCGTGCACAGGATCACCGCGTCGAGCCCGGGCTGTTCCAGCGCCTCGGCCAATTCGGTGGTGGCATGGCCGATGCCATATTTGGCGGCGACCGCCTGGGTCGGCTCCAGATTGCGGCCGACCACCGAGATCACTTCGACGCCGTCGATCTTCTTCAGGCCGTCGAGATGCTTTTCTCCGAAGGCGCCGGCGCCGGCGAGTGCGATTTTCACGGGATCAGTCTCCAACGGGTTCGAGGACGACGTGCCCGACCGCGGTGTTGCTCGCGGGCACATGATAATGGCGGTGAAGCGCGCGCGTGGCCTTGCCCAGCGCGCCGCGCATGATCAGCCACATCACCATCTCGATCCCCTCCGATCCGGTCTCGCGGAGATATTCGATGTGGGGGATGTGGCGCAGATCCTGGGTGTCGCCTTCCAGCCGGTCGAGGAAGCGATTGTCCCAGTCGCGGTTGATCAGGCCCGCGCGCGTGCCCTGGAGCTGGTGGCTCATGCCGCCGGTGCCCCAGATCTGCACGTTCAGATCCTCGCCATAGCTGGCGACCGCGCGGGCGATCGCCTCGCCCAGCGCCCAGCAGCGATTGCCCGAGGGCGGCGGATAGGTGACGACGTTGACCGCGAGCGGGATCACCGCCGCCGGCCATTCCTCCGGCTGGCCGAACATCAGCGACAGCGGCACGGTCAGCCCGTGGTCGACCTCCATCTCGTTGATGATGGTCATGTCGAACTCGTCGAGGATGCAGCTCTGTGCGATGTGCCAGGCGAGGTCGGGATGGCCCTTCACATTGGGCACCGGGCGCGGCCCCCAGCCCTCGTCGGCGGGCTTGAACTCCTCGCCGCAGCCGATCGCGAAGGTCGGGATGATCTTCATGTCGAACGCGGATGCATGGTCGTTATAGACCAGGATCACGACGTCCGGCTTCTGCTCGCGTTCCCACGCGCGCGTCCATTCGTAGCCGGCGAGCGCCGGCTTCCAATAGGGTTCCTCGGTCTTGCCGAGGTCGATCGCGGCGCCGAGCGCCGGAATGTGGCTGGAGGCCACGCCGGCCGTGATGCGTGCCATCTTACTTGCGATCCTTCAGCGAGCGGAGCCCTTCGGGGGAGCGGCCGCCGGCGACCATCATCGCCTGATAATCCTCAAGGCTCATGCCGCTCATCGTGCTGACCGCCTGGAGGAAGCTCTGCCCGTCGGTGGAGAACACCTTGGAGAGGAAATAGATGTTGCCGCCCAGATCGAGCAGCGCATTGTAGTCGCGGTCGAGCACCGCCTGCTTCTGCGCGTCGGTGAGCTTCCATTCGTTCAGATAGGCGCGCTCGTCCGCCTTCCAGCGTTCGCGATTCTCCGCCTTCATCAGGCTCATCGCGAACTGGTTGAGGTGATAGCCCTGCCGCGCGCGCTTCGCGGTGAACACGCGCGTGCCGGGAATATCGTCGAACTCCGCCAGATAGGCGTGGATGTCGATCGGGCCGCCGGTCACAGCCCGCGCGCCTTCAGCTTCGCGTCCAGCCGCGGGAAGACGCGGCGGGCATTGCCCTCGAAGATCGCGGCGCGTTCGTCAACGCCGATCGCCAGCGCATCGACATAGCGCTTGGTGTCGTCGAAATAATGGCCCGTGGTTGGATCGATGCCGCGCACCGCGCCCACCATTTCCGAACCGAACAGGATGTTCTTGTTCTCGATCACGTCCGCCAGCAGGTCCACGCCCGGCTGATGGTAGACGCAGGTGTCGAAGAAGATGTTGTTCATCAGGTGCGTGTCGAGCGCCGGCTTCTTCAGCATGTCCGCCAGCCCGCGATAGCGCCCCCAATGATAGGGCACAGCACCACCGCCATGCGGAATGATGAAGCGCAAGGTCGGGAAGTCGGCGAACAGGTCGCCCTCCAGCAATTGCATGAAGGCGATCGTGTCCGCGGCGATATAATAGCCGCCGGTCGCGTGCATTGCCGGGTTGCAGCTTCCCGAAACGTGGATCATCGCCGGCACATCCAGTTCCACCATCTTCTCGTAGAACGGGTACCAGTAGCGGTCGGTGAGCGGCGGGTGCTGGAAATGGCCGCCGCCGGGATCGGGATTGAGGTTGCAGCCGATGAAGCCCAGTTCGGTCACGCAGCGTTCCAGCTCCGCGATCGAGTTGGCCATGTCCGCCTTGGGCGATTGCGGCAGCATGCAGACGCCGACGAAGGTCTCGGGAAACAGCGCGACGACGCGGGCGATCAGATTGTTGCAGCGATAGGCCCATTCCTTCGCCATCGCCTCATCGCCGACATGCGGCGCCATCGCCGAGGCGCGCGGGGAGAAGATGGTGAGGTCGGCGCCGCGTTCCTTGATCAGCCGAAGCTGGTTGGCCTCGATCGTCTCGATGATCTCGGCGTCGCTGATGTCGGGATAGGGCGGCGCGGCCTCGCCCGCCTTGAACGCGGCCTTCTGCGCCTCCCGCCAGGCGTCGTGCGCCTTGGGGAGGACGGTGTAATGGCCGTGGCAATCGATGATCAGGCTCATGCGGCTTGGTCCCTTTCGCGTCCCAGCAGGGCGGCGAGCTTGTCGTTGAGCGTATGCGGTGCCGCGAGCCCGAGGCTGCCGAGCGCGCGCTGGCGCTCCACCGTGCCGCGGGTCATCGCGCTGCCGGTGCCGAGCGCGTCGAGCGTCTTGACGACCTCGTCCATCTCGGCGGCGCGGCGGATGCCGTGGGTGAGCATCCGTTCGAGATTATAGTCGGCCTTCGCCGCCCAGTCGGTGCCCGGCCAGCTCGCATTGAGCGCCGCCACCGCCTCCTCGCGGATGCACGCGGCCTCGGCGGCCAGGATCCATTCCGCGGTCAGCGCCTCCAGCCCCTTCACCATCACCGACCGGATCATCTTGATCGCCGACGCCTTGCCGACCCCGCCCTCGACGATCGTGACATTGGTGAACCCCGCCGCCGCCAGCCGCTCGCGCGCCTCGTCGGCATGGGGGCCGCTGACCAGCAGCGGCACGGCGAAGCGCAGCGGGTGGACGGGCGCCAGCACCGCGACATCGACGTAGCGACCGCCCGCCGCTTCGATCACCTCCGCCGCCGCCCGCTTGGTCTCCGGCGCGACGCTGTTCATGTCGAACCAGAGGGAATTTGGGGGGATAAAGGGGGCATAATCGTGGGAAACCAGGGGGACTTGATCGGCGGTTACGAGGCAGAAAATCGCCTCCGCTTCCGCCAGCGCTTCGGCCGCAGTGGCGCAGCCGATGACCCCTACGGCCTTGTAATCCCGGTGTTTTTCGGCCGCCGTCGCCGGATCGTCGGTCTTCAGGTCATAGGCGCGCGCGCCGGCCGCCGCGAAGGCGATCCCGGCTTCCCCGAACCCGATGAAGGCAAGCGATGACATGCCCTACAGCCAACATAGCGCCCCGTTTGCCGCCAATCGGATTGGCCGCGGGGCTATTCGCTTTCCTGAAGTCTGGTTGCCCGGGCTGCGTCATGGATGGCGTCGACCAGCGCGCGCTGACGCGCCGTTGGCCGCCAGTCGGCACGCGTGCTGATCCCGATCGTCCGCACCGCGCGGGTCAGCGGCGGGCCGATCTGCGCCAGCATTCCGGCCTCCACCTCCATCGCGATCTGGTCGGGGGAGAGCAAAGTCAGCAGGTCGCTCTGCGCGAGCAGACCGCGGATCACCATCACCGATCCGCATTCGATCGGCACCGCCGGCAGTGCGTGGCCGGCGAACAGCGCCTCCCAATGCGCGCGCAGCGGCGTGCCGACCGGGCCGACCACCCATTGCTGCGCGCCGAGCTGCGCGATGTCCGGCAGCGCCCCCGCCAGCGGATGGCCGGCGCGGCCGAAGATCGCGAGCTGGTCGGTAAACAGCGGTACCTGCTCGATTTCGGCGGGCGGATCCTCGCGCAGCGCGCCCACGGTCAGGTCGATCACGCCGTCGACCAGCGGCTCGATCAGTTCGCGCCACGACCCTTCGACCACGTCGAGCACGGTGCCCGGCGACGTCCGCAGGAAGGCGGCCAGCGCGTGCGGCAGCAGCAGCGCGCGGCTGAGCGGCATCGCGCCGATCGCGATGCGGTCGACATCGCCGCCGTCGCCGCGCGCCTCGACGATGCCCGCCGCGATCTCCCGCTCGGCCAGCCGCACGCCCCGCGCCATCGCCCGGCCGGCGGTGGTCAGCACCACCCCCCGCCCGCGCCGCTCGACCAAAGGCGTGCCGCAGATCTGCTCCAGATCGCGCACCGCGCGGTGGATCGCGGGTTGGGATGCGCCGCTGGCATCGGCGGCACCGACGAAGCTCTGCGCATCGCTGAAATGAAGGAAGGCCTCGAGCTGGGTCGCGGTCATCAGCCATTCGGGTCGGGTGAAGCCTCGCGCCGATCGCCGCGCGCCCGCCGCCAGGCACTCCAGCGCCCGCTCCGCCCGCTCGGCCAGTGCCTGCCCGGCGGCGGTCGGCGAAACGCCGTCGGGCCGGCGCTCGAACAGGGTCACCTCCAACTGCCGCTCCAGCTTGCCCAGCCCCTGGGTCAGCGCCGGCTGCGACAGCCCCACCACCTCCGCCGCCTTGCTGAGACTGCCGCGCGACACCACCGCGGCGAGCGCGCGGAGGTGGCGCAGGTTGAGGTCGAACGATCGGGCCATGATGGACGTATCGCAAAATCTTATCGGGCGCTGCAAGTTCGAACATGGCGCCGCGCAACGAGCGGCTAGGCTTCGACGTCTTGCGCAAAGGAGTGTCGAATGGCTGGACGCGTCGTACAGAATATCGCCCGCGCCGATGCATCGGTGATCGACGGGCTGGCCGAGGCCGGCGTCGCGACCGTGCATGAGGCGCAAGGCCGCATCGGCCTGCTCGGCCATTATATGCGCCCGATCTACCCCGGCGCGCGGATCGCCGGCAGCGCCGTCACCATCTCGGCACCGCCGGGCGACAATTGGATGGTCCACGTCGCGATCGAGCAGCTCCAGCCCGGCGACATCATCGTGCTCGCGCCTACCTCCCCTTGCCTCGATGGCTATTTCGGCGACCTGCTGGCGACCAGCGCGATGGCGCGCGGCTGCCGCGGGCTGGTGATCGATGCCGGCGTCCGCGACGTGCGCGATCTCACCGCGATGGGTTTTCCGGTCTGGTCGAAGGCGGTGTTCGCGCAAGGAACCGTCAAGGCGACCATGGGCAGCGTCAACGTGCCGATCGTCTGCGCCGGCGCCGCGATCGAGGCGGGCGACGTGATCGTCGCCGACGACGACGGCGTCTGCGTCGTCAAGCGCGCCGATGCCGCCGCGGTGCTTGAAAAGGCGCGGGCTCGCGAGGCGGCCGAGGCCGACAAGCGCGAGAAGCTGGCCGCCGGCGTGCTCGGGCTCGACATCTACAAGATGCGCGAAAAGCTGGAGGCGATGGGGCTGCGCTATGAGTGAGGGCGTGCGCTGCATGTGGATGCGCGGCGGCACCTCAAAGGGCGCCTTCTTCCTCGCGCCAGACCTGCCGGCCGATACCGCCGAACGCGATGCCTTCCTGCTGCGCGTGATGGGCTCCCCCGACCCGCGCCAGATTGACGGCATGGGCGGCGCCGATCCGCTGACCAGCAAGGTCGCGGTGGTGCGCAAATCGGAGCGCGAGGGCGTCGATGTCGACTATCTGTTCCTGCAGGTGTTTGTCGACCAGGCGATCGTCACCGACAGCCAGAATTGCGGCAACATGCTCGCCGGCGTCGGCCCCTTCGCAATCGAGCGGGGGCTGATCGCCACGCAGGAGGGTGAAACCCGCGTCGCCATCTTCATGGAGAATACCGGCCAGGTCGCGGTCGCGACGGTGCGGACGCCGGGCGGCAAGGTCGATTATCAGGGTGATGCGACGATCAGCGGGGTGCCCGGCACCGCGGCGCCGATCCCCCTGGCCTTTCGCGACACGGCCGGCTCCTCCTGCGGCGCGCTGCTGCCCACCGGCAACGGCGTCGACGAGATCGAGGGCGTGAAGGTGACGATGATCGACAACGGCATGCCGTGCGTCGTGATCGCGGCCGGCGATGTCGGCGTCACCGGCTATGAGGATCGCGAGACCTTGGACGGCAACGCCGAGATGAAAGCGAAGGTGGAAGCGATCAGGCTGAAGGCCGGCCCGCTGATGAATCTTGGCGACGTCAGCGAGAAATCGGTGCCCAAAATGATGCTCGTGGCAGCGCCGCGCGACGGTGGCGCGATCGCGGTGCGTTCGTTGATCCCGCACCGCGTCCATGCCTCGATCGGCGTGCTCGGCGCGGTCAGCGTCGCGACTGCCTGTCTCGTCGAAGGCTCGCCGGCGCAGGCGGTCGCCGCCGCACCGGGAGGCAGCACCAAGACGCTCGGCGTCGAGCATCCGACCGGCGTCACCGAATGCGTCGTGACGGTGGACGCCGATGGCGCGCCGACGGAGGCAGGCATGCTGCGCACCGCGCGCAAACTGATGGACGGAGAGGTTTTCGCATGAGCACCGACGAGCAGGGCCGGATCCGGAGCTGGACGCTCACCCCCTCGCAGCCGCGCTACCGCCCGCCCGCCGGTGCGGTCGACGCGCACTGCCATGTGTTCGGGCCGATGGCGGATTTTCCGTTCAGCCCCAAGGCGAAATATCTGCCGCAGGATGCGGGCCCCGACGCGCTGTTCGCGCTGCGCGAGCGGCTGGGCTTCGCGCGCAATGTGATCGTCCAGGCAAGTTGCCACGGCACCGACAATCGCGCGACCTTGAACGGCATCGCCGCCTCCAACGGCACCTGCCGCGGGGTCGCGGTGGTCGATCCGGCGATCGGCGACGAGGAATTGGATGCGCTGCATGCCGGCGGCATCCGCGGCGTGCGCTTCAACTTCCTCAAGCGGCTGGTGGATGACGCCCCCAAGGACAAGTTCCTGGCAGTCGCGGAGCGCATCCAGCGGCTCGGCTGGCATGTCGTCGTCTATTTTGAGGCCGACATCCTCGAGGAAATGAAGCCCTTCCTCACCGCCATCCCCACCCCGATCGTGATCGACCATATGGGCCGGCCGGACGTAACGCAGGGCCCCGACGGCGCCGACATGACCGCGTTCCGCGCGTTGCTCGACAGCCGCGACAATATCTGGACCAAGGTCACCTGCCCCGACCGGCTCGATCCGGCCGGCGAACCCTATGCCGATTTCATTCGCTCGGTGCGCCCGCTGGTCGAAGCCTATTCCGATCGCGTGCTGTGGGGCACGGACTGGCCACACCCCAATATGGAAACGCGCATCCCCGACGATGGCGGGCTGGTCGACGTCATCCCCCAGATCGCCACCACCGCCGAACTGCAGCACAAGCTGCTCGTCGCCAACCCGATGCGGCTCTATTGGCCGGAAGACGCATGACTCGGCATATCGCCGGCCGCGCGGTCCATCCGATCGGCCTCGGCTGCATGGTGCTGAGCCACGCCTACGGCACGCCGCCGGCACCGGAAGCGGCCGGCCGCCTGCTCAACGAGGCGCTCGATCTCGGCTACGATCATCTCGATACCGCCGCGCTCTACGGCTTCGGCGCCAACGAGACGTTGATCGGCGAAACCATCGCGCACCGCCGCGATGCTTTTTTCCTTGCCTCCAAATGCGGGCTGACCGGCGTGGATGGCAAGCGTGTGATCGACGGGCGGCCGGAAACGCTGCGCCGGACGATCGACAAGGCGCTAACCCGGCTCAGGACCGACCGCGTCGACCTCTATTATCTCCACCGCTGGGACAAGACCGTGCCGATCGAGGACTCGATCGGCGAACTCGCGCGGATGGTCGAGGCCGGCAAGATCCTGTCGATCGGGCTCAGCGAGGTCTCGGCGGGCACGTTGCGCAAGGCGCATGCCGTGCACCCGATCGCGGCGGTGCAGAACGAATATTCGCTCTGGTCGCGCAATGCCGAACTGGGCGTGCTCGAAGCGACGCGCGAACTGAGCGCGGCCTTCGTCGCCTTCTCACCGCTCGCGCGCGGCTTCCTGGCGGGCGGGGTTTCCTCGATCGAAGCGCTGCCCGATCGCGACATCCGCCGCGCCATGCCGCGCTTCCAGCCCGACAACTTCGCGCGCAATCAGGCGCTGTTGGCTGATTTCACCAAGATTGCGGCGCAGCTGGACGCGACACCCGCCCAGCTCTGCCTGCGCTGGCTGGTGGGGCGCGGTCCGCATGTGGTGACGATTCCCGGAACCGCCGATCTCGAACATCTTCAACAGAATCTCTGGAGCGACCTCACGCCCCTGCCGGAAGCCTTCGCCGACCGGCTCGACGATCTGTTCCAACCGCATGCGATCGCCGGGCCGCGCTATCCCGCCGCGACGCTTGCCGAGATCGACACCGAGGAATTCGCCTGACGATGGAGCGGGCCGGCGCATCGAAGCCGGCCTGCGGTACCGCCGCTGAAAGCGCGACGTCCCGCATCCTTTATCGCTCGAAGCCAAAGCGCCGGAGCAGTTCCGCCCGCGTGGCAGCCTCCCGCTTGCCCGGCGGCACGCGCTTGGCGGTCACGCGCTCGAACCGATCCGGCCCGACCTGTCGCCACCACGGCAAGTCGATCGGCCCCGCCTTCTGCTTCAAATGCAGTAAATATTCGTCCAGCGTGCGAAAGCGCTGCCCAAAGGCATAGGGAAGCCCCGCGCGCCCGCCAGATGCGTCGGTCGGTGCCGCAGTTTCGACTGGGCCATGCCGCTCAGGATCGGGTCTTGCGTCCTCGGGCGGCAGTGGCCGGAAAGGACTGCCGGCAGTCGCCGCCGCGGCAATGATGAGGCTTATCAGCACGTCACTCAACATGGCGCATGATTTCACACATGTCTATTGCCACGCTAAGTTTCTTGTGGTCCCTATCGCGCCATCCACGAGTATCGGGAGGGTTAACATGGGGTCACCGTTAGTTCGTTTTGACTCGAATGGTTCGATCATCGACAAGAGCGATGCGAAGGCCGAAAAAGTCATCGAGGCGATGATTGCACAAAATGCGATCAGCGCCCCCAGCAGTGTGATTGCCGCAGAAGCCGATACGAGACTGACCGGCAGTCTTTCGGGCACCGAAACCGAAGACTTGATTGCCGTCGAACTCGTCGCCGGCCAGACTTACAGCTTCGCCTATCGCGGAACCGTCGAAGGCGGTATCGAAGATCCTTACCTTGCGTTGTTCGGCCCTGGCGAAGTCTATATTACCGAGGACGATGACGGTGGTGCCGGCCGCACGTCCCAGATCACTTATACCGCGACCGTAACGGGTACACATTATCTGTATGCAACGTCGTGGTACACGCTCGAATATGGCGATCCGTCGCTGGACACGGGCAATTACACCATCGATATCTGGGAACAGGACCCCGCCAAGGACGCTCCGGACACGTTCGAGGGTGCCGAAGTCCTGACGGTGGGTGAAACGACCTTCGGCTATCTGGATTCCGCAACCGACATCGACGTCTACCAGATCACCGCCGAAGCCGGGAAAGTCTATTCCTTCACCTATGCCGGCGGCATAGCCGGCGCCGCGGAATTGGGCGATCCGTTCCCCGGTGAGAATATTGGCTATGTCTCGATCTACGATTCCGAAGGCAATCTGGTTGCCGACGGCCTCAACTACGAGACCGGCGCCAGTTTCTTCGCCGAGACCGGTGGCACTTATTATGTGCAGGTCGAGCCCTACGATCCCTCGCTGCTGGGCGGCTATACGCTCGATGTCAGCGAGATCGACCCGTCGGACCTCGATCCGCTCGACTCGATCGACTGGGTCAATGCCGCCAACGTGCCGTTCGTCGATGTCGGCGGCGTGCCCACCGCCTATGTCTATTTCGCACCGGCCGGCGAGAATTTCGGCGAGCTTGGTGACGATGGCAACCCGATGATCACCTATGGCTGGCAGCAGTTTCAGATCGACGGGGTGATGAAGGCGCTCGGCGAGTTCGAGGAAATCCTGGGCGTCAACTATGTCATCACGACTGACGCGAGCCAGGCGACGTTCCGCCTGCTCACCACCGAATCCGAAGAATATGGCGCCTATTTCTACCCGCGTGATCCCAGCTACGGCACGCAGCAAGGCATCGCTGCGTTCAACCTGCTGAGCGGCGGCTTCACCTTGCCGGCCAGCCTCCAGCCGGGCGGCTATTCCTATGGCGTCATCCTGCACGAGTTCGGCCATGCCCACGGCCTGGCCCACCCGCATGACGAGGGCGGCGGTTCGGACATCATGCTCGGCGTCACCGGCCCCGACTCGCTCGGTGTCTATGACCTCAACCAGGGCGTCTATACCGTCATGTCCTATAATGACGGCTGGGCGACACATCCGAGTGGTCCGCTGCCATTCAGCCGCGCCAACATCGGCTATGGCTGGTCCGGTTCGCTCAGCGCGTTCGACATCGCGCAACTCCAGACGCGCTATGGCGTGCATGCACAGAATACCGGCAACACGCTTTATCGCCTCGACGACGCCAATGTCGCCGGCACCTTCTTCGAGACGATCTGGGATACCGGCGGCACCGACATCATCCGCTATGACGGCGCCCGCGACGCGCATATCGACCTGCTCGCCGCCACGCTCGATTATTCGCCCACCGGCGGCGGCGTCGTATCCTATGTCGACACCATCTATGGCGGCTACACGATCGCGAACAGCGTGGTGATCGAGAACGCCACCGGCGGCAGCGGCGACGACACCATCCTCGGCAACGACGTCCGCAACGTCCTCATCGGCAATGCCGGCAACGATACGCTGATCGGCCGCGCCGGCGACGATATCCTCTACGGCTATGCCGGCGACGACGTCCTCCAGGGTGGCGACGGCAACGATACTCTGCGCGGCGGCCTCGGCAACGACACGCTGGACGGCGGTGATGGCAACGACTCGCTGCTCGGCGAAGGGGGTGACAACATCCTCATCGGCGGCGCGGGCCGCGACACCATCTATGGAGCCGGCGGCGCAGACACCATCGACGGCGGCGACGGCGCCGACTCGCTCCGCGGCGGTGCCGACAATGACGTCATCGAGGGCGGTGCCGGCGACGACACCATCCTCGGCGAGGCCGGTGACGACATCATCACCGGTGGCGCCGGTCGCGACACGCTGCTCGGCGGTGCGGGTGCCGACACGTTCGTGTTCGAGGATGTGACCGACAGCGCGCCGGCATTCCGCGACGTCATACGTGACTTCGCCAAGGGTTCGGACCTGATCGACCTCAGCGCGATCGATTCGGGTGCGGCCGGCGGCGCCTTCTCGCTGGTGTCGGCGTTCAGCGGCACCGCGGGCGAACTCGTCGTCACCAATGTCGGCGCGTTCCAGCAGATCCGCGGCGACGTGAACGGTGACAGCATCGCCGACTTCGCGATCCTCGTCACGGTCACCGGCGGCCAGCTCGCCGCGGCTGACTTCGTGCTCTGATACGGGAAACGCCCTTCCCTCCGCCTCGGCGGAAGGAAGGGCACCCGATCGGCAAAGATGGGCACCGGCACAGCGCCGGTGCCCTTTTTTGTGTCGACGCCTGCCCGTCTCCCTCTTGTGTTTTGTAAGCAACACATACAGTATTGCCTCATAACCAATAAGCTGGATGAGGAGCCGAGGTCATGACGTGGATCGCCAACCGCTGGTACGTTGCCGGGTGGGATTCAGAGGTGGATCGCGCGCCGATCGCGCGAACCATCTGCGGCGAACCGCTGATGTTCTATCGCAAGCTCGATCGCAGCGTCGTCGCGATGCGCGATGCCTGCCCGCATCGCCTGCTGCCGCTGTCGATGGGCTATAAGGAAGGCGATTCGGTGCGCTGCCGCTATCATGGCCTGCTGGTGGGGCCTGACGGCTGTGCGACCGAAATGCCGATCAAGAGCGAACGCGTGCCGCGCGGCGTGTGCGCCACGCTCTATCCGGTGGTCGAGAAGCATCGCTTCGTCTGGGTATGGATCGGCGATCCGGCGCGCGCCGATCCCGCGCTGGTGCCTGATTTCTGGCCGTGCAGCGCGCCGGGCTGGACCTTCGACGGCGGTTACAACCGCGTCGGCTGCGATTATCGGTTGATGATCGACAATCTCATGGATCTCAGCCACGAAACCTGGGTGCATCAGGGATCGATCGGTCAGCATGAAATCACCGAGGCGCCGATCGAAACCGAGGTGCGCGGTGAAGAGGTGCTGGTGCGCCGCTGGATGCCGGGGATCGAACCGCCGCCCTTCTGGCGCGATGCGCTGCGCTCCGCCGGCCCGGTCGATCGCTGGCAGGTCTGCCACTTCCTGCCGCCCTCGTCGGTGCTGATCGATGTTGGCGTCTCGCCCGTCGCCGCCGGCGACACGATCGAGCGGCATGATTCGGGCGTGCGCGGCTTCGTCGTCGACGCGATGACGCCGGAAACCGAGACCAGCACGCATTATTTCTGGGGCATGGCGCGCAATTTCGACATCGACGATCCCGGCTTCACCGCACGCTTCAAGGCGCAGCAGGGCCGCGTTTTCGACGAGGATGTCGAGGTGCTGGAAGCGCAGCAACGCTCGATCGACGCCAATCCCGACCTCAAGCTGCGCGGCTATTCGATCGACGAGGGCGCCGTCCGCGCGCGCTCGATCATCCGCAAACTCGCCGCCGCCGAACTGGCCCCCGCCGCGTTGACCAATGCCGGCTGAGATCGACCTCGGCGGGCTCGAAACAATCCTGGGGCTGCGCATCCGCCGTGCGCATGGCGCGGTGCAACGCCATTTCGCCGATCATTTCGCCGCGCTCGGCCTCACCCAGAAACAGGTCTCCGTGCTTTGGCTGGCGGGCGACCATCCCGACCTTGCCCAGACCGACCTTGCCGCCGCGCTCGACATGGATCGCGCGACGACGATGGCCATCGTCCATGCGCTCGAAAAGCGTGGCCTGCTCGCCCGTGCGCCGTCGCCAGGCGACCGCCGTCGCATCGCCTTCCGCCTGACCGCGCAGGGCACTGATGCGCTCGCCGCGGCGCGAAGCGCGATCGCCGAGCATGAGGCGTGGCTGACCGCGCGCTTCACCGCGGACGAACGCGCCGTGCTGGAGGGCTTGCTGGCCCGCATCCATTGCTGATTTTGTTGCGCCACATAACAATATACCGCAAAACAGCCTGACGGTTCCCCGCGGGTACCAATGGTCGAAAAGAAGGCGCGGGCCGCGCACGACACAGACGAGGAGAGAGTGATGGCAACCGATCCACGCGCGGTGATCGAGGAGGCGCCGATGTCGCGCTTCCAGTGGAACATCGTCGCCACCATGATCGGCCTCAACGCGCTCGACGGTTTCGACGTGCTCTCGATCAGCTTCGCCTCCCCAGGTATCGCCACCGAATGGGGGATTGACCGCGCGGCGTTGGGCATCGTACTCTCGATGGAACTGGTCGGCATGGCGATCGGATCGCTGGTGCTGGGTGGCATCGCGGACCGCATCGGCCGGCGGGCGACCATCCTTTCCTGCCTGGTGCTGATGACGATCGGGATGATCGGCGCGGCGACTTCCGCCGGCATCGCGACGCTGTGCCTCTGGCGCGTGCTCACCGGTCTCGGCATCGGTGGGATGCTGGCGGCGACCAACGCCGCAGTCGCCGAGGCGGCGAACGCGAAACAGCGCTCGCTAGCGGTGGTGCTGATGGCGGGCGGCTATCCGGTCGGCACGATCGTCGGCGGATCGATCTCGGCGGTGCTGCTCGCCCATTATTACTGGCGCGCGGTGTTCCTGTTCGGTGCGGCCTGCAGCGCGCTGTTCGTGCCGCTGGTGCTATGGCGCGCGCCTGAATCGATCGCCTTCCTGATGCACCGCCGCCCCGTCAATGCGCTCGCGCGGATCAACCGGACATTGGCGCGCATGGGCCAGGCCCCGGTCACCACCCTCCCCGCCCCCGAAGCCGCGGCGACGCGCAAGGTGCCGGTCGTTGCACTGTTCTCACCCGCGCTGCTGCGGCCGACGGTGGTGCTGACCATCGCCTATCTTACCCATATCATGACCTTTTATTTCATCCTGAAATGGATCCCGAAGATCGTCGTCGACATGGGCTTCCCCGCCCCCCAGGCCGCCGGCGTGCTGGTGTGGGCGAGCATCGGCGGCGCCACCGGATCGCTGGTGCTGGGGCTGCTGACCGGCCGCATCCGCGTGCTGGCGCTGACGATCATCGCGATGCTCGTCTCGACCGCGCTCGTCATTCTCTTCGGCCAGGGCCAAAGCAACCTCGCCGGGCTCTCCACCGTCGCGGCAATGGCCGGCTTCGCCACCAATGCCGGCGTCGTCGGCCTCTATGCGCTGGTCGCGCAGGCCTTCCCAACCAGCGTCCGCGCGACCGCCACCGGCTTCGTCATCGGCATCGGCCGCGGCGGTTCTGCGCTGGCGCCGGCGCTGGCCGGCTTCCTGTTCGCGGCGGGCTATGGCCTGCCGACGGTGGCGCTGCTGATGGCGCTGGGCTCGGTGATCGCGGCGGGCGCGCTGATGGGATTGCGGGGCCGGGCGAACGCTTGACGGACAAGCGATCGGCGCGCCGGATCGGCTAAAACCGCCGGCCTGCCTTCGGCGACGCGCCGAATGCCCGGCGGAAGGCGTGGCTGAAAGCGCTCTGCGAAGTATAGCCGACCGCCAGCGCCGCCTGTGCAACCGTCATGCCGCCACGATGCAGCGCGGTTCTGGCCGCCATCAGCCGCCACATGCGCAGATAGGACAAGGGCGGCTGCCCGACCCGGCGCATGAACTCCGCGGAAAAAGCGGCGCGCGACATGCCCGCGACGCCCGCCAGCCGCTCGACCGTCCACGGTTCCGTCGTGTCGGCATGGATCGCCCGCAGCGCCCGCCCGAGCCGCGGATCGGACAGCGCGCCGAGCCATCCCATCGGCGCCTGCCGGCCATAGGCGCGGATGGCCTCGACAAGCAGGACGTCGGCGAGGCGCGCGCTGACGATGGCGCGGCCGAGCAGATCCTCCTCGATCTCCTTGGCGATCAATTGGAGAATCGTCGCGATCGTGCCCGACGCAGGCGCGGAGCCCGACAGGAACAGGGCATCGGGCAGCATGTCGAGGAAGAAGTCGGCTTCGGCGGCATCGAAGGTGACCGTTCCGCCGATCGCGATCACATCGTCGCCGCCAAGATGCGCCACGTCATCGCCGGCAGCATCATACACTGCCTGTCCGTCCGCCGCCGGCAGGGCCACGTCACTGGCGACCGTATAGGCGGTGCGGCCGAGCAGGCAGACATCGCCGGCGCTCAGCAGTTGCGGGTCGTGGTTGGGGCGGAGCAGCCACTGGCTCCCCCGCAGCATCGCAACGAACTTGAGCCGGTCGAGCGCCGGAAATGCCAGCGCCCATTGGCCGGCAGCCTCCATGCGCGTTCGCCGACTGATCCTCGCGCCGAGCACGTCGAGGATGTCCGAGAGCGGATCCGGCGTCGATCTAGACGATTGCGACAATTCCATAGACCAGATCGCATAGATCATCTTCGGTACGCTGCCTATCTCCCGGTTCGAAGGAGACTGATGATGAGCTTGGTGGACAAGGTTGTGGCGATCACCGGCGCGAGTAGTGGCATCGGCCGCGCGACGGCGAAGAGGCTGGCGGAGGCGGGTGCATTCGTCATTCTGGGCGCGCGCAACGAGGCGGCACTCAGGACGGTGGCGGACGAGATCGAAGCTGCCGGCGGCCGGGCGGCGGTCAGGGCGACGGATGTGCGCCACCGGCAGGATCTCGAGGCGCTGGTGGCGCTGGCGGTCGAACAGGGCGGTCGGTTGGACGCCATCGTCAACAATGCCGGCATCGGCCCGATCTCACGCTTCGATGCGCTGCGCGTCGAGGACTGGGACGCGATGATCGACGTGAACCTGCGCGGCACGCTCTACGGCATCGCCGCTGCGCTGCCGGTGTTCCAGCGGCAACGCAGCGGGCATGTGATCAATATCGTCTCGACGGCCGGGATCCAGCTCGTCCCCACCATGGGCGTCTATGCCGCGACCAAGAATGCGGTGCGCACCGCCACCGAAGTGCTGCGGCAGGAGGCCGGGCCGCATCTGCGGGTCACCGAGATTTCGCCAGGGATGATCGGGACGAGTTTCGTCGACGGCATCACCGACGAAGCGTCCCGTCGGATGCTCAACGAGCGGTTCGGCAATATCGCGATCTCGCCCGATGCAATCGCAAATGGCGTGCTCTATGCAATGGAGCAGCCGGCCGACGTGGCCGTCGGCACCATCGTCATCCGGCCGACCGCGCAGGGTTGAGCGCCTGGTAAATGTGCGCGGCGCTCAGGACCCGACCAGCGAGCGCCGCGCCATCGCCTTTTCGAGGTTGGGATCGACCGTGCAGCGATAGGACGCGGCGTCAGCCGGCGCGCCCTTGCCCCGATAGCGTGCTGCCTGCGGATAGGGGCAAAGCCGCCGCGTCAGCCTTTCCTGACCATCGACGTCTTTGGTGGCGATGATCTGCTGCGGCGCCTGCCCCTGTTCCACCCAGCGGATCAGCGCCCAGAGCATGTCGCGGCCCGGATCGTTGGGCCAGCTCGGCTGGCCGGATGCGCCGAAGGCGTCGGGGCCGGGCCCGCCACGGCAATGATACATGCCGGGCACCATGAACAGCCGCACCGCCTCCCCCAGCCGTGCGGTGCCGCCATGTGCCCGGGCGAGCGCGGCATAATAGTCGATGGTGGGGCCGGCGTTGGTCGAGGGATCCGCCCAGCCCTGGTAGAGGATCGCCTTACCGCCCGCCTTGATGAACGGCGCGATGGCCACCTTGTCCGCGCGCAGTTCGGGCATCGCGCGGTTGGCGGCGTCGAGATCGGCAGTGCGGCGGAAGCTGTTCTCGTCCCAGTTCGCATCATCGTGGACGCCATCCGCCCACATCGCGCGCAGCAGCGGCGATGGCGGGCCGGGCCGCGTTCGGACGCCGGGCAGCAGGCCGCTGTCCATCACCCTCCCCTGTTCATCCTTCATCGGCGAGACGATCGTCTTCAGCATCGCCAGCTTGGGGGCGGTGAGGCAGGACCCGGTCTGGCCGGGCTTGCACAGCAATGTCTCGACGCGGAAGCGGCAGGCCATCGGATTGCCGATGATGCCGTCGACCACCCCGTCCGCGGCATCGCAGGCCGCAGTCGCCTTCGCCTCGTAGAGCGACCAGTCGGCATCGGTCAGCCCGGCATCCGGCATCTGCTTCTGCTGCAGCGAGAACCACATCATCCGCACCGACTGCAGCGGCATATAGGGGCCGGGCGCGCCGGCGATCACGCCGTCATAGTCGCCCGGATAATTCTGCATCTCCTTGAGCGCCTGGCGCCCGCCGCCCGAACAGCCGGTGAAATAGCTGCGATCCACCGCGCGCCCATAGAAGGCGCCGGCGAGCGCCTTGGCGGCGCCCGCGGTCAGGTGAACGGCGCGATGCTCATAATCTACCCGCGCCTTGGGATCGGCCATCCAGCGTGCCTGGCTGGCCTTGTGGCCGCTGTCCGTGGTGACGGTGGCGAAGCCCTCCGCCACGCGCCGGCTCATGTCGATATAGTTATAGACACCGGCGTCGCCGCCCACACCCGCGCCCAGCAGCCGCCCGTTCCACTTGGCGGGCAGCCATAGTTCGAAGCCAATAGTGTCCTCGATCACGCCTTCGACGCGGCAGAAGGCAACCGATACCGGCAGGCCGCGATACGTGCCGCGACCGTCCGGCGCCTCCCAGGCCGGCGGCGGCGTGACCGGTGTCGCGGCGGTGACCCTTACCTCCCCGGCATGGGCGCCCGTCAGCGCCGCGCATCCTGCGAGCGCGGCGGCGACCAGGCCCGCCATCAGAATTTCACCGCGGCCGTGACCGAGATCAACCGCGGGATCGGATTGGCCGATTGCGGATCGAAGCCATTGGTCGTGTCGACGAAGGGCGGATCCTCGTCGAACAGGTTACGGACGTCGGCGGACAGGGTGACGTGCTTGTTGAGTTCATAGCCGACCGACAGATCGAAGGTGTCGTAATTGCTGACATGCTGGCGCGGGGTGACGCTGTTGTTGAAATAGCCGCGCAGATGGTTCCAGGTGAGGCGTCCACGCACCCCGTTCCACTTCACGCCGATGTCGGCCTGGCTGCGGAAGCTCTGGCTGAAGCCCAGCGTGTCGGCGACGTCGGTCAGCCCGGCACCCGGCACAGCTTCGAACAGATAGTCGAGCAGATAGGTGCCCTGGATGCCGGCATCGAGCTTCACATCACCCCATTCCCAGTCATAGGCGAGCACGAAATCGAGCCCGCGCATCAGCGAGGTGCCTAGGTTCTGGCGGCGGCCGTCGGCGATGAAGGTGACCGCGGCAGGGTTGATCGCGCTGTTGATCGGCAGGCCCGAGGCGAGCAGCGCCGCAATCTCGGCCTGGCTGGGATTGAACTGCACGAAAGAGCCATAGATCGGATTGGTCAGCAAGCCCGGCGTGCCGCGCAGCGCCTGGATCTGGTCGGTATAGTCGATCCGGAAATAGCTGAGCGAGGCGACAAGGCCGGGAATCTCCTCCGGCGCCGCTTCGACACCGAAGGACCAGGTCTCCGCCTGTTCGGGCTTCAGGTTCGGATTGCCGCCGGCGATGCCGATGCCGATCTGGTTGCCGGCCGGGCCGGGCAGCGTATCGAAGTAGAGGCCGGCGCCACCGGCGAGCGTCGAAACCTCGGTAAAGGTCGGCGCGCGGAACGAGGTGCCGTAGGTGCCCTTCAGTGTCAGCCCCGGGAACGGCGCGTAGGTGAGGCCGATCTTGGGATTGGTGGTGCTGCCGAAATCGCTGTAATTCTCGTGCCGCACTGCAAGGCTCAGCGACAGGCGTTCGAGGCCGGGCGAGGCATTGCTGGCGCCGACGACGGGCACGAACAGTTCGCCGAAGACCGCGTCGACGTTGCGCTTGCCCGAATCCGCGGTGTGCACCGCCGTTGCCGCCTGCCCGCTGAGCAGATCGGTAAACGTATATTCCACGCGATGCTCGGCCCCCACCGCGATGCGCACCGCGCCGCCGGGCAGATCGAACAGCGATCCATCGAGCTGGCCGTTGATCACATCCAGCCGGGTCCGGCCGGTGATGACGAACAGATTGTCGGTGATCCGCGCCAGCGTATCGGGGTTGTTGCGCCCACCAAAGACGTTGAGCGCGGTCGCCGGGTTGGTGTCGGCCAGCGCGCGGGCGAGCGCACCGGCGTTGACGCCGGAACGCCGACGGTCCGCCACCTCTTCGGACTCGCCATGCGCGTAATAGACCGTGCCCCTGAAGTCGCCGAACAGATTGGCCTCGACGCCGCCGGACACGTTCCACGACGAGGCATGATACGGATTGCGGAGCTGGCCGAGTTCGGGAACCAGCGAATAGGCGACGTTGACCGACGTCGCGCCGGGGACCGGGCTGACGAAGAAGGGGTTGGTGCTGGGCACGGTGGCGTTCACCGTCGGGTTGATCAGCACATCGCCTTCGCGCCGCGAGTAGAAGCCGTCGGCGAAGATGCGGATGTCGTCGGTGATATCCTGGCTCAGTGCGCCGACGACGCTGATCCGCTCCTGCGGCGGGATCACATAATCGCTGTCACCATAGAAGCAGCGATTGCTGGTGCCGCGCACCAGCGACCCGACATTGGCGCTGGTGACGCCGCCCGTGGGGATCGCATAGGTGCCGCCGCCGACGGTGATCGTCCCGGGGTTGCAGTTGGTGACGCGCAGATCACGCCCGCCGCGGTCGCGATTGTCGTTCTGGTAGAAGTCGAGCTCGGAACCCCGCAGCACCTTGTTCGAGGTATATTCGGCAGAGATCATCGCGCTGCCGCTGCCCCAATTGTGCCCGGCGATGACGGCGATCTGTTTCTCGTCATAATTGGTGTCGGTGAAGCCGTACCGGGCACGCGCCTCTATGCCCGAGAAATCCCGGCGTAATATGAAGTTCACGACGCCCGCGACGGCGTCAGATCCGTAGATCGCCGAGGCGCCGTCCGCCACGACCTCGACGCGGCCGAGCGCGATCGACGGGATCACGGACGGATCGGTGAACTGGCCCTGCGTGCCCTGCGGCGGAAAGCGCTTGCCGTCATAGAGCAGCAGGGTCGCGTTGGTGGAAAGTCCGCGCAGGTTGATGCCGGCGCCGCGCGTGGCGTTGGCGGCACCGTTCTGCGCCGAGCCGCCGGCCCGGTTGGCGCCGAGCGAGACGACCTGCGGCACGCGGCGCAGCAAATCATTGGTCGAGGTTACGGGCTCCTGCGCGATCGTGTCGGCGTCGATCGCGATTACGTTCGATCCCACCGGATCGATCCCGCGGATGCGGCTGCCGGTGACGACGATGTCCTGCTCTTCCTTTTCCGAAAGCGGCGGCGCCTCGAGTGCGGGCTCGGTGGTCTGCGCGAAGGCCGGCAATGTCAGGCTCAGCGCCAGCGCGCCGAGCGCGGAGCGGCCAAGTAGCAGCGTGGATCGGGTGACCGTCATGTCTCTCTCCTCTGGTCGTCGCCCGCCTGTTCCGGCGGTTCGGACGGAAATTTTGGAATCAGGTGGTTTCGGCGCGCGCGGCCTTGACCGGGCGCTGCGCGAAGCGGGGGGCAAGCGAAAGCAACACGATGGCACCGATCAGGATCGCGGCGCCGGTCAGTTCGGCCGGACGCGGCGCCTTGAGGCCCCAGAACCAGGCGAGCAACAGCGCGCCGCCCACACCGGCGACGAGGCTCGCGGCCCGTTCCAGCGGCACGCAATAGGCGTTCTCGCGCGGATCGAGCAGGATGATGATTGCGAACACGCTGACGATGGTCAGCGTCACGCCGATGCCGAACAGCGGCAAGATCACCGGATCGGTCCACACCGAAACGAAGCCCCAGCCGAGCGCGCCGGACTGGTTGCCGATGCCCGACGCGGAGATCGCCGCGAGGATCGCCACCGACAAGGGCAGCGCGAACACCTTCTCCTCCACGAAATATTTGCGCACCGAGGCGGGATCGCCGCTCTTCGACACCTTGGTCATCACCGCCAGGCGGATGAAGTAGCCGATCGTGTAGAGCACCACCGTGAGGATCGCGAGCGGCGGCAGATGGAAGCCGCCGCGATCGGTAAGCGTGATCGCCAGCGCGACCAGCACCATCACAAGCGCCGTCCAGCTCCACCAGCGCACGCGCCGGCCGAACGCCATGTCGACCAGTGGCGCGATCAGCAGGATATCCCCGCGCATCAGCAACTGGATGAAAGGAATCGAAACGCCCTCGAAGGTGAAGGAGAGCGGCACGGTGAACAGCACAAGCGCGGTGCCGATGCCGGACAGGAACGTATATCTGGTGGGCACCGGGATACGGCGGCCGGCGACCATCACGCCGTTGGCATCCTTGTGCCAGCCGGACCACCAGATGAACAAGTAGGTCAGCAGCATCGAGATGATCAGCGAGGCGGGCAGCGTCTCCAGCCCGGTCAGCGGGCGGCCGAGCCCGGCATGCGGCATGCTCGTCACCAGCTTGGTGATGATCACATTGGGCAGATAGGCGATCAGATAGAGACCGACATAGGCCTCCAGCGGAATGGCCGCCGCCTTCGCCGCCGCCCCACGGCTCACGCCACCGCCTCCAGAACAACCATTTCGCTCTCCACGCGATAGCGGGCGTTGAGCCCTGCCTCGGCGGTCACTGCCGCCATATAGTCGACCACTTCGGCGTGGCGCGCGCTGCCGGGCTCGACGAAGCGGGGCACCGCATCGCGATCGATGTAGAGCGGCAGGAAGCCGGCGCGGACGATACCGCCGCCGGCGATCTCGAGCCGCGCGACGATCGACAGGCGCGACGCCTTGGGGAAATTGTAGAGGCTGTCGAAATCGGGCTCCCACGCTTCCGCCAGCACGCGGATCTCGTTGAAGCTCTTCGACGCGGCATGGACCGGGTCCATGCGCAGGTCGGTGGCGAAGTTGCACAGCGAATAGAAGACCGGCTTGCCGTCGATCAGCTCGCAGCCCTTCAGGATATGCGCATGGCCGCCGAGGATCGCATCCGCCCCGGCGGCGACCGCGGCGCGCGCGACGTCGCGCTGATAGTCGGCGATGGTCGCGCGGACGAAGTGGATGCCCCAGTGCAGCGAAACGAGCACGACATCCGCCACCGCCTTCGCCGCGCGGATGTCCGCCTCCAGCGCCGCCAGATCCTCGCGGTGCGGAAAGCTGTGGATGCGCGCAGGTGTGCCTGGCTGGTCATGCTCGATCTGCTCGTAGAGCGTGTGCGCGCGCATCGGCGCGCAGCCGGGACGTCGCTCCTCCGCCCAATAGCTGTGGGGCAGGATGCTGGAATAAGCGAGGATCGCGACGGTTGTGCCGTCACCCAGCGCGATGAGGACGGGCCTGCGCGCCTCGGCGATATTGGCCCCTGCCCCCACCACCTTGATGCCGGTGCGTTCGAGATTGGCCCTGGTCTCGAAAAAGGCGTCATTGCCCCAGTCAAGCACATGATTGCCCGCCATCGAGATCACGTCAAACCCGGCGCGGGCGAGCGCATCGGCGCCATCGGGGCGCGCCAGCACCGCGTGCCGCGCCTGCGGCAGCCGCACGCCCTTTTCGGCGAAGCTGGTTTCGAGCTGTGCGAAGGCGATGTCGGCGGCCTTCAGCACATCGCGGGTGGCGTCATAGCTTTCGTCATACTGGTCGCGATCGGGCGCGAGGTCGCCGGCGGCGAGGAAGATGTGGGTCATGCCGCGGCCTTCTCGAACGTCACCGGCACCGACAATGCGCCGATCTCGGGGAAGCGCGTCGGCAAGGGCTCGCCCGCCAGCGCGAAACCGGGCGCGGCGGCGAGCAGTTCCTCCAGCGCCACCTGCAATTCCAGCCGCGCCAGCGCCGCCCCCACGCACATGTGCGGGCCGCGGCCGAAGGCGACCGAGTCCTTCATGTTGGGGCGATCAATCCGGAATTGCTCGGGCGCGTCGAACACATCCTCGTCGCGGTTGGCGGAGGCATAGACCAGCGCGATCGGTTCGCCGGCCGGGATCGTCCGGCCGCGGATCGTCACGTCGCAGACCGCGGTGCGCGCGAAGCCGCGATAAGGGGTGTAGAGCCGAAGAAACTCTTCGATCGCGGCCGGCGCCAGCGTGGGGTCGGCGCGCAGCTTGTTTTGCAGCGCACGGTCGCGCCCCAGATGCACCGCGATCGATCCGATCATCACGCTGGGGGCGATGATGCCGACCACCAGCACCTGGCGGATGGTGCCGACGATCATCTCTTCCGGCAGCGGTTCGCCATCGACGCGCACCGCCAGCAGCGCGCTGGTGACGTCCTCGTCGACCGACATCGGATTGGCCTTGCGGTCGGCAACGACGCCGCGCGCCATGTCATAGAGCAGAGCGCTCGATTCCTTGGTCGCGTCAATATCGTTCGCCTGGACGGCGATGTTGTAGCGCTTGCCGACGCGGGTCAGTTCTTCGACCGCGGCCGGCGGCAGATTCATCCAGGTTGCGAAGGTGGCGATCGGCATGTGCGCGGAAAAATCGGCAACGACATCGCCGCCGCCCCGCGCGACCATCGCGGCGAGCAGATCGCGGCAGATGCGGCGGACCACCGGCTCCAGCCGCGCGACGCGGCGCTCGGTGAGCAACGGCGCGATCGCACGGCGATAAGGCGTATGTTCCGGCGGATCGAGATGCAGCGGCGGGCGGCGACCGGTGAACGCCACCTTGGGCACAACATTCTGCTGCGAAGTGATGAAGGTCTGCCAGTCCGCGGCGGCGGCGGCGACATCGTCATGCTTCATCAACGCCCAGAAGCCGCCCCAGGCATCGCTGTGCGCAACCGGGCATCTGGCGCGCAACGCCGCATAATCGGCATTGGGGCTGTCAAAGGTCTCCGGAAGGAGCGGATCGAAGTCATGAGACATAACAATTTCGTACGCCCTCATGAAAGCGCTTGCAAGAGTTTTTGCATCGCTGCCGAAAACAGCGCTAAGAATGGCACCTATGGCCACTCGCCCGCCCCGCTTGGATGATGTCGCCGCCCGTGCGGGCGTCTCCGCCGCAACCGTTTCGCGCTATCTCAACAGCCCGGAGGTGGTCGCTGCCGCCACCGGCGCGCGCATCCGCCAGGCGATCGAGGACACCGGCTATGTGCCCAATATGGCAGCGGGCGCACTGGCGAGCAGCCGATCCCGGCTGATTGCAGCGCTGGTACCCGACATCGCCCAATCGATCTTCAACGACACGATCGAGGCGATGATCGATGAGCTGGCGAGCGACGGCATCAGCGTGGTGCTGGCGCTGACCGGTGCCGACAACCACCGGCTGGTGCCCGAGATCAACATGGCGCTCGCCCGCCGCGTCGACGCGATCATCCTCACCGGCATCGTTTCCGACGACGAGACGCGCCAGCGGCTGCGCGGTGCGGGCATCACCGTGATCGAGACCTGGGGGCTGCCCGAGGATCCGATCGACGTCTCGATCGGCTTCTCCCACCGCGCCGCGGGCGAGGAAATGGCGCGTTTCCTGCGCCAGCGCGGCTATCGCCGGCCGCATCTGGTGGTGCCGCGCTCGACCCGCTCGGAACGCCGCGCCGGCGGCTTCATCACCCGCTGGGTGCATGATGGCGGGCCGGAACCGACGCGGCTCGACGTCAACGTGCCCAGCCATTTCGGCCAGGGCCGCCTCTCCTACCGCGCGCTTGCCGACCTGCCCGAGCGGCCGGACGTGGTCGTCTGCGGATCGGACTGGATCGCGCAGGGGCTGATCGTCGAGGCGCAGGCGGCGGGCATCCGGGTGCCCGACCAACTCGCCGTCACCGGCTTCGGCAATCTGCGGCTTGCCGGCGACATGCGGCCGACGATCACCTCGGTCGACGTCGATGGCGCGCGCATCGCCCGCGAAGTGATGCGCGTCCTGCGGGCGCGGGCCGCGGGCACGGAGGTGGAGAAACGCATCGACGTCGGTTTCCGGGTGATCGCGCGCGAAAGCGCATGAAAGGGCTTGCACGCTCGCGGGAACGCGATAGCTTTATCCCATAACATTCAGGGAGTGAGCGATGCGGTTGGGCGTGATGGCGATCGGGCTGGCGCTGCTGGGAAGCAGCGCGCTGGCGCAGGTGGATGGCAATCCGGGGGGCGCCGTTCCGGCGCGGAGCGAAGCGGAAAGCCGCGCCGCGGCGGACGCGATGCCCGATACGCCCGGCACCGGCCCCTACCCCGCGATCAAGGAAATCGACCCGAGCCTACCCGATCATGTCGTGTATCGGCCAAAAGACCTGGCAAAGCTGGGAGATCGCAAGCTGGCGGTGCTGGTGTGGGGCAATGGCGGTTGCCGCGCGGATGGCGCCAGCGCGCGCCAGCACCTCGCCGAGATCGCCTCGCATGGCTATCTCGCCATCGCGCCGGGCACGATCCAGAGCGGCCCCGGCGCCACCGGCACGCCGCAGCAACGGCCGATCGATCCGGCGACCGGCATGAAGCCCACGGTCGTCACCACCTGGCAGGATGTTGCCAAGGGCATCGACTGGGCGATCGCCGAGAACAGCCGCGCCGGCAGCCCCTATCGCGGCAGGATCGCCACCGACGAGATCGCGGTCGCCGGGCATAGCTGCGGCGGCCTGCAGGCGCTGCAGATCGCGGGCGACAAGCGGATCAAGACGGTTATGGTCCACAACAGCGGCATCTTTGCCGATGGCTCAAATCCGATCGTCGGCATGAAGGTCGACAAGTCGCTGCTGAAGACGCTGCATACGCCGGTGATCTATGTGCTGGGCGGCAAGGGTGATGTTGCCTGGCCCAACGGCACCGATGATTACGCCAAGATCACCGAAGTGCCCGTGGTGCTGGTCGATGGCGATGTCGGCCATGGCGGCACATTCCGCGAAGCGAATGGTGGCGACGTCGCGGGCCTTTCGGTGGCGTGGCTCGACTGGCAATTGCGGGGCGACCGACAGGCGGCGAAGCTCTTCGAAGGCCCGGATTGCGGCCTGTGCAACAATCCCAAATGGCGGATCGAGAAAAAGGGGTTCTGAGCGATCCGCCGGCCAGATGGCCCGGAGTGGCGGGGGCGGCAGCCGATCGCTGCCGCCCCCGCACGCCATGCATCCCCGCGCGGTCGAGATTGCTTATCGCGAAGGCAGCTCGACCGTCTGGCCAACGACGTCGATCGCCACCTTGCCGCGCAGCCCGCGGCCACCACCGGCTTCGAGCAATTCGTGCGCATCGCCGATGCGTGCCAGCGGCAGCACCGCGCCGATCACCGGCTTGATCAGGCCGCGCTCGACGAGCGCGGTGAGAGCGTCGAGCTTGCCGCGGTTCTGGCGGGTGAAGACGAAATGATAGGCGGCATTCTTGCCCCACGCCTCGATCAGGTTCTGCGGCTGCGGGATGTCGACGATGCTCACCACCCGTCCGGCATCCGCCAGCGCGTGCGCGCTCTTCGCCAGCGTGTCGCCGCCGATCGTGTCGAACACGACATTCACGCCCCGCCCGTCCGTCAGCCTGGCCACGGCTGATATATAGTCTTCGGCGGTGTGGTCGATCGCCTCGTCCGCGCCGAGCGACCGCACGAAATCATGGTTGCCCGCACGCGCCGTCGTGATGACGCGCGCGCCCATCGCCTTGGCCAACTGGATCGCGACAGTGCCCACGCCGCCGGCTCCGCCATGGATCAATATGGTCTCGTGAACCGCGAGCTGGGCACGCGTGACCAGAGATTCCCACACCGTGCCCCCGACCAGCGTGAGGCTGGCGGCCTCCAGATGGCTGATATTGTGCGGCTTACGCGCGACGAGTTCGACATCCGCGACATGCTGTTCCGCATAGGAACCGGGACCGCCGAAGATCTTTGGCGTGTAGTAGACCGCGTCGCCGACCGCGAACTCGGTCACGTGCGCGCCGATTTCCTCGATCACGCCGGAGATGTCATGCCCGATGATCGCTGGCAGCGGCACATGATCGACATAGTCGCCGCGCCGGATCTGATAGTCGAGAGGATTGATCGCAGTGGCGTGAACACGCACCCTGACCTGGCGGGCGCCGACCGCAGGCACGGGCACATCGCGCAGTTCGAATGCATCATAGTCGCCGAACTTGCCGAGAACGACCGCCTTCATCGTATCTGTCATGATCTCACCTTGCGTTGATTTCAGAATGGTGAGCGCCATTTAGGATGTACCTGATTTTCATGTAGTACGCACAAAATTCGCTCTAAGTGCATAAAAGGATACTGTCATGGTTAAGCGGCGCCATTCCAGCCTTGATGAAAACCCTGGCTGCGCGGTCGAGGCGGCGATCAGCCTCATCGACGGCAAGTGGAAAGCCGTGGCGCTGTGGTACTTGCACGATCGCGGCGCGGTGCGCTTCAACGAGCTGATGCGCCTGATGAACGGGGTCACGCAACGGACGCTGACCAACCAGTTGCGCGAACTGGAGGCGGATGGACTGATCAACCGCGTCGTCTACGCCCAGGTGCCGCCCAAGGTCGAATACAGCCTGTCCGACCGGGGCCGGACCTTCATCCCGATCCTGCTGTCGCTCTCCGCCTGGGGGGAAGCGAATATGGACCTGTTCGAGCAATCCAAGGCTGCCGCCTCGTGATCACGAGGTCGGCGGGGGCGATCCATACCGCCAGCCAGGGCTAGCGACACTTCCCGCCGCGGATGCAGGGCCGGAGCATCGGCGGCGGCGTATAGGCAACGAAGCCGGACGGCCGCGCGCCCCAGCGCCCGTTTTCGATCCGCGCCTCGACATGACGGATCGCCGCGAGCACGGTCGGCGTGTCGAAGTTGCAATGGCCGGCGCCGCGTACCCACAGGCTCTCGGCACCTTTCGCCGCCTCCGCATAGCCGCGCTGCATTGAGGGAGAGGTCAGCCCGTCGCCGATCATCTGCACCGCCGCCAGCGGCACGAGCGGGCGGGCGTTGGGCGTGTAGTGCGCACGCATATAGGCGACCGCCGCCGGCTTCGCGGTGACCCGCTGCGCGGCATCGAGCCTGGCCAGATCGGCATCGAGGTCGAGCCCCGCCTCCCGATAGAGCACGGCGAGCAGCGGCCGCCGCCCGGACAGCGCCACCTGCGCGCGATAATCGATGCCGTTGTTCCACGAAAAGGCGCCGCCCGCGCGCTTTTCCTGGTCGGTACGCGGCAAATAGACGCCCATGACGAACGCCTTCGCGATCTCCTCCACCTGGGCGCGATAGTCCGTCGCCGCCGGCTCGGCGCCGTCATGGCTCGTCCAGCCGGGGATGCCCGCGAGCACGCCAGCCAGCGCCACGCGCGCACGGCCCTCGGGGGTCTGCATCGCCTTGGCCAGCGCGGCGGCGACGCGCTGGCCGTTCGCGCGATCATCATCGATATCGACGACACGGATATCCGCATCGGGGGCGATCAAGGTGCGGAAAGCATAGGCGCCGTCGAGCGCCATGTTCATCATGCCGAGCGCGCCGCCGATCGAGGCGCACATCGCCACCCCGCCATCAATGCCGCTGCCGCGCCGTTCGGCAAGCGCGGTCGTCACCAGCCCGCCCATCGACGATCCCCAGGCGATCACCCGCTTCGGCTTACCATGGCGCGCCGCAAACGCGGCGGCGGTCGCCTGCTGCGCCGGCACCGCCTGCTCCAGCGCCCACCCGGAGGCGCCATAATCGGATCCAGCGATGGCATAGCCGGCGTCGAGCAGCGCCTGCCGATGGAGTTTGGGTGCGGCCTCCGGCGCGCCGAGATTGGCGCTGTAGCCGCGACTGTAGAGCAGAAGCGTGCCGTTCCAGTTGGCCGGAACCGCGGCGTCCCAATGCGCGCCCCCGGGGAGAACGCCGCCATTATCGGCGCCGGCGCCGGCCGGAACCGCCGCCAGCATGAGCGCTACCGCAAGAGCGATCGATTTGCGCATACCCTCTCCTTTTCGCTTGCATCGATCTTAGGGTTGATGAAAGCGTTTGCATAGAATGTTCTGTGACAAAACAATCTCGGACACTTTGTCCGCCCATCTCGCCGCGATCGACGCCGCATCGCTGCCCGCCGCTACGCTCCATGCGACCCGCCGGGCGTTGCTCGACGCGCTCGGCGTGATGCTCGCCGCAAGCGGCCTGGCGGAAGACGCCCGCCCCTATCGCCGCCATGCCGAACAAAGTGCCGGCCCGGCGCGATTGCTCGGCGACGACGTGCGCACCAGCCCGTCATTGGCAGCGCTGGCCAATGGCGCGCTCGCGCATGCACTCGATTTCGGCGACACCTTCGATGCCGGCCCGGCACATCCCAACGCCGCGCTGGTGCCTGCGCTGCTCGCGCTGGCGGACGCCGACCACGATATCGACGGCGGCCGCTTTCTCGCTGCGATGGCCGGCGCCAGCGACCTCGCCTGCCGCCTCTCGCTCTCGGCATCCCGCCCCTATGAGGCGGGCGGCTGGTATCCGCCGCCGTTGGTCAACCTGATCGCGACCGCCGCCGGATGCGCGAAGCTGCTCGGCCTCGGCGCAGATGGCATCCGCCACGCGATGGGGCTCGCGATGATGCAGGGCGCCTTTCCGGGCGAGATCAAATATGATCCCTCCTCCCCCTTGCGCGGCGTGCGCGAAGGCTTCGTCGCGCGCGCGGCGGTGGAGGCGGCGCTGCTCGCTGCCGGCGGCGCCCGCGCCTTCGCCGATCCGCTGGGCGGCAAGGCTGGCTTCTTCGCCGTCTATGCCGGCGGGCCGCCGACGGCCGCGCTTGTCGACGGGCTGGGGGAACGCTTCCTCGGCGATCAGGTGAGCTTTAAACCCTGGCCCGCCTGCCGCGGCACCCACGCCTATATAGAAGCGGCGCTCGCGTTGCGGCCATCGTTCGATCCCGCGCTGATCCGGCGGATCGAGGCCGAGACCGGCCCGATTCAGGAGATGCTGATCCGCCCCCAGCCCGCCAAGGCGCAGCCGACCAGCGCGATCGACGCGCGCTTCAGCATCCCCTTCACGCTTGCCACGGCATTGCGCGACGGCGCAGTCACGCTCGCCAGCTTCACCGCCGATCGGCTGGCCGATCCCGGCCTGCACGGGATCGGCGCGACCGTGACCGAGCGACGCAATCCCGACTGGGGTCGCGCCGAGGCGGCCAGCGGCAGCCTGACCATCCTGCTCGAAGACGGCACATGCCTGTCGCACCGGGTGATGCAAGCCGCCGGTCACCCCGATCGGCCACTCGCCGATTCGGCGCTGGTCGCCAAGTTCGTCGACTGCACCGGCCATGCCGCCCTGCCGATCCAGCTGCCCCGAGCGACGGCAATCGCGGCGCAAATCCTCGGTTCGCCGCTCTCCCGCCCCGCTGCAACCTGGCTTGATTGAAGGCGCTTGCACTCGGCCCCTTTAGGTTATATCACATAACAATATTTGGAGAGGCGCAGATGGCTACACTTGCACCGCAAGCCCGGGCAACCCGGGCCACGTTCGATCGAATCAATCCGGTGACCGGCGCGGTCGCGACCACCGCGCCGGCAGCGACGGTGGCGGATGCCGATGCTGCGGTCGCAGCCGCGGCAGCGGCCTTCCCCGCCTGGTCCGCACTGGGCCCCAATGCCCGCCGCGCCGCGCTCGGCAAGGCGGCGGATGCGCTGGCGGCGCGGGCGGACCAGTTCGTCGGCGCGATGATGGGCGAGATCGGCGCCACCGAGGGCTGGGCGCGGTTCAACCTGATGCTGGCGGTGTCGATGGTGCGCGAGGCCGCCGCGCTGACCACCCAGATCGGCGGCGAGGTGATCCCGTCCGACAAGCCGGGCTGCATCGCGATGGCGTTCCGCGAGCCGGTGGGCGTGCTGCTGGGCATCGCGCCCTGGAATGCGCCGATCATCCTCGGCGTCCGCGCCGTCGCCACCCCGCTTTCCTGCGGCAACACCGTGGTGCTCAAGGCCAGCGAGCAATGCCCGCGCACGCACAGCCTGATCGGCGAAGCGTTCGACGAGGCGCTGCCCAAGGGCGCGGTCTCCATCGTCACCAACGCCCCGCAGGATGCGCCCGAGATCGTCGGCGCGCTGATCGACAATCCGCAGATCCGCCGCATCAACTTCACCGGCTCCACCGCGGTCGGCAAGATCATCGCCAAGCGGGCTGCCGAGCATCTGAAGCCGGTACTGCTCGAACTCGGCGGCAAGGCGCCGCTGATCGTGCTGGACGACGCCGATCTCGACGAGGCGGTGAAGGCCGCGGCGTTCGGCGCCTTCATGAACCAGGGCCAGATCTGCATGTCGACCGAGCGGATCATCGTCGTGGAGGCCGTTGCCGACGCCTTCGTCGCGCAGTTCCAGGCCAAGGTGGCGAGCATGCCGGTTGGCGACCCGCGCGAGGGCAAGACGCCACTGGGTGCGGTGGTCGACCAGAAGACGGTCGATCATGTCCGCGCGCTGATTGCCGATGCGGTCGGCGCCGGCGCGGTGCAGGTGAATGGCGGCGATGCCGACGGCGTGCTGATGCCCGCGCATGTCATCGACAAGGTGACGCCAGCGATGAAGCTGTTCCGCGACGAGAGCTTCGGCCCGGTTGTGGGGGTGATCCGCGCGCGGGACGAGGCGCATGCGATCGAACTCGCCAACGACACCGAATATGGCCTGTCGGCCGCCGTCTTCACACGGGATACGGCGCGCGGCCTGCGCGTCGCGCGGCAGATCAAGTCGGGCATCTGTCACGTCAACGGGCCGACCGTGCATGACGAGGCGCAGATGCCGTTCGGCGGGGTTAAAGCCTCCGGCTATGGCCGGTTCGGCGGCAAGGCGGGCATCGACGCCTTCACCGAATTGCGCTGGATCACGATCGAGACCGAACCCGGCCATTATCCGATCTGAGGCCGACGCAGATGGCGGATCCTCGCATCGCATTCACCGCCCTGGCGGCGGCTTCGCTCGGCGCGGCGCCCGCGGCACCGGCCGAGACGCCGCCCGCCCTCACCTACGCCTTCACCGTGCGCGTCGAACTGGCACCGCCGGTGGAGCAAGGCGAGATCGACGGCGGCCGCCGCCGCTTCGTGCCGATCACCGGCGGCACGATCACGGGGCCGAGGTTGAACGGCACCGTGCTGAACGGCGGTGGTGACTGGCAGACCATCTATCCGGGCGGCTTCACCCGGGTGGAGGCGCGCTACTTCCTCAAGGCGGCCGACGGCACGGTGATCGGCATCCACAATCCGGGCATGCGGGTCGCCAGCCCGGAGGTCAGCGCGCGGATCGCCCGCGGCGAGACTGTGGATCCCGCCAGCTATTACTTCCGCAGTTCGCCGGTGTTCGATCCGCCGCCGGGCAAGCACCAATGGCTGCGGGAAAAGACCTTCGTCGGCCGCGGCATTCGCATGCCTGATCATGTTCTCATCCAATTCTACATCGTCGAATAAGCCCGATCGGGCTGGACCAAAGGGTAAAAAAACATATGACTGAAACGAGCAGCAATGGCGTCGTCGCCTATGACGTTGCAGACGGCATCGCCTGGGTGCGCTTCAACCGCCCGGACAAGCGCAATGCGATGAGCCCGACGCTCAACCGCGACATGATGGAGGTGCTCGACCTGCTCGAGTTCCGCGACGATGTCGGCGTTCTGGTGCTGTCGGGTGAGGGCGCCGCCTGGACCGCGGGCATGGACCTCAAGGAATATTTCCGCGAAACCGAGGCGCAGGGCCTCGCAGGCACGCGCAAGGCCCAGCGCGAAAGCTATGGCTGGTGGCGCCGCCTGCGCTGGTACCAGAAGCCGACGATCGCGATGGTCAATGGCTGGTGCTTCGGCGGCGGCTATGGCCCGTTGTTCGCCTGCGACCTCGCCTTCGCGGCGGAGGAGGCGACCTTCGGCCTTTCAGAGATCAACTGGGGCATCCTGCCCGGCGGCGGCGCGACCAAGGTGGCGGTGGAACTGCTGCCGTTCCGCAAGGCGATGTACCACGCGATGATGGGCGAGAATATCGACGGCACCACCGCCGCCGAATGGGGCCTCGTCAACGAGGCGGTGCCGCTGGCGGAACTGAAGGAGCGTGTCACGGCGGTGGCCGCGGTGCTGCTCAAGAAGAACCCGGTGGCGCTGAAGGCGACCAAGGATGCCGTGCGCCGGGTTTCGGTGATGAGCTATGACGATGCCGAGGATTATCTGGTCCGCGCGCAGGAAGCCGCCAATTCCTACGACAATACGGGCCGCAAGGAAGGCATCCGCCAGTTCATCGACGAGAAGAGCTACAAGCCCGGGCTCGGCGCCTATGACAAGGATCGCGCGGGCTGATTGACGCCCAGCCGTTCGTCCTGAGTAGCGGCTGAGCCAAGTCGAAGACGCGTATCGAAGGACATGCCCGGAGCCGGGCCCTTCGATACGCCATTTCGACAAGCTCAATGGCTACTCAGGGCGAACGGAGGTGGGTGCCCCCCTGCTTCAACCCCTGCTTTCTGGCCCGAACGGATCGGATGACCATGCCCAACCTGTCCCGCCTGCTCACCCCGCGCTCGGTCGTGATCGTGGGCGCCTCCCCTACCCCCGGCGCGCTCGGCAATTCGGTGCTGCAGAATCTCGAACGGCACAGCTTCGCGGGGGATATCCACCTGATCAATCCGAGGCGGGACGAGATAAGCGGCCGGCCCTGCCTGAAATCGATCGACCAGTTGTCCGAGGGCGTCGACGCCGCGGTGCTGGCGATTCCCGGCGGCGCGGTGCTGGGCGCGGTGGAGGCGCTGGCGGCGCGCGGCGTTGGAGCGGCGATCATCTTTTCGGCGGGTTTCGCCGAGGGGGGCGAGGAAGGGCTGGCTGCGCAGGCCGAGGTCGCGCGGATCGCCGCCGAGCATGGCATGGTGATCGAGGGCCCCAATTGCCTGGGCATGGTCAACTATGCCGCGGGCGTGCCGCTGACTTTCGTCGAGGCGCCGGTGCTCGATCTGGCAGGCAAGCCGGCGGTCGGCATCGTCAGCCAGTCCGGCGCGATGGCGGTGGTGCTGGGCACCACCTTGATGGCGAAGGGGCTGGGCATCACCGTGTCCGTCTCCACCGGCAACGAGGCGGCGAGCGGCGTCGAAGATTATGTCGAATATCTGATCGACGATCCGGCGACGCCGGCGATCGGCATGATCGTGGAGCAGTTCCGCAAGCCCGCGCGCTTCCTGGCGCTGGCCGAGCGCGCCCGCGCGGCGGGCAAGGCGATCGTGCTGCTCCACCCCGGCACCTCCAGCGCCGCGCGGGAATCTGCGGCGACGCATACCGGCGCGATGGCGGGCGACTGGCAGTTGATGAAGGCCAAGGTCGAACGCGCCGGCGTGATCCTGGTCGACAGCCTCGAGGCCCTGGGCGACGTGCTCGACCTCGTCACCCGTGCGAAGCCGGTCAGGCGCGGCGGCACCGCGGTGCTGACCGAATCCGGCGCGTTCAAGGCGCTGACGCTTGACCTTGCCGAGCAGATCGGGCTCGCGCTGCCGGCGATGGACGGCGCTACCGCCGGCGCGATGCGCGCAGCGATTCCCGATTTCATCCCCGTTTCCAACCCGATGGACCTGACCGCGCAGGCGCTGGTCGATCCCGACCTCTACCGCCGCACCCTCGAACCGCTGCTGGCGGACGATAATTTCGCGGCTTTGGTGTTCGGCATCATCCAGACCGACGAGGCGACCAGCGCACGCAAATTCCCGGCGATCATCGAGGCGGTGACCAAGCTGGCGCCGCAGAAGCCGGTGATCTTCGCCGGGCTCGACGACGGCGCACCCGTTCCGCAGGACTATATCGACGGCCTGCGCGCAATCGGCGTGCCTTATTTCCCCTCGCCCGATCGCGCCTTTCGCGCGCTGCGCCACCTTGCCCGCGCCGCCGAGCGCGATGTGACGCAGGCTGAGGCCAAGCCGGTCACGCTCGACCTGCCCAGCGGCGTGATCCCCGAATATCGTGCCAAGGAATTACTGGCGCCGCTCGGCATCCCCTTCCCCAAGGGTGGCTTCGCGACGTCCGCCGAGGAAGCGAAGGTGGTCGCGGCGCGGGTCGGCTATCCGGTGGCGATCAAGGCGCAGGCCGCAGCACTCAGCCACAAGAGCGATGCCGGCGGCGTCATCCTCAACATTGCGGACGCGGCGGCGCTCGACGCCGCCTGGGCGCGGCTCTACGCCAATGTCGCCGCCTATGATGCCGGCATCGCGCTGGATGGCGCGCTGATCGAGGGCATGGGCAGGCGCGGCACCGAATTGATCGTCGGCGCGCGCAACGACCCCGAATGGGGGCCGGTGATCCTCGTCGGCTTCGGCGGCGTAACGGCCGAACTGCTCCACGACGTGCGGCTGCTGCCGGTCGATCTCACTCCACAAGCCATTGCCGCAGAACTGCGCCAATTGAAGCAGGGCGCGCTGCTCGACGGCTATCGCGGTTCCCCGGCGCTTGATGTCGAGGCAGTGGCGGCGCTGATCGCGGCACTCGGCCGCGCGCTGGCCGGCACGCCCGCGATCCGGGAGGTCGACCTCAACCCGGTGGTGGTCTACCCCAAGGGCGAAGGCGCGGTGGCGCTCGATGCGCTGATCCTCGCCGGATAGGAGAGGCGCGCATGGACGTGAGCAAACTCGCGGCGATCGACGTGCATGTCCATGCCGAGGTCTCGTGCTGCGACCATGAGGATCCGATTTTCGGCGAATTCCTTGATGCCAGCACGCGTTACTTCAAGGCGGATCGCCGGCGCCCGACCATCCCCGAAACCGTCGCCTATTATCGCGCGCGCGACATCGGCTTCGTGATGTTCACGGTGGATATGGAGGCGGGCACCGGCATTAAGCGCATCCGCAACGAGGAGATCGCCGAGGCAGCGGCGGCGAACAGCGACGTGATGATCGCCTTCGCCTCGATCGATCCGCACAAGGGCAAGCGCGGCGCGATCGAGGCGCGCGACCTGATCGAGAAGCATGGCGTGAAGGGCTTCAAATTCCATCCGCCGCTGCAGAATTTCGATCCCGGCGATCCGATGGCCTGGCCGCTCTATGAAGTGATCGACCATTATGGCCTTCCCGCCATCTTCCACACCGGCCATTCGGGCATGGGCACCGGCATGCCCGGCGGCGGCGGCATCCGCCTGCGCTATGGCCAGCCGATGCTGGTGGACGAGGTGGCGGTGCGCTTCCCCAACATCAGGATCATCCTGGCGCATCCCGGCTGGCCGTGGACCGATGAATCGCTCTCGATGGCGTTGCACAAGCCGAACGTCTTCATCGACCTGTCCGGCTGGAGCCCCAAATATTTCCCGCCGCAGATCATGCGCTATGCCAACACCCAGCTTGGCGACAAATTCCTGTTCGGCTCGGACTTTCCCCTGATCCCGCCCGATCGCTGGATCGCCGCTTATGACGAGGCCGGGTTCAAGCCGGAACTGCGGGAGAAGATGCTGAAGGGCAATGCCGCGCGCGTGCTGGGCCTCAGCTCAGCGGGATGACCCGCGCCTTTTCGATCCGCCGCAGCATATCGAGCAGCACCACCTTCTCCTCGTCGGAAAAGCCCGCCAGCATCCGCCGCTCATGCGCATCGATGCGCGCGAGGCAGTCTTCCAGCATCGCGATGCCCGCCGGGGTCAAGGTCAGCGCGAAGGCGCGCCGATCGGTCTCGTCGACGGTGCGATCGACGAGGCCCATGTCGACCAACTCGTTGATCAGAGACACCATATTGGCGCGCTTGATGCCCAGCACGCGGCCGACCGCGCCCTGGTTGATCCCCGGGCTGCCCGCGACCACGGCGATGATGCCGAACGGTACCTGGCGAATGCCGGTTCCTTCCATCGCTGCCGCAAAGTCGACCGCGAACGCACCCGACGCACGCCGCAGATGATAGCCTACCAGAGGCGCCAGCGCGCCGATCTTCGTATTTTCCCGAGACATTATTGTCTGATGGCCATGATTGGGTGGCGTCGTCAACTCACCCAGGCGAGATGACGAGCGGCTTTCATCGATGGAAGACCGCATACATTCGATCGAGCGCGGCGTCGAAGATCGGCCGTTCTTCCGAGTTCAGCTCCGCAAGCACACCGCTTTCCACCTTCGCCATAATCTCGAACAACCGGTCGAGCAGCGCCTGCCCCTCGGGCAGGATGGTCAGTTCGTGGCGACGCCGATCGACGGTCGAGCGTTCGCGCCGGGCAAGCCCGCGCTTCTCCATCTCGTCGATGATCTGGACGGTGATCGACTTGTCGAGCCCGACCGCGGCGGACACCTGCTGCTGCGAGATGCCGGGATTGGCGGCGATGATCGCCAACGAGGAGAACAGGCCGGAACGCAGGCCCAACTGGGCGGTCGTCGCGGCGAACTCTGCGGAAAGCTGGTTCTGCACGCGGCGCATGCGGAACCCCACGAAATCGCCGAGCCGGCCGAGTTGCACCCGCCGATACCCATCCCCCTCTCCCGCAGTGTTCCGCGTCACACTTTGCCCCTGTCCGCGTCAACGACATTGGTCCGTTGACAGATGGTTGAATAAATATACTATTTGCTCGTCGCATAATTAGACGGCCCGCACCAGAGGCTGTCAATCGCGTGGGGGTGGATGCTTGAGCGATCCCGTTACCGATGCAGCGCCTGGCCATGGGTCCGATCATGGCGAAGAACCGCCCCCGGCGCCGACCCGTGGTTTCGCCGCGCGGCTCAGCTTCTATCTCGGATCCGCGGGGCTGCTGATCGCGATGGCGACCGACGCGACCGCGGTGCTCGGTCGCCACACCGGCTTTGCGCTGCTCGGTGCGATCGAGATCGTCCAGGCGGCGATCGTGCTGATTACCGCGGCATCGATGGTCAGCGTCACGCTCGGCCGCGGCCATGCCGCGGTGCATATTCTCACCGAGCGGCTTTCGAAGCAGCGCGCGCACCGGCTGCAGCGGGTCGCCGCATTGCTCGGCGCACTCACCATCGCGCTGCTCATCGCGGGCTCTGCGATCCTGCTGAGCGATCTGTGGGGCGGGCACGAGCGCTCGGAACTGCTGCACATCCCGCTGCGCTGGTTCCGCGCGCTGATGATCGCGGCCCTCGCCTTCATCCTGATCCTGTTCGTGCGGCAGGCGATGGCGGGGAGGCGCGGCGATGACGCCTGAACTGATCGGCTTCGCCGGCATCTTCGCGCTGCTGATCCTGCTCACCTTGGGCGTGCCGATCGGCATCAGCCTCGCGCTCACCGGCATCGCCGGGCTGATGGTGATGCTGTCTCCGGAGGCGGCATTGGTGAAGGGCGGCGTGATCCTGTTCGAGGTCGCGCAGAAATATGAACTGGGCGTGTTGCCGCTGTTCCTGCTGATGGCGCATCTCTGCTTCCAGGCAGGGGCGAGCCGCGATTTCTTCGATGTGGCGGCGCGCTTCGTCGGCCATCGCCGCGGCGGCCTCGCGCTCGCCTCGATCGCCGGATGCGCCGGCTTCGGCGCGATCAGCGGCTCCAGCCTCGCGACCGTCGCGACCGTCGGTTCGGCGGCGCTGCCCGAGATGCGCCGCGCCGGCTACAACCCCGGTTTCGCCGCGGGCGCGCTGGCGGCGGGCGGCACCTTGGGTGCGCTGATCCCGCCATCGGGCGCGCTGATCGTGTTCGGCATCATCGCCGAGGTCTCGATCGGCAAGCTGTTCACCGCCGCGATCATTCCCGGGCTCAGCCAGGCCCTGTTCTACATGGCGGCGATCGCGATCCTCTGCGCCTTCCGCCCCGCGCTGGGCCCCCGCTCCCCCCGCACGCCGTGGCGCGAGCGGATGGCCGGGCTCGGCCGCATCGTCGACGTGCTGCTGCTGGTGGTGTTCGTGATCGGCGGGCTGATGATCGGCTGGTTCACCCCCACCGAGGCGGCGTCGATCGGCGTGATCGCAGCGTTCGGGCTGATGGCGCTGCGTAGGGCGTTCAACCGCGCGGCGATCGGCGAGGCGTTCGCGCGCACGCTTTCGACCACCGGCATGATCTACCTGATCATCATCGGCGCGATCCTCTTCGCCACCTTCATCAGCGTGACCGGCATCGCCGACCTGATGTCGGGCGCGGTGCGGGACATGCATGCCAGCCCGGTGGTCGCTATCATCGTGATGGCGCTGCTGCTGCTCGTGCTCGGATCCTTCCTCGACGGTCTGGCGCTGATGCTGCTGACCACGCCGATCTTCCTGCCGATTGCACTGGAACTGGGCTACAGCCCGATCTGGTTCGGCATCTTCCTCGTCCGCACGATGGAGATCGGCTTCGTCCACCCGCCGCTGGGCCTCAACGTCTATGTCATCCAGGCGCTGTCGAAGGATATTCCGCTGGGCGCGATCTTCCGCGGCATCATCCCTTTCCTGATCGCCGATTTCCTCCATCTGGCCATGCTGATCGCGCTGCCGATCGTCACCTTGTGGCTGCCCGGCGTGGCGGGGGGCTGATCCGATGCGCCTTGCCGCCGTCCTCGTCGCTCTGGCGCTTGCCGCCTGCGGCGCGGCGCCCCCGCCCAGCGCCGAACATGTGCTGAGCTATGCCAGCCCCTATCCGCCGAGCCATCCGTTCAGCCGCGCCGACCAAGAGTGGATGGACTGGGTGACCGCCCGCAGCGGCGGGCGCATGGCGTTTCGACCCTATTGGTCCGGGGCGCTGCTCTCCTCCGAAATGAGCATGGAGGAGATTCGCCGCGGCGTCGCCGATGTGGGGCTGATCAGCCCGATCTATGCCAAGGGCGGTACGCACCTGCTGCGCGGCCAGACCGCATTCTACGGCGGCGTCCGCAGCATCTCCGATCAGGTCGCCATCTATGATTGCCTGGCGGCGCGCTTCCCGGCCGTTGGCGCCGAGTTGCACGGCCTACACCTGCTGGCGGCCCAAGGCGGCAACTTCCCCGGTGTGGTCACCCGCGAGCGCCCTATCCGCAGCCTCGCCGACTTCAGGGGCTTGCGCCTGCGCGTGCAGGGCGACGCGGTCGACATATTGCGCCAGCTTGGCGCCGATCCGGTCAACATGCCGATGGGCGAAGTCTATTCGGCGCTGGCCAAGGGCGTGATCGACGGTGTCGTCGCCCCTGCCGACACGATCAAGGCGCTGCATTTCTCGGAGGTTGCCCGCCATTTCAGCACGATCCGCTTCAGCCGCGGCGCCTATCCGGCGCGTGCGATCTCCGACCGCGCGTGGCGCCGGCTGCCGCCGGACCTCCAGCGCGTGCTGACCGCCAGCCGCAAGCCCTGGGAGGATGCGCTCGACCGCCAGCAACTGAAGGCGGAGGCGGACGGGATCGCGCTGGCGAGAAGCGGCGGCATCGCCTTCACCACGATCCCGCCGGCGGAGCAGCGACGTTTCGACGCGCTCTACAATCACGACGCGCTGGTGCAGGCCCGCCGGCTCGCAAGTCTTGGCATCGATGCCGAACCGATCTTCCACGAAGCCCAGCGGCTGATCGCCGGCGGCCCGATCCACTGCGCCGCGCAGCCGCCCTCTCCCCCAGCCAAGGACAATCCGTGACGACTCAAGCGACAAGAGACCGCCCTCTGGAAGGGCTGCGCGTCATCGATCTCACCCGCGCGCTCGCCGGCCCCTATGCCACCTTGCTGCTGGCCGGGCTGGGCGCCGAGGTGATCAAGGTGGAGGATCCGCGCGGCGGGGACCTTGCGCGCGAGAACAGCCCCTATGTCGGGCGGGACGGCATCAGCGTCGAGCGCAGCCATGACGACGATGTCTCGATGTCCCACCTTACCCGCGCGCGCGGCAAGCTGGGCGTGTCGCTGGACCTGAAACAGCCGGAAGCCCGCGCGGTGTTTCTCGATCTGGTGCGCGAGGCCGACATCGTCGTCGAGAATTTTACCGCCGGCACCGCCGATCGCCTCGGCGTCGGATATCAAGCCGCACAGGCGGTCAACCCGCGCATCATCTATTGCTCCCTCAGCGGCTTCGGCGCAACCGCGCCCGAGGGCGGCAAGGCGATGGACATCATCATCCAGGCATTGTCCGGCGCGATGTATGCCAGCGGCGGGCCGGACGAGCCGCCGGTGCGCATCGGCATCCCGGTCGCTGACATGCTGGCGCCGGTGTTCGCGGTGATCGGCATCCTTTCGGCGCTCGAGCAGCGCCACCGCACCGGCAGCGGCCAGCATGTCGACGTATCGATGCTGGGCGCGCTGACCTCGTTCGTCGCCATCGAGAACTGGTCTGCGATGGCGGCGGCGGGGATGCAGGCGCGCACCGGCCTCACCGTCCAGCGCCTCTCGCCGTTCGGCGTGTTCGAATGCGCAGACGGCTATATTGCGCTGGTCGCAGTGCATGAAAAATTGGCGCAGGGGCTGTTCCGCGCGATGGCGCGACCTGACATGGGCACCGATCCGCGCTTCGCCAATCGCGACAGCCGCGTCGCCAACGCAGCCGCGCTGGAAGCCGAGATCAATGCGTGGTCGCGCGGCCTGCCAGTGGCGGAGGCCGTAGCGCGGCTGACCGCCGAGGGCGTGCCGGTGGCGCCGGTGCGCCATCCCGAGGACGCGCTGCTCGATCCGGGCGTCGTCGCCCGGCACGAAACGATGGCGGTGGCGCATCCGCATTATCCGTCCGACATCGATCTGCGCACCGCGGGGATTCCGATCACTTTCTCCGCCGCCGACACCGGCTTCAACGATGTGCTGCCGATCGCGGTGGGCGAACATAATGATCGCGTGCTCGGCGGCCTGCTCGGCTATCCGCCGGATCGCATCGCGGCACTGCGCGATCGAGGCGCGATCTGACCACGGCGTGCGGGACGCCTCCCGCCATCGAAAGCGTCGTGAGCAGCGCCCGCCGTGGATGAAGCTGTGGATAAGCTTGGAAAAAGCCTGTGTGAAACCCGTTCGCGACCATCGTGCGGCGGTGCTAGTCTGCGTCCACGAATCGAGCGGGACGGGTTTCACGATGAACATCTTGGGGCGGCTCGCGCTGCCCATGCTGGCGCTGCCGCTGATCGCGCAGGCCGATGTCGCGATCGAGGCGGGCCGCTGGGAAGAGCATTTCGTCCCGTCGCGCGTCCTGCTCGATGGTACTCCGCTCGGCCCGGACATGGTCGCGAAGATGGCGCAGACGCGCGCGCGCTGCGTGACGCCGGATCGCGCGAAGGATGCGCTGGGCTTCATTCTCAGCCGCGAAGTCGCGTGTGGAACCCCGCGGATGACGGGCAGTGCCGCCGGCTTCACGATCAGCGCGCAATGTCCGGCGACCAGCGATGAGGGCCCGCGCGATCTGGCCGCGCAGGGCACTTGGACACGCGACACCTATCGCATGACGATGACCGCAAGCGGCCCGGCGGGCGATCACCAACTGACCGTAGAAGCGACGATCGATGGCCGCCGCGCGGGCGCCTGCCGCGGCGACGAGGAAGCCGACTGAGACGACAGAGACGATATAGAAGATAGCCAAAGGGGGACGAGGATGATGAAGACGGCACCGATGATCGCGGCGGCCATGACGGCTGCATTGCTGGCCGGCTGCACGGGCGGTGCGAAGGAAGAAGCGGCCCCGACCGGGCCGGTTTCGCTGCAGGCAGGCCAGTGGGAGATCAAGACGGTGGTCGAAAGCGGGCGCAATCTGGACAAGGGCAAGGCGGTGTTCCCGATTGAGGCGGGCACTACCGAGACGAGCAAGGTCTGCCTCGCCGTGGCCGACGTCGCCAAGCCCCAGCCCACCTTCTTCGTGCCCGCGATGACGAGTTGCACCTATACCAACGATTATTTCTCCGATGGCACGCTGCAGGCGCAGATCACCTGTCAGAAGGATGGGATGAGCGGCGCGATCGGCGCAACGGTGCGCGGCACCTACACCGCGACGACTCTCGACGCACAGCAGATCGTCGAGACCCGGCTGGCCAGCGACGGCGACGTCAGCATCACCTCCAAATTCACCGGCAAGCGTATCGGCGATTGCCCGGCGGGCTGAACGATCCACACTCGACTTGACCGTGCGGCCTGCTAGGGTCACCGCAAAACGCCGCACGGACGGGTCGCATTCCTCATTTCCATGTCGATGGAGAGTATCATGCGTACCGCGTCATCCGCCGCCGCCCTCATCACGCTGCTCGCGCTCGCCGCCTGCGGCAAGAGCGACGAGGTGAAGCTCGAAAACGCCTCCGTTGCCGACGTCGCTGAGGCGACGAAGGATCGCGGCGCGGCGGTGAAGCTGAAGCCGGGCCAATGGCGGACCACGGCCGAACTCGTCTCGATCGACGTGCCGGGCCTGTCCAAGGAGATGGCCGATCAGATCGGCCAGTCCGCGGCGAAGAGCTCGACCACCGAGGATTGCGTGACCCAGGAAGAGGCGGACAAGCCTCAGGAGATGCTGGCGCGCGACAATGGCGAATGCCGCTATGACCGTTTCCAGATGAGCGGCGGCAAGATCGATGCGGTGATGCGCTGCAAGCCGGCGGGCCAGCCCAACGAGATGCAGATCAGCCTTTCGGGCAATTATCAGCCCGAACGCTATGACGTTGCCGCCGAGATGGTGATGACGCAGCAGGGCAAGACGATCACGATGCGCCTCAAAAGCAAGTCCGAGCGGATCGGCGAATGCAAGGCGTGATCCATCCGCACATCTAGGGAGTGACGGTCATGATCGGATATACGCTCGTCGGCACCAACGATCTCGAGCGCGCCAAGGGCTTCTACGACGACCTGTTCGAGACGATCGGCGCGGGCCGGGTACTGGAAATGGGCGAGATGTGCGCCTAGGGCGTATCGATGGACCAGCCGATGTTCGGCGTGACCCGCCCCTATGACGAGAAGGATGCGACCATCGGCAACGGCACGATGATCGCGCTCGTCGCCAGCGAGCGGCCGACGGTCGACGCGCTTTACACCCGCGCGCTCGAACTGGGCGGCAGTTGCGAGGGCGGCCCCGGCGTTCGCGGCGAAGAGGGCGAACAGGCCTTCTATGCCGCCTATTTCCGCGATCTCGATGGGAACAAGCTGTGCGCATTCCGCGTCGGCCCCGCCTGAGCCCGCCCCGCGCCGCCGCCGCGCTGGCCGCGGCGGCGCTGCTGCTGGCCGGTGCCGGCGATGAGGCGATGCGGCCGGGCGCGTGGGAGCGGCGGACCGAGTTCGTCTCCGCCACGCAAGGCGGCAAGCCGGTTCCCGAAGCGGCATCCGAGCCCGACGTCCGCCGTCGCTGCGTGCCGCCGGATGCGGCTAATGCGGCACGGCTCATCCTGCCGCCGCCCAACGCCGATTGCGCGATTGTCGACAGCCAGATCGCCGGCGGCGCGGTGCGCTTTAGCGGCCGCTGCAACGCCGATGAGGCGGGCCCGCTCATTCTCTCCGGCACCGGCACCTATGATGCCGGCAGCTATGCGGTCGACATCGTCACTGAAAGCCCCGCCGAACCCGCGCCGGTGATCGTGACGATGCGCGTGACCGCGCGTCACGTCGGCGAATGCGCGCCCGGTGACGAACCGCTGGCGGGCACGAGGCAGTAGGGATTCGTGGCCCCTCCCCTGAAGGATAGGGGTAAAAAGCCCCTCCTCAGCCCTTCGCCGGCAGCACCGCCGCAACGCGCGCCGCAGTTGGATTGCGGATGACGTCCGGGTTTGATTGCAGCAGCGCGCGGATCGCCGGCGGTTCCAGTTCCCACCAGCGGCTCGCCTCCAGCGCCGCCTGCAGTTCCGGATCGAAGCGCCAACGGATCTGCTTGGCGGGCACGCCCGCGACGATCGCATAGGCCGGCACGTTTGCAGTGACGATCGCGCCCGCGCCAATCACCGCCCCGCGACCGATCGACTTGCAGCCGGGCAGGATCACGACATTGTGACCCACCCACACATCATCCTCGATCACCAGCGGCTCGGCATGGATCATGTCCTGATCGATGACCCCGAAGCGCTTCTCGTAAAGCATCGGATGGGTGGTGATCGCATCCAGCGGATGGTTGGCATCGACCACCCGCACCGTCTTCGCGAAGGAGCAATAGCGGCCGATGACGAGCGGCCCCGGCATCCGCCAGCGATCGAAGCAGCCATAGCTGTGCAGGCCGACATCGATGCCGTGGCGTTCGCGGAAGAAACGGCGCAGGTCCAGATTCTCGTCCTGGTCGCGCAGCCAGCGGAACAGCTTTGCTTTGTCGATCGCCTTGCCGACCACGCCCATCGCCAGACCACCCCCGCCCATCAGCACCGCCGACCTTCGGCAGCATCACCGGACGGTGATCCTTAATCACGCAGATGCAGCATGGCCAGCCGTTTCCGCTGCATTGCGAGGTGCATAGCCCGCACCCGTACCGTCGCAAAGGATGCGGAGGATGCACGCCAAGGCTCGACAGCGCCGGCCTCACCCGGCTATGTGCGCGAGCGAAACGTTCATGGCCAAACGCAGGTCCAACCGCAGCAAGCCCGGAGCAGAATGGCGACTTCCCCCTTCCGCCCGATCGGTCAGCCGCTGCCGCGACAGCCGGTGCGCACCTTCCTCAGTTCCGCGCTGTTAGGCATTGCGCTGATCCTGGGCGGCGGCGGTGCACGCTTTCCGGCCACCGAGATCGTTGTGCAGTGCACAGCGCTGGTCGTGCTCGTCTACATGCTCGCGGAATACCGGCGTGACCGGGCCGCGCTGTTCGACTGGCTGGCAATCGGGTTCGTATTGCTCGTGCTGGCGCTGCCGCTGGTGCAACTGATCCCGCTACCGCCCAAAGTATGGCAGGCATTGCCGGGGCGCGATTTCATGCTGCAGGCTGCCGACTTCACCGGCACAATGAACGAGCCGCGGCCGATCAGCCTGATGCCCGACTCTACGCTATCGACCTGGCTGACCTTGATCGTGCCGGTGACGATGTTCATCGCGGTGCTGCAGGCCGATGGCCGCGAGATCAGGTTGCTGCTGTGGGTCGTCGTCGGCGCGGCGGTGGCCGGTGCACTGCTCGCAATGCTGCAGGCCGTGTTCGGCGATAGCGACGCGCTCTACTTCTACGCCACCTCGCAGCAGGGGCTCACCACCGGCGTGTTCGCCAATCGCAACCATCAGGCGCTGCTGATGGTGCTTGCACTACTTTGCGCCTGGCTGCTGGCGCGCGATCGGCGGCGCAAGGGCCGTGCGCTGGCGCTGCGCTGGGGATTGTTCGGGTTGATGGCCCTGTTCGCGGCTGCAGCATTGGCAACGGCGTCTCGCACCGGATCGGTCTTGCTGCTGCTCGCGCTCGCCGCCGTGTTCGTGCCGATGGCCGTCCGCCACCGGCGCCGCTCGGCCCTGATCGGCGGCAGCATCGCCGGCGTCACCGTTCTGCTGGTCGCGATCCTGGTGCAGACCGGCGCGTTCCAGCGGCTGATGGGGCGCTTCCAGCTTGAGGACGACAACCGGTTCCACTTCTGGCCCGACGTCACCTATGCGATCGGCTCGGTGTGGCCGTTCGGCTCGGGCTACGGCACTTTCGATCCTTATTTCCGGTCGATCGAGAGCCTCGATTCTCTGGGCAGCCATTTCATCAACCATGCGCATAACGACTATCTGGAGCTGGCGCTGGAAGGCGGCGTGCTGGCGGTGGTTGCGATGGCGCTGTTCGTGCTTTTCCTGCTCACCGCGGCGTGGCGCATGGCGCGGCACCGCCAGCCGGGGCCCGAGGGCAGCCGCGGCTGGATCTCACTGACGGCCATATTCCTCGTAATGTTGCACAGCCTCGTCGATTATCCGTTGCGCACCTTCGCAGTTGCAGCATTATTCGCCCTGCTCTGTGGCCTGCTGGTGCGCGCGCTGCGCCCTGGTTCGATCGCCGAGGAGGATGAAATGGCGTAAGAATTGGGCAAGTGCGCGTGGTTGTGCGAGAATTGCATCGGCCACGGTTCACACTTATACCGCATCTGCTTCCACGCGGGGTGGCCGATGCGGGCGTATGGCCAGAAGAGCCGATTGACGCTGCGGGTACGGTAAAGGGGAAGAGATGAGCAGGTTCGTTACAGTGTCCGTGGCAATCGCGCTGCTGACGTTGGGTGGATGCGCTGGCACGAAACGCTCCTCGCTGCCGCGTGGACCGGTGGCCTACACCACGATCAAGGCGTCCGACGCGCCGACCGTCGCGACCGACTATCGCATCGCCCCCGGCGACACGTTATCGGTCATCGTGTTTCAGGAACCCGATCTTTCGATCAAGGATGTTCCGGTGGATACCGGCGGCAGCCTCGCCGTGCCGCTGATCGGCCGCGTGCAGGCCGCCGGCAAGACGAGCTTTGAACTCGCCGACGAGATCGGCAAGGCGCTCGGCCGCAACTACCTCGTTTCCCCCAAGGTCTCGGTCTACGTGACCACCGCCACGCCGGGTCAGGTCGTCGTCGAGGGCTCGGTCACCAGCCCCGGCGTGTTCCCAATCCGCCCGCAGACCACGCTGATCGAAGCGCTCGCGCTCGCCAAGGGGCCGACGCAGGTCGCCCGCCTCAACGAGGTGATCGTGTTCCGCACCATCGACGGGCAGCGCATGGGCGCCGTGTTCGACCTTGCTGCGATCCGCCGCGGCGATGCCGTCGATCCGCGCATCGAACCCAACGATGTCGTCGTCGTCGGCTATTCGGGCCTCCGCCAGGTCTATCGGGATTTTATCTCGGCCGCGCCGCTCATCGGCGTCTTCACCCGCTTCTGATGCGCACGCGCCTCACAACCGCTCCGTTCAAGGTGATCTGATGAACGACTCCACCTTCCCCGATCGCCGCGACGGAAATGGCGGCCACGCCGTGCGCCCGCGCGATGATGGCTATCAGGCCTATGTCGCCGACTATGACGAACAGGATCAGGGCTTCCGCCTCAACATCGGCGCCCTGATCGGCATCCTGCGCCGCAACTGGATCCCGGTGGCCGTGATCGTCGCGCTCGCGCTGATCGCCGGCCTCGTCGCCACCCTGCTCGCCACCAAGATCTACCGTTCCGCCGCGAGCGTGCAGATCGAGCAGCAGACCGCCAAGATTGTCGACACGCAGATGGTGGAACCGGCAACCTCGATCGCCGACGCCAACCGCTTCCTCAACACGCAGCTCGCCATCCTGCAGAGCCGCGGCCTCGCGATCCGCACCGCGGAACGGATGAAGCTGTTCGACAACAGCAACTTCCTCGTCGCGATGGGCGTGAAGGTGGATGCCGCGCAGTCCAACACGCCCGAGGCGATCCGCCAGCGGCGTGAGATGGTGATCGGCCTGCTGCGCACCAACACCAGCGTCGAGCTGCCGACCAATTCGCGCGTCGCGCAGCTTCGCTTCGACTCGCCGGATCCGCGCCTTTCGGCACAGATCGCCAACGGCATTGCCGACGCCTATGTGACCGGCAATCTCGAGCGCAAGTTCGACACCTCAGCTTATGCCCGCGACTATCTGGCCGGCCAGCTCGCCGAACAGAAGCAGCGGCTCGAGGATAGCGAGCGGGCGATGATCGCCTATGCCCGCGAATCCGATCTGGTGACGGTGGGTGGCGCCGGTGGCGCGACCGGTGGCGACTCCAACGGCGGTGAAGGTGCGTCCAAGCCGCAGTCCCTCACCTCGGCCGCGCTGGTTGACCTCAACACCGCCTACACCGCCGCCCGCGCCGAGCGCATCAAGGCCGAGCAGCGCTGGCGTGCCGCGCAGCGGGCGCCGCTGATGAGCCTGCCCGAGGTGATCGACAATGGTGCCGTCCAGGCGCTGATCGGTCAGCGTGCGACATTGCGCAGCGAGCTGCAGCAGCAGCGCCGCCGCCACAAGGCCGATCACCCCGAGGTGATCCAGCTCAACGCGCAGATCGCCGAACTCGATTCCCAGATCAGCCGCCAGGCAACCGACATCCGGGACTCGATCCGCGAGACCTATCAACTCGCCGTCGGCCAGGAGCAGCAGTTCGACACCACCGTCGGCCAGCTCCGCTCCACCGCGCTCGAGGAACAGGGCCGTCAGGTCCGCCTGAACATCCTGCAGCGTGAAGTCGACACCAACCGCGAACTCTACAACGGCCTTCTCCAGCGCTTCAAGGAACTGAGCGCGACCGCCGGCGTCGAATCGAACAACGTCTCGATCATCGACCGCGCGGAACCGTCGTTCGCCCCGATCAAGCCCCGGCCGCTGATCAACATGGCGATCGCGCTCGCGATCGGCTTCGGTCTCGCCGCACTGTTCGTGTTCGCCCGCGAAAATCTCGACGACGCGATCCGCACGCCCGACGATGTCCAGCGCATGCTCAACGTGCCCGCGCTGGGCGCCGTCCCGCTGCTCAAGGCCGGCGAGAACCCGTTCGAGGAAATCAGCAACCCGCGCTCGGCGATGGCGGAAGCCTATCAGTCGATCCGCACCGCGCTGGAACTCTCGACCGCGCACGGCGTGCCGCGCAGTCTGGTGTTCACCTCCAGCCGCCCGTCGGAAGGCAAGTCCACCTCGGCCACTGCGACCGCACAGAACCTGGCGCGGACCGGCAAGCGGGCGCTGCTGGTCGACGCCGACCTTCGCCTGCCGACGCTGCACAAGTTCCTCGACCTGAAGAACAATGCCGGCTTCGTCAGCTTGCTGACCGGGCAGAAGACGGTGATGGACGTGCGCCAGCCGACCGGGCTGGAAGGCTTCGACTTCATCTCGTCGGGCCCGCTGCCGCCGGCCCCGGCCGAACTGCTCAGCGAGGTTTCGCTCAACCGCTTCCTCAACGATGCGCTCGCGCATTACGATGTGGTGGTGATCGACGCTCCGCCGGTGATGGGTTTCGCCGACGCGCCGCTGATCGCGGCGATCACCGAGGGCACGGTGTTCGTGGTCGAGGCCGATGTCGCGCACCGTGGCGCCGCGCGCACCGCGATCCGCCGCCTGGTCAGCAGCCGCGCCAATGTGGTCGGCGCGATCCTGACCAAGTTCGACGCTCCGGCGCTGGGCTATTACAACTATAATTACAGCTACAGCTACGAATATGGAAATCGCGCCAACGCGGGCTGATGCCCGCCGCTGGGCAGCCCGGGCGGGTGCCGGGCTGCTCGGCCTGGCGCTTGCTTGGGCGATGGTGCCGGATTCGCTTTCGGCACTGTCGCTCAGTCGCAACGACGCGGCGACTGCCGCCGCGCAGCACCCCACCGACGAGACGCTTGCCGCCGCCGGTGACGCCGCTTTCCGGAACCGCCGCTACGCCGAAGCGCGGGGCCTCGCCGATCAGGCCCTCAGCCACAGCCTGTTCAACGTCGTCGCCTGGCGCGTTGCCGGTCTCTCTCGCGAGGCGATCAGCGCCGATGACGAGAGCGCGGCCAGCTATATGGCGCTGGCCGGACAGCTCGGCTGGCGTGATACGCTGACCCAACTCTGGTACATCGACAAGGCATCGCGCCTTGGCGAATATGAGATCGCATTGCAGCGCGCCGATGCGCTGCTGCGCCGCCAGGAATATTCCGATCAGGTGCTGGGCTTCGTCCGTGCAGGCGCGCTCGATCCCAAGATCCGCCCGGCGATCCTCGCCCGGCTCGCCGACGCGCCGGGCTGGCGCCCGCGCCTGTTCCTTGATGCGCGGACGATGCCCGAGGAGCAGCGCCAGGGCATCGAGGCGCTGGTCGGTGCGCTTCGCCGCACGCCGCATCCGGTGACCCGCGCGGAAATCACGCCTTATATCGACACGCTGATCCGCGCCGGCGCGATCGGCGGGGCCTATCGCATCTATGACCTCGCCTTCGGCGTGACCAAGGCGGCGGACGGCAACCGACTGCACGATCCCGATTTCCGTCAGAGCGCGGCGCGGGGCGAAACGACCACCTCCCCGGCCCAATCGTTCGACTGGACCATCAGCGCGCCGCTGGGGATCAGCACCGGCTTCGATCCGGCCGGCGGCCTGACCCTCGCCATCGAACCGCGGCGTCGAGGCACGGTGGCGCAACAATTGCTCGCGCTGCCGCCGGGCGCCTATCGGTTCGACGCGCGCCTGGCCGGAACCGAGCCGCGCGCGCGCGATCTGATGCGCTGGATGGTCGAATGCGTGCCTTCCCGCGTCGAAACCGATGCAGGGCCGGTGCAGGTCAGCCAGGTCGGCAGCACCACCGCTATGCAGTTCGACTTCTCGGTCTCCGCCGATTGCCCCTATCAGCGGCTGACCGGCGATGCCGGGTCTTCGACCGTAGGCAGCGCCAGCAACGTCACCGTTCGCAGCGTCGCGATCCGGCCGCGCTGAGCTGGTTGCGCGCTGGTCAGGGCCGCGAGGGCAGCTGTCGCGCGGCCAGCCTGCCTGTCGAGCGCGTACAATCGCCGCAACTGATCGCCTCGCTGCCTTCGAACTGGTCGAGCACCGCAAGGCTTTCATAGCTGATGCGGGGGCTGGCAGCGCGCGCCGGGATCGCAGGCGGCAGATCGACCTCGACCACGGAGGCTGCGCGCGGCGAGGGCGGTGGGAAAGCCGCGACACGGGTCGGCGCCCCTGCGCCATAGCGCGCCTCCCACGTCGCCAGCGCAACGCGATACTCGTCATAGGCAGCATAGAAGCTGTCGAAGGGCGCTGAGAGCTCGGCCAGCGCCTGCACGGCGAAGGCCGGAAAACCGGCCGCGTCGACCGCGGGCTCGCGCGCGGCGATCGCGGCGGCGGTGGCGCAGAAGCGGGGCTGCACCGGCGGCAGCGCGTAGAAATTGTAGAGCTGGGTCATGCGATCGTCATGCGCATCCTGCCAGTCCGATCCGCGCTCCTTCCGTAGCCGCGCCTTGATCGCAGCGTCGGCTGCGGTCAGCGGCTTGGCGCGGGCGCGCAGCATCGCATTATAGGCAGCGGTGATCGTCGCGCCCTGCGCACCGGTGCAGCCCAGCGCCGCGACGTTCAGCCCCGCGCGCAAATGCCAGGGCGCCTCCTCCGGCGCGACGCCATGATTGACCGTCATGAACCCACCATCCGCGGCGCGCGCCGGCACCCGCGTGGTCGCGGACGCACCCATCGGCGGGGTCGGCCGTGGCGGCACCGCTTCGGGCGCAGGTGGCGGTGGCGGCGGCGCCTCGACATGCCGAACCGGTTTCGCGCATGAGGCCAGCGCAAACATGACCGCCCAGCCCGCCGCACGGCGGAAGGTTCGAACGTCCCTCATCATTCCTCCCATGCCCCGCCGCTTATGATGGCGCGCATTGGTTAATGAGTAGCTAAGTATGAAGTGCCGCGCAAATCCGCGAGTCGTGCGAATTGGGGGACGAGCGGTGGAACCCTGCTAAAGCAATCGCATATGACGTCAGCGCATTGGGGGGCGGTAGGATGCACACCGCTCGAGCAAAGCCATCTCATGGCCGAGAGCGCGGAGGGACCGACAACGAGGCTCGGTACCGCGAGCATGAAAAGGAGATGCAAGGTTGTGGCGGAAGCGGCGCATGGCCGCCACGCAAGGCGATCGCCCGGAATAGTGCGAGATCGGCCCCGGCCCGACACAGGAAAGCCCTGGAAAGCAACCAGACCGCGGATCGGCGCCAAGAAGAACGATGCCATCACGGCACAACCGCTTGCACGCGCATCGCGAATTTCGCCTCACACCCGGTCCGACATGCGTCCGCAACGGATGGTGAGGTTCACCCTGCCGCGCAACCTGCGCGGCGGGAAGATCAATGCATCGCTACGGCTTCGCTGCCGTCCGGCTCATAACCCGGCGCACCGTGACCGAAGATGCGCATTGCATAGCCATAGCCATGTGCGGACTGCAGCGGCAGCGCGGTTTCGCAATAGGCGCATTCGGCCATCAGCCGGCCGATCGTCCAATGCTTTCCGCCGCAACCGGGGCAGCGATTTTCTTCGCCATCATAATATAGGAACCGAAAGGATCCACCCAATCGCTTGCCCGCTTCCGCGTCCATGTCTCTCATGCCACGCTCCCTGACCGTGTTCAGGAATAAACGCGCGAGCGCCGGAATGTTTCACCCGAGCGACGATCTGCCGCGTGCGAAATTAACATGGATGTCAGCGCACGAAGCACGAAGCCGATCAGGCACGGTTCGGAATGGTGCCGCCTATCCGACTCGAACGGATGACCTACCGCTTACAAGGCGGTTGCTCTACCAACTGAGCTAAGGCGGCACATGTTTCCCCAATGCGTCAGACGACGCCGAAGGTCCAGCCCTCGGTTGCGGCAATATGCGTCGAGAGTGCGGGTGGGTGCCAGAGTTCGGCGCAGGCGGCATGCGCGCGCAGCCAGGCAGCGGTGAGGATCGCGTCGGTGGCGTGATCGTCATAGCGGGCGAGCGGGGCATGGGGCTCAGAACCGAGTGCTGCGAGGCCGGCATCGAGCGCCTCGGCGGTGCGCAATTTGCTCAGCCCCTTGCGCAGCCCTGCCGCGCGGGCGGCGATCGCGGTGTAGATCTCGACAACCAGCGCGCCCTCTGTCGGCACCGGATCGAACGGCCAAATCGCCACACGCCGTGACAGCCGGTCGAGCAGACGCATCCCCGCGAAGCTCGCCTTGGCGACCTGCGCCGCGCCGATCGCGTCATAGACGGTCGAGGGCTTGCCGCCGCCACCCGCATTATAATGCGCCTCACAGCGGCGCAGATGCATATAATCCGCCTTCCGGCCATCGGCGGCGCCGAAATAGAAATGGCGGCGGTGGGTGCGTTCGAGGAAGCTGGCGGCGCCGAGATCGGGATCGCTCTCCGCACAGCAGGCGGCGACATAGGCCCAGAAGCTTTTTGCCTCCGCGGGCACCGCCGCCCCCTCCCCCGGCAGATAGGCGCCGCGTTCGATCAGTGGCGGCGCGAAGCTGAAGTCGAAGCCGGTCAGCAGCGGCGTATGCGCCTCGGCTTCCACCCAGGCGGCGATGCCCTCGCGCGACCAGGCCCGCCCCGGCGGCGCCACCAGCACCGGCGCCGCCCGCCCCGCCTCGCATAGCGCCAATGCGATGCCCTTGTGGCTGCTGCCCTTGGCCCCCGACCAGTCGGCAACGGCGAAGCGGGTGAAGCGGCCGGCTTTCGGCACAGGGAGCGAGGAGCCCTGCCGTTCGGGATTGCCTTTCATCGGTCAAGAACAGAAGAGGCGGGGCGCTGGGTCAACCCCGGAGGCGGAAAAGCGCCCTCTTCCGCCACCGTTCGCCAATCGCTGGCACCCGCACGCTCCCGATGGGCACCGGCCGACATGACCTGCACTGACGGCCATATCTGCGATGTCGGCTACCCGGCCTTCTTCTACAAGGAAATGCAGCAGGTCTGGCTCGCCGCGGTCGCGGGGTTCAGGGGGTCACCGTGCCGGACGTGGCGGCGTGTGGTCATGGATCGCGCCGCAGCACCGGGCCGCGCTGCTCGACGGTGCGGCACGCGCGCTGAAGCCCGGCGGCCTCTTACATCTCCCTTATATGTGCCACCCTGGCTCGACCGACCTGCTGCCGCTGCAGCATCTGATGAACCTGTGCGCGCGCCGATGCCCGGCGCCTCGCCGCGCAAGGCGCAGACCGGGCTGAAGCTGCTCCAGCAACTCGCCGACGGCGGGCTGTTCGAGGACGAGCCGGCGATGCGCCGTCACCTCGCCAACATGGCGAAGCGCGCGCTCGCCGATCTCGCGCATGAATTCCTGACCGACCATTGGCAGCCGCAGCATTCGGTGGACGTCCACCAGCAGGCGAACCAGGCCGGGCTGGCGCTGATCGGTAGCGCCGACATCTTCGACAATCTCGATGAATCGCTGTCGATCCCCGGCAAGCTGGAGGACCGATCAAGCAGACCCGCGTGCCCGCGCTGGCCGAAACGCTGAAGGACATGGCGCGCAACGCGCATCATCGCATGGATCTGTTCCAGAAGGATCCGCAGGGTATCGACCAGCGCGCTTTCCGCGCCCGCTTCGGCGAGACCCGCTTCCATGCGCTGCCGGATGCGCCGGCCGCCGGGCCGATCGACTTCGCGACCCGATCGCCCCCGATCACCGGCCCCGCTTCGCTCTACACCCCGCTGCTTGCGCGGCCGGCGGCCGGGCCAGCGACCGGCGCCGAACTGGCGCTAATGCCGGCGTTCGGGCGACATCGGCGGGCTGCTGCAATCGCTGCACTTGCTGATGATGCAGGGCATTACGCACCCGGCCAATCCCGGCGCGGCGGGCGGAAAGGCCGAAGCGCTCTCGCACTGGTCTGCGCCGAACGATGTCGCGCTGCGCGTGGTGCGGGATTGCGGCACGGCGGTGCAGGTAACGCCGGACGCTTAGGGGCCAGCCGCCGTTGTGATCCTCCCTCCCCTTGCAACCGCCCGCCAAAGCTGCATGACCGCTGCGAGTTCACCCGGCGAGGGAGGCGACATGGCGGACGCAACGGATATCGTGATCGTGGGCGGCGGCGCTGGAGGGCTGGAACTGGCATCCCGCCTCGGGCGACGCTTCGGCCGGCAAGAGGGCCGGCGGCGCGTGCTGCTGATCGATCGCTCGATCTTCCACCTGTGGAAACCCAGTCTGCACGAAGTCGCCGCCGGATCGCTGGATTCGCACCAGGAAGGCCTTTCCTACCCCGTGCTCGCGCGGCGCAACCATTTCAGCTTCGCCTTCGGCGACCTGATCGGGATCGACCCGGAGGCGCGGACGATCGCGCTGGGCGAGATCCGCGACGATGACGGCGCGGTGCTGGTGCCGCCGCGCAAGGTGCGCTTCAACACGCTGGTGCTGGCGATCGGCAGCGGATCCAATCTGTTCGGCACGCCCGGTGCCGCCCAACATGCGCATCTGCTCGAAAATGTCGCCGATGCCGAGGCGTTCAACCGCCGACTGACTTCCGCCTTCCTGGCCGCCGCCTATTCCGGTGAACGGGTGCTGCGCATCGCCATCGTCGGCGCGGGCGCCACCGGTGTCGAGCTTTCGACGGAATTGATCGAAGGGCATGACGAACTCTCTGCAGGGCTGACCGAGGAACAGCGTTTCGCGCTGGAGGTGACGATCGTCGAGGCGGCGCCGCGCATCCTGGGCGGGCTGCCCGAGCGCGTTTCCGACAAGGCGGCGCGCGCGCTGACCACCAAGGGCGTGCGCCTGCTGACCGACGCCAAGGTCGCGGCCGTCCATACCGACCGGCTGGAAACCAGCCAGGGCCCGGTGGCCGCCGACCTGATCGTGTGGGCTGCAGGGGTAAAGGCACCCGACAGCAATCACGATTATGGGCTGGAGACCGGCCGGCTCAACCAGTTCGTGGTCGACGATCATCTGCGCACGTCCGTATCGGGCATCTATGCCATGGGCGATTGCGCCGAAGCGCCGGGTGCGGACGGGCGGCCGGTGCCGGCGCGCGCCCAGGCGGCGGCGCAGCAGGCCCAATATCTCGCCCGCGCGCTCGGCCGGCCGGGGCGCGATCCGGGCGCCTATGTCTATCGCGACCGCGGCTCGCTGGTGTCGCTGGGCGGTGATCGCGGCGTCGGGTCGCTGATGGGCGGGCTCGCCGGCTCCAACTTCCTGATCGAGGGGCTGGTCGCCAAATGGGCCTATATGGCGCTGCACCTCGATCATCACCGCGCGATCATCGGCACGCGGCGCACGATCCTGCTCGCGCTTTCCCGCCTGCTCCACCGCCGCGTCTCGGGCCGGCTCAAGCTGCATTGAGCGGCGGAGTGCTTGGCAGACGGCTTCGGCGACCTACATCGCGGCAGCCATATCCATCCGGAGCATGCCATGATCGAACTGCACAGCTGGCCCACCCCCAACGGGCTCAAGATCTCGATCTTCCTCGAAGAGGCCGAACTTGAGCATCGGATCGTTCCGGTCGATATCGGCAAGGGCGCGCAGTTCGATCCGCACTTCCTCTCCTTCTCGCCCAACAACCGCATCCCCGCGATCCTCGACACCGCGCCGGCGGATGGCGGCGAGCCGATCGGGGTGTTCGAATCCGGCGCAATCCTCGTCTATCTGGCGGAGAAGACAGGCCGCTTCCTGCCCGCCGAACCGCGCGCCCGCGCGCAAGTGCTGCAGTGGCTGTTCTGGCAGATGGGTGGGCTGGGGCCGATGGCCGGGCAGAACGGCCATTTCAACATCTACGCGCCCGAAAAAGTGCCCTACGCGATCAATCGGTACACCAACGAGACGGCGCGCCTCTATGGCGTGCTCGACCGCCGGCTAGCGGGGCGCGACTATCTGGCGGGCGACTATTCGATCGCCGACATGGCCTGTTATCCGTGGATCGTGCCGCACGAGACCCACAAGATGGTGCTGGCGGACTATCCCAATCTGCAGGCCTGGTTCAATCGCATCGCCGCGCGCCCGGCGGTGGAGCGCGCCTATCATGACAAGGATGCCCGCTACGGCCGGCGCGATGCGCCGCTGACGCCCGAGGAACATGCGATGCTGTTCGGCAAGCAGCCCTGAACGACCGATTGTTTGGGATCGTTTCGGAACCACCGGCCGTGCCGCGCATTGATGCCCTCGGCCAGCGAAGCCCCGGGGATTGCCCGGCCTCGCGCAACAGAGGGAGTGAATATGCGTAAGTCGATGATGGTCACCGCGATGGCTGTGATGACCCTGGGCCTTGCAGCCTGCCAGAGCGAGCAGGCGGACAATGTTCAGGACAATGCCGAAGCGGTTGCCGACAATATCGAGGAAGCGGCCGATAACGCCGGCACCGAAGCGCAGGAAGATGCGCTGGAGAACCAGGCCGACGCGGTCCGCAACGAGGGCGAAGCCGCTGCCGACGCCATCGACGCGAACAAGATGTAAGGGCAAGGGCGGAACCCGAGCGGTGCCGCCCAGCCTAGTGATCACGATTGCGGAACTCAGCCCGCGGTCGTGTTGCCTCCCATGGCAGGGAACGGCGTCGCTCCCCCCGCGGCGCCGTTTTCCCGTGCTGGAAGACTTCCTTCCGTCGGAGGAGCGGGGTAGCGGCGGCGGATGCAGATCCGCCCCGCCCTCCCCGACGATGCCGACGCCATCTGGGCGGTCATCGAACCCCATATCCGCGCCGGTGAGACCTACGCGCTCGACCGCGCAATGAGCCGGGCGGATGCGCTCGCCTATTGGCTGGGCGTGGACCGAGAGACCTTCGTCGCCGAAGCGGACGATGAGGTGCTGGGGACATATTATCTGCGCGCCAACCAGCAGGGCGGCGGCCGCCACGTCGCTAATGCCGGCTATGCCACCGCCGCCGATGCCGCGGGCCGCGGCGTCGCTCGCGCTATGTGCGCGCACTCGCTGGATCATGCCCGCAACCGGGGCTTCCGCGCGATGCAGTTCAATTTCGTGATCAGCACCAACACCCGCGCGGTGGGGCTGTGGGCGAGCTTCGGCTTCGAGACGCTGTGCCGGCTACCGGAGGCTTTCGATCATCCGGCGCTGGGGATGGTGGATGCGCTGGTGATGTTCCGGGGGCTGTGATCCTTCTCCCTCCCGCTTAGCGGGAGGGGGCTGTGCTACTCCGTTCGCGGCGCCCGCGCCGCCTCGAAGTCCGCAAGCATCGCCCAGATCCGGCGCTCCAGCGCCTGCCCCTCTACTTCGGCGTGCAGCGGCCGAGCAAAGCGCGCAGGCGGCCATGTGGAGCTGAATGAACGGGAAGCCTCGCTGCGCTCAGCCCCTCACCCCGGCCGCTCTCCCCAAGGGGAGAGGGAGATATTCAGGGCCGCACGAAGATGCTCAGCGAGAGCACATGGTTCATCCGGCTGCGGCCGCCCGCCTGATCGATATATTGGTTGAGATAGCCGAGCTCCATAGTCGACTTACCCCCCATGCCGATCTCGGCGCCCACGAAGCTGCGGAGCTGGTCGAAGCCCTTGCGTGCGCCCCAGTCGGTGTCGTCGAGCGCGATGAACGCCTCGGCATAGCCCAGCGCCGCGATCTTGCCGGGCTCGCTCACGGGCACTTCCAGCCGCACCATCTCGCGCAGGCGCCAGCCCATGTCGTCGCCATCGCTGCGCCAGCGTTGCTCGAGCCGCGTGCGTGATGAGAGTTCACCCTTCCAGGGTTTGCCGGCGATCCAGCTCACCTGCTGGAAGCTGCGATGCTCGCGCAGATCCCGTCCATGGCCAGCGGGGGACAGGACATAGCCATAGCCCTGATAGACGGTGAGCCGCGGCGAGAGCTGCCAGCCGATCGCCGGCCGCAGCAGCAATTGCTCCAGACCGTCCGCGCGATCGCCGATGCGCGGCTGCACCTCCGCAAAGAACACCAGCGGGCCCGAAAGCGGCGCCTGGACCGTCAGGTTGGTCCACATCTGCTCGTCATGAGTCGTCTGCGCAGCGGCTGGGCTTACGGCCAGCATCAACAGCGCAAGGCCGGACGCGCAGGCATGATGAAGGGATCGGCGAAGAGATCGGGCGACGGTCATCCACGGCGACTAACCAACGGCGCTGTCGCGTATTTTGCCGCATTCTAACGAAACATTGCTAAATCGGCGGCGCGACGAAGCGGGCGGAAAACCGGAATATGGCCCATAAAAAAGGAGCCCGGCCACAAGGGCCGGGCCGAGTGGAGAGGTCCCCACTCGGGTGCCTCTCGGGTCGCAACTCGACTTTCACCCGTCGGAGGATAAAGTCAATTCGTCTCGTGCGCTATTTGCATGCCGGACCATGCATTGCCTGCAATTCGGGTATGTCTGCGACTTTGCAGTCACACCATCGCGGCTGCGATCGGGCAAATTCTCGGCACATGTGACAAATCCGTGTCGAAACACGATCAAACCTTGCTGATCGACGCCTTGCAACCGTGGGAGCGATTCCTATCTAGCCGTCGACCCGGGCCGCCCCCGCCCCCCCCGAACGCGGCTCAGGTCAGGCCTGGCGAGCGCTGACGTCCGTCGACGGCGCGCTTGCCGGGCCGCAGGGTTACATTGCGGACGCGACGATCGCGGCCGCCCGGGGTCATCGCCAGCGCATCCCAGGCTCGCATCTCCTCATCGGGCAATGCCGCCGCGATCTTCAGCCCCTCGTCTGTATCGCTCAGCAAATGGACGTGCGCCCATTGGGTGACGATGCGATCCTCCCCATCGTAAAGCCGCACGATCGTGCGCACACTTGCCGTCGTCGGCGTCAGGCACAGCAGTTCGATGACGTCATACTCGATCCGCACCATGCCGTGACCGCGATAGAAGGCGTCGAGCCGTTCGCTGTTCTTGCGGAACGCGTCGGTATCGAGCACGACCTGGCGGCCATCGAACATCATGAATGCCGGGAACGACCACATCTGCTGGACGCGCTCGATCGCGCCGCTCGACACAGCTTCACCATAATCCCGAAACAGCGCATCGACGAGCGCCGCAACCATTGCGCTTCCCCCACATGAAGCATCTCAACCACCGCCCGGGCATGAACCGTTTGAACCTGGTCCGGTCGCCACGCCCGTTGCGGAGAGGATGCTTTTCGCGCCAAATCCTTACCGATCGCTTATAGTTTGCGGGAATTTGGCGGAAAAAGGAGGGAAAGCATGGCTTATCGGGGCAGTTGCCACTGCGGCGCGGTGACATTCACGGTGGAGGGAGAACCGCCGGCCAAGGCTATGTCCTGCAATTGCTCGCATTGCCGGCGCAAGGGCTTCCTCCTCACCTTCGTGCCCGAGGCGCAGTTCACGCTCGATCAGGGGGCGGAGCGACTCGGCAGTTACGAATTCAATCGCCACGCCATCCACCACAAGTTCTGCACCCGTTGCGGCACCCAGCCCTTCGCACAAGGCGAGATGGGCGGCGCCGCGATACGCGCGATCAATTTGCGCTGCGTGCCTGACGTCGATCTAGAATCGCTGGAGATCGAGAAGGTGGACGGCGCCAGCTTCTGAGGCCGGTCAGCGCTTGCGGCGTGCACCGGACGCCTGGTTCAGCGCCACCGCGGCGCGCACCAGCGCGGCCAACGCCGCCTCGTCGATCGCCTCGCCCTCGCGGATGTCGATCGCGCGGCGGACATTGCCGTCGAGGCTGGCGTTGAACAGCCCGGCGGGATCCGCCAGCGCCGCTCCCTTGGCGAAGGTGAGCTTGACCACCGCCTTGTAGCTCTCACCGGTGCAGATGATCCCGTCATGCGACCAGACGGGCACGCCGCGCCACTTCCATTCCTCCACCACGTCCGGATCGGCCGCACGGATCTGCGCGCGCACCCAGGCGAGTGTTTCGCCGCGCCAATCGCCCAGCGCGGCGATCCGCTCATCGATCAGTCGGGATGGTGTCTTCACATCCTCGTCCATGCGCCTCTCCTCATGGCACCCAGCCGGGTATCGCCGCCGCCTGCTTCACCCAGGCGGTGAACTGCGCCTCGTCCCACGCTTCATCCTCATGGATGTGGAAGTAGCGCGCGTCGGGCGTCTTCGATCCGACCGGCGGCAACGGATCGAGCGCGGCGCCGTAAAAGAAGCTGATCTTCACATAGCGGGCGAAACAATGGATCCCCAGGAACCAGCCTTGCCCCGCCACGCCGTAAAGCGGCGAATTCCACTTCACCGCCTTCCGGACATCGGGCACCGCGGCCCCGATCAGCGCATCGATGCGTTCGCCCACCGCTCGCTTCCACCCCGGCATCGCCGCGATATAGGCCGCCACCGGCGCCTCGCCATCGCCCTTCGGGATCTGCGGATTGCCGCCGGAAAGCAGCTTGGCTTCGGGCATCGTGGGGGGCTCCCTGATCGTTTCCGCCGCAGTTCATAGCCCGCTCCCGCTCATCGCGGGAGAGCGTTCCTCGGCGGCGCACCTGTGATCCACCGCATTGCCGCGATTCCCCGAATCGCTCACCACGCCCGCGCCCCGGGGGGCATCCCGCCCCCGGCGCGCAGAAAGGCAGTCCATGAAATCGACGCTCATCCTCTTGTCCGCGCTGGCGACGAACGCCGCCGCGGTTGCCGCACCGCCGCCCGCCATTGCCGGCCGCTGGACGCAATCGAGCAACGGCAGCGAACTGGTGATCGTACCGCGCGTCAAGCTGCAGCCCAGCGGCGGCATGATCACCGGCACCGATCTCGGCGGTTCCACCGGCTATGGATCGCCGACGCGCACGACGATCGTCACCGAACCGGTGCCGCTGCAGGTACAGCGCACATCGACGCTCAGCATCGATGGCGGCGGCGGCTTCGTGTGGGCGACGTCGAAAAGGCATGTCGAGACGCCCGGCGGCAAATGCATCAAGACCACGCACACCGAGAAGCGCGGCCAGGTGACGCGCACCGGCAACCAGATGCGCTTCCGCGTCGATGGCGGCAACGAACGCTGGGAAAAGAGCTGCGGCGGATCCGGGCAAGCCGCGGTGAAGCCTGGGAGCGAGAGCTACACGGTCACGTTCGAGGGCAATCGCATGAAGCTCGCCGGCGGCCCGGCGACATTGGTGTTCGTGCGCGGCTGAACCGATGCCCGGATGGCGCGCGGGACTCGGGACCCCGCGTGCCATCCTGAAAATCGGGAACGGGTTTCAGGCCGGCGCGCCCTGCCGGCGCGGAATCGCTGGACAAGGCACGTGATTCCTCATCGCGCGACGGCCGCCGTCGCGGTATCGGAGGCGCGCATGGCTCTCTATCACCGGCTGATCATCAAGGCGGCGCGCCTGTGGTTGCGCATCCGCCGCCCGCGCACATTGGGCGTGCGGGCGCTGCTGCATGATGCGGACGGCCGCATCGCGCTGGTCCGCCACACCTATATGCACCAATGGTATCTACCCGGCGGCGGCGTCGACAAGGGTGAGAGCATCGCAACCGCGCTCCACCGCGAGGTCGCCGAGGAAGTGGGCCTCACCGACATCCACGTCGAGCGGATCGTGGGCGTCTATCACAATGTCCGCGAAGGCAAGGACGACCATGTCGTGCTGTTCGCCGCCAGCGTGACCGCCGAGCAGGCGCCGCACCTCCACCCCGCCGACCCGCGCGAGATCGCGGAAGCGCGCTGGTTCGCCACGAACGCGCTGCCCTCCGACCTCTCCCCGGCGACGCGCCGGCGCATTGCCGAATATCGCAGCGGCGCGGTGGGCATGCGCGACTGGTAGGCAGGGCGATTGCAACCGTAGCGAACGGGCGGCGCGATGGGCGCGCTTCGGTAGCGCGGCACCGCCTAGGCAAGGCATTGCCCGATCCATTCGCCTGTTACGGAACCGATCCATGCCAGACACTTACCGGCTATTCCTGCGCGCCGACTTTGACCCTATCGTCAAAGGCACCCTGCCGAACGTCAATCGAACCCACACCTCGCCGGCACAGCATATGAGCTATGATGGTGTGCCTCACTATTTCGAATCGGGTTATCTTTCGCTTTTCGAATATATTCCCGCGCAGGCACAAAGATCGGATTGCACCATCGTTCGGGCGATGGGAACGGTACGCGCGCCCTATATCCACGCGATGTTCATTCCCGCGACTGTCAGGCAGATCGCCATCGACGAAACCACTGTCAGGCTCATCCCCAATATCGGCGGTCAGCCAGCGCTCTTGAACACAGACCTGTGCACGCCGCCCGCGAGGATCGACGAGATGGGCAATGTCCTCGCCTACGCCAGCCGGTTCATCAACGAGTATCTCTATTGCGGTCCCTGGGCACAGGGCACGCAGACCCATTCCTTCATGTGGGACCGCTTCGGCAATGTTGCCAGGATGATGAACGAGGGCAAATCTCCCGACGAGATCCTAGCATATTGCGATGCCCAGAACCCGTTGGGCGACATGTCCGCCTATGGCTGATGGGCGCCCGCCTTATCGACCGGACGGAATGATGGGCGGCCGCGCCGCCGCCCCCGCGCCTATGGGCCACAGCTTTTGCCCACGAACAGCCCCTTCGCCATGCCGGCGATGTCGTTGAGCGGGTTGCCATCGCCATCCCTGTCGAGCATGCTGAGGATGCCGGCCGCCTGCGGGTGTTCGTTGAGCAGGCTCGCGAAGCGCGAGAGCGATCCTTCGCCACCAATATGATGCACGATCTGGCGGAGTATGTCCGTGCCGAGCCCGGTCTTGGCGGCGGCGCCTGCCAGCGTATCGCCGGGCTGCTGATGCGCCTGCCTCAGCGCGGCGATCGCCTTTTCCGCCATCGCCGGGCTGATCCCCAGCTTGGCCGCCATATTGGCGACGTCGATATTGCCGCCCAGTTGGCCCAGGATTCCATCAAGCACGCTCATCGCGATCTCCTTGTCGAGAGAGGCGCATTATGGGGTCGTGCGAACGCCCTGGACGGGGCAGATGGTCCTGCCGCCGCCTTTTCGGATCATGAAACGGATGCATCGGGGGCCGGTAGGATCGCACGGCCCAGCCACGCTCCTCCCCGGCGCGCAACGTCGGGGAGGAGCGTCTGATCGCGCGTGCACGCCCGAGAAAGCCGACCCGTCGGATCAGCCGCGCGAGACGCCCGGCCGCGTGACCTGCTTCGCCCAGCCGGCGATGCCGAGTTGCTCCGGCAGCCTGCCCAATACCGCGTCCAGCGCCTTGCCGGGGCCGCCCGAGCAACGGCTCTGGTGCGTCGCCACTGTCTGACGGCCGGAAGCGTCGGTCCAGGTGATGGTGTAGGTCGAGGTGTCGGTGATCGCCGCCTCGCAATCCACGCGCGCGGTGGTGCCGTCGGCCGGGCGGAACGGCGCCAGATCGTGCGCCACCGCCTCGTAGGTCGCGGCACCCGCCGTCGCCTTGCGCTCGCCGATCACCTCGGTGTGGCGCTCGCCCGTGAAGGTCACCGCCCCATCCGGGGCGATACTGACCTGATAGACCGGGCAGAAACCGAAGCAGGGCCCAACCGAAACCGCGATCGTCTCACCGGCGGCGGGCGCAGGCGTGGGGCCGACGCCGGAGGACTCGGCCGCACAGCCGCCGAGCGCAAGCGCGCCGACCAGTGCGACAGCTGGCGCCAGCGCGCGGGAACGAAATGAAGTATGGATCACGACGTCGAAATCTCCCTTGTCCGGTTCGCCCTGCTAACAGCGCGAAGCTGAACCTAAGACGGAGACGGCGGCACGGTTCCCGACCGGAGCGGGGAAATTTCCTCGCCGGCTTGCAGCGTCGGGGCATGGAGTCCTGCGTCCCCTCGCCGGCCACCCATGTCGTTCGTCGCAGCGCATCGATGCAATCAGTCATTTGTCGTGTTTTTTCTATCGTTTGCCGGCGCGATGCTTGCCCGGATCGCGCCGCTCCACCATGGGGCGCTCGCGACCCGGATCGGTTTCTAAGGGATCGATCTTACTTCCGGCCCGGCGGTCTCCGCCGGGCCGTTTTTTCTTCGGTCAGCGCCGGTTCACAAAATGTCATGCCGCGCGCCGCGAACGCGTTTATAATCCGCCGCGACTCATGAATCTTGGAGAGGATCATGGCGCACAGCATGGCGAACATGACGACCGCTGAGCTGGTCGCGGTACGGCGCTGGGTCGGGGCTTATCGGGGCGATCAACTCGATCGCCGCGAGCTGACCCAGCGCCTCGTTGTCACCGGCCTGCGCGAAGCTGAGGCACGGCGCTTCGCCGACCTCGTGGTCTCCACGCGATCCTGAACCAGCCAGCATCCGCCGCCAGCGCGGCATATGCACTGGTTCCTGGGGCGGGAGGTGCGGCGATCGGGCGGACACCCTGGTATTTGTCGATCGTCGGCGGCGCGGCGCTGATCTGGTATGCGCTCGGCGCGCTGACCATGCAGTTGGCACAACTGGGCATGCTACCCCACCTTTCCCCCGATGAGATCGCCTATCACATCACCAAGTCGGCTTGGATCGTCGCAATGACCGTGCTGATCGCCCTGGTCATGCTGCCCGATGTCCGCGCGATGCAGCGGCGCGGCATGCTGCGGTAAGGGCGCGATGACGGAGCAGACCCCGATCCGGTTGCGGATCATCATCGAGCAGCCAGTGATCGGCGTGCTTCACAGCCTGCAGGCGCGGGACGGCCGACCGCTCGATCCCAAGGCATCGCGCGATGGCGAGCCCCTGTCTTTCGAGCTGCCGATCCGCGTCGGCCCCGGACCCAAATTCTTCGGCGATCAGGTGCGCCGCGAAGGGCCGCTGCGGCGCTTCGTCTATATCCGCATCGGCGACCTCGCGGGCGATCCGGCCTCCCCCTGGTCACGCCGGATGAAGATCGACATCCACGATATCGATCCCGCGCTGCTGGCGCGCGCGACGGGCGGCGGCGTGATCGAAACGACGGTCAACGGCACGGGCAAGGATGGCACGCCTGCCTGTGCGACGGTACGACCGATGGCGCGGCGGTTCGTGGAGAACTGAAGCTGGGATCGCGATTGCCGGCAAGGGCAAGGTGCGCATAACATCGATCGTCAGGCCAGCGATCCGGGAGGCGACCTATCTACAATTTCATTCGCCTGATTGCCGCGGCGGTCATCATCACCCTGCCCGCCTATGTCATGGTGGAAAATGAGCTCGGCCGCGAAAGGTGCGTTGCGGCGGGAAGGCTTGTCTGCTTTTCAACGATCGACCTGCTCACGGCGCCCGTCTGGGGACTATTCAAACTCGGCGCCGACAGCAGATTGTCGCAGATGATTATCCTGTTCGCCTGCAACATCGTCATACTGGCTCTGATCAACAAATATCTTTACGCGCGAAAATCCGTTCGGCGCGGATGATGCCCGATCGACGATGCGGCATTCCGTCGAACATTGAGGATCATGCTCTGGGCCTTCACCCGGCAGGCGCGATCTCGATCCGGGTGATCCGGCCATGGACGATACGGCAGCGGCCGACAAGATCGAGGGTGAACGTCTGCCCCTTGCCCACCGGCTGCCCCATGAAATCGACGATATTCGCGCGCGCGGTCAGCCGATCAATGATGCTGACCGTCGCGACATCGCCTTCGACCGCGATCGATACCGGCTCCATATGATCGACGAAGAGGCCGATCATGAAACGACAGGTGGCGAGATAGGCCTCGACGCCCGTCTGCGTGCCGGTGGCAGAACTGAGCAAGACAGCAGGATCGAGAAGCGCAGAGAGGCGCAGCGCGCTATCGTGTCAAGCGGTGCCAGTGATTGCCGGACGTCCTGCGCCGCCGGCAAGGATACCCCCTGCCTGCGCCACGGTGCGGCCGGTGGCGCGGCGGTTCGTGGAGGATTGAGGCGTGAGGGCGGGCACGTGCGTGCCCTCACCCTTCGTCATCCCGGCCTTGAGCCGGGATCCCGCTTCTTTTCGACATCCTGGATCAAATCGATGTGCGTCGGCGCAGTCATTTCGGGTGTCTTCTCGCTGGTTCAGAAGTCGAGCAAGAAGAAGGAGAAGAAGAAGCGGGATCCCCGCTCAAGGCCGGGATGACGGATATTATAGTGGCCGTGCTGTTGAGGTCTTCATCCCGCGTGCACGACCATGAGCCCATCCCCATCGGCCGCCACCGCCAGCCCGCGATAGTCGCGGATCGACGGGTGGGCGGTGGCGATCGGGTGGCTGTGAGTGACGGTGATGGCGAGGCCGGCCGCCCCCGCACCGTCGGCGGCGGTCAGCCCGGCGACCGTGTCCTCCAGCACCAGACATTGCCGCGGATCGACGCCCAGCCGCGCGGCGCCGAGCAGGAAGCAGGCGGGATCGGGCTTGCCATGCGCGACATCCTCCGCGGTGACCATCACCGGCGGGATCGCGATGCCGGCGCGGGCCAGCCGCGCTGTGGCCAGCGGGCGCGAGGCGGAGGTGACAATCGCCCAGCGCTCCGCCGGGATGGTGGCGAGGAAATCTGTCGCCCCCGCGACCGGCGCGACACCTTCGGTGTCCTCGACCTCCGTGCGGGTGATCCACGCCGCCTCCGCCACGGGATCGTCCACGCCCAGCCGCTGCATCGTTTCCACCGTGCGCACGCCATGCATGATCGAGATGACATGAGCGGGATCGAAGCCGCGCATCTCCGACCAGCGCGTCCACGCCCGGTTGGCGGATTCGATGCTGGTGATCAGCGTGCCATCCATGTCGAACAGGAAGGCGGCGAAGCGGCGCCCGGCATGGGGCAGCGCGGCGGAGGCGGTGGTCGGCATGTCCATGAAAGCGATCGTCATAGGCCGGCCATCCAGCGGCGCAACCTCTCAACGACGGCAACGGCCATTCTTGAAACCTGCTGCCACCTGTGAAACACAGGCCGATGCACGTACGGCGGGAACGGGAAACGGCGCGACGCATCGGAGCATCAGGGGGAGGAAGCATGGCGACGACGACGCCTCATTACGCGGTGCTCGATGGCTTGCGCGGCACCGCCGCGATCGCGATCGTGATGTTCCACTTCTCCGAATTCGCCTATCCCGACTATGCCGCCAACCCGATCGGGCATGGCTTCCTGGCGGTCGACTTCTTCTTCTGCCTTTCCGGCTTCGTGATCGGCCATGCCTATGACCGTCGGCTGTCGACGATGACCGTGCGGCAGTTCCTGAAGGCACGGCTGATCCGGCTGCATCCACTGGTGCTGCTCGGCGCACTGTTGGGGCTGGCCGCCTTCCTGCTCGATCCCTGGTCGACCAGCGTGGCGAAGGCGGGCGCGGCGAACATCGCGCTCGCCTGCTTGGCCGCGGTGCTGATGGTGCCCGCGCCGATCCTGCCCGATCGCGGCGGCGGGCTGTTCCCACTCAACCCGCCCACCTGGTCGCTGTTCTGGGAATATGCGATCAACCTTGCCTATATCCTTGGCCTCGGCCGGCTGCGCACCGGCGGGCTGGCGCTGGTCGCGCTTGCAGGGGCGGCTGGATTGCTGCTGGTCGCGGCGCAATCGGGATCGCTGATCGGCGGCTGGGGCATTTCGAACATCTGGGATGGGCTGCCGCGGGTGATCTATTCCTTCAATGCCGGGCTGATCGTCCATCGGCTGGGCTGGCGCTGGCGCGGCGCCGGCTTCGTGCCGCTGTCGCTGGTGCTGATCGCGGTGTTCGCGATGCCCTATCGGCCCGGCAACGGCTTTATCGAGGCGGCGCTGATCATCCTCGGCTTCCCCCTGATCGTGGCGTTCGGCGCAGGCGCCGCGGAGGGCGGCGGGCAGCGGCGGCTGTGCCTGTGGCTCGGCCGTCTCTCATACCCGCTCTACATGACGCACAACGCGGTGATGTTTCCGTTCGGCAACTGGCTGGCGAAACACCCGCTGTCACCCATGGCGCTGTGGAGCATGATCGCGATCGGCACCGCCGCGCTGTGCGCCGCCGCGGCGCTGGCGATGCGGCTGTACGACGAGCCAGTGCGGGCGTGGCTGGCGGGCCGGCGGCGCGCGCGCGGCGCGGGCGCAGAGCCTGCGAAGGCCGCAGGCTAGGCGACCAGCGTCTCCCCTGTGGCACCGCCTTGATCGGGGAAATTATATGGCCGCTCAGGCGGTTCGGGGAGATAGCGATTCCGCTCCTGCCCAATCATAACCAAATTCACCCGATTAATCCTCCGTCGTGGCAGAAGCGCCACAGTTGTGACAAACTATTGCACGCCCGTCATGAAGCCGCTTGCGTAATGAATGCCCCGCTGTTCTCCTGAACGTCTGATAAATCGACATCAGACATAGCTAAAAAGGGAGCGCAACGATGAAAGCGAGTTTGGCGTGTAGCGTAGCAGCCACTGCACTTGCGATCACGATAGGGATCAGCCCGGCCGCAGCACAGACGGTCGGCACCAGTGCTGAGGCGGGCGAAGCAGCCGCGGCGGACGCCGGCGTGAGCGACGCCGACGACATCATCGTCACCGGATCGCGCATTCGCCGCAGCCCGCTCGACCAGCCCTCCCCCGTTGTGAGCGTCGACAGCGAGAGCATCGCGCGCACCGGCCTCGCCTCAATCGCGGACGTGCTGCAGCGCCTGCCGGCTAGTTCCGGCGGTCTCAATTCCAAGTTCAACAATTCGGGCAATTTCGGCAACCCGCCCGATGGCGGCGGCGTCGGCGCGGGTTCCGCGGTGCTCGACCTGCGCTATCTCGGCCCCAAGCGCACCCTCGTGCTGGTCGATGGCCTGCGCTGGGTGAACGGCGCCTCGGCGAGCGGCATTCCCGCCAGCGTCGACCTCAATTCGATCCCGACCAACATGATCGAGCGCATCGAAGTGCTCCAGTCCGGCGCATCGCCGCAATATGGTACGGATGCGATCGCGGGCGTCGTCAACATCATCACCAAATCCAACCAGGATGGGCTGAAGGCCAGCGCGCAATATGGCCAGTATCTGGGCGATGGTGACGGCGAGACGCAGGATTATCAGCTGAGCTACGGCGTGCGCGGCGAAGCGGTGCGGATGGTCGCCGGCGCCTATTACACCAAGCAGCAGGCGGTGCGCGCATCCGACCGCAGCATTTCTCAATTTCCCAATCCCGGCCAGACGAGCTGCACCGATCCGGTCGGCGGCTGTTCCAGCTTCACGCCGCTTGGCCGGTTCGACGTGCTGGGCCGCAGCCTGACGTTGAAGGCGCCGGTCGCTGGCAGGCCCACTTACGATCCGACACTGGTCGGCGGCAATTTCAAGCCGTTCACCGCGGCGGACCGCTTCAACTTCGCGCCGTTCAACTATTTCCTCACCCCCGTCGAGCGCTACGGCGGCTTCATCAACAGTCGCGCCGAATTCTCGGACGCGTTCAACCTCAGCGTGAAGGCGGTCTACAACCGCCGCAATTCGCAGAACCAGGCGGCTTTCCTGCCACTGGGCGTCGGGCCTGATGTCGGCAACGGCAACCTGCTCGACTTCATCTCGATCGACGCGACCAACCCGTTCAATCCGTTCGGCGTCACCTTGTCCCGCGAGAACGGCAATCTCTCGGGCATCTATCGCCGGCTGGTCGAGGCGGGGCAGCGCACCTACAGCCAGAAGGTCGACACCGTATCGCTCACTGGCACGCTCGACGGCAAGTTCGAGATGCTGGGCCGCACCTGGTATTGGGATGCGAGCGCGGTGTTCGGCTTCAACGATGCCAAGCAGGTGTTCACCGGCAACGTCAACTCGCAGCGGCTGCAGCAGGCGCTGGGCCCGATCGCCGACTGCACCGGCGCGTGCGTGCCGTTCAACATCTTCGGCGGCCTCGGCTCGGTGACGCCGGAAATGCTGGCCTTTGTCGGTTTCGACGAGAAGAACAGCAGCCGCCAGGAACTGCATGACTATACCGCCAACCTGTCGGGCGAATTGTTCGATCTGCCGGGCGGCCCCGTGGGCATCGCGCTGGGTTATGAGCATCGCTATCAGTTCGGCAGCTTCACCCCCGACCCGATCACCCAGGCCGGCTTCAGCTCCGACATCCCGGCGCAGGCCGCGGCGGGCAAGTTCAACGTGGACGAGGTCTATGGCGAAGTCCGCCTGCCGTTGCTCCGGGATATTCCGGCGATCTACTCATTCGAATTGAACGGTGCGGCGCGCCACTCGAACTATTCCACCTTCGGCAGCAACACCACCTTCAGCGGCGGCGCGTTGTGGAAGCCGGTGAGCGACCTGCTGCTGCGCGGCCAATATGCGGAAAGCCTCCGCGCGCCTTCGATCGGCGAATTGTTCGGCGCGCGCTCGCGCTTCGACGCCTCGATCGACGATCCCTGCACCAGTGCCGCGGGCGGCCTGTTCCAGAGCAATGCGACGGTGCGGCAGAACTGCATCGCCAATGGCGTTCCGTCGAACGGCAGCTATGTCGAGCCGCAGGGCGGGCAGTTGCCGGTGTTCACCGGCGGCAATACCGAGCTTGAGCCGGAAACCGCGCGAACCCTGCTGTTCGGCGGTGTCTACAGCCCACGCTGGGTGCAGGGTGGCATTTTCAGCGCGCTCAGCCTCGAGGTCAATTATTTCGACGTGAAGGTGAAGGATGCGATCAGCTCGATCCCTGCGCAGGTGCTGCTGAGCCGCTGCGCGACGACAGGGGACGCGCTGAGCTGCGCTGCGGTCACCCGCACCCCCGCCGGCTTCATCTCGGGCATCAACGGCCAGTTGCTCAACACCGGCGGCATCCGCACCAAGGGCATCGACTTCACCTTGACGATGCGCACGACAGACACCGGTGCCGGCCAGTTCGGCCTCTATGTATCGGGCAATTATCTGCTCAACTATCGCGAGACGGTGCCGGCGACGGACGGTACGACGGTGACCGAATATCGCGGCACCGAACGCGGCTCACCCGACCAGGCCTATCCGCGCTTCAAGGGCCTCGCCACCATCGACTGGACCGTCGGGCCGGTCACGGCTGCCTTCACCGGCCGCTATATCGACGATGTCGAGGAAATCTCGGCCGACAACAAGCTGAACAGCCGCTTCTACGGCGATGTCCAGCTCCAGTTCCGCCCGAGCTGGCTCGACTCTAAGATGGCGCTGACCGCCGGCATCAACAATGTGTTCGACAAGGATCCGCCGGCCTGCTTCTCGTGCAGCCTGAACAATTATGATCCGACGACCTACGATATTCCGGGTCGCTTCGGATATATCCGGCTGTCCTACGGGTTGTAAGGCGACGGCAATTGTTCTCCCCGGCGCGCAGCGTCGGGGAGGACATGCTTCAGCGCGATTTCAGCGCATCGTTGATCTCGATCCAGTAGCCATCGGGATCGCGCACGAAGATCTGCTGCACGCCATCGCCGCGCGTCTGCGGCGCGGGCTGTCCCTGGATATCGCTCCACGCGATATTCATCGCATCGAGCCGCGCGATCATGGCCGCCATGTCAGCGCAGGACACCGCGAAATGATCCCATTTGCTGGTGTTCAGCGGCGCGGTACGGCCTGCGACGATGTGCAATGTAAGCCCATCGCCCATGGTGAGCCAGCGCGCCCGCGGTACTGGCGCCTTTATCTCGCCGAAGCCGAACAATTGTTGATAGAAGCCCGCGCTGGCATCCAGATCTCGGACATGGATGGCGACATGATCCAGCACCACCACTGCGGCCGGCGGCGGTTCGGCGAAGGCTGGACAGAACGGAACCGCAAGCACCGCGAATGCCGTGACGAAGCGCAGAGCTATGGCCGACCTCCGTTGATCGATGTGCAAGCGTCGCGCGGCGGGGGTGCGGGGTCAAGCGGCGTTGGCGGCGGCGATTACATCAACCGTCGCACATTTTTTTGCCCACTTTTCCGCGAGAAAGGTCGCCGGCTGCGCTTTTCCGCGACTACGGCGGACAAGGTCGCAAAGAATTGATCGGCGCCCTGCGCGCTCGCGGGCAATCGTAGCGAGCGTCCTTCGGAGAAGCTGACCTCGATGTCGATCGACCGGCGTACGGAAACGGTGCCCGCCATAGGCTGCACTTGCTTTGCCCCACCGCGCCGACCAAATTCGATCAGGTCTCCCTGCCAGCGGATCATGCGGAAAAATCCATAGCGGATGATGAACCATCCCTCCGCGTCGCGCTTTGCCGGGCGCGCCGCGCGCCTGCGATCGAAAACGGCGCTGACCAAGTCCGAGGCCAGCATCTGGAGAAGCACATCGATCAGGAACATGCCGCATCCCTACCCCCGTCGACCATGCGATCAGCCCATCAAAATCCGTGACGAAGTTCAAGGCTGTTGCCGACGTGCCGATGATCATATCAAGGCATCGCGCGCAGCGTAGATCACCGAGAAAACGATGGGGATGCATCGGATGATCGTGGGAGATTGCAACCTCTTCGCCATCGAGAGCGAAATCAGCGCGGTGCCGGCGAGCAGCGCTCAAATGGCTTTGGGCTTTTTCATCATCCACCTCGGCGGGCGAAGCTTCGGTGTCAGGGCGCCGGATGCGTCGATGCTCGGTTGCTCGTTCAATGCCGTGAAAAACCGGCGGCAACGACGCGGCGCCCACCTTATGCCGATGTTGACCGATATCGCCGCCGCCGACATCGTGGATGCCTTTCTCGATGCGATCTATCGCGATACGCCACGAACCGACTATTTCGGGCAGACCCAGCGAACCTTTGTTGACGCTTTATACGCGAGTGGGTCGACCTGGGCTCCGGACGGCGACGAGGCGTTCGATGATGGCAGTCATATTCTCCAGTTCGATGTCGGCAACCGCGTTCGGATCATCGCCTTCGTCAACGCGGAAACGCCGCACGAACGGCACGAGTCCATTCGGGAGGCATGGATGGATGCGGACGCGTTTTACGCCACCCTGTCCGAGTGGTTGGCGTGGTCCGCGCGGGAGCGGGAGGCGATTGCGAGGGAAGCGCAGCGCATTTGAAATGCCCGCCGCCCCTCAGTGCGGCACCGCCCCCGTCTCCACCCCGGTCTTGTCGTGCAGCGCGAAGCGGTCGACGATGTCGGCGCTTGCGCGGTTATAGCCGATCACCTCGACCGCGCGGCCGTCGCGGCGCAAGCGGGCGACGATGCGGTCGAGCGCGGCGACGCCCGAAATGTCCCAGAAATGGGCGGCGGAAACATCGATGACCACCGTGCGCGCGCTGTCTTCCGCGTGGAAGGCGCGGGTGAAGCGGTCGACCGAGGCGAAGAAGATCTGGCCGGTCACGCGATAGCGCGCGGTGGCGCCGTCCGCATCCAGGCTGCGCTCCACCGCGAACATGCGCTGCACCTTGCCGGCGAAGAAGATGCCGGAGAGCAGCACGCCCGCCAGCACACCACGCGCCAGATCATGCGTCACCACGACCACCGCCACCGTCACCAGCATCACGATCGACGAGGTCGGCGGGTGGCGGCGGAGATTGGCGATCGAGTTCCAGCTGAAGGTGCCGATCGAGACCATGATCATCACCGCGACCAGCGCCGGCATCGGGATGCGCCCCACCCACGGCCCGAGCACCGCGAGCAGGAACAGCAGGAAAGCGCCCGCGACCAAAGTCGACAGCCGCCCGCGCCCGCCGGAGGTGACGTTGATCACCGACTGGCCGATCATCGCGCAGCCGCCCATGCCGCCGAACAAGGCGGAAACGATGTTGGCGCCGCCCTGCCCCATGCATTCGCGCTTCTTGTCGCTGTCCGTATCGGTCATGTCGTCGACGATCTGCGCGGTCAGCAGCGATTCGAGCAGGCCGACGGCCGCCATCGTCACCGCATAGGGGGCGATGATGCGCAATGTCTCCCAAGTCAGCGGCACCTGCGGCAGCGCGAGGCTGGGCAGCCCCTGCGGCAGCGCTCCCATATCCCCCACCGTGTTGACCGGCAGCGCGAAGCCGATGCCGACGGCGCTCAGCACGAGGATCGCGACCAGCGGGGACGGCACCGCCCTGGTCAGCCGCGGGAAGAGATAGATGATCGCAAGGCCGGCGGCGACCATCGCATAGGTCTGCCAGCCGACGCCGATCAGTTGCGGCAATTGCGCCATGAAGATCAGGATCGCCAGCGCATTGACGAAGCCGGTGATCACCGATCGCGAGACGAACTGCATCAGCAGGTCCAGCCGCAGCAGCCCCGCGACGATCTGGATCAGCCCCATCACGATCGTCGCGGCGAACAGATAGTCGACGCCATGTTCGCGCACCAGCGGCCCCACCAGCACCGCGACCGCGGCTGTGGCGGCGGAAATCATCCCCGGCCGCCCGCCCAGAAACGCGATCGTCACCGCGATCGCCACCGATGCATAGAGCCCGACGCGCGGATCGACGCCGGCGATGATCGAAAAGCCGATCGCCTCGGGAATGAGCGCGAGCGCGACGACCACGCCCGCCAGAACGTCACGCCTTATGCCCGCGGCGCCCGCGAACCATGTGTTCGCCTGTCGATTGAAACTGTTTGCCATGTCCACCACTTCGCCCACCCGGCAGACGCACGCGCGCCTGCATGATCAGATCGCTGTTTTCGGGTGAGCCTGCGACGCCGGTGCGGCGCCATGCGTTGTCCGGCGGATCGGCGGCCGGAAGAGCCACCCGGATTCTCACCGGGTCCTTGCGAATGGCGTGGGGATTAGCGGCGGATATGTGGTGCGGGCAAGGGGGCGGATGCCGGAGCCGGATGCCTGGCCTTCACCGTCGCCAAAGAGCCCCGACCGATCCGAGGACGAACCCCAGGAAAAGTGCCTGAGGAGGATCAGCGCGGACCAGAAAGCTTCGATCGGCAGCGCCACACCCTGATAGCGCCGCCATCCGAACGCAGCGAAATCACGCGCATGGTTGAACGCACCGATCGAGAAGCAGGCAATGTAGATCGCCAGCACCGCTCGCGTCAGTCCCTTGCCTCCGCGCATCGCTCCTCTCGTCCTTGGTGCCGCGCGGCCCCTATCGCATCGGCACGGCACCATTGGCCAGGTCGCCTCCATCTCATCCGACTATCGCGCATCGCCATCTCGCTCCATGCCCGATCCGGCGCATGTCATCGTACCGTCGTTGACAGCGCCCGCGCACACCGTCCACCTGCCGCCCGACAACATTGGTGGAGCGGAGATTCATGACGGTTCACAGCAACTTGACGCAATTTGCCGGCAAGCCGGTGGCGGATTTCAACGAGCCCGGCGACATCAAGGATTTCGCCGCCACCGCCCCCCGCCTGCGCTGCGTCTATGATGGCGAGCACAGCCTGACCGACCTGCTCGAACTGCTGATCAAGGAACCGGGCGTCGAGGCGACGCAGGCCCTGATCTTCGGGCTGTGGGCGGAAAATGGCGAGACCTATGAGGTCAACCCCGCGCGCACGATCGAGACCCTGATCGCCAATCGCGACAAGCTGCCGAACCTCTCCGCGCTCTTCTTCGGTGACATCATTTCCGAAGAGAATGAGATCTCGTGGATCGAGCAGGCCAGCTATGCCGGGATCTGGGCCGCATTCCCGCACCTTACCGAGTTCCGCGTGCGCGGCGGCAACAAGCTGTCGCTGGGCAAGATCGTCCATCCGACGCTGGAGATTCTTGGCATAGAGACCGGCGGCCTGCCCGCGACGGTGGTACGCGAGGCGCTGGCCGCCGAGGCGCCGATCCGCCATTTCGAGCTGTGGCTTGGCTCCGACGATTATGGCGCCGACACCTCGGTCGCGGATTTCGCCGACCTGCTGGAAGGCAAGCTGTTCCCGCAGCTCGAAACGCTCGGCCTACGCAACAGCGAATATAGCGACGCGCTGGCCGAAGCGCTGGCGACCGCGCCGATCCTCGACCGGATCAACACGCTCGACCTGTCGATGGGCACGCTGAGCGACGATGGCGCCCGTGCGCTGATCGGGTCGGGCAAGCTCGGCCGGCTGGAGAAGCTGGATATCTCGTTCCACTATGTCTCAGAGCCGGTGCTCGCGGAACTGCGCGCCGCGACGCCGAACCTGGTGGCGGACGAACCGCAGAAGCCCGACGATTGGGACGGGAAGCCGCACTTTTATATCGCGGTTTCGGAGTGACAATTTTCAACCCCTCCGCTTCAGGGAAGGGCATTCACATCTTTGGGCTGGAGCCGCGTAAAAAGCCCTCTCCCGCACTTCGCGGGAGAGGGCTTTTTACGCGCGCATCTCAACCAATTCCGCTTTCCGGAAAACGATTAGAATCATTGTCCATCGCGTGAACATCACCACCCTCGGCCCCGCCAGCGGCCCCCGCCATGATGCCTTCGCCACCGCCTGCCTCGCCCGCACCGGCGCCCTGCCGCGCACGCTTTCGTGGACGGACTTCCTCGCCCGCCCCGCCGCGCTGGCCGAGATGCTCGGGCCCGGCACCTATCTCCGCATCGACAGCCCCGACCAGGATCCCGCCGCCCTCGCCGCGCTCTATCGCGCCGGCGGAGCCCCGCAGGACGAGGCGGCGCTTGGCGATGGCGCGATCGGCGCGCCCTCGCACCTCGCCGCCGGCATCGCCGCCGGCATCGCTACCGCAGAGACCATCGCCGCGGCGCAGGGCGCGCTGATCTCCACCTCCGCCACGGACGCCACGCTGGCGTTCGACAAGACCGCGACGCTCGCCCGCCTGGCCGCCGCCGGCATCCCCACGCCGCCCGTCCTGCCCGACATCGCCGGTTTCGATGCGCTCGCCGCGGCGATGGCTGCGACCGGCACGCGTCGCGTCTTCGTCAAGCTGCGCCACGGCTCGGCAGCGGCGGGGATGGTCGCGCTCGCCCGTGCCGGGGAGCGCTGGCAGGCCGTCACCACCGCAACCCTCGACGCGCAGGACCGCCTCCATGCCACCCGTGCCGTCCGCCGTCTCACCGATCGCGTCGCCATCGCGGAACTGATCGACCGGCTCGCGCCGCTCGGGCTGCATGTCGAGGCGTGGTTGCCCAAGATCGGCATTGCCGGCCGCGTCGCCGACCTGCGGCTGGTGCTGGTGGAGGGTGGCGCGATCTATCCCGTGCTCCGGACCAGCCGGCATCCGATGACCAACCTCCACCTCGGCGGCGAGCGTGGGCCGGTGGCGCCGTTGATCGCGCGCATCGGCACGGCGGCATGGGAGGCCTTGCTCACTTCCGCGCGCGCCACCGCAGCAGCCTTCCCTGCCAGCCACGCGCTCGGCGTCGACATCGCGATGCTCGCCGACGGGCGCCGCCACGCTGTGCTGGAGGCCAATATTTTCGGCGATTTCGTGAAGGAACTCAGCATAGACGGCCTCTCCCCCCACGAGGCGCAGGTGGAGCGCATCCGCGCCCGGCTTGACGCGCATGTCGCCCGCCCGGCACGGCACGCGGCATGACGATGAGGATCGACGCCGCCGCCTGCCTCGGCACGCACGACCTGCTGCTGATGACGTTCGATACGCTGCGGTTCGACGTCGCCGCCGAGGCGCTTGCCGCCGGCGAGACGCCCAACCTCGCCGCGATCCTGCCCAGCGGCGGCTGGGAGAAGCGCCACTCGCCGGCCAGTTTCACCTTCGCCGCGCACCAGGCTTTCTTCGCCGGCTTCCTCCCCACCCCCGCCGTCCCGCGTGAGGCGGACCCGGCGGCGCATGACCGACTATTCGCGGCGCGCTTCCCCGGCAGCGAAACCACGGGCGGCGGCACCTTGGTGTTCGACACGCCGGATATCGTCTCAGGCTTCGCCGGCCATGGCTATCGCACGATCTGCATCGGCGGCACCGGCTTCTTCAACAAGCGCTCGGCGCTGGGATCGGTGCTGCCCGGCCTGTTCCACGAGAGTTGGTGGGATGAGGATCTGGGCGTCGCCTGCCGCGACTCCGCCGCGAACCAGATCGGCCGCGCGGTGGAGCGCGTCGTCGCGCAACCCGCGGACCAGCGCCTGTTCCTGTTCGTGAACATCGCCGCCTGCCACCCGCCGCACCATTTCTATCGCGGCGAGGGCCAGCAGGATTCCGCCGAGAGCCAGCGCGCCGCGCTCGCCGAAGTCGACCGGCAGCTACCGGCGCTGTTCGCCGCGCTTCAGGCGCGCGCGCCGGTGCTGACGATCCTCTGTTCGGATCATGGCACCACCTTCGGCGAGGATGGCTATCAGGGCCACCGCATCGGCCACCCCGCGGTGTGGGAGGTGCCCTATGCGCAGACCCTGCTGCCGCAACGAACGATGGTGCCCGCATGAGCAGCCTTGCCGCCCTCGCCCGCCCGGCGCCCGCCGATCTCGGCCCGCTCTACCAGGATTATGCCTATGGCTATCCGCACAAGAGCGCCTATCGCAGCTTCGACGCGCCGCCGCGGCTGCGCGACCTGTGGGCGGACGAGCGCAAGGACCGCATCTTCCTCTACCTCCACATCCCGTTCTGCGAGATGCGCTGCGGCTTCTGCAACCTGTTCACCGCCGCCAACCCCGATGATGCGCGCACGGAACAGTATCTCGCCGCGCTCGACCGCCAGATCGAGGCCGCGCGCGACGAACTGGGCGCGGTCAGCCCGGCGCAGATGGCGATCGGTGGCGGCACGCCGACCCTGCTCGGCGCGCGGGTACTGGGGCGATTGCTCGATCGGATCGGGACGCGGCTGAACGGCGATCCCGCGCGCGTTTCCGCCGGCATCGAGACCTCGCCCAAGACGGCGACGCCCGAAACGATCGCTTTGCTTTCGGAGCGCGGCTTCGATCGCATCTCCATCGGGGTGCAATCCTTTGTCGAGGCGGAGACGCGCGCGATGGGCCGGCCACAGGATCCGGCGGGCGTCGCGAAGGCACTCGACACGATCCGCGCGCACCGCTTCGGCCGGCTCAACATCGACCTGATCTATGGCGCCGCCAACCAGACGCCCGAAACGCTCACCCACTCGATCCGCCGCGCGCTGGCCTGGGCGCCCGAAGAGATGTTCCTCTACCCGCTCTATGTCCGCGCGCGCACCGGGCTGGACCGGCGCGTGTCGGTGGAGGACGAGCATCGCCGCACCCTCTATCGCACGGCGCGCGATCTGCTGCTGGCGGAAGGCTATGAGCAGGTTTCGATGCGCGCGTTCCGGCGGCCGGCAACTGGCGACGGCGTGGCGGCGGACAGCGAATTCTCCTGCCAGGAGGATGGCGTACTCGGGCTCGGCACCGGCGCGCGATCCTATACGCGGCACGCGCATTATAGTTCGCGCTATGCAGTGACGCGGCGCGGGGTGCTCGACATTCTCGACGATTTCGCGGCGAGCGACGATCGGGCGTTTCGCCACGCGCATCACGGCATCGCGATCACGCCGGACGAGGCGATGCGGCGCTTCGTGCTGAAGTCGCTGCTCCACCGTGACGGGCTGGACACGGCGCGCTTCGCCGCCCTGTTCGGCCAGGCGCCGCAACAGGCCTTCGCCGCTTTCGCGACGCTCGACGCGATGGGGCTGATCGACATGCAGGCCGGCACGATCCGGCTGACCGAAAGCGGCCTCGAACATTCGGACGCGATCCCACCGCTTTTCTATTCGGATGCGGTGCGTGCGCTGATGCGGGCGTCGAGCATCGATTGATGGACCCCGCGCTCACCATATTGTGGCGCGGCCCGCTTTCGAGCTGCAACTATGCCTGCAGCTATTGCCCCTTCGCCAAGCGCAAGGACAGCCGCGCGACCCTGGCGACCGACCGCGCGCAGCTCAAGCGTTTCACCGACTGGGCGCTCGCCCGCCTTTATCCGCTCGCCATCTTGTTCACGCCGTGGGGCGAGGCGCTGGTCCGCCGCCACTATCGCGACGCGATCACCCGCCTCAGCCATGCGCCGCATGTTCAGACGGTGGCGGTGCAGACCAATCTTTCGACCCCGATCGACTGGATCGCCGATTGCGACCGCCGCTCGGCGGCGTTTTGGACCACCTACCACCCGGGCGAAACCAACCGCCCCCGCTTCCTCGAACGCATTCACGCGATGGAGGCGATGGGCGTGCGCTACAGCGTCGGCGTGGTCGCGCTGCGCCAACATTTCGACGAAATCGAACGCCTCCGCGCCGACCTTCCCGCCAACGCCTATCTCTGGATCAATGCGGAAGAAGCGCTGCAAGGCTGCTACACCGAGGCCGAGGTGGAGCGGCTGGTGGCAGTCGACCCCCTGTTCGAACTCAACAACCGCGCCTGGCCCAGCCTTGGCCGCCCCTGCGCCGCGGGCGAAACCGCGATCTCGGTCCGCGGCGACGGCGAGGCCCGGCGGTGCCACTTCGTCGATACGCCGATCGGCAATATTTACGATGAGGCGTTCGAGCAGGCGCTACGCCCGCGGACGTGCCCGAAGCTGAGCTGCAACTGCCATATCGGGTACAGCCATTTGAAGGAATTGGCGCTGGCGGAGGTGTTTGGAGCGGGGATGGTGGAACGACGGGCGGCAGCGCCAGTGCGGGACAATGTGGCGCGCAGGATCGTGGTGCATCCCGCTTTGGGTGGACAAGCTCAGCCGGGCAAAACGGTCGTCGGCGTGTAAAGGCGGGCCGGAAACCGGCCCGCCGTCTCGATCAAAACCGCACCCCGACCGTCGCCCGAATATTCCGATCCGCGCCAATAAAGCAGTCCCCGCGCGCCAAACACGACGCGTAGAACTTCTCGCCCAGCAGGTTGTTCGCGTTGAGCGCGAAGTGCCAGTCGCCATATTCGATCGAGGCGACCGCATCGACCAAGGTGTAGGCGGGCGTGCGGATGGTCCAGGAGCCGACGGAGGTGCTGGAGCTGTTGTGTCGGACGCCCGCGCCAAGGCGCAGCGACAGGCCGTCATCCACCTTGAAGGTCTTGGTGCCCCAGGCGGAGGCGGTGTTGCGGGGCAGGTAGCTGAAGGCGGAGGCGTTGTCGTTCGCCTTCAGCTTGTTGTAGCCATAGTTCAGCAGGATGTCGAAATTGCCCGGCAGGTTGCGTGAGGCTTCGATCTCGAAGCCGCGCGTCGTCAGTTCGCCGGACTGGGTCTGATCGGTGGGGCTCGGCGTCGACGGATCGTCGATCGGGCGGTTGCTTTCCTTGATGTGGAAGCCCGTCACCGTCACCAGAGTCCAGGCGTCGGGCTGCCATTTCATCCCCGCCTCATATTGCGTGCCGCGCTGGGGCACGAAGGCGTTGCCCGAACTGTTCACGCCCGCGATGGGGAAGAAGGATTCGGTGTAGCTGAAGAAGGGCGAAAAGCCCGCGCCGATCTCCCCGATGACGCCCGCGCGGAAGGTGGTGGCGTGGTCCTTGCGGGTGTCGCTGCTGTCCGATCCGGTCCGCACCCAATCGCGTCGCGCGCCCAGCACCACCGAAACGCGATCCCAGAAGCGCAGCTGATCCTGCACATAGGCGCCGAGCTGCTTCTGCGTTTCGCGCGTGGCATATTGATCGAGCGTCGGGATGGTCAGCGCGTCATAATCGATGTCGTAGATATCGATGAACTCATAGCCGAAGCCGCCACGCTTGGTGACCTCGTTCCAGCTATAGTCGATGCCCGCCAGCAATGTGTGCTCGATCGCGGCGCCGGTGTTGAACCTGGCCTGCACATTGTTGTCGGTAGAGAACACGTTCATCCGCGCGATGCTGCCATCGCTGTACAGGCCGATCACGCGGCCGCCAGTACCCTCCACATAGGGGTTGGCCGGGTTGCTGTAGCTGTCCGGATAATGGGTGAAATAGGTCAGGTCGCTATCGATGTAGCGCGCCTTGAGGTTCAGCGTCACATCCGCCGCGAGCTGCTGGCGGACGATGCCGGTGCCCTGCAGCAGGCGACCATCATAGCGATCCCAGCCCGGCTTGCCGATGAAGCTATTGTTGGGCAGCCGTGGATTGGTGCCGTTGGGGTAGAGCGTGCCGACGATCGGCAGGAATTGCGACGTCGATCCGCCATCATCCTCCTGATAGAGGCCGATCAAGGTGATCTCGGTGGTGTCGCTCGCGCGCCAGGTAAGCGATGGCGCGATCATCACGCGATCGCCGGGCACATGATCCACCTGCGTGCCGGAATCGCGCACCCGCGCCACGATCCGCCCGGCGAGCCCGTCGACCAGCGGCCCGGTGACGTCGACCAAGGCCTCCTTGCGATCGAAGCTGCCATAGACGAGGTCGATGCTGCCGCGCGTCTCGAACTCCGGCGTCTTGGAGACCATGTTGAATATGCCGCCGATCGAGCCCTGCCCGAACAACACCGAGGCGGGGCCGCGCACCAGCTCGATCCGCGAGAAGTTGAACGGATCCGAACGGATGCTCGCATAATAGCTGAAGATGTCGCGCATGCCGTCACGGAACTGCAGCGGATCGACGCCGCGCACCGTGGCGCCGTCGACGCGCGAGTCGGGGCCGTAGGTGTTGGCGGTGACGCCCGCGACATAGTTCAGCGTATCCGACACGCTGACCGCGCCCTGCGCGGTGAACATCTCTTCCGTCACCACGGTGATCGGCTGCGGGGTTTCGATCAGCGGCGTATCCGTCTTTGTGCCGGCATAGGATTGCGTGACGAGGCCGGTGACGATGATGCGATCATCCTCCTCGTCCGCCGGTGCCGGCTCCTGCGCCCGCGCGACATTGCTCCACAGCATCGAAAGCGCCACGCCGGCAAGCGCCGCCCGTCTGAACCCCTGCATATTCCACCCCTTGTAACTGCGAGTCATTCCTGACAGCTCGGCGCACTAGCGCTATTGCGATGCTGTCGCAATGCAGAGGTATTCCAGAAGGGATTGGTGCACGGCAACGGCATCGTTACGCAAAGTGGAGCAGGGAGTAGAGAATCTGCCCGTACCGCATGCACCCGGCGCAACCGTTGCCGCTTATGGCGCCTCGCACGCTTTATTATGACCAGCCGATGACAGACGAGCGATAGCGTATCGCCAAGGGATGAGGAACGCGTCCCACGACGACGCATAGTCGCACGGGGCCTTGCCTGAAGATAAATCGGCAAGGGGGCTTACAATATGATCGGCAAATATCCTGATTTCGGGCTTAACCGGCGATTATTCTGCATGACCGGCGGCGCAATCATTGCAGTTTCTCTTTTTATATTATCTGAATCCGCCTCCGCTCAGGAAGAGCCTGAAGCTGCAGCCAAGGATTTACCCGGGGACATTGTCGTCACCGCGCTGCGCCGCACTTCGACCGTCCAGGATACGCCGCTTGCGATCACCGCGATTGGCGCGGAAACGCTCGCCAATACCGGCACTACCAACATCACCGACCTCCAGAAGATGACGCCGGGCCTGCGCATCCAGGACAATGGGCCGGGCATGCGCCGCCTCAGCCTGCGCGGCATCCTCGCCGCGGGAGAGCCTACCGTCGGCCTCTATTATGACGAGACGCCGATCGCCGGCAATGTCGGCACCGGCAGCGATGCGGGCGGCCGCACCCCCGATTTCTCGCTGTTCGATGTCGAGCGCGTCGAGGTGCTGCGCGGCCCGCAGGGCACGCTCTACGGCGCCAGCGCGATGAGCGGCGCGGTGCGCGTGCTGATGAAGAAGCCGGCCTTCGAGTTCGAGGGCGCCGCCGACGCGACTATCAGCGACACAAGCTATGGCGGGTTCAACTATGCGATCAACGGGATGGTCAACCTGCCCGTGGTCGACGATCTGCTCGCGGTACGCGCCGTCATCTACCGCCGCGACAATGAGGGCTATATCGACAATGTTCGCCTCGGCCTCGACAATATCAATGACTACAAGGCTACCGGCGGCCGCCTGCTGGCCCGTCTAACCCCGGCGGTGGGGCTGACGGTGGACGGTAGCGTGCTGATCGAGAACACCAACGCTGCCTCCTACACCTGGAACCCGGAGGTCGGCCGCTACAAGATGCAGAACTATATCTCGCTGCCCTATCGCGACCGCAGCCAGATCTACAACATGACTGCAAATTGGGATGTTGGCCCGGTGACGTTGACCGCGGTGACATCCTACCAGCACCGCAAGGTCACCTACACCTCGGGCGACGACACCTTCGTGGTGCTGACCCAGCGTACGCCCGCGGCCTGCGCGCGCATCTTCAATCGCGGCGCTGCGTGCGACGGCGCGACCGTCACCGATTTCTACGCCTATCTCGACGGCTTCATCCCCGCCGCCTTTCAGACGCCGGGCTGGACCAAGGACTGGACGCACGAATTCCGAGTCAGTTCGAACGGCGAGGGTTGGTTCAACTGGACCGCGGGCGGCTTCCTCGAGGATCGGAAGAACCGCGTCGACAGCCAGACGGTGCGCGGCGACCTCGTCACCGGCACGCCGGTGGACCCGCTGGAGGTGTTCTACCACCGTTTCGTCAACGATCATTACAAGCAGCAGGCGGGGTTCGGCGAAGTCTCGATCGAGCCGATCACAGCGCTGACGATCACCGCGGGCGCGCGCTATTATCATTATGATCGCGAGATCACCGGCGCCACCGACGTCGCCTGGGCGGTGCTCTCCGCCCCCTTGCGGCCACGCTATCTGGTGGAAAGCGAGGAAAGCGGCTGGTTGTTCAAGTTCAACGCCGAATATCAGGTCAGCCGAGACGTGATGGTCTATGGCTTGGCGGCGGAGGGTACCCGCCCCGGCGGCGCCAACCAGACAATCGGATTGCCCGACAATCTCGTTGCATATGAATCCGATACGCTTTGGAATTACGAACTTGGCCTCAAGACGAGTTGGCTAGGTCGGCGCCTGACGATCAACGGCGCGCTGTTCCAGATCGACTGGGACAATATGCAGGTGAGCGGCACCACGCCCAACGGCTTCTATTCCTACATCACGAATGTCGGCGCCTCGCGCGTGCGCGGCGGCGAACTGGAGATCAACGGCCGCCCCACCGACGCGCTGACCTTGTTCGGCACGCTTACTTACCTCGATGCCGAGCTGACGGCGGACCAGGTCAATGATTTCATCGTCGGGGCGGGCCGCAAGGGCGATCGCCTGTCGTTCATCCCGCACCTGCAGGCGAGCATCGGCGCGGAATATAAACGGCCGGTTTCGTCGACGCTCGACGTTTACGCGCGCGCCGATGCCAATTACCTCGGCAAATCTTACAGCGAGTTCCGTCCCACCAACCCCAACCGGGTGGAGATGAAGGATTATGCGCTCGCCAATCTCCGCGCCGGCGTGGAAGCATCGGACGGGCGCTGGGGCGCCTATCTGTTCGTCAACAACCTGTTCGACTCGATCGCCATCAACCGCGCGACACGATCGGCATTCATCAATTCCTACGCGGTGACGAGCGCGACACCGCGGACCATCGGGATGAATGTGCGGACAAAATTCCGATGACCACAAAAGACCAGGGTGCCACTTCTTTACCTCCCCGAGCAAAACTCGGGGAGGTAAAGCCGCGCTGCTAAATAAACAGGAAATCGCCTGCATTGAGGTCGGTCATCGTCACCCCCAGAAGGGTTATCGAATTGCTCGCGTCGAAGCGGATGATGGTATCCGCGCCCACCTGTGACGTGACCGCCATGATCTGTTCGAACGTGTCGAACGCCAGCCCCGGCCCGATGCGGATGAGGTCGCCCGAGGCGGCGCCAGCGCCAAAATCGGTGATCACATCGCGACCGCCATTGCCGCCGAACAGGAAGACGTCAGTATCGGCGCCGCCGGCCAGCCGGTCATTGCCCGCCTCGCCCGCCAGCCAGTCGATGCCGCCGCCGCCGACGAGGATGTCGTTGCCGCCGCCGCCGCGAAGATCGTCGTTCCCGTCATTGCCGTAGATCGCATTGATCCCACCATCGCCGCGCAGGATGTCCTTGAAGGCGGTACCCCTGATCGCCTCGATGCTGATCAATGTGTCGCCCGTGGCCTGCCCGCCCGATACGATGCCGAGCGCGAGGTTGACCGAGAGCCCCAGGTTGGATGCGCTGTAATCCGCGGTGTCGAACCCGTCGCCACCGTCGAGCACGTCACTGCCGAGCCCGCCGACCAACGTGTCGTTGCCCGCGCCGCCCTGCAGCACATCGCTGCCCGCGGCACCGTCGAGGATGTCGACGCCGCCACCGCCGATGATCGTGTTGGCGGTTGCGCTGCCGGTGCCGCGGAAGCTCGCATCGCCCAGCCGCACCAGCGTTTCGACATTGTCGCCCAAGGTCAGCGCATTGGCATAGGTTTCCACCCGATCATTGCCGCCGCCGGGCAACTCGATGAAGGTGTCGCCCAGCCCGGCGATATAGAGATCGTCGCCTGCGCCACCGACCAGCACGTCGCGGCCGTCGCCACCGTCGAGCACATCATTGCCGTCACCGCCCTCGAGTCGGTCATTGCCCGCGCCGCCATCGAGATAATCATCATCTGCGAGCCCCTGCAGCAGATCGGCACCGCTGCCGCCGATCAAGATGTCGAAGCTGGGGAAAATCCCATCGGGCGAGTCGCGACCGACCAGCGTCACCCCTGTGGTAAGATAGGCCGCGCTCTGCACCTGGAAATATTGCATCACGTCGTCACTGCTGTCGCCCGTGCTTTCCACTGCGTAGAAGCTGAGTAGATAGGTGCGCGCGCCGGCCGGGTTCGGATCGAGCCCGAGCGCAAGCGGCCCGGCGGTGGCATTGCCATCCATCTCCTGATAACGACCGCCCTGGAACAGGCGCTGCCCCGGCACAGTCTCCTCGACATAGGTGCCCGTCCAGTCCGACGAGTAGAGATACTCGCCGAACTCGCCGATCTCCGGATAATAGGCGCCGGCGACCACATAGCCAATCGTCAGGTCGAGTCGACCAGTTGCCCGGTCAACGACGACATCATAGCCGCTAATGAACCCCATCCTTCCCACTCCTCGCCATCATATTTTTCAGGGCTCCTGCGCCCAGCCTTTTCTTAGCGCAACTTGCTTGGACATGCTATTACGCAGAATAGAACGGCATCGCGAAATGATCTGAGGAAGATGCCACAGAACAGCGTCGAAGCATGATATCGCGCTGGCGCAGGCGGGTGGCGCATGTCACGCTCGGCCAGCGATGCACAAGCCGAGGGCGACCGAATGCCGAGTCTGACACCTGATCCGCATCGGCCGAGTCGGCAGCGCGGCCCCACCGCACCCGCGCTGCTCGCGGCTGGGCTCGCAATCATCGCCCTGCCCGCGGCGGCCCAGGCCCAGCCGGCGGACGGCAGCACCGCCGCGGCAATGATCGAGACCGCAAAGCAATTCTACCACGTCCGCCAGATGCCGCTCGACTGCGATGACGACGCCGACCCGATGATGCCCGACGCGATCATCGTCTGCGGCCGTGCCCGCCCCGGCCCACGCCTGACCACCTCAGCTCCACCTGCAGGGCCGGACCCGATGCGTATCACCTTGAGCGCGCCGCCGCCCGGTGGTGGCGTGGGCGCAGGAGTGACTATAAGGATGTGCTTCCTGCAGGCGTGCCCGAAGCCCGTTCACCTGATCGACCTCGCCGCGATCCCGGTGGCGGCACCGGGATCGGATGCGGACCGGATTGCGAAGGGTGAAACGCGGGATCGGTGAGGGCGAGAGACGATCGGACGGGCCTTTCGACATCGCCAAGACACCGCTCTGCCATGCGATCGGTTGTGGCTGAGACGGCTGCTTTGGTCGCGCACCGCGCCCGCCCGTCCTCCGCGCCTATTCTTCCCGCGCGCGATCACCCGGAGCAGGAAACAATATCGCAGGCTTGGCGCATTTGCGCTGAACCGCCTGCAGCGATGCCATCACCATGTCCGCGGACCGCGCCGCGCGGATCGTCGCGCGGCTGGATGCGTCCTGACCGTGGATCTCGATCTCGCCCGACGCTCCGGTCAATCGGATCGCGCTGCCTTCGCTCAGCAGCGCCCCGCCAACGACGATGCCGCCATCTGGCAGCGTCTCGGTCTGGAAGGTCAAAAGACAGTTCGCCACCTTCACTCTCCGGACGCGCTTCTCGCTGCGAGTGCCATCGCCCTTACGGTTGACCACGAACAGACCGTCGGATTGCGCCAGCCGATCGAGATCCTCCTCAATACTACCGACCATCTGGTCCGACGGCGCGGGGTCACCGACAGCAGGCTGCGGCGTGGCCAGAGCAACCGCCAGCCCAACAATCCAACTCATGCAAACCTCCGCCAGGATCTCCGCGACAAATATATCACCGCTTCCATCACAGCGTATGGTTGATCTTATTTGTGACTATATCGTGTCGCGACGTGGCCGAGGGCGCCCCCTCCTCCCCGAGCGAGGCCCGGGAGGAGATGGTGCGCTATACCACCGTCCACTTGTTCTCCGAGCCCGCGCTCGAAATCGTGCGCTCCACGAAGTGCATCGTGCGCAGCCCGTCCGCGACCCCGGGCGTCCAGTCTGCAGCGCCCAGCGCCGACTCCGCCGCGCCATCGCCCACGCGGATGCGGGTGGCGAAGGCACGGTAGAGGTTGGCGAAGGCTTCGATATAGCCTTCGGGGTGCCCCGAGGGGGTGCGCAGGCGGTGCGCGGTGGTCTCGGCGAGACCGGGGCCGGCAGCGCGGACCAGTTCGGCGGGGCGGTCGAGCCAGCGCAGCGCCAGCGTGTTGGGTTCCATCTGCGACCATTCGAGGCCGCCCTCTTCGCCATGCACGCGCAGCTTGAGGCCATTCTCGTCGCCCGCCGCAACCTGCGTCGCCTTCAGCACGCCGCGCGCACCACCGGCGAAGCGCAGCAGCATCGCGACATCATCGTCGAGTTGGCGACCTTCGACATGCGTGGTCAGATCCGCGCACAGCGATTCAACGCGCAGCCCCGATACATGCTCGGCGAGGTGGAAGGCGTGCGTGCCGATGTCGCCCAGGCAGCCGCCGAGGCCCGCGCGCGCCGGATCGGTGCGCCATTCGGCCTGGCGGTTGCCGTCACGGTCGATCGCGCGGCTCAGCCAGCCTTGCGAATATTCCACCTGCACCAGCCGGATCTTGCCGAAATCGCCGCGCGCCACCCGCGCCCGCGCCTCTTCGATCAGCGGATAGCCGCTATAGGTGAAGGCGAGCGCGAATTCGCGGCCCGATGCCGCCGCGGCCTCCGCGATCGCCTCAGCCTCCGCCAGGTTCAGCGCCATCGGCTTCTCACACATGACGTGGAAGCCGGCGCCGAGCGCTGCGACCGACATCGGCATGTGGAGATGGTTGGGCGTGACGATTGCGACCGCATCGATGCGCTCGTCGGCGGGCAGCGCCTGTTCCGCCGCCAGCATGCCTTCGAAGGATTGGTAGACGCGCGCCTCGTCCAGCCCCAGCGCCTCGCCCGAACGCGCATTGCGCGCCGCATCGCTGCTGAATGCGCCGGCAACCAGTTGCCAGTCCCCGTCCAGCGCCGCCGCCGCGCGATGGATCGCGCCGATGAACGCCCCTTCGCCACCGCCTGCCATGCCCAGCCGCAGCTTACGACCTTTCGCCATCTTCCATCCTTCCTTGTTCCAGTCGACAATCTTTTCGAGCCGCCTTGATCCTGCATAGTTTACCGGTAAATTGAAGCCAACGATAAACAGAAGTCGAGAGTCGAGGATGAGCCAGCCGATCCGCATTCTTTTGTGTTCCGTCGGCGCCCTGGCGGGCGTTGCGGCATTTGCACCCATCAGCGCGCAGACCGCAGCCCCGGCCGCGCCGCCGGCCTTCGCAGCATGCCGCGCCTGCCATGTCGTGCAGAAAGGCGCGAAGAGCGGACTTGGCCCCAACCTCTACGGTGTCGTCGGCCGTCCGGCCGCGTCCTTGCCGGGCTTCAACTATTCCCCGGCGATGAAATCGTCCAAGCTGACCTGGGACGAGGCGACGCTAGACACCTATCTCGCTGGTCCGACCAAGAAGGTCCCAGGAACCCGCATGCCGATCGCCACGCCTGATCCGGCGAAACGCGCAGCGATCATCGCCTATCTCAAGGCGGCGGCGAAGTGATGCGCGGGCCTGCCATCTTCCTCGCGCAGTTCATGGGTGACGCGGCGCCTTTCGATACGCTCGACAATGCCGCGCGCTGGATGGCCGCCGCCGGCTACAAGGGCGTGCAGGTGCCCAGCAACGATCCGCGCTGCATGGATCTGGCGCTCGCCGCCGAAAGCCAGACCTATTGCGACGAACTCGCCGGCCGCTGCCGCGAGGCAGGCGTCGAGATCACCGAGCTTTCCACCCATATCCAGGGCCAGCTCGTCGCGGTCCACCCTGCCTATGACCAGGCGTTCGACGCGTTCGCGCCGGCCCATTTGCGCGGCAAGCCTGCCGAGCGGCAGGCCTGGGCGGTCGAGCAGTTGAAGTTCGCCGCGCGCGCCAGCCGCCGGCTCGGCCTGTCGGCGCACGCCACCTTCTCCGGCGCCTTCGCGTGGCCATTCATCTATCCCTGGCCGCAGCGCCCTGCCGGGCTGGTGGACGAGGCGTTCGCCGAACTCGGCAAGCGCTGGCGCCCGATCCTTGACGCGTTCGAGGAGGAAGGCATCGATCTCTGCTACGAACTGCATCCGGGCGAGGATCTGCACGACGGGATCTCGTTCGAGCGCTTCCTCGATGCGGTCGGCGGCCATGCCCGCGCCAACATCCTCTACGATCCCAGCCATTTCGTGCTGCAGGCGATGGACTATCTGCAGTTCATCGACATCTATCATGATCGCATCCGCATGTTCCACGTCAAGGATGCGGAACTGAACCCCACCGGCCGCGCCGGCGTCTATGGCGGCTATGCCGACTGGGTCGATCGCCCCGGCCGTTTCCGCTCGCTTGGCGACGGGCAGGTCGACTTTACCGGCATCTTCTCGCGCCTCACCCAATATGACTATGCGGGCTGGGCCGTGCTCGAATGGGAATGCTGCCTGAAGCATCCCGAAGACGGCGCGCGCGAGGGCGCGCCGTTCATCGAGGCGCATATGATCCGCCGCCCGGAGCGCGCGTTCGACGATTTCGCCGGCGGCAGCGACCCCGCCGACAATAGGCGCTGGCTGGGGCTGGCGTGAAGGAAAACCCGCCGTCCTGACTCATAAGAACAAGAACAGGATAAACGGAGAGGAATGAGAAAATGGGTGTCGATCGACGAAGGCTGTTCTGGCTCAGCGTCCTTGCGCTGTTCACCGCCTCGCTCAGCGCCGCGCTGCGCGCCGCCATTGCCAGCAGCCTCAAGGCGGAATGGATCGATCCGATCGATCCGATCGCGGCGGGCGAATTGATCGGCGCCGCGCTCGGCTCCGCCTTCCTCGGCTTCGCGCTGACCCTGTTCGTCGCGAGCCCGCTGCTCGACCGGATCGGCATGCGCCAGATCCTGGCGGGCAGCGGCCTGTGCTTCGTCGTCGGCACTTTGCTGATCACCGGCGCGGGCAGCCTCGCGAGCGGCATGACGATCTATCACATCGTCTGGCTGGGCATGCTCGTCAGCGGCATCGGCTGGGGGCTCGCCGAAGCCTCGATCAACCCGCTGACCGCGCGCCTCTACCCGGAAGACGCCACCCACCGGCTCAACGTGCTCCACGCCTGGTTTCCCGGCGGGATGATCGTCGGCGGGCTCACCGGCGTGTTTCTCGACTCCGTGCTGCCGTGGCAGGCGATCATGGCCATGGTGCTGATCCCCGCGATCGGCGTGATCCTCATCGCGCTCACCACCCGCTTCCCGACGCCGCCGGCCACCGCCACCGCCGCGGGGATGAAGGGCATGATGCTGGAGGTGTTCCGCCGCCCCAGTTTCTTCATCTGGTTCGGCGCGATGTTCCTTACCGCCTCTTCCGAACTGGCGCCGGGCCAGTGGCTCGATGTCGCGCTCAGCAACCGCGTCGGCATGCGCGGCATCCTGCTGCTCGTCTATGTCAGCGCGCTGATGTTCGTATTCCGCCACTTCGCCGGCAAGCTGGCGGGGCGGCTTTCCAACCCCGGCCTGCTGTGGATTTCCAGCCTGCTCGCCGCGATCGGGCTGTACATGCTGTCGCAGGCGCAATCGCCATTCGCCGCGATCCTCGCCTCGACCGTGTGGGGGCTGGGCGTCTGCGCGATGTGGCCGACGATGCTCGCCTCGGTCGCCGAGCGCTATCCGCGCGGCGACGCCTGGGCGCTCGGCCTCGTCGGTTCGGCGGGCGCGCTTGCCAGCTTCTTCGTGCTGCCGCGGCTGGGCGAGATGTTCGACCAGGCGAAGGTTGAAATCGCCGGCGGCTCCGAAGCCTTCACTCGGCTGTCCGGCGATGCGCTGCGGGCAGTAGAGGATGCAGCGGCATCCCAATCCTTCGCGCGGCTCACCCTGGTGCCGCTGGTTCTGCTGGTGGTGTTCGGCCTCATCTGGATCAGTGACCGCCGCGCCGCGCGCCGGACGGAGCAGCCTGCTTGATGATGTCACGCCGAACCATGATCGCCGCGGGTGTCGCCGCGGCGGCGGCCCCGGCCCTGGCTGCGGCGCAGGACGGCGGCGGCAGATCCACCAACGCCGCGCGCTTCTCGCTGGGCTATGCGCCGCACGAGGGAAGCTTCGCCAGCCGCGGCGGGCTGATCGAGCAGATCGCCTTCGCCGCAGACCAGGGCTTTCGCGCCTGGGAAGACAATGAGGCGCGCAAGCGGCCGATCGAGCAGCAGAACGCGATGGCCAAGGCATTGGCCGATCGCGGCATGACGATGGGCGTGTTCGTGGCGAGCATGCCCAAGTGGGCGGATTTTCGCCCGTTGCTTGGCGCCAATGACGATGCCGAGCGCGAGGCCTTCCTCGCCGACATCACGAGCGCGGTGGAGATCGCCAAGCGGCTGAACGCCAAGCACATGACCGTGGTCACAGGCTTCATGGACCGCCGCGTGCCCGAGGCGATCCAGACCGCGCGGGTGATCGATGTGATGCGCCGCGCCGGCGACATCGTCGCGCCGCACGGGCTGGTGCTGGTGATGGAACCGCTCAACACCCGCACCAACCATCCCGGTGTCTATATGCGGTCGATCGCCGAGGGCTATGCGGTGGCGCGCGGCGCCAACAGCCCCGGCGTGAAGATCCTCGCCGATCTCTATCATGAGCAGATCCAGTCCGGGAACCTGATCCCGGTGATGGAGGCCTGCTGGCCGGAGATCGGCTACATCCAGTTCGGCGACAACCCCGGCCGCAAGGAGCCAGGCACGGGCGAGATCAACTACGCCAACATCGTCCGCTGGCTGCGCGCGCGCAGCTATGGCGGCGTGATCGGCATGGAACATGGCAATTCGGTCGAGGGGCGCGCGGGCGAGGAGAAGCTCATCGCCGCCTATCGCGCGATCGACGCAGCGTAAGGAAAGGCGAGATCATGACGCGCATCCGCATCGAGCGGGCATTGCTGGCGGGGCTGCTCGCCCTTTCCGCAACGGCCGCCACCGCCGAGGACAAGCCGGGATTCAAGGACACGCCGATGCTGCCGGGCGGCAAGTGGCACGTCCATGATCCCGATCGTCCTGCCGCCAAGGTGGTGACGCCCGCGGCGCAGCCGGGCGGCGCACCGTCCGACGCGATCATCCTGTTCGACGGCAAGTCGCTAGACGCATGGCAGGGCGAACGCGGGCCGTGGACATTGGCGAATGGAGTGATGACGGTGCCGTCGCGCGCGCAGAGCGGCGGCGAGAACAACCTCATCAGCAAGCAGAGCTTCGGCGACGTGCAGCTGCACCTCGAATTCCGATCGCCCAAGCCGCCTCAGAAAAGCTCGCAGGATCGCGGCAACAGCGGCATCTGGTTCATGCAGCGCTACGAGGTGCAGATCCTCGACAGCTACAACAACCCCACCTACGCCGATGGGGCGGCAGGCGCGGTCTATGCGTGGAAGCCGCCGCTGGTGAACCCGTCGAGGCCGCCGGGCGAGTGGCAGAGCTACGACATCATCTTCGAACGGCCGCGCTTCGCCGCGGACGGCAGCCTCGTCCGCCCCGCCTATGTCACCGCGCTGCTGAACGGCGTGCTGGTGCAGAACCATCAGGCGATGCTGGGCACGACGGCTTGGCGCAAGGTCGGCCAATATCAGGCGCATGGCGACGCAGCGCCGATCCAGCTGCAGGACCATGACAGCCCGGTGTCGTTCCGCAACATCTGGGTCCGCCCGTTGCCGGAAGACGCCATCGCCCAGGATCTCGGGAAGGACCGGCCATGATCGACCGCAGAACCGCGCTCGCCGGCGTCGTCGCCATGTTCGGCGCCAATCTCTTCGCGCCCCTCGCCCGTGCGGCGGGGATACCCGCACCGGGCGTGCCGCCGGTGATCGACCAGGGGCCGCCCAGCGTCGCAGTCTTCACCACCGAACAGCGCGCGCTGATGACCGCGCTGTGCGAGCGGATCATCCCTACCACCGACACGCCGGGCGCGATCGCCGCGGGGGTGCCGGCCTATATCGAGAAATTGCTTGCGGACTGGGCGCTGCCCAAGGATCTGAAGCCGATCAAGGCCGGCCTCGATGCGCTCGAGGCGCGCAGCCAGCGCGACTACAAGGTCGCCGGTGCGGCGGCAACGCCCGAACAGCAGGACGCGCTGCTGACATTGGCGATGAACAACCGCATCCCCAATGGCGAGGATTTCTTCGAGGATTTCCGCCAGCTGGTGATCACCGGCTATTACACGTCCGAAATCGGCATCACCCAGGAACGCGAATATCTGCCGGTGCCGGGCGAATATAACGGCGCCTTCCTCTACTCGCAGGTCAACAAGGTCTATTCGGCATGAACATCGATCGTCGTTCGCTCATCTTCGGCGCGGCGGGCGCCGCCATGCTCGGCGGCCTTGCCGGCCCCGCCTTCGCTGCCGGCAAGGCGAAGCTCGGCCCGATCGGGCTGCAACTCTATACGGTGCGCGATCTGTTCGCGGCCGATCCTGTCGCCACGCTGCAGAAGGTGGCAGCGGTCGGCTATCGCGAGGTCGAGTTCGGCGGCGGCGGCTATGACAAGATGGACCCGGCGATGCTGCGCGGCGCGATGGACAAGCTGGGGCTGAAGGCGCCTTCGGTCCATATCGGCTATGACGCGCTGCTCGAGCAGTTCGATGCGAGCGTGGCGATGGCGCGCACGCTGGGCGCCGACACGATCGTGCTTCCCTATATGGTCGACAAGCATCGCAATGCCGAGGCGTGGCAGATTGCGGTGACCAACATCGCGCGCATTGCCGGCCAGATAAAGCAGGCCGGGTTCGGCTTCGCCTATCACAACCATGATTTCGAATTCACCGTGGCGCCGGGCGGCGAGACGCTGTTCGACCGGCTGGTCAAGGCGGTCGACCCCGCGCTGATGAAGATCGAACTCGATCTCTATTGGGCGATCTATGCCGGCCAGGATGCCGAGGCGCTGATCAAACGCTTCCCGGGCCGCATCTATTCCTATCATGTGAAGGATATGCGGCCGGACCGGAAGATGACCGCGGTCGGCGCCGGCACCATCGATTTCGCCCGCCTGTTCAAGCTGAACGCGACGGCCGGGGTGAAGCATTTCTACGTCGAGAACGACCAGGCCCCTGCGCCTTATATTCCCGACATTACCAAGAGCTTCCAGACGCTTCGCGCGCTGCGCTTCTGAACGCGTCGGACAGAGAGGACAGATAGATGGCAGCCACCGACAGCTACGATGCGATCGTCATCGGGTCCGGCATCAGCGGCGGATGGGCCGCGAAGGAGCTGACCGAGAAGGGCCTGCGCGTGCTGATGCTCGATCGCGGCTTCATGGTCGAACATGGTGAGGGCTATACCTATGACGGCCGCCCCGCCTACGAAGTTCCCGCGCGCAACCAGATGCCCGAACGGCTGGAAGAGAGCGATTATTTCATCGCCAAGCATGGCTATGTCGCACCGAGTAATCAGGCATTCTATAACAATGATCGCCTGAATCGCTACGATTACGAGAATGGCGAAAAATTCTACTGGATCCGGCCGGCGGCGGTCGGCGGCAAGTCGCTGATCTGGGGCCGCTGGAGCTTCCGCTGGTCGCCCGACGACTTCGCCGCCAACAAGCGCGAGGGCATCGATGGCGAATGGCCGATCGGCTATGACGATCTCGCCCCCTGGTATAGCTATGTCGAGAAATATGCCGGCATCTCGGGATCACGTGAAAACCTGCCCTACCTGCCCGACAGCGAGTTCCAGCCGCCGATCCCGATGAACGTCGCGGAGCAATGGCTGAAGCCGCGGCTGGAAGGCGCGTTTCCGGGGCGCAAGCTCATCAACGCCCGCGTCTCCAACATGACCGAGGACAAGCCGGACCAGAACCGCACCAAGTGCCAGTTCCGCAACCAGTGCGCGAATGGCTGCTCGTTCGGCGCCTATTTCTCGACGCAGGCGGTGACGCTGCCCGCCGCACGCGCCACGGGCCGGCTGACGTTGCGGCCAGATTCGGTGGTCACCAACCTCGAATATGATCCCGCGGCCAAGCGGGTGACGGGCGTGCGCTTCGTCGATGCGAAGACCGGGCAGGCGGAAACCGTGCGCGCGCGCATCGTGTTCCTGTGCGCCTCGGCAATGGCTTCCACCCAGATCATGATGAATTCGCGCGCGCCGGGCAGCGATCGCAGCCATTTCGACAGCAGTGGCACGCTCGGCCGCTACGTCATGGATCACATCTTCCGCGTCGGCATCACCGGCGAGATCCCCGGGATGGAAGAGTATATCGAATATGGCCGCCGCCCGGGCGCGATCTACATCCCGCGCTTCCGCAACCTCGGCAAGGATGAAGGCCTCGGCTTCACCCGCGGCTATGGCTATCAGGGCGGCGCCTATCGCGAGCCGGCCGAGCCCGAGGGGTTCGGCGCATCGATGAAGCATGGCATGCGCCGCTATGGCGGCTGGAAGTTCAACATCGGCGCGTTCGGCGAATGCCTGCCCTATGAGGACAACCGCATCTCGCTGAACCACGACAAGCTCGACCGCTTCGGCATGCCGATGCTGCGCTTCGATGTGACGTTCCGCCGCAACGAGCTGCGCCTGATCGCCGACGCCGGCCAGGAAGGCGAGAAGATGCTGCGCCAGGCGGGCCTGAAGAACGTCAAGGTCAAGGAAAAGGAACATGTGCCGGGCGATGCCATCCACGAGATGGGCGGCGCGCGCATGGGTGCCGATCCGCGCAAGTCAGTGGTCAACAGCTGGGGCCAGGCGCATGATGCGCCCAACCTGTTCGTCAGCGACGGCGCACAGATGGCCTCGATCGCGTGCGTCAATCCGTCGCTGACCTTCATGGCGCTGACGGCGCGGGCCACCGATCATGCCGTTGCGGCGATGAAGGCGGGCACGATCTGAGCCGGGGCTGGCGTGCCGCCGGCCCGCCTTATCCTTTGCAGATTGCCGGGACGCGCGATCGGGATGCGCGCAGAAAGCGGGGCGGATGGCGAGACGGCGACAGGATGGGGTGACGATCCGTGCGGTGGCGGAGCGCGCGGGTGTATCCGCGATGACCGTCTCCAACGTGATCAACGGCGTCAATCGCGCGAGCGAAGCGACCGTCGCGACGGTGCGCGCAGCGATCGCAGAGCTGGGCTACGTCCCCAACCTTGCCGCCCGTCGCCTCGCCAAGGCGCGTGCCACCACGGTGGGCCTGGTCTATTGCAACAGCCGTACGCCGTTCCTGGATGCGGTGCTGGTGGGATCGCTGCGCGCGACCAACGCGCACGGCCTGCAGCTCACCTTGCGCGGCGGCGAAGGCACCGACCGGGCAGAGGCAGAGAAGATGGCGCAGGACCTGGTGCGCAACGGTGCCGATGCATTGCTGCTCGTCCCTCCCGTCGCCGAAATGCTGAGCGGCTCCGCCGCGCTCGCAGCACTTGCCGTGCCGGTGGCTGCGATCGCGACCGGCAAGTCCCTGCCCGGCCTGACCACCGTCCGCATCGACAATCGCGCCGCGATGATCGCGATCACCGAGCGGGTGCTCGCCCGCGGCCACCGCCGCATCGCCTATGTCGCGGGGCCGGACGCCTATAGCGTGGTGCAGGCGCGGCTCGACGGCTTCCGCGCCGCGCTGGTCGCCCATGGCGTAACCGAGCAACCGGAACTGGTGCTGCACGGGCTGGAGTTTGATCATGCCGCCGGGCTCACCGCCGGGCGCGCGCTGCTGGAGCGCGCCGATCCGCCGAGCGCGATCATCTGCACCAGCGACGATCTGGCCGCAGGCGTGATCGCCCATGCCAATCATCTCGGGCTGCGCCTGCCCGGCGATCTTGCGGTGACGGGATTTGACGACACCATCGTCGCCTCCCGCATCTGGCCGCCGCTGACCGTGGTCGGCCAGCCGGTAGAGGAAATGGCCTATCGCGCCACCCACTGCCTGATCGCCGCGCTGGACGGCATGGCCAGCGCCACCACCGCCGACGAACTGTTCGACCACAGCATCGTCGAGCGGGAATCCACTTCGATGCCGCCGCGGGCGGAACGGGCTACAGGAGAATTGCGATGGACGTCACCCGAAGGGAGATTGCAGCAATGATGGCCATAGGCGGCGCCGGCGCGGCGCTGGTACCGACCGCGGCAGGCGCCGCCGCACCCGCCGCGGCGCTGGTCCACCACGTCTTCTTCTGGCTCAAGAACCCCGGATCCCAGGCCGATCGTGCGGCGCTGATCGCCGGCCTGGAGACGCTCCGCGCGATCCCGGTGATCCGCACATTGCTGATCGGCACCCCCGCCCCCACCGAGAACCGCGACGTGGTGGATGCGAGCTACGACGTGTCGGAACTGATGTATTTCGACAATGCGGTCGACCAGAAGACCTATCAGGATCATGCGATCCATCAGGCATTCGTGAAGAAATGCAGCCATCTGTGGCAGCGCGTCGTCGTCTATGACATGCAGACGATGTGATCTGAATATCCCTCCCCGTGCCGAGCCGGGGAGGAAAAATGCCACCGATCACCACGCACAATTTTATCCGCGCGTCTGACGGAATATCCTACCCCGCGGCTCAAAGGGGAAGGGAGAGGAGAGAAACCACGGAACGCGAGGCGTTGGCTGACTGGGTGGGGCGTGAGATCCTGCCGCATGAACGCGATCTGCGGATCTGGCTGCAGCGACGCTTCGTCGCTGCGGACGACGTGGAGGATATCGTGCAGGAATGCTATTGCCGCCTCGCCCAATTGCCCGACGTGTCCGGCATCGGATCGCCGCGCGCCTATCTGTTCACGATGGCGCGCAATCTGGCATATCGCCAGCGCCGCACCGCCACCGTTGTGCGCATCGAGCCCATTGCCGACACCGACGCGGATCATCTCCACAGCGACCTGCCCTCGCCGGAGCGTGTTGCCGTGGCGCGACAGGAACTGGGGCGGGTGCAGGCGGCCCTTGCCACCTTGTCCGATCGCGCTCGGCGCATCTTCCTGATGCGGCGCGTTGAGGGGATCAGTCAGAAGGAGATCGCCGCGACGCTCGGCGTCAGCGAAGTGATCGTTGAGAATGAGGCGAGCCGCAGCCTGCGCACGATCCTGAAGCTGATGACCGAACCGGCCGAAGGCCCCGGCACGGCGACAACGAAGGCGGCATCCCGTGCACGAACGCGCTGAACAGGAAGCCGCCGCCTGGGCGCTGCGCCACCCGCTCGACGCGGCGGGGGAAGCCGCGCTCGACGCCTGGCTGGCACGCGATCCGCGGCATGCGGGCGCCCTGCTACGGGCGATGGCCGGGCTGAGCGCGATCGACCGTGCGCTTGCGCCGGAGAAGGCCGAGATCGGGGCGGCGAACGATCGCCAGCCCAGCCGCCGCCTGATGCTGGCAGGGATCGGCGGCGCGATGGCCGCCGCGGTCGCCGGCATGATCGGCTGGACACGAACGCGCGGCGAGCGCGTCGTCACTGCGCGCGGCGAGATCCGCCGGCTGCCGCTGGGCGACGGGTCGGTCGCCACGATCAACACCAGCAGCGAGATGCGGGTGATGCTCAGCAGCGACACCCGCCGCGTCGCGCTGGAAAGTGGACAGGCCTGGTTCCAGGTCGCCAAGGATCGGACGCGCCCATTCATCGTCGATGCCGGCATTGCGCAGGCACGCGCGGTGGGCACTGCCTTTTCGGTGCGCCGCGGGGCGGATGGCGTGCAGGTGACGGTGACCGAGGGGATCGTCGCGGTATGGCCGCGGGATGCGGATGGCGCGATGACCATTCTCAAGGCCGGGCAATTCGCCGATTTTACCGTCGCCGGAGCGGCCCCCGCGGTAGGCACTGCACCGGCGCGGATCGAACGCGCGCTGGCATGGCGCAGTGGTGAGATCGCGCTGGAGAATGAAAGCCTGGCGAGCGCAGTGGAGCAGTTCAACCGCTACAACCACCGCCAGCTCGTGATCGCCGATCCCGGCCTTGCCGACGAGCGCCTCGTCGGCCTGTTCCAGATCGACAAGCCGGAGGATTTCGCCGCGACGCTCGCCACCTCGATCGATGTCGAGGTGACGACCACGCCCACCGAAATTCGGCTGTCGCGCAAAAAACCGCCGACGCCCTGACGGAAACCCCACCGCATCGACTCATATCATCGGGAGCGCACCGGGGACAGGTGCGCCCGACCAACAGGGAGAGACGATGATGGCCCAGACGCGGCACTACCTGCTCGGCACGATCGCAACGGCGATCCTGTGCGCAGCCGCCCCCACGCAGGCCGCGGCGCAGGTGCGGCGGTTCGACGTCGCCGCGCAGCCCGCGCAGACCGGCATCCCGCTGTTCGCGCACCAGGCCGGCATCCAGATCCTCGTTTCCGGCCCGATCGCGGACGGCATCACGGTAAATGCGGTGCGCGGCACGATCGACGTCAGCACCGCGCTGTCCATGCTGCTGTCGGGTACCGACCTCGTGCCGGTGAAGGCCGCCGGCGCGATCGTGCTCAAGCGGCGGCAGACCGCGGCCCGCACCGGGCTGGCGACCGCCAGCCTCGCCGCACAGGATGCTGCATCGCCCGTAGCCGCCGCCGAAGCCGCCCCGCCGCCCGAGCCCGAGGCGCCGGCGGAAGACATTGTCGTCACCGGCATCCGCGCTTCGCTGCAGGAATCGATCAACGTCAAGCGGCGCGCGGACACGATCGTCGACGTCATCACCGCGCAGGATATCGGCAAGCTGCCCGACCAGAATGTCGCGGAATCGATGAGCCGCATCACCGGCGTGCAGATCACTCGGCGCGAGGGCGACGGTTCCAACTTCACCGTCCGCGGCATTTCGCAGAACCGGCTGGAGATCAACGGTCGCACCTTCCTCGGCCCGGGCGCCGGCGGCAGCGCCTCGCTGGAGTCGGTAAGCCCGGAAATCATCTCGAGCATCGTCGTCGCCAAGTCTCCTTCGGCGGACATGCCGGAAGGCGCGTTGGGCGCCACCGTGAACCTGAAGACCAAGCGCCCGCTGGAGCTTGACGATTTCGTCGCCAGCGGCCGCGTGCAGGGCGCCTATACCGATCAGGCCGACCATCTCGGCTATCGCGGATCTGCGCTGATCTCCAAGAATTTCGGCGACCGCTTCGGCATTCTCGCGAGCGCCGCCTATTCGGACATCCAAACCCGCGGCTACAGCTATGACAGCGGCGGCTGGACGCGGACCAACAATATCGACGGTGATGGCGACGGGGTGAACGATCCCGGCCTTTTCCGCCCCAACCGCTTCATGGCGCGCATCTACGATCGCAAGGAAAAGCGGCTGACGCTCAACGGATCGCTGCAATATCGCCCCGCCGAGGATTGGGAGATCATCCTCGACGGCACCTATTCACGGCTGAAGCGGGAACGCAACAGCCAGAACTACCAGGTGCTATTCAACGACAATGACGTCAACGCGGTGGCGGACCAGAATGGCACCGTGATCAGCGGCACGTTCAACGGCGTGACATTGCGCCCGCTGGTCTATGACGAGCCGACCGAGTTCCGCTCCACCAACCTCGGCTTCTCGACCAAATATGATGGCGAGCGGGTGAAGGTGTCGGTGGACGCCTCCTACAGCAAGGGCAAGGGCACCGATGGCGGCCCCGGCGCCTCCTTCACCTATGTCGTGGTGCCACGCGCGGGCAACATCACGAACGCCAGCTACGATCTGTCCGCGGGCAATCCCGTGCCTGATCTGTCGCTGAACACCAATTTCAACCGCGATGATCCCGGCCAGTACCAGCTCGCCTCGATCTTCGAGAATGACTTCATCACCGACAATGTCGGCTATGACGCGCGCGTCGATTTCGAGATCATGACCGATTTCGGCCCGCTGAAATCGATCGAGACCGGCACCCGCTTCGAGACCATCCAATTCTATTCGGAAGCGCCGCAGAACATTCCCTCCGCCGCGAGCCTGCTCGGCATCGGCGATCGCAATGGCGACGGCATATTGACCGTCGATGAGCTGCCGGGGCTCGTCTACGACAACAGCCAGGGCAGCTTCTTCCCCGGCGTCAGCGGGAACTTCCCGCGCGACTTCCTGGGCGGCACCACCGACAAGAATGCAGCGCGCGACGCCTTCAACCTGCCGATCCCGCGCGCGGAGAACATCCCGTTCGGGCGTGTCTCGATCAAGGATGTCGACCAGGATACCATCGCCTTCTACGCCAAGGGCAATTTCGAGGGGGAGATCGGATCGCTGCCGATCTCGGGCAATGCCGGCGTGCGCTATATCAGCTTCGAGCGCATCTCGTCCGGCTTCCTTTCGGACACCGAGGCGACCGCATCCAAATCAACGTTCGATTATTGGCTGCCCAGCGCCAACGTCTCGCTCGACCTCAGCCGCACCCTGACCTTGCGCGCCGCCGCGGCGAAGGTGGTGGCTCGGCCCAGCCTCAGCGATGTCGGCGTCAGCTTCGTGCCGCTGTTCGTGTCGCGCACCGGTTCGCGCGGCAACCCCAATCTGCGACCGTTCGAGGCGACGCAATATGACGTGACCCTGGAATGGTATTTCCAGCCGTCGAGCGCGCTGACCTTCGCCGCCTTCTACAAGGATGTCGATTCCTTCACGATCAACGTCACGCAGGAAGAATTCATCCCTGGTCTGTCCGAACAGTTCGGCACCTTCCAGATCACCCAGCCCGTCAATGGCGAGGCGGGCAAGATCAAGGGCTTCGAGGTCGCCTACCAGCAATCGCTCAGCTTCCTGCCGGCGCCATTCGACAATCTCGGCATTCAAGCCAACTACACCTATGTCGACAGCGAGACGCCGCTGATCGACGAGGCGACGCAGGCGGCGCTGCCGCTGCCCGGCCTATCCAAGCACAGCTACAATCTGATCGGTTTCTACGAGGATGAGACCTTCTCGTTGCGCGCCGCCTATATCTACCGCAGTTCCTACCTCTTGGGTCAGGGCGGCGCCGCGGCGGGCGGCAGTTCCTATGCAGAGGCGCGCGGCCAGCTCGACATTTCCGGGCAGGTCAACCTCACCCGCAACATCCGGCTGACGGTGGAAGCGATCAACCTGACCCGCGAGATCGACCGCCAATATCTGCAGACGCGCGCGCGTCTGCTCAATTCGTCACGCGAGGATCGCCGGATCTTCTTCGGCGTCGCGGCGACGTTCTGAAGGATGCGTTTGATGGCCTACATTCGCACCGCCGCGCTGGCGGCAACCCTGCTGACGCTGCTCGCACCGGTGGCGCCCGCGCAGGCGGAAACGCCGCCACCGGCGGCAGACATCGTTATCTATGGCTGCACCGCCGGCGGCGTGATCGCCGCGATCGAGGGCCGCAGGCTCGGCCGCAGCGTCACCCTCATCTGTCGCGACGCCTATCTGGGCGGCATGACGACCAACGGGCTCGGCTGGTCCGACACCGGCAATCATCGCGCGATCGGCGGGCTCTCGCTGGAATTCTACCGGCGGGTGAAGCGCCATTATGACGATCCCGCCGCCTGGACGCTCGCCAAGCGGCCCGAGCGCGCGGAGAATTTCGTCGATGGCGCGGCGATGTGGCAGTTCGAGCCGCATGTCGCCGAGCGCATCCTCGAGGATTGGGTGAAGGCGGCGGGCGCCACCGTCATCCGGTCGCAGCCGATCGATCGCGGCGCAAGCGGCGTCGAGACGAAGGACGGCCGGATCATCGCCTTCCGCTCGACTGCGGGCACGCGTTTCGCCGGCAAGGTCTTCATCGACGCGAGTTACGAGGGCGACCTGATGGCGGGTGCCGACGTGCGCTTCGCGGTGGGTCGCGAGGCCAATGCGACCTATGGCGAGACGCTGAACGGCGTGCAGCTCGCCAACACCACCAATCATCAGTTCGAGCGCGACGTCGATCCCTATCGCGTGCCTGGCGATCCGAGGTCCGGCCTGTTGCCGCGGATCAGCGCGGAAAAGCCCGCGCCGGACGGCAGCGCCGACAGCAAGATCCAAGCCTACACCTTCCGCATGTGCCTGACCGACGTCGCCGCCAACCGCGTTCCGTTGCCCAAGCCTGCAGGCTATGACGCCGGCCAGTATGCCCTGCTCAAGCGCTATATGGACGCGGGCTATCGGACCTTCTTCAAGAAGTTCGATCGCATCCCCAACGGCAAGACCGACACCAACAATTACGGCGCCTTTTCCTTCGACAATATCGGGATGAATTATCGCTATCCCGAGGGTAGCGATGCCGAACGCGCCGCGATCGCGGCGGAGCACCGGACCTACCAGCAGGGGCTGCTCTGGTTCATGGCCAATGATCCCGGCGTGCCGGCGGAGACCCGTGCGGAAATGTCGCGCTGGGGCCTCTGCAAGGACGAGTTCGCCGAGAACGGCCACTGGCCGCGCGAGATGTATGTCCGCGAGGCGCGGCGCATGGTTTCCGACTTCGTGATGGCCGAACCACATTTGCGCGGCACCAAGGCGACCCCGCGACCGGTGGGCATGGGATCCTACAACATGGATTCGCACAATGTGCAGCGCATCGTCGATGCCCGCGGTTTCGCGCGGAACGAGGGCAATATCGAGGTCGATCCCGGCGGCGCCTATCCGATCAGCTATGACGCGATCGTGCCGAAGAAGCAGGACGCGACCAACCTGCTCGTACCCGTCGCCCTCTCCGCATCGCACATCGCCTATGGTTCGATCCGGATGGAGCCGGTGTTCATGATCCTCGGACAGTCGGCGGCGGCGGCGGCCGATATCGCCATCGCCGATGGGGTGGCGGTGCAGGATGTGGATTATGGCAAGCTGAGCAAGCGACTGGTGGCCGAGGAGCAGATCCTGAAGCTGCCACGTTAAGGACCGTTGTGCTCCCGGGCTGCGCTCGGGAGGACATCACGCTCCGAGCTGCTGCTTGAAGAATGGGGCCAGCGCCGCCACCGCTTGATCGACATATTCGTCCTTGTCGTAGAGGTCGTAATGCCCTGCCCCCTCCACGGCGACGAACCCGCGCCGGTTGCGGGCCTGCTCGTAAAGCTGCTTGCCGTCGGCATAGGAGAAGGTGGTGCCGATGCGGCCGCCGACCACGACCAGCACCGGCTGGACGAGAAGCTGTTCAGCGAGGTGGAAGCCGTCGAAGCCGAGGATGCGGCTCATGCTTTCGAAATGCAGGCGGTTGGTGGAGTGCGGGTTGCGTCCGCGCGGGGTGCGGTAAAAGTCGATCGCGTCCAGCATGTCGCGGTCGGTGATGCCTGCGGCGGCGGCATCTTCCGGCGTGTCGGGCAGCCAGTTGTCGCGACGCACCGCGGCGCCCCGCGCCTCCGCGGTGCGCTGGCGCGCGACTGCCTCCAGCACGTCTTCGACCGCGTTCGGCGTGTTTTCGTTCTGGCGGAACGCACGGCCGATATTGCTCGCCACCACCGTGCCCAGCGCCTTGAAGCGGCGGTCGATCATCGCCGCGCTCACAGCATAGCCGCCGCCTGCGCAGATGCCGAGAAGCCCGATCCGGTCCTCCGCGACAAACGGCAAGGTAACGAGGTGGTCGGCGCCGCAGCGTATATCCTCGATGCGTGTCGCCGGATCTTCCCGGTCGCGGGGGAAGCCGCCGCTCTGCCCCTGATAGGCCGGGTCGAACACCAGCACGACGAAGCCGTGCGCGGCCAGCTTGCGGCCGTAGACCGCGCCGATCTGTTCCTTCACGCTGCTGCCGGGCGTGGCGATCACCAGTGCCGGATATCGGCGCCCGGCATCGAAGCCGGGCGGCAGGTGCAGCGCCCCTGCGAGATCGAGATCACCATTCCTGAAAGAGACGGACCGGGGGTTTTCCGACACTGCGAACCTATCCTTCCTGTCTGGCCGCGATAAGGGCGGCAAGCACGCGGCGGAAGCGATCGATCGCCGTCGGCGTCTGCTCCACCTTGGTGCGCAGCAGTGTACCGTGCCACGCTGCGAGCAGAACGGCGCCGAGATCGCTATCGTTCCCGGGAAAGACCGCTGCGACGGCCGCCTCGAACCGCGCGGATTGCCGTTCGAGTGCCGCTTGCAGCCCGGCACGCAGTGCTTCGCCATGCGATGCGATCTCTGCGGAAAGATCTGCGACCAGACAGCCGCGCTGCCATTCCAGCGCAGCGGCATTTGCAGCGATCCGATCGAAATAGCCGATCAGCCGCTCTTCCGGCGGCAGCGCCTCATTCTCCAAAGTTTCACGCATGATTCCTTCGATGCGCGCGGAATAGCGATCGAGCAGCAGCACGCCGAACGCCTCCTTCGAACGGAAATGATTGGTGAAGGAGCCTTGGGGAACCCCCGCCGCCGCGGTGATCTCCCGCACGCCGGTCGCTCCGAAGCCGCGCGCATGCGCCAGCGCCACCCCGGTTTCGAGCAAAGCCTCCCGCTGATCGTCAGCCACGCACTTCTCCAATACACTCGTATTGCCAACTCAATACACATGTATTAGCAGAGATGGCGAGGAGAATCGAGATGCGCCATCATCACATAGATGCGACCGGCATTCGGCTGCACGTCGTCGAACAGGGCAGCGGCCCCGCCATCCTGTTCTGCCACGGCTTTCCGGCGATCTGGTCGAGCTGGCGGTCGCAAATGCAGGCTGCGGCCGATGCCGGCTGGCGGGCGATCGCGCTCGACATGCGCGGCTATGGCGAGAGCGACGCGCCTGAGGAGGCCGAGGCCTATATGGCGGTGCACTGCGTCGGCGATCTCGTCGCGGTGCTCGACGCACTGGGCATTGCGACCGCCGCCGTCGTCGGGCATGATTTCGGCGCGAACGTCGCCTGGACCGCAGCGATGCTGCGTCCGGACCGCTTCACGGCGGTGTTCGGGATCAGCGTTCCCTTCATCCAGCCCGGCGGCCCGACCTTTCTCGACGAACTGCGTGCGGCGGGAAAGGACGATTTCTACATGTTCTCCCAGATCCGGCCCGAAGCCGATGCCGCCTGGGTGGATGCCGCAACCACGATCCCGGGCAATTATTACTGGACGTCGGGCCAGGCACCCGAGGGTCTGCGCTGGGATCCCTTCGACCCGGCACGGGGGCTGCTGCGCCCTGCGCCCGAACCGCTGCGCACGATCGATCCCGCCTATATCGAGGAAGCGGTAGCGAGCTTCGCCGAAACCGGCTTCCACGGCGGGCTCAACTATTACCGCGCGATCGACTCGTTCTATGCGCTGGTCGGGCGCGCCTATGCCGGCGCGGTCGTCCCCCAGCCATCCTTCTTCCTGACCGGGGGACGGGACGGGCTGAATGCAGTGCGCCAGCCCAGCGAAGCGGCGTTGCGCCCGGCGCTGCCCGGGCTGCGCGGCTTTCTTTCCATCGAACAGGCCGGGCACTGGCCGCAGCTCGAAGCGGCGGAACAGGTCAATGCGGCGCTGACGGGGTTTCTGGCGGGCCTCGCTTCCCAACCTGCCGGCCACAGCTAAGAGGAACGACCATGATCACGCTGATCGAAAGCGAATTGCAGCGCTTTGCCGCCGAGACCGACGACCGGCCCATCGTCATGCTCAACCTGCTGCGCTTCCGGCCCGATGGCGGACGCGAGCGCTATGACGAGTATATCGCCGCGGTCGGTCCGCTGCTCGGGCGCTATGGTGGCGAACTGGTCTATGTCGGTGAGGGGTTGCCGGCGCTGTCGGCCGAGGCGGGGCAGGCATGGGACATGGTCGCGCTCGTGCGCTATCCCAGCCGCAAGGCGTTCACGGACATGGTCGCCGATCCCGACTATGATGAGAAAGCCGGCCATCTGCGCGAGGCGGCGCTGGTCGAGGCGGTGCTCCAGCCGACATACGCCGCCGCCTGACCGGGCGGCGGACGCCGGCGGCGCGTGCGGATCAGCCCGCGCCGCCGGCCTTCAGCGCCTCGACGCGCAGGCGGGGGAACACCTCTTCCACCGATTTGGTATCGGGCAGCACATAGACATAGCCGCCCTTCTTCTGGAACAGCGGCCGCAGCGTCTTGCCATAGAAGGCGATCGGCACGTTGATGCAGCCGAAGGTGATGCGGTTGTCGTCGGGCGTCGCCGAGAGCATGCGCTGGCGGCGGCGTTCCTTTTTTGGGGATGTCTTGGGGATCGTGTGGATCGCGACCGACGTCGCGTAATCGACCCACAGCACCCGTTCCTTGCCCACTGCGAGGCCGAATTTGGCGAGGTAGCGGCCGGCCGGCGTGGTCTTCTCGGCCGGACCGATCTCCGAAAGACTCTTGGCGCCGATGCCGGGGGTGGCGTCGTCGCCCAGCGCGATGCCGATCAGTACCGGCGCCTCTGCCAGCATCTTCCCCTTGGCGTCGAACAGCCGCACCGAGGCGGTGGGCTTGTCGATGATGAGATAGGGCAGCGCGGCATTGTCGCCCGAGGAGGCGACCCAATCCGCCACGCGTTGGGCGCCGATCGACGGGCCGGGCTTCTCCTCGACGGCGGCGCTGTCGGCCGCCTGCTGCGTCGCTTCGGGGGGAACCGCGATGGCCGCGGTGGGGAGCGCAAGGGCCAGCGCCGCCAGCGCCGGAAAGCATTTGATCATCGATGTCTGGCTGCTCGCAAGGAAACGGCCGCCGCATGACGCGACGACCGTTTCGGGGGGACTAATTATGCGGGTCGGCAGGCAGGGGCCGACCCGAAACCATTAGTTGCGGGGACGCTTCCGCGCATTTTCCTGCGCGGCGATGCGCTGTTCGGCACCGTCGACGCGGGCGCCGAGCTGGTCGATGCGCTGGCCATTGGCCTGCGCCGCCTGCGAGGCGGCCTGCGCTTCCGCCAGCGCGGTCTTGGCGGTGCCGTCGGTCTCCTGAAGCCTTGCTTCGAGCGTGTCGACGCGCTGGCTGACCGGCGCGATCTGCTCCCTTACGAAGGATTTGGTTGCACAACCACTGAGGCCAACCGCGCCAGCCAAAAGCACAACCGCGGGAGCCAGTTTCATCAGAGAGTGCGACATATATTATTCCGTATCGTTAATCCAACGGTACAATCCAAGCGGACCGCCAAAGTTCCGCCAATCGGATTCTGATCGACCGTGCATCCGTTCCGATCAGCGGAAAACGGCCATTTTTTCGCCTTGAGCCGGGCACCACTCGGCGCAAACCACGCGAATCTGCGCAGCGTGCGACCCACATCATTTCTTCGGCCTGGCGTCCTGATCGGTGGCGAACGGGTCCGCTGGAATGCCGTCCGCGCGCTCCTTGCCCGTTTCGATTCCCAGCCCCTTGGCCTTGTGGATCCACACGCAGCGCCGCAACTCCTTGACCGCAGCGGCGCTGCCGTCGAGCCCAAGTTTCTCCACCGGCACCTTGCCGCGCGCGATGTCCAGCGTGGTCGACGCCGCGAAATCGGCGAGAAATTTCGCGGGGAAGCTGGTGACGAACCCCTTCTTGGCTTCCGATTCCATCCCCACCGCGAAGCGATCGGTATAGGTGGCCTTGGAGAGGCGGAAATTCAGCTTCACCTCGTCCTTCGGCTTGATCGACCAATTGGCGTTGAGCAGCGTGACATGATTGTCGCCATCCACCTCAAGCCCGACGAGCAGCGTCGTTTGCCCGGGGCGATCATAGGTTCGGGTGAGGAAACAGCCTTGCCCGTCCCTGCTCGCCGCCACTGTCCAGCTGCCGACCTCCTTCGCCGGATAGGTCTGCGCGACGGCGGGCGCCGCACCCGTGAGGCCGAGAATGGCGACAAGGAAAAGGGAGGGTCTGGCGACAGGGGTCATTCGATGGTCTCGATCCAGAGTGCGGGCCAAAGCGCGGGTCAAAGTGCAGGCGCGCCAGCCAGACTCGCAAGCGCAACCGGATGTTCCGGTTACGGCGCGGGCCCGGCGTGGCAGCGCCGAGCCTAGCCGCGATGCGCGGGGTTGGCCATGATGCAGCCTGCCGAAGTTCGCTTGCGATCCGGGCTTGCCCTGCCGCCCGTTGCTGGCGCATCGCTCGCCGGATGGGGCGATGGGCAACAGCGTGATGCATGGCAACGGATGACACGCATCCGCGCGATCTGCGCGCGGACCTGATCTCCGCGACCCTCGCGGCGGTGGCGACTGCGGGGATCGACAGCCTCTCGTTGCGCGCGATCACCGCGACGGTGGGCAAGAGCACCACCGCGGTGTTCCAGCATTTCGGCGGCAAGGACGGGCTGCTGCTCGCCACCATGAAGGATGCGGTGGCACGCAGCGCCGCCGCGCATGAGGCGCTGCGCGCGAAGCTGGCCGGGCTGCCGCAGACGCCCGACGATCTCGCCGCCGCGATCGCCTTCTACATCCTCGACCAGAGCCGCGACCCGGCCAGTCGCGTCTGCCTGGAACTGCTGTTCCGCCATCGCCAGTTTCCGGACGCGGCGCCGCTGCTACGCGACTGGGACGCGATGCGCCGCGCCTTCTGGCACGCGCTGCTCGACGACGGTCCCTTCGCGCCGCTGGCCGACGTGATCGCCACCTGCAGCATCATCGAACTGGGCTTCGCATCGGCGCTGGGCGGAGAGCCCGGCTATGCGCTGCTGCTGCGCGGCACGCTGACCGCGCTGTTCGAGTGCCAGGCCGGCACGCCAGTCGATCGCCGCGCGTCCACCGCGGCGATCGACTGGCTGATGGCGGGCCGCTTTCCGGACGAGACGATGACGGCGCCGCCGGGCGCGGCGATGGAGCGGCTGCTCGATTGCGCCGCCGCCACGATCATCCGCGAGGGGCTAGCCGGGCTAAACGTGCGGCGGCTGGCCAGCGAGGCGGCGGTCACGCCGTCGCTGATCGTCTATCATTATGGCGACTTCGCCTCCTTCGTGAACGCGGCGGTGTGGCACGCGATGATGCGCGGACTGCCGAGCATGCTCAACGTCGACGAACCCGATGCGCGCCAGCCCGCCGCCGACGCCGATCGCTGGCGCACCGAACTCGAACGCGCCACCCGGCCCGGTGAGGGCGACGCGCCCGCCGGCTTCTATGTGAACTATGCCCGTATCCTGGGCCAGCTCGGCATGGCCGCACCCCGCCAGCCCGAACTCGTGCCGCTGATGCTGAAGCTGCGGGTGATCGAGGGGCTCGGCATCCACCGCAGCAGCCGGCTGCTGTGGCCGGACGCGCTGAAACTCGGCCGGCCGGCCGCGGCGGGTTTCGCCATCTGGATCAAGGGACGCGCGATCCTGAACGAAGCGCTGGCGCTCTCGCCGGATGTGGCGGGGCCGGGCGACGGGGTGCTGGACGCTGCAGCGGCGCTGGCGGGAATACGCTGAGATGCGCCGGATATCACGAGTCACTACGTCATCCGGGCCTTGAGCCGGGATGACGGACATCTTGGGTTGAACGGCCGTTATGTCCAGATACCTTGACCACCCAATTTCATCACGCTCTGGAAAATTCATGGCGTGTAATTTTCCTGTCTCATTCCACCCCTAACAGCCGCTCTCAACATAGAACTGGCGTTACGCAGCCAGCATGAAACGAGAGATCTGAGGGCGACGAAGCCAATCGACTGGCCGATGCCAGCGTCCAGATTCAAGGGGGTCCAAATGTTGTCCATCCGCTCCGGCAGCGCCATCCCGGCGCTCGCCGCACTGTTGCTTGCCGGCACCGCCATGCCCGCCTTCGCCCAGCACGCCGAAGACGAGAGCGGCGGCGATATCGTCGTGACCGCGCAGAAGCGCGAGCAGACCTTGCTCGAGGTCAACGCCGCCGTGCAGGCGATCGGCGGCGACCAGTTGCGCGAGGATGGGGTGAAGAGCTTCGTCGACCTGTCGCAGCATACGCCGGGCGTGATCGTCACCACTCCGCTGGTCGGCGGCAGCACGGTGCAGAATTTCACAATCCGCGGCATCGGCTTCGATGACTTCCGCCCCAACGGCAATCCGTCCGCCGCGGTCCATTTCGACGGCATCTACCAGGGATCCTCGGCGCTGATCGGCGGCCAGATGTTCGATGTGCAGCGCGTCGAGGTGCTCAAGGGGCCGCAGGGCACGCTCTATGGCCGCAACACCACCGCCGGTGCGGTCAACGTGATCTCCAACAAGCCGAGCACGCATGTCGAGGGCCTTGCCTTCGTCGACTATGGCAGCTTCAACACGCTCCGCGCCGAAGGCGCGGTGAACGTGCCGTTCAGCCAAACGATCGCGCTGCGCGTGTCGGGGCTGTACGACCGCACCGACGGCTTCCTCACCCGGCTGGGCGCCAACGGCCTTGGCGGCACGACGCCGGTGCCGGGCGTGATCCCGCCGATCATCGATCCGGGCCGGTCGGACGAAGCCGCCGGCGTGGATTTCTACGGCGCCCGCGCGCTGCTTTCGATCGGCATGAACGGCCCGACCGAACTGCTGTTCAACGTCCATGCCTTCAAGGATGATGGTGGCCAGGGCCAGTCCGAGCGCGCCAATCTGGGGCTGCCGCCGCGCAGCTATTACAGCAATCTAGATGCCCGTCGGAAGCGCAAGAGCTGGGGCGCGTCGGTCACGCTCAATCAGGAAATCGGCGACTCGGCGATGCTGACCGCGCTTGCCGGCTATGAATTCCTCGACAGCGACTATGACTGGGACGACGGTCAGCCGACCCGCACCTTCGACATCGATTACAAGGACAAGATCCATCAGGGCTCGGTCGAGGTCCGCCTGCAGAACCGCGATGCCGGCAATTTCAACTGGACGGTCGGCGGCGCCTATTTCCGGGACTCGGTGGATCTCTACAGCATCCTCGACGGCTCAGACACGTACCGCACCATCTTCGAGGCGGATTACAAGCAGAACCGCGAAAGCTTCGCCGGCTTCGCCAATGTCGACGTGCTGGTGGCGCCGCGCCTGCGCGTCGAGGCCGGCATCCGGCTGACGCACGAGACGGGGCGGTTCGACGGCAGCACGCTCGACCTCGATCCCTATGGGCTGACGGTGGCGGGCCGCGTGTTCGACCTGCCGGCGATCTTCGACAACAGGATGAAGGAAACCAGCCCCTCCGGCCGCGCCACGATCAGCTATGAGCTGAGCGACAGCGCCCGCGCCTATGCCTCGATCGGTCGCGGCTTCCGCGCCGGCGGGTTCGACGGCACCACGATCTGGTCCGCACCCGAGGCCAATGCCTTCGATTCCGAGGAAGTCTGGGCCTATGAGGCCGGCGTGAAGTTCCTGCCGCGCGGCGGGCCGGTGCAGATCGAAGCCGCCGCCTTCTATTACGACTTCTCCAACATCCAGGCCGGCTCGACCGTCGTCTATGACGGCGCCTCCACCGCGGTGCGCACCAATGTCGGCAAGGCGCGCTCCTATGGCGCCGAACTCAGCGTTCGCGCGAAGCCGGTGCGCAACCTGGATCTCGACCTCGGCGTCGCGCTGCTCGACACCGAGATCCTCGAGATCGAAACCGGCACCGAGGCGGAACGGCTGCGTCGCGTTGGCAGCGACCTGCCATTCGCGCCGAACATGACCATCAACGGCATGATCCGCTACGAACTGCCGCTCAGCGAGCGCGTGTCGCTGATCCCGCAGGTCAATGCCCGCTTCGTCAGCACCTATTACGGCAATCTCGACAACAACAGCGAGGCCGGCGACTTCACATTGGTGAACGCGCGCGTCGACCTGCGCCTCGACAAGCGCTGGTCGATCGCCGGCTTCGTCCGCAACCTGACCGATACGGTCTATTCCACCGGTGCCTCCAACGTGGCGCGGATCAGCGGCGCGCCGCGCACCTGGGGCGTCTCGGTGGGCGCGCGCTTCTGATGGGCGCGCTGACACGGCGCGCGCTTCTGGCGGGTTCGGCGGCGGGCGGGCTTCTGCTCGCCGCCGGCCCCGCGGCGGCGCAGGCGCGCGGGCCCTTCGCCCATGGCGTGGCGAGCGGCGATCCGGCGCAGGACAGCGTGCTGCTTTGGACGCGGGTGACCGCGCCCGGCGGCGACGCAGTGCGCGGCACCTGGCAGGTCGCGGCGGACCGCGGCTTCCGGGCGATCGTCGCCAGCGGCAGCTTCGAAACGTCGGCGGCTCGCGACCATACGGTGAAGCCGATCGCCGAAGGGCTGGAGCCGGGCCGCGACTATTTCTATCGCTTCCAGGCGCTTGGCGCCACATCCCCGATCGGCCGCACGCGCACCTTGCCGGCGGGGCGGCTCGACCGGCTCGACCTCGTCCTCGCCTGCTGCGCGATGTACATGTATGGCGAGTTCCACGCCTATCGCGCGATCGCGATGCGCGAACGGCTCGACCTCGTGCTGTTCATCGGCGACTATATCTACGAGTATGGCCCGCAGGGCACGCTCGGCGCGCCTCTGCTGCGCCCCGTGGAACCCGCGCACGACACCGTCTCCCTCGCCGATTATCGCCAGCGCTACGCGCAATGGCGCCGCGACCCGGCGCTGCAGGATGCGCATGCCCGCGCTGCCTGGGCGTGCATGTGGGACGATCATGAAATCGCCAATGATGATTGGGTACATGGCGCCCAGCATCATGATCCCAAGACCAATGGCGACTGGGAGGTGCGCAAGCGCGCCGCCGTTCAGGCCTATCTCGAATGGATGCCGATCCGCGATCCGGCGCCCGCGGATCCTTTCGGCGTCAACCGCAGCTTCGCCTTCGGCGATCTCGCCACATTGGCGATGCCGGAGACGCGGCTGAAGGCGCGCGACGAGCAGCTTTCGCTGGGCAAGGATCTGGAGATGCGCGTGATCGACGCGCGCGATCCCGCAGCCCCCAAGGTGGTGACCGACGCCGCAGCGCTGGCCACGCTCGACCGCAAGGCTCTACCGGCCGGCTATGCCCTCGAACCCGATGTGGCGGGGTTCCGCCGCAAGCTGGCCGCACCCGGGCGCGAGATGATCGGCGCGGCGCAGCGCGACTGGCTGCGCGACGAACTGAAAGCGCATGGCGCGGCCGGACGGCCCTGGTTCTTGTTCGGCAGCCAGACCATCCTGTCGAGCTACGTCTATCCGGACCTGACGCGCTTTCCCGGTGGCAAGCCCGCGCTGGCGCCGTTCCGCGCGATGACCCGCCACAAGCTGCCGATGCTCAACCTCGACGCGTGGGACGGCTACCCCGCCGAGCGCGAGCAGCTCTACGACCTGTTCGAGGCGAGCGGCGCAAACCTGCTGACGCTGTCCGGCGACAGCCACATGGCATTCATCAATGAATCGCACCGCGGCGAGAAGCGGATCGGGCTGGAGCTTTCCGCCTCCACCGTAACCGGCCCTTCGATCGGCGAATTGCTGCTGCCGCCGGGGCCGGTGGGCGAAGCCTTTGCCGAGGCCAGCCGCGACGTGCTGTGGTGCGATGTCAACGCGATCGGCTTCGTCACCGTCAGCCTCACCCGCGACAGGGTGGATGCCGAGTTCGTTCGCGTGCTCAACCCGCGCGAAACCGTGGGTCGGCTGGATATCGCCAAGCGTGCGCGGGCGGCGATCAGTGAGGGCGTGCTGGGAGGCTGGCGGGTTTCATGATGGATTTGGGTGACGCGATCCGTCACCCGGCCTCGCCCCCTGGGCGCTGTTATATGGCATTTCCCCTTCGCCTTCAGGGGAGGGGCGAGCCGCCGCCTCTGCGCTCGAGGTCGGGCACCCCGGCCCTCCCCTCCCCTGCGCCGCCTTGCCAGTCAGCCCCTGTTCGCGTACGCGCGACCCCGACAGCCGCAGGCCGGGCCAAACACGGCCCGCCCGTGGCGCTGCGCCCAGCTTCATGCACTTCATGGCAGTGGATTTATAATGAGCATCTACCTGGATTATCTCGCCGAAATCGAAAGCAGGAAAGTCCAGGGGCTCGCGCCCAAACCGATCGATGACGGCAGGCTCATCGACGCGATCATCGCGCTGATCCAGGATGCCGGCAGCGAACATCGCGCCGACGCGCTTCATTTCTTCATCTACAACACGCTGCCCGGCACCACGAGCGCCGCGGCCGTAAAGGCGATGTTCCTGAAGCGGATCATCCTGGGCGAAGTAAGCGTACCGGAAATCACGCCGGCGTTCGCGCTGGAACTGCTGTCGCACATGAAGGGTGGCCCCTCCGTCCAGGTGCTGCTCGACATCGCGCTGGGTGACGATGCCGCCCACGCCGTCGCGGCGGGCGAGGTGCTGAAGACCCAGGTGTTCCTCTACGACGCCGACATGTTCCGCCTGCGCGATGCCTTCGCGGCGGGCAATGCGGTGGCGAAGGAGGTGCTGGAAAGCTACGCCAGGGCGGAGTTCTTCACCAAGCTTCCCGACGTCGAGGACGAGATCAAGGTCGTCACCTTCGTCGCCGGCGAAGGCGATATCTCGACCGACCTGCTCTCGCCCGGCAACCAGGCGCATTCGCGCTCGGACCGCGAGCTGCACGGCCAGTGCATGATCTCGCCCGAGGGCCAGCAGGCGATCGTGGCGCTGAAGGCGCAGCACCCGGACAAGCGGGTGATGATGATCGCGGAGAAGGGCACGATGGGCGTGGGCTCCTCGCGCATGTCCGGCGTGAACAATGTCGCGCTGTGGACGGGCAAGCAGTCCAGCCCCTACGTTCCCTTCGTCAATTATGCGCCCGTGGTCGCCGGCACCAACGGTATCTCGCCGATCTTCGCGACCACCGTGGACGTGACCGGCGGCATCGGCATCAACCTGAAGAACTGGACCAAGAAGCTCGGCGAGGACGGCAAGCCGATCCTCAACAATGACGGCAACCCGGTGCTGGAAGAGCAATTCTCGGTCGCGACGGGTACCGTGCTGACGATCGACGTGAAGGGCCGCAAGCTGCGCGACGAAGCCGGCAACGAACTGGTCGACGTCGCCGCCGCCTTCACGCCCCAGAAGATGGAGTTCATGAAGGCGGGCAGTTCCTACGCCATCGTCTTCGGCAAGAAGCTCCAGACCTTCGCGGCCGAGACGCTGGGCGTGGAGCCGACCCCGGTCTATGCGCCGAACAAGGAAATCGCGATCGAGGGTCAGGGCCTGACCGCGGTGGAAAAGATCTTCAACCGCAACGCCGTGGGCGTGACGCCGGGCAAGGTGCTGCACGCCGGTTCGGACGTGCGCGTGAAGGTCAACATCGTCGGCTCGCAGGACACGACCGGCCTGATGACCGCGCAGGAGCTTGAGGCGATGGCGGCCACCGTCATCTCGCCGCTGGTCGACGGCGCCTATCAGTCGGGCTGCCACACCGCCTCGGTGTGGGACAAGAAGGCGCAGGCCAACATCCCCAAGCTGATGGCCTTCATGAACAATTTCGGCCTGATCACCGCGCGTGATCCCAAGGGCGTCTATCATTCGATGACGGACGTGATCCACAAGGTGCTGAACGACATCACCGTGGACGACTGGGCGATCATCATCGGCGGCGACAGCCACACCCGCATGTCCAAGGGCGTCGCCTTCGGCGCGGATTCGGGCACCGTCGCGCTGGCGCTGGCCACCGGCGAGGCGACCATGCCGATCCCGCAGTCGGTGAAGGTCACCTTCAAGGGCACGATGCAGCCGCACATGGACTTCCGCGATGTCGTCCACGCGACGCAGGCGCAGATGCTCCAGCAGTGCGGTGGCGACAATGTGTTCCAGGGCCGTGTGATCGAGGTGCATATCGGCACCTTGCTCGCCGACCAGGCCTTCACCTTCACCGACTGGACCGCCGAGATGAAGGCCAAGGCCTCGATCTGCATCTCGCAGGACGAGACGTTGATCGAGTCGCTGGAGATCGCCAAGTCGCGCATCCGTATCATGATCGACAAGGGCATGGAGAATGCCGCCGGCACGCTGGCGGGGCTGATCGCCAAGGCCGATGCGCGCATCGCCGAGATCCGCTCGGGCGAAAAGCCCGCTCTGGCGCCCGACGCCAATGCGAAATATTTCGCCGAGGTGGTCGTGGACCTGGACGTGATCGACGAGCCGATGATCGCCGATCCGGACGTGAACAACCCGGACGTCTCCAAGCGTTACACCCACGACACGATCCGCCCGGTTTCCTATTATGGCGGCACCAAGAAGGTCGATCTGGGCTTCGTCGGCTCGTGCATGGTGCACAAGGGCGACATGAAGATCGTCGCGCAGATGCTGAAGAACATCGAGAAGGCCGAGGGCAAGGTCGAGTTCAAGGCGCCGCTCGTCGTCGCCGCGCCGACCTACAACATCATCGACGAGCTGAAGGCCGAGGGCGACTGGGATATCCTCCAGAAATATTCGGGCTTCGAGTTCGACGATGTGAAGCCGAAGACCGCCACCCGCACCGAATATGAGAATATCCTCTATCTGGAGCGGCCGGGCTGCAACCTGTGCATGGGCAACCAGGAAAAGGCGGAGAAGGGCGACACCGTGCTCGCCACCTCCACCCGCCTGTTCCAGGGCCGCGTCGTCGAGGACTCCGCCGAGAAGAAGGGTGAATCGCTGCTGGCCTCCACGCCGGTCGTGGTGCTCTCCGCCATCCTCGGCCGCACCCCGAGCGCCGAGGAATATAAGAGTGCCGTCGAAGGCATCGACCTGACCAAGTTCGCGCCGCCGAAGGCGGGCGCGCTGGGAGCCCGGTCAGTTCAGTTCTAAGGCCGGACGGATAGCGCGCCTTTCGCGCGCGACGTAATGATCGCCGGGGGTGGCGCGGGTGATTTGGCCCGCGCTGCTGCCGGCGATTTCGTTTTGAGGCTCGCCGATCGCCTTCCGCTTGCCCGATCGCATCGATCCTGCCTATGGCGCGATGATGAACGCCTTCCGTCGCTTGACGCCCCGCCTGATCTGCCGGATCTCCCTGCCCTTGCTGGCACTGCCGCTGCTCGCCGGCGTGCAGGCCGCGCGCGCGGCAGAGCCCGCGACGACGTCGCCGAAGCCGGCTCAACCGAATGCGGGGATCATCCCGCTGCCGCTGATGCCGATCGTGCCCGCCTCACAGCGCACATGCACCGCCAAGACGCCGTCTGGGCTCGGCTACACGATGCTGCGCGCGGCAACCGGCGCACGGCCGGCGGCCGACGACATGGTCCTCATCAACTATGTCGGATATCTCGCCGCGACCGGCGCGGTGTTCGACCAGAACATGCAGACGCCGATGCCGGTCGGCGGGGTGATCCCGGGCTTCTCGGAAGGATTGCAGTTGCTGAGCCGAACCTCGATCGCGCGGCTCTGCATCCCGGCGGCGATGGCCTATGGCGAGCGGGCGTCGGAAACGATCCCGGCCAACTCCGATCTCGTCTTCCAGGTCGAGCTGATCGACTTCAAGACGGCGGCTGAAATCGAAGAGATGCGCAAGGCGCAAGCCGCACAACCTCCGGCCCAGGGTGAGGCCAGCCCCCAGCCGTAGGTGCCGATGGAGGTGATGCCGGCTTAGAAAAGCAGCTGCGTCACCATCCGGCCACAGTTGCAAGCCGTGTGGCCCCGCCCTCCGACGGCACACCCGATCCCCGAATTCGGGTTTCTGCCAGTCGGTCGGTGGACCCGCCGCACAAAGCGGTCGTGAATTGCCCCAATCTCCCTCCGCTGTTCCTGGACCAGATTACGACTTACGCTTCTACTCCACGAACGTCCGCGCATTACAACATCAGTCATTGACGATAGGCAAAGCCTATAGGCTTGCAGGATCATGAAATAGGCAGCGCAATCGACCCCGGGACAACACGCTGATGCCGGGTGAGCGTTGTGCCGGGCTTGATCAATCGTAGATCGGGCGCAGCTCCGCATCGAGATAATACCGGGTGAGCGCCATTGAGGCGAGCAAGTCCGGCGAGCCATCATATTCGATCGACATCCAGCCCTTGAAGGCGTGCTTCTTGAGCAGGCGATAAAGGCCCTTGAAATCGAGCTCGCCTTCGCCGGGCTCCCAAAACCACCGGTGACCATCGTCGGCGATCTCGGGATCCTGCGCGTAGCGCACACTGTCGGGCTGGTTTGCCGATGCGGTATCCTTCAGGTGGAGGGTGCTGATGCGGTCGTGATAGTCCTCATAGAATTTCAGCAGATCTTCACCGAGGATAGAGATCTGCGCTGTATCGATGCAGTAGTGAACCAGCGCCGGATCGGTCGATTCGATCAGTTCTCGGTGGTTTGTCAGGTTGATCGCACAGAAAAATTCATTGTGCAGGCCGATCTTCACGCCGTGATCGGTCGCGTAGCGCCCGATCTCGTTCATCACCCTGGCGCATTGCTGGACTTCCTCTCGCGTCAGCGGCCCCGTCCCGAAGTAGTTCTGCGTCGGGCAGGTGTTCATGTAGGTGCCGCCGAACCGGACGATCGTGTCCACCGCCTCGCGCCCCGAACGGACGGCTTCTTCGAAATGGTCGGCCGCATGCGAGGCGTGAGCACCGTGGAACATGCCGATGACCTCGACGCCTCGTTCCTTCGCGAAGGCGGTGAAGGCTTCCGGCGAGCCGAACAGGGGAAGGATGTCGGCGAGATCCCAGGGTGCTATTTCGATTCCCTCGAAGCCGAGCGCTGCCTGATATTTCAGAATCCGGTTCCAATCCGAGTAATACGCTGTGTTGGTCCGGTCCTCGTAATAGAATTCGCGGAAGTTGGGGATCTGCCGATACGGGATCGACTTCCAGTGGCACATGTTGGCGTAGCGGATATTGGGCATGGCGGAGTCTCCGTCCGGTGCAAGTCTGGTCGGCTTAATTCTGGATCTGGTCCAGCAGGGCGCGCGTGCGCAGCAGCGCGCGGAAGGGATCGCGCGTCTGGCGGGCGCTCGCGGTCACCGGGCCGGCATAGCCGAGGCTGTTGAGCAGGGCGACAACGCCCACAAGATCGACCGAGCCAGTGCCGGGATCGCGGAAGACCTGTGTGGCGCGCGTGTGAGGAAACTCGGGATTGGCGGTCTTCCAGATATCCTGCGTATCGACGAAGCCGGTGTCGGTGAGATGGACGCAGCCGATGCGGGAAATGTTGGCGGTGATGAATTCCACCGGAGAAACGCCAGCGACATGCAAGTGCGCCGTGTCGCAGTCCAGCTTCACGCTTTCGGGCAGGGCATCGAGCAGGGCCAGGATGCGCTCGCCGCGGAACAGGCTCCAATATTCATGGCGCAGGACGATCAAGACGCCGAGATCCTGTGCCTTGGCGGCAAGGCCTGCGATCAGATCCCCTGCGCGCTGTGTGAAGCTGTCCAGCTTGCTGTCCAGATCGGGGTGATGATGCACCGCGCGGCCATAGTAGGGCGATGGGCTGATCGCGAAGTAATCCGCACCAAGATCGGCCGCGTGAGACAGCGCCTCACCGGCGAAGTGACCGGAAGCGCCGAAGAAGAAATCGAGATTGTCGTTGCGCATGAACAGGTTGGGATCGAATGTGACCCCCGTGACACGCCCGATGCCGCTGGCGGCAAGGCGTTCCAGATACTGCGCGGCGCTGCCATACTTGGTGTTCACGCAATAGCGGTTCATCGGCACGCCGCTGCGTCCGCCAAACTGCCAGACCGGCTCGTAAGGGATCTCGACGGCCCGAAAACCGGACGCGGCCAGCAGCGGGTAAAGTTCTTCCCAGAAATAGCGGCTTTCGAACCGATTGCGGTTCGGTTCCTGATAGTGGCGATTGATCAGGTCAAGGCTGATCGCGATCGTTTCGAGGTTCATGGAGACGGTCCGTTCCTCGGTCTGCCGCGGCTTGCAGCATGCGGCCATTCATGTCGGCTCGTGATCGGCTTGCGCGCCAGCGCGCCGGCGCTGCGCCGCTACCGCTCAGTCGTCAAGCGTGCGATGGCTGAGCGCGAGCGACTGATCCATCGGCAGGGTCGGGAAATACTCCAGCCCGATCGCCCCCGCGTAACCAAGGTCTCGCAGGGTCTGCATGATCTTGCGCCAGTCGACGTTGCCAGTGCCTGGTTCGTTGCGATCAGGCATATCGGCAACCTGGACGTGCGCGACGAGATGCATGCGTCCGACCAGAACCTCCGCGATATCCTCGCCCATACAGGCGCTGTGCCAAACATCGTACAGCAGGCGCAGGTTCGGACTGCCGACGGCTTCGACCAGATCGAGGCCCAACTTGGTACTGACGAGGTACATCGCGGCAAATAGCCTGGTGTTGAGCGGTTCCAGCAGCAGCGTAACGCCGGCTTCCTCGGCGACATCGGCTGCCGCGCGCAGCGCCGTGACGGCATTGGCGAAGTGCTCGTCCTCGCTCATCCCCTCCACGCGGAAACCGGAGGCGACAATCAGGTCCGGCGCGCCGAGACAGGCTGTTGCCGCGATGGTCTCGCGCACGGCGGTGACCATTTCCTCGCGCTGAGCGGGATCGACGATCGACCGGCGTGGATCGACGCACAGGCCGGTCAGCCGCATGCCCGTTTCGGATAGAGCTTCGGCAAGCGCCGCGACCGGCTTGTCGCGCCATAGGTGGAATTCAGCGAGATCGAAACCTGCCGCCTTTGCGGCGCGCAGCCGCGCGTCAAGCTCGCCAGCTTCGATGAATTGCCATTCGATGCAAGAAGACAACTGATTTGCCGCAGACATAGGATCCCTTTCCCATTCTACGGCCCCGCCGCGCCACGGCGCGCGTTTGCCTGGCGGGTTGAACTCCCGCTACTTTGTGGCTGCACGCATTACCCACACGATGCAAAAATATCAAGCGGTCCGTTTTCAAGCGACCATTTCGTCGCGCGGCGCGACATCCTCCACTAAGCCCAGCCCTACTGCCGACGAGGTCGGCATGGCCGCGCGTTTCCCGAACAAATAGATACTGAGCGTCAGGAATGGCGGATAGTCGGCGTTGAGCGCGGCGCAGCGAAGGGCCGGAAAGCCCCAATGAGCGATACGGCCATCTCCTCAACTTTACCCTTGGCCCCACCCCGCCCCCACAGTACCCCGCCCCCATGAACAACGGGGAAAGGGCCCGCGTGTCCCTGTCACGACGCGATTTCTCATTGGCGCTGGCGTCCAGCATGGTCCTGGCGCCCGCGGCACGCGCCGCCGGCAGCACCGCGGCGCCCACCAAAGCCGGCGCCACCGATGCGGCGTTGACCGCGTTTCTCGATGCCGCGTTCGAGGCGCAGCTGGCGCTCGATCCGGAGGAGCTGACCGGGCTCGGGCGCAAGGAGCAGCAGGACAGGTTCACCGATCCCAGTGATGCCGCCGCAAAGGCGCGGCTGGCGTGGCGGCGGGGGAATGTCGCGGCGATGAAGGCGAGGTTCGATCGCGCAGCACTCGGCGAGGATGCGCTGGTTTCCTATGACATGTGGGTGCTGGAGCTGGAACGCGCCGAGGACGCGGTGAAGTGGCGCGGCCATGACTATATCTTCGACCGCAACGGCCCGCACACCGGCCTGCCCAACTTCATGATCAACAAGCATCGCGTCGATGCGCCTGCAGACATGGAAGCCTATGTCGCGCGCGTCACCGCGCTCGGCCCCACGCTCGATGCCTATCTCGTCCGCGCGAAGGCGTCGGCGGCGAAGGGCATCCGTATGCCGGGCTTCGCCTATGACCAGTCGATCGACATGGTCGGCCGGCTCGTCAGCGGCGCCCCGTTCGATGGCGGTGCGGACAACGCGCTCTATGCCGATGCGAAAAAGAAGGCGGCGGGGCTGGTTGCGGCCGGCAGGATCGATGCCGCGGCCGCAGATGCGTTCGGCGCGCGCGTCGCCACGGCGATGACCGGATCGATGAAGCCCGCTTATGACCGGCTGAGCGCCTGGTTGACGGCGGATCGCGCGCAGGCCAGCGCGCAGCCGCAAGGTGCCGGCGCGTTGCCCGATGGCGCGGCCTATTATCGCGCGGCGCTGCGCCGGCAGACCACCACCGACATGACCGCGGACGAGATTCACGCGCTCGGCCTTTCCGAAGTCACGCGCATCCGCGCCGAGATGGAGGCGCTGAAGGCGCGGATCGGCTTTGCCGGCAAGCTGGAGGATTTCTTCGTCTTCCTGCGCAGCGACGATCGCTTCTACGTTCCCAACGACGACGCCGGCCGCTCCACCTATCTGAAGCTGGCGGAAACCTATCTCGCCGGCATGCGCGCGCGCCTGCCCGAGCAGTTCGGGCGACTGCCCAAGGCCGATCTGATCGTGAAGCGCGTCGAGGCGTTTCGCGAGGAGCCGGGCGGCGCCGCGCATTATTCGCATGCCGCGCCGGATGGATCGCGCCCCGGCATCTTCTACGTCCATCTGGCGGACACCCGCGCGACCCCGACCTACGAGATCGAGGGCACCGTCTATCATGAAGGGCTGCCCGGCCATCACATGCAGATCGCGCTGGCGCAGGAGATGGTGGGCACGCCCGAATTCCGGAAGAACTATTCCTACGGCGCCTATGTCGAGGGATGGGCGCTCTATGTGGAGCGGCTCGCCAGGGAGCTGGGCTTCTACACCGATCCCTACAGCGATTTCGGCCGGCTGGGGCGGGAGATCTGGCGCGCGATCAGGCTGGTCGTCGATACTGGCATTCACGCCAAGGGATGGAGCGAGGACCAGGCGCTGGCCTATTATTCGGCCAATTCGCCGCAGCCGATCGGCAAGATCCGCTCCGAGATCCGCCGCTACTTTGTGATGCCCGGGCAGGCGACCTCCTACAAGGTCGGCATGCAGAGCATCCTGGCGCTGCGCGACAAGGCGAAGGCGGCGCTCGGCGACCGTTACGACCAGCGCAGGTTCCACGAATGCGTGCTCGGCCGCGGATCGGTGCCGCTGCCGGTTCTGGAGGCGCAGGTCGACCGCTGGATCGCCGCGCCCGCCTGAGCGGGGCGGCATCCGGCGGCGGTGCCTCAGCCGTTCACGATCGTGCCGCCATTGGGGTGGAGCACCTGGCCCGACATATAGCTGGAATCCTCGCAGGCGAGGAACAGGAAGGCGGGCGCCACCTCGTTGGGCTGGCCAGGGCGGCCCATCGGCGTGCTTTCGCCGAACGTTTCCAGCTTCTCCGGGCTGGCGCCGCCGCAGGGGTTGAGCGGTGTCCAGATCGGGCCGGGCGCCACCGCGTTGACGCGGATCCCCTCCCCCACCAGATTTTCGGACAGCGATCGGGTGAAGGCAGTGATCGCGCCCTTGGTGGAGCTGTAGTCGAGCAGTTCCTTGCTGCCCTGATACATCGTCACGCTCGTGCAGTTCACGATCGCAGCGCCCGCCTTCAGGTGCGGCCGGGCGGCCTGAACGAGGAAGAACATGCCGAAGATGTTGGTCTGGAAGGTGCGGCGCAACTGCTCCTCGGTGATGTCGGTGATATCCTTGTCGGGATGCTGTTCGCCGGCATTGTTGACGATGATGTCGATCCGGCCGAACGCCTCCAGCGTCTTCGCGACGATCTCGTCACCGAAGCTTTTCTCACCGATGTCGCCACGGATCGTGATCGCCTTGCGTCCCTCGCTCTCGACGATGCGCTGCGTCTCGGCCGCGTCATCATCCTCCAGCAGATACACGATCGCGATGTCGGCGCCCTCGCGGGCATAAAGCGCGGCGACGGCGCGACCGATGCCGCTGTCCGCGCCGGTGACGATCGCCACCTTGCCGGTGAGCCTGCCCGATCCCGGGTAGCGCGGCTGCCATTCGGGCTTGGGCTCCAGCCGGCTTTCATGGCCCGGCAGGGCGTCTTCGTGGATCATCTCGTCGGTGTCGGCCATCGTGTATCTCCTTCACCATGGAGAACCCATGGGCGCGCCGGGAGTTCTCCTGCCAAAGAAACGGATGATCGCATTCCTGCGGCAGCCGACACCGAAGGAGACGATCGATGCCGCTGAAAGCCCTCGCCCTCAACTGCACGCTCAAGGCCGCCGCGACCGAGGCGAGTTCGAGCGACGCGATGATCGCGGTGCTGGAAAAGGCGTTCGCCGACAAGAGCGTGACGGTGACCGAAACGGTGCGGGTGGCCAGCCTCGACATCAAGCCCGGTGTCACATCGGATGAAGGCGAGGGAGACGACTGGCCGGCGCTGCGCGAGAAGATCCTCGCGCACGACATCTTGATCTTCGGCGGGCCGATCTGGATGGGACAGATCTCGAGCATTGCCAAGCGCGTGCTCGAACGCATGGACGCGTTTCTCGGCGAGACCGACGATCAGGGCCGCATGCCCAGCTATGGCAAGGTCGCGGTGGCCGCTATCGTCGGCAACGAGGACGGCGCGCATTTCTCCTCGGCACAACTCTTCCAGGCGCTGAATGATGTCGGCTGGACGATTCCGGCGGCGGCCGCCTGCTATTGGGTGGGTGAGGCGATGGGATCGACCGATTTCAAGGATCTGGAAAGCACGCCCGACAAGGTCGCGGAAACCGCGGCGATGGTCGCCGGCAACGCCGCGCATCTCGCCGGATTGCTGAAGGCGGCACCCTATCCGGGCGAGGCGGAATGATCCGCAGCCACAATGTGCACTATAATGCACATGGTGGCTGCGAGGTGGCTGCGGGGGCGCTTTGGCCCTAGGATGATGTGCTGCCCCGTTCGGGCATGGAGATGTTTATGGCCCTGCCCTTCGCGATCGCGACCCTCCTGTCGATCCTCGCCGCGGGCGCAGCGCCCGAGAGGACCGAAGGACAGGTGGCGCCCGGGACGATCGTGATCGAGAGCAGCGGAGCGGGGGCCGATGCCGAAACCCCGTCTCCGTTCGTCGACGCGGTTGAAACGGCACTGCTCGACGCGCAATTCCTGACTCTGCCCGGCCGTGGCGGCAGCCGCTATCTCGCGCGCGTGGCGGTGACGCGCACCAGCCGCGGCCAGGTGACCGCCGACCAGCGCGATCCCGCCCGCGCCCGCGCCGGCAACTGGGGCCTCTCCGTCACCTTGCCCGCCGACAAGGGCAAGCTGCGCGACCTGATCGCCACCGAACTCGACGTGACGATCGTATCGCGCAAGGATGACCAGACGGTCTGGCGCGGTCGCGCGGTGACGGTGCAGACCGAGGGCTCACCCGACGATGCAGCCGACAAGCTTGCGACCAAGCTGGCCGGCGCGCTGTTCCGCCGCTTCCCGCAAAGCGCGGAAGAGCCGATCGCAGTGCCGTGATCTCTCCCCTCCCGTGAAGCGCGGCGGGTGGGGAAAGCCTGTGGGAAGGGCCGTGCTATTTCAGAACAGCCCCTCCCCTGACCCCTCCCGCAAGCGGGAAGGGGCTTGCTCAATGCACCTCGCGCTGCGCGCCGGCGGTGAGCGCGGCCATCAGCGCCGGGCGGTCCTCCGCGGCCAGCGCGGCCACGTGGGTCTGCACTTCGGTGCTGCGGTCGGCGACGTCGCGTCGGATCGCGGCGCGGTTGGTGATGCAGTCGCCCGCGCGGCTGCCCTTGATGCGGCGCTCGCCCGCCACCGGGTGGGCCGCCGCGACGCCGTCGCCTGCGATCTGGCGCTGCACGCGCACCGTGGCGGTCCAGTTGCAGCGCACATTGCCGCTGCGCGTCGGCTGCGCCGATCCCACGCGGCGGGTGCGCGTCGTCACCTCGCCCTGATAGACGACCTCAAGCGCTTTCCCTCCATGGTCCACGGTCACCCGATGGGGTTCCGGTTGGGTGAGCGCCGCCGCCAATATGACGATCATCATGCTCATTGCTGTCTCCTGCGGTACGTCCGGCTGTCTAGGTGCAGCCGGTGCAATCCATCTCGGACGATTGCATTGCCGAAGCATTGCTCGCGAATGATGAAGCATGGCGCCAGGAACCGCGCCGGCATGCTTGCCGGGTGAGCATGCAAGCCATATACGAACAATATATGATTCGTACATCAACCATAGTGCAGGGGCCGATATGGGCATCGTGAAGATCGACGACGCACTGCATGAGGAGGCACGCCGCGCCAGCACGGTGATGTGCCGCTCCATCAACGCGCAGGCCGAATTCTGGATGCGGATGGGGATGCTGGCGGAGGCCAATCCGACATTGTCGTTCACCGAGATCGTGCGTCTGCAGATGGAGGCCGCAGCCGCCCCCGCTGCCGATTTCGGCACGACCCTGGCCGCCGCCTGATGGTGAAGACGCCCGACGAGATCGCGCTGATGCGCACCTCCGGCCGGTTGCTCGCGCAGGTGTTCGAAATGCTCGACACGCAGGAACTGGCCGGGCTGTCGACGATGGCGGTCAACGACATGGTCGAGCGCTTCATCACCGTCGATCTCGCCGCGCGCCCCGCCAGCAAGGGGCAATATGGCTTCAAATATGTGCTGAACTGCTCGATCAACCATGTCGTATGCCATGGCGTGCCCGATGCGGATGAGATCATCCGCGACGGCGACATCATCAACCTTGATATCACGCTGGAAAAGAACGGCTTCATTGCCGACTCGAGCAAGACCTACATTGTCGGCGACGCCCCCGCGGCGGCGCGGCGGCTGGTGCGCGTGGCGCAGGAGGCAATGTGGAAGGGCATCGATCAGGTCCGCCCCGGCGCGCATCTCGGCGACATCGGCTTCGCGATCGAACGCCACGCTAAGAAGCATGGCTATGCGGTTGTGCGTGATTTTTGCGGTCACGGCATCGGCCGCGAGATGCATGAGGAACCCCAGGTGCTCAACCATGGCCGCCCCGGCAGCGGCATGAAGCTGCGCGAGGGCATGGTGTTCACGATCGAACCGATGCTCAACCAGGGCACGCGGCTGGTCGCCACCGAGGAGGACGGGTGGACGGTGGTGACGCGGGACGGCAAGCTTTCCGCGCAGTTCGAGCATACCGTGGCGGTTACCGCGGACGGCGTGGAAGTGCTGACGCTGCGCAGCGACGGGCGTTGATGGCCGGGATTTGAACTTCGCTCCCCAAGGCTGCGCGCCGGGGAGGAAAGGGATCGCGGCGCCCTTTACCCCCTGAAAGCCATCCTCGCTTCCCGCCGCGGCGCGCAGCCCCTATCCGCCAGCCGCGTCGGCAAGCGAAAGGATGACAATGCGCCGGTTCTGGAACGCACGGTTCGCGCCGCTGCTGGCGGGCGGCACGTTGCGCGATCGACTGGTCGCCTGCCTCGGCGCGCTGGTGGGGGTGCTGCTGGCCGCGCTGACCTATCGCGAAATCTCGCCCTTCCCCACGCCGCTGCTCGCGGCGCCCATCGGGGCCTCGGCGGTGCTGGTATTCGCGGTGCCGGCGAGCCCGTTGGCGCAGCCCTGGTCGGTGGTGGGCGGCAACACGATCTCGCTCGCCGTCGGCATCGCGGTGATCGCGCTGCTGCCGCACCAGCCGCTAGCCGCCGCATTGGCAATCGCGCTCGCGATCCTTGCGATGTCGCTCACCGGCTGCCTCCACCCGCCCGGCGGCGCGGTGGCGCTGAGCACGGTGCTGGCGGCGCCTGCGCTCACCGCCGTGGGCCTTGCCGCCTTCGCCGCCCCGATCCTGATCAATTCTGTGCTGCTGGTGGCGCTCGGCTGGGCGTTCCACCGCTATTCCGGCCACAGCTATCCGCACCGCCCGGTGCCAGTGAAGTGGCGGGAGACGCCCCCCGCCCCCGCCGCCGGCATCCTGATGGAGGATGTCGACCAGGCGCTGGCGGACCTCGGCGAGACCTTCGACGTCGCGCGCGAGGATCTGGTGCTGCTGCTCGCCCAGGCGGAGGCGCATGCCGCCGCGCGACTGGGCGCGCCGCCCCCGGTTGCGCCGGCACCCCTGGAGCGCGCATAGCGCCGCCGATGAACGCCACCCAGCTCCACAACCATATCGTCACCACATTGCTGCGCCGCGTGGGCGGCAACCAGCGCCGCTGGCGGCAGGTGCTGGGGCCGCTGCAGATCCACGACCGTGCGACGCACCCGCATTGCAACTGGTCGCTCCACCCCACCGGCAGCGCAGGCGAGATCTCGGCGGTCGAGACCTTGCTCGACACCGTTCGCCTCGAGCACCCGCTGGTCAGCGAGCGCTGACCAGCTTCACCGGACCGCGCGGCCGCGGCGCGAAGCACAGCGCCACCACCAGCGAGGCGAGCGGGCTCGCCCAGCAAAAGATCGCCCACGGCGCATAATCCAGCGTCGGCACGCCCAGCGTCGTCGCCATGAACACCGCGGAGACCGTCCACGGCATCAGTGGCTCGGTGACGGTCACCGAATCCTCGATCGTGCGGGAGAGGTTTTCGGGCGCGAGCAGCCGTTCGGCAAAAGGCTTGCGGAACAGCCCGCCGACGACCAGCGCGGTAACGCCGCCATGGCTGGTCATCCCCACCATCACCGCCCCTGCCGCCATCGCCGCGATGATCAACGAACCGGCGGAGCGCGCCATGCCGAGCAGTGCTTCCAGCAGCCGGTCGAGCGCGCCCGACACCCGCATCGCCCCCGCCAGCAGGAAGGCGGCGATGATGAACAGCAAGGTGCCCGCCATCGCCATCAGCCCGCCGCGGTTGAGCAAGGTGTCGATCGCGGGCGCGAAATCGCGGCCGGGGAAGGCCGCGGCGGCATCGAAGCCGTTGACCACGCACGCCACCGCCTGCGCCGCGCCGAAGCCCTGGTGGGTCACGCCGATGACGAGGGCGAGCAGTGACGAGGCCATGATCACCAGCGCGGGCGGCTTGCGCAACACGATGCCGGCCAGCGCCACCAGCAGCGGCAGCGCCTCGATGGGGCCGAGCCGGAAGGCGGCGAGCAATTCGGTGCGGATCAACGCCGCCTGGCCCGCCGCGAGCGCCGGCGCGGGCCCAGCCGCCAGCCCCAGCGCCGCGAACAGCGCAAGCGCGGCCAGCGCCGGCGGCACGCTCGTCCACATCATGTGGCGGATATGCGCATAGAGTTCGGCGCCCGCGCCGATCGCGGAAATGTTGGTCATGTCCGACAGCGGAGAGAGCTTGTCGCCGAGATAGGCGCCGCACACCACCGCGCCCGCCACAGGGGGCAACGGCAATTGCATCGCCGCCGCGGCGCCCATCAGCGCGACGCCGATCGTCCCCGCCGAACCCCATGAGGTGCCCGAGATCAGCGACATCAACGCGGTGGCGACGAAGGCTGTCAGCGCCATGTAATGCGGGTCGATCAGGTCGATGCCGAGCACGACCAGCAGCGGGATGGTGCCGGCGAACATCCAGCAGCCGATCAACGCGCCGATGCTGAGCAGGATGAGGATCGCCGGAAAGGCCTCCGCAACCTGGCGGCCGGTTTCCGCCTGCACAGCCTCCCACCCGGCACCGGCGCGGCGCGCGACCAACCCGGCGACGGCGGCCGCGAACAGGATCGCGAGCAACAGCATGTCCGGGCTCATCCCGCCGGTTGCCATCGCCAGCCCGATCGCGGCAGCGAGCGCGACGATCGGCAGCAGCGCGAGCGCGAGCGGCAGACGCTTCGCGGCCGCTTCCTCCTCGACGATCATGCCAGCGCCCGATCGAGATCGGCGATCAGCGCCTCGCGCCCTTCCAGCCCGACCGACAGCCGCAGCAGCCCGGCGGGCATGCGCGCGGGGGCGTCGCCCGGATCGCGCTTGTGCCCGGTGATGACGAGGCTCTCCGCCCCGCCCCAGCTCACCGCCCTGCCGAACAGCTGCAGCCGGTTGGCGACCGCGACCGCGCGCGCGAAGCCACCCTCGGCGAGCACGAAGGAAAACAGCCCAGAATGCCCGCGCCAATTCCCCGGCAGCGGGGGATCCTCGCCCAGTTCAGGGTGATGCACCGCGGCAACCGCCGGGTGATCCCGCAGGACGCGCGCGATCGCCAGCGCATCCTCATGATGCTGGCGGAGGCGCACCGGCAAGGTCATCAGCCCGCGCAGGAACAGCCACGCCTCGAACGGCGGCATCACCGCGCCCATCAGCATGTAGGCGCTGTAGAAGATGCGCTCGATCAGTTCGGCCGGACCGACCAGCGCGCCGCCCACCGCATCGCTGTGCCCGCCGATATATTTGGAACAGCTATGGACGACGAGATCGACGCCGAGTTCGATCGGCTTCTGCAGCAGCGGCGTCGCCACCGTATTGTCGATCGCGGTCACTATGCCGCGGGCGCGCGCCAGCGCGGCGATGCCGGCCACGTCGACGCGGCGGAACAAGGTCGATCCCGGGCTTTCGAGGAAGATCAGCCGCGTCTCCGCGCGCAGCAGCGGCTCGATGCCTTCCGGGTCCGCCGCGAAGCTCTGGCTGTGGCTGACGCCGAAATCCTCCAGCCGCCGCGCCAGCTCCAATGTCGGGCCATAGACGTCGTTGACGAACAGCACATGGTCGCCCGCCTTGAGCAGCCCGAACAGCAGCGCGCCGATCGCGCCCATGCCCGAAGCGAAGCATTTGCACGCCTCACCCCGCTCCAGCGCGGCGAGCACATCCTCCAGCACCTTCACTGTCGGGTTGGTACCGCGCGAATAGGTGCTCGCGCGATGTTCCTGAGCGAGATCGCGATGGAGATCCTCGATGCGGGCCTTGCGGAACAGGGAGGCCTGCGCGATCGGCGGCAACACCGTGCCGCCCTGCACCGCGACATCCTCCCCCGCGCGCAGGCAGATCTGCAGGTCGTGCGGATCGAGGGTGATCATGGGGGCCTTGCCTTGTCGGGAATGTCAGTGCGGCACGCCATGCCCGCGGCGGGCGGCGGCGTCAAAGCGGGCGCGTGAGATGGACGATGGGCGCCATCGTCATGGCGGCCGATGCCGAAGACGTGACGACGCAAACGGCGGTTTTGTCCCCTTATGCGCCGTCGTCCATGGCGCCGCATAAGGGCCGATTTGAGGACTTTCAGCCCATCCGCTTTCGGCGCTCGATCGAGAGAAACGACAATGAAGCGTCCCTAACCGGCCGACGAGATGATGCAAGTAAGCAGCACGGGAACGCCGACGAACAGGATCTTCAGCAACAGATCGACGTCGATGATGCGTTCGAGGTCGAAGCCCGAACGCGACGCGGGATCGGACGAGCCCAGGGTGTCTGGATCTGACATGGTGCGTAATCCGCTTATTCGAGAATGGCGGCGCGACGTGGGCGCACGCCGGAGCAAGATCGAACAAGTCCCGAACCCGGCCGGCCGGCAGGCAACCGGGCCCGGGCTACAGCCGCGCGGCGAGTTGGCCGGCGTGATCGCGGAAACGCTGATATGTCGCAGAAGCGTACATGGGCGGAGGATGCCGACGCCATCGGCCCGCGTCAACCCCGATTGGTAACAGATGCAACCACTGCTTGACCGCCGCCGGCGTGCCCCTATGTTGGCTGTGCGGGCCGGGCCCCTCTGGCGATCGTCTTCGGGCGATCGTGATGTCGGACCGCATCGGGTTATCTCGATGTAGGCCTGGCCGCTCTGCCTCCTGCCATCGCCGATGATCCGATCTTTCAATCCCCGATTGGAGAGAGGCTATGAGCATGATCACCTTCCGACTGACCCAGTTGCACCAGCGGCTCGACGAGCAGATCCGCCATGAGGCGGCACGCCGCGTGCCGGATTCGCTGCTGCTGCTGCGGTTGAAGCGCCTGCGGCTGCGGGTGAAGGATCGGTTGCACGCGCTGATGCTGCGCCGCCGCCCCGCCTGATCCGCGGCGGCCGGATCGCCGCGTGGCATGCGCCGCCGCGCCTGGTGGCGAGCGATCGTCGATCCGGCCCCCGCCCCGCCTTTGCGAGACGGGGATCATCATCGCCGAACCGCCATCCCTGCCCTTCTGCGACGCGCCGGCCCGGGCGTCGCCAATTTCGACCATGGAACAGATCGATGCCGGCTCCGCCCCTTCCGTTTTAGGCGTAGCCGCTCAAAGCAAAGCCTAAACATGCACCGCATCATTATCAGATACTTCATCGATAAATGGAGTGGCGCATGCTGACATCCTTCTCTTTACGCCACTGCCTATACGGTGGGAAATCAGCGGGGACCTTCAAATCTGACAGCCGCCAATGCGGACTGTGGCCAATATGCCGCCAGGGTCGTCGCCGGCGGTTATCAGGTCGGCTGCATCCATCCGGAATTTTTTGGAAGGACGCGGCGGGCCCCTTCAATCCCTCCAATTTTCCGGATTCCTGCTCCAGCCCCTATGACATGTTTCCGCTTGGCCCCTTGCCGCCAGGCACCGAGGGATTGGCATTCCACCAGCCGTATAGCGGCGCATGGCACTATGCCAGGGTCGAAGATGGCGCGGCCGGAACAGTCTCGATCACGCAGGTTGACGCTGCGCAACACATCGAGCGCTTGAACGGCGCGCAATATATGACATTCAATCAAAACATTGAAATGACGGCGAAAAGGGGCGCGTTACGCCGATTACCGATCTGGGATCGGTTCAGGCTTTTGTTGATTACTGCAGGGGGATGTATGACCCTCTCGGTCCCGCGCGTGAAGCCGCGAAAGCCGTGCCTCACCGCCCGGGCCAAAGTTCCAGGAAGGTGTCTGCGATGCCGCGCAACTGGGCCTCGTCCACTCCGGTCGCAGCGGCCACCAGCAACCCGTCGGTCGTGGCTTTCAGGGTCAGCGCCAGATCGCGCGGCGCGATCGATGCGGGAAAATCGCCGTCGCGCGCCGCCTGCTCGTAACGCGCGATCAACGCGTCGCGCCAATACTGGCCGCGCTGCATCACGAATTCGCGGATGGCCTCGTCGCCCGGTGCATGGCTGAGCGAATGAACGATGCCCATGCTTCCTTTGGGATCGGCAGTGTTGGTCTGCAACGCGATCGTGCCGTCCAGCAGATGCCGTGCCACCCCGCGAGCGGTCGGTTGCTCCAGCGCATCGAGCATATAGGCGGTCTTCTCGCGTTCGTAGAGGTCCATGACCTTGCGGAACAGATCCTCCTTGTCACCGAACGACGCGTAGAGCGTGGCGCGGCTGATGCCCATCGCCTCAAGCAGCGTGCCGATGCTGGCACCGGCATAGCCGTGTCGCCAGAATATGCGCATGGCGGCCACCAGCGCGGCGTCGCGATCGAACTGGCGCGGACGGCCACGGTGTCCGCCGGGGGGCGCCGCCTCATCATGCTTTGCCGCTGGATCACGAGCGTCCGTCATGAGTGGCGCGCACGGGGTTGATTTATGGAACGATCGGTATATCTAGGCATTTATGGAACGACCGGTATAGTTATTGACCACATCATATCGAAGCTGCGTCCCCGCGAGGAGAAAGGCAATCATGTCCTATACCCCCGAAGAACAGTCCAATCTGAACACCGTTTCACAAGCGCTCGACGACGCCTCCGGCGATTTCCCGAAATTCTTCGAGGCAATTTTCGCCGCCGACGTCGAATGGACCATCGCAGGTCACGGGCCGGTTGCCCGGACCTATCACGGCATGAAGGACCTGTTCGACAACGCCGAAGACGCCTTGTTCGCGCGGTTCGCCGAGCCGCTGGCGATCACCACCCGCGGAGTATGGGCCGATGGCGACAAGGTGTTCGCCCAGATCGACAGCCGCAGCCGCGCCCTGGACGGCAAGCCGTACAGGAACGGCTATATGTACATCATGACCATGAAGGACGGCAAAGTCGTCTCGGGCATCGAGTGGCTCGATCTTCACGCCTATTACGAAATCCTGGATCGGGTTGCCGTCTAACCGCAAAGGTGCCGCCGCGCGCGATGACGAAAAAAGCGCCCGGCCGGGGGCGCCGCGCCAGAAAAGCGCGGCGCGGCCCTTCCCTCCTTACCGCTTAAGCGTGGCGGCGATGGTTTCGGCGACGGGCGTCGTCGGCCTGCCGATCAGGCGGCCGAGAGCGCCCGATCCGTCGAACAGCGCGCCTTTCGCGGCGCCGGCATCTGAATCGGCGAGCAATGCCGCGAAAGGCTCGGGCAGACCGGCGCCGACCAGTGCGGCGCGATATTCGCCCTCGGGCATGTCGACATAGGGAATGTCGCGGCCCGACTGGCGCGACAGTTCGTCGGCGAACCCGGCCAGCGTGAACGCGTCGTCGCCGGCCAGTTCGTGGATCACCGCCGCGCCTTCATCCTCGACCAGCGCAATCGCCGCGGCCTCGGCATAGTCGATGCGCGCCGCGCCGGAGATACGCCCCTCCCCCGCACTGCCGATGAAAGCGCCATGCTGGAGCGCGGGCGCGATCGAGGCGGCATAATTCTCGCTGTACCAGCCATTGCGCAGCAGCGAATAAGCGAGACCGCTCTCGGCGATCAGCGCCTCGGTCTCGCGGTGCTCGCCGGCAAGCCTCAGCGCGGAGCGATCGGCGTGCAGCACGCTGGTATAGGCGATGCGCGTCAGCCTGGACTGCGCCGCCGCTTCGATCGCGTTGCGATGCTGTGCCACGCGGGCGCCGACCGCGTTGGAGGAGATCAGCAGCAGCCGCTCGGCACCGGCAAAGGCGGCATCGAGCGTCTCGGGCTTCTCATAATCGCCATGGCGCACGGTGACGCCGGCGGGGAACAGCGCCGCGGCGGCAGCGGGATCGCGCACGACGGCGACGACATCCGCGGCGCCGACACGCGTGGCGAGCGCGGCGACGACGAGGCGACCGAGTTGGCCACTGGCGGCGGTGACGACGAAACGGGCGGCGGCAGTAGACATGATAAACTCCGGTCTCGATTTTCAACTTGGTCTCAGATAGAGACCACCCACCGAGCCCGAAAGACGGCACTTCGCCGTCACCTGGTTACTGCGGAGATACCATGAGCGATGCGGCAGAGGCGCTCGGCGCCAAATTCCAGGCCTGGCAGGCGGCCGCGTTCGACGAGACGCGCTGCCCGGTGCGCAACCTGCTCGACCGCATCGGCGATCGCTGGTCGACATTGCTGCTGGCGACCCTGGCGGGCGGCCCGCAACGCTTCAGCGCCCTCGCCCGCGCGGTGCCCGACATCTCCAAGCGCATGCTGACACAGACCTTGCGCACGTTGGAGACCGATGGCTTCGTCCACCGCGACGTGCAGCCGACGGTGCCGCCCAGCGTCACCTATTCGCTGACCCCGCTGGGCCGAAGCTTCGCCACTCCGCTGCTGGGGCTGGTCGAATGGGCGGAGGCCAATTTCGCCGACGTCTGCGCGGCGCGGGAGCGTATGGCGGAGGCGGCGTGAGGGGAAGAGAAAGCGCGCCCTGCCCCTACCGCACCGCCTCATTCCCGATGAACCCCGTTTCGAACCGCGCCGCGGAGGCCATCGCCAGCAGGCAGGGCAGCGGATCATCGTCCGCCATGTGCATGTTGCGCGCCAGCCAATCCGGATCGAACGTGTGGGGGCCATAGGTTGATTGGAACGCGCCGGTCGCGCGTGGTCCGCAAGCCACCTCGATCGCGCGCGCGAACCCAGCCGGATCGGTCGCGTCGGGCACATAATCGGGCACGTGGTCGAGCAGGTTGCGCGCGGCGAGCCAGTTGCGCGCTGACCGGCGGGCATCGGCCTTCCGCCGCGCATCGCGCACCGCATCGAAGCCGGGCTGCAGCGCGGCCGGCAATTCCACGTCATGCTGCGCCGCTACCGCATCGAGGCAGGCGAATTGCTCCGGCGTCAGCACCGCCGCGCGGACGGTCACCAATATGTCCGACCGGACGACCTTATCGTGCCTGATCTCGACCGGCCCGACGCCACGCCGCGCCGCGCGTTCGGCCGCCTCGCCCACGGCGACAGGTTCGACCTGCGGGAAGGGAGATGGCGCGGATGCGGCGACACCGGCGAGCAGCAGCACGGGCAGAATCATACGCCGACTTTCTCACGCTGGGTGCCCGATAACCGCCGTCCACCCGCCGATCCCTATGCGAGATGGTAACGCGATCATTACAATAGCCCGTCTCTGTGCCCTCGTCGCAACAGCCGCATGAACATCGCCATCAATTGCGCGCCCACCCGCCCGCCACCCCGAAAATTCGCTTGCCCACGGCGTTCCAAACGGGCTCTCTGTGCCTGTGCCGAAATGAGTGCGCTACCCAGACGCGCCGGTGGCCGCAGGAGGAGGATGCACATGCGTGCGACGGTGGACGGATTATTCCCGCCGATTGGCGGGGCCGGCGATGAAGCGCCCCTGATCAGCGCTGGCCGGCGCGCACGGCCTCGCCACCGCGCGGTCTGAAGCGGCCCTCCCACTTTCGAACAAGCCGGGCGGCGCCGGGCCGCCATCGCAAGGAGCGCGCATGCAGCAGGATCCCACGTCCGATCGGGTGGTGAAGCGGGTCGTCGTCGCCGGCGGGGGCACCGCCGGCTGGGTGACGGCGACCGCGCTGGTGCGGCATCTGGGGCCGCTACTGGACGTCACATTGGTGGAATCGGATGCGATCTCCACCGTCGGCGTCGGCGAATCCACCGTGCCGACCTTCAAAGGCTTCCATGATCTGATGCGGATCAAGGAAGACGTGTTCATGTCCGCCGCGCAGGCGACCTTCAAACTGGGCATCGAGTTCGAGAATTGGGGCCAGGTCGGCGATCGCTATATCCACCCCTTCGGCATTATCGGCCGGCGTGCATCGTGGATGGCGCCTTTCCATCATTTCTGGCTGCACGCGCGGGCACGCGGCTTCGGTGGCGATCTCGGCGAATATTGCATCGAGCATGTGGCCGGGGAGGCCAATCGCATCGCGCTCGATGCCGCGCCCAACCTCGGCTACGCCTATCATGTCGATGCCACGCGCTACGCCCGATTCCTGCGCGGGCTGGCCGAACCCGCCGGCGTCAGGCGTGTGGAAGGCAAGATCCGCAGAGTCGACCTCCACCCCGAAAGCGGCTTCGTCGATGCGATCGTGCTGGAGAGCGGCGAGCGGCTGGAGGCCGACCTGTTCATCGATTGCACCGGTTTCCGCTCGCTGATCCTGGGCGAGGCGCTGGGCATGCCGTTCGAGGATTGGGGGCGCTGGATCACAACCAACAGCGCAGTCGCGGTGCAATCGCGTGCCGCGCGCCCACCGCGGCCCTATACCTCGGCGATTGCGCATGAAGCGGGCTGGCGCTGGCGCATTCCGCTGCAGCATCGCGAGGGCAATGGCTTCGTGTTCTGCAACGAATTCATGTCCGACGACGAGGCGCGGGCTAAGCTGCTCGCAGCGATCGAGGGCGAGTCGATGGTCGAACCCTGGCTGCTGCGCTTCAAGACGGGCATGCGCGTCAACAGCTGGCACCGCAACTGCATCGCGCTGGGGCTGGCGGGCGGCTTTATCGAGCCGCTGGAATCGACCAGCATCCACCTGATGATGGCGGGCGTGACCCGGCTGATCGAGGATTTCCCGTTCAACGGCTGCAGCGCCGGGCTGGTGCGGCGCTTCAACGAGAAGTCGCGGCTGGAATTCGAATGCATTCGCGACTTCATCATCCTCCACTACCACGTCACCCAGCGCGACGATTCCCCCTTCTGGCGCCGCGCACGCACGATGGAGATTCCCGATTCGCTGCAGCAGCGGCTGGCTCTGTGGCGCGAGGATGCCCGCGCCTATCAGCTCGATCACGAGCTGTTCCGCATCGAGAGCTGGTCTTCCGTGCTGCTCGGCCAGCGCTTCGCGCCGCAGGGCTATCACCGCCTCGCCGAGATGATGCCCGAGGATGCGCTCCGCGACTTCCTAGATCGCACCCGCGGCGAGATCGCCGGCATCGTCGCCAAGATGCCTTCGCACCCGGAATTCCTGGCGCGCTATTGCCCTGCCCCGCCGCCGGAATGACGCGCAGACAGGGATTTGCACAGTTGCGCGCCGCCGGTTCAGTCCGCATGCTTCGCGCCTCTAGGGAGGTACATCATGTTCAGCCATGTCATGGTCGGATCCAACGATCTCGACCGGTCGAAGCGTTTCTACGATGCCGTGCTTGGCACGCTGGGTTTCACCGGCGAGCCTTTCCGCCACGTCGCCGCGAGCGGGCATGCCCGGCTGTTCTATGCGCATGACGGCGGGATGTTCTGCGTCTCCGAGCCGATCAACGGCGAGGCTGCCTGCTGCGCCAATGGCGGCACGATCGGCTTCAAATGCGGCTCGCCCGAACAGGTGCAGGCGTTCCACGACGCCGCGCTGGCGCATGGCGGCAGCACGATCGAGAACCCGCCGGGCCTGCGCGAGGGCGGCGCACTCGGCCCGCTGCACCTGGGCTATGTGCGCGATCCCGACGGCAACAAGCTGTGCGCGCTGCATAGGCCGGGTTGAGGTCGCAGCGGCGGCGGGCGGAACAAAAATCGCTTTGAAAAGATGGTGTTGCGAGCGCACCGGGAGTGCCCGTTCGCGATGACCGGACCACGCACCAGCCGCCGGGCCCTGGTTGCCGCCCCCATCATGCTCGCACCACTGCTGGTGCTGGGCCACGCGACCCAGGGAGTGTCCATGCCCACCGAAGATCCGATCATCGCCTTCGCGCGGGACTTTTCAGGCAATGACGCGGCGATCGTCGCCACCGCCGAACGCTACCTCGGCTCCCCGCCCACCGATCTGGAAACGATCGGCTTCTACGGCGCCGAGGCCTGGCCGCCGCGCCACCGTGCCTTCCTCGCCACCGTCAACCTGCTTGACGGCAAGGAGAAGCTGAGCGCGGTGGAAGACAAATATAGCTACGAACTGTTCGCGCTGTTGGCGGAGGCCGGGGTGATCGATCCCGCCGGCCTGCCGCCCGCAGCGAAGGCAGTGTTCGGCCCGATGATCGACGGATCGCCCCCTGACGGCGAGGGCGGCTTATCCGCGTATCAGGCGCGCGCGTGGGAAAGCTATGCGCAGGCGACCCACGAGCTGGAGGCGCACATCGCCGCGCGCGGCAAGGCGCTGCTCTCGATCGACGCGACCGATGGCGACACGATGCTGTTCGCGCTGGTCGCCCCCGCCATCGCCGACCGCTGGCGCAACCGCGCGCTCAGCGAGCATGACGGTTATCGCGCCGGCGTGCGCGCACCGATGTGGGACCGGCTCTGGGCGCACCTCGCCTATGCGATGCGCGGCACGCTGGTGGCGGAGGACCGCGAAGGCTATCCGCCGGGTACGCCGCGCCGGGTGGCGGAGATTCCGTTCGCGGGGTGAGTTGGGCGGGACGAGTAGCTCAATGCGCGCGCTTGCGGACATTCGCGGCGGGTGAAATGCTGCCCTCGATGACAAATGCCGATCGTAGCTGGAGCTGTTCCAATCCCGGCCCGGACGAACTCAGCCTGTGGCTTGAACCATGGGCAGACGAGTTTGTTATCCCGGTTCGGTCGACCGTCACCCTGGTTCCAGCCGGCGATTCGCAAAAATATGTGCTGGATGAGGTCGAATGTACGCCGCATCGCCTGGTCGTCTGGGCGAGTACGACGATGGTGCGCGTGCTCATCGACGATGTGCTTCAGGATTCCGCATCGGCCGAAATCCCGATCCCCGATGGCTTGAACAAGGCAACGCTGAACCTCCTCTTCGGAAATCAGCCCGCCGCGCGCCTCGGTGGCGAAGGCCTTGCTGCGACCGATCGGAGAGCCTGGTGGCGAAAATTGGGGCGCCGCCTGGGACTATAGGCGCGTGTTCTTGCTGGTTATCATTATCCGATTATGACGAAACTACTGGAAACTTGGTCAACACGCCCAGCAGCATGGGTCGACCACTGCAAGATCCAGACAAATGAGCCATCGCCTCAGGTTGGTCGATATGTCGCACACTGCTGTGAGGAGCAGTATCCCGACGATTCGATCGTCAATCCCTGCGCCGCCAATGAGCGCGCAACCTCAGCACCCACCGGCCCACGGCGTGCGTCGCTGCAAAAGTTTTGTATTATGTCCCCGAAACTGGCGCGACGCATCGGTACGGCAAGGAGTGTGTGGAAGCGGCACCGGCCATCCTCCCTAGCGCTACAGCCCAGGCCGGTTTGCCGCCCGCCCGCGAGCCGGCACCAGCACCGCCGCCCGCTCCGGCAGATCCTCCGCCACCACCACGTCCCACGCCAGCCCGGCGCGTTCGAGTATGCGGATGAAGGCATAGCCCCAGTCGCTCTGCCCCGGATACAGCCCGATCCGCGCCGATCCCGGCCAGGCATGATGATTGTTGTGCCACGCCTCACCCATTGTCGGGATCGCCGCCCAGGGCACGTCATGCGCCTGCACGCCCGCGCCCGCGACCAGCCAGCTTTGCGGACCGCGGCGGTGCGCGAGATGGCCGATGAACCAGTGCCCCGTCACCGATACGCACACGCGCGCGCACACGCCCCACAGCACATAGGGCCAGCCGCCGGCGACGAACAGCAGCAGCGTCAGCGGCAGTTGCTGCGCCATCCAGCTCGACTCGAGGAAGCGATAGAAGCGGTCCTGCCCCGCCCGGCCCAGATCGAAGTGCGGCGGATGCTCCAGTTCCAGCCGGCAATGGAGCTGCCACCAGGCATCGACCGGCATCGACCGGCGGTGCGCGAGATAGGGATGGCACAGCGGCTGGCGCTGCGCCCAATCGCGCAAATCATGCGTGCGGATCATCCACAGCGGCCCGCCCATGCCGACCAATGTGCCGATCCAGACGAGCAAGCGCTCCAGCCACAGCGGGCACTGGAAGCTGCGATGGATCAGCCGGCGATGGAATCCGACGCTATGGCCGAGCAGCAGCGAACCGCCGGTCAGCACTACGAACGGCAGTACCGCGCCCGGCGTCGCCATCCAAGGCGCGGCAAGCGTGCCGGCCAACATCGCGCCGTTCCACAGCGAATGTGCCGGATCCCAGCGCACGCGGCCATCGACCGCATTGCAGCCAGGGGGCTCGACCACCGTGTTGACACCGCAGGGCTCGGTCATCGCAGCCTCCATCACAAGGACGTTATTTAACTTATTGCTTAAATCCCGTCTTGCACTTGTCAAGCGCTTAGCTGATTCCTTAAATGCGCCACATGCAGAAGGTGTTCGAAGCGCTCTCCTCCACGCCGCGCCGGAAGATCCTGGCCTATCTGGCGCATGCCGAGTTGAGCGCCGGTGAGATCGCCGCGCGGTTCGAGATCTCGAAGCCCGCGGTCTCACAGCATCTGACGGTGCTGGAAAATGCCGGCCTCGTGACCAGCGAGAAGCGCGGCCAGTTCGTGTTCTACCGGCTGGTGGCGGACAATCTGGCCAACACGCTCAACACCTATCTGCAGGAAGTCTGCCCGGTTTCCCGCCCGCTCAAAGCCGAAAGCGCGCGGCTGGCCAAGGAAAGTGCGGCCTCCGCCGAAAAGGCATCGCAGCGCGACTGAGGCACGCCGTCCTGCCTGCACACGGCTGCGCGCGTTCCCATGTGTTGCGTACATCCGGCGGCCCCCACTCGATCATCACGCGGGCGCGGCTGGTCACCATGTTGGAGATCGTCGATTTGCACCCCGACGTCGAGAACATCTCCCACATTCCGCCGGGCTGGTCCGCACCCCGCACCGCAGGGGTGAACCCTGGTCCAGGCGGCGGGACGATTGCGGCTCCGAAGACTGACGGCAAACGGCGTGCATTGCGCTTGCCGCTCTTGCTCAGGATGGCCCATCAGCCTCGGCGCATGGAAGTTTCCTGCTCGCCAGCCATGCCGGGAATTGACGATGCCACCCTGCGCGGTTGGGCAGAAGCGGCTCAGTCGCCGCAATCCGCTCTTGCGCTCCAGCAGATCAGGAACCATCCCCTGACCCAGATCGCGCGTGCGGAGATTATGAAGCCATGGCGGAAGCATCAGTCAAAGGCCCTGCATCCTATTTCCCGTCCATCGAGAAGACCTATGGCCGCCCGATCGCCGAATGGCAGGAACTGGTGCGCCAGAAGCTGCCCGCCAAGCATATGGAACTGGTCACCATGCTGAAGACCGAGCATGGCATGGGCCATGGCCATGCCAATGCGCTGGTGGCGCACACATTGGCGGCGGAGAAAGGCTGAGCGTCAACCTTTCCACGGGCGCCAGGTTCGCGCGATCTGATGGAAGTTCGACAGCGCATCCCCGCAACCTGCGCCGGGTAGCGAACATTCAGGCACTTGCGTCATGCTATTCGGTGGGGAACGCGCGACAATGCGGAACGTGATATTCTGGCTGCTCTTGATCTTCGCGCTGCTCCCCGCGCTGATCTTCGCCTTCCCCTTCATGATGAGCGAGTGCCAGTTGAACAGCACGCAGGCCGAGATCGACGCCTGCTTCGCCCGAAACGCATGGGGTTTTCGCATCTACGCCGGATCCCTGCTTGGCTTTCTGGCCGTGTCCATCGTCCTCTATGCGCGGGCGAGCCGGTGGGCGCTGCCGTCGATCGCGCTCGTCGCCTTCGGCCCGCTTGCCTTCGCGCTGGCGCTGGCCATCGTGATCGGCGGCTGACGGGCTTGTGGCGACGGCGCCCGTATCACCCTGGAGGCATCGCATGATCGCGTTCGACGACCCTCGCTGGACGACGCCGACCCACGGGCCAACCCCATGACCGTCGTCGATCACGCCCCGCACCACTGGTTCCTGTTGGAGCAGGACGGGCGCCATTATCTCGACGTCAACTGCAACCATGGTGCCGTCGGCTATTCCTGGCTGGTCGCGCTCGACGATGCCGAATGCCGCGCATGGCGCAGCGAGGGGCGCATCGCGATGGACCGTCTGGCCACCGCGATCGAACGGAGCGCGCCCGGCGCACGCGGCAGCAACTCGCCCTACGCCGCGCGCGATCTCTCCACCGCGCTCGGCCCGCAGGTCAGCGCAGCCGTGGCGGCGTGGCGGGCGCGGTCCGTTGGGTGACGCACCCGTAACGATCGCTCTGGCGGCGGCGGCCGAACTGTGGAAGCCTCAGGCCTTCGCCGGCCTGATCGAAAGCACCCACCATGCCCCTTCCCGCCCCCTTCATCGCGCTTGCCGCCGCGACTGCCGCCACCACGCCCGCCGCAGCGGCAGCATTCGATCCCGCCACCGTCGCCGCGATCGAGGCGACCTGCTTCGACTATGTCGACGGCCAGTTGGAGGGTGACATTGCGCGGGTGGCGCGGGCGCTCCACCCCGATCTCGCCAAGAGGCGGGTGACGGGCGATACCCCGGACGAGCGGCTCGGGCTGCAGCGGATGACGAAGGAGGAACTGGTCGGGCTGACGCGCGAGGGCGCGCTCAAGACACCGCGCGAGCAATGGGACCGATCGTGCCGGCTGCTCGACGTGACCGGCGAAGCCGCGGTGGTGCGCGCGGAGACGCCCTGGTTCGTCGATTATTTACACATGGGCCGCTATGGCGACCGCTGGATCATCATCAACGCGCTGTGGCACTCCAAACCGCGCACGGCGGCCGCGACGAAATGACGACTGGTTCATGCCTGTCTTTCCACACTGCACCCCGTCCCTTGCGACATTTGGTCACTACCGCCGACCGACTTCCATGCCCGTTCAGGCTCGCTCGTCGGAACGAATGCGCGGCCAGGCTGTTTTTCCCTGCCCGAAACGGCGACGAGGTGATTGATGCGCAAGACCGGATTGGCGATCGTTGCGGCGGCGGTGATCGCCGTGCCCGCGTTCGCGGAAGCGGACCAGACGTTCAGCGGCGCCGGCCAGCGCAACACGCTCGATTGCGACGGCGGCAGCCTGCGCGTCGAGGGCGCGAGCAATGAATTGTCGATCGCGGGCGGCTGTACCGCGCTTGAGGTGGAAGGCGCCTCCAACATCATCCAGGTCGACATGGCCCCGGGCGGCACGATCACGCTCGTCGGCGCCAGCAACCGCATCCGCTGGAGCGCGCCGAAGGGCGCCAAGGTGAAGGTCCAGGCGACCGGCGCGGGCAATCAGGTGCTGCGGGCCAACTGATCGTCAAAAGGGCGCCAGCGCGTCATCATGATCTGGCTCTGGGGCGTTGCGCGACATCGCGTTAAGAGCGTTTTCCCTGATCGTGCGGTCGCTGGCGGACATCGCCACCGCCATCGTATCAACAGCAGCGAAGAGCGGCATCATCTCACCCCATCCGACAGCGCTAATTTCGGGACACAATATGAAACTCCGGGGACGCGAGCCTTTGTCGAGAACGTCTTAGAGTTTCGTATTGTGTCCCCGAAATATTGGCACGCCCTCTGAAAACCTGATTGCCGAACCTGGGACAACCCAGCTAGAACGATGGAATGCATCGGCGCGGCTTTCCTGTTCCGACCACGAAAGAGCGACTTTTAGTTGCCGGGCTTCAACAGGATTTTGAAGCAGCGCTCAAACAAAATGACGCGAAGGCGGCCTCGGCGCTGCTGGCAACCGCCGGCGTCGAGTGGCCAGATGTGGTCGCGTCGAGAATACTTGAAGATGCAGCGGAGAAGCAGGAATTAAACATGGGAGTGCTCTGGGCACTTCTGCTGACAGCGGCAGCGTTGATCGGATTCTTGCTTTACCACCTCAACAGCGGCCCCATCCTCCCCTGCCCCGATGGGCACTGCCCGGATCCCGACACGCCCGAATATCTTGCTGGGGTTGCGGCGAGAAATAAGGATGCACCGATAGTCGCGCTGGCGGCGAGCATCTCGGTTGTTCTCATCGGTATCGCGACCCACACAATCCTCGCCCGGATAAGACGTCGGCCAACATGATTGGGCGACCCGTGGCAGGGTCTGTCGGTCGCCCGGAAACGGGCGCATAGCGCCAAAGTCGGTCATGCACCTCCGATCAAGAATCGCATCTTGAAAGGAAAAGTCGTTCAGACCACCCGCTTCACGCACGTAGCCGTGTTCTGGGGACAGAATACAAGATTTCGATGGTGGCCGGCATGGGTGAAGACATGCCCGAAGTCCCGCATTTCCGCTGCCCCGCACACCCTCGCCCCGCCCCAACCAACCCGCTCAACATAAGTGATATTTTGCACAGACTCGGGCGCGTTACCGTTGTAATCCCCCCATCAAGCAGGAGTAAGCACCCGAGGGGGTTCGATGAGTATGCGATGGCTGGCGCCTTGTTCGGCGCTGCTGCTGGCCGGCTGCGGAATGGTGAGCAGCTTTCTGCCGGGGGATACCAAGGCCGGGTTGGCCCAGGTCCGTTCGGCGATCGTCGCGCATGATTATGGCGTGGCGGTCGAACAGGCGCGGGCGCTGGCGGTCAGCCATGATGACGATCCCGAGGTGCTGTTCGAACTGGCACGGGCAGAGGCGCTGCTGGGCAACCAGAACCGTGCGCTGACCGCGCTGGAAAAGGCGATCAATGCCGGGCTTGCCCGCAGCGGCACCACCTTGCGCGATCCCGCGTTCGACGAGATCCGCCGCACCGTGCGCTTCACCGCGATCACCGGGCGCACGCCCGCGCAGGGCAACCGCCCGGTGGCGGAAAGCGACGTGCCGGAGGTCGCCGCCGTGGCACCGGGCGCACCCGCTGCGGCCACCCCCGACGCGGCGGCTCCGCGCACGGCACCCGCGCCAGCGGCGGCCCCCACCCGTCGCGCCGCGTCGGCGGCGGGCGATGACGGCATCGCGCCGCTCGAACCGCTCAAGCCGTTGAAACCCATGCGCGCCGGCGATGTCGAGATCGGCGACGATGTCGTCCGCGCCGGGGACGTCGACCTCAGCGGTGACTTCTGACCGAATTCTGATCCCGTTCCGATGATCCCGGCGGCCGCCCGGTCGCCCCATCCATCTTCCTTTCACAGGATATAGCGAAATGACCAAGCTTGCTTGCGCGTCGTTGCTTCCGCTGCTGCTTGCCGCAGCCCCGCTTTCCGCCGAGGTCGTCAGCGGCACCGGCACCGTGCCGATCGGCAAGTCGCGCGACGTCGAGACCATCCGCGTGCGCGCCGAGCGCGAGGCGCGCCGCGCGGTCGTCATCCAGATGCTCGAGGCGACGATCGGTGCGCCGCGCCTGTCCGAAGTACCCTCAGCCACGATCGACGATCTCGCCGCGCAGATCCGCCCGGAGATGATCACGGATCGCGAGAGCGGCCGCGAGGGCAATGATTTCTACGTGCGCTTCACCGCCGATATCGACGGCGCCTGGTTCCGCGGGCTGCTCTCCAACAAGGGCATCGACAGCTCGTCGCAGCGCGCGATGAACGACAATTACCTGATCTTCGTGATGCTCGACCAGAATAGCGGCGCCGCGCGCGACTATGACAAGCCGGTCGAGGAAGTGGTCGACTATCAGCGCGATTCCGGGGCGGCGATCAGCGCGCAATCCGCGCAGGTCTCGAAAAGCAAATCGGCGAGCGGCGTCAGCGTGCGCAGCGCCGGCGGCTATGGCGCAGCGGAGGATGGCCCGGGCTATTCGGGCCGCGAGGTCGGTGGCTATGCCAACAGCGCCTCCGCCGCGTCGCGCAGTTCCTCCGCCAGCGCGAGCAGGAGCGACGTGCGCGCATCCGAATATGATCGCGTGCGCTATCGCCGCCACACCATCTGGCAGCGCCCGCCGCAGGGCTCCGCCGCGGATACCGGCATGGCGGCGCTGCGCGGGTCGCTGAGCGATTATGGTGTCGCCTTCGCGGATTCCTGGGCAGCGCTCTCGGGCTATTTCAACGGCGAGCCGCCGCGCTACGACATGCTCAAGCGCGACGCCCGCTACCAGGGCTTTCTCGACAGCCTGCAGAGCCGCAACGCCCCCTTCTTCATGGGCGGCACGATGAACATCACCCATGCCGGCCGCGATCCGGCGACGGGCGAGGCGGTGTGCACCGGCACGCTCGATGCCAGTGCGTCGGCCACCGCCGACGGCCGCGACATCGGCAGCGACACGGTGAATGCCGAGGCGCGCGCGACCACGCCGGAACTGTGCGAGGGCGTCGTCGCCAAGCGGCTGGCGCTGGCGGCGGCCACCTCGATCGGCCCGCGCATCCAGAACTACTGGCGCCGCATCGCCAATACGGAGGCCGCGCGCGGCCAGAACACCCAGCAGCTCAACGACTATGCGCTGACCCTGCGTTCGGACCGGCTCGACATGGCGATGCAGGCCGACATCCTCGATGCGTTGCAGGCGACGCAGGGCGTGGAGAGCCAGAACTTCGTCTCGCAGGCGGGCAACGAGATGCGCTTCACCGTGCGCTATGCCGGATCGGTGCCGCTGCAGCTCGCGCTCTACCAGAAGCTGCGCGGCCGCCCCGGCTTCGCCAACATGCAGTCGACCGCCAACGGCCGCAGCGTGCTGCTTTGCCTCTCCGGCTGCGGGGCGCGGTAATGCGCCGGCCGATCATGCTCGCAGGCGTGGCGGTGGGGGCGACCCTCGCCGCCACCGCCCCCGCCGCGGCACAGGTATCGGCGCCGCACGTCTGGGCGGTGCGCGGCGTCTATGGTTTCGATGCGCAGAGCTGTGGCACCGAGGCCGGGCTCGAAGCCGCGATGATCGCGCCTGAATTCTGTTCGACGGTGGCGGCCGCGCAGGCGCAACTCGCCGAGCGTTTCCAGCAAGCGATGCTCGCGCGTTTTCCAGGCGCAGAAGCCAAGTTCGCGCAGTCGCTGCCCGCCGGCACCACCCCCAATGCGCGGCTGAAGGCGACCTTGATCGCCTCGCTGCGCCTCACCCGCGCGACAATGTGGCAGGTGGACAAGCAGGCCGGTACCGACGGTTTCCTGCCGGTGACGCTGACGCTCGACATCACCAATGCCGATACCGGCGAGGTCGTCTTCACCCGCTCGCGCTCCGCGGTCGGCCAGGGCGTCTATCCCACCGCCGAGGTCGAGAAGCGGCTGCGCGCCGAACTGCCGGCGCATCTCGACGCGACGATGCAGGCGCTGGTCACCGAGGCGGCGGGCGCGTGGAAGCCCTATGCGCAATCGGCGAAGATCGTCGGCAAGGTCGATGCCGGCTACGTGATCGATCGCGGCCGCGCGCAGGGCATCCGCGCCGGCGCGTCGGTGGGCAGCGACGTCGCCGAGGGCGAGGTCGCCTATGCCGGCGCCGGCTATGCGATCGTCCGCCCGCTGCTGGGCGACTATCAGGAAGGCCAGGTGCTGACGCGCACCGCGGTGACGCCGGTGGAGCTGCTTGCCAAGCCTTCGGTGCTGGTCGCCTTCGATCAGATGCCGCGGGGCTATGGCCGCCTCTACCTCACCGAGATCCTGCAGGATGCGCTGGGTGCCGGCGGCGGCTTCGCGCCGATGCCGGTCGCCCCCGGCTTCGCCCGTCTGCGCTCTGCCGCGGTCGGCGAAGCGGGCGCGGAGGCCGGGCGCCAGCGTGCGCTGCCCGACTATGTCGCGCGCGTCTCGGTAGTGCCGCTGCCGTCCGCGGTGTTCGCCAGCAACATCCCCGGCGTCACCATCGAGCGGCACCAGGCGGATGCCTTCGTCGATCTCGTCGATCGCTCGGGCCGCGTCGTCTATTCGGCGCACGGCACCGGCCTGATCACCGACCAGGTCTCCGGCGACACCCGCTTCTCGCCCGACCAGCGGCGCGATACCGTGGTCCGCAACGCGCTGATCGATGCCGCCGCCAAGCTGGCGAAGTTCAAGCCGCAACCGCTGCAACTGCCGATCGGCAATGCCGGCAATGATCGCATCCTCATCACCGACAAGGGCGGCGCGCTGCCGCTGGGCGCACAGCTGGTGGTGTTGCGCAACGAGGGGCGCAAGCCCGGCATCGATGGACCGGTGTTCGCGCCGGTCGGTGTCGTGCGCACCGTCGAACTGGCGGATGGCGGGCTGATCGCGGTCAACGCCGATGCCGCGAAGATCTCGCTGCGCGCCAAGGATGTCGTCGCGATCGACCAGGCGGGCAAGCCGCTGCTCGCGCGCAGCCCGCTGGTGCAGTGCGCGACCCCGGTCGACAATCGCGGATCGGTGGCAACGGGCTGGTGGTCGATCGCCGCCGAAAGCGCCTTCGCCGGCCAGTTCGCCGCGCCGGTGCGGCTTGCCAGCCTGCCCGCGCTGCTCGCGCGCTACCGCACCGACTTCGCGGGGTGGGACACGTTCGCGCCGGCGCAGCCTGTTACGACCGATCAATGCTTCCGGCCGGTGATCGCCTTCGAGCCCGCCGCCGGAAAGGGCGGCGCGCAATATGGCATGACCGTGGGCTACACGCTGATGCGCGGCCAATCCAAGGTGGCCGGGCAAGGCCTGCAGGCGACGCTCTCCGCCACCGAGGTGCCGGCGGACACCGCCGCGCCGAGCCGCTCGGCAATGCTCGAACAGGATCTCATGGCCAACGCACTGCCGCTCGCGATCAGTGCCGCCGCCACCCTCAAACCCGTCAACTGACATCTGCAACGAAGGGGTATTTTCGTGAAGAAGACTGTCTTGATGCTTGCCGCCACCCTCGCGCTCTCGCTGCCCGCACAGGGTTTTGCGCAATTCGGCGGCCTCAACCCGCTGGGCGCCGCGAAGAACAAGCTGGGCCTTGGCGGCTCCAGCAGCAGCGTCGCCTCCGATCCGGACGGTTTCCTGCAGAACGCCACGCTGTCGACCAAGAATGTCATGATCTCCGCCGCATTGCTCGCGCAGGCGGTCACCGATCGCACCCAGATGGCCAGCCGCAAGGCGCAGATCGACGCACTGCAGAACGCGCAGTCGATCGGCGAGCTCAACGCCCACACCGCCGACTTCAAGAAGGACATGGCGGTACTCAACGAACGCAAGGATCTCTCGGCGGATGTCGCCGCCGCCTATCAGGCGTCGGACAAGAAGCAGAAGGATCTGATCTCGGTCGCGGTCGGCAACCTCGCGATCGGCCTCGCGCGCGACGTGAAGCTGGCGGATCAGGCGCCGGGCATGGTCAGCAGTGCCAGCGGCAACCCGCAGATGATCTCGCGCGTCGGCCAGCTCAAGACCGCGGGCTCGCTGCTGGGCTTGCAGGTGAAGGGTCTGGGTGGCGTCGCCAAAAGCCTTCCGGCGCTGATGAGCGCTGCCAAGGTGCGCGGCCCCGACGCCGCCGAAACCAGCGAACCGCGCGCGGTGGCGCTGTAAGGTAACGGCCTTTCTTCGCCCTCTCCGAGCTTCGCTCGGCGAGGCGACCGCGGGCGATGGCCCGCCCACAACGCAATCCCCCCTCCCCGGCGCTGCTGCACCGGAGAGGGGGAACCGCTCCCCTAACCGTCCGCCCTTGCGCGTCCGCGGCGTTTCGATACGGTCTGGTCTACACGTACCGGAATGCCACGGACGCGCCGGGCTCCACCCCAATCAAGGGGCGGAGAGACGGCACGGTGTAGCGAAGCCTGCGGGAACCGGATCCCGATGCTCGCACGCCCCCGCGCGCGTCCCCCCCACGAAACCACGGCCCGATCCTGCCCCCCACGGGCAAGGGCCGATGGTTCAATCCTTCAATCCATCAATGCGTCGACCCGCGGCGGATCAGCTTCGACATCATGTCCAGGAAGCGCGTCACCCCCGTCAGCCATTCCTGCACGCCTTGCGGAATCATCGGGATGCCGATGATCGCGTCCAATATTCGCCGCGCGATCGGCCAGTATCGTCCGAACAATTCGGGCAGCGCCGCCGCAACCACGGTCTCGATGTCGCCGTCGGTGCGCAAACCCAGCGATTGCAGGACCGCTCGCAACCCGGCCTCTTCCTCGCGCGTCAGATCAGATGGTATCATAATTCTCCCCACTCTTCCGGATGCCACACACCCTTTCGTTCGATCCGGTTGAGACAATCTGGCGATTCGGAGCGGGCTTTGCGCGTGACGGCCGTCACGCGCACGCATATTCATTGCATCGCGGCACGATTCCTGAGAGTTTGCCGCCGCATCGCAGAACGTGCTCGGGGGGGCTGACAGAAATGGACGCAACTCGGGCCGTGATCGGCACGCGCTATCGCGCTTTTCTGAGCTACAGCCATAAGGATGCGCGATTTGCGGCGCGGCTGCACCGGCGGTTGGAAACCTGGCGCATTCCGCGGGCGATCGTCGGCCAGCCGACCCTGCTCGGTCCGCTGCCGCCCACATTGACGCCGATCTTTCGCGATCGCGAAGAGCTTCCCGCCGCGGCCGACCTCAGCGAGGAAGTGGGTCGCGCGCTCACCGAGGCCAGCAGCCTGATCATCCTGTGCTCCCCCGCCGCGGCGCAATCGCGTTGGGTGCGGCGTGAGATCGAGATGTTCAGGACGGTGGCACCCGGCCGGCCGATCCTGGCCGCGCTGGTGCCCGGCGCCGATCCATCCTGCCTGGCAGACCTGTTCGGCGACGGCGAACCGATTGCGGCCGACTTCAACCCCGTGGGCGATGGCGAGCGCTACGGGCTGCTCAAGCTGGTCGCGGGCATTGCGGGGGTGCCGCTGGATGCGCTGGTGCGGCGCGATGCGCAGCGGCGGATGCGTCGCGTGATTGCCGTCACGCTGCTTTCGGTGCTGCTCATGCTGATCTTCGCGGCGGTCGCGGTGGTGGCTGTCGATGCGAAGCGTCAGGCCAGCGCGGAACGCGACCGGGCGGAGGGCCTGGTGGAATTCATGCTGACCGATCTTCGCGGCAAGCTCAGGGGCGTGGGCCGGCTGGACGTGCTGGGCAGCGTCAACGATCGCGCGCATGCCTATTATGCCGCGCAGGATCTGGAGGCGCTGCCCGCCGATTCAATCGAACGCCGCGCGCGGCTGCTCCACCTGATGGGCGCCGACGAGGAGAATGCAGGCCATCTCGACCGCGCCGTATCCAAATGGCGGGAGGCGCATCGGGCCACCGCCGCGTTGCTGGCGCGAGCGCCCGACGACAAGAATCGCATCTTCGGCCATGCGCAAAGCGAGTTCTGGCTGGGCTTCGCGGCGCTGAAGGGCAAGGATCCGGCAACCGCGCGTGTCTATTTCGAGGCCTATCGCAGATTGGCGCGGCGTCTGGTCGCGATCGAGCCCGAGAACCTGACCTATCGGCAGGAAGTCGCCTATGCCGACGGCAATCTCTGCACAGTAAGCCAGGACGACAAGAACGCCGCACCGCAAGCGCGGGTGTCCATCTGTCGCAGCGCGCTTGCGCTGATGCAGGATGTTGCCCGCCGCACCGCGCCAGCCGAGCGGGATGCGGTGATGATAGAGGTCGGCAATTACCATGCCTGGCTGGCGGGCGCGCTGATGATGGTTGGCGAGTTCAAGGAAGCCGAAGTGCAGTATCTTGCACAGGCAAAGATCACCGACCGACTGCTCGCCGGCGACCCCCGCAATATGGACCTCCGAGAGATCGCGGTCGTGACCGCATTCAGCGTCGCCAGGATCGAGGCAAAGACCAACCGTACAACCGAAGCACGAGCGCGGCTGCTCGACGCGCAGAAGGCGATCACAGCGATGCGCGCATTCGACCCTGCCAATGCGACATGGGCGGCGCACGGCAAGCGTGTCGAACGCTTGCTTTCGCAGTTAGAGACCAAGGGGACGCTTGAGTGACCAACATTCCGATTTCCGCCGCGCTACCGACCGGGTTCAGCGCAACCCCCGACCATATCTGCCTCACGATCGGTGCGGCTTCGACGCCGGTCAGCCTGGCCTTCGAATATTTCACCGGGCAGATCTTCGGGACCGAAGCGGACGCGCACAACTTCATGCTCACCAAGCCGGCGACGGCGAAGCCTGCGATCGGCGAGGAGCCGCTGGATATCGTGCTCAACGGCGATAGCTGGGTGTATATCGGCTTCCACGAACTGCTGAACATGCGCTTCAGCGACGTCGTCCCCGCCTTCGACCTCAAGAAGTTCCCGGCGCTGCGTTATGGCGGCATAATGCATTATGACCCGGCGGGCCAGGGCAGCGTCACGCCGATCCCGGACTGCGTCTATGCGCGCTTCGCGGTCAAGGTGAAGCCGCCGGTCGGGACCACCCAATATCATGATCTCGTCGACTATAATATCGACCTGATCCAGAATGTTTCGATCGGCGGCGCGCCATCGACGGGCCGCCTCCCCGTCATCTTCGATCCGGGCGTGCGATACCCCGGCGCGCAACTCATCCCCCATCCGATCTGATCCCCGCCGCCATCCGATCACTGCCCAATTCGCCAGGATAGAGCATGACAGCGTCCAGCCCCGCCATCTTCCGCATCATCGCAACGGCGCGCAGCGGGGCGCTCGACCATGCCTGGCAGATGTTCCACGCGGCGGGGTTTGACGGGGTCGACGACGACCCCGCGATCCTCAACCTCAAAGGGCGGCTGCTGAAGGACGAGGCGCTGCTCGCGCGTGGCGCAGCGCGGCAGGAAAAGGCGCGGCGCGCAGGCAATGCCTATGCCGCATCGGCTGCGCGCCAGCCCGCCCCCTACCCCCTGATCAACGCGGCGACCTTGGCGCTGATCGCAGGCGACCGCGCGGAATCGGTAAGCCGCGCGGATGAGGTGCTAAGCCTGATCGCAGAGGGCGTGCCGGACGAAACCCCTTATTGGCTGACCGCCACCGAGGCGGAAGCGCTGCTGCTGAAGGGCGATGACGCCGGCGCGAAGGCGGCGCTGGCCCGCGCGATCGCCGCGGCCCCGCAGGCGTGGGAAGATCATGCCTCCACCCTGCGCCAGTTCGCCGCGATCCTGCGCGAACGTGGCGCCGATGCCGGCTGGCTCGATCCGCTGCGCCCGCCGCGCAGCCTCCATTATACCGGCCATCTCGCGCTCAGCCTGCCCGAGGCCGAGATCGTCGCGCAAATCGACCATATCCTCGACACGGAGGGCATCGGCTTCGGCTATGGCGCGCTTGCCGCGGGGGCGGATATCCTCGTCGCCGAACGGCTGCTCGCACGCGGTGGCGAACTCAACCTCATATTGCCGCTCGACATCGCCGATTTCGTCGAGCGATCGGTGCGCCCGCATGGTGAGCATTGGGTGCGCCGCTTCGATGCGGCGCTGGACGCCGCGATGCAGACCATCGTCATCGACGGAGCGAAGGATGCCGGCGACAGCGGCTTCGCGCTGCTCGTGGGGCTGACCGACCTCGTCGCCACCGGCCGCGCGGTGATGAACGCGGCGACGCTCCAATCCGAAGCGGTGCAACTGGTGATCGGCCCCGCCGCGCCCGGCGACGGCCAGATCCTGCCGGCCGGCCAGAGCGCGCGCAGCGCCGGGCTGTGGCGCAGCGCCGGCCGCCGCCAGCACATCATCGCCAGCGCGCGCACCGACTGCCCGGCGCCGGCACAGGCGGACCGGCTCCACCTGGTCGCGATCCTTGCGGTGGCGCCGGGCACGCAGGGTGCGCCCCGCCTCGCCGCCCTCGCCGGCGCGGACGAGCTGCTTGCCGCCACCGCCCCGCTGCTCGCCGCGGCGCCGCCGGCCGCCCCGCCGCGCTGGACGTCGAGCCGGCTGCTGATCGCCTGGCGCAACCCCGCCGACGCGCTCGCCGCCGCGCTCGCGCTGCGTGCCGCGGCGCCCGGCCCGATCCGGCTGGGGCTGCACATCGGCATCGCCGCGGAGATCGGCAACGGGGCGGATGGCATGGAAGCCGCGACGGTGCTGGCCGGCCCCGCCTTCGAGATCGCCGAACGCATCGCCGAACTTGCCGGCGCCGGCGCCATCCTCGCCAGCGGCACCTTCGCCGCCGCCGCGCGCGGCGTGGGCAGCGTGGCGGCGCGCATGGAATTCATCGGCGAACTGCCGGGCAGCGCCCAACGCGAGGATATGGACCTGTACAGCGTGATAGCGATCGAGGCGTAAACGCCTCTCACACGATCAGTTCATCCAGCCGCCGCCGCGACACGATCTCCAGTGCCACCCCGCGCCGTTCGACGATCTGGCGCCGCTCCAAGGCGCTGAGCGCGCGCGATGCGGTTTCGCGTGTCGTCTGCGCGCGTGAGGCCAGTTCGGTGACCGTCGGCAACGGGCTTACCCGCTGCACGCCGGGCCGGTCTGCGTCGTTCGCGGCATCCGCCAATCGCGCGAGTTCCGCATAGACGCGCCCCACCGCGGAGAGGCTGACGCGGGCGCCCAGCAGGTCCGAAAGATGCGCGATCTGCCGCAGCAGCGAGCGGGACAGGGTAAGCGCGACGCAATTGTACCGCTCTGCCAGCTCGAAGAAGGCCGGCGCAGGAAAGCGCGCGGTTTCGGTCGCTTCCATCGCGGTCACCTCCGCGCGCTGGCTCTCGCCGCGTTCGACCGCGCCTAACAGGTCGCCGACCTTATAATCGCCCAGCCGGAACGAGCGCCCGTCCACCGTCATCATCACCGCGCGCGCACGCCCGAACAGCATGAGGATCACCTCCTCCTCCCGTTCGCCCTGCCGCACCAATATGGTCCGCGCGCCGTGCGCCTGACACCGCGCCTGCGCCATCAACGCGTGCGATGTCTCCAGCGAACAGCCGAAGGCAGCAGCAGCCTTCTCGATTTCCCCCTCGATCATCGGGGCATGATCGGACATTTCGTGCGGCTTGGGTAGGTGGGAGATGTGCTGGGTGGGCGGCATGATGCTGTTCCTGCTGCCGGGGCTGGTGGCGGGCGCGACCTCGGTCTGCACCGAGGGCACCTATACCAACAGCCTGACCGCGATGGGCACGGTGCTGAGCGCGGATGACCTCGCCAGGCTTGCCTTCCAGCCGCCGTTGTGGGCGCTGGGAATGAGCGAGACGATGGGCTCCTATTCATTCGGCAACGAGTTGCGCGCGGAACGGCGGCTGTGCGCGCCGATCGACAATGTTGCCGACGGCTATGAACTGCGCGTCGCCGACGAGGCCGGCCGGTCAGCGATGGCGAGACCAGCGAGATCCAGGTGCGCGGCTATCCGGTGACCGCCGGGCTGCACAAGGTGGAGCGATCGGCCTGCTTCACGCTCGATGGCATTACCGCACCGGCGATCTCGGGTTGGTGGAGGGCGGCCGCGTCCATTTCGTCGGGCGCGACGGCGACATGATCAAATCCGCGGGATCCAACGTCTCCCCCGCCGAGGTCGAGATGGAGATGCAGCAGTTGGAAGGCGTGCACTCGGCCTATGTCGTCGGCCTGCCAGATGAGGAGTGCGGACAGTTGGTGGTCGCCGCGGTGGTGCCCCGCGCCTATGCCGCGATCGCGCGCAAGGAGGTTCCGGCACCCGTGTCCCCCTTGGTCTTGACGACCGCTGGGAGCCAGGGACCGGCGACCGCTCGTCCCATGCGACCGAATAGTCGGATGCTTCCAGCAATCGCATAGCCGAATTGTTCATCGACCTGATCCTCGGCAACGCGCCGATCCTCACCTACTCCAATTGGGAAAGCGCCGCACCCTCGCGCGATCGGCTGGAGTCCCGGATCGACTTCTTCATCGTCGGCGCGTTCGGCCCTGCGGTGGCGAAGCGCGTGCGGGCGACGGTGGGGAAGATTGAGGCGAAGAAGGCGGATTGAGAGGGGTTGGCCCCTCCCCTTCAGGGGAGGGGCCAAATGTCATCACCCGCCCGACGCCGCCCCCGGCACCGCGCCAACCGGCGGCGCCGCCTCCCCGGCCGTCCGCGCATTGCCCACCAGGCTCACCAGCCCCGCGCCGATGATCGTCAGCGGCACCAGCACGGTCAGGAACAGGGTGTAGGATCCGGCGACGTCATAAAGCGCACCAGCCACGATCGAGCCGCCGATCGAGGTTACCGCCAGCATCCATGAACACGCCGCTGGAAAGGGCGAAGACGCCCGCGCGGGCAACGCCCAGCATCGCCACGAACGGCAAGGGCCACATCCGCGCCCATTCCTGGCGCTTGGCTGCATCAAACATCATGCCTCTCCCGTGGTGGCCATGTGGGGTTTTTGGTTGTTGTTAGCCGCGATCCGAGATGTCCTCCCCGGAACGGGAAGGGGGACCGCCCGCGCCAGCGGGTGGTGGAGGGGCCGGCGCCGAACCATCTGATCCCATGTTGGTCCGAGCGACTTGGATCCGAGCCGACCCCAGCTTCAATCGCAGTGGACCAGGGCTCTGGCTTGGTCCGGGCGTACCGCCGAGATCAGCGGAGCTTGGCCGCGCGCCATCAATCTTCGCGCCGATCCGACATCGCCTGGTGTCGCAGCAGTCCCGCCAAGTGCGGGAGAGCAATACCGCGCTTCTTCGAATGCAACGCTGTGGGGAAGAGCCGCCGTCCGGCACGCACCGGGCGGTGGCTTTTTTTCATTCCCCCAGCCACAACCCCTTCCCCCGCCACGCAATCCGTCGATTAGCGCTTGCCACGCGCCATCGCCCCGGCAGATTCCCCGCCAACCACAATGAACAAGGGGACTCCCATGCTCCGCATCACGCTCGCACTGCTGCTCGCCGGCAGCGCGACCACCTCCCTCGCCCAGCAGCAACCGCCGGCGCCACCCGCCGCGCAGGCGCCGTCGCGGCTGTTCACCGGCAGCGATCTGTTCGCGCTGGAACAGGCCAGCGACCCGCAGATCAGCCCCGATGGCACGCGCATCGCCTATGTCCGCCGCTCCGGCGACGTGATGCAGGATCGCATGCGCCAGACGATCTGGCTGGTCGACGTGAAGACCGGCGCGCAGGAGCCGCTGGCCGCGGGATCGGGCAGCTATTTCAGCCCGCGCTGGTCCGCCGACGGTCGCCGCCTCGCCTATGTCGCCACCGGTGAGGGGGGCTCGCCGCAGCTTTATGTGCGCTGGATGGCGACCGGCGAGACCGCGCGGATCACCGGCCTGCCGGATAGCCCGCAGGCGATCGCCTGGTCGCCGGACGGCAGCCAGATCGCCTATACGATGCGCGTGCCCGGCACGCCGACGACTTTGGGCAGCGCCCCGCCCAAGCCGGAAGGCGCCAAATGGGCCGAGCCGCTGGAGGTGATCGATCGCGTCACCTATCGCGCCGATGGCGGCGGCTATCTGAAGCCCGGCAACGACCATGTCTTCATCGTCTCCGCCGATGGCGGTGGCCCGCGCCAGATCACTTGGGGCGCATTCGACGATTTCGGACCCCTCTCCTGGTCGCGCGATGGCCGCAGCATCGTCTTCGCCGCCAACCGCCGCGCGGACTGGGAACGCGAACCCAATGACAGCGACATCTACAGCGTCGACATCGCCAGCGGCGCGCTGACCAAGCTCACCACCCGTTATGGCCCCGATGCGTCGCCCGCAGTCTCCCCCGATGGGCAGCGCATCGCCTATCTCGGCTTCGACGACAAATATACCAGCTACGCGGTGTCGCAGCTCTATGTGATGGATCGCGACGGCGGCAATGTCCGCCCGCTGACCGCCACGCTCGATCGCGAGATCGAGACCATCGTCTGGGCGAAGGACGGGCGCAGCCTCTATGTCTCCTATGACGATCATGCCAAGAAGAAGGTCGCCCGGATCACGCTCGACGGGCGGCTGACCGTGGTTGCCGACGACCTCGCCGGCGGCGGGCTCGACCGGCCCTATACCGGCGGCAGCTTCTCCGTGTCGGACGGCGGCACCGTCGCCTATACCAGCAGCGATCCCACCCGCCCGGCGGACGTCTATGTCGGCGGCAAGCGGCTGACCCGTCTCAACGACACGCTGATGGCCGGCAAGGCGATGGCACGCGTCGAGCCGCTGGCGGTGACCGCGAAGGACGGGCGCAAGATCGATGCGTGGATCGTGCTGCCGCCGGGCCATGTCGCCGGCAAGCGCGTGCCGACCATCCTGGAGATCCATGGCGGCCCGCACACCGCCTATGCATCGGTGTTCGCGACCGATTACCAGCTCTATGCGGCGGCGGGTTATGCGGTGGTCTATGCCAATCCGCGCGGCAGCACCTCCTATGGCGCCGAATTCGCCAACCTGATCGACAAGAATTACCCGAGCGAGGATTATGACGACCTGATCGCCGCCGTCGACGCCGCGATCGCCACCGGCACCGCCGATCCCGACAATCTGTTCGTCACCGGCGGATCTGGCGGCGGCGTGCTGACCAGCTGGATCGTCGGCAAGACCGACCGCTTCAAGGCGGCGGCGACGCAGAAGCCCGTGATCAACTGGATCAGCGAGGCGCTGACGATGGACGCCAGCGGCTTCACCTCGCGCTACTGGTTCCGGAAGCAGCCCTGGGAGGATCCGATGAGCTATTGGGCGCGCTCGCCGCTCAGCCTCGTCGGCAACGTCAAGACGCCGACCCTGGTCGTCGTCGGCAGCGAAGATTATCGCACCCCGGTCAGCGAATCCGAGCAATATTATGCCGCGCTGCAGATCCGCGGCGTGCCGACCGCGCTGGTCAAGGTGACCGGCGCCAGCCACGGCGGCTTCACCGCGCGGCCCTCGCAATCGGCCGCGAAGGCGTCGGCGATCTTGGCGTGGTTCGACCGGTACCGGACGGACAAGAAGTAAACGGCACCACCTTGCCCTCCCCGAGCTTCGCTCGGGGAGGGGGACCGCGCGCGTAGCGCGTGGTGGAGGGGCCGGCGCCGGAGCATTTTGATCGTAAGACGTTCGAGAGAAAGGCTCGGAGCCGGCCCCTCCACCACCGCCTTACGGCGGCGGTCCCCCTCCCCGACGCTGCGGGCCGGGGAGGAAAAAGGGGCTTGCGTTACAAAGCATTTCCCGCCCCTCTCTTAACATTGAGTAACGTTATAACATTGCCGTAAGAGGCCCCGCATCTAACACAAAGGGGTCAGGCGTGAGAAATCGAGTTCATCTCCTGTGCGCGGCGTCGGCGATTGCAGGGGTTCCGGGTGTCGCTGCGGCACAGGCCGGCAGCCATCATACCGAGGGAGATATCGTCATTACCGCGTCCGCGCTGGAGCAGCGCTCGGACGAGACGGCGACGCCGGTGCTGGCGCTGACCGGCGAGGAACTGATCCATCGCCGCGCCGCGACGCTCGGCGAGACGCTGGCGGGCCAGCCCGGCATCAATGTCGAGAATTTCGGCGGCGGCGCCAGCCGTCCGGTGATCCGCGGCCAGACCGCGCCGCGCGTGCAGGTGCTGAGCGACAGCGCGCAGATCCAGGATGCCTCCACCATCTCCCCCGACCATAATGTCGCGGCGGAACCGCTGCTGCTGCGCGGTATCGAGGTGCTGCGCGGCCCCGCGACCCTGCTCTACGGCAGCGGCGCGATCGGCGGCGCGGTCAACCTGATCGACGAGAAGGTGCCGACCGCATTGCCCGACGGCGGCATTTCCGGCGCGATCGAGGGCCGGCTGGGCACCGCCGACGACGAGCGCACCGTGGTGGGCGGGGTGACCGCGGGCGTCGGCCAGATCGCGCTGCGCGCCGAAGGCGTCTATCGCCGCTCGGACGATTATCGCGTGCCCTCCGGCGTCGGCGAGCGCCATGTCGACGGATCCTATAACGACACCTCGACCGTCAGCCTCGGCGCGTCATGGATCGGCGCGGACGGCTATCTCGGCGTCGCCTATACCCGCCAGCGCAGCGAATATGGTCTGCCCGGGCACAGCCATGATTATGAGGGCTGCCACCCGCACGGCGCCAGCCTGCACTGCGGCGGCCACGACCATGAGGAAGATGGCCATGATCACGACCATGATCATGACGAAGAGCATGAGGAGGTGCCCTATGTGAAGCTGCGCAGCCAGCGCTTCGACATCCGCAGCGATTATCGCGATCCGCTACCGGGCTTCGAGAAGATGCGCTTCCGCCTCGCCTTCACCGATTATGAGCATGACGAGCTTGAGCATGACGAGGTCGCGACGACCTTCCGCAACAAGGGCTATGACCTCCGCTTCGAACTGACGCACAAGCCGATCGCCGGCCTGCGCGGCGTGTTCGGCGTACAGCGCTGGGAAAGCGACTTCCGCGCGATCGGCGAGGAAGCCTTCCTGCTCGATACCGAGACCACCAACACCGCGCTGTTCCTGATGGAAACATTGCCGCTCGGCGCCGTCCGCCTTGAATTCGCGGCGCGGCAGGAATGGCAGGAAATCGATCCGGCGAGCACGATCGACCCCGGCGTGAAGCACAATCCCTTCTCGGTTTCCGGCGCGGCGATCTGGGATTTTGCGGGCGATTATTCGCTGGCGCTTTCGCTGGCACGCTCGCAGCGCGCACCCAATGCGCAGGAACTCTATGCCAATGGCGTTCACCTGGCGACCAACACCTATGAGCTCGGCCTGATCACCGGCAGCCGCCGGCTCGGCACCCAGGCCTCGCTCGACGAGGAGACCGCGCATTCGATCAACCTGACATTCCGCAAGAAGGCCGGCGCCACCACCTTCACGATCGGCGCCTATCATCAGGAATTCGACAACTACATCTACGCCGAGACGCTCGACCAGTTCGAGGATTTCCGCCTGATCCGCTATATCGGCGCGGACGCCACCTTCACCGGGATCGACGGCGAGATCCGCCACCAGTTCACCCCGCAATTCGCCGCCTCTGCCTTCGGCGATTATGTGCGGGCCAAGCTGAAGGACGATCTCGGCAACCTGCCGCGCATTCCGGCGGCCCGGCTGGGCGCGCGCGCCGACGCGCATATCGGAGGCTTCACGCTCGATGCCGAATATTATCATGTGTTCGAGCAGGACAAGACCGCCTCCTACGAGACGCGGACGCCGGGCTATGACATGGTCAACGCGACCATCGCCTATCGCCTCGACTTCGGTCAGGCGGCCAATGCGGAGCTGTTCGTGCGTGCCAACAACCTGACCAACGAACTGGCGTTCAACCACGCCTCGTTCATCCGCGACGCGGCGCCTCTGCGCGGGCGCAACGTGGTGTTCGGGCTGAGGACCGCGTTCTGAGCAGCGCGATCGTCACGGGGGCGGCGCCGCGCACCGCCTCCGCTCTGTTCCGCTACATCGAGGATCTCCAGGGCGACCGGCCCTGGGGATCCTTCCTCGATGCGGGCACCGGCACCCATTCGATCGGTTGGGTCGCAGGGCTCGACACGCCGCGCTGGGTCGCGGTGACCGGGGCGACCGGCCATGCCGCGCAGGTGCGCGATGCGGTGGCGCCGGCCCGCCGCGCGCAGGACCGGCTGATCGTCGCCAACTGGGCGGACCCGACCTTGCTTGCGGGCGAACGCTTCGACACCGTGCTCGCCGACTATCTGCTCGGCGCGATCGAAGGTTTCGCGCCCTATTTCCAGGCCGACCTGTTCAGGCGCCTGCGCCCGCTTGTCGGCGGGCGGCTCTACCTGACCGGCCTCGAACCCTACGTGCATGAGGAACCGGCGACGCCGGCAGGCCGCATGGTGTGGGAGATCGGCCGCTTTCGCGACGCCTGCCTGCTGCTCGCCGGCGAGCGCGCCTATCGCGAATATCCTTTGGGCTGGGTGACCGCGCAGCTCGCAGCCGCGGGCTTCGGGGTCATCGCCAGCAAGCGCTTCCCGATCCGCTACAAGGCGCGCTTCGTGGATGGCCAGATCGACATGTGCGCGCCCCGCCTCGCCCGGTTGGAGGACCGCGCCCTCGCCGACGCGATGACGGCGCATGGCGAGGCGCTGCGCGCCCGCGGACTGGCGATGGTGGAGGCCGAAGGCGGGCTGCGCCACGGCCATGACTATGTGATCGCGGTAGAGCCGGTTTAGCGCTTCAGCTTGCCCAGTTGCATGCTGATCGCAACCAGATCCCCCGGTTCGACCCCGGCCTGCCGCCGCACGACATCCTTCAGCGGCAACAGATAGCCGCCATCGCGCGGAAACAGCGACGTGCCGAACAGCGGCGCATCGCCGATCCGCGCCATGACCGGCACGACGCCCCAGCCATAGCTGAGCGACCGCGCGGCGTGCCGGATCGCCTCGACCAGCTCCGCCGGCACCGCAACGAAGAAGAAGGGCGCCGGCCCGCGCCAATGGATCACCGGGCCTTCGAACAGGAAGTCCTCGTCCAGCACTGCCGCCTCTCCTGCTGTGCGCTGCTGGTTCGTATCGCGTCACGCCGGTGGACGAAAGGCGCGGACCATTTTCCTCCCCGAGCAAAGCTCGGAGAGGAAAAAGCTGGCTTTCACCTCAATCGATCGCCTCCACCCCCTCGGCCCGCAGCCGTGCGAGCGCGTCCAGCATCTCCTGCAGCCGCTCGGGCGAATGCCCCTGCCATTCCCGCACCTCGCCGATCACGCGCAGCGGTTCGCGAGACCGGTAAGATCGGGTGGGGTTGCCGGGGAACTTCTTGTCGGTGAGGTTGGGATCGTCGACGATCGGTCCGGTCGGCTCGACGATATAGATCCGCCCGCGTCCCGCACCCTGCGCCAGTTCGGCACCCCAGATCGCGGCATCGAGCGTGGCGGTGAGGTAGACCCAAGAGGACGGCTTGCGCGTGCCGAAATTGGATAGGTGGCCGGCGACAATCAGATCGCCTTAGCGCAGATCGGCGCGGGTGCCATGATAGAAAAGGCCGCCCTGATCCTGTGTCATTGCCATGTTCTCCCTCTCATGAAGCGAATCGAGGGCAAGGTTCATGGACCTGGCACCCCGGCTTGCCGCAAGCCCCGCCATGGGTTAGACGATGATAGTGGCAAGAGGCGCACCGCCGCCCTCCCCCTTCCTCCAGCTTCAGGACCCGGTTCGGCAGCGGCCGGTAGGCGCCCGCATGTTCCATGACGGACACACCCCGATTTATCTTGAACAAACGTTCCATAACCGATAGGCCGTTCGCGTGGCGAGACCCAAGGCCTTCGATTCGGATACTGCGCTGGACGCCGCAATCGGCGTGTTCCGCGAGCATGGCTTCGAGGGCACGTCTGCGCAGATGCTGGTCGACGCGATGGGCATCGGCCGGCAGAGCCTTTACGACACGTTCGGCGACAAATGGCTGCTCTATCAACGCGCGCTGCGGCGCTACAGCCAGGGCGAGATCAGCGCGCATCGCGCGGCGATGACTTCGGGCACGCGCGCCATCGACGGATTGCACGCCATGATCGATCGCGTCGTCGCCGATGCCGCACTGCCCTGTCTGGGCGTCGGATCGATCGCCGAGTTCGGTTGCTCGCGCCCTGAACTTGCCGAGATTACGGGCGCCGCGGATCGCGGATTGCGCGCCGCGGTGATCGCGCAGGTCGAGGCGGCGCAGGAGCAGGGTGACATTCCCGCCGATATCGATCCGGATATCGTCGCCACATACATGGTTGCGAGCTTTGCCGGCATCCGCATCGCCGCGCGCGCGGGCACGGAGCCGGAACAGATGCGGGCGCTGGGCGAGATGACCAAAAGAGCGCTGCGCTGACGGCCTATTTTTTTTGTGCAGTTTTGGAACGATCATTCAATATAGGAGCATGACCATGTTGGCGGTGACGATGCGCGAGACCGGCGATGCCGGCGTGCTGGACGTGGTGGAGCGGGCCGATCCGGTGCCGGCTCCGGGCGCGGTGCTGATCGAGGTCGCCGCGGCCGGCGTCAATTTCATGGACATCGGCGTGCGCCAGGGGATGGCGTGGGTCGACATGCCCAACCCCAAGGTTCTGGGCGTCGAGGGCGCGGGCCGCGTGTTGGCGACGGGCGCGGGTGTCGATGGCTTCGCCGCCGGGGACCGGGTCGCCTGGGTCTATGCGCCGGGCAGCTATGCCGCGCGGATCACAGTGCCGGCCGATGCGCTGGTGCGCGTTCCGGATGCCATCGACGATCGCACCGCTGCAGCAGCGATGATGCAGGGGCTGACCGCCAGCCATTTCGCCACCGATTTCTATCCGACGCAGCCCGGCAATGTCGCGCTTGTCCATGCCGCCGCCGGCGGGCTTGGGCAATGGTTGACGCAGATCGTCAAGCTGCGCGGCGGCCGGGTGATCGGGCGGGTGTCAACCGATGCCAAGGTAGAGGCTGCGTGCCGCGCGGGTGCCGACCATGTCATCGTCGACGCCGCCGGCGATTTTGCCGACGCGGTGCTGGCGCTGACCGATGGCGAGGGCGTGGATGTGGTGTTCGACGGATCGGGCCCGGCGACCTTCGCCGGATCGCTCGCCGCGCTGCGCCGCTCGGGCACCTTCTGCTGGTATGGCCCGGTGCTGGGCGGCCCCGGCCCGATCGACATCATGCGCCTGCCGAAGAGCATCAAGCTGGGTTACGCGGTGTTTTCCGACCATATCCCCACGCCCGCGTTGCTACGCGAACGCGCGGGCCGGCTGTTCGACTGGATTGCCGCCGGCCGGATCTCGACCGAGATCGGCGCAGTCTATCCGCTGGCCGAGGCCGCGCAGGCGCATCGGGACATGGAAAGCCGCCGCACCACCGGCAAGCTACTGCTCATCCCCTGATCAAGCACCCCGCCGCTCCCCCAGCGCCAAGCCTTAAACCTCAAGGAAAAGACGATGCCCGTTGCCGATGCCATCCAACGCCGCGCCTTCCTCGCTTCCGCGGTATCCGGCGCCGCCGCCGCGCTGATCCTGCCGACGGATCGTGCATCGGCGGCAGTGCCTGCCGCCGCCGCGCCGGGGGGCTTCGGCACGCTGCGCCATGTGCGCACCGACCTGCTCGACATCGCCTATCTCGACATGGGGCCGCCGAAGGGCCGGCCGGTGCTGCTGTTCCATGGCTGGCCCTATGACGTCCACACCTATGCCGATGCAGCGCCGATCCTCGCGGCGGCGGGCTATCGCGTGATCGTGCCGCACCTGCGCGGCTATGGCCCCACCCGCTTCTTGTCCGACACCACGCCGCGCAACGGTCAGCAGGCAGCGCTGGCGCAGGATGCGCTCGACCTGATCGACGCATTGGGCCTCGAAAAGCCGATCGTCGGCGGCTGTGACTGGGGCGCACGCACCGCCTGCATCGTGGCGGTGACGCGGCCCGAGCAGGTTCGCGCGCTGGTTTCGGTGAGCGGCTATCTGATCGGCAGCCGGGCGGCGAACGTGAAGCCGCTCTCGCCCGAGGCCGAGCGTGCCTGGTGGTATCAATATTATTTCGCCACCGAGCGCGGCCGGCAGGGCTATGCCGCCAACACCCACGCCTTCGCGCGGCTGATCTGGCAGACGGCGTCGCCCAGATGGGCGTTCGACGATGCCACCTTCGCCCGCTCCGCGGCGTCGCTTGACAATCCCGACCATGCCGCGATCGCGATCCACAATTATCGCTGGCGGCTGGGCCTGGCCGAGGGCGAGGCCCGCTATGACGCGCTCGAGCACCAGTTGGCGGCCTTCCCCTCGATCCGCGTGCCCACGATCACGCTGGAAGGCGATGCCAATGGCGCGCCGCACCCGCTGCCGCAGGATTATCGCAAGCGCTTCGAGGGGCGTTACGAGCATCGCCAGAGCAACGGCGGCATCGGCCACAACCTGCCGCAGGAGGCGCCCCGCGATTTCGCCCGCGCGATCATCGATGTGGACAGGATGGCGGGATCATGAAGGGCGCGCGCCTGTTGTTCGCGGGCGGCGCGGCGGCATTGCTGGCAGGTGCCGCGGCGCCCGCCGCCCAGGCCCCCGCCGCCGCCGCGCCGATCTATGGCGTGTCGATTCCCGAGGGCTATCGCGGGTGGGAGCTCATCGCCCCCGCGACCGAGGATGCGCCGTTCGACGAACTGCGCGTCGTGCTCGGCAACCCCGTGGCGGCCGAGGCCTTTCGCCGCGGCACTCGCCCCTTTCCCGATGGCGCGGTGCTGGTGAAGCTGGCGTGGAAGCGCAAGCCCTCCACCGACTTCGCCACCGCGACGATCCCGGGGGAGGCGACCACCGTGCAGGTGATGGTGAAGGATGCCGCTCGCTATCGCGCCAGCGGCGGCTGGGGCTTCGGCCGCTTCATCGCCGGGCGGCCGGTGGACGAGGCCCAGCACCGCGCCTGTTTCGCCTGCCACGACGCGCGCGTGGCCGACCGCGACTGGGTGTTCACCCGCTACGCGCCCTGACCCATGGCGCGGCTGAGGAAGTCGCGCATTTTTTTCGCCCAATTTTGGAATAAATAGTCAAGAAAGGAAGTTGTCATGCAGCAGGATCACAATAAGGTTGCGCTGGTTTTCGGTGGCTCGCGTGGGATCGGCGCGTCGATCGTCAGGCGATTGGCGACTGATGGATACAGGACCGCCTTCACCTATGTTTCGAGCGAGGGCGCCGCGCGCGACCTGGCCGCCGGCATCGGGGCGGATGGCGGCACCGCGCTGGCGATCCGCGCCGACAGCGCAGAGCCGCGCGACATCGCCAACGCCGTCACTCGCACCACGGAGCAGTTCGGGCGGATCGACGCGGTGGTGGTGAATGCGGGGCTGTTCCGCATGGCGCCGGTCGACACGGTGACGCTGGAGGATCTGGATGCGATGCTGGCCGTCAACGTCCGTGGGGTGTTCCTCGCCATCCAGGCGGCTGCCGGCGCGATGAACGATGGCGGCCGCGTGGTGACGATCGGCAGCAATGTCGCGATCCACACCGGCATGGCCGGCGCCAGCGTCTACCAATTCACCAAGGCGGCAGTGGCGGCGATGGTGAAGGGCATCGCGCTCGATCTCGCGCCGCGCGCCATCACGGTAAACAATGTGCAGCCGGGGCCGACGGACACCGATCTCAACGCAGGCGCGCTCGACCTACTCGCCGAGCGGAGCCCGCTGAAGCGCGTCGCCAGCCCCGACGAGATCGCCGGCCTCGTCGCCTATCTGCTGCGCGATGAGGCCGGTTATATGACCGGCAGCAGCGTGACGATCGACGGCGGCTTCACGCTCTGACGCAAATGGCCGCGCCCTGCCGCATCAGCGCGGCACCAGCAGGCGCAGCACGGTCGGCTCGGGAATATCCTCGCTTGGCAGGTCGCGGTGGGGCGGGCGCGTGGGCCAGGCGAGGAGGATGCCGCTGTCGCCGGGATCTTCGACGCTGTTGAGCTGCATTTCCGTCGGCACCGCCACCCGCCCGGCCAGCCGCTCCGCCATCCCCTGCCCCGGCAGTTCGGCGACGCGCTTCAAGGTGGCGGCGTCGAGCAGGAAGTCGATGGGCTTGCCGTCGCGGATCACCGGCACGCAGATGCGATCCTTGCCCCCCGGGCGGGCGCCTTCCACGAACAGCCGGCTGTCGAGCGAGCCGCCGCCGCCGAAATCCCAGCGGAAGCCCTTCCAGTTGCTCACCTGCGCGCGCGTCCAGCCGCTGGCATCGCGGCGGGCGACGTGGATCTGCGTGTCTCCGGCCGCATCGAACTTGTGATAGGTGATCATCACCCGCCCGGCCGGATCGAAGCCGATCACGGTGTTGTTGTTGATCATGCCGCCCTTCACCGGCACCGGATCGACGATCTCCGCCGCGGCGAGCCGGATCGGCAGCGACAATGGGCGCCCATCCGATCGTTCCCAATGCACCAGATCGGTACTGCGCGCGTAGGAGAGATCATGGTTGGTCTCCGCCATCGGCGTGTCACGCCAGACCCAGGCGACGTGGAAGCGACCGTCCGGCCCTGAGACCGGGCCCATGAAATAGGCGTTGCGCTTGCCCTCGCCATCGGTCAGCGGCGCCTGCAGCAACGGACGCCACCGCCCGCTCGCAGCGTCGTAGACATTGTAGATCTCATTGCCGTTGCCGCTGCCGCCGTCGCGATATTTCAGGATCAGGCGGCGTTCGGCATCGCGCAGGAAGATCGGATAGGTCATGCGCCGTTCGCGCGCCGCATCCACCATCACCGCCTCGCGCCGCAATGTGCGGACGTCGCCCGCTGCCGTGGTGCGGAAATAGACCAGCGGGTCGCGGTGCAGATTGCCGACGACATGAAGCTGTCCGGCCTCGTCCACCGCCATCGCGATCGAATTGTGACTGTCCCACCCCAGCCAGCTGTCGACCTTGTGATAGGTCCAGTCATCCGCATCGCGCGGGCGGGAAGCGATGCTGAGCTGGCGGTTGGCATCATAATAGCCGACGAAGATGCGCGCATCCGTGACGACAAGCGCGAAGCGCGCGGCATGGCCGGACCACACCCGGTCGATCGCGGAGACGGCCATCGGCCGCTCCGGCGCGGCCTCGGCGCCGCAGCCGCCGGCAGCCTGCGCGGCGATCGGTGATGTCAGGAGCGTTGCGGCGAGGGCGAGGCGGAACAGCATGGGCCGGAGCGTAGGGGGTGCGGTGGGGGATGCAAAGGCTGCGCGCCGCTGTGGCAGTCCGGGCCCCTCCTCTGAAGAGGAGGGGCCGAAATCCGCTACCGCATCGTCGCGCGGGTCAGCGCGGCGCAGTCGGCATCGCTGGCCTGCGCGCGGTCCTTGCCGCCGATCGCGCGGCCGACCATCTTCAATATGCCCTTCGCGGATTTCGCCTCCGCAGGGATCTGCACGTCCGGCGCCTTGATGGTGCCGCGGATCGGCACCGATCCGTGCAGCCGCAGGAAGGCGCGGCCCTTGGGCAACCCGCGCAGCTCCAGCGCCAGCCGCTCGTCGGCAAGGTTGATGCGGCCGCTGGCGCGGGTGTGCGCGCGCGAGGTGTCGATCAGCAGCGGGTTCGGCCGCGCCACCCCGTCCGCCACGTCCAGCCGGACGATGAGGCAGCGCAGCACTGCCTGCTTGTCCTGGTCCACGGTGATGCCCTTGATGATGTCCTGCCCAAGCAGAGAAGCGGTGCGGGCCGGCAATCTGCCGTCGGTCGCGACCAGCGCCACCGTGCCGCGCGAGCGGCCGATCGCCTGCCGCACGGTTACGCCGGGCCCGGTCAACCGGATCCGCCCGACCAGATGGCCGTCCGCGCCGGTATCGGGCACGAAATCGATCAGCCGTCCGCCGGCGATCCGCACGTCGACGTTCAGCACCGGACCGCCCTTGCGTTGATCGACCATCAGCCGGCCCGCCAATGTGCCATGGTCGAGCCCCATCCGGATCGGATCGAGCGTCAACCGGCTGCGATCAAGCACCAGGTCGACGTCGAGCGAGCGGAACGGCGAGGATCCCGGCCACAGCAATCGATCGACGTGCAGGCTGAGCTTGCCATCGGTGCGGGCGACCGTCGCGAGGTCGATCGCGGTATCCGGAATCAGCCGATCGCCGAAACGACGGCGCTTGGCGGCGGCAAGCCTGCGCCCCTCGGCGGACGAGAGGTCGTCGAAATCGAAGCGCCGCGCCCGCACCGCGCCATCGATCCGGGTGCGGCCATCACGCTTGAGCACGGTGGCATGGCCGGCGATGTCGGACCGGCCGATGCGCCCGTCGAGCGCCGCGATCGTCCAGTCGCGGCCGTTGCGCACGACATCGGCGGAGATCGTCACCGGCTGCGTCGCCGGCAGCCCCGCCTCGATGATCGCATCGAGCACTTCGAGATCGATCGCGTGACCTGTCACGTGCCCGCGCAGGTGCGCGACGTCGAGCGGGGCGGGCATGCTGCCCTTGAGGGTGGCGCCGACCGCCTCGCCCTCGATCGCGGCCGAAAAGGGCCAGCTTTTGCCGTCCGGATGATCGAGAATGGGCGCGCCGCTGGCCACGACAGTGACGGCATGGCCGTGCACCGCACCGTTGCCCGACACCCGCAGGCCGCGGCCATCGACGGCGACGGCGGCGTCGAACTGCCGGTTCTGCCGGTCGTCATGATAGCGCACGCGGCTGTCGCGTACGATCAATGTGCGGAGCGCTGGCCGCGACGCCGAACCATCCCGCTCAGGGGCGCCCGACCAGTTGCTCCAGCCATCGGCCCCGCGATAGAGCGCAAGCCGTGCGCCGCTTACCTCAAGCGTTTCAAGCGCGGATCCGCCGGTGATCAGGGCCGGCACCGAAATGCGCGCCCGCGCGGAACCGATCCGCGCCAGATCGCCCAGCCCCGCCGCACGCGGCACCCGCGCAGGCTGGGGAATGCGGATGTCGGCAAGCCGCAGGGTCGGGTGAAACGAGAAGACGTCTTCGCGTGAGAGCGCGCCGATGGTCACCGGCTTGCCGATCCGCTCGCTCAGCCGCCGTTCGGCGACGCCCTTCAGCAGCCCCCAAGGAAACATCGCGAGCAGCAGGACCGCGGCGACCAGCAGCACCGCCACCACGATCGCGGACCGCATGGCGATTTCGCGCCACTTCCTCTGCCGCGCGCTCGGGGCGGTGGCTTCCATCCAGCGGTCCTTCCCTCCAGGCCGCCGACGAATATCGCCGCCCATCGCCCCGCCCCTTGAACGCGTAGCGGGAGGGTTTGGTTCAGGCGAGGGCCCGAGGATCAGAGAATGAAGTCGGCCACCGTGAGGGACTGCATGGTCGTGACGATGATCGCAAAATCCGAGATCGCATCGCCATTGACGTCACCCTGGACGACCTGATTTCCGCCGGACGCAACCGAGATCAACTGACCGGCGATCCCGGTGAATGCGGTGACGAAAGCGAAGCCATCGTCCGCTCCGCCGTCGATCGCATCGATCCCAGACAGGTCGATCCGGTCTCCTGCCGCGCCCGAGAAATCGGCGATGCGATCCTGCGCGGCCACGCTCGAATCGCCGATTGCCGCGTAGACGAACCGGTCGGCACCGCCACCGCCCGTCAGCACATCCTGCCCGGCGCCACCGGTGAGGATGTTTGCCGCCGCCGAACCCGTCAGCGTATCGCCGAAGCCGGTCCCGACGACATTCTCGACGTTGACGATCGTATCGGTGCCCTGGCCCCCACCCATCGCCTGCGCGGTGACGATGCCGAGATTCACCGTCACGCCGGTCACCGTCGCACCGAACCTCAGCGTGTCGATGCCGGCGCCGCCATCGATGCTGTCATTGCCGGCACCGGCGGCGATCAGATCGTCGCCATTGCCGCCCTTCAGCACATCGTTGCCCGATCCGCCGTCCAGCGTGTCATTGGCGCTGCCGCCGTCGAGCATGTCGTTGCCCAGCCCCCCGATCAGGGTGTTGAGCTGGGCGTTGCCGGTCAGGACGTCGTCGAAGTTCGACCCCGTGAGGTTTTCCGCCGACGCGATCGTGTCGATGCCGGCCCCGCCCGTGTCCTGCGCCGTCGTCACCATCAGGCTCACCGTGACGCCCGCCGTCGCGGTCGCATAGCCGATCGTGTCCGAACCGGCGCCACCCGTCAGGATGTCATTGCCGCCGCCGCCCACCAGCGTATCGTTGCCGCCATTGCCGATCAGCACATTGTCCGCATCATCGCCGGTGAAGACGTCGTCGAACCCCGAACCGTTGAGATTCTCGATCCCGGATAGGGTGTCGGCCCCCGCCCCGACCGTCGTCTGCACGCCTGTGATGGTGAGGTTGACGCGCGCGCCCGCGGTTGCGGACGCATAGTTCGCGGTGTCCACGCCGGCACCACCGATCATCACGTCATTGCCGACACCGCCAACCAGCACGTCATTGCCATCGCCGCCGTTCAGGCTGTTGCCATATTGGTTGCCTGTCAGACTGTCGTCGAACGCGGTCCCGATGAGATTTTCGACGTTGCGGATCGTGTCGATCCCCGCACCGCCGGTGGCCTGCGCCGACTGGCTGAGCAGGTTGACCGTCACCGCGGCGCCGACCAGCGAATAGTCGAGCGTATCCACGCCCGATCCACCGTCGACGAGATCATTACCAAGGTCGCCGGAGATCAGATCATTGCCAAGTCCACCGATCATCCGGTTGTCCCCGGCATTGCCGGTCAACACATCGTTGAAGGCGGAACCGGTGAGACCTTCGATATCCAGCAGCAGCTCGTTGCCACCGCCGCCCGTGTTCTGAATCCCGTCGATCGACAGGCTGACGGTGACGGCGGAGGCTGCCGTGGCATAGCTGACCATGTCGGCCCCGCTGCCGCCATCGTAACGATCATCGCCATCGCCGCCGACAAGCGTGTCGTCGCCCTCACCGCCCGACAGTATGTCGTTGCCGGCAAGACCGGTCAGAACGTCGAGCCCGGCACCACCCTCGATCACATTGTCGTCGAGCGTACCGGTGAGTTGGTCGTTGAACGCGCCACCGATCAGGTTTTCGAAGCCGACAAGCGTATCGGCACCCGCGCCGACCGTGTTCTGCGCCACGGTGAGCCCGAGATTGACGTTCACCCGCGCGATCGCATCCGCATAGCTGAGCGTGTCGATCCCCTCGCCGCCCGACAAACTGTCCTTGCCGGCACCGCCCGCGATCAGGTCGTCACCGGCGCCGCCGTCGATGCTGTCATTGCCCGCACCGCCATCGAGCCGATTGGCACCGCCATCGCCCGCCAATCGATCCGCGAAATCGGTTCCGATCGCACCCTCGATCGAGATCAGTACATCGGATGCGTCGCCGATGACGCCGGTCGAGAAATCGACGACGACGCCGGTCGTCATGCCCGCGAAGGATATGCTGTCGATGCCGGTGCCGCCATCGAGCGTGTCGATGCCATCGCCGCCGATCAACAGATCATTGCCCGCGCCACCGACAAGATGGTTGGCGCCCGCATTGCCGATCAGGATATCGTCGAACGCCGAACCGATCACGCCCTCGATCCCGGTCAGCGTATCGATGCCGCCGCCGCCCGTCTGCTGCGCGCCGGCCTGCCCGAGATCGACGCGGACCGCGCCCGCCGCATCCTGATAGACGGCGATATCGAAACCCTCGCCGCCATCGAGCCCGTCTCCGCCGGCACCGCCCTGGAGCCAATCGTCGCCGGCGCCGCCCTGCAGCGCATCGTCACCGGCGCCGCCGATCAGGTCATTGGCGCCGCCGTCACCGCTCAACCGATCGGCGAAATCCGAGCCGACCAGATTTTCGATCCCGGTCAGCAAGTCATTGCCGGCCCCGCCACTGTTCTGGCGGACCGTCAGCGCGAGGTCGATCGAGACGCCTGCGGTCGCACGCGCATAGGACAGGGTGTCGATGCCCGCGCCCCCGGCAATCATGTCGTTGCCGGCGGCATCATCGAAATGGTTGGCGAGCGCATTGCCGGTCAGCACATCGTCGAACTGCGAGCCGATGAGATTCTCGACACCGGAGATCGTGTCATTGCCGGCGCCACCGGTCGCCTGCGCGGTGGTCAGGCCAAGGTTGACCGTTACGCCCGCCGCCGCATCGGCATAGCTCGCGGTGTCGATGCCATCGCCACCGATCAGGCTGTCATTCCCGGCACCGCCATCGAGCAGATCGTCGCCGCTGCCGCCGGTGAGGCTGTCATTGCCGGCGCCCCCCTCCAGACGATCGGCGCCCGCACCGCCGTTGACGGTCTCCGCCTGCATGCTCCCATAGAATATGTCCGCGCCGTCACCGGTGACCACGGTGATGCCGTTGTTGTTGAGCGTCGTCGCGTTCAGCGCCCGCATGTCGAGCACATCGTCACCGGCGCTGCCGTTGAAGGTTCCGCGCACGACTTCCACGCCGACGACGGCCGCCTCACCCGCATAGCCATGTGCGCCATCGGTCAGCATGTCGGTGCCGGTGCCACCCTGCAGCACGCCGACGAATGTGCCGGATACGGAAATCGTGTCATTGCCGTCACCGCCGTCGATGATGTCGGCGGATCCCGACGATCCGATCGTGTCGTTGCCGCTGCCGCTGCCGCCGAAAAGCCGGTTAGCACCGGCGCCGCCACTCAGCGAATCATTGCCGGCACCGCCATCCAGCCAATCATCCCCGGCACCACCCGTGATGGCATCGCGCGCGACGCCCCCAAGAACGACGTCATTGCCATCGCCCGCGTCGGTGGACAGATCCTTGGTCGCCAGCCCGCTCGCGGTCAGCCCGGTCATGTCGAGCGCATCGTCACCCGCCGACCCCGTAAGCCTGGCGACCTCGACCTTCTCGAAATTCCTGAACTCGGTGACGCCGGTATAGCGGCCGACGCCACCGGGTATGCCGAACGTGTCGACGCCTTCGCCGCCATCGACAAAGCCGCTCATCTGGCCATTGCCGCTGAAACCGACCGTATCGGCGCCTGCCCCGGCCGAGACGCTGTCGATGCCATCGATCGTGACAAGGTCGCGACCCGATCCACCGATGATGCTGTTCACACCCAGGCCGCCGCGCAGATAGTTGTTGCCGTCCCCGCCGTTCAAAACGTCGTCGCCCGCGCCGCCGGACAGTTCGTCATCACCGCCCCCCGCGAGGATGACATCGTTTCCGCTGCCGCCGTCGACCTTGAGCACGCGCGACGCCACCATCGAGCCGCCGCTGAGATCGAGCACATCGTCGCCCGCTGCGCCGGTCAACGTGCCCGCCAGCTTCTCAAAGCCGACGATCGTATCGACAACCCCGCTGAACGTCACATTTTCGAAGAAGAGTTCGTCGATACCCGTCCCGCCATCGGCCCGCCGGGTCATGCCACCGCGGAAAATGACATAATCGTCGCCCGATCCGCCATCGATCACATCGGTGTTGCTGCGGCTGTCGATATCGTCATTGCCGCCACCGCCGCTCAACAGGTTGGCGCCGCCGCCACCGTTGATGAGGTCGCGCTCGCTGCCGCCGCGGATGATATCATCGCCCGCCAGACCGGTGATCGTAAGCTCCCCACCGCTGGCGATGACGATGCTGGTCAGGTCGATCGTTCCGCCGGTCGCCACTGCGGTCAACTGGCCGCCGACCCTCTCCACGTTTGCGAAGGACGCGGCCGCCGAGCTGCGATCGAAGGTCGCCCCCGACGTGAACAACAGCGAATCCGTGCCGTCTCCGCCATCGACCTGCGCCGAAATGATGCCACCCAACTCGATCTGATCATTGCCGGTCCCGCCATCGGCGGACCCGCCGGTGCCGGACAGCGTAAGCACATCGTTGCCGCTGCCGCCCGAAAGCGTGTCCCGTCCGCTCCATCCCGACAGCTCGTCATCGCCGCCATTGCCGATCAGGATATCGTCGCCGGCATTGCCCTGAAAGCGGTCGATCTCGGCACCGCCCATGAGCATGTCGTTGCCGGCGCCGCCCTCGACATCGAGATAGGGCCAGGAATCGGGCGTGGAGGTGGCTGAGGACACGTCGAGAAAATCATCACCGGCAGTGCCGATGATAAATCCGCTGACCTTTTCGACACCATCCGTCACGATCCGCGTGAAATCGGAATAGTTGATGTCGAAGCTGTCGATGCCGCTACCGCCCCGAAAGGTGCCGTTGAGCATGGTCGCCCCGCCGATCCGGCTGCCGCTACCGCCGGCAAGCCGGTCGTCTCCCGCGCCACCATCCAGCGCATCGCCGACACCGTCGGCAATCAATTCGTCATTGCCGGCACCGCCGTTCAGGATGTTGGTTCCGGCGCCGCCGTACAGCACGTCATTGCCGCCATCGCCGTTGAGCGTGTCATTCCCCGCCCCTCCCGACAGCGTGTCGGTACCATCCCCACCGTTCAGCAGGTCGGCTTCGCCCAATCCGTTGAGCGTGTCATCGCCGGCAAGACCATTGAGCGTATCGCCAGCCGCCGTGCCGTCCAGCGTGTCGTTCCCGATCGTACCGTTGATAACCGTCACCGAACGCCTCCCCAAGCAGCCCGCGGAAGAACGACCCGTCGACATGCATCCGCACATCGACATGAGCGATCGATCCGTTCGGCTGAAACCCCACCCAAGCCCGCGTCATGCGGCTACCCCGATAGCCCCACGACTCGAATATTCGATGCAAGATTTAACGACGCTGCTTCCCCGCGCAATCGCGATTGCATCGGGTTATCGCATCATATCAGCCACATCGAATCATCAACATTGGCTGTTCGCCACTGCGCGCCGTCAATAGGCGTAGCCGTTGTACGAAATAGGCAGCGGCGTGCTGTCTCGTTCCATCAACGAAACAGGACGCGACAGTCTCAACACCCCGCCAATCCGAGCGATGTGGTTGATCACCGGCAGGTCGACCGCTCCCCCTTGCTCCACACCAGGGCGTTTCGTGATCAGCCCAGCGCCTTCAGCCCCACAGCCGGATCATCGGTGAAGAAGCCGTCGATCCCGGTCGCCAGATAGCGGCGGATCTCGGCGATCGAGCCTCGCTCGTTGCGCGCGTCATCCCCCGCACCATCGCGAAAGTCGGCGGCGAGGAAACGGTTTTCGGGGCGGAAGGTGTAGGGCATCACCTTCAGGCCGGCGCGGTGCGCATCCGTCACCAGCGGGCGGTGTGCAGCAAGGCGAGCGTCGGGCCCCAGCGGGATGATGCTGCGCGTCCACGGGCCGATCGCGTCGGCATAAAGCGCGATCGCGGCGAGGCCGGCAGGGGTCATCATCGCGGCATAGTTCGGCGCGGCGCCGTCGGCGGGCTTCGCTGCGTCCTCGTCGAGCAGTTGCAGCAAGGTAATGTTGCTGGGGCGGCCGAGTTTGCCGCGCAGAGCGCGCAGATTGCCGACCTCGAACGACTGGATCACCAGCGGCGCGCGCTGCGCGTAGCGATGCGCTTTCAGCACCGCCAGGAAGCGATCCTCCAGCGGCAGGCCGATGCCGGCGAAATAGGTCGAATGCTTGAGTTCGGGAACGAGCCCGATCAGCCGCCCGCGCGCCGCAGCCTCGGCGGCGGCGAAGTCGATCATCTCTTCGAAGGTGATGATCTGGAACTCGCCGTCGAACGTGCGGCTTTCCGGGCGCACCGCGCCCAGCCGCTCGGTGGCGCGCAGCGTCTTCAGTTCGGCGAGGGTGAAATCCTCGGTGAACCAGCCCTGCTGGCGGACGCCGTCGATCATCTTCGTCGTGCGGCGGCCGGCGAACTCGGCACGCGTCGCCACATCGCTGGTCTCGGCGATATTATTCTCATGCCGCACCACCAGCACGCCATCGCGCGTGGCGACGAGGTCGGGCTCGATATAATCGGCACCGTCCGCGATCGCCCTGGCATAGGCGGCAAGCGTATGTTCGGGGCGTAGCGCGGAGGCGCCGCGATGCGCGAACAGCAGCGGCCGGGCGGGCACCGCGGCACCGATGGCGCTCCCGACGCCTCCGGCACCAGCCAGGACCGCGCCCGTGCTCACCCCCGCCCCGATGCGCAATGCGTCGCGCCGCCGATATCCCATCGCCCTGCCGTCCCGATCCTCTGTCATCCCCGCCCTCTCGCAGACGCATGTTGCAGTTCGACGAAGGCCATGGTCCGCCCGTCGACCTGTCATCGTTACGCCTTCGAACCGTCATCGCAGTGCAAGCGTGCGCGGCCACAGGGCGCGCTGGCCTTAGAGAGCCGATATCCAGGGAGAATCCAATGTCATTCCGTCGTGCCCGCCTGCTGGCGGGGGCTGCCCTTCTTGCCGTGCTCGCCACCCCCGCCTTCGCGCAGGAAGAAACCGCACCGGCGCCCGCCGTCGACGAGGGCGAGGATATCGTCGTCCTCGGCTTCGGCCAGGCCCGCCAGGTGCAGACCGTGACCGCCGACGATCTGTCGCGCCTCACCGCGGGATCCAGCCCGCTGAAGGCGCTGGACAAGCTGCCGGGCGTCAATTTCCAGTCAGCCGATGCGTTCGGCGCCTATGAATGGTCGTCGCGCATCTCGCTGCGCGGTTTCAACCAGAACCAGCTCGGCTTCACGCTGGACGGTGTGCCGCTGGGCGACATGAGCTATGGCAATTTCAACGGCCTGCACATCAGCCGCGCGATCATCTCCGAGAATGTCGGCAGCGCCACCGTCGCGCAGGGCGCGGGTGCGCTGGGTGAGGCTTCGGTCTCCAACCTCGGCGGCACCTTGCTGTTCACCTCACGCGATCCTTCGGACACCTTCGATATCGTGGCCTCCGGCACCTATGGGTCCGACGACACCTATCGCGGTTTCGTGCGGCTGGAGACCGGCGACATCACCGGCAACGGCCTGAAGGGCTATCTGAGCTACGGCTATCTCGAAGCCGGCAAGTGGCGCGGCAACGGCGTGCAGCGCCAGCACCAGGTGAACGCCAAGCTGGTCAAGGAATTCGAGAACGGCAGCAGCATCACCGGCTTCTTCAACTTCTCCGATCGCCGCGAGCAGGACTATCAGGATCTCAGCCTCGGCATGATCGAGCGGCTCGGTTATCGCAGCGACAATCTGGCGCCCGACTGGGCGACCGCGGTGCGCATGGCGCAGGTCTATCAGAACCAGGTGACGCGCGCCGGCTCCGCCACCGCCCCGCTGCCCTTCCCGACCGTGGGGCTGACCTTCCCGTCGCCCTACCAGACGGTGGACGACGCCTATTATGATGCCGCCGGTCTGCGCCAGGATTATCTGGCCGGCGTCACGTTCGACGGCCAGCTGACCGAGCAGCTCCGCGTCGCGCTGACCGGCTATTATCACGACAATCACGGCCAGGGCATCTGGTTCACCCCCTATGTGCCCACCCCGGGCGGCGCGCCGATTTCGATCCGCACCACCGAATATGACATGAACCGCGGCGGCGCGATCGCGCGGATCAGCTACGAGACCGACGCCAACCGGCTCGAAGTCGGCGGCTGGTTGGAATCCAACGCGTTCCGCAACGCCCGCCGCTTCTACGGCCTCGCCAACCAGTCGAGCCCGTCGCGCGACACCAAGTCGTTCCAGAGCGATCCGTTCGCGACCCAGTTCGACGTGAAGTTCGATACCGAGACCTACATGTATTATGTCTCGGACAAGCTGACCCTGGGTGACCTGACCCTGACCGGCGGCTGGAAGGGCCTGCAGGTCCGCAACAGCGCGCGGCCGATCGTGGCGGGCGGCCTGGCAGCGGGCGACATCGAGGCGCGCGACTGGTTCCTGCCGCAGGTGGGCGCGGTCTACAGCCTCGGCAGCGCGGAAATCTTCGCCACCTTCACGCAGAACATGCGCGCCTTCGGTTCGGCGGCGGTCGGCCTCTCGCCCTTCGCGACCACGCAGGCCGGCTTCGACGCGATCCGCGACGAGCTGAAGCCCGAAAAGTCCGACACTTATGAACTCGGCGGGCGTCTGCGCGCCGGCGCGTTCCAGGCCTCAGTCGCCGGCTATTATGTCAACTTCACCAACCGCCTGCTCGCGCTCACCAACGGCGCCGGCATCGTCGGCAACCCGGTGACGCTGCAGAATGTGGGTGACGTGCGCAACTATGGCGTCGAAGTCACCGCGCTCTACAAGCCGATGCCGCCGCTCTCGCTGCTCGCCTCCTATTCCTACAACGAGTCGGAATATCGCGACGACGTGCTCGCGGCGAACGGCACGGTCGTCACCGCCACCAAGGGCAAGACGGTGGTCGACAGCCCCAAGCACATGCTGAAGGGCGAAGTGGTGTATGACGATGGCGCGTTCATGGGCCGCGTCGGCGCCAACTACATGTCCAAGCGCTACTTCACCTACACCAACGACCAGTCGGTGCCGGACCGGGTGCTGGTGGATGCCGCGATCGGCTACACCTTCCACGGCGACGGTTTCCTCGACGGCTTCGGCGTCGAAGCGAGCGTGACCAACCTCACCGACGAGGACTATATCTCGACGATTGGTTCGAACGGCTTCGGCGGCAGCGGCGACAACCAGACGCTGCTGATCGGCGCCCCGCGCCAGTTCTTCGTGACGCTGCGCCGCGGGTTCTGACCGGACCGACCGGACGTACGGAAGGAAGGCGCCTCTTCACCAGGGTGGAGGGGCGCTTTTCCTTTGGTCCAAGGCTCAAGCCGCGTGCGAGGCCCTCTTCCGCGAAGTGGGGGAGCGGGCATTCGGCACGCGTCTCGAACATCTCGGCGTTTCCGGTAAGTTACCGCGGCGCGAACCCTTCCTGATATGCAATCCGCGCCTGCCGCCGCAGCCCGGCGACCGCCTTGTCGACCTGCCATTGCCGCTCCCGCGCGGCGAGCGTGCGCCTGGCGCGATCCTGCTGTTCGCTGAGCGAGTGCGGCACCGGCGTCGCCTCCAGCACCACCGTGACGTATGTGGTGTCACCGATCGTGCGGTGCGCGGGCTCACCCGGGCGGAGCGCCGCAAGCTGCGCAGCGAGATCCTTCGGCAAGGTCGCGCTGTCGATCAGCGGGTCGCTGCGGTCGAACGCCACCTGCCGTTCCGTCAGTGCCGCGATCACCGCATCCATCGTCTTCGCGTCGTCGAGGCTGGCCGGGGCAAGCGCCCCTGCGCGAAAGCCGATCTGGTGGACATGGAGCGCCCGGCGCGCGGCAAACATCTGCGGATTTTCGGCGATGAAGTGCTGTACGGCGGCATCCTCCACCACCGGATCCTGATCGACCAGCGCCGCAATCGCGCGGTCCGCCAGCAGATTGTTCTCGGCGACGACGCGCTCCGCCAGGAAGGCGGGCTGGCGCGCAAGGTCGCGCCGGTTGGCCTCAGCCACCAGCAACGCGCGCTCGACCGCGCGCTTCACCAGCAGGTCGCGGTTCTTCGCCGCGTCGGCGCCGGCAAGCGACAGCCCCGCCGCGCGCGCATCAGCGTCGATCACCGCCGAGGTGATCTCGATCCCGTCTACGACTGCCACCACATCGCCCTGCGGCGCCGCCCGGATCGCCGAACAGGCGGCGAGCGCCAACATCGCCATGCCGGCCACGCCCGACATCATCGGCGCCCGCCCGAGACAGCTTGTCCTCAACGCCATTCGATGCCACGCCTTTTCGGGTGAAGACATTCTATGATTTCCTTTCCCTGGCCCTGTTTGCAGGGCTGATCGTTCTCTTCCTTCAACGCTCCGTGGGCGACTCTGAGGATCGGCACCCGATCTGGGCGTATCTTGTGCCGGCGGTCGGCTGCGCCGCGGTCAACTACGCAGGTAATGAAGGCTATACGCTTGTCGCGATCGGGCTGCTGGTGCTGGTGATCGCCTATGTCCTGGTCGTGCTGCGCCCGTTCGGCGGCCGCCCGCCGCGCTGATCGCCCAGCAGCAGCGCGCGTCCCGCCGGGTCGAGCGCGCCGCTGAGCGCCGCCGCGAACCGCGCGATCACGCTGCGGCCCCGCGCTTCGTCCGCCTCGACGGTGGAGAAGCGTACGAGCACGCCATCGGGGATGACGCCGGCGATGTTGCGCGCCGCGATCACCCGCAACTCGCCCAGCCGGCTGGTGGGGAAGGCATCGGAGATGCGGCGCCAATAGCCGACCTGTTCGGTGCGATCCTCACGCCGCGCGGTCATCACCCGTCCCGGCAAGGCGGCCCCGCCCTCGATCGGCCATGACGCCTCACCGAGCGCGACGACGGTGAAACCGGCGGCGGCATAGCAGGTCTCGGGTCGGTGCAAGGTCATCGACATGCTCTGCGCGCCGCCATGCGCGATCGACAGCATGATCGCGGGCAGATCGGGTGCTGCATAGGATCGGGCCAGCACCGCGTCGTAAAGCTGGTCCGGCACGTCCGCCTCGGGCAGTACCACCCCTTCGTCGCTGTCGATGCGCCAGTCGCCGATCGTCTCGGGCACGAGCTGCGCCAGCGGCGTGCCGGTGCGCATCTGCTCCAGCCGGCGCGGCTGCGCGGCGATGCCGGCGCCGCCCGCCAGCGCCATCGCTCCGCCGGCCAGAAAGGCGCGGCGCGAAGTGCGGGAAAACATCTCAGCCATCGGCGGTCTCCGCATTTGTCCGGCGCGGCATCTGCGGGATCAGCGCGTCGAGCAGCATCACCCCGCCAAGTGCGAGCGCGAAGCAGAGGAAGCCGAGCCCCTCGTGCAGCGGCCCCTGCGCCACGCCGACGCCCCAGAAATGCGTCATCAGCACGATGCCGATCACGCGGACGAAATTGGCGAACACCGCCAGCGCGATCGTGATCGCGGCAGCGATCGCGATGCTCACCGGATCGAGCCGGCGGCCGCGGATATGGATGTAGAAAAAGCCGATCGCCGCGAGGCTGATCAGCGAATTGATCCCCGAGCAGGCCTCCGCCACGGCGATGCGATACTGATCGACATAGAGTGTCAGCCCGCTGCGCGCGACGAGCAGCCCGAACGCATCGAGCAGCGCCACTGCCGCCTCGGTGATGCGCAGGCGCAGTCCGGAGGTGATCGCGGCGATCAGCCCGGGCGGCGGCGGCACGACGATAGCGGCGTAGAGCAGCGGAAAGCCCGCGACGCGCAGCCCCGGCAACCCCACGAACAGATAGAGCGTGGCGACCAGCGCCACGTAGAGCGCCGCCGCCTCCAGCGGCACCCAGCCGAGGATGCGGCCGATGAGATGGACGATGAGCACGCCGCCCAGCAGCACCGCGCCGATCATCGCATTGCCGGGGCTGCCCGCAGCCTTCATCTGCGGCCAGCGCCGCGCGATCATCCAGCCCGAAAGCGCCAGCAGGATCAGGCCGTAAGAGCCCTGTTCGCCGGCCCACGGCCCCTCCGCCAGATCGATCAGCGTCGGCACCGCGAGGATCGCAATGCCGCCGATCAGCGGCCAACCTGGCGCCAGCTTGCGCCGGGCCCGCGCAATATCCTCCCGTGCCGGCGGCGCCCACGCACCGCCGAGCGACGTCACCATGTCCATATGAACTCCCCATCCACCATGCCCGCGAGGCGCGAACGCACCCGCGGGCATGGCCAGTTCAGTCAGTCGAACCGAAGCTGCCGGTCAGGCGAGGGCCGGTCGTGCGCTGTTGCGCATCCGCCGCTGCTGGCGCAGCGCGCCACCGGCAAGGCCGAAGCCGAGGATCATCAGCGCCCAGGTGCCGGGTTCGGGAGCCTGGGAAACGGGCGGATGCCCGCCACCGCCACCGCCGCCGTGACCACCGCCACCGCCGTGACCACCGCCACCGCCGTGACCACCGCCACCGCCGTGACCGCCGCCACCGCCATGGCCTCCGCCACCGCCGTGACCGCCACCGCCGCCGTAGCCGCCACCACCACCATGGCCGCCACCGCCGCCGTGACCACCGCCACCGCTATAGCCGCCGCCGGAGAAGCCTCCGGATGCGGCACCAAGCGCGCCGGTGCCGGCCGCGATGCCGGCTTGAGGATCACCGAACGAGGAAAGTCCGAATGAAGATCCGGACGTGGAAGGATCGGATGCCGCGCTCGCCGGTGCGGCGAACGCCATGAGCGCGCCCGCGCCCATCGTCAGGTAGAGTTTAACAGGTCGCATTAAGGCCTCCCTGTACGGGTGAGGCCCCCCACACGCTTCACTGCACAATCTGGTCATTGTGCAGCGCAACGCATTACGAAGAACATCATGAGCGGCGCAAAGGTTCCAGACGGCCGCGGATGCCAACACTTCGCAATGATGGCGGCCGATCGATCTCTCCACCGGATCCCGAAGACCCAGACCGACCAGCCGCCACAGCGCCAAGTGTATCAAACTCGCGGAATATCTGGATTCCCTTGCCCGCGGCTCATCGCGGGATTCGGTCGGACGGCGGTGGAGCGTGAACCATATGCGGTGAGCGGGACAAGCGGCGGTGCAACGCGGTAGAGCGCAAAGCCTGGTGAGAAGCCCCGCTCCACGAAGTGCGCTATGACAAACGCCGGGGCTTCATATACGACAAGGGCGGCGCTTCCGCGCCGCCCCGTCTCTTTCCATTCGTACGATTGGCTCAGGCGGCGTCGCCGGCCTTGCCCTTTTCCTTCTGCGCATAGACGCGCACCGGATCCTTGCGACCTTCGACGACATCCTTGTCGACGATCACCTCGTCGATACCGTCCATGCCCGGCAGGTCGAACATCGTATCGAGCAGGATCCCTTCCAGGATCGAGCGCAGGCCGCGCGCGCCGGTCTTGCGTTCGATCGCCTTCTTGGCGACCGCGGTCAGCGCCTCGTCGGTGAAGCCGAGCTTCACGCCCTCCATCTCGAACAGCTTCTGGTACTGCTTGACCAGCGCGTTCTTGGGTTCGGACAGGATCTTCACCAGCGCGTCCGCGTCAAGATCCTCGAGCGTCGCGATCACCGGCAGACGGCCGACGAATTCCGGGATCAGGCCGAACTTCAGCAGATCCTCGGGCTCGCCCTGGCGCAGCACCTCACCGGTGCGGCGCTCTTCGGGCGCCGCGACATAGGCGCCGAAGCCGATCGACTTGCCCTGCAGGCGATCCGCGATGATCTTTTCGAGGCCCGAGAAGGCGCCACCGCAGATGAACAGGATGTTGGTGGTGTCGACCTGCAGGAATTCCTGCTGCGGATGCTTGCGGCCGCCCTGCGGCGGCACCGACGCGGTCGTGCCTTCCATCAGCTTGAGCAGCGCCTGCTGGACGCCCTCGCCCGAAACGTCGCGGGTGATCGAGGGATTCTCGGCCTTGCGGCTGATCTTGTCGATCTCGTCGATATAGACGATGCCGCGCTGCGCGCGCTCGACATTATAGTCGCTGGCCTGCAGCAGCTTGAGGATGATGTTCTCGACATCCTCGCCGACATAGCCGGCCTCGGTCAGCGTCGTCGCATCCGCCATGGTAAAGGGCACGTCGAACGTCTTGGCGAGCGTCTGCGCGAGCAGCGTCTTGCCGCAGCCGGTGGGGCCGACGAGCAGGATGTTGGACTTGGCGAGTTCGACATCCGCGCCCTTGGCGCCGTGGTTGAGGCGCTTGTAGTGGTTGTGCACCGCCACCGAGAGCACGCGCTTGGCGCGGGCCTGGCCGATCACATAATCGTCGAGGACGTCGCAGATCTCCTGCGGGGTGGGCACGCCGCCATCCTTGCGGCTCACCAGCGACGACTTGGTCTCCTCACGGATGATGTCGTTGCACAGCTCGACACACTCGTCGCAGATGAACACGGTGGGCCCCGCGATCAGCTTGCGTACCTCATGCTGCGATTTCCCGCAGAACGAGCAGTACAGCGTGCTCTTGGAATCTCCACCTTGCAGCTTCGTCATCACATCATCCCCGGGCAATATGCCCTCTGGTTCAGGCCCATCCTAGCCCGCACTATTTGAAACCGGCAATGGCGAATATTGCTCCGCCATGACCCGGCCCGATGTCAGCGACGGTGCGATCGCGCACCGGGCATCCGCCCGGTCGGCCGCGATCGCGCCGCCGCCCATCATTTACGCCGCCGCCTGCGTCGGCTCTTCAGCCGGCGTCGGCCGCTTGTCGAACACCTGGTCGATCAGGCCGAAAGCCTTCGCTTCCTCGGCGCTCAGGAACTTGTCGCGCTCCATCGAGCTTTCGATCACCTCGAGCGGCTGGCCCGTATATTTGGCATACAGCTCGTTCATCCGCTGGCGAATGCGAAGGATCTCCTTCGCCTGGATCTCGATGTCGGTCGCCTGGCCCTGCGCGCCGCCGGAAGGCTGGTGGATCATGATCCGCGCATTGGTCAGCGCCACGCGCATCCCCGGCTCACCGGCGGAGAGCAGGAAGCTGCCCATCGACGCCGCCTGGCCGATGCACACCGTGCCGACGCGCGGACGGATATACTGCATCGTGTCGTGGATCGCCATGCCCGCCGTGACGACACCGCCCGGCGAGTTGATGTACATGTAGATGTCCTTCTTCGGATTTTCCGATTCGAGGAACAGCAACTGCGCGGTGATCAGCGAGGCCATATGATCCTCTACCTGGCCGGTCACGAAGATGATCCGCTCACGCAGCAGGCGCGAATAGATGTCGAAGCTCCGCTCGCCGCGATTCGACTGCTCGATGACGATCGGCACCAGAGCGTCGTGAATCTGGCCGTTTCCGAACGGGTTGTTCATGTGGAAGTGCATCCTTTGTCGCGCTTATAAGCCTTTTGCCGTTCCCCTACATCGGGTGAAAGCGGTACGGCTTCAAGGGGCCTTGCTTCAGGCGTCGATCGCGCCCGGTGCCGGATGCGAAAGATAGGCGATCCGCCGCATCTCGCGCCGCCCGTGCACCACCGTGTCGAGGATGAGGCCGCAGGCGAAGCTGAGGAAGGCAACGATGGTGAGGCCGGTCGCCAGCACGGCGGTTGGGTACCGCGGCACCAGCCCGGTCTGCAGCCAGGTGAACAGCAGCGGCAGCGCCAGGATCACCGCAGCAAGCACCAGCGCGGCACCGATGCCGCCGAAATAGAGTACCGGCCGCTCGATGCGATACAGCGTGCCGATCGTCCGGAAGATCCGCCAGCCATCGCGATAGGTCGCAAGCTTGGACGCAGAGCCTTCCGGGCGCGCCGCATAGGCGGTCACCACCTCCCCCACCGGCATGCGCAGTTCGAGCGCGTGGACGCTGATCTCGGTCTCGATCTCGAAACCGGAGGACAGCACCGGGAAGCTCTTCACGAAGCGCCGCGAAAACACGCGATATCCCGACAGGATATCGGTGAAGCTGCGGCCGAAGAGCTGCGCCAGCAGCCCGGTGAGCACGCGGTTGCCGAGGCGATGGCCGCGCCGATACGCAGCCTCCACCTCGGACGCGCGCGCACCCACGACCATGTCGAGCTGCTCGTCGAACAGCCGCTCGATCATCGCGGGGGCGGCCGCGGCGTCATAGGTCGCGTCGCCATCGGCCATCACATAGATGTCGGCCTCGATGTCGGCGAACATGCGGCGGACGACATGGCCCTTGCCCTGCATCCGCTCGGTGCGGACGATCGCACCCGCGGCGCGCGCCACCTCGATGGTGCGGTCGCTGCTGTTGTTGTCGTACACATAGACGCGCGCATCGGGCAGCGCGGCGCGGAAGCCGGCCACAGTCTGCGCGATCGCCGCTTCCTCATTATAGCATGGAAGCAGGACGGCGATGCGGGGGCTCATGCCGCGCTCCGGAAATAAGTGCCCCTCCCCCGGCGCGGGGGAGGGGTGAGTATCAAACGTCACGACGGATGACGATTACTCCGCGTCGGCCTTCTTCGCCGCCTTCTTGGCAGGCTTCTTCGCCGGCTCAGCTTCGGCCTCGCCCGCGTCGGTCGCCTCGGCGGCCTTCTTCTTGGCGGCCGGCTTCTTCGCCGGCTTGGCCTCGGCGGCCTCTTCGACGGGCGCCTCGGCGGCTTCGGCGTCCTCTGCCGGGGCGGCCTTCTTCGCCGCCGCCTTCTTGGCGGGCTTCTTCACCGGCTCGGCCTCGGCGGCGGGCTCGGCATGGTCGTGGCCATGGTCATGATCGTGCGAGTGATCATGGTGGCTGTGATCATGGCCGCAATCCGGGCCGTGGACGTGGACATTGCCGTCCTCATCCGCCTCGATCTCGGCTTCCAGCTCCTCGCGGGTCACTTCGCGGTCGCTGATCTCGGCCTTGTCGAACAGGAAATCGACGACCTTGTCCTCATAGAGCGGGGCGCGCAGCTGGGCGGCGGCCATCGGCTCCTGCTGGATGTACTGGATGAAGCGCTCGCGATCCTGCGGCGCATATTGCTGCGCGGCCTGCGCCATCAGGCGCTGCATCTCGCCCTGGCTGACCTCGACGCCGTTGGCCTGGCCGATCTCGGACAGCAGCAGGCCCAGGCGCACGCGGCGCTCGGCGATGCGGCGATAATCCTCGCGATCGTTTTCCAGTTCCTGCTTCGCGGCTTCCGGATCGGCCTCGTGGCCCGCTTCCTGCTCGAGCTGGCGCCAGATCTGGTCGAATTCCATCTCGACCATCGTCGGCGGCACTTCGAAGTCGTGCGATTCGGCGAGCTGGTCGAGCAGCTTGCGCTTCATATGGGTGCGGGTGAGCCCGTTATGCTCCTGCTCGATCTGGCCCTTGATCAGATCGCGGAGCTGATCGATGCCTTCAAGGCCGAGCTGCTTGGCGAACTCGTCGTCGGCCGCGGTCTCCTTGGGGGTCTTCACCGCCTGGATGACGAGGTCGAACGTCGCCGGCTTACCCTTGAGGTGCTCGGCGTTGTAATCCTCGGGGAAGGTCACCTCGATCGTGCGCTCGTCATTGGCCTTCACGCCGATGATCTGGTCTTCGAAGCCGGGGATGAGCTGGCCCGAGCCGATCTCGACCGACATGCCCTCGCCGGTACCGCCCTCGAAGGGCTCGCCGTCGACCTTGCCGACGAAGTCCATCACCACCAGGTCGCCGGTCGCGGCTTCATGGTCGGCGGGGGCGTCTTCGAAGCTCTTGTTCTGGCCGGCGATGCGGTTGACCGCCTCGTCGATCTGCGCGTCGGCGACGGGCACGGTCAGCCGCTCCAGCTTCAGCCCCTCGATCGACGGCGCCGGCACGTCGGGCAGCACTTCCAGCGCGACCTTGACCTCGGCATCCTTGCCGACCTCATAGCCCTCGACCAGCTCGACCGACGGCTGCAGCGCGGGGCGCAGGCGGTTGTCGGCGATCAGCTTCTGCACGCCCTCCTGGATCGAATTGTTGAGCGCGTCCTGCGCGAGCGCGGGGCCATGCAGCTTGCGGACGATGTTGGCGGGCACTTTGCCGGGGCGGAAGCCGGGCATGCGCACCTGCGGCGCCACCGACTTCACTTCCTTCTCGACTCGCGCGTCGATGTCAGCGGCGGTGATGGTCAACGTGTAGGCGCGCTTCAGGCCCTCGTTCAACGTCTCGACAGTCTGCATTGCTCGTTCGTGCCTTTATCGGGTGAATCCGTCTGGGCAGCGTCAGCGCGCAGGTGACGGGACTGGTGCGGGCGAAGGGACTCGAACCCCCACATCTTGCGATACTGGAACCTAAATCCAGCGCGTCTACCAGTTCCGCCACGCCCGCATGGACACCGCCGATCGGCGGCGTCTATAGCAATGCTGGGCCTAAGGGCAAGTCGGGCGACGGATCAAGTGCCGATCCCGCGCGTTTCTTTCACTGAAAGGAGACCGACCGATGGCCACCGTGCCCACCGATCCCACCCCCGACAGCCCGCCCGACATGCCCGCCGAGGTTCCGGACGAAATCGTGCCACCCGATGGCGACACCGATCTGCCTGCGCCGATCGACGATCCCAACACGTCCGGCGCAGTCGGCGCCGACCTGCCCGACCAGGGCAATATCGAGGGCGATCCGGACCTCGTCTAGTCCGGGCGCCCTCCCCAACTATCAGGCTGCAAAGGCCATGCGCGTGTCAGCAGACGTGCGCATAGGCCGCTCCCGCCGTCACCAGCACATTGCGCACCAGCTCAGCGGTCTCGTCATCGGCCTCGATCGAGATCGCAGGCATCAGCGCCGAACCGCCCTCGGCAATCCGCCCATCCCCCTTGCCGCGACCCTCGGGCGCGAACGCGATACCGGTGCGCTCGATGCCATATTCCTGCACCAGCCGCTCCAGCGCGCGATCCGCCTCGCGCCGCGTATCGAATTCGCCCACAACGATTTTCATTCAATCGCTCCATCGCAATGACGATCGAGCGATGAATGGACGAACGGGCAAGCGGTTCCCGTGCGGCGCGCCTCGGCGGTCTAGATCTTCACGCTATCCATCATCGCGCGAACCTCCGCGATGTTCGCGTCGTAATAATGGATCGCCGGCGCCTGGAAGTTGACGAGATACAGCTTGCCGCCGATCACCGCGGCCCGCGCCTCGCCCAGGCGGCGGAGTTCGTCTGCCTTCACCGTATAGTGATAGGTGAAGCGCACGCCGTCATGCCCGCTCAGCTTGGCCGGCTCGACTGTGTCGATCTCGAACAACGCGGTATCGAGCACGATCCGCATCGACCCCTCGAACATCTGGACGACATCGGGCGCCAGCATCTTGGACTTGAACTTGGGCAGCGGCTTGTTCTTCTTGTCCCGTTCGCGGAACAGCGCCTCGCCCTCGGTCACGCCGGCGAAAAAGGCCAGTTCGTTGAGCGCCAGCCCATCGAGCGTCCAGAGTTCACCCTTCTTCGACGGCCGCGCCGACCAGCGGTTCCAGTCGACCGCCGGCGTCACCGTCATGCTGCTCTTGGCAACCGCGACGGGCACGCCGTGCGTCATCACCTTCCAGCCCGCCGAAAGCGAAGCCACCGGCGCAACCGTCAGCGCCATCGCCAGCGCGACGGTCAATCCCTTACGCATGTTCAAACTCCCCCCGCCAACATCGCCATCATCGCCCGATCACCTGCATCGGGCTTCATCCTCAGATATTCCTGCAGCGCCGTGCGCCCTTCGATCGGCGCGCCCGTCCGCAGCAGCGCGAGGCCGAGGCCGCGCCGCGCTTCGGGCAGCGGCGACCCCGCGGTGATCGCCGCGCGATAGAATTCGGCCGCCTTCTCGAAATCGCCGTCGTTGCCGCGCGTCCGATAAAGCTCCGCCCGGGCGTAGAACAATTCCGTCGTCCAGCCGCTCGCCGCGAGCCGGTTCAACAGGAATTCGGTCGCGCCGAAATCGTTGAGCTTGATCTGATCGTCGATGAAGGGCGCCCACCAGTCGGCAAGCGCGGCGCGATACTCCAGTTCGCGCGCATCGCCGGTGGTCGGCGCCGCATCTGACAGCTTGGCAAGATAGGCCATGCGCTCCCCGGTGTTGGGGTGCGAAGCAAAGAATCCTCCATTCTTGTCCTTGCGGCTCTTCACCTTGCGTTCCGCCGCGGTCGCATCCTGCTCATCGCGAAACTGCGCCCACACCAATGACGCCTGCTGCGGCGCATAGCCGCCGGTCTTCAGATAATCGATCGAGACGATATCGGCTTCCTGCTCCATCTCCCGGTTGAACGAGAAGATCGAACCCAACGTGCCCAATTGCGCCAACAGCCCGACGCCGTAGGGCAGGAAGGACAGCCAGGCCATCGCATCGGTCTTCGCACGGACCTCGCGAAAGATCTTCAGCGAATGCCGATTGTCGAAATGGCCGAATTCATGGCCGAGCACCGCCGCGAGCTGCGCCTCGTTGCGCATGCGCAGCAGCAGCCCGGTCCACACCTGCATCATGCCGTTCGGCGCCATGTTCGCATTGAACTGCGCGGTCCGCACGATGTAGATGCGCACGCCCTGGCAGCGATCCTGCCCCACCGTGCGGCACAGCACCCCGCGCACATAGGCGTTGAGCGCCGGATCCCGGACGACGAACTTGGAGGTACGCAGTTCGCGTTCGGCCTCCTCCATCTCCATCCACAGGCCGCGCTCATCCGCGCCCTGCGGCTGATAGCCGGCCGCCGACGGCGCGCCCTGGGGTTCGGCCTGCGCGGCGAGCGCGGCAGACTGCCCCGCCAGCAGCGCCGCTGCGGCGAGCGTGCCGGCGAACCGCCGACATGCGCGCGCGATCATCGTGCTGCGGGTGCGGGTGCTGCGGCGGGAGCCGCGACCGCGGCGCCGGCGCGCTGCGGGAAATCCTCGAGCAATTGGGAGACCCGCTTTTCGGCGCCGACCGCATCACGCACGTCACCGCCCATGGCGACATCCGCATTGACCCACACCAGCTCGCCCGTCTTGAGATCGACGAGCCCGGCATAGCCGATATGCACGCCCGACGAGATGCCGACACCCATCAGTGCGCCGAAGATCTGCGCCGCCTTGCGGCCGGCCGACCCATAGCTGTCGAACGTATAGATAAAGAGGCCATAGTCACCGCCGCCGATCTCGGCGAGCTTCGTGGTGCCGGTGCCCAACGTCCAGTTGAAGCTTTCCTTCTTGGTCGGCAGACGATTGCCCGGAAACAGCTTGTGGACCATCACCGAATTGGTGACCGCCTTGAACAGCGAACGATAGTCCGCCAGCAGCACGCCCTGCTCGCCTTCCAGTTCGGGCATCAGGATCAGTTCGTTGGCCCGGCTCGCATGCGCCTTGTCAAGGGCGGCGCCGATATGCTGGCGCGCGGAAGCCGTCCAGTCAGCATTGGGCTCGTTCAATCCGCCCGTCGACTGTTCGCCCACCGACACGTCGGGACGAAAAACCAGAATCTTCACCGGCCCTTCGGTCGGAAAACTGAAGCCTGACTTGGACGCGGAGCTTTCCGCACCAAACTGGGCCTGCGCAGGCGACGCCAGCATAAGCAAACCCGCCACGACCGATGCCGCGACAACCCCAAATTTCATGAACGCCCCCGTTCCCCACCGACTCCCCCGAGTCGGACCCGAAGCATCACTAGCATTCGGCCGAAACTATTCAAGCCGTTGCTCTGTTTGGCACGGAAACAAAAACAGCGTGCAAGCAAATGCCTGCACGCTGCTTCGGAGATGCTTCGCCGGCGGGATACCGACGGGGATACCTCAACGGTACCCCGTCGAGAGAATCGTCACCCCAGCGCCTTCTTCAGCAGATCGTTGACGACACCGGGATTGGCCTTGCCGCCCATCGCCTTCATCGTCTGGCCGACGAAGAAGCCGAACAATTTGTCCTTACCGCCGCGATAATCGGCGACCTTGTCGGCATTGGCGGCCATCACGTTTGCGATCGCGGCTTCGATCGCGCCGGTGTCGCTGGTCTGCTTGAGGCCCTTTTCCTCGACGATCTTCGCGGGGTCCTCACCGGTTTCCAGCATGATCTCGAACACCTGCTTGGCGAGCGTGCCCGAAAGTGTGCCGTCCGCCACCAGGCCGAGCAGTTCGGCGCCCTGCTTCGGGGTTACCGGGCTTTCCTCGATATCCTTGCCCAGCCGGTTGAGCGCGCCGAACAGGTCGGAGATCACCCAGTTGGAGGCCTGGCGGGCGAGTTCGGGCTTGGCGAGAGCGTCGAGCAGCGCCTCGAACCAGCGCGCGGTCTCGACCTCGGCGGTCAGCACGTCCGCATTATACGCCGGCAGGCCGAGTTCGCCTTCGTAGCGCGCGCGCTTGGCATCCGGCAGTTCGGGCAGGCTGGCGCGGCATTCCTCAAGGAAGGCATCGTCCAGCTCCAGCGGCAGCAGGTCTGGATCGGGGAAATAGCGATAGTCGTGCGCATCCTCCTTTGAGCGCATCGACCGCGTCTCGAACTTGTCCGGATCGAACAGGCGGGTCTCCTGGACGACGGTGCCGCCATCCTCGATCACCGCGACCTGACGCTTGGCCTCGATCTCGACCACGGTCTGCACGAAGCGCACCGAATTGACGTTCTTGGTCTCGGTGCGCGTGCCGAACGGCTCGCCGGGGCGGCGCACGCTGACATTGACGTCGGCGCGCATCGAGCCCTCGTCCATATTGCCGTCGCACGAGCCGACATAGCGCAGGATCGAGCGCAGCTTCTTCACATAGGCACCGGCCTCCGCGGGCGAGCGCATGTCGGGCCGCGACACGATCTCCATCAGCGCCACGCCGGAACGATTGAGATCGACGTAGGAGCGCGTCGGGTGCTGATCATGCATCAGCTTGCCGGCGTCCTGCTCGACATGGATCCGTTCGACGCCGATCGTCTTGGTGACACCCTCCGCCGGCTCGATCTCGATCGCGCCCTCCCCCACCAGCGGGTGGTAGAGCTGGCTGATCTGATAGCCCTGAGGCAGATCGGCGTAGAAATAATTCTTGCGGTCGAAGCGCGACCAGCGGTTGATCTGCGCGTCGATCGCCATGCCGGTGCGCACCGCCTGGCGGATGCACTCACGGTTGGGCACCGGCAGCATGCCGGGCATCGCCGCGTCGATCAGGCTGACCTGCGAATTGGGTTCCGCCCCGAACGCGGTCGCCGCGCCGGAGAACAGCTTGGCGTTCGACGTGACCTGCGCATGGACCTCGAGGCCGATCACGACCTCCCATTCGCCGGTGGCACCCTGGATGCGATAGCTGCTTTCAGTCATGATCGTCTTTCGATGGGCTGATCAGCGCAAGCGCTGGAAAATAACTGCGATAGTGGCGCGGATCACGGGTGATCAAGGCGTCCGCCTGATCCACCGCATGCGCGCCGATGAGAAAATCCGCCAGGATCTTGTCCCGCTTGCCGCCTGCCTTCCGGTAGGCTTGGTGGGCAAGCCCGGCACCTAGAGCGGCCTTGGCGCCGAGATCGAGCGTTGAAATCCCGAAAGCCCTCAAAACATCCATGGCATCGCCGCGCGTTGTAAGATGATAGGCCAACTCCGCCACCACCACTGCACTTGCGACGATATCATGGCCGCTGCGTGCGTTGGAAACCGCCTGTAGCGACCAACCGTACCACTTCGGGTCACATTCAAGCAGATCGATGACCACATTGGTGTCGACCATGATCATGACAGGGGTTCGACACCCCTCATCTCGCGCATGATCTCGTCGGTCGTTTGCCCCGTACGCAACGATGCAAAGCCTTGCACGGCCGCCTCGATCTCCGCACGAATCCGCGCGATCTCCACCTCGCGATCGACACGGGGCTTGCGGATTACCGCCTCGTCGCCGCCGCGCCACTCGATCTCGACCGGCTCGCCGGGCTTGAGGCCGAGCGCATCGCGCACGTCCTTGGGGATCGTCACCTGACCCTTTACCGTGAGATTGCTCAGCTTACCCATGGCCCCAGTATTACCAATTCAGGTATTACCTGTCGACCGGTTCGCGCGCCATCATGGCGCGACTACCAGCCACCGAAATAGCGCGCGATACCATCTAGCGTCAGCAATACGCCGATGAATGCACCCGCGCGCGCTTCGCTCTCCAGCCCCTGCCGAAAAACTGGGTTCCTTCAGGGACGTAGGAATCCTCGTCGAATGCGTCGTGATCGTCATTCCCGGTTGCCATTCCCCGCCCCCTGTTGGAAATCAGTCGCTTACCACCACTTCCCCGGCCGCGCCGTGAACCCTGCGCGTTGTTCGATCGCGAGGCCCGCGTTGAGCACGCCCTGCTCGTCCAGCGCCTTGCCGATGATCTGCAACCCCAGCGGCAGACCCTGTGCGTCGAGGCCGCCCGGCACCGACATCGCCGGCAGGCCGGCGAGCGACGACGGCACGGTGAAGACGTCGTTGAGGTACATCGCCAGTGGATCGTCCGCCTTTTCGCCCAGCGCGAACGCGGCCGAGGGTGCGGTCGGGGTCAGCAGCAGGTCGCACTTCGTCCAGGCCTCGTCGAAGTCGCGCGCGATCAACGTGCGGACCTTCTGCGCCTGATTGTAGTAGGCGTCGTAGAAGCCGGCCGAGAGCACATAGGTGCCGATCATGATGCGGCGCTTCACCTCGGCGCCGAAGCCGGCGGCGCGGGTCGCGGCGTACATGTCCTGCAGGTTCGCGCCATCGGGCAGGTCGCGCAGGCCGTAGCGGACGCCATCATAGCGCGCGAGGTTGGAGGAGGCCTCCGCCGGCGCGATGATGTAATAGGTCGGCAGCGCGTAGCGGGTGTGCGGCAGCGACACCTCGACCACGGTCGCGCCGGCATCCTTCAGCCAGGCGATGCCCTGATCCCACAGCGCCTCGATCTCGGCGGGCATGCCGTCGACGCGATATTCCTTGGGGATGCCCACGGTCTTGCCGCGCAGGTCGGCGGAAAGCCCCGCTTCCCACGCCGGCACGTCGAGCCGCAGCGAGGTCGAATCCTTCGCATCGAAGCCCGCCATCGCCTCCAGCATGATCGCGCAGTCGCGCACGTCGCGCGCCATCGGCCCGGGCTGGTCGAGCGAGCTGGCGAAGGCGACGACGCCCCAGCGCGAGCAGCGGCCATAAGTGGGCTTGATGCCGGAGATGCCGGTGAACGCCGCGGGCTGGCGGATCGAGCCGCCGGTGTCGGTGCCGGTCGCCGCCGGGCACAGCCGCGCGGCGATCGCCGCCGAGCTGCCGCCCGAGGAGCCGCCGGGCGCGAGCGCGGCGTTGCCGCCATCGTTGCGCCGCCACGGCGAGATGACGTTGCCGAACGCGCTGGTCTCGTTGGAGGAGCCCATCGCGAACTGATCGAGATTGAGCTTGCCGAGCATGCCCGCGCCCGCCGTCCACAGATTGGCGGAGACGGTCGATTCGTAGGTCGGCTTGAACCCGCCCAGCATGGTGCTGGCGGCGGTCGTCTGCACGCCCTCGGTGCAGAACAGATCCTTCATGCCGATCGGCACGCCCGACAGCGGCTTGAGAGTACCCTCGGCGCGCGCCTTGTCGGCGGCGTCGGCCGCGGCCAGCGCATGCTCCGGGGTTTCCACGATGAAGGCGTTCAGCGTCTTCGCCGCCGCCACCGCGTCGACGAAGGCGGTCGCCACCTCACGCGCGGTGAAACTTCCGTCGCGCACACCGTCGCGGATCGCCGCGACGCCAAGATCGGTAAATTCGGTCATTATTCGATCACCTTCGGCACGGCGAAGAAGCCATGTTCGGCCTGCGGGGCATTGGCGAGCACGCGATCGCGAATGCCGCCATCGGTGACGACATCGTCGCGCAGCCGCAGATGATTGGCGATCACCGCGGTCATCGGCTGGACGTCGGCCGTGTCGACCTCACCCAGTTGCTCGATCCAGCCGAGGATGTTGTTGAGTTCGGGGACCATCGCCTCCACCTCGGCATCGGTGGCGGCGATGCGCGCGAGGCTCGCGATCTTGCGGACGGTTGCTGTGTCTACGGACATGGCGGGCGGCTAGCACCCCGCCCGATCGGCATCAAGCGCGGCTTGAGCTTGGGGGCTGGTGGCGCTAACGCCCTCAGCCGATGACGACCCCCGTCCCCCGCGATTATCATGGCCTGGTGGGCAGCCAGGCCTTCCCCCATCGCCACCTCACCGGCATCGCCGGGTTGCAGCCGCACGAGATCCATTTCCTGCTCGACGAAGCCGAGCAGTGGGTGGAGATGAACCGCGGCAAGACCAAGCATGACAACCGGCTGGCCGGCCTCACCCTTATCAACGCCTTCTTCGAAAACAGCACGCGCACGCTGCTGTCGTTCGAGATCGCCGGCAAGCGGCTGGGCGCGGACGTGGTCAACATGCACGCCGCCCAATCCAGCGTGAAGAAGGGTGAGACGCTGATCGACACGGCGGTGACGCTGAACGCGATGCGCGCAGACTGCATCGTCATCCGCCACCAGAGCTCGGGCGCGGTGCGGCTGATCGCCGACAAGGTCGATTGCCCGGTGCTCAACGCCGGCGACGGCTGGCATGAGCACCCCACCCAGGCGCTGCTCGACGCGCTGACCATCCGCCGCCGCAAGGGCAATATCGCCGGGCTGACCGTGGCGATCTGCGGTGACATCATGCACAGCCGCGTCGCGCGCTCCAACATCCTCGCGCTGACCGCGCTCGCCGCGCAGGTCCGCGTCGTCGGCCCGCCCACCTTGCTGCCGCCCGCGGTGGAGCGACTCGGGGTGACGCCCTTTACCGATTTCGATCGCGGCATCGCCGATGCCGATGTGGTGATGATGCTGAGACTGCAGAACGAACGCATGGCGGGCGGCTTCATCCCCTCCCCGCGCGAATTCCACGCCTTCTGGGGGCTGACGCCGGAGCGGCTGAAGAATGCCAAGCCCGATGCGCTGGTGATGCACCCGGGGCCGATGAACCGCGGCGTCGAGATCACCAGCAGCGTCGCCGACGACAGGGCGCGTTCGGCGATCACCGAGCAGGTGGAAATGGGCGTGGCGGTGCGCATGGCCTGCCTCGACGTGCTGACGCGCAAGCGCCGGGGGGTCGAAGGATGGGCCTGATCGCAAGCCGCGCGATCCTGAACGCGCGCATCGTCGATCCGGAAGGCGGCGTGTCCCAGGGCGGCGTGCTGATCCGGGATGGCAGCATCGCCGCGGTCGGCGCATTCGACGTGCCCGCCGATTTCGAGACGCTCGATGCCCGTGGTGCGATGGTGGCGCCAGGCATCGTCGACCTCGGCATCTTCGCGATCGACCTGCCGGCGATGCGCGCCGGCGGCATCACCCGCGCCGGGCTGATGCCCGATCAGTCGCCGCCGCTCGACGGCCCCGGCCTCGTCCAGCGCGCGGCCGCCGCGGGCAAGCCGGATCTCTGGATCCACCCGATCGCCGCCGCCACCCGCGCACTGGAGGGCCGCGAGCTCGCCGAATATGGGCTGATGAAGACCGCCGGCGCCCGCGCGGTTTCGAGCGGCCGTACATGGATTTCGGATTCCGCAATCATGCTGCGCGCGCTGCGCTATGCCGCCGCGCATGACCTGGTGTTCATCGCCCATGCCGAGGATGGCGGGCTCACCGGCGCGGCGGTCGCCACCGCGGGCGAAACCGCGACGCGGCTCGGCCTGCCCTCCGCCCCCGCCATTGCCGAGGCGATCGCGATCGCGCGCGACCTGTGGCTGGCGCGCGAGGCGGAGTGCCCGATCCACTTCCGCCAGGTGACCACCGCCGCCGGCTTCGACCTGGTCCGCGCCGCCAAGGCGGCAGGGCAGAAGGTCACCTGCGGCATCAACCCGGCGCATCTCCATCTGTCCGACATCGCGGTCAGCGATTTCCGCACCTTCGCGCATCTCTCGCCGCCGCTGCGCGACGAGGCGGATCGTCAGGCGGCACTCGCCGCGGTGGCGGACGGCACGATCGACGTGCTCTGCTCAGCGCACGACCCGCGCGGCCCCGAGGACAAGCGCCTGCCCTTCGCCGATTCGGCTCCGGGCATGGCCGGCGCGGAAACGCTGCTGCCGATGGGCCTCGCGCTGGTGCGCGACGGGCTGATCCCGATCGAACGGCTGTTCCGCCTGCTCTCGACCAACCCCGCGCACCTGCTGGGCGTGGATGGCGGCGTGCTGAGCGAGGGTGCCGCCGCCGACCTGATCCTGTTCGATGCCGAGACGCCCTGGCTGGTCGACACCAACCGCCTCGCCGCAACCGCGGGCAACACGCCGTTCGACGGGTTGCCGGTGCAGGGAAAGGTGCTGCGGATGATCAAGGGCGGGCAACTGTTCGATTGAGCTTGAAGCACTCTCCCCTCCGGGGAGAGGGTTGGGTGAGGGCGCGAGCGAAGCGAGCGTTTTTCGACGCCGAAGCGTCCTCCAGCGCTGCCCCCGAAGAACAAGAAGCCTCGCTCCGCTCGGCCCCTCTCCCAACCCTCTCCCCCCAAAGGGAGAGGGCTTAAACTCAATCGTCCCCCTGCGGCTTGGGGAGCAGCAGCGCGAGGAGGATCGCGCGGCATTCGCCATCGATCTCGCCATCGATCAGTTCAGGGCGGAAGCGGCGCTGGAAGGCGACGACCGCGGCCATCTTGTCGGCGACATCATAGCCGAACCGCTCCAGCGCCAGCAGGAAGCCCCCATCGGTCCAATTGGGGTCCATCAGGTTCTTGGTCGGCCGCGGCAGCGCCAGCCGCAGGCGGGCGAGCCGGTGCCAGGGAAAGAGTTCGCCGGGATCGCGCTTGCGCGCCGGCGCGATGTCCGAATGGCCGACGATGTTGCCGCGGGTGATGCCGTGGCGGCCAACGATCGCGCCGACCAGCGGGACCAGCGCATCCATCTGCTCTTCAGGAAAGGGGCGATAACCCAGTTCATGCCCCGGATTGACGATCTCGATGCCGATCGACGCGCTGTTGATGTCGGTCACCCCGCGCCACCACGAACGACCGGCGTGCCAGGCGCGCTTGTCCTCCGCGACCATGCGGACGATCTGGCCATCCTCGGCGACGACATAATGCGCCGAAACCTTGGCCTCGGGATCGGCGAGCCGGGCGATCGCCTCCGCCCCACTCTGCATGCCGGTATAGTGCAGCACCAGCATCGAAATCGGCAGCGAGCGCTCATCCCAATTGGGGGACGGCGTCTCGATCATCGGCGATACCATGTGCGCGCTTTCTTCCCGTCACCCGCTGGCCGCACGGCAGCGCCGCGCCCCATCCGCACTAACCCAAAGCAGTGCCCCAAGGAATCCCGATTCTGCGACGATCAGCCGACCGGCGGGCCGATCATCGCGCCGAACAGCAGCGCCGGTTCCTGCGGGTGCGACACCAGCACCGCGCCGCTGTTCTCGCGCGCAAGCGTGCGCACCAGCACCGCCGGCGCGGCGCGCGGCGCGATCACCGCAACGTCGGTCAGATCATTTTCCAGTGCGTGGCGCAGCGCCGGATCGAGCGCAAAGCGCGGCCCTTCGGCGCGCACTACGATTTCGGTCTGCAGCCCCGAACGCTCGGCCGCGATGCTGATGCGGCCACCGCGCACCAGCGCCTCGCCGGCGATCAGCGCGAGGTTCATCAGCACCTTCAGCGGGGTGCGGCCGATATCCTGCTCCAGCATCCAGTCCAACTCGATGCGGCCGTCGCGGCAGAACAGATCCTCGATCGCCGCCTTCGCCTCGCGCGCGTCGATCGTCTCGCCGAAGCCGCCGGCGGCACCGAAGGCGAGGCGGAAATATTTGAGGCGCGCGGCGGATGCCCGTGCGCTGTCCGCCAGCAGATCCATGCAACGCGCACGCATCTCGGGGTCGCGCTCGTCGGCCAGCAATTCGATGCCGTTGGTGAGCGCACCGACGGGGCTCAGCAGATCGTGGCAGAGCCGCGAGCAAAGGAGGCTGGCGAGTTCGACGGCGGTGATCATGAACGGGGGGCGTCCGGCTGATGTGGGGAAGAAGCGGCGGGGGCGTCCTTCTGAGCGCTGGCCGCGACGGATGCAAGCGATGCACGCGCAGGCTCCAACTCGACAGCCTCGAACCGCCCGGCAATCGCGCCGACCCGAGTCGCGACGAACAGCCGCGCCTCCCCGCCCGCCAGCACCAGCCAATATTCTCCGCCCACCGCCTGCTCGGCATCGCGCGGACTGGGTTCGGCCAAGCCGGTCGGGTGCGAATGATAATGGCCGACCACCTGGGCCCCGCCCGCCCGCGCTGCGCGGTGCGCGGCGAACAATGTGGCGGGATCGATCTCGAACCGCCGGGCCGGATCCGCCGCCACATTGGCGGCGGGCAGGATCGCATCGATCCGCCCTTCCCCGCCCAGTAGCAATCCGCATATCTCCAGCGCCGGAGACGCGGCCGCGGCATGGAGGAGTTCGTCGACGAGCGACCTTGAAATTTGGACCCGCATACCCATCTAGCTAATCGATGAATTCGGGGGTTTCCACGGTCACGGCGCGTATCGAGCCCGGGTCCGACGGCTGGCGGTTGGACCGCGCGCTCGCCGGTGCGGTGCCGACTCTGTCACGCGAGCGTCTCAAGTCGCTGATTTCGGCGGGGCAAGTGCTGCGCGGCGATACCGCGGTGCGCGACCCCGCGATCAAGGCGCGGGCCGGCGAGGAGTTCGAGATCCACGTCCCCGCCCCGCGCCCCGCGCACAATGAGGCGCAGGACATTCCGCTGGTGATCGCGTTCGAGGATGAGCATCTGCTGGTGGTCGACAAGCCTGCCGGGCTGGTCGTTCACCCGGCGGCGGGCAATTTCGACGGCACGTTGGTCAACGCGCTGCTCCATCATTGCGCCGGGCGGCTTTCCGGCATCGGCGGGGTGGCGCGGCCGGGGATCGTCCACCGGATCGACAAGGATACGTCCGGGCTGCTGGTGGTCGCCAAGACCGATCGGGCGCATGAGGGGCTCGCGGCACAATTCGCGAAGCACAGCATCGACCGACGCTATCTGGCGATCGTCAGCGGACGGCCCAACCCGTCCGTCGGATCGGTCGACGCACCGCTGGCCCGCTCGACGCATGATCGCAAGAAGATGGCGATCGTCGATGATGGCCGCGGCAAGCGGGCGGTGACGCATTACCGGCTGCTGGAGCGGCTGGCGGATGCAGCCTTGGTCGAATGTCGGCTGGAAACCGGCCGCACCCACCAAGTGCGCGTGCACATGAGTTCGTTGGGGCACGGGCTGCTCGGCGACCCGGTCTATGGCCGGGTAAAGCAGACGCATCGAGAGCTTTTGAAGAGGCTGGGGTTCGAGCGGCAGGCGCTGCACGCAGCGGGTCTGGGCTTCATCCACCCCATCCATAGCCACGCTTTGTCGTTCGAAAGCGAAATTCCGGCGGACATGCAGGAACTGTTCAACAAGCTTTCGGTATAAGCTGATATACACGTTGCGAAGAGTCGCCCTCGTGCGACCAGGGAGTTTGGAATCATGGCAAACAATGGCAGCTTCGACGCAGGCAGCGGCAGCGGCGGCAACATGCCCGCCACGATCCCCGCCCTCGGCGGGGAAGCCAGCCTGAACCGGTATCTTTCGGAAATCAGGAAGTTTCCCCTCCTTACGCCGGAGGAAGAATATATGCTCGCTAAGCGGTTTCAGGAACATCAGGATCCTGAAGCGGCGGCGCGGCTCGTCACCAGCCATCTGCGGCTCGTCGCGAAGATCGCGATGGGTTACCGCGGCTATGGTCTGCCGGTGAGCGAACTGATCTCCGAAGGCAATATCGGCCTGATGCAGGGCGTGAAGAAGTTCGAGCCCGATCGGGGCTTCCGCCTCGCAACCTATGCGATGTGGTGGATCCGCGCCTCGATCCAGGAATTCATCCTGCGGTCGTGGAGCCTGGTGAAGATCGGCACCACCGCCGCGCAGAAGAAGCTGTTCTTCAACCTGCGCCGGATGAAGAACCAGATCGACGCGTTCGAGGATGGCGACCTGCGTCCGGAGGACGTGCTGAAGATCGCCACCGACCTCGGGGTGACCGAGGAGGACGTCGTCAGCATGAACCGCCGCATGGCGATGGGCGGGGATACCTCGCTCAATGTCTCGCTGCGCGAGGATGGCGAAGGCCAGTGGCAGGATGCGCTGGCCGACACCGATCCGCTGCAGGACGAGCGCATCGCCGACGCCGAGGAAAAGGATGTCCGCCACAACATGCTGCTCGAGGCGATGGACGCGCTCAACGACCGCGAACAGCACATCCTTACCGAACGCCGGCTGGCCGAAGAGCCCAAGACGCTCGAGGAACTGAGCCAGGTCTATGGCGTCAGCCGCGAACGCGTCCGCCAGATCGAGGTGCGCGCGTTCGACAAGCTGCAGAAGGCGATGATGCGCATCGCCGGTGAGCGCCGGCTGCTGCCGGCATCGTAAGACGATCTCCCCGGCCCTCTCCTTCGGGGGAGGGCAGCGGGGTGGTGAAGCGCTGGCGGAGGCGAAATGCCTCCGACGGCGCTTTTTTTTGCGCTCCGAGAATCTCACGCCCCTCGCCCCTATGGGGAGGGAAAGGTCCGCGTAGCGGACCAGGGAGAGGGGGCAGTCGCGCCGAGCGTAGAGGCCTGACCGGTTTGCTCTGAACAAAGCCGACCGGGCGGCGACGCCGAGCCCTGCAAGCCCTTACGCCTCGCGCGACTCCCCCTCTCCCCGGCCCTCTCGCCGGAGGGGAGAGGGAGCGCGGCGGCGGCCCCTTCGTCAATTCGAATTCCATCGCGCCAGGCGCAGGAACGGGCTTTCTTCTCAATTCCGCACTACCCCACCTTCACCAACCCCCGATCGCTTGGTAGGCGCGAATCCATGGCCAAGGCTCGCAAACGTTCCTTCCCCGCCCGCATCCTGATGCTGCTGATCAAGGCGATGCTGGCATGGTTCCTGCTGTCGATTCTGATGGTGGCGATCTATCGCTTCGTGCCGCCGCCGATCACCTGGACGATGATCGGCGACATCGCCGGCGGACGCAGCATTTCGAAGGACTGGATGAGCCTGTCCGCAATGGATCCGAACATGGCGCGCGCCGCGATCGGCGCTGAGGATGCCAAGTTCTGCACGCACAACGGCTTCGACACGCAGGCGATCGAAAAGGCCTATCTCAGCAACCAGAAGGGCAGGCGCATCCGCGGCGGCTCGACGATCAGCCAGCAGACCGCCAAGAACGTGTTCCTGTGGCAGGGCGGCGGCTATTTCCGCAAGGGCGTCGAGGCCTATTTCACGCTGCTGATCGAGTGGATCTGGGGCAAGCGCCGGATCATGGAGGTCTATCTCAACGTCGCGGAAACCGGCATCGCCACCTATGGCGCCAATGCCGGTGCGCAGCGTTATTTCAACCATGATGCCAGCCGGCTCAGCCCCGGCGAGGCCGCCCGCATCGCGGCGGTCCTGCCGCTGCCGAAGAAGCGCGAGGCGATCGGTCCGCGCGGCTTCACCCGCCGCTACGGCAACTCGATCGCTGCGCGCATCGGCGTCGTCAGGCGCGACGGGCTGGATAGCTGCCTGCGCTGACACCAAGCTGCGATGAGCATGACTTACCGAAGCCTGGTTGTGCCCGCGCCGCGCCTGAGCGACATCCTTGCGCGATCGGTCGAATACCGAGCGAAACGGTATATGCTGAGCAGTGTCGGGCCGCGTGTCAGAAGATGACGGAAAGCAACGCCGCCCACACGCCAAGACCAGCCACCGCGGACGCAGCGATCAAAAACGCGCCGCCACCGACCGGCGGATCGGCCTCATGAGATGAAAGACGAATGCGCTGCTTGTGAGGGCGCGGCGCATGTCTGTGGAACAACGCCTGCTCGCGCAGGCGATACGTGTTTGCCATTGGGACCTCCACTATCACGAACGGACCGGGGAAGACCGGGTTCCGGCTAAGTCGCTGGATGCAAACAAAACATGCCAGTCGGCCTATAACACAATTGCACCTTGCGGCGCACAATTCGCGCAGAAAAAATGGCCGGCAGCGGGGCTGCCAGCCATGCTGCATTGCCTGAAGACGGGTTCGAGACCGATCAGAACGGCAGCTTGAACCCCGGCGGCAGCGGCATGCCAGCGGTCATCTTGCTCATTTCGGCGTTCGACGCTGCATCGGCCTTGGCGCGCGCATCGTTGATCGCGGCGGCGACGAGATCTTCCAGCATCTGCTTCTCGGACGCGGCGAGCAGCGACTCATCGATGTCGACCGCGATGATCCGGCCCTTGGCGCTCGCCTTGATCTTGACGAGACCGCCGCCGGCGGCTCCTTCCACTTCGATCGTGTCGAGCGCGGCCTGTGCCTTCTGCATTTCGGCCTGCACATTCTGCGCCATCGCGAGGATGTCGTTCAAATCCTTCATAACGTTCCGTTCCTTGCTTCCGCCGGATAGGGGTGGATGAGTTCGGCCTCCGGAAAGGCCTCGATCGTCGCGCGTACAAGCGGCATAGCCAATATGGCGTCGCGCGCCGCGGTTTCACGCATGCGTTCCTGGTCGAGCAGGGTCGGTTCCGCCTGCCCCTCGCCCAGCGAGACCTGCCACGCGGTGCCCGTGATCAGCTTCAAAGCCTCGGCAAGCTGGCGCACGAAATCGGGCAGCACCGGCCGCGACGGCTTCAGCACCAGTTCGGGCGGCGCGAAGCGCACCAGCCCCATATAGTCATGCACCTGCTGCTGGAGTTGCAGCTTGCCGCCGTCGCCCAGCAACCGCACCAGCGCTGGGAAATCGGCGGGCAAGGCAGGGCCGGCGGGCTCCGCCGGTTCCGCAGGGACGGCCGCTTGCACAGGGGCGGGGGTAGAAGCGCGCGGCGCCTGTTCTTCCTCCCAGCCCGGCGGGCCATCGGGCGCCTGATCCCAGGGCGGCGGGCCGGACGGCGGCGGCGGAGATGGTTCTGGCGCTGAGGCGGGCGGTGGCGGCGCGGCGGTGTAGGCCGACGGCGCGGTCGGCGGCAATGCGCCGCCTCCCGGCCCCGGCGTGCCCCCCGAAGGCGGCAGGCCGTGCGGCATCTCGCCACGCAGCAGGCGTTTCGCCAGTTCGCCCGGATCGGGCATCTCGGCGGCGTGGATCACCCGCAGCAGCGCCATTTCGGCAGCCTCCAGCGGCAGCGCCGCGCGCGTCACCTCGTCATGCCCCTTGAGCATCAGCTGCCACAACCGATGCAGCGAGGCGAAGGAGAGTTGCGCCGCCCACCCGGCAAACGCCTCCCGCTCTTCCGCCGACTGCGCCGGATCGGCGGCGACGCCGACGCGCACCAATGTGACGCCGTGGACGACGCCCAGCAGATCGCGCAGCACCGCCACCGGATCGACGCCCAGATCATATTGATCGTTGAGCAGCCTGAGCGCCGCGGGCGCATCGCCGGCCAGCAGCAGCCCGAACAGCCGCCGCACCGCGCCGCGATCGGAAAGCCCCAGCATGTCGCGCACCTGCGCGGCGCTGACCCCGGCATTGCCCTCCAGCCCGGCATGGGCGATCGCCTGGTCGAGGATCGAGAGGCCGTCACGCGCGGAGCCTTCCGCGGCGCGCGCGACCAGGGCCAGCGCCTCATCCTCGGCGACCACGCCCTCGGCCTCGACCACGCGGCGGAAATGCTCGGCGAGCAGTTCGGCGGGGATGCGGCGCAGGTCGAAGCGCTGGCAGCGCGACAGCACCGTCACCGGCACCTTGTTGACCTCGGTGGTGGCGAACAGGAACTTCACATGCGCCGGCGGCTCCTCCAGCGTCTTCAGCAACGCGTTGAACGCGTTCTTCGACAGCATGTGGACCTCGTCGACGATATAGACCTTGTAGCGCGCCGAGACCGCCGCATAGCGCGACGCCTCGATGATCTCGCGCACATCGTCCACGCCGGTGTGGCTGGCGGCGTCCATCTCGATCACGTCGATATGGCGGCCCTCGGCGATGGCGATGCAGGGCTCGCAGACGCCGCAGGGCGAGATGGTGGGGCCGCCCTGCCCGTCCGGCCCGATGCAGTTGAGCGCCTTGGCGATCAGCCGCGCGGTCGAGGTCTTGCCGACCCCGCGAACGCCGGTGAGCAGGAAGGCATGCGCCAGCCGGCCGCGCTTGATCGCGTTGCCGAGCGTGGTGACCATCGCATCCTGGCCGATCAGCTCGGCGAAGGTCTGCGGACGATATTTGCGGGCGAGGACGCGATAGGGCTGCTGGGATTCGGACATCGCGGATCAGGATAGGGAGGCGGAGGCGGCTTGTCGAAACCTTCTCGGCGGTCTCAGCGCCTGCGGCCGCCCGAGCGCCGCGTCGGCACGCCATGGCCGGTCAGCAACCGCTCCAGGCCGGCGCGTTCTTCTGTCGAAGCAAAGGCGTGCGCGGGCACCAGATGATAGAGATTGCCGCTGAGATAGATCAGCACCAAGTCCGGCGTGGCGTGCCAGGCGAAGATATCGCTCCACGCCAGCCGCGATTCGCCCGCCTGCGATCGCAGGCGGAATTGGGCCTCGTCCCATTCATAGGTGACCGGGTAGCGCAGCCCTGCCTGCTGGCGATAGGCACGGCGCGCGGTGCGCGGCACCGTCCAGAACCAGAGCAGCGCGAGCATCAGGGCGACAAAGGCCAGGGCGCCCGGCGGGAAAAAATCCTGCCTGCCTGCGGCGAGATTGATGACGATCCCTGCACCAAGCAGGAGGATTATCAGGCCGAATATGATGAGGGCGGCCGGACGGGTCAGCAGCAGGCGGAAGTGCGCGCGCGCAGCGGCAACGACATCCTCTTCGCGGAGCTGCACATCGATCATGGCAAGCCCTTCGCGGATCATATCGACGGCCGTTCGAGGTGGGAGCCGGAACGACCCGGCACGAATTCGTTACGGCTGCTTCCTTCCGGATCTGACCGGGTTGGCGACAGTCCCGTCCGCCCGACTCCCGCGGCGCATATGGGGGAAGCGTGACCGAAGGGCAAGACCCCCATATGTCCTCCCCGAGACAAGCTCGGCGAGGACAACGGGAGCCGGCGCCACGGCGGCGTCAACGCCCCTGCATATTGCGCACTTCGCCGGGAATGCGCACGGTCAGTTTCTCCCAGCCGGCATCGAGGAAGATCTGGCAGGCCAGCCGGCTCGTCCGTCCCGCGCCCGCGGCGAGATCGAGCATATCCTCTTCCATCTCGGTGGCGCGGGGGAGCTTCGCGAAATCCTCGCGGTCGACGATGACATGGCAGGTGGAGCAGGCCATCTGCCCCTCGCACGTGCCCTCCAGCGGCTGGCCATCGGCCTGGGCGACGTCGAGCAGGCGCTCGCCGGCAGGCGCATCGACCTCACGCACATCATTGCCGTCAGCGCTGACGAAGCGAACCCGGATCATGCCGCCTGTATCCCCTGCCGTTCCGCTGCCGCGCCGATCAGCGCCGCCGCCCGGTCGATCTCGTCCATCGTCGTATAGCGGCCGAAGCCGAGCCGGATGCTTGATCGCGCCGCCGCATCGGCCAGCCCGATCGCCTTGAGCACATGGCTGGTCCGCCCCGATCCGCTCGCACAGGCCGAGCCTGCCGAGAAGGCGACGCCGCGCACCTCGGACATCAGCCGCGCCACATCCACGCCATCGCGGCGGATATTGAGATTGCCGTGATAGCGCACGCCGGCCGACCCGTTGACCACCCAGCCGGCGAAGCCATCCCGCGCGCGATCCCACAGCGCCGCGACATGCGCGACATCCGCCGCGCCCCGCTCCGCCATCAGTCGCGCGGCGGCGCCGAAGCCCGCGCACAGCGCCGGGCTGAGCGTGCCCGAACGGCCGCCCGCTTCCTGCCCGCCGCCATGGAGCAAGGGCGCCAGCGCCACCCCGTCGCGGATCCACAGCGCGCCGATGCCCTTGGGGCCATGCACCTTATGCGCGCTGATCGCGACGAGATCGCACGCCTCGGGAATCGGCACCCGGCCATAGCCCTGCACCGCGTCGCACAGCATCAGCGCGCCCGCGGCGTGCGCCAGCGCGGCGAGTTCGGCGACGGGCTGGATAACGCCGATCTCATTGTTGACCAGCATCGCCGCGACCAGTGCCACCCCCGGCACGATCGCCGCGCGCGCCGCGTCCATGTCGACCAATCCGTTCGCGCCGACCGGCAGCACCGTCACCGGCCGCCCCGCGGCTGCCAGCGCCGCGACGGTATCGAGCACCGCAGCATGTTCGGTGGCGATCGTCACGATCGCGCCCGGCCCGACCCCCTTCAGCGCCCAGTTCACCGATTCGGTGGCACCGCCGGTGAAGCTCAGCCCGCCGCCGGCGGGCAGCAGCGCCGCCACCGTGTCGCGCGCCACCTCCACCGCGGCGCGCGCGGCACGGCCCGGGGCGTGGGCGCTGTGCGGGTTGGCGTGCTGGTTTTCCAGCCAGGGCAGCATCGCCGCCAACGCCTCTGGCGCAAGCGGGGTGGTCGCCTGATAGTCCAGATAGGCCGGCGTGTTCATGCCGCCCGCGTCCGCGCTTCCTTCGCCATCCGCCGCCAATTCTCGACGAATCGATAGATGTCGGCACGGCCGGTGTCGGGGCCGAAGCTCACGCGCACCACCTCCCCCGCCTCCGCATCGGACCAGCCCATCGCCGAGAGGACATGGCTGGTGCGGAGCGTGCCCGAGGAACAGGCGCTGCCCGCGGAAACGGCGATGCCGGCCAGGTCGAACTGGATGAGCTGCGCGCTCGCCGCCATGCCGGGCATGCGATAGCTTGCGATCGTCGGCAGCCGATCGGGGCCGCGTGCGACGACCGTGCCTCCCGCCGCCTCGATCGCCGCATCCATGTGCGCGCGCAGTTCGCCCGCGCGCGCCACCCAGTTGCGGCTCGCCTCCAGCGCCGCGGCGAAGCCCAGCACCGCGGGCAGGTTCTCGGTGCCGCCGCGATAGCCGCGCTCCTGCCCGCCGCTGGGGGCGAGCATCCCGAAATCCTTGACCAGCAGCGCGCCGATCCCCGGCGGGCCGCCCAGCTTGTGGCCGGAAACCGCGATCAGGTCCGCCTCCGGCAGCGGCACCTTGCCGGCGGATTGCGAGCAATCGGCGAACAGCAACCCGCCAGCCGCGCGCACCACCGGCAGCAGGCGGTCGAGCGGCTGGATCACCCCGGTTTCATTGTTGACCGACTGGATCGCGACCAAAGGCTGGTGTGCGGCCAGCGCCCCCAGCCGCCCGGCCAGCGCATCGGGCGCCACCGTGCCGTCGCCCCGCACCGGCACCACGAACGCCTCGCCCGCGGCGCGATGCACCGCATCATGCTCGACGGTAGAGACCAGCCGCGCATCGGCGACCGACCGGCCGAGCGCGATGGCGATCGCCTCGCTGGCGCCGCTGGTGAAGATCAGTTCGCCCGTCCAGCCGAGCGACGCCGCGATCCGCCGCCGCGCATCCTCCAGCGCGGCGCGCGCCTTGCGCCCCTCGCCATGGGGCGAAGAGGGGTTCGCCCAGCGCTCCATGCCCTCGATCAGCGCGTCGCGCGCCGCCTTGAGGATGGGCGTGGTCGCCGCATGATCGAGATAGAGACGGTCGGCCAAACCCAGCACCCAGTGCCCACAAGATTGCTTACAGGGACGACGTCTCTATATAGGCTGCCGCGCGCGTGCACAGCCCCGTGCGCATCCGGCCGGTTCCCGGTCGGCCAGTCTTGATAGCAGGTGCGATGCCCGAAGTAATTTTCCCCGGCCCGGAAGGGCGCCTCGAAGGCCGTTTCAACCCGGGTCCCCGTCCGCGCGCGCCGCTGGCGATGATCCTCCACCCGCACCCCCAGGGCGGCGGCACGATGAACAACCGCATCGTGATGGCGCTGTACCAGACCTTCGTGAAACGCGGCTTCGCCACGCTGCGCTTCAACTTCCGCGGGGTCGGCAAGAGCCAGGGCGTGTTCGACAATGGCGTGGGCGAACTGTCGGACGCCGCGTCGGCGCTCGACTGGGTGCAGTCGATCCACCCGGAAGCGCAGTCGACCTGGATCGCCGGGTTCAGCTTCGGCGCATGGATCGGCATGCAACTGCTGATGCGCCGCCCCGAAATCCGCGGCTTCATTTCAATCGCCCCGCCGGCGAACATGTATGATTTCACGTTCCTGGCGCCCTGCCCCTCGTCGGGCATCATCATCCAGGGCGACGGTGACGAGGTGGTCACTCCCGGCGCGGTCCAGAAGCTGGTCGACAAGCTGCGCACGCAGAAGCACATCACCATCCACCACGACACCATCCCGCGCGCGAACCATTTCTTCGAACATGAGATGGTCGACCTGATGGGCTCGGTGGACCGTTATCTCGATATGCGGCTGGATCCGAACTGCCCGATCCGCTGATCGGACGCAGGCGAAAGACAAAGGGCGGTGCCGATGGCGCCGCCCTTTTTCGTTGGAACCAGCCCTCTTTCGGGAACATCCCAATTTCGGGGACACAATACTAAACTCCAGCGCTGGGAAGGCCTGCGTCTGGAGTGCTGGAGTTTAGTATAGTGTCCCCGAAACATCTACGCTTGACAGATCGTCAGTATCCTAACATTATTGTCAGGTGCCTAACGAAAATCTGATATCCTCCTCGGATCGGGACGTCCTCGGTGCCTGGGCCAAGCGGTGCTACTTTGCCGGGCGTGCGTTGATGGAAGAGGCGCTGCGGCCCCACGGGCTCGGCGCGACGCAATATTATGTGCTGCACCACCTCGCCACCGCCGGGCCGACGATGCAGCGCGATCTGGCGCTGTCGCTCCAGATCGAGCGGGCGACGCTGAGCGCGATCGTCACTGCGCTCGTTGGCAAGGGGCTGGTCGGCCAGGAGCCGGACCGCGTCGACCAGCGCCAGAAAATTCTGCGGCTGACGGCCGAGGGTGAAGGGCTGCGGCATGAGCTGCCCGATCTCGGCTTCATCCGCGACGAGGCCTTTGCCGACATTCCGGACGCGGACATCGCCGTCGCCGTGCGCGTGTTGCGCACCGCGACCGAACGCCTCCACCGACGCCTCAACGGAGACAATCCATGACCATCCTCATCACGGGCGCCACCGGCCTCGTCGGCGAGCGGCTGCTGCCCCGCCTCGTCGCCGGCGGGCATGAATGCCGTGCCCTGGTCCGCGGCCAGCGGTCCTTGCCCGCGGGGGTCGCTGCCGTCGAAGGCGATCTGCTCGATCCGGCATCGCTGGCACACGCCCTCACCGGCGTTTCAGCCATCGTCCATCTTGCCGCCGTGTTCCGCACCATGGACGAGGGGCTGATCTGGAAGAGCAATCATGAGGGTACGCGCGCGCTGATCGCGGCCGTGCAGGCGCATGCGCCGACGGCACGCTTCATCATGGCGAGTACCGCGCATGTCTATGACCGCAACAATCCGCACCCCGGGCGCGAGACCGATACGGTGGCGCCAGATCTCGCCTATCCGGCGAGCAAGGTGGCGGCGGAAGACGCATTGCGCGACAGCGGGCTCACCTGGTCGATCCTGCGCTTCCCCTTCGTCTACGGCGACGGCGACGGACATCTGGGCATGCTGCCGGCGCATCTGGACGCGTTTCGGTTCCATCCGGCCCAGCGGATGAGCACGGTCCATCACCGCGACATCGCGGCCGCGATCGACCTGGCGCTGGCGGGCCGCTTCGATCGCCGGACCGTCAACATCGCCGACGAGGCGCCGACCACCATCTACGAGCTCGTCCGGCTCGCCGGCGGGACGATGGCATCCTCAGCCGCGGCCATGGACGATCCGTGGTATCTCCACATCGACGCGACGCTGGCGCGCGATCTCGGCTTCCGACCGACGGTGCGGACCGTCCACCAGGCGATGGCGGAAGGGCTGGTCTAGCTGCGGGCTAGGCGGCCGCCCCGCAGCATTTCTTGTACTTCTTGCCAGATCCACACGGGCAGCTGTCGTTGCGCCCCACCTTGTCGCTGCGCACCGGCTCGCTTCGCGCCAACAGCGGGCCGATGCGGTCGGCGCGCAGTGCGTGCAGCCCGATGACCAGTTCGGGGATCAGATCACCTGCGTCCTTGATCAGTTCGGGGTCGTAATCCTGATAATCGGGATCGATCGCGACCATCACGAACTGGCCCAGATCGTCGAACATCTCCACGACATCGGGATCATCGTCGTGCGCAAGCGCTTCCCACGCCTCGCCACGGGCGGAAAGGCCGCGGTGGAAGCCGTCCATCCACGCTTCCCAGACCAGCTTGTCGTCGTTGTCGATCACATAGATCGGCTCGAACATGTCGCGGGCGATCGCCGCGCGCACCTCGGCGGCGTGTTTCACCAGCAGTTCCTGGATCCGCGCCAGCCCCGCCGCATCGAACGACTCCGCCGGATCAGCATCGTCCGAGACGAGGCCCAGCCAGTCTTCCGGGGGGATCGGATCGGGGCTGAGCGCCACCGCGGCGAGCAGCCCGTCGACGCCGCTCAGCAACAGCGCCTCGGACTCCTCCGGGAACTGCAGCAGCAGTTCTTCGAGTTCCAGCAGATAAGGGGGTAGCGAAGCCATGATGCACGTCCTGCGATCGAATCCGTCGCCCCTTTAGCGCATCAGCACGGCTGCGCCACCGCGCGTTGCCGCGCCCCGCCGATTGCCTCCATCCCCAGCAACAGCAGCAGCGAAGCCACCGCCATCCCCGCGCCCGCCACCGCGACCGCCGGATAGCCCATCCCGGCACCGATCACCGCGCCGCCGATCGCAGCGCCCAGCGCGTTGCCCAGGTTGAACGCGCCGATATTGGTCGAAGATGCGAGGTTGGGCGCATCGCTTGCGGCCTGCATCACGCTCAACTGCAACGGCGGGATCAGCGCGAAGGTGGCGACACCCCACAGGAAGATCGAGATCGCGGCCGGCACCGCCCAGTGCATCGTCACCGCGAACAGCAGCAACAACGCCGCCAGGCTCACCAGCCCGACGATCGTCGTGCGCCGCACCGATCTGTCCGCGGCACGCCCGCCCAGCCAGTTGCCCAAGGTCAGCCCCAGCCCGAAGATCACCAGCATCGCGCTGACGAAGGCGGTGGAAGCGTGCGTCGCATCGCGCAGGATCGGCGCGATATAGGTGAAGACGGTGAACATCGCCGCCGACTGCAGCATGGTGACGGCGAGCGCGGTCAGCACGCGACGGTCCGCCATGACGCGCAATTCGCGCCGCACGTCGATCGCGCCCGCGCCCGCCACCTGCGGCAGCGCCCGGGCCAGCGCCAGCATCGCCACCACGCCGACCGCGGCGATCGCAAAGAACACCGCGCGCCAGCCGACCGCCTCGCCCACCCAAGCCGCCAGCGGCACGCCGACGACATTGGCGATGGTGAGCCCCATGAACATCGCCGCGACCGCGCCCGCGCGCCGATCGGGCGCGACAACGCTGGCGGCGACGATCGAGCCAACGCCGAAGAAGGCGCCATGGGCGAGCGAGGTCACCACCCGCGCGAACAGCAGCAGGCCATAACTGCCGGACAGCGCCGAGAGCAGGTTACCGACAGCGAAGATGCCCATCAGCAGGATCAGCAGCGTTTTGCGCGGCAGCCGCGTGGTGCCAAGCGTCATGAACGGCGCGCCGAGCATCACCCCTGCAGCATAGCCGCTGACCAGCAACCCCGCGACCGGGATGGAAACGCCGAGGTCGGCCGCCATCCCCGGCAGCAGCCCCATCGGCGCGAACTCGGTCACGCCGATGCCGAAGGCGCCGAACGAGAGCGCCACGATCGCGGGGTTCGGCTTCATGCCGCCACCACCGGCGCCAGCGCCTCCCGGATCCACGCCTCGGCGGAGCCGTGCTTGGGCGCCCAGCCCAGCGCCCGCGCGCGCTTGCCCCGCACCCGGCTGTTGGAGCCGAGCCCGAACACTGCCATTTCGCGGCCCCAGCGCGCCACCGCGACGTCCGGATCCATCGCCTGCGCATCGCCCAGCCCCAGCGTCTTGCCGATCGCCTGCACCATGTCGCGGAACGCCGATTCGCCGCTCTCGACATAGGCGAAGGTGCCGGCCGGCGCCGTTTCCAGTGCGAGCAGATAGAGGTCCGCCACGTCTGCGATGTGGACGGTCGACCAGCGGTTGAGCCCGCGACCGATATGCCGCGCAACGCCGGTTTCGCGCGCCTGCGCGATCAGCCGGGGAAGCTGCACGCTCGCCGCGTCGGGCCCGATCGGATCGCCATAGATCAGACTGTTGCACAGCACGATCGAACGGACCCCGGGGGCGTCGAGCACCGCGCGGTCGAGCGCGACGCGCGCCACCTTGTCCGGCTCGGGCGTCAGCGGTGCCGCCTCATCGAACACCGCGTCGGACGGTTCGCCCATCGCCTCGTCGCCGACGATGCTGGTGCCGCTGGTGTGGATCAGCACCTTGCCGCTGCCCGCCAACGCGCCGATCAGCGCGTCGGCCGCACCGCGATCGTCGCTGCTCGCGGCGTTGATCACCGCATCCGCCGCCCGGGCCTCGCGCGCCAGCAGTGCATGATCGTCGAGCGTGCCGAGCACCGGCACGATGCCGAAGGCGCGCACCGCCTCCACCTTTTCCTCAGACCGCACCAGCCCGCGTACCTCATGCCCCGCCTGCACAAGCCGGGTGGCGACCGCGCCGCCGATGAAGCCGCTGGCACCCGTCACGAAAACCTTCATTCCTGCCTCCATTCGCGTTGCCGCATAGATGGACCGGGGGGCCCACTCCGATTAGAGGCAGAGGTGGCGAAGCATCTTTGACTGGAAGGCACAGATGATCGGACAAGGCGGCGATCGGCCGGGCGAGATGGACATCTTCGTGCGCGTGGTGCGCACCGGCAGCTTCTCGGCGGCGGCGCGTGAATTGAAGCTGACGCCCTCGGGGGTCAGCCGCGCGATTGCCCGGCTGGAGGCGCGGCTGGGCATCCGCCTGATGATCCGCACCACGCGCACGATCAGCCTGACGCCCGAGGGTGAAACCTACCACCGCGCCGCGCTGCGCATATTGCGCGATATCGACGAGACCGAGCAGGCGATCGCCGAACAGGCCTCACCGCGTGGGCGGCTGCGGGTGAGCGTCGCCTTCACCTATGGGCAGTTGGTGATCGTGCCGCTGCTCAGCGATTTCCTTGCGCGCTATCCCGAGATCCTCGTCGACATCAGCCTCAGCGATACGGTGATCGACCTGACCGAGGGTCGCGCCGACGTGGCGATCCGGGTGGGACCGCTGGCGGACAGCGGGCTGTTGGCGCGGCGGCTGGGCGGCAGCACGCGCAGCATCATCGCTTCGCCAGACTATCTCGCGCGCCACGGCACGCCGACGCGGCCCGAGGATCTGCTCGGTCACAATTGCCTGGGCTTCAATTTCCGCCGCACCCGCACCGGCTGGCCGTTCCGCCGCGACGGCCGCGATTTCGAGTTGATGGTCACCGGCAATGTCGAGGCGAACAATGGCGACACCGTCGTCCAGCTCGCCCGCGACGGCGTCGGCATCGCGCGCGTCGGCAGCTTCCACATCCAGGCGGACCTTGCGGCAGGCCGGTTGGTGACGCTGCTGGATGCCTATAATCCCGGCGACCAAGAGCCCTTCCACGCGCTGTTCGTCGGCGGCGCGACGATCCCGGCGCGGGTGCGGGTGTTTGTGGATTATCTGGCGGAGCGGTTGATGGGGTAAAGCGGCTCTACGCCGCCACAGCCGTCCCCAGCTCGGCACCCACATCACCGATGATCTCGAACGACCGCAGCCGCTGCTGATGGTCGAACACATCCGACACGATCATCAGCTCGTCCGCGCCGGTTTCCTCGATCAGCCGGGCGAGGCCGTCGCGCACCGTCTGGCGTGAGCCGACGACGCTGCGCGCGAGCATCTGCTGCGCCTGCGCGCGCTCGGCGGGCGACCAATAGGTTTCGATATCGTCGATCGGCGGCTTGCTGAGCCCGCGCGCGCCGCGGAACAGATCAGCGAACGACATTTGCTGCGTCGTCGCGAGGCGCTTCGCCTCGGCGTCGCTCTCTGCGGCGATGACGTTGACGCCGACCATCGCATAGGGGCGCTGAAGCTGCTCGGACGGTTCGAAGCGGCGGCGATAGATCGACAGCGCCTCCATCAGCAGGTCCGGCGCGAAGTGGGATGCAAAGCCGTAAGGCAGGCCATAGGCCGCGGCCAGCTGCGCGCCATAGGTGGAGGAACCCAGGATCCACAACGGCACATGCGTGCCCGCGGCCGGCACCGCCTGTACGCGCTGGCTGCCGTCGAGGTCGCCAAAATAGGCCTGCAGCTCGCGCACATCCTGCGGGAAGGTGTCGGTGCCCGACAAGGTGCGGCGCAGCGCGCGGACCGTGATCTGGTCGGTGCCCGGCGCGCGGCCCAGCCCGAGGTCGATGCGGCCGGGGTAGAGGCGTTCGAGCGTGCCGAACTGCTCGGCGATCACGATCGGCGCATGGTTGGGCAGCATGATGCCGCCGGCGCCGATGCGGATGCGACTGCTGCCGGCGGCGATATGCGCCAGCACCACCGATGTCGCCGCGCTGGCGATGCCGGGCATGTTGTGGTGCTCGGCCACCCAGAAGCGCGTATAGCCCCAATTCTCGGCATGCGCCGCGAGGTCGCGGGCATTGTCGAGCGCCCCGCGCGCGTCGGTTTCCTGGGTGACGCGGACGAGATCGAGAATCGAGAAGGCGGCCATCGGCGAACTCCGTTTCAGCTGGCCACTGATCTATGAACGCCGGCCCCGCTTTGCCAGAGGGCACGGCCGCTAGATGGGGTCGGTGGCGCCAGAGCCACGATGCTCAGGCGACCGATCGCAGGAAGGCCGGCTCCACGCCGCCGTTGCGCTGGCGGTAGAAGGACACGAACGCATCGGCGGGCAGCGCCGGCGAATAGAGCCAGCCCTGCGCCAGTTGCACGCCGGCTGCGCGCAGATAGGCCTCCTGCGCCGGGGTCTCCACGCCCTCGGCGACGATGGTGATGCCCAGGCCGTGGGCCATTTCGATGATGTGCGGCGTCACCACGCTGGTGGCGGCGTTGCGGCCGATCGCATCGATGAACGCCTTGTCGATCTTCAGCGCATCCAGCGGCAGCGCTTCCAGCAGCGACAGGTTGGAATAGCCGGTGCCGAAATCGTCGATCGCCACCAGGTGCCCGGCGGCGCGCGCCGCCTCGATCGTGCGGCGGGCGGCCGGGGTGTTGATGAAACCGCGTTCGACCGCCTCGATCCAGATCTGCCCGGGCTGGATGCCTGAGCGCTCGAGCGCGTGCGCCAGCACCGGCAGAAAACGCCCGCTGTCGAAATCCTCCGCGGCGATGTTGATCGCGACATGCACCGAACGCTCTTCATTGAGCATCCGCGACAAATCCTCCACCACCCGCTCGATCATCAGGTCGGTCAGCTTGGAGATCAGCCCGGTTTCCTCGGCGAGCGGAATGAACACATCGGGCATCACATGCGCGCCATCGGGCAGCCGCCAGCGGATCAGCGCCTCGGCGCCCACGCATTGGCCGCTCGAAAGGTCCATGATCGGCTGGTAATTGGCGACGAACTCCCGCTTGCGGATCGCGATTGCCAACGCGTGATAAGGCGAGAGCCTGAGACGTGAGACCCAGGCGATCAGCCCGATCAGCACGACCGAGACAAGCAGTCCGATCGGCAGCAGCGCCCAGCGCTCGCCGTCGATCCGCCGCTGGAGGGAGGCGCGATCGGCGATGGCGAAGGCGATGAGCTGGTTGCCGTGCGTCGTGGCGAACAGATGATCGTCATCCGCGCCTTCGGCCACGCCGGTCACGATCTGGTTGAAGGTGTGGGCATCGACCGCGCCGGCCGCGGCGATCGGGCGCCCATCCTCGGTGGCGATGCCCAGCGTCATCGGGCGGTTGGTCAGCACGTCGACCAGCCGTTCGCGCGCGACCAGCGCGTTGTGGCTGCGGTGGCTGAGCACCACCATCGCCCCCGCACCGCTGACCTGCGGCTTCACGCTGGCGAACAGGGCGAAACCGCCGGGGCGGATCTGGTCGGGCGTGCCGTAGAGCACCAGCTTGTCGACCGTGCCCCAGCTCGTGCAGACCAGCCGCCCGTGCTGGTAATAGCCGATCTCGTCGATCGCCGGATTGTCCACCGCGAGCTGGCGCATGCGCGCGATATGCGCCGGCGAGCAATCCTGCCAGCGCTCCTGCTCGATCGCGCGCAGGCCCTGTTCGGCCTGGGTGAGATTGAGGTTCGCCCGACGCATCGTCCAGCGCGCATTGGCGGCCAGATAGTCCTGCTCCGCCTGCAGCGCGCGCTTTTCCGACATGTGCCCCGCGACGACGAGCGGCGCGATGCCGGCTCCGATCGCAAGAACGGTCGCGACGAACAGGATTTTCTTTCTGCGCATGCACCCCCACCTTGGGCCGGGTGGACGCGGCTGCGCAAGGGCAAGCCGGTGCTGCACTGCGGTGTAAAGATCAGCTTCGGATGTTTTGCGGGGGGCGCGGGACCGGCTTTGGTCCCGTGCCGCTTAACGGCTTGCGATCAGGTCGTCGGGGCGCCCGACCGTCCACCGCCGCCTTTCGGCGGTGGTCGCCCGCCCTGACGCCGTGTGCCGGGGCGGGAGATCGCTTGCGCCGGCGGCATCGGGCGACCGCCGGCGCGGCAACAGCGCCAGACACAGCGCATAACCGATGATCGCGCTGCCGCCATAACCGACCAGCGGCGTCGGATAATTGCCCAGCGCCGCCGCGAGGATAATCGCCCCCCATATCGCCCCGAACACCGCGTGCAGGTCGCGGCGGCAGCGGTCGAGCATCCAGCCGGAGACGGCGGGGATCAGCATTACAGCCAGCCCGCCGATCACCGCCGCGCCCGCCAGCGGATGGACGGCGAAGGAAGATGCGATGATGCCGTCGACATGGGGCATGGCCGGCTGGGTATCGGGCAGCAGCAACGTCACCACGAAGCCCGCGCCCGCCGCGGCGAGCGCCACCGCGCTCCACGGCCCGAAGCGGCGCAGCGCGACCACCAGCATCGCCGCCGCGAGCGCGCCCGCCATCGCCCGGTCGGGCTGTGCCGCGAGCACGCCGGCGAGCAGGATCATCGCTGCCGCGGTCACGCCGTTGCGGGCGTGGGCGAAGCCCAGTGCCGCCATCGGCACCAGCATCAGGCCGGGTTGCACCGTCACCCCGCCCAGGGCCAGCCAGCGGGTCGCGCCGTTCACCGTCTCGCCGAAGCCTAATGTGAGCGGCAGGAGCAGCGCCGCGGCCACCGCGGCCGCGGTCGCCCGCATGTGGATAGCCAGCACCGCGGCCGCCGCCAGCCCGACGGTCAGCGCGGCGAGGTTCATCTGGATATGGCGCAGCGGCGCGCCGGCGATCGCAAGATAGCCCAGCCCCAGCCCGGTCGCGACGATCGCGCAGGCTGCCGCTGTCCAGCCCGGCCGCGCGCCGGCGCCGGACAGGATCGCCTGCCCCGCGGCAAAGGCCAGGCAACCGAGTGCGAAGCGCAGCGCCTGTGCGCCATCGTCGATCGCTACGACTTCATGGCGCATCGCCTGCCCCCAGCCGTGCATCGCGGCCGGCAGCAGGCGTTCGGCGAGGCGGGCGACGGCATTGGCAAGCCGGTGGGAAAAGGCGGACATCAGGCGGACTTCCCTGCAAGCGTTGCACGGCCATCGCGCTGCGGCGACGTGACCGGATGCTGGAGTGCGAAGCGGCGGCCCGCCGGGGTCAGCCGATAGGCATGGCGTGCCGGTCGCCCCGGTTCGGCGGGCGGCTGCCACTGCGCCTCCAGATGCCCCTGCGCCTCCAGCCGGATCAGGACCGGGTAGAGCGTTCCCGATTTGACGCCGGACAGGCGCGCGAGATCATAGCCATGCGACCATCGCTCCCCCGCTTCGACGAGCAGGGCGAGCAGGGTCCGCGTTGCGAGCGATGGCGATCGGCTTCGAGTCACGTCCAATAAATCTACCTATGTAGAGTTAGAGTCAATCCTCTTGCAAACCGGGCACAGAAGCATTAGAACAAATCAGGAACGATGGAGGCTGTGATGATCCTCGACGCGATTTCCGGACGGAAGCAGAAGTTCAGACACTCGCTCGGCGACAGGCCCGAACCGCGCCCCTTCGGCGAAATCGCCGCCGGCCTCGTGGCACGACTGGCGGCGCAGGCGGAGCCGGTTCTGCATTAGGCATTGGTGTGGCTGAACGCCGCAGGGAAACCCGCTCCGGCGAAGTGCGGGAGAGGGCGTTCGGCGCATGCCGCCGGAACCGCTGCCCTGTCCCGACGCGACGCACCCGCGAGGGAAAGACGGGCATTCAGTCCCCGCGCAGCTTCCTGATCTCGCTGTCGTCCCCCGTCATCTCCCAGCGGATCAGCGAGATCGGGATCGAGCCGGCGGCGCGGAAAGCGTCGTGGAACCGCTTGATGTCGAAGCCGTCGCCCTGGTGCATCGCGACGTCGGCGAGCAGCTTTTCCAGCTCCAGCTTGCCCATATAATAACCGATGCCATAGCCCGGCTGGCGCAGATAGAGTTCGATGTCGAACTGCGCCACTGCGTCGCCCGGCTTCATCCATTTGGGCGTACGCGCAATCAGCGAGGCGTTGGCCTGCTTCCACGTCCAGTCGTTGGATTGCATCCTGAGTTCGGGCAGGATGCGCGCGGCGCGCTTGGCGCCGAGGATGTAATCCATCTCGCGCGTCTTCGGCCGATCTTCCAGCAGCCCCGCCTGCAGGATGAATTCTTCCAGATAGAAGGCCCAGCCCTCGTTGCGCAGGCCGTTGACGAAGAACAGCCGCTGCTGGCCGCGGATCGGCCGTGTGTCCCGCGCCGCCTGCAGCGCGTCGAATGCGTGGCCGGGCAGGTTGTGCGCGCGCAGCGGGCGGCCGTCGCGGAACTCGCTCTGGAAGAAGAAATGGAGGTTCAGCGGCTTGTCGAACAGGCCGGGGCGCGACGGATCCTTTTCGAACGGGAACACATAGGGCCCCTCTTCGGGGTCATGCTTCACATAGTCCGGGATGGTCATCCACTGGCCGTCGCGCAGGAAGCGCAGCAGGTCGGCATCCTCCTCGGCGCGCTTGGCGTCGAACGCCGCGCGGGTCTGCACCGGTTCCGGCATCGGGATCGCGCGGTTGCGATGCTCCTCGATCTTCAGGAACGCCACCTGCCGCTGATATTCGCGCTCGCCCAGCAGTTCGATCTGTTCGGGCGTGTAGGGCAGCAGCAGCACGTTGCGCAGATACCAGGCATAATTGTCACGCCCGACGCCGCCATGCGCGGGCAGCCCGGCCTCGATGCCCTCCAGCCAGAGCTTGAACGATGCCGCCGCCGCCTGCGCGCGCTTGGCCGGTGCGACCAGCGACGGCTGCGCCTTGGCCGCCGCCGCGGCAAGCTCGCCATAGACATTCACCTCGACCCGCTTCTGCGCGATGGCGAGGCGGGCGAGGTCACCGCGGGCATCGGTCAGGTTCACCCGCGCCTGCCGCAGCGCCTCCGGCACCGCATCCAGCCGGCGGGCAAGGTCGGCCGCCTTGTCCTTCGCGATCGGCAGCTTCGGGATGGCGATGGCGCCATGCATCTTGGGGCCGAAGCCCAGATTGGTGGTGGAATAGAAGGCCGGATCGCGCTTCCACGGCTGGACGACGCGGTGCTGGAATTCCAGACCGCGCATCTCGGCGCGGACGACCATATAATCGACGCGCTGCGCGATCGGCCATGCGCGGTCGTCGATTGCCGCCAGCCGCGCCTGGAAGCGCTGCAGTTCGGCATAGTGCCGCGCCATCGCCTGCGGCGCATAATCGGGCACATCCTTCACCACCGGCGGCGGTACGAAGGCGCGGAATTCCTGGTAGAGCGCGACCAGCGCGTCATAGCCAGCGGGGGCCTGCACGGTTTCAGCGGCGACGGGGGCCCCCGCCCCCGCCGCCGCCGCAACCATCGATGAGGCCGCGAGCAGCGCGGCAGCGAGACGCAGTGTGAACCTCATCGATGGTCCCCCCAAAACGGATGCGGCCGCCGCCGCCTAAGTGCCCGGTATCAGAGCGTGTTGAAGAAGCGCGTCAGCCGGTCCATCGCCTCGGTTACCCGCGCCTCGGATTCCGAACCGAAGCACACGCGCAGATGGCCCTCGCCCGACGGCCCGTAGAAGCTGCCCGATTCGACCACGACATGCGCCTCGTGCAGGATCTTCATCGCCAGATCCTGGGACTTGTGGCCTGTGCCGCTGATGTCCGGAAAGGCATAGATCGTACCCTGCGGCTCCGCGCAGGTGACGCCCGGCATCTGGTTGAGCGCCTGCACGACGATGTCGCGCTTGCGGCGATCCGCCTCGACCATGCCCAGCATCGCATCCTGCGGCCCTTCCACCGCGGCGCGCGCGCCTTCCTGGATGAACACGTTGACGTGGGTGACGTCGGTCATCGCCAGCCGCAGGATCGCCGGCATCAGCTTGGCATCGGCGGTCAGATAGCCGATCCTCCAGCCGTCCATCGAATAGGCCTTGGTGAAGGCGAAGCAGGTGATGGTGCGTTCGCGCATGCCCGGCAGGCTGGCGATGCTGATATGCTCGGCAGCGCCATAGGTGATATATTCATACACCTCGTCGGAAAGCACGAGCAGGTCATGCTCGATCGCGAGGTCGGCGACCTGCTGCAGCTCTTCACGCGTATAGACGCGGCCGGTGGGGTTGGCCGGGTTTACCAGCACGATCATCCGGGTGCGATCGGTGATCTTGGCGGCGATGTTCGCCTTGGAGATCGCGAAATCATTATCCTTGTCGAGCGCGGCGAACACCACCTTGCCGCCGGCTAGTTCGGTCTTGCCGATATGCTGCGGATAATAGGGATCGAGCAGGATCACCTCGTCACCCGGATCGACCGCCGCCATGAACGCCGCGAACGAGGCATGGGTGAGGCCGTTGGTGACGAGCACCTCGTCCACGCCATAATCGAGCTTGTTGAAGCGGCCGAGCTTCTCGACCAGCGCCTGGCGGAACGACAACGTGCCGCGGAAATCGCCATAATGGACGATGCCGGCATCGAGCGCCGCCTTGGTCGCCTCCTTGATATGCCCGGGCGTGTCGGCGTGCGGCCGGCCGAACTCAAGGTGGATCAGGTCGACGCCCGCAGCATCGAGCTTGACGGCCTCGTCATACATGCCGAAGCTCTTGCGCGAACCTGTCTGCAGGCGCTGTGCCGGCCACTTCATAATTGGTCTCCGATTCCAGTCCCACGCATAATTGCGTGAAAATGGGATATTTCAAGATTAAAATTAATTGAGGCGGAGTGATGGGCAATCGTTGCCCGCCGGCATCACCACACGCTTAGCCCTCTCCCGCACTTCGCGGGAGAGGGCTAAGCGTCAAAAATTCCGCCGCCTTTTCTGCGGCCCGCCGGCCATCGGCAGCTTGTCTTCATCCACCAGCGCGCCAGCCTTGATCACCGCGACGATCGCCTTGGCGTTGTTGATGTCCGCCGTCGGATCCGCGCTCAGCAGCACCGCGTCGGCGATCTTGCCGGGTTCGATCGAGCCGAGATCTTCCTCGCGCCCCAGATGCCGCGCACTGTTCAACGTCGCCATGCGGATGATCCGCGCGGGCGCGACGCCGGCGGACTGCATCAATTCCATCTCGCGATGCACCGCCGGGCCCACCGACTGGTCGGTGCCGATCGCGATGATGCCGCCGGCGGCGTCGATCTGGCGCAGATTTTCCTGCGCGATCGGCGTCATCAGCTTCATCCACCACGTCCAGCTGCGCGCCTTCCATTCGGCGAGCGTCTTGCTCTTCAGTTCGGCGATCTGCGCCTTGCTGTAGGCGGCCGCGTAGAGCGGCTGGTCGAGATATTCGGGATGCTCGACGAGGCGGCTATAGCCCTCGCCGATCGTCAGCGTAGTCGCCATCGGCGTCTTCTTCGCCGCCATCAGCCGTACGAAATCCTCGCTGATCGGCCCCTGGATCACCGGATGGGCAAGGCTGTCGACGCCGGCATAGATCGCCTCGGTCGCGCGCAGCTCGCTCGAGGTGTGCGCGGTCGTGCGAATGCCGTGCGCGTTATAGTACTGGATGATCTCTTGCATCAGATCGACCGGCAGCAGCGGGATCATCGGGCGCGATCCCCAGCCATGTTCTTCCAATGTCAGCTTGACGATGTCCGGCTTCTGCTCGGCGATATGCTTGTCGAGCGCGGGCTTGGCCTGCGGCCAGCTATCCACCTGGACGGCGTTGGCGAAGCCGTGGCTGCCCGGATAGGTGACGAGATTGCCGGTCGCCAGGATGCGCGGCGACTGGATCTTGCCGGCGCGCTCCTCGGCGCGCAGCGTCAGGATGAATTTGGCGTCGTTGCCGGCATCATAGATGGTGGTGACGCCCGAATAGAGAAAGCTCGCCAGCGCCTGCACGCCCTGGTCGTGGTTCTTCTCGGGGTTGTACGGGCCGCCGAGATGGATGTGGACGTCCATCAGCCCCGGCATCAGATATTTGCCGGTGCAATCGACATGCCTGCCGGCCACGCCCTTCGCCGCGACGGTCGGCGTCACCAAGGTGAAGCGGCCATCGTCGATCGCGACGGTCATGTTCTTCTGCACCGGCCGGCCGGTGCCGTCGACGAGCGTGACATTGTCGAGCACCAGCGGCTCGGCGAAGGCGACCGCAGGCAGCGCGAGCATGGAGACGGCGCACAGCGCGCCGCGGATGATGTGCTTGATCTTCACTGGATGACCCCCGTCGGCTGGCCGCCGCGTTTGAAAACGATGCCGTCGCGCATCACGAAATCGACGTCGAGCACCGCGCGGATGTCCTTCAGGGGATCACCGTCGAGCGCGACGATGTCCGCCGCGAGGCCCGGCGCGATCCGGCCGCGATCCTCCAGCCCGCCGGCGGCGGCGGCGTTGACCGTGCCGGTCTTCAGCGCCTCCATCGGCGTCATCCCGGCCTCGACATATTCCAGCATCTCGTAACCGTTGGTGCCGTGCGGGGCGATGCCGTTGTCGGTGCCCAGCGCGATCGGCACGCCGAGGCGGATCGCCATGCGCACCATCTTCTTGGGCTGGTCGCCAAGCTTGTAGAGCTTGGCGAGCGAGTTGGGCGCGAGATCCTTGAACGGCCCCTGCCGCACCTTTTCCGGCGTGTCGCCCACCCAGGTGATCGGCCACACCGTGGGAATCAGCCAGGTGCCGTGCTGCTTCATCAGCTTCAGGCTTTCCTCGTCCGCCCACATCGCATGTTCGATCGAGTCGTAACCGGCGCGGACGGCGGCATCGATGCCGCCCTTGCCGTGTGCGTGCGTCGTCACCTTGCGCCCCATCGCGTGGCCGGCATCGACGATTGCCTTCAATTCCTCATCGGTGAACTGCTGGCCGGTGCCGGCATCCGATTCGTCGAGCACCCCGCCCGTGACATGTACCTTGATGACGTTCGCGCCATATTTGATCGCATCGCGCACCGCGCGGCGGCAATCGTCGGCACCGTCGCACACGCCGGGGCGGTGCTGCGCCTCCATCAGGTCGCGGCGCAGGCCGTGGACGTCTGCATGGCCGTTGGTCGGGCTGATCCCCTCCCCCGCCGCGACGATCTTGGGGCCGGCGACGATGCCGTCCCGCACCGCATCGCGCAGCGCGAACAGCGAGTCGCCCGGCGAGCCGAGGTCACGCACCGTGGTGAACCCCGCCATCAATGTGCGGTTGGCGTTGGCATAGGCGGCAAGCGCGAAATATTCGGGGCCTTCGCGCAGCCGCGTCATCGGATTGCGCGCCGCGCCGCCGGAACTGAGGTGGACGTGCATGTCCATGAAGCCGGGCAGCACGAACTTGTCCTTGAGGTCGATCACCGCGGTGCCCGCCGGCAGCCCCAGTGCCGCCGCATCGGCATAGCCGCGCTGGACCGAGCGCACCGTGCCGTCCTGCGTGACGATGGTCGCCTCCGCCATCGCCGGCTGGCCCGGCACCGCGAGCAGATGGCCGGCATGGATGATGGTGACCGCGGCGACCGGCGCCGACGGGTGCGCGGGCGTACCCGGCACCGGCGTGGTCTCGGCCGGCGCGGCGCCGGCGATGAGCAGGGCAAGCGCACTTGCGCCCGCCAGACGAAGAAGCATGATAACGACCCCCGCTTGGTACGGCTCAGCGGACGCTATCGCGGATCGGGCGCAAAGCAAATATGAAAATGGATATGAAAGTGAGATTTGGGGAGGAGGCGTTCAGCCCCTGCCCTTCAGGGGAGGGACTCAGGATCACTCGATCCACTCGAAAAACTCGATCGTATACCCTTCCGGATCCTGCACCTTGAACTCGATCGTCAGCCCGCCGCCGCCGCTCTGCAGCCCCTCTCCGGTACCCGGCACCTGATAGCGGAACAGCCGTTCGTGCCATTGCTGCAGCGCGCGCGTCTGGATGGAGAGGATCGCGCCCTTGTTGGTGCCGGGGATCGGGCGCTGGCTGCCGAAGCCCTCCCCCACCAGCGCGAGCTGGCTGCCTCCGTGCACGCGAAACAGGCTGAGCCCGTCGAAGGCGAGCACCTTTTCGAACCCGATCACCCGTTCGTACCAGTCGGTCGCCGCCGCGAGATCCTGATAGTAGAACATGGTCAGCACCCCGTCGATCGGCGGGATCGGCAGGCGCTCGGTCATCGGCGTTGGCATGGCGGCGTGGCTGGCCGGGGCAGTCTGGGCATGGCCACCTTTAGGGCAAAGCGAAGGCGCCGCTGTCAATCATGCAGTGCGCTCAATCATAGAGTTCGATGTTCCGCTCGATCAGCCGCAGCGTCTCGCGCAGCGCGTCCAGCCGCGCCGGCTCCAGCCCGTCGAGCGCCATCTTTTCGTGGCGATAGGCGGATTCGCGGATGCTGTCGAAGGTCTCGGCGCCCTTCGCGGTCAATGTGATGTCGGTCATCCGCGAATCCCCCGCAGAGGTCTGGCGCGCGACCATCGCATCCTGTTCCAACTGCACCACCACGCGGCTGACCGTGGGCTGTTCCATCAGCGTATGCTCGACGATGCCGCTGATGCTGAGCGTGCCATAGGAGCGCAAAACGCTGAGCACGCGCCACTGCGAAAGATTGATCCCGATCGATTTGAGCCGTCCCTGCAGTCGGACGTTCAAACGATTGGTCACGCGATAAAGCTGATACGGCAGATAATCATCCATCCACCGGTCGCCATCGGCGAGCGTCTTGCCGGCGACACTGCGCGCCGATCGTGAATCCTTGGCCATGAGAACGCGATCCTTCATCCTCTCGGCCACGTCAATCTCATGCCGCCGCGACAAAATCTATATGCAAAAGGATATATATTTGCATATAGACCGACATGTGAAGAACAGGGGAACGGCATGACGGACGCAGGCGAAGGCGCGAATCGGGAGGTCTGGACCTCCAAGCTCGCCTATCTCTATGCCACGGCGGCCGCCGCGATCGGGCTCGGCAGCCTGTGGCGCTTCCCCTATGTCGCCGGTGCCAATGGCGGCGGCGCCTTCGTCATCCTCTATATCCTGTTCGTCGGCCTGATCTGCCTGCCGATCATGATCGGTGAGATGGCGGCAGGTCGTCGCGGCCATGGCAGCGTGATCGGCTCGATGCGCCGGCTGGTGAGCGCAGAGGGCGCCTCCCCCGCCTGGCTGGCGATCGGCTGGCTCAGCCTGATCATCCCCTTCTTCGGACTTTCCTATTACAGCGTCGTCGCCGGCTGGGGGGTCGATTATGCGCGCCTCGCGATCGCGCAGGGCTTCACCGGCGTCGACGCCGACGGTTCGCGCGCGATCTTCGAGCAACTGATCGGATCGCCGTGGCGGCAGGTCGCGTTCCAGGGCGCGTTCATCGCTGCGGTCGCCTTCGTCGTCGCGCGCGGCGTGCGGCGCGGGATCGAACTGGTCTCGAAGATCAAGATGACCGCGCTGTTCGTGGTGCTGCTCGGGCTGGTGCTCTACAATGCGGTGACGGTCGGCCTCGGCCCGTCGCTCAACTTCCTGTTCTACCCCGATTTCAGCCAGATGACCGGCACCGGCGTGCTCACCGCGCTCGGCCAGGCGCTGTTCTCCACCGCGATCGGCGTCGGCGTGCTGATGACTTACAGCGCCTATCTGCCGAAGGGCGTTTCGCTGCCGCAGTCCGCCGCCCTTGTGTCCGGCTCGGTGATCTTCATCGCGATGATGGCCGGCCTCGCGATCTTCCCGTCGGTGCTGTTCTACGGCCTGGAACCGACCGAGGGCCCCAACCTGATCTTCGTCACATTGCCGGTCGCGTTCGGCGGCATGCCGGGCGGCCGCATCGTCAGCATCGCCTTCTTCGGGCTGATCGCGCTGGGCGCCTTCACCACCGCGGTCGGCATGCTCGAACCCGTCGTCGCCTGGTTGATCGAGCGCACCGGCTGGCGCCGCGCCCCGCTCGCCTGGCTCACCGCCGCGGCGATCTATGCCGTCGGCCTGCCCTCGATGCTGTCGTTCAATCTGCTGAAGGATGTCCACCCGCTCGGCTTCCTGCCGCCTTTCGCCGGCAAGACCTTCTTCGACGTGCTCGATTTCGGCATCGCCGACCTGCTGCTGCCGCTCAACGCGCTGCTGATCGCGCTGTTCGCCGGCTGGGCGATCCGCCGCACGATCACCCCCGCCGAAACCGACCTGCCGCCCGCCGCCTATCGCATCTGGCACTTCGCCGTCGCGATCATCGCGCCCGCCGCGATCGTCGGGTTGATGATCCACATCCTGGCCTGAACCCTTATCCCTCTCCGGAGTATCCGTCCCGTGCCCCTGATTGCCGATCTCGACGCGATCCGCGCGCGCTTCGCGTCGCTGCCCGACCTCGCTTATTTCAGCAGCGGCTCCTACGGCCTGCTGGCGGACAGCGTGCGCGCGGCGATGGTGCAATATCTCGACGATCGCGTGGCGAGCGGCGCGGACTGGGGCGAATGGGTCGGCCGGCTGGAGCAGGTGCGCGGCCAGGTCGCGACCTTGTTCGGCGTCGATGCGGACGAGATCGCGATCACCGGCTCCGCCTCCGCCGGCATCAACGCGCTCGCCAGCGCGTTCGACTATGCGGGGCCGCGCAACAAGGTGGTGCTTTCCAACTTCGAATTCCCCACCAGCGCGCAGATCTGGCACGCGCAGGAAGTGGCCGGAGCACGCATCGTCCATGTCGCCGAGGATCCGGAAGCGATCATCCCGCTCGCGGCGTTCGAGCAGGCGATCGATGACGAGACCGCGGTCGTCGCGATCTCGCACATCTGCTACCGTCATGGCGGCAAGATTCCCGACGCCGACATCCGGGAGATCGTCCGCATCGCCCATGCGCGCGGCGCGATCGTGGTGCTCGATTGCTACCAGTCGGCCGGTTCCGGGCGCATCGATCCGCGTGCGCTGGGTGTCGACGTCTGCGTCGGCGGGATGCTCAAATATCTGATCGGCACCGGCGGCATCGGCTATCTCTACGTCCGCCGCGATCTGATCGAGCGCCTGACCCCGCGCACCACCGGCTGGTTCGCGCAGGCCAATCCGGATGCGATGAACATCTTCGCCAACGCCCCCAGCCCCACCGCGCGCCGCTTCGAGGGCGGTACCCCGCCGGTGCCCAGCCTTTATGGCGCCGGCGCGGGGCTGGAAATCATCCTGGAACTGGGGATCGACCAGATCGGCGCGCATGTGCAGGCGATCACCCGATTGGCGCTCGACCGCCTCGCGGCCGAGGGCATCACCGTGACCACCCCCGACGACGACAGCCGCCGCGGCCCGCTGATCGCGATGCCGACCTCGGACGAGACCCGGCTGGTGGCGCTGCTGGCTGAGGAAAAGGTGATGACCTCAAGCCGCGACGGGAAGATCCGGGCGGGGTTCCATTTCTATAACGATGAGGGTGACGTGGAGCGGCTGGTCGCGGCGCTGGTGCGGCATCGGGGGTTGCTGGGGTAAAGGCTCCGCGCGGCGCATAAGCCCCCTCCCCCGCTACGGCGCCACATCCCCCGCCTTCGCCGCGATCGGCCGCGCATAGGTCACCAGCGTCGTCAGCAGCTTGCCCGGCTCCTCGCTGGTGATGTGATGCCCCGATCGCTCGAACCAAACCAGCCGCTTCTCCGGCGCCTTCACCCGCGCAAACCATTCGGCAGCGACCGTACTCGACACATTGATGTCGTGTCGGCCGAGCAGCAGGATCAGCGGCGTCTCCAGGCTTTGGATGGACGAGAGATCGGTGGCGAGGACGCGCGGCAGCAGCGCCTCGGTCACCGCGGGCTGGCCCTTGAACGCGTTGCGGACATCCTCGTCGCTATAGTCGGGTGAGAGCCTGAACGCCGCCGCCTCGAAATCGCCGCCCGTCCGCAGCCACGCCGCGCCGCCATAATGGCCCAGCCATTTGCGCTGGAGCAGGATCGCCGGCACAGGGATCGGCGCGCTGCCCCCTCCATAGGGTGCGATCGATTGGAGGTCGCGGATCGCCGCCTGATTGCCCTCGGCGCGCGCCTGCGCCATCGTCCACGCCCAGCCGCGCCGCTCGCTTTCAGGGCCATCCACCGCCTGCCCCATGCCGATATAGGCGTGCAGCCATTCGGGATGCGCCGCCGCCAGCTTCAGCCCCAGCACGCTGCCCCAGCTATGGCCGAGCACGAACAATTTGCGCTTGCCGAAGCGTTTGAGCGCCCATTGCACCACCTCCTCGGCATCTGCCTGGAAACGCTCGGGCGTCAGGCTCGCGGGGTCGTTCGCGCCGCTGGCGGTGAAGGTCTTGCCGGCGTTGCGCTGATCCCAATGGATGACCGTGAAATATTCGTCCCACCCGCGATCCCACCACCAGTCGAGCGGCATTTCGACAAAGCCGGGGCCGCCATGGACATAGATCAGCACCGGGTTGCGCAGATCCTGGCTGCGGATCGAAACGACCTGGTCGATCCCGCCGATGCGGACGGTCTCCACCGCCTGCAACCCTTCCGGGCTGACGATCCTGCGCAGGTCCGCGATGATCTTCACCGCCTCCTGCCGGTTGTGCGGTCCCACCGGCGGCTGCGCGGCGGCGGGCGCGGCGACCAGCGACAGCAGGGCGAGCAGTGCGGGGGCTTTGGTCATCCTGTCCTCGTCGTTCCGGGCAAGCGAAGGCTGTGCAATATACTGCACCGCTCTATTGTGCCACAGCTCAGCCGCTATTCGCGGCCTGCCGTAGCCCCAGCCAGGGCGGCAGATGGAACAGGCTCATCAGCGCATACATCGCGGTCATCGCGTCGACGGGCACGATGCCGGCACCGCCGCACAGCGCCGGGCGCGCCGGGTCAGCCGCGGTGGCAAGCGCCAGCAGCGCGAAGGTGGGTGATGCCGCCAGTCCCAACCAGCGTGCCGCCGTGGATGCCATTGCCACAATCCTCTCCGCCCGGTGATCGCGCGCCGATCCTACGCCCAGCAACCAATGGGCGGGAGTGACAATGCTGGCGGGATTTGCTGCGGGCACGCCGGCGCCCGCGCGCAAGGATCAGGAAACCAGCGCGAGCTTGGGCGGGTCGGTCGCCTGCAGGCTGACATCCTCGATGCCGTCCAGCCGCTCGATCCGCGCGGCGAGTTCGGCATCGAGCAGATAATCCCGTCCCAGCCGCAGCCGCGCTTCCTGGCCATCCGCCATCATCGTGCGCACGATGATCTCGCCGCGGCCCCCGCGCTGCCCCTCCAGCATCGTCGCCAGCGCCAGCGGCGCCGCCGGGTCGGAAACGGCGACGGTCAAGGTCAGCCGCGCATTGTTGGCGAGCGTCTCGAAAGGCTGGATGCGGCGCACCGCAACGCGCGGCGTATCCTCGCCCGGCCGCCGGTCGAGCTCCACGGTCAGCAGCGCGCAGCCGCCGTTGCGCGCGGCTTCCTCGATCTGCTTGGCGACCTCTTCCTCAAAGCAGCTCGCCATGAACTGGCCGCTCTCGTCGGACATGGTCGCGAGCAGATAGCGCCGCCCGCGCGCGGAGGTGCGCCAGCGCGCATCCTCAACCAGGCCGGACATGATCGCACCGGTGCGGCAGGCCTCCGCCGGCGCGATGATCGAGGCAAGCTGCGCGAAGCTTTGCGCGCCATGCGCGCGCGCGACGTGGCTGTAGCGATCGACCGGATGCGCGGAGAAATAGAAGCCGAACGAGTCCTTCTCCTTCGCCATCCGCTCCGCCAGCGTCCAGTGCGCGTTGCGCGGCATCTTGATCTTGGCCACCGCGGCGTCCCCGCCGAACAGCCCGCCCTGCCCGCTGGTCCGCTGGGCATGGGCGCTGCTGGCGATGGCGAGCACGGTTTCGCACACCGCGTGCATCCCCGCGCGATCGGGGCAGATCGCATCGAACGCACCGCCGCCGGCGAGGCTTTCGAGCTGACGGCGATTGAGCACGCCGGGATCGACCCGCGCCGCGAAATCGTCGATCGACTTGTACGCGCCGGTCTTGTCGCGCTGGTCGACCAGCGCTTCCATCGCGCGTTCGCCCACGCCTTTCAGCGCGCCCAGCGCATAGCGCACCGCGAAATCCTCACCATGCGGCTGCACGGTGAACTCGGCCTCGCTGCTGTTGATGCAGGGCGGCAGGCACGGCACGTTCATGCGCCGCATATCGTCGACGAAGATGTTGAGCTTGTCGGTCTGCGCCATGTCGAAGCACATCGAGGCGGCATAGAATTCATGCGGGTAATGCGCCTTCAGCCACGCCGTCTGATAGGCGAGCAGCGCATAGGCCGCAGCGTGGCTCTTGTTGAAGCCATAGCCCGCGAACTTGTCGATCAAGTCGAACAGTTCGTTGGCCTTCGCCGCCGCGATGTCCTGCTTGGCGCAGCCATCGACGAAGCGCTGGCGCTGCGCGTCCATTTCCGCCTTGATCTTCTTGCCCATCGCGCGGCGCAGAAGGTCGGCGTCGCCCAGCGAATAGCCCGCCAGGATCTGCGCGGCCTGCATCACCTGTTCCTGGTAGACGAAGATGCCGTAGGTTTCGGAGAGAATGCCTTCCAGCAGCGGGTGTGGATATTCGATCTGCTCGCGGCCGTTCTTGCGCGCGCCGAACATCGGGATGTTGTCCATCGGGCCCGGGCGATAGAGCGAGACGAGCGCGATGATGTCCCCGAAATTGGTCGGCCGTACCGCCGCCAGCGTGCGCCGCATGCCTTCGGATTCGAGCTGGAACACGCCGACCGTGTCGCCCTTCTGGAGCAGCGCGTAGACGCCCTCGTCGTCCCACTCCAATCCTTCCAGGTCGACCCTGATGCCGCGCTTGGCGAGCAGCGACACCGCCTTCTGCAGCACCGACAAGGTCTTGAGGCCGAGAAAGTCGAACTTCACCAGACCGGCACCCTCGACATATTTCATGTCGAACTGGGTAACCGGCATGTCCGAACGCGGATCGCGGTAGAGCGGCACTAGCTGGTCGAGCGGGCGATCGCCGATCACCACGCCGGCGGCGTGGGTGGAGCTGTGGCGCGGCAGGCCTTCCAGCTTCATCGCCAGATCGAACAACCGCTTGACCTCAGGCTCCTTATATTCGGCCGCCAGTTCGGACACGCCGTTGAGCGCGCGATCGAGCGTCCACGGGTCGGTCGGGTGGTTGGGCACCAGCTTGGCGAGGCGATCGACCTGGCCATAGCTCATCTGCAGCACGCGGCCGGTGTCCTTGAGCACGGCGCGCGCCTTCAGCCGCCCGAAGGTGATGATCTGCGCCACATGGTCGCGGCCATATTTGGCCTGCACATAGCGGATCACCTCTTCGCGACGGGTTTCGCAGAAGTCGATGTCGAAGTCGGGCATCGAAACGCGTTCCGGGTTGAGGAAGCGTTCGAACAGCAGGCCGAGTTTCAGCGGATCGAGATCGGTGATGGTCAGCGCCCAGGCGACCACCGAGCCGGCGCCCGAACCGCGGCCCGGCCCCACCGGGATGTCATGATCCTTCGCCCATTTGATGAAGTCGGCGACGATCAGGAAATAGCCGGGGAAGCCCATCTGGATGATGATCCCCAGCTCGAATTCGAGCCGCTCGACATAGGATCTGACCGCGGCGTCGTCGGCGATGCCGGCGCGTTCCAGCCGGCGCATCAGGCCGGCATGGGCATCCTCGCGCAGCTTCAGCGCCTCGCCCTCGCGATCGCCGGCAAGGCTGGGCAGGATCGGCTTGCGCTTGGGCGCCGCCACGGCGCAGCGCTGCGCGACCACCAGCGTGTTGGCCAGCGCCTCCGGCAGATCCTCGAACAGCAGCCGCATGTCCTTGTAGGGCTTCATCCACGCATCGGGTGAGCTCTTGCGGCGTTCGGTGGCGTCGACATAGGCGGAATCGGCGATGCACAGCATGGCATCGTGCGCGGGATGGAAATCGGCCTCGGCGAAGCAGCACGGGTTGGTCGCGACCAGCGGCAGATCGCGCGCATAGGCGAGCGCGATCAGTTCGGGTTCGGCCTGGCCCTCCACCTCGTCCAGCCGGCGGGCGATCTCGATATAGAGGCGGTCCGGGAACAGCTTCTGCAGCCGATCGCAATAGGCGAAGGCGCGATCATGCTGATAGTCGGCGAACAGCCGCGTCAGCCCACCCTCACCGCCCGCGGTGAGCGCGATCAGCCCGTCGGTATGGCCTTCCAGCGCCTCGAAGCGGACATGCGCCTGTTCCTCGACCGGCCGGTCGAGATGCGCCGCGGAGACGAGCCGGCAGAGATTGTCATAGCCCTGCTCATCCTGCGCATAGAGCGCCAGCCAGTCATAGGCGGGCGCGGCACCATCGGGATGATCGGGCCGCGCCACGCACAGCATCGTGCCGATCACCGGCTGCACGCCCGATGCCGAGCAGCCGTCGCTGAACGCCATTGCGCCGTAGAGGCCGTTGCGATCGGTGATCGCCGCCGCTGGGAAGCCGAGCTTGCGCGCCTGCTTGGCGATGGCCTTGGGGTCGATCGCCCCCTCGAGCATGGTGAACGCGGAGAAAATCCGAAGCGGTACGAACGGCGAATGCGACATCTACGGATTATGGGCCCGCCAACCGATTCTGGAAAGGGCATGCATCGCGGATGCGGCAAGGCCTGTCGGTCACCAGCCTACAAGATCGATACGAAAGCGTAACAGGCAAACTTGTCAGGGCCAAAATCCATGCAGAATTCATGGCGATTCACTTCACATTATCGTTGTCGATCTACAATAAATATGTCACCATCTCTTAGAAATAGGGGAGATTACGGATGACGGTACTACGGTATCTCGGGTCTAATTCCCGAACCCTTTCCGACGTCTTGAAAAGTAATACTTCATTAAACTTTTCCAAGACTGCGTTTGTTCATCTGGATACACAAGGCCGTGAAGCGGAGCGGCTGAGCTATGGCGAACTCGACGCGCGCGTCGATGCCGTGGCGGCCGACATCGTCGGCGCCGGGCTCGCCGGAAAAAGGCTGTTGCTGCTGTTTCCGCCCTGCCTCGATTTCGTCGTCGCGCTGTTCGCCTGCTTCCGCGCGGGCGCGATCGCGGTGCCGATGCCCAACACCGCCGGCCGCCGCACCGCCGACCGGGTGAGCGCGATCGCGCGCGACGCCCAGCCCGCCGGCGCGCTCACCGTGCGCCGCGAAAGCGCGGCCGAGGCGCTGGGGCTGCGCTGCCTGTATGTCGACGAGACCAGCGCCAATGGCGACGCGGTCGATCCCGCTAACGTCTCGCCCGATCAGATCGCGCTGCTGCAATATACGTCGGGCTCCACCAGCCGCCCAAAGGGGGTGATGCTCTCCCACGCCAACCTGCTCGCCAACAATGCGATGATCGCCGACGCCTTCGGCCATGATGCGGACCTGCGCGGCGTCGGCTGGCTGCCGCTGTTCCACGACATGGGCCTGATCGGCCATGTGCTGCAGCCGGTGTTCGTCGGCGGCACCTCCGTATTGATGTCGCCGCTCGCCTTCCTCCAGCGCCCGCGCCGCTGGCTGGAGGCGATCTCGACCTGGCGGGCGACCACCAGCGGCGGCCCCTCGCATGGCTATGCGCTGTGCCTGCGCCACATCCAGCAGGCCGCCGCCAACGAGTTCGACCTGTCATCCTGGCGGGTCGCTTATTGCGGATCGGAGCCGATCAACGCGGCGACGCTCGGCCAGTTCGCCGATCGCTTCGCCCCCGCCGGGTTCGATGCGAAGGCCCTCCTCCCCTGCTATGGCCTCGCCGAGGCCAGCCTGCTGGCGACGAGCCGGGCGATGGGCAGCGGCATCGCCACCAACGGCGAGGGCCGGGTGAGTTGCGGAGGCACATGGGGGGCGGCGACAGTGAGCGTCGCCGATCCCGAAACCGGCGCCCCCGTGGCGCCGGGCCAACCGGGCGAGATCTGCATCGCCGGCCCGCACATCACCGCCGGCTATTGGAACGACGCGGCCGCGACCGCCGCGCTGTTCCGCACCGTCGATGGCGTGCGGCAGTTGCGCACCGGCGACATAGGCACGCTCGACGAGGGCGGGCTGCACGTCCACGGCCGGCTGAAGGACATCGTCATCGTCATGGGATCCAACCATGCCGCCGAGGATATCGAGGCGGTGGTGACGGCGAGCGACGGGCTGTTCCACCAGCAGGGCTGCGCCGCTTTCGCCAGCCAGTCCGGCGACCGCGAACGCGCGGTGGTGGTGCAGGAAGTCGCGGCGCGCGGCGTGGCCGACGACGCCCTCGCCGCTGCCGCGGCCGCGGCCAGCGCCGGGGTGATCGGCGCGCTGGGCCTGCGCATCGACGATCTGCTGATCGTGCGCGCCGGCACCTTGCCCCGCACGTCCAGCGGCAAGGTGCAGCGTGCCCGGACCCGCGAACTCTACGAAGCCGATGACCTGCTTCGCCTGAACGGAGGCCTCGCCGCATGAGACCCGCCCAGCTTGCCTCGCCCGAGGCCTATGTCTTCGATCCCTTCGCCGAGAGCCTGATCACCGACCCGTGGGAGGCCTATCACCACCTGCGCGCCGAACAGCCGGTCTATTGGTGCCGCACGATGGGCGCTTGGGTGCTCACCCGCATGGCCGACATCGAGCAGGTGCTGGTCGACGAGCGGTTCGACGCCGTGCGCACCGCCGGCATTCTGGCGGAGGTCGGCCGCCGCGCGCGGCGCGACTATCGCCCGCTGATCCGCTTCCTCGACGCCGCCCTGTTCTTCAAGACCGGCGAGGATCATGCGCGAGACCGGCGGACCTTGGCAACGATCATGAACCAGGTGAAGCTGAGCGCGCTGGAACCGATCGCGGCGGACCTCGCGCGCGGCCTCGCCGCCCCCCTCCGCTCGGGCGAGCCGTTCGACGCGGTGGCGGGGTTCGCCGATCCCTTCCCGCAACGGATGATGGCGCGCATCCTGGGCATCCCGCAGGAGGATGTGCCCCAGCTCAGCGCATTGCTGGCGGACCTGACCTTGGTGTTCGATCCCGCTGCGCTCGCCACCTATGATCGCGTCAACGCACAGACCATCGAAGCGCTGGCGCTGCTCGAACGGCGCATCGCCGAGGCGCCGGAGGGATCGGGGCTGCGGCGGATCTACGAGGAGGCGGAGGGCGACCATGCCGAGCGGCTGGAACGCGCCGCCGCCACTGCTTTGTTCGCCTATCGGGTGGGGGCGGAAACCACAATCGGGTTGATCGGCGGCATCATCCGGGTGATGGCGACGCAGCCGGACCTGCGCGCGCGGCTGATCGCCGAGCCGGCGTTGATCGACCGGCTGGTGAGCGAGGTGCTGCGGCTGGAAAGCAATGTCCAGCGCGTCGGCCGCATCGCGTTGCAGGATGCGTCTGTCGGCGATGTCGCCATCGACCGCGGCGACCGGCTGTTGCTGCTGCTCGGCGCCGCCAATCGCGATCCCGCGCGCTATCCGGAGCCCGATACCGCGCAGCTCGACGCCAAGCGCCCCGCCGACGTCTCGTTCGGCAAGGGCAAGCATTTCTGCATCGGCGCGGCGCTCGCCCGGCTGGAAGGGCGCGTCGTGATCCAGACCTTGCTCGATCTGCCGCCGATCGAGCTGGCCGCCGACCCCGTCTGGTTCCGCGGCCGTACCATCCGCCGCCTCACCTCGCTGACCATAAGGAGCGTTCGATGACCGACAGTCTTGCCGTTTCCGATTTCGGCCGGATGAGCCGCGCCCAGCTCGGCGCACTGCTCGCAGATCTGCTGACCGACGTGTTCGCGCTAGAGGGGCGCACGATCGACCCGGCGACGCCGTTCGATGCCTATGGCCTCGATTCGATCGATGCCGTGCTGGCGACCGACGCGCTGGGCGCAAGGCTGGGCATCGATCTGTCACCCGAATTCCTGATGCAGCACCGCACGCTCGACGAGGTGACCGATGCGGTCGCGCGGCTGCTGACCGACCATCAGGTACCGGAGGCAGCGGCACGCCCGACCGTGTTCCTGTTCGCCGGCGGCGGTGGGCGCGACAGTCGCCTGCAGCGGCTCGCCGACCGGTGCGGCGAGGGCTTCGCGTTCGAACAGGTCGCGCTGGGCGACTGGCAGGACTGGATCGAGGACGGTACCGATGCCGACGCGATCGTCGCGCGCTGCTGCCGCCAGATAGAGGAGCGCTGCCCGGAAGGGCCGGTGCGCCTCGCCGCCTATTCGCAGGGCGGCTATGTCGCCTTCGCGACTGCGCTGGCGCTGAAGCAGCGCGGCCGCCAGATCGGCTGGATGGCGCTGTTCGACAGTGCCGCATCGCCGCTCTACCCGCAGATCCACCTCGTGCGCCGGATGCGCTGGATCGCGCGCGGGCTGACCCGCGCCACCTTCGCGGCGCTGCAGAACGCGCATCGCCGGATCGGCCTGCCGGTGCCCGGCTGGATCGACCGCATCGACCAGTCGAGCCGCTTCTTCCGGGTGATGGCGGAAGGCGTGCAATTGTTCGACGGCGCCTCCGTCCAGCGGCTCGCGCGGCGGCTGGTCAACAGCCGGCGCGGTGTGCTGGGCGAACGCGCGCTGCTGGCGTTCGAAAGCGCGCTGCAGATCCACATGCTCGACCGGCTGTGGCGGCGCTGGTTCGGCACCGGCCCCGCGCGGGCAATCGCCATCGACGAGGGCGAGGTGCTCCTGTTCCGCTCGCAACGCCCCGGCAGCGCCGATCTCGGCTGGGCGGCGCACTGCCCGGGGCTGCGCATCGTGCCTGTCGACGGCGACCATCTGACGATGTTCGACCCGGCACGGATCGGGGAACTGGCGGAACGGTTCACAGCGTCGGTGCCGGAGGACGGGATGAAGCTGGCGGCGTGATTGAACCCTTGTCCTCCCCGAGCTTTGCTCGCGGAGGACAAGGAGAAGACCCTCAGATAATCTTCTCGATATCCCGCTGGATATCCTCGGGCTTGGTCGTCGGCGCATAGCGGTGGACGACGCGACCCTGGCGGTCGACGAGAAACTTCGTGAAGTTCCACTTGATCCGCGCCGATCCCAGCAACCCCTTCTTCTGCGCCTTCAGCCAGGTGAACAGCGGGTCGGCGCCGTCGCCATTGACGTCGATCTTGGCGAACAGCGGGAAGGTGACGTCGTAGGTCAGCGAGCAGAAGGTGGCGATCTCCTCAGCGTCGCCGGGTTCCTGCTTGCCGAACTGGTTGCAGGGAAAGGCCAGCACTTCGAAGCCCTGATCCCGATATTTGCGGTAGAGCGCTTCCAGCCCGGCATATTGCGGGGTGAAGCCGCATTGCGAGGCGGTGTTGACGATCAGCAGCACCTTCCCCGCATAATCGGCCATCGGCTGCGCATCGCCGCCCGGCCGCCGCACCGTGAAATCGTCCAGCCCTGTCTTCATAACCACTCCCGCATGCACGCCGCGATCATCGGCGCGCACCGGGGCGGCCGTCAACGCGGCGAATCGGCGATCACGGCCTCGGCCAGCCGGCCATCGTGCAGGCGCACGATGCGGTCCATCTTGGCGGCCAGCCGCTCATTGTGCGTGGCGACCAGCGCCGAGGATCCCTCGCCGCGGACGAGCGCGAGGAATTCGGCGAGGACGACATCCGCAGTACGCTCGTCGAGATTGCCGGTGGGCTCGTCCGCCAGCACCAGCGCGGGGCGATTCGCCAGCGCCCGCGCCACCGCCACGCGCTGCTGCTCGCCGCCAGACAGCTGGCTCGGCTTGTGCGTGAGCCGGTGGCCGAGGCCGAGCGCGGAGAGCAAGGCTTCGGCGCGTTCGCGCGCCGCCGCGGGCACTGCGCCGTGGATCAGCTGCGGCAGGATGACATTCTCCACCGCGTCGAAATCGGGCAGCAGATGGTGGAACTGGTAGACGAAGCCGAGCGCGTCGCGGCGCAGCCGGGTGCGGCCGGCATCGTCGAGCTGCACGGCTTCCTCGCCGGCGATGCGGATCTGGCCCTCGAAGCCGCCCTCCAGCAGCCCCACCGCCTGCAGCATCGTCGACTTGCCCGAGCCCGACGGACCAAGCAACGCGACGATCTCGCCCTCGCCCACCGTCAGGTCGACACCGCGCAGCACGTCGATCACCGCGCCGCCCTGCTTGAAGCTGCGCTTCAGCGCGGAGACCCTGAGCACGTCATTCATAGCGCAGCACCTGCACCGGATCGGTGCTCGCGGCCTTCCAGGCCGGATAGAGGGTGAAGATGAAGGTGCAGCCGATCGCGAGCGCGGCGATCGCCAGCACCTCGAACGGATCGGTGCGCGACGGCAGTTCGGTGATGAAGCGGATCGAGGGATCCCACAGGTTCTGGCCGCTGATCGCCTGCACCGCGTTGACGATGTTCTGGCGGAAGATCAGCACGACGAGGCCGAGCAGCACGCCGGCGATCGTGCCGAGCGAGCCGATCGTCACCCCCACCGTCATGAAGATGCGCAGCATCGCGCTGCGCGACGCCCCCATCGTTCTGAGGATCGCGATGTCGCGCGTCTTGGCGCGCACCAGCATGATCAGCGAGGAGAGGATGTTGAACGCGGCGACGAGGATGATCAGCGAGAGGATCCAGAACATCACCACCCGCTCCACCGACAGCGCCTCGAACAGCGAGGCGTTCATCGAACGCCAGTCGTTGATCACGCCGTCGCGCGCCACCTTCTCGGCCAGCGGCGCGAGGATGGGGCCGACATTGTCGGGATTGGCCGTCTGCACCTCGATCATGCCCACCGCGTCGCCCAGCAGCAGCAGGGTCTGGGCATCCGCCATCGGCATGATGACGAACGCCTTGTCATAGTCATAGACGCCGACCTCGAAGATCGCGGCGATGCGATAGCTGACGATGCGAGGAACGGTGCCGAAGGGCGAGGTCTGCCCCAGCGGGCTGATCAGGCTGATCTCGCCGCCCACCGTGGCGCCCAGCGCCTCGGCCAACCGCGCGCCGATCGCAACATTGTTGCTGCCGGGGGTGAGATCGGTCAGCCGGCCGATCACCTTGCCCTTGATCGTCTCGTTGGTGCGGATGTCCTGCACCTCCATGCCGCGGACGATCACGCCCTCCACCCGGCCTTCGTAGCTGGCCATCAGCGGCTGTTCGATCAGCGGCGTCGCGCTGGTGACGCCGGGCGTCGCCTTCGCCTGCGCCATGATATCCCGCCAGTCGTTCAGGCGGCCACCATAGCCCTGGATCACGGCATGGCCGTTGAGCCCGACGATCTTGTCGAACAGTTCGGCGCGGAAGCCGTTCATCACGCTCATCACGATCACCAGCGCGGCGACGCCGAGCATGACGGCGAACAGGCTGATCGACGCGACGAGGAAGATGAACCCCTCGCCCCGGCCGGGCAGCAAATAGCGCTTGGCGATCATCCGCTCGTAGCGGGACAGGATCATGGGGAATGCAATCTTCGCAGGCGGAACAAGGGCCATGCCCTACGTCGGGCATGGGGTTGAGGCAACCAAAACAGCCTGTTGCCAAATGAACACAGGATGAAGGCAATCGATCACGAACCAGCAATACACCCATGACAAGCCCCGGCGGCGGGCGTAACCGGAACTCCTGAAACGTCGGCAACGGCCGTGGTTCGGGGAGGCCTGGAGCCCCGTTTGATACGGAGAAGGGACCGTATCGCGCGTGTGGGCCATGGCCAAAGAAGGGGGCTGACGAGCGATCGTCACGCAGGCGCCCGGGCTGGAAACAGTCCGGGCGTTTGCATGTCCGGGGGGTGGGACGACGGGGCCGCCCGCTCATTCACACAACTTGGCTGAGAACCACATGTTCCTCCCCGGGGCTCTGCTCGGGGAGGCCTGGTTTTCCTCAGTCGCTCGACGTCGCGATTCGCGAGAGGATCGCGTAATCCGTCACGCGGATCCGCCCGCTTTCCAGCGCGATGATGCCGCTGTCCGACCAGGCGGAAAGCTGGCGGTTGATGTTCTCGCGGCTGATGCCGGCGAAATTGCCGAGCTCGCTCTGGCTCAGGTCGAGGCGGAGGCGATCATTGGCGGGTTCCAGCATCAGGCGCTGGATGTAGCGCGCCAGCCGGGGGCCCGAGGTGAAGGCGCGATCATTCTCGATCATCGAGTTGGTCTGGCGCAGGCGGTTCGCCATCTGGCGCAGCAGCCGCATCGACCAACGCGGGAAGCGCTCCATCGTCGCCTCGAACGCGCTGCGCGAGATGCGCAGGTAGCGCCCCGGCGTCATCGCGGTGGCCGAAGCGGTGCGCGGTTCGCCGTCCAGCAATGCGATCTCGCCGACCACTTCGCCGGGATCGCAATAGTTGAGCACGATCTCCCGCCCGTTGCTGGTCGCCATGCTGATCCGCACGGTGCCTTCCAGCAGGATGATCAGCGAATCGCCGTCATCGCCCTGGTTGAGCAGCGTTTCGCCCTTCTTCATCGTCAGCAGCCGTGCGCGGCTGAGGATGTCCTCAAGCTCGTCCGTCTCGCAGCTCGCAAGCATCGAATTCTTCGCGATGATGCCCGCCAGTTCAGTCGCGTTGATCGCCATGGCTCTGCCCCACACCCACTGGTTTGATCCCGGAACGACAGATCGTGATACCGAAACGCCGAAAACGAATCACTCCCTGTCACAGCTCTGCCGCCGCGCCAAGCAATTGCACTTCGCCGGCAAGGGCTTGAACACGCCCAGCCCCCACCTATCTCTCGGTCGGCGCGGCGACAAATCGTGCTGCGCCACCAAGGAAATGGGCGTCGCTTCGTGGGCGCCCGATGACATCAATTTGCTCGGATCAGAGGAGTTGATTCCAGATGCGTACCACCGACTTCACCCCGTACCGCCGTTCCACCGTCGGTTTCGACCGGCTGTTCGACCTGCTGGAGCGCACCGCGCGCCCCGAACAGGCTGACAGCTATCCGCCGTTCGACCTCGAGCGGCGCGGTGAGGACCAGTATCGAATCACCATTGCCGTCGCCGGTTTCCGCCGCGACGAGATCGACATCACCGCGCAGCAGAACCTGCTCGTCGTGACGGGCCGCAAGGACAAGGCAGAGGGCGATCGCTCCAGCTTCCTCCATGTCGGCATCGCGACGCGCGCGTTCGAGCGCCGCTTCCAGCTCGCCGACTTCGTGCGCGTCGAGCATGCGAGCCTGGCCGACGGGCTGCTGGTGGTCGACCTCATCCGCGAGGTGCCGGAGGCGATGAAGCCCCAGAAGATCGCGATCGCTGACGCGCCGCAGACCCAGAGCGTCACGATCGAGGACCAGCGCGAAGCCGCGTAACCCGCGCCTCGTGCTGCCGAGAGGGCCCGGACCGGGAAGCCGGCCTGGGCCCTTTTTGTTGGCGCGCGCGCCTATGCCAGCCCGCGCGGCGCCTGAGCGAAGCCCCCTCCTCCCGGTCGCAGACCGGGGGGGGGACGGCATCACGGCATCAACGCGTGACGTTGTAGCGGAGCTGATCCTGATCGAGCTGGAAACCGACCAGCATTTCGAAACTGGCGCGCGACACGGCGGCGCGCACCTGCGGATTCGCCATCGGATCGACCGCGGCATCCGCATCCCCCGGCTTGCGGCGGCGGGTGATCTGGCGGACGACTTCTTCGGGCAGCGTCGCCGCCGCCTTGTTGACCACGCTGCCGGCGGTCGCCTGCGCGGTGGCGCGCTGCTGGCCCTCGGCGAAGCGCAGCGATACGCGGCCGAGCCGCTTGGCGACCACGACGTTGCCGCCGCGCACGATGCTGACGAAATAGGGCAACACCACTTCGCGCGCCTCGCTGCCGGCCTCGCGGCGCGCCACCACGTCGAAGCTGATCGTGCTCACCAACTCGGCCCCGCTATTGTCGCAGTTCGCCCGCAGGTTGGTGATCGTCGCCACCACGTCGATCGCACGCGAATCGCGGCTCGCCGGCGGATTGAACAGGGTCACGTCGCCCGTATAGTCGGGGATCGCCAGCGCCGGGCAGGCCGAACGGGTCACCGCGATGCCGCCCGCGGCATCGACGATCTCGTTGTCGCGCGAACAGCCGGCGAGCAGGGTCAGGGCGGCGGCTGCGGCAAGCGACACTTTGATGGGGGGCACGAAGTCTTCCTCGAACTATATTGCCGGCGGCCGGATCTGCCGCCCCTCGGGCGGGCGGATCATAGGAACCGCCTTTCGTGCAGGCAAGCAATCGCGTAGAGCCGCCTGCGTGATGACCGAAGCCGCCCCCGCCGCCCTGCCCCAGCTCAAGCTGCTGATCGCCGCGCCGCGCGGCTTCTGCGCGGGTGTCGACCGTGCGATCCGCATCGTCGAACTGGCGATCGAGAGGTTCGGCGCGCCCGTTTATGTCCGCCATGAGATCGTCCACAACCGCTTCGTGGTGGACAGCCTGCGCGCGCAGGGTGCGATCTTCGTGGAGGAACTGGACGAGGTGCCGGACGATGCCCCGGTGGTGTTTTCCGCGCACGGCGTGCCCAAGGCGGTGCCCAACAAGGCCACCGAGCGCGGACTGACCTGGCTGGACGCGACCTGCCCGCTGGTCTCCAAGGTCCATCGCCAGGCCGAGCGGCTGGTCGCCGCCGGCAAGCATATCCTGTTCATCGGCCATCGCGGCCACCCCGAGGTGATCGGCACCTTCGGCCAGGTCGATGCGGGCGCGATGACCTTGATCGAGACGGTGGAGGATGCGCTGGCGCTGCAGCCTGCCGATCCGACCCAGCTTTCCTTCCTCACCCAGACCACGCTTTCGGTGGACGACACGGCCGAGATCGTCCGCACGCTGATGGAGCGCTTCCCGGCGATCCAGGCGCCGCGCGGCGAGGATATCTGCTACGCCACCTCAAACCGCCAGACCGCCGCCAAGGCGATCGCCGCGCAGTGTGATGCGATGCTGGTGATCGGCGCGCCCAACTCGTCCAACTCGGTGCGGCTGGTCGAGGTCGCCGAGCGCTCCGGCACCCGCGCGATGCTGATCCAGCGCGCGTCCGAGATCGACCTTGGCTGGCTTGACGGCGTGCAGACGCTGGGCATCACCGCCGGCGCCTCCGCACCCGAACTGCTCGTCCGCGAGGTGGTCGATACGCTTTCGGCGCATTACCAGGTGGTGAGCGAGGAACTGACCACCGCCGTCGAGACGATGGCGTTCAAGCTGCCGCGCGGCCTCGAAGCGGCCTGACCCCGGATGGCCGTCTATACGCAGGTCTCCGCCGAGGAACTGGCGGCGCTGCTCGCGCGCTATGAGGGCGTCGGCGCGCTGGTTTCCGCTAAGGGCATCGCCGAGGGTGTCGAGAACAGCAATTATCTGGTCGACACGAGCAATGCCCGCTTCATCCTGACGCTCTATGAAAAGCGCGTCGATGCCGGCGACCTGCCCTTCTTCATGGCGCTGCTCGATCATCTGGCGGATGCCGGCGCGCCGGTGCCGCGCGCCATCGCCGACCGCAACGGCGTGCAGATCCAGACCGTCGCCGGCCGCCCGGCCTGCCTGATCGAGTTCCTGCCCGGCGTCTCGGTCAGCCGGCCGACCGCGGTGCAGGCGGCTGCCGCGGGCCGCGCGCTGGGCACGATGCACGCGGCACTCGCCGATTTTACCGGACACCGCGCCAACAGCCTGGGGATCGAGGGCTGGCACGCGCTGGCGGCGCGCTGCGGCGCCGATCTCGACGCCATCCGCCCCGGCCTGCGCCGCATCGTTGCGGACGAGCTCGCCTGGCTCGACACGCACTGGCCGCGCGATCTGCCGCAGTCGGTGGTCCATGCCGACCTGTTCCCCGACAATGTGCTGATGCTCGACGATGCGGTCAGCGGCGTGATCGATTTCTATTTCGCCTGCACCGAGATCCGCGCCTGGGATCTGGCGGTGACGCACGCCGCCTGGTGCTTCGAGAATGACGGCACCGGCTATCACCCCGCGCTGGGCGCGGCGCTGGTCGGCGGCTATCAAGCCGGCTTCGACCTGACCGATGCGGAGCGTGCCGCCTTTCCCGCACTGGCGCGCGGCGCCTGCCTGCGCTTCCTGCTGACCCGCGCGTGGGACTGGCTGAACACGCCTGCCGACGCGCTCGTCACCCGCAAGGATCCGATCGCCTTCCTGAGGCGCCTCGAATTCTACGCCCAGAACCCTGACCTGCTGGCCTGATTTCCCTATGACAGAGACTGACGCGACGACCGACATGCCCGAGGTCGAGATCGCCACCGATGGCGCGTGCAAGGGCAATCCCGGCCCCGGCGGCTGGGGCGCGGTGATCCGCTTCGGCCCGCACGAGAAGGATATTTCGGGCGGCGATCCGGCGACCACCAACAACCGCATGGAATTGATGGCCGCGATCCGCGCGCTGGAAACGCTCAACCGGCCGTGCCGCGTTAAGCTGTCGACCGACAGCCGCTATGTGATGGACGGCCTGACCAAGTGGATCGCCGGCTGGCGCCGCAACGGCTGGAAGACCGCCGATCGCAAGCCGGTGAAGAATGCCGATCTGTGGCAGGCGCTGCTCGCGGCCGCCGCCCCGCACCGCATCGACTGGACCTGGGTGAAGGGCCATGCCGGCCACCCGGACAATGAGCGCGCGGACAAACTAGCGAGCGACGCCGCCTATGCGGCGCGGCGGGGGTAGGAAGCCTCTTCCCCTACGGGCCGGCCGCATTCACGCATCGCGTCGCGACCGATCGGATATGTCCTCCCCGAGCAGAGCTCAGGGAGGAAGAATCAGGCCGCGAACCTTCCGGGCGAGAACGGCGTCGGATCAATCCCTTCCGCAATCCCGTCCGGCACGCGCCCGAGCAGCAGCGACGCCGCAAGGCGGGCCGCGGCGGGGGCGGTCTGGATGCCGAAGCCGCCTTGCCCGGCGCACCAGAAGAAGCCGGGCGCGGCGGGATCGAAGCCATAGACCGGCAGCCGGTCGGGCGCGAAGCTGCGCAGCCCCGCCCATTTGCGCTCCACCGCCGCTACCCGCCAGTCGACGACGCCCTGGAAGCGGTCGATCGCGATCGCGACGTCCAGTTCCTCAGGCGCGGCGTCGAGCGGGTCCGAGGGAGTTTCGTCATGCGGGCTCAGCCACAGCCGGCCGCCGCCCTCGCGCTTGAAATAGAAGGTGCCGCTGATGTCGAGCACCAGCGGCAGCACCGCCGGCGGCGCCGGATCGGTGCGCAGTTGCACGATGGTGCGGCGATAGGGGGTGATGCCGACAGGGGCGACGCCGCATGCCGCCGCCACATGATCCGCCCAGGCGCCCGCGGCGTTGACCAGTGTAGCAGCAGTCAGCGTGCCGCCGGGGGTGCGCGCATGCCAAAGCCCGTCGCGCCGCTCCGCCGCCTGCAGCGGGCGCGACGGCAGGATCACCGCCCCCGCGCGGCGGGCAAGGCGAAGGAAGGCGCCATGGACGCCGCCGACGTCGATATCGGCGCAACTCGCCTCGAACACGCCGTGCGTCCAGCGCGGATCGAGCCCGGGCACGTGCCGCTCAAGCGCCGCACGATCGAGCCGCCGCAGCGCGATCGCGCCGCCGAAGGTCTCCTCATAGGCGTCGATCAGCGCGATATCCTCGTCGCGCCCCATGTAGAGCGCGCCGCAATCGCCGAGGAAGCCATGGTCCGACACGTCCGGCGGCGGCGCGCGCAGCCAGTCGCCCGAGGCGGTGGTCAGCGGCTGCACGCCGGGGCCGCCATAGCTTTCGTCCCAGAACGCGGCCGAACGCCCGGTGCTGTGATAGCCGGGCTGGTCCTCCGCCTCGATCAGCAGCACGCGCAGAAAGGGCGCGAGTTCGGCCGCAAGGCTGGCGCCGGCAATGCCGCCGCCGACGATCAGCACATCCGCATCGCTCATCGTGCGGGCGCTCGCTCATCGAGGAAGCGATCGATCTCGGCCAGCGCATCGCTGCGCACCGGATCGGCTTCGCGCAATATCTCATGCGCCGATTCGGGACCCCAGTTGCGGATGCGGACGTCGGGCAGCCGGGCGGCGATCCGCCGCGTCGCCGCCGAGTCGACCAGCTTGTCTTCCAGCGGGTTGAGGATCAGCAGCGGCGTATCGATGCCTTCCACGGCGCCACGGCGCTCCAACGCCGCGCAGGAGGCGAAGGCGAGCGCCAGCCAGCGCCAGCTCGGCGCGCCCAGATTGATCTCCGGCCGTTCGACCTTCCACCATTGCTCATCCGCATAGCGATCGGCGCTGTGCGTCAGCAGCGCCGCGCGGGGGGTGAAGGGCGGCCCCGGCCGTTCGTTGGGCGATTTCCACGCGGCACGGTCCGGCCGGCCGACCCATGTCATGCCGCGCGCGATGACCCCGGCGATGCCGGGCGTGAAGGGCGCGCTGCGCAGGCCGAGCATAGGCGCGGAAAGTACCGCGGCATCGGGCTGCACCCGCTTTTCCATCAGCGCGCGCAGCACCAGATGGCCGCCCATCGAATGGCCGACGATCACATGCGGCGCGGGCGTGGCCGCGACCCATTCCGAAACATAGGCGGCGAGATCTTCGACCCAATGCGCGAAATCCTCGGCATGGCCGACGCCGGCATTGCGCCCCAACCGGCCGGAACCGCCCTGCCCGCGCCAGTCGAACGAGCGGATCGTCCAGCCGCGGCCGCGCCAATGATCGAACGCCTCCAGATATTTCTCGAAGATGTCGCCGCGGCCGCCCTGGAACAACAGGCTGCCGCGCGGCGCCCCCGCCGGATCCCAGGCGAAGCTGCGATGATCCCAGCCATCGGGCGCATGCCAGCGACCGACGACCGCGCCGGCGGGAATCGACCGGCGATCGAATGGCGCTGGGGGCGGAACGGCATCGGGGGAAACGGCGGACATCATCGATGCCGTTCCTAAGCATGATGGCGCCGCGATTTCAAACCGCACGCGCGCCGGAACAGTCCGGCCGCAGGACGGTTGTCGCCCCGTAACGACGGGAGCGATCCGCGATGGACTATTCGACCAAGACGCTCGTGATCATGGCGCTGCTGTTGCTGCTCGGCATCGTCATCGGCATGATGATGCGCAGCGGCGGCAATCGCCGCCTGCGCCGCCAGTTGGAGGAAGAGCGGGCCGCGCACATCGCCACCCGCCGCGCGCAGGAAGAGCGGATCCACGACATCGAGCGAACCCGCATCGCCCCGCCCCGCCCGCGGCTGTAAGCTGCGCGATCAGTCGATGAAGCGCAGCCGCAGCTCGCGCTTCAGCACCTTGCCGCTGGCATTCTTGGGCAGCGCCTCGATCAACACGATCCGCTTGGGGCGCTTGTAGCCGGCTAGCCGTTCGCGGCAGTGCGCGGCGAGCACGTCGATGCTCGGCGCCTCGCCCGGCCGCGCCACGACGACCGCGGTCACCGCTTCCACCCAATGCGCGTGCGGCACGCCGAACACTGCCGCTTCGGCGACCTGCGGATGCGCGAAAAGAACCTCCTCGATCTCGCGGCTGGAGACGTTTTCGCCCCCGGTCTTGATCATGTCCTTCTTGCGGTCGACGACGTAGAGATAGCCGTCCTCGTCCATCCGCCCGAGATCACCCGAGTGGAACCAGCCGTTGCGGAACGCCTCCTCGGTTTTCGCGGGATCGCGGAAATAGCCGAGCATCGCCTGCGGGCCGCGGTGAACGATCTCGCCCACCTCGCCCGCGGGCACGTCGCGATCCTCATCGTCGACGATCCGCGTTTCGACATTGAGGACCGGCTGCCCGGCCGAGCCCAGCTTGCGGAGCTGATCCTCGGGGTGGAGGATGGTCGCGACCGGCGCCATCTCCGTCTGGCCGTAGACGTTCCACAAGCGCAGGCCGGGTAAGCGGCGCAACAATTCCTCGATCACCGCGGTGGGCATGATCGAAGCGCCGTAATAGCCTTTCGCCAGAGACGACAGGTCACGACGATCGAAGTCGGGATGGCGCAGCAGCGCGATCCAAACGGTCGGCGGGCAGAAGAGCTTGGTGATGCGCTGGCGCTCGATCGCTTCCAGCATCGCCGCCGGATCGGGCGCGCGCAGCAGGATGCTGGTCGCGCCGAGATAGAGATCGACGCTCAGGAAAACATCGAGCTGCGCGCAGTGGTAGAGCGGCAGGCAGTGCAGCTCGACGTCGCCCGCATCCATGCCGCCATCGACGATGCAGCTCACATATTGCGCAAGCAGCGCGCGCGAGCTGAGCAACACGCCCTTCGGACGGGATTCGGTGCCGCTGGTGTACATGATCTGCACGGGCTCATCCTCGCCGCGTGCGCAGCTGACCGGCGTGGCATCGGGATGATCGAGCCATGCATCGCCATCCACCCAGCCACCCGGCGGTGCCACGTCCTCATGGCGGATGAAGGCGCGGATCGCAGGCGGCGCGGACAGCATGTCCAGCGCGGCCTGCGCGGTTTCGCACAGCGCATCCTCGACGATCACCGCGGCCGCGCCGCAATGGTCGAGAATATAGGCGATTTCGCCGGCGTTGAGCATGAAGTTGATCGGCGTGAAGATCGCGCCGGCGCGGATGATGGCGAAGCGCAGCAGCACATAGCTGCGGTTGTTGTGGGAGAGGAGGGCGACGCGATCGCCCTCGCCGATGCCGGCGGCACGCAAAGCGTTGGCGGTGCGATCGATCACCGTGTCGAGATCGCGGAAACTGTCCTGACGGCCCTCATAGACGAGCGCGATCTTGTCGGGCGTGCGGCGGGCCTGCAGGCGGACGATATCGCTGACGACGCGGCTGCGCGCTGTCTCGACGACCGAATGGCGCTCCATGCGCTGTTCTCCCATGCATCTCTCTCCGGACGGGTGCGGCCTCTGCGTGCCGGCATCCCCCTGACGGAACTATACATGGGTCGATCGGGAGCGCTCCAACTTCCTGGAAGCGGCCTTCCGACGATTCGTCGCCTATCGGATAAAAAAGGGCGGGAGCCCCGGCCCCCGCCCTTCGATCTCAGCGCGTCAGCTTCTTGTAAGCCAGTCGCGTCGGGCGATCCGCCGCGTCGCCCAGGCGGCGGCGCTTGTCTTCCTCATAGGCTTCGAAATTGCCCTCGAACCATTCGACATGGCTGTCGCCCTCGAAGGCGAGGATGTGGGTGGCCAGGCGATCGAGGAAGAAGCGATCGTGGCTGATGACCACGGCGCAGCCCGCGAAATTCTCCAGCGCCTCTTCCAACGCGCGCAGCGTCTCGACGTCGAGGTCGTTGGTCGGTTCGTCGAGCAGCAGCACATTGCCGCCCTGCTTCAGCATCTTGGCCATGTGGACGCGGTTGCGTTCACCGCCCGAGAGCTGGCCGACCTTCTTCTGCTGGTCAGGCCCCTTGAAGTTGAACGCGCCAACATAGGCGCGGGTCGACATCTCGAACTTGCCGACGGTCATGATGTCATGCCCGCCCGAGACTTCTTCCCAGACATTCTTGTTGCCGTCGAGCGCGTCGCGGCTCTGGTCGACATAGCCCAGCTTCACGGTCGGGCCGATGTCGATCGCACCTTCGTCGGGCTGTTCCTGGCCGGTGATAAGGCGGAACAAGGTCGACTTGCCGGCGCCGTTGGGGCCGATCACGCCGACGATGCCGCCCGGCGGCAGGGTGAAATCCAGCCCCTCGAACAGCAGCTTCTCGCCATAGGACTTGGTCAGCCCCTTGGCCTCGATCACCTTGCCGCCGAGGCGCTCGGGCGTCTGGATGACGATTTGCGCCTTGCCCGGCGCGCGGGCATTCTGCTTTTCGACCAGCTCGTCGAACGCGCGGATACGCGCCTTCGACTTGGACTGGCGCGCCTTGGGGCTCTGCCGGATCCACTCCAGCTCTTCCTTGATCGCCTTCTGGCGACCCGCCTCCTCGCGGTCTTCCTGCTCCATCCGCTTGCCCTTGGCTTCGAGCCAGGCGGAATAATTGCCCTCGAACGGCAGGCCGCGGCCGCGATCGAGTTCGAGCACCCAACCCACGACATTGTCGAGGAAGTAGCGATCGTGGGTGACGAGGATGACGTTGCCGGCATATTCGATCAGATGCTGTTCCAGCCACTGGACGCTCTCGGCGTCAAGGTGGTTGGTCGGCTCGTCGAGCAGCAGGATGTCGGGCTTTTCGAGGAGCAGGCGGCACAGCGCGACGCGGCGGCGTTCACCGCCGGACAGGCTCTCGACGCTCCAGTCGGCCGGCGGGCAGCGCAGCGCTTCCATCGCGATCTCGAGCTGGTTGTCGAGCGTCCAGCCGTCGACCGCGTCGATCTTTTCCTGCAGCTCGCCCATCTCGGCGAGCAGCGCGTCGAAATCGGCGTCCTCGGGCGGATCGCCCATGATCGTCGAGATCTCGTTGAAGCGATCGAGCATGTCGGCGACGCCTCGCACGCCATCCTTCACATTCTCGATCACATTCTTGTTGGGATCGAGCTGCGGCTCCTGCGCCAGATAGCCGACCCGCATGCCTTCGGCAGCCCACGCCTCGCCCTGATAGTCGGTATCCATACCGGCCATCACCTTCATCAGCGTCGACTTGCCGGCGCCGTTCACGCCGATGATGGCGATCTTGGTTCCGGGCAGGAACTGCAGGTGGATGTTGTTGAACAGCGGCTTGTTCGCGCCGGGAAAGGTCTTCGTCAGGCCCTTCATGACGAAGCTGTATTGAACGGCCATGGGGGTCTGGGCTCCGTGGGAATGCTGATCTGGAAAAACTGCCGCCGCCACTAGCGCGCGCAAGCCCGCTTGGCAAACGCGCCGAAGGCGATCGGACCCGTTCCCATATGGGGATTCATCGGGTTACACCAAGTCCATGAAACAGCGCGCCATCCTCCCCGCCCTCGCCCTTTCCCTCATTCTCGCCGGCCAGTCGGCCCGCGCCGCGCCCGCCGACGATCCGGTGGCGACCGCGGGCAAGCTGCGCGATGCGGCGCTCGCGGGCGACACCGTCGCCTGGGATCTGGTGGAGGGTCTGACCACCGAGATCGGCCCGCGCCAGGCGGGCACCGAGGCGGAGGCGCGCGCCCGCGCCTGGGCGGTGCCGCGGCTGAAGGCGCTGGGCTTCAGCAATGTCCGCATCGAGACCTGCGAGATGCCGGTGTGGACGCGCGGCGCGGAGCAGGCGACGGTGATCGCGCCCTTCCCCGCCAGGCTTGCGGTAACCGCGCTCGGCAACAGCGCGGCGACGCCGGCCGACGGCATAGAGGCCGAGGTGGTGGCGTTCGAGACGCTCTCCGAGCTCGAGGCCGCACCGGCCGGCAGTCTGAAGGGCAAGATCGCGTTCGTGAGCCACGCGATGACCGCCACGCAGGACGGATCCTCCTATGGCGTATTCGGCGCGGTGCGCCGGCGCGGCCCTGCCGTTGCCGCCGCCAAGGGCGCCGCCGCGATCGTCATCCGCTCGGTCGGCACCGATCACCACCGCAACCCGCATGCCGGCAACACCAATTTCCCGGCAGGTACCACCGCGATTCCCGCCGCCGCGCTCTCCTTGCCAGACGCGGAAAACCTCCAGCGCATCCTGAAGCGCGGCAAACCGGTGACGATGCGGCTGCTGCTGACGCCGACGTTCAGCGCCACCGGCCAGTCGGGCAACGTCGTTGCCGAGGTGCCGGGCAGCGATCCTTCAGCCGGCATCATCACCGTGGGCGGCCATCTCGACAGCTGGGATCTCGCGACCGGCGCGATCGACGATGCCTCGGGCGTCGCCATCACCGCCGCCGCGGCGAAGAGGGTGATGGCCGCGGGCAAGCCGCGGCGCACGATCCGGGTCGTATGGTATGGGGCGGAGGAGGTCGGCGGCTGCGGCGGCCCATCCTATCTCGCCGCGCATCGCGACGAGAAGCATGTGCTGACCGCCGAATCGGATTTCGGCGCAGACCGGGTGTGGTCGGTGAAATTCACCTTGCCCGCCGCCGCCGCGCCGCTGGGCGATCGCATCGCCCAGGCGCTGGCGCCCATCGGAATCGGCCGCAATCCGGCACCTGCGACGGGGGGTGCGGATATCGCGCCGCTGGTGAAGGCAGGGGTGCCGGTGATCGACCTCGAACAGGACGGGACTCGGTATTTCGACATCCACCACACCCCCGACGATACGCTCGACAAGGTCGATCCAGCGCAGCTCAGGCAGAATGTTGCGGCCTGGACGGCCATGTTGTGGCTTGCGGCCAACGCGCCCGAAACCCTTGCTGCAGTGCCGCAAAAGTGACGGAATTCAGCCGTTGTTCAGCTATTTCCCCTCACAGCGCGGGAGAAATCCCGAGCCCGGTCGTGTAAAATTCCCATTGACGGCCGGTCCGAGCCCTTTATTTGGATCGGCTCGCAACGGCATTCGGGCCGGATGCGAACAAGACGCTATGGGAGCAATACGAATGAAGAAGCTGAGCTTTGTTCTCGCTGCCGCCGGCCTGATGACCCTGGCCGCCTGCGGTGAGACGACCCCGACCGAGAACGCCGCTGCGAACGTCGAAGACGTTGCGGCGAACGCCGAGGACGCGATCGAGAACATCTCCGAGAACGCTGCCGAAGCCATCGACAACGTTGCGGACAACGCGACGAACGCGATGTAATCGGCTTCCGTGCCGCATCGCGGCACGGGATCGAGATACGAAAAAGGGCGGTCCCCGGGGGGGGATCGCCCTTTTTTGTTGCCGGTCGCCTGCTCCGCGCTACCATCCGTGACGGGGCGATCGGGGGATCAACGCATGGCGAAGCTGTTTCCGGAAATCATCGATATCGACGATGCGATGCGATGCAGCCGCTTCGGCAGGCTGGCGGCTCTGGCATTCGCGGGATTGGCCGTGCTCGGCGGCGTGCTTGGACTGATCATCAAAGACGGCCGCACCGGCATCTCGACCGACGAAGACAAGATCCTGCTCCTCGTCATCGTCGGGGTGGAAATCCTAGTGGCGCTGATCGCTGCGTGGCGCTTTCACCATAACCGGGGGCTGATCGCAGGCAGCGTGCTGATGCTGGTGTTCCTCGTGGAGTTCATCGGCAAATTCTTCATCGGCTTTCCCGGCGTGCTCGGGATCATCCTCCACCTGTTCATCGCCGCCGGCATCGTCAACGGCATCCGCGGCGCGATCGCGATGCGCAACACGGATACGCTCGATACCGAGGCGCTGGCGCGCGAATTCGAATAGCCCCCGGTGAGCTCGCGCGGAGCCTGAGCGAAACCCGCTCCCGATCGGTCGCAGACCGAGCGGGGCGGTATCAGCCGGCGAGATCCAGCTCGGGCTCGCGCACCGGGCCGTCGTCCGGATCCTCCAGCTTGGACAAGGTGACGCCAATCAACCTGATGCCGGCGCGCAGCGGATAAAGGCCGCGCACCAGCGCCACCGCGGTCTCGAACAGGGTCGCGCGGCTGTCGACCGAACCGGCCAGTGTGCGGCTGCGGGTGACCTGCTGGAAATCGGCGTAGCGGATCTTGAGCGTGACCGTGCGGCCGCTGCCGCCGCTGCGCTCACACCAGCCCCACACATCGTCGACCATCGCGGCGACGCCCTGCTCCACCTCCGCCGGCGTCGCCAGATCGCGCGCGAAGGTGGTTTCGGAGCCGGAGGATTTGCGGGGCCGATCCGGCGTCACTGCGCGATCATCCTCGCCGCGCGCGATCGCGTGATACCAGCGGCCCGCCTTGCCGAAATTGGCCTGCAGGAAAGCGAGGTCGTGCGCGCGCAGGTCGGCGCCGGTGAAGATGCCAAGTCGGTTCATCTTTTCCGCCGTGCGGGGACCGATGCCGTGGAAGCGCCCGACCTCCAGCGCCGCGACGAACGCGGCGCCCTGCGCGGGAGTGATGACGCACTGGCCGTTGGGCTTGTTCTGGTCCGAGGCGAGCTTGGCGAGAAATTTGTTGTAGGAGATGCCGGCGGACGCGGTGAGCGCGGTATCGGCGAGGATGCGCGCGCGAATCTCCTCCGCGGTCGCGGTGGCGGAAGGCAGGCCGCGACGATTTTCGGTGACGTCGAGATAAGCCTCGTCGAGCGAGAGCGGCTCCACCAGCGCGGTATAATCGAGGAAGATCGCGCGGATCTGCTGCGAGACCGCCTTGTAGACATCGAAGCGGGGGCGCACGAACAGCAGATCGGGGCAGCGGCGCAGCGCGGTGACCGAGGGCATCGCCGATCGCACCCCGAACGCGCGCGCCTCATAGCTGGCCGCGGCGACCACGCCACGCCCGCCGCCATGGCCAACCGCAAGCGGCCGGCCGCGCAGCGCCGGATCGTCGCGCTGCTCGACCGATGCATAGAAGGCGTCCATGTCGACATGGATGATCTTGCGCACCATCGCGTAGCGACCATGCCGCGCGAAGCGCGCCGGCGCTAGAGCATGAACGCCTGCCGCCGGCGCTGCACCGCGCGCGCCGCTAGGAAATCGATCACCGCGACGGCGCCGACGAGCGCAAAGGCGGCGACCGCCTGCCCGCGCTTCGCCTCGTCCGCCTTGGCCGCCGCCACCGCGAGCGTGCCGAGATCGGCGACATCGGCGGCGAAGCGTGCCCAGATCGGCGCGGCGCTTTCGGGGGCAGCGATCGCCGCGACGCCGGTCGTTACCTCGCGCACGCCCGCCGCCTGGAACATCCGGGCGCCGGATTCGCCGCTGCCCAGGCTCTGGGCGAGGCGGCGGCGGAAAACCAGATCGACCACTCCAACCGCCACGCTCGCGACGCCGATCGCATAGCCGATATGCCTTGCCTTCATCTCAATCTCCTTGATCACCACCACAGAACGGCCTGCTCCGTCCCGCCGTTCCAAGCCTCGACGCGCCGAATCGCATGCCATAGCGCTTGCCGATCCGCGCCCCAGTGCGCCAAAGAGGCGCTGTGACCGTCAGCGTTGATATGGGGACCGACGGCACGGGTCATTCCGTGCCGATCGATGTCGAAGAATTGCTTGCCACCCGCCTGCTCGTGCAGGGCAATTCGGGTTCGGGAAAATCGCACCTTCTGCGCCGCCTGCTGGAGGGCAGCGCTGGCATGGTCCAGCAGGTGATCATCGATCCCGAGGGCGATTTCGTGACATTGGCCGAGCCGTTCGGCCATGTCGTGATCGAGGCGTCGGACCATAGCGAACGCGAGATCGCCCGATTCGCCACGCGCATCCGCGAACATCGCGCCTCGGTGGTGCTGAGCCTTGAGGGTGTGGACGTGGAGGCGCAGATGCGCTGCGCGGCCGCCTTCATCGCCGCAATGTTCGATGCCCCGCGCGAGCATTGGTTCCCCGCGCTGGTGGTGGTGGACGAGGCGCAGCTCTTCGCCCCCGCCGCCGCGGGCGACGTGCCCGACGACATCCGGCGCGCCTCGCTGACCGCGATGACCAACCTGATGTGCCGCGGCCGCAAGCGCGGCCTCGCCGGCATCATCGCCACCCAGCGCCTCGCCAAGCTCGCCAAGAATGTCGCGGCGGAAGCCTCCAACTTCCTGATGGGGCGCACCTTCCTCGACATCGACATGGCGCGCGCAGCCGACCTGCTGGGCATGGACCGGCGGCAGGCCGAGCAGATCCGTGACCTGCAGCGCGGCTCCTTCCTCGCGCTCGGCCCCGCCATTTCGCGCCGGCCCGTCTCGGTGAAGATCGGGCCGGTCAAGACAAGCGCGCGCAGCGGCGGCGTGATGCTGCTGCCGCTCCCCGAACAGGCGCCCGCCGCGGACATGCGGGATCTGCTGCTGGCGCCGGTGCCGATCGAGCCGACCTTGCCGCTGGTCGCCCCCGCGCCACGCCCGGTGCCCGCCGCCGAGGTGATCGACGCGATCGAGCGCCCCGCCCCCGCCGCGCTGCCCGATCCCGAGCCGGTGGATCCCGAGAAGCTGGCGGAGGCGATCGACCGCGCACTGCGCGATCTGGTGGCGGACCCGGACAGCGGCTTCCGCGCCAATGCCGTGCTCTACCAGGATTTCCAGACGCGCTGCCGGATGCTCGGCGTCTCGGCCGCTTCGATCGGGCTTGCCGAGTTCGGCCGCCGCCTCGCCGCGACGCGCGCGGGCATCGACCTTGCCGGCGACGAGGATTGGGGCCACGCGATGGCGCTGGCGGGCGAACTGCCCGACGACATGCTGGGCGCCTTCCTGCTGATCGCCCGGGCCGCGCGCGAGGGCGAAGCCTGCCCCTCCAACGAGGCGATCGCCGCGGTCTATGGCACGCAATCGCCGGGGCGGGTGAAACGCCTGCTGGCATTCATCGAACAGCGCGGGCTGATCGCCTCGCGCACCGATCTTGCCGGCAAGCGCACGATCGCGGTGCCGCAACTGGGGTGGACGACGGCGCCATCGGAGGCACAGGCGGCTTAAGTCCCCCTCCCGCAACCGGGAGGGGCGTTTTTATTTTAGCCTTTCCACGCGGATCCCGCTGACCACGGCCTCGCCCGCCTCACCCTTGAAGGCGAGATCCAGCCTGTCGTCCTTCACCGCCACCTCGAACGTCCGCACCAGCGCGGTCATCGGGGCGCCGGCGGCCTTCACCACGTCCAGCCGGCGCAGCGCGGGGCGGCCCTCGGCGGAGACGGTGAACAGGCGGGCGCCGGGCTTGATCGCCGCGTCGGGCTCGAACAGGTGCAAGGTCACGCGGTAGCGGCCCTTGGGCACGGGGATGGCATAGGCGAAGTCGCCCGAGCGCCAGCTTTCGTAGGGCGCCTGGTCGGTGGTTCCCGACACGGGCCGGGCCGGGCCGGGCTGGCCGCCGCGGCTGGACGAGGGCTTGTCGCGGAAATTGCCGGCCCCGCCCTTCACGAACACGTCGGAGCCCCAGAGCAGGCCGTCCGCACCGCGCTTGCCGACCAACGTCCCAGCGCGGATCGCGTAGAAGCCGGGCTTGCCGGCGAACTGCCATTCGACCGCGTCGGAGACCGCGCCCGCCCCCGTGACCGCCTTCGCCTCGAGCCGGTTGGTGCCGGTATCGAGCGCCACGTTGGGCCAGCGGCAGATGCCGAGATCGCATTTCGCCTCGCCGAGGTCGCGGCCGCTGAGGCTCAGCCGCACGCTCGGCTGGTTGCTATAGGCCTTCACATCGGCCAGCGGATAGGGTCGGTCGACATAGCGGCGGCTGGTCAGGTGGACGAAGGGCTCCTTCGACCAGTTGGCCTTGTAGAAATAGAAGCCGTCCTTCTTCGTCTTGCGATCGAAGCTGATCAGCCCCTTGTCGTTGGTGTCGGTGAGGTCGCCTTCGAGGCGGAGTTCGTTCGAGAAATCGAACATGTTCCACACCCAGCTCGCCCAGACATAGGGTTTGGATGCGATCTGCCGCCAGCTTTCCTCGAGGACATAGCTCTGGAATTCCTCCGGGTGCGGGCGGCCGAACGGCGCGATCGGTGCGGCGGTGGGATCGTCGCTGTGCTGGGTCAGCGCGCCGCCGGCACCATATTCGCTGATCGAGATCGGCTGCTTCGGATAGAGCGCGTGCAGGCGATCGAGATCGGGGCCGAGCACGGTCACGTCGGGCGCGTACCAGCCATGATAGCGGTTATAGCCGATCACGTCGGTGATGCCGGCGACCGTATCCAGCCCCTCGCGCGCTTCGGACGGGATCGAGCCGCAGCAGTCCGCCAAGGTCGCGGGTCGGCTCGGATCCTCCTCATGCACCACCTTCTGCAGCCGTTCGAGCAGCGGCTTCGCGTTGGAGGTGCCCCTGCCCTTCGCGGCTTCGAGATTGACCTCGTTGGCGATCGACCAGACCGCGATCGAGGGATGGTTGTAGGTCTGGCGGATCAGCTCGCGGAGCTGCTGTTCGGCATTGGCGGCGAAGCCGGGCGTCGTCTTCTCCTGCCCCCAGGGCGCCGAGCGATCGACCAGCGGGATTTCCGCCCAGGTGACGAGCCCGGCCTTGTCCGCCGCGTCATAGGCGGCATCGGCATGCTGGTAGTGGGCGAGACGCAAGGTGTTGGCCCCGATCTCCCGAATCAGGTCCATATCCTCGGCAATGTCGGCATCGTCGATCGACCAGCCCTTCACCGGCCGATCCTGATGGCGCGAGACGCCGCGCAGGTCGACATGCGCGCCGTTGATCCAGAAGCCGGTGTTCGGATCGATCCGGAAGGTGCGGATGCCGAGCGGCTGTTCCACCCGGTCACGCAGCCGGCCCCTGGCATCGGCGATGTCGACGCGGACGCGGTAGAGATAGGGCTTGCCGACATCCCACAGCTTCGCGTCCGGCACGGTCAGCGTCTGCGCCAGTTCGGCGCCACCCTTCCCCGGCACCGGCTGCTTGCCGCGCGCGGTGGCGACGGCGCGGCCGTCCGCATCGAGGATGGTGGTGATGATCTCGGCGGTTTCGGCGCGGGGCTGGTCGTTCTCCAGCTTCGTGGTGATGGCGATGCGCGCGGCGCCACCCTCCACCGCCTCGGTGCGCGCATAGATGCCGGGGCCACCCATGTCGTGCATCGCCACGCGCAGCGGTGCGGTCAGCACCAGCCGCGCGGGGCGGTAGAGCCCGCCATACATCGGCCAGTCGCCGTTCATCGGCGGGATCTCGGCAGTGGGCGAGCCCGGATCGCGCGGCGAGGAATTGTCGGCGCGGACGACCAGCAGATTATCCCCCGTCGACTTCAGCGCCGCGGTGGCATCGAAACGGAAGCGGGCGAAGGCGCCCGCATGGCGGCCGAGCTTGACGCCGTTCAGCCAGACGTCGGCGATGATGCTTGCCGCGTCGAACTCGATCCAGGCGTGGCGATCGCCCATCTTCTCCGGCGTCGGGAAGCTCATCCGATACCAGCCGGGGCCGTGGACGTTCTGATAGTCGGAGCGCTTCTCGGCGGTGCCGCCCATCCGGTTCCAGTTGTGCGGCAACACCACCGGCTGCCAGCCCTTGTCGTCGAAGCCCGCCTGCGCGGCCGCCGGATGATCGCCCAGTTCGAAGCGCCAGCCCTCGACCAGCGGCATCGTCTGCCGATGCTGGGCGAAGGCGGGTGTGGCAACGGCGGCGAGGATCACCGGCAAGGTGAAGCAGGCGAGCTTTGACATCATATGGCCTTTGGTTGCGCGATCAGAAGCTGGTGGTCAGGCGGATGCCGCCATAGCGATTGAAGTCACGCGCCGGGTTGCGGTTCACCGCGAGACGGCCGCCATAATAGTTCTGCGCATTGGCGAGGCCAGCCGCATATTCCTGGTCGAACAGGTTGTTGACGAACAATGTCAGCGTGTAGCGATCGTCGCGGTCGCGGATGCCGACCTGCAGGTTGGCGAGGCCATAGGCCTTCTGCTCGGTCACGGGATCGCCCGACAGTGCGAAATTGACCTTCGACTGCCACGTGTAGGAGAGCGAGACGAGGCCGTCGAACGGCAGCGAGGGCAAGGGCACCTCATAATCGCCGCGGATGTTGCCGCGCCATTCGGGGGCGTTGTTGAGGCGGCCGCCCGCCAGATCCTGCACGCCGCCGACGCAGCCCTGCGCCGCCGTCTGCCCGGCATAGCATTGCGCACGATCGAACTCGCGGATCTTCGCATCGACATAGGAAAGCCCGCCGGCGAGCGTCAGCCGGTCGCCCACCCGCAAGCTGCCTTCCAATTCGGCGCCGCGGGTGCGGACCGAACCTACATTGCTGAGGATGAACGCGCCGGCCAATGTCGGCTCGCCTTCCTGCGCCTGGAAATTGTCGTAGGTGGTGTTGAACAGGGTCAGGTTGAGCGTGAGCCGCCGGTCGAACAACTGGGTGCGAACGCCCGCCTCGAAATCGTCCGAGGTTTCGGGCTTGATCGGCTGGCGCGCGGCGATGGCGGCGTTGAAGCTGCTGGTCAGGTCATATGCCTGGCCCTTGTAGCCGCGGGCGTAGAAGCCGAACGCCATGATATCCGGCGTGAAATGATGCTCCAGCCCGATCTTGCCGGTGAAGGCGGTATCGGCGTTGTTGCCCGAGAAGCTCTGGTTGTTAAGCCGGTTGTTGTAGACGTAGCTGATCTCTTCGCGGTTGAGGCGCGCGCCGAGGATCAGGCTGGTTTCCTCGATAAACTCCCAGGTCGCCTGGCCGAACACCGCATAGTTGCGGTTGGAGGCGACGGCATCCCAGTTGGCGCGGCCGATCGTGGGGCCACGGAAATAGGACCGGCTGAGGTCGCTATCCGCGAAGAACAGGCCGGCGACGTAGCGCAGCGGATTGCCGTCCGGCGAGATCAGGCGCAGTTCCTGCGTCCACTGCTTGGCGGCGAACTCGCCGAAGTTGACACGGCCACCGGCGGGGGCGCCGGGCGACACCGCCGGGTTGAGGTTGACCGCGGTCCCATCCAGATCCTGCGAATCCTCCAGGTTGAAGCGATTGTAGGACGTGATCGAGAGCAGGCTGTGATCGCCGATGTCGTAGGCGATGCGCAGTGAACCGCCGCGATCACGCGTATCCGACTGGACGAGATCGTCGGTGCGGATGCTGAGATTGTGCTTGTCGACGGTGATGCCTTCCAGCGCCACCGACTGCGGGAATTGCGGCAGATTGTAGAAGTTCGCGGTGGGATCGATCGCGATCAGCGTGGAGATGCAGCAATCGGTGTCGGTCTTGCGGTATCGCGCCTGCAGGGTGACTTCGAGTTCGGGCGTCGGCTCCCACAGCAATTTGCCGCGCACGCCGCGCTCCTTGCGGCCGTTGAGCCACTGATCGTTCTCAAGGTCGCGGACAATGCCGCGGAAATGGCTGACATCGCCACTGACGCGGAACGACAGGGTGTTGGTGATCGGGCCCGACAGCGCGACGGCAGCGCGCTGCTCGTCATTCTCGGCGATGCGGAAATCGCCCTTCACCGTGAAGTCCGAGCTGGGCCGCGCGGTGGTGATGTTGACGAGGCCGGCGGAGGCGGACTTGCCGAACAAGGTCGACTGTGGGCCGCGCAGCACCTCGACGCGCTCGAGATCGATCAGGTCGGTAAAGGCTTGCGCCTGGAAGGCGACGGGGACGTCGTCGATCACCACCGCGACCGCGGGCTCGACGCCGATGCTGAACGCGAAGGTGCCGACGCCGCGCAGGATGATCGAGCTGTTCGCGGGCTGGTCACCGGGCGTGATGGTGAGAGAGGGGACGACCTTGGTCAGATCCGAGAAATTCTGCACGCCGGCGCGGCCGAGCGCGCCTTCGGAAAGCGCGGTGACGGCGAGCGGCACGTCCTGCAGATTTTCCGAACGCTTTTGCGCGGTGACGACAATGTCATCGGACGATGGCGGCGGAGGCGCCGCTTCCTGCGCATAGGCCAGCGCCGGCAGGCAAACGGCGGTGGTCAGGACAGATAGCAACTTTGGGACGCGCATGGATTGAACCCCTCTCCCTATTGGTAAGGCCAGTTAGGGCGAGATTTCCCACTCTGTCAACTTGCAGGCCGCTATGTGGGAGTTTTTGGGCGAAAGGGTGTCTCTCTCACCTTGAGGCGTGCGTCGGGACTGGCGGGCATCGAAGGTCGCGACGAAATATAGTCACCGTCATTCCCGGCCGGCCTCGAGCCGGGGGCCCGCTTCTTCCCCGCTGTCGGGCAAACCTCATGCGCACGAAAATGCGATCCCGGCAGCATGTGAGCGGTTCGCGTGTCACAGAAAAAGAGGCAGGATCCCGGCTCAACGCCGGGATGACGGACATCCTGGTGCCAAGTTCTCGGCTCTCTGCCGAACCCTAAAGCGCGGCCCGTCGCGCGATTCGGTGCCGGTGCGCTTCCGCCTCGGCTTGCGCCTTCTGCATCAGTTCCAATTCGGTCGCGGCCAGCAGGTCATCGGTGACCCGCCGCAGATGGGTGCGCATCGCCTGGCGCGCGATTTGCGGATCGCGGGTGCGCAGCGCCTCGACGATCAGGCGGTGCTCGTCGACGCGGGGCGTGACGCCCTCGTGCCGTGCCTGATCGAACATCGCGACGCACAGCGGTGAGCGCTCGCGTACGTTCCACAGCATCTCGACCACCGACTGGACGAGGCTGTTGCCCGTCGCCTCGGCGATCAGCATGTGAAAATGCCGGTCCGCCTGCAGGTCCGCCGGCGATCCGGGTGCAGCCGCGGCCATGTCCGCCAGCGCCGTTTCGAGCGCATCGAGGCCCGCGGGTTCGATCGCAGTGGCGGCGAGCGCGGCAGCCTCACCCTCGAACATGATCCGCGCCTCGACCAGTTCGAACGCGCCGACATCGAGTTCGGGCAGGTCCGCCAGCGGCTGCGGCACGGCGCTGACATAGATGCCCGACCCCTGCCGCGCCTCGACCAGCCCGCGAATCTCCAGCGCGATCATCGCCTCGCGGATCGTCGGGCGGCTGACCGCATAATGTTCGGCAAGATCGCGCTCGCCCGGAAGACGCGATCCGGGGGGATAGCGGCGGTCGGCGATGGCCGAGGCGACTTCCTCGGCGATGCGCTGATAAAGTTTGCGGGGTGCGCTGGCCATATGCCGGGATTCCACATCAGCCGTCTTGACACAAGCGGAGAGACATCAGACCAGACCGGCCTGACCAATTAAAGGAATGATCGTGCCCAAGATCGTCAACGCCCGCGTTATCGTCACCTGCCCCGGCAGGAACTTCGTGACCTTGAAGATCGAGTGCGATGACGGCACCACGGGCGTCGGCGACGCGACGTTGAACGGCCGCGAGCTTTCGGTCGCCAGCTATCTGACCGACCATGTCATTCCCTGCCTGATCGGCCGCGACGCGCATCGCATCGAGGATATCTGGCAGTATCTCTACAAGGGTGCCTATTGGCGCCGCGGCCCGGTGACGATGACCGCGATCGCCGCGGTCGACATGGCTTTGTGGGACATCAAGGGCAAGCTGGCGGGGCTGCCGGTCTACCAGCTGCTCGGCGGTGCGAGCCGTGAAGGCGTGATGGTCTATGGCCATGCCAACGGCACCACGATCGAGGACACGATCGAGGCGGCGCTCGACTATCAGCAGCAGGGCTACAAGGCGATCCGCATCCAGTGCGGCGTGCCGGGCATGCCGAGCACCTATGGCGTCTCCAAGGATCGCTATTTTTACGAGCCGGCCGACGCGGATCTTCCGACCGAGAATGTCTGGAGCACCTCCAAATATCTCCGCATCGTGCCCGAACTGTTCAAGGCGGCGCGCGAGGCGCTGGGCTGGGACGTGCATCTGCTGCACGACATCCACCACCGCCTGACCCCGATCGAGGCGGGCCGGCTGGGCAAGGATCTGGAGCAGTACCGCCCGTTCTGGCTGGAGGACGCGACCCCGGCCGAGAACCAGGAAGCGTTCCGCCTGATCCGCCAGCACACGACAGCACCGCTGGCGGTGGGCGAGATCTTCAACTCGATCTGGGACGCCAAGGATCTGATCCAGAACCAGCTGATCGACTATATCCGCGCGACCGTGGTCCATGCCGGCGGCATCACCCATCTCCGCCGGATCGCGACGCTGGCCGACCTCTACCAGATCCGCACCGGCTGCCACGGCGCGACCGACCTGTCGCCGGTGTGCATGGCGGCGGCTTTGCACTTCGACCTGTCCGTGCCGAACTTCGGCGTGCAGGAATATATGCGCCACACGCCTGAGACCGACGCGGTGTTCCCGCATGCCTACACCTTCGCCAACGGCATGATGCACCCGGGCGACGCGCCGGGGTTGGGTGTCGACATCGATGAGGAACTGGCCGCCGGCTACGAATATAAGCGCGCCTTTCTGCCGGTGAACCGGCTGGAGGACGGGACGATGCATAGCTGGTGATTTGGGAGCGGGCGGCAGCGACATCGGCCGCCCCACAAGTGCTGGAAGCAGTTTCCGTTCCCAACCGTTCGTCCTGAGTAGGGACTGAGCTCGGCGAAGCCCGTATCGAGGGGTCCGCTCCGAGCCAGGCCCTTCGATACGCGTCTTCGACTTCGCTCAGCCGTTACTCAGGGCGAACGGTTTTGGAAAGACGATCCGCTCAGCACCTCCCCCCTCCGTTCGTCCCGAGCGAAGTCGAGGGACGAGGGGCCCCGCGCCGGATTCTCAAGCGATCTTTGCGTGACTCGTCCCTCGACTTCGCTCGGGACGAACGGGTGTGTGGATGGCGCCTGCTCTCAGGCTCCAACAATCACCGCCACCCCGCCTCGATCTCCTCCAGGCTCTTGCCCTTCGTCTCCGGCAGCGCGCGGTTGATGAACACGAACCCCGCCACACAGATCAGCGCGTAGAGCCAGAAGGTCATGCCCGTGCCCGCCGCGGCGTTGAGCAGCGGGAAGCTGTAGGTCAGCACGAAGCAGGCGGCCCAGAGTGCCGTCGTCGCCACCGCCATGCTCGCAGCCCGCGCCTCGCCGGGGAAGATCTCGGAGAGCGCGACCCACGTCACCGGCGCCAACGTCATCGCGTAGCAGGCGATCGCCGCGACAACGAGCGCGAGCAGCGGCCAGCCCTGCAGTCCGGCGAGATAGCAGCCGCCGAGCACGACATAGATGCCGGCAAGCCCCGCGCAGCCGATCAGCAGCAGGCGACGGCGCCCCCAGCGCTCGATCGTGAACAGCGCGACCAAGGTGAAGGCGCAGTTCACAGCACCGGTGATGACGATGTTGAACAAGGTATCCGACACCGCATAGCCGGCCGACGCGAAAATCTCCTGCGCGTAATTGAAGATCACGTTGATGCCGCACCATTGCTGGAGCACCGCCAGCACCACGCCGATCGCCAGCACGCGACGGAAGCGCGGTTCTCCGAGGACGGCGGCGAGGCTGCGGCCGGGAGCGGCGGCCAGCGCCTGGCGGATGCCGTCCAGCGCGTCCGCCGCATAGGCATCGCCGCCGAAGCGGCGCAGCACCGCGGCGCTGCGATCCCATTGACCGCGCTGCGCCAGCCAGCGCGGGCTTTCGGGGATCAGCAGGCAGCCGATCAGGAAGGCGATCGCCGGCAGCGCCGCGACGGCGAACATCCAGCGCCAGCCCTCGGTGCCGTTCCACGATGCGGCGATCTCGGCTGCGGTCGCGTTCACCGGCACCGGCTGGGCGATCAGCCAGTTGACGATCTGCGCGCCGAGCAGGCCGATGACGATCGCGATCTGGTTGAGGCAGACCAGCCGGCCACGGCTGGCGGGCGGCGCGATTTCGGCGATGTAGAGCGGCGAAAGGCCCGAGGCCATGCCGATCGCGATGCCGCCGAAGATGCGCCACGCAACGAAATCGCCGAAGCCTTGCGCCAACGCGGTGCCGATCGAAGAGACCGCGAAGATCAGGGCCGCGAGCAGCAGCGCCGCGCGCCGGCCGAACCGATCGCCGAGAGCGCCCGAACCGACCGCGCCGATCAGGCAGCCGATCAGCGCGCAGCTCACCGCCCACGCCTGGTCGGCGGGGGCGGACAGGCCGAAGCGCGCCTCGTAAAAGGGCTTGGCGCCGCCGATCACCACCCAGTCATAGCCGAACAGCAACCCGCCCAGCGCCGAGACCGACGCCGCAAGCCAGACCGCTCCGGAGGCGGCGGCCGGCACCGCGCCGGTGGCACCGCCGGCATCGTGATAGACCGGCCCCGCCATCAGAGCCGCCCCATCCGGCCACCATCGGCGACGACATCTTCGCCGGTGATGAAGCGCGCCGCATCCGAGGCGAGAAACTGCGCCAGCGCTGCGATATCCTCGGGCTGGCCGAGATCGGCGGGGTCGACCACCTCCGCGCCCGAGCGGATATTGGGGCTGGCATGGAGCATCGGTGTGTCGATCGCGCCGGGCAGGATCGCGTTGACGCGGATGCCGAGCGGCTTGCCCTCGATCGCCGCCGAGCGGGTGAGGCTGACCAGCCCGGCCTTCGCCGCCGCATAGGGCGCGACCAAAGGCGAGGTGCGGCGCGCATGGACCGAGGCGATGTTGACCACCGCACCCCCCGGGCCCATCCGCCGCAGCGCCTGGCCGGTGAACAAGGCGGCGCTGATCAGGTTGACGTCGAGCAGCCGGCGCCAGTCGGCGCCGGTCAACTCCGCAACGGGCTTGTAGATCATCATGCCCGCGACGTTGACGATCACGTCGAGCCCGCCGAACGCCGCGATCGCGCCATCGACCGCGGCCTTCACCGCATCCTCATCCGCCACATCCGCCTGCATCGCCCGCGCATCGGCGGCGCCGGCGGCGGTCAGCGCGGCGACGGCGGCGCCATCGTCGGCACGGGCATCGACCAGCAGGATCGACGCCCCCTCCCCCGCGAAGGCGCGCGCCACGGCAAGGCCGATGCCGCCGAGCCCGCCCGTCACCAGCACGCCACGGCTCACCATTCGCGCAGCTCCCCATGCGGCCCGCGCCATGCGGGATTGCGCCAGCGATGCGGATCGCGCGCCATTTCGCGCACCGCCGCCTCGTCGATCTCGACGCCGAGCCCCGGCGCCTCGGGCACCGCGACGCTGCCGCCAGTGACCGCGAACATCTCCGGATTGGCCATCAAGGTCGTCAGATCCTCGGCGGGGCCGTTATAATGGATGCCCAGCGACATCTCTTGGATCGCGAAATTGGGCGTGGCCGCCGCGACGTGCAGGCAGGCGGCGAGCGCCAGCGGCCCGATCGGGCAATGCGGCGCGAAGGCGACGTCATAGGCCTCCGCCATCGCGGCGATGCGCCGGCATTCGGAAATGCCGCCGGCGTGGGAGAGATCGGGCTGAGCGATGTCGATCGCCGCGCTTTCGAAGAAGGGCCGGAAATCCCAGCGGCTGTAGAGCCGCTCGCCCATCGCGATCGGCACGCTGGTGTGGCGCGCGATCTGCTCGATCGCGGCGGGATGTTCGCCGAGCAGCACCTCTTCGGCGAACAGCGGTCGCAGCGGCTCGATCGCGCTCAGGATCGCGCGTGCCATCGGCTTGTGGACGCGGCCATGAAAATCGAGCCCGACATCGATGCCCGCATCGCGCACCAGCCCCAGCCGTTCGACGACGCCATCGATATGCGCGCTGCTTTCGAGCCAGCCGGTCTCCTCGACGCCGTTCATCTTCACCGCGGTGAAGCCCTGCGCCTTACGCGCGGCGGCGGCGGCGGCCACGTCATGGGGGCGATCGCCGCCGATCCAGGCATAGACGCCGATGCGGTCGCGCACCCGGCCGCCGAGCAACTGGTAGACCGGCACGCCCAGCTTGCGCGCCTTCATGTCCCACAGCGCCTGATCGATGCCGGCGATGGCGGACATCAGCACCGGGCCGCCGCGATAGAAGCCGAGCCGGTAGAGAAGCTGCCAGGCATCTTCGATGCGATCCGGGTCATGGCCGATCAGCCGATCCCGCGCGGCATCGATCGCGCCGCAGACCGCCTCGACATGACCTTCGAGCGTCGCCTCCCCCCAGCCTACGGCGCCCTCAGCGCTTTCGATGCGGACGAACAGCCAGCGGGGGTGGACGGGAAAATACTCGATCCGCGCGATGCGGTCGGGCGCGGTACGGTTGTCGGAAGCGTCGGGGCGCAAGGGTAAGGCCATCCCTCTCGTTCGGTTGCCGCGTGGGCCGCGGCACCGTCCGTCGGATATATCTGATCAATATGTAGAACTCAAATTCATATAGGGGATTTCTGCCCGGACGCCGGTGCCATGATATCGAGCGCTTGCCGACGACAGCCAGGATGAGACCGGGATAATGTACGATGATGGAGATTGGTTGGACGAAAACCGCTCGGCCGCCGCCCCATTGCGCCTATCGATTAGCGCCCTGTGCGCTTACACGGAAGACCTGTTTATCGAGGATCGAACATCGCCGATAGTTCAGCGACAATAACGGAGAGGATCCGAAATGCCCGTCTATAACGGCACCGCCTATGCGGACATGATTGCCGGCGATCAGTTCGGCGTGGCGGACGACATCATTTTCGGTTTCGGCGGCAACGACGTGCTGTCCGGACTGGATGGCGCGGACAGGATCGAGGGCGGCAGCGGCAATGACAGCCTGGATGGCGGCGCCGGCATCGACACGCTGAGCTATGCATCGGCACTGGCGCGGATCGCGGTCGATCTCGCCATCGTCGGCGCGCAATCGACCGTCGGCGCGGGCATAGACAGTGTGACGGGGTTCGAGAACATCGCCGGATCCGCCTATGACGACACGCTGTCCGGCAACGAGATCGCCAATCTGATCGAGGGCGGGCAAGGCAAGGACAGGCTGGCCGGCCGTGTCGGTGACGATACGCTGGACGGACAGGCCGGCGACGATGTGCTCGATGGCGGCGCCGGCGCCGATACGCTGATCGGCGGCGACGGGTTCGACTGGGCGGGCTATGCGTCCAGCCAGGCCGGCGTCACCGTCGACCTCGCGGTGCAGGGGGCAACGCAGGATACGGGTGGTGCCGGCATCGACACGCTGATGGGCATCGAGGGCATCGTCGGATCCGACATGGCCGACCAGTTGAGCGGAGACGGTGGCGCCAACCAGTTGCTCGGCGGCCTCGGCGACGATGCCCTGGCGGGCGGTGACGGCGATGACCTGCTCGATGGCGGCGGTGGCACCGATCTCGTCCGCTATGCGACCGCGGCGGCGGCGGTCACCATCAACCTTCTCAGCCAATCCGCGCAGAATACGGGCGCCGCCGGGATCGACACGCTGCGCAGCATCGAGAATGTCGAAGGCAGCGCGTTTGGCGATACGCTGACCGGCAATGCCTTCGGCAACTTGCTCGCGGGTGGCCTCGGCAATGACGTGCTGAACGGCGGCCTGGGCAATGACCGGCTGGAGGGCGGCGATGGCATCGATACCGCGACCTATGCCAATGCCACCGGCGCGATCCGGGTCAATCTGGCGCTGATCGTCGCGCAGTCGACGATCTCCGCCGGCAGCGACACGCTGACGGGCATCGAGAATGTCACCGGCAGCGGATATGACGACCAACTCACCGGCGATGCCGGCGACAATATGCTCGTGGGCAATGGCGGCAACGACCTGCTGGCCGGCGGCCTCGGGAACGACCTGCTCAGCGGCGGTGCCGGCACCGACACCGCAAGCTATGCCGCAGCGACTGCCGGCGTTTCGGTGAATCTGGGCCTCACCACCGCGCAAGATACCGGCGGCGCCGGCATCGATACGCTGCTGTTCGTCGAGAACCTGACCGGCTCCGCCTATGCGGACACCCTCATCGGATCGACACAGGTCAACATCCTGCTCGGCGGTGCGGGCAATGACAGCATCGACGGCGCGGGAGCGAATGACGTGCTTGATGGCGGCGCCGGCGACGACATCATCCAGGGCGGCAACGGCAACGATCATCTGACCGGTGGTGTCGGCAATGATCAGGTCCATGGCGGTGCCGGCGACGACTTCTTCGTGCCCGGCGGCGGCAACGACCTGTTCGATGGCGGCACCGGCTTCGACACGGTCGACTATTCCGCCGCGGCCGGCCGGGTTCTGATAAGGCTGAGCGGCCCCACCGGTCTGCCGATCGCCCCGGGGCAGGGATATGACACACTCGTCGACATCGACCATATCATCGCCGGCGCCTTCGGAGACGAACTCATCGGCAAGGATGTGGGAGGCGGCACCGCCACCGCCCCCGGCGCGACGCTTGAGGGGCGCGGCGGGGATGACCGCATCGCCAGTGCATCGAGGGGCGTTTACGACACGCTGATCGGCGGCGACGGCAATGACTATCTCTCAGGCGACAGCGGCGACACGCTGATCGGGGGAGCGGGCGACGACCGATACAACATCACGATATACTCGGCCGTCGTGCCGTCGCTCTACGAGGCACCGGACGAGGGCCATGACGTGATCTTCGCCTGGGCCAGCCCCGTCGACTTCATCATGCCGGAGAATTTCGAGGATTTCCGATTCTCATCCGCCGCGGACGGGGTGAATGTGGACGGCAACGCGCTGGACAATCTGATCGAGGGGAGTTGGGGCGACAGCATCTTCAACGGACTCGGCGGCAATGACGCACTCATCGGCAGCCGTGGCATCGACATTCTGTCCGGCGGCGAAGGCGCCGACCGCTTCATCTATACCAGCCTGCTCGATTCGAACGCGGAGCTGGGCATCGACCGGATCATGGACCTGACCGAAGCCGACATGATCGATCTTTCGGCCATCGATGCCAGCTCCAACGGTTCGTACAACGAGGCCTTCTCGCTCGTCACCGCGCTGACCGGCACCGCCGGCGAGTTAGCGGTAGTGTTCGATGCCGGTACCGACACCACGAGCCTGCTGGGCGACGTCGATGGCGATGCCATCGCCGACCTCATCATCCATGTGACGGGCGACGTTCGCTCACTGGCGACGGACTGGATCCTGTAGGCGCAGCTCTCGCCGCAACGCCCTTACGAAAGGGCGCTTGCAGCATGCCGTGCGGGCGATCGGGTCCGGTGTGGCGGACCCGATCAGTTTTCCCGCCTATTTGAGCCTACTTCCGCAGCACCCGCTGATACGCTGCGATGAGCGGCTCGATCTGGCGGGACCAGTCGAGTTCCTTCTCGACGCGGTTGCGACCGAACTTGCCCATCTCCTCGCGCTTGGCGGGATCGTCGAGCAGGCCGAGGATCTTGTCGGCCATGTCGACCGGATCGTTCGCCTTCGCGTAGAGCGAGGCCTGCTGCGCGCTGAACTTGCCCTCGGCGACGTCGAACTGAACGATGGCCTTCTCCATCGCCATATATTCCATGATCTTGTTCATGGTCGACTTGTCGTTCATCGGGTTGACCCGATCGGGGTTCACGCAGACGTCCGCAGTGCACAGCACCTCGAACAGGTCCTGGTCGGGCGCGCGGCCGGTGAAGGTGACATGGTCCGAAAGGCCCATCTCCGCCGCCATCGCCTGCAGCCCCTTGAGGCTGGGGCCGCCGCCGACGAGGCAGAACTGCACATCGTCACGCTTCTTGTCATAAACGATGTGACGCGCGGATTCGAGCAGCAGGTCGATGCCCTCCTGATCGCCCATCACGCCGACATAACCGACCATGAAGCGCCGGCCCTTCTTCCATGCCGGGTTGACCGGCACCGCGCGGACGCGGGTGAGATCGGGGCCCGAGCGGACGACGAACACATCCTCGGGCTTCTTGCCGCCGCGCTCGATGGCGATGCGGCGATAGCTTTCATTGGTGGCGATCGAGACGCGCGCCGCCTTGAAGGTCAGCTTTTCGAACAGCACCATCAGCTTCCAGAAGAAGCCGCGCTTGTCGAACTTCGCCTCGTAAAGCTCCGGATTGATGTCGTGATGATCGAACAGGTAGCGCACGCCGAACAGGCGCAGCGGCAGCGAGACCAGGAAGATCAGGTCGGGCGGGTTGCAGCCGTGGATCACGTCGATCCCGCCCTTGAAGAAGATCTTCCAGGCGTAGACCGTTTCCCAGAACAGCGCCGCGCCATATTCGGCGAGATAGCCCATCGCGCCGGAGGCATCGAGCGGCAGCGGGTGGCGGTAGATCTCGATACCGTCCAGCGTTTCGCGCCGCGCCTCATGCCCCTTGCCGGTGGGGCAGATGATCGAGACATGGGCGCCCGCCGCCTTCAGGGTGCGGGCTTCCTGCCACACGCGCCGATCGAACGGCACCGGCAGGTTTTCCACCACGATCAGCACCCGCTTGCCGGCGAGCGGCTTGGTGTCGAGCAGCGGGGACGAGAAAGGCTGAGCGTGCGATGGCGTCGCCATCGCGGCATCGCCACCGATCTTATGCAGAGCGTTCGTAGCCATCGGTCAGCCCTTCTTCGTTCAGTCGCGGCAGTTCGGCGCCCGGGTGTCAGGCGCCCGGGTTTCAGGCGATCGCGTCGATGTCGACGAGGATGCCGGCATCCACGGTCAACGATTTGATCGTGCGATTGGCTGCAATCGCCAGATCCCAGCGCGTGCCCTCGGCAACCTCCTTGGTCACCAGCAGCTTGCGCAGCGACGGCAGGTTGGAATGGGCATAGCCGAGGTTCTGGCCGATCAGCCGCTCCGCCTCGATCGCCGGATCGTAGATCGACAGCTCATAGCCGCTTTCCAGCAGCTTGCGCGCCAGATCGACGTTCGGGCTCTCGCGCAGATCGTCGGTCTCCGCCTTGAACGCCAGGCCGACGAGCAGGATCTTCGAGCCCTTGGGCACCAGCTTCATGACGCGATCGGCGTGGAAATGCTTGTGGGCGTCGTTCGAGCGCATCAGCATGTCGACCAGCGGGGTGTTCGCACCGAGCTCCGCCGAAATATATTGGAGCGCGCGAACGTCCTTGGGCAGGCAGGAGCCGCCGAACGCGCCGCCGGGGCGGGTATAGTAGGACGACAGGTTGAGCTTGGTGTCCGACTTGAAGATCGCGTGGACCTGCTGGGCGCTGATGCCCTGCAGCGCGCAGACGCGGCCGACCTCGTTGGCGAAGGCCACCTTCACCGCATGCCAGGTGTTGTCGACGAACTTGGTGATCTCCGCCTCGCGATAGCGGACGTGGAAGGTGGTCGCCTCGATGCCGGCGTGGAGGCCTTCCATCGCCTCGTTGGGCTCACCATCCTCGGTGCCGATGACGATCTTCGGCGGCTCGAAATAATCCTTGATCGCGCTCGATTCGCGCAGGAATTCCGGGTTGTAGACGAGCTGGACGAGATCCTTCCAACCATCGCCCAGCGCCGCCGCGACGATCGGCGCGATTAGGGTTTCGGTGGTGCCCGGGCGCATCGTGGAGCGGTAGGCGATCGTCAGCGGCTTGGCGCGATCGGCCTTCAGCGCCTGCGCGATCTGGGTGGTGACCTGCGCGACATAGGACATGTCGTGCGCGCCGGTGATGCCGCTGGGCGTGCCGACGCAGACGATCGCGATATCCGCGGCGTCCAGCGCATCACCGATGGTGGTGCGCGCCTCGAGCAGCCCCTTGGAGCGCGCCTCGGCGATGAGTTCATCCAGGCCCGGTTCGGTGATCGGCGACTTGCCGGCATTCAGCGCGTCGACCTTCGACTGCGAGACGTCGATGCCGGTCACATGGTGGCCCTGGCTGGCGATGCAGCCAGCCGCCGTGCAACCCACATAACCGAGGCCAAGAATCACGATCCGCAAGGGTGTTGCTCCGTCAATGTTGCGGCGCAGTGCCGTACCGCATCGGTGCGGGAGGGCAAGGCGCCAAGGGCAGGATGTATTTCACTCCGCCTAAGTGGCGGCAATCAGGCTGTTCTGGTGGTTGCGACGCCGCAACGGCCATAAAATAATCCCAGGGGAGTTTTCAACATGATAACCGACCGCCGCTGGAGTCGCGAGAGAAATTGTGCGGCGCAGCAAAATAGTGACGAAGGATGTTGCGCCCATGGCGTTTCTGGTTACCGGCGCGGCCGGATTCATCGGCCACCATGTCGCATCGCGCCTGCTGGCGCGAGGTGAGCGGGTGATCGGGATCGACAATCTGAACCCTTATTACGCCGTCTCGCTGAAACGCGACCGCTTGGGCGACCTGACCGCGCGTTGCGGCGACGCGTTCCGCTTCGTCGAGGCCGACTTTGCCGATGAGGATGCACTGGAAGCCGCGGTGGCGGGCGTGGAGATCGAGGGCATCGTCCATCTCGGTGCGCAGGCGGGCGTGCGCCATTCGCTGCAGGATCCGCGCGCCTATGTGCGTGCCAATGTGATGGGGCATCTCAACCTGCTGGAGCTGGCCCGCGCGCGGCGGCCGCGGCACATGGTCTATGCCTCGTCCTCGTCGGTCTATGGCGGCAATATCGCCTTGCCGTTCAGTGTCGCGGACCGCACCGACAACCCGGTTTCGCTCTATGCCGCCACCAAGCGTGCCGACGAACTGATGAGCGAGAGCTATGCGCACCTGTATCGCCTGCCGCTGACGGGCCTGCGCTTCTTCACCGTCTATGGCCCGTGGGGCCGGCCGGACATGGCGATGTGGATCTTCACCAGCGCTATCCTGGAGGGGCGTCCGATCCGGGTGAGCAATGGTGGCCGCGTGCAGCGCGACTTCACCTATATCGACGATATCGTCGCCGGCGTGATCGCCTGCCTCGATTCTCCGCCGTCCGACGATGGCGCGCCCAAGCCCGGCGGCAGCCTGGGCCCGCACCGCATCTACAATGTCGGCAACCATCGCGCCGAACCGCTCGACGAGGTGATCGCGCTGATCGAACGGAACTGCGGCCGCGCCGCGATCCGCGAGGCGGTGCCACTGCCCCCCGGCGACGTTGCGGCGACCTTCGCCGACATCGACGCGATCAGCGCCGACCATGGCTATCGGCCGACCACGACGATCGCGGAAGGCGTGCCGCGCTTCGTGGACTGGTTCCGCCAGTATCACGGGGTATGAGGGCGTGCCACCCCGAGGGGGCTGACGCATGCCCACATATGAACTGAGCGCCGGATTTTCCTCGCCGAGCTTTGCTCGGGAGGGGCGAGATGGGGTCGATCGTGCCCCCGGCACGATCTTGGAATGCCGGGGCAATCCACCCCCACTCGCGCGCGCCAGCGCGTGTTGGAGGGGCCGGCTCGGCCCGGCTCGTTGACACGGCAATGAGATCGGAAGCTTCGGCGCCGGCCCCTCCACCATTTGTCGCGCAAATGGTCCCCTCCCCTGGGGCTTCGCGCCACGGGAGGAAAAGCAAACCGTTTCAATCGACGTAAGCAGGCGCCGATTCTCGCCGAATCACAGCCGCCCAGGCCACAAACAAAAAAAGTGGCGACCCTTTCGGGCCGCCACTCTTTAATCAAGCCGGTAGGACTGAAAGATCAGTCGCTGGTCGGCTCATCATCATCGTCGGCCGCAATCACGATCGCCGTGACAACCAGGCCGAGAGCGACAACGCCCAGGATGACGCCCGAAGTCGCCTTGCTGGCGTCGTTCAGGAAAGTACCCTTGCGCGCATTCGCCTTGGCGCCGCTGAGCGCCTTCGCCGAAAGCGCCGAGCTGGACGCACGCACCGACTGACCCGCAGCCATCACCGGGGTGGCCGTAAGCGCGAGAACAGCCGCAATCGCGGTGGAGATCCTACCAATACCCATGTTTCACTCCCTCATGACTTCGTGTGCCGTGCTCGATTGATGCTGCAATGCCATACTAGGATTGGTTACGCAAGTGTCATATCGCAGTGCAACAGAGATTCGGGCGACAAACGGATTAGCACGACTCAAGTTCCGTTTCCTCGCCCACCTCCTAACCTGCCGTAGCGTTCTCCGCCACCGTTGGTTGCACTGCGGCATCTTTTGCCGAAACCGCGCTGCGGCCGATCGACGTGTAGGAGAATCCCGCCGCGAGCGCTTCTTCGGGCGGATAGATGTTGCGCAGGTCGACGAGAATCGGCGACGCCATCAGCCGGGCGACGCGCTTGAGATCGAGCGCACGGAACAGATCCCATTCGGTGACGATCACCAGCGCATCCGCCCCCTCGGCCGCGGCATAGGGATCGCCCACCAGCGTGACGTCCGGCAGCATCGGCCGCGCGGCCTCCATCCCTTCCGGATCGAAGGCGCGCACTTCGGCACCGGCATCGAGCAGGGTCTGGACGATCGCCAGCGCCGGCGCGTCACGCATGTCGTCGGTGTTGGGCTTGAAGGTGAGCCCGAGCACGCCGACGCGCTTGCCGCGCACATCGCCGCCGGCCGCCTGGATCACCTTGCGGCCCATCGCACGCTTGCGCTGCTCGTTGACCTGAACCACCGCCTCGACGATGCGCATCGGGCTTTCATGGTCCTCCGCCGTCTTGAGCAGCGCCAGCGTATCCTTGGGGAAGCAGGAGCCGCCGAAGCCGGGGCCGGCGTGGAGAAATTTCGGGCCGATCCGATTGTCCAGCCCGATGCCCCGGGCGACATCCTTCACGTCGGCATCCACCTGCTCGCACAGGTCGGCGATCTCGTTGATGAAGGTGATCTTGGTCGCGAGGAAGGCGTTCGCGGCATATTTGATCAGCTCGGCGGTGCGCCGCGCGGTGAACAGCAGCGGCGCCTCGTTGAGATAGAGCGGGCGATAGATCGCGCGCATCACGCCGCGCGCCCGCTCGTCCGTGGTGCCGATGACGATGCGGTCGGGCCGCTTGAAATCGCTGATGGCGGCGCCTTCGCGCAGGAATTCGGGATTGGAGACGACCGCGGCGTCGATCCCCGGCGCAACTTCGCGCAGGATGCGTTCCACCTCGTCGCCGGTGCCGACGGGCACGGTGGACTTGGTGACGACCACCGTCGGGCCGGTCAGCGCCGCGCCGATCTCCCGCGTTGCGGCGAACACATAGCTGAGGTCGGCATGGCCGTCGCCACGGCGCGAGGGCGTGCCCACCGCGATGAAGATCGCATCGGCATCGGCCACCGCCGCCGGCAGATCGAGCGAGAAGGACAGCCGCCCTGCCTCGACATTGGATTTGACGAGCTGGGCAAGGCCGGGCTCGTAGATCGGCATCTTGTTGGCTTCGAGGTCGGCGATCTTGCCGGCATCCTTGTCGACGCAGATCACGTCATGGCCGAAATCGGCCAGGCACGCCCCCGATACCAGGCCGACATATCCGGCCCCGATCATCACGATCTTCACGTTCGCTGCCTTTTCGCTCTTGCTGGAACGGCCGCCCCATGGCGCGGCGCCGCGGCGCTGGCAACCTCTGTTCGATCACCGCGCCGCACGGCATGGCCAAAGCGGCGTTCAACCGGTGCCCCGCCCTGCCTTCGTCCCGTCGCGACGACATCCGCATATGTCCGCCCGGGCTTCGTCCAAAGTCTTCCCGGTCAAGTGCGGGAGAAGGCAATCGGGGGCGTGCCGCCACTATCGGCGCGGTTTTCGAAGCCCTAGCCGCAGACAAGAAAAAGGGGAGCCGGTCTCGCGACCGACTCCCCGATTTTCCAGCCCTGAACCCGAAGGTTCAGGCGCGGCATTACATGCCGGCGCCGGGCCCGTAGGTGATTTCCACGCGACGGTTCTGCAGTTCGCGAACGCCGTCGGCGGTCTCGACGCGCGGACGGCTCTCGCCGAAGGCCTGCGTCGTGATGACGCCACCCGCGATGCCACGCGATTCGAGGTAGGCACGGACCGAAGCGTTGCGACGCTCCGACAGGCCCACATTGTACTTGGCCGAACCCGAGCGGTCGGCGTGACCGGCGAGCATGACCTGCGCCTGGCCGCAATTGCCATAAGCGGTGACAGCGTTGTCGAGGATCGACGCCGCTTCCGGCGTGATGTCCGACTTGTCCCACTCGAAGAAGACAATGTACGGCCCCGGGGTGCACTCGACGACCGGCGGCGGCGGCGGCGGCGGGGCCTCTACCGGCGGCGGCGGCGGAGCGGGCTCCGGCGGCGGCGGCGGCGGCGGGGTCGGCGCGCCGAAGTTGTAGATGAAGCTGCCGAGCAGGCTGTGCGACCGGAAGCGGCTGCTCACGTCGCGGCCCAGGCGGTCCACCATGTCGACATTGTCGACGTTGAAGAAGCGATACTTGACGCCGACGTCCCAGTGATCGGTGATCGGGGCGCGAATGCCCGCGATGACCTGCCACGCGAAACCGGTGTCGGAATCGTCGAGGAACGGCCCGCCTTCCGGCGTCTGGACGGTCACGCCGTCATACTTGACGCGAGCGACACCGACACCGCCGCCGACATAACCGGCGAGACCATCGTCCTCACCGCCGAAGTCGAGCAGGCCGTTGACCATGAAGCTGAGCGCCGAGACCGAACCGGCAGCACCGTCGAAGGTGCCGTTGACCAGCGTGCCCGAGTTGCCGCGCGGAATACCGGCGGTCGCGGTCAGGCTGTCGATGTTGGCACGCTTGTAGGCGACTTCCGCTTCAGCGCGGAACATGCCGAAGTCGTAGCCAATGATGCCGTCGGCATCGTAGCCATATTTGGAATCGATCGTTGCGCCGTTGTCGATCGCACCGATATCGAGATCGATATCTTCGACGATCATAGCACCAGCTTCGACGCCGATGTACCACGCGTCATCCCGCGCCATTGCGGGCGAGGCGAGCGCAGTCGATGCCAATGCCATCGCGATGGCAAGGTTCCGCATAGAAGTCCCCTTTCACAGTGTCACTCGGACAGCGAAAACCCACTACCTCTCAGGAGGTTTCAACGCAAGCGCACAAAAAGGCGAAACTGTTGCAACAATGCCGCACAACGGTCGTTTCACGGGCGCGCCGAGCGCCAGCCGGGTGGGGATCGTTACCGGCGTGTTTCAAATTTCCCACCCTGCGCCTCCAAGGGGGGATGGCGTGACATTCCGGCATCACCCCGCAGATGCGCGAGGTCGGGTTTCGAACGGCTGCGACGCATCACGACGATTCAATCCGAAGCGGACCATTTCGTCGCATCAGGCGGAGCATCGCCGCCGCTGACAGCCAGATTATAGCGTGCGCGCCATGCGCTTATCGATGCGCTTCACCGCCGGGTGGTTCGCGCGCACCGCCGCCGCAGTCTCTGCCTGCGCATGGCGGCGCACAGGCGCGATCTTCTTCGATCAGGCGCGGCGTCTCCGACGGTCGAGCGACTGCGCATCCGCAACTGTCGCCAACGCCCTGCATGACGACGGGCACTTGGCGCGCGGCGGCGGCGAGGAATCGGCGGGTTGCCGCTGGAACGATATGTGTAGGGGCCACTGGTGGGCGCTGACGGGCTCGAACCGCCGACCCTCTCGGTGTAAACGAGATGCTCTACCAACTGAGCTAAGCGCCCGCGCTGCGGGAGCGCGGCTATGCGCTGCGGCGGCGCCGCGGTCAAGCGATGGTGCAGGATGGTGAGGGCGCGCACGGCGGCGGTGCACGCCCTCCTCTCACTGGCTGCCGACTGGATCGATGGCGCATCATCGATTTACGGCAATCATTCGATAAACTTCGATCAAGATTGTAAAATTTTCACCTGACACGCCGCACGCGTTCGGCCTAGGCCTCGCGCAGCCACTTGAAGAGGTCGCTGGCCGGGGGGACAGTATGGGTATCATCTGCAAGTTGCGGGGGCATAAGCCCGACCGGGGCGGTGCACGCCACGACGGTGAAGATTATTGGACCGCGTGCAGGCGCTGCAACACGCCTTTGATTCGCGCCATCGACGGCTGGCGCGAACCCAGTGCGGACGAGACGATGGTTCACGCGCAGCAGGTGGAGGCACGCGGACGAGCGACGCCGCGGTCGGAGCAAAGCCGTTTCCAGAGCAGCCGCAGGCCGGACGGTCCGGGATGAGCCGAAGCATCGCCTGACATGCTCGCGGGCGCCGCGCGGCACCCTCAAGGCGCGGAGGCGCACAGCATCAGCGCCGCCTCGGCGCGCTCGCCATAGCCACCGGGCCCGGCCCATTCGGCAAGGCGCGCACCGAGCAGCGCCGCAAGCGCGGCGGCGTCCGCCGGCAGCGGCCGATCGAGCGGCGCGGGGCGGCGCGGCGGCGTGACGGGGCATGGCCGCTGCACCTCCCGCACGACCTCTACGGTGCGCACCGCGACCGCGGGCGGTGGCGTGGTGGCGCAGCCGGCGAGCATCGCGAGGACGGCAAGTGCGGCAGGGGCGATCACGCGGCGCATTACAGACCCTCCAGGGCGTCGATCAGCGCCCTGGGCACGGCGCAGCCGGCAAGCGCGGGCTGCGCGGCGAGCGCCCTGAGCCGCGCGACCTGCGTCGCGGTGCCCTGCCAGCGCGCATCGGCCTCGGCACCGGCACGGACGGCGGCGACTTGCGCGGCAGCGAGCGAATCGGCGCGCGCCCGGCTTTGCGCATTGCTTTCGGCGAGCGCCGCCTCGAGCGTCGCGATCGATGCGCGGGAGACGGCATGGCCGGCGCGCTCCGCAGCCAGCGCCGCAGCGCGATCGCCGGCAATCCCCTGCCAGCGCCGGGCCTCGCCGCGCGCCGCCAGCAAGGCCAGCGCCAGCGCGGCGACACCCGTGCCGGCGAGCACCCACGGCCAATGGCGCACGACGAGCACGGCCGCGGCCCGCGCGGCGGCAAGCACCGCCCCGCTCACAGCGCGCTCGCCACGTCGAAGCTGGGGCAGGCCTTGACGACGCCTGGCCAATCCCGATGGCCACGAACGCCGATGTCGGGATAGCGCGCGCGATACTCGGCGACGAGGCGACGCAACGTCTCGCGCTGTTCCGGCGTGCGCGTGTCCTTGGGGGCGCCGCGGCGATCCACGCCGCCGACATAGCAAATGCCGATATTGCCGGTGTTGCGCCCGCCGACATGCGCGCCGCGGCGATTATCGGCCAGGGTGCGCACCGCACTGCCATCGAGTTCGACGACGATATGGTAGCTGACTTGGCCGAACTTCGCGATATCCCATTCGGAAATGGTCGCCGCCTTCACATCGCGCCCTTCGGGCGTGGCGGCGCAGTGGATGGTGAGATGGTTGATGCGGGCCGGGTTCATATAGGCGGGGGTCGCCATGATCAGACACTCCTTTCATCGAGCGGCCAGAGCGGCGCGAGACCGATCAGCACGCGTTCCTCATCGGTGAGCGGCAGTTCGTCACCGGCCAGCGACGCGGCGCGGCCGCCCAGGCCGATGCTCGGGTTGATGGTTGTGGGGTGACGGGGGATGCAGCCCGCCGCCGAGGTGCAGGCATCTCGCAACGCCTGCGCCGCACCGGCCACCGCGCGGATCGCGGCAAGCGCCTCCGCGGTCATCGCCCCATCCGCTGTTCGAGATGCTGGATGGTAACGGTGAGTGCGGACAGCGCCGCCGCGAGCGCCCGATCACTCTCGGTCCGCTCCCGCTCCACCGCCGCCCGGCGCTCATCGGCATGCGTTTCGCGCCAGACGAGATAGCCGATCACCAGCCCGAGCGGGCCGAACTGGCTGAACAGCGTCCAGATATCAGGGGTCAAGGATGATCTCCTTTTTTGGCGTGGGACGCTCAACGTCGCTCGAACCGCCAACTACAGCGCCACTTCGGGAGGACTGGAGATGCTTAGAAGACTGCTATCGATCCAGGTTGGGAAATAGACCGGTCCGCCAGTCCCCAGATTGCGCCCACTTGCCCAATCACCCCAATAACCAAAGTTGTAGAAGAACGGCGCAATACCTGCGACAGATCCATTAAATCCAAGATCTCTTGGCACATCGGTTCTGCCCGGCGCACAGAACGCATCTCTGTTGGACTGCACCGAGAAATCGAACGATTCCGATGACATCCATATTGACCTGATGTCAACGTTTGTTAGCGGAGCACCTGTCGATCCAAACAATGCAATTATATCATTGATTGCCACTTCAGCATCAGCCACGGGGGTTGCACTCACTACAGGCTTATCATTTGTAGCCACTTGTAGCCTTTGAATGCCGCTCGTCGTATCCAATGTGATGAAGTACATATTAAACTGATCGGGGAAATCGGCGACACTCGCCGTCGCTGTGCCAATTTGTGGCACTGATCCGCCGTAGGCGATAAACCTCAGCGTATTTCCCGATATAACGCTGAGCCATGTTCGCGCTCCAAAAACACCGCCGGAAGCACCCGGCAAAAAGCGCAAAGAAACAACTATCGTCAGCTTCTTACCATTCGGCACCCCGTCCCAGCCAGGGGTACCAAGCTGCTGCATCCCATTGCCACCGAACCTCATGCCGCCATTCGCCGGATTGCTACCGCTCATACCTCGAACCAGCGTACGACGACCGATGTGATGGCCCGAATTTCCTCTTGCCTCGACATAATAATCTCTTACCTCGAAGCCTATTTCCCCGCCTCCTCTTTGAATTTCTCCAGCACTGCTCAGTCGAACGACATCGTCTCCAACAGCATCAAAGAAGGCAACGTGCTTTGGATTCCCAGCGATCCGGGCTGGAACAACCAGAGACCCCACAGGATCTTCCGACCTGACCGGAAAGACGACACGCTCCGGCTGCACATATGGCTGCCCCCTTTCCATTGCCAAAATAAGCCGAACCTTTTCTCGCGCGCCCGGCTCGGCGATGGGATCATCATAGTGGGTGTTGTCAGCCATAATCGATAGTGGCATTCCACCCATCTTAAGAGAGTCTAAATCAGATTTACTCCTTGTAGACACGTATGGATGCAAAGCAGCATAATGATCCCAGAAATTTATGCCGAATGAGGATCTCATTAAGCGAGATAATTTGCTAACCGTTCCAAAGTGACGTGTACCAACCACTCCCGTCTGCCCACCCCAGAACATTTTTCTTTCATGAGGGATTGCATCGTATGCGGATTGATTGGCCGACATAATAGCCGATGTTTGATCCGAAACATCCACTCCGGGCTGATTGATCGGATTCAGGTTATTCGTTCCCAAACCAACAACAGCCGACTCACTCTTTTGCAAGGGGGACCAAGATAAAATCCTATCCCGGATTTGCTGCGAGGTCTGACCCGAATGCCCCTTATTATTTACGCCTGTTTTTAACCAGAGCATCATTAGGTCACTCGTGCGATCAAATCGAACGTCAGGATCTCCTGATATCTGACTTTCGTCAGTCGTACTATCGCCAGTCACATTAATTCTACCGACAATAACCCAATAATCATTTGACATTTCGGGGAGGATCGGCGGAGCCCATCCCGACGCAGGCGACGATGCTCGGTAAAGCCATACATGCCCCTGATCGATGCAGCATTGCGTTGCTGAAGCCACGCCATCCGCCCCCCTATTGTATATGGTCGACGAATTATAAGCCAACGCCGCGGCGTACGCCTCGCCGGACACTGCAATTTCATCTGCCCGCCAAGGCCTCAAATTTAGCGGATTCACTTGCAGACTTGAAGCCAAAGCAGAATCATTCAGGCGCTGAACGTTCATCATAGTCCGCACTTCGCTGCGGAGATCCATGTCATTCAGCCTGTTGTATACTTTTGATAATTTTCTGTCCGCATCCAACAAGCCGGCAATGGCTTTCGTCCCCACCCGCAAACCAAACTTTTGCGTCTGGAGGTGGTTCGTCCACGTCGACGCGACGGCGCTAGAGTGATACCATCCAATAAATCGCTGACGAGCTACGCCTGTCTTGTCCACATAGCCGTAGCCGAAGCGCATTCGGTTTCCAGACGCATCAAATACATCAAATACGGCGGCGTACGTTTTTCCAGCAGCCGTAACCAGTTGAGATCCAAGCGTGGTAGCCGCTGTGGCAGTGGCGAGAGAAACTGCTCCCGGAATAATGCCCGCCGCAGCGGGGGTCACCTGGATCGTTTCGACTAGAGTCCAAGCTCCACCGCTCGAAGGGCTCATCCCTGCGGCAACGTACGGCGGCGCCACGTTGCTCGCCACGTCCGACGAATCGGCAGAATAGACGTACACCTTGATAAGTGAGGCGGTGGAATCAATCACGATGTCTGCCAGCCAAGCATCAATTACGACGCCTGCAGCGATATCTATTCCGACATCAATGGCGGAGCCCACATAAGCTCGGTTAGCCGTAATCTGAAGCGTCGATGCAGCCGGCTGGCCAGAGACCACCGCATAGGAATTCGACGTTGCCATAAGGCTGTTCAGGCGGGAACTAAACAGCGGCACGTTGACAGATTGTGCCCAGTTATAGGCCTGGACAGAGTACGTGCGAGCAAGCTCTCGGGCACCGCCGGCATCGATTGCAGCTTGAGGAGCCCGCCGGATAAAGCTCCCCTCCACACCCAGCGCCAAATCTTCGGCAACAACCTGCACATCTTCGATCTGCCCTCCGACCGCATCGACATTGCCGATGCTCCCCGCCACCGCAGCGATCGCCCCGGCCCCTTCCAGATCCTCAGCAACCGCGCCGATCGGCGCGATGTTGGCGGCGATCAGGTCGATCGCACCCGATGCCGCGGCAAGGCTTTCGAGGGCGGCGGGGGCGATGTGGGCGGCGTAGGGGCGGGCCTCGGCGTCGAAGCCGAGCAGGCTCTGGGCGCGGTCGGCCTCGCCGGGCAGCGGCGCGGCGGTTTCGCCGAGCGGCACTTGCAGGGCGCGGCTGACCTCGCCCTGCAGCTTCAGGTCGCGCAGCGCGGCGCGATCATTGGCCTCGTTCACCGGGCCGGCGAGCCACCGTGAGCCATTCTCGAAGACGATGCGCTGGGTGAAATTGGGTGCGGAGACGATGAACAGGTTGAGCCCCGCCGCCGGCGCGACCGCGAAATGCACGGTGCCGCCGGCATCCTCCGCCAGCGTCACCGCGTAACCGGCGGGGGCGATTTCGCTCTCCGCGCCATCGGCGTTGCGCGCCAGCACGCGGATCTCGCCGGCGGAGGCGGCCTTGAAGGCAAAGGGAAATTCGGCGGCCACGCCGTTGGTGGCGAGGGGTCCGGTAAAGCTGGCCTCGGTCTCGACGGGCATGCGCTACTCCAGTCTGGAAAGATCGGCGCGCTGCCTAGGATCGGGCGGCGGCGGGTTGAATCGGCGGCACCGCGGCGCCGGCGATTCATCTCCGCGGGCCATGCGGCCATGGCGGCGCCATGTGTGCACCAGCTCTCGCCATCGCAGCCGCCGCCGCTTCCGCCATCGGAACCGGCATGTCCGCCGTTCAGGCCCGCGCCCAGGCGCGCTATCAGGCCCGCATCGCCGATCGCAACGCGCGGCTGGAGGGTGAGGCCGCCACCGCCGCCCTCGATGCCACCCGCCAGCAGGCACTCGCCGCCTATCGCGACAAGGCCGCCGTACAGGGCCGGCAGCGCGCGGCGATGGCCGCCAACGGCATCGACGCCGGCTTCGGATCCGCCGCGGACATGATCGCCGATGGCGACATGCTGGCCGGCGAGGATATCGGCCGCATCTATGCGCAGGGCCTCAACAGCGTGCGCGGGTTCGACATCAACGCCGCCAACCAGCGCGCCGAGGCCAAGGCACGCCGCTCCGCCGGAGACGGCGCACTGGTGAGCGGGCTGTTCTCCGCCGCCTCCACCGCGCTCAGCGGCGCATCATCCTTCTCGAAGCTCAAGGCGCAGGGTTATTGACCACGCCACACCGGCGCGACCGCTTTATTGCCCAATGACAGGAATGACTTGCCTTGGCCGGCGCGATCGACGCATGATCGCGCCGTTGCCTGCATTTGCGGCATGTTTGCGGTATCTTTGTCAGCGTGAGGGGGTTGCTTTGGGACTTGGCTGCCTGGTCAGTGGCCACAAGCCGGATCGGCCACGCGCCCAGCATGACGGCCGCACCTTCTGGAGCTGGTGCATGCGCTGCCAGACGCGCCTGATCCGCACCAGCGACGGCTGGCGCCGCCCCACCGCCGACGAACTCGCCGACCATCGCCTGCGCGCGGCGCGGCGATCGCATCTCGAGGCGCAGGCGCGGCTGGGTGAACCCGGCGCCTGAACGGCCACGCCGCGGTGCCGGCGCCGGCGCCCGTCACTTCATCAATTCCCCAGGCAGGCAGGGCACATTGTCCGCCGTCCAGTCGATATCATAGGTCGCCGGCACCGGCGTGGCGCGCTGGTCCGTGGTATCGCCGCCACCCTTCGGATCATAGGTGATCCACGCCATGCTGTTGTCGAACCGGGGGATGCGACCATTGTCACGCTGCGCGCTCGCCGCATCCACCTCCTTGCGTTCGACGCGAGCGCCGCGGATCATGCGCAGCGCGCCATCGCGCAGATCGAATGCGCGGTAATAGGCGCGGCCGAAGATCATCGTATCGATATCATCCTTGTGGAACCACTGGTCGGGCCGCGTCCCTGCGGGCAGGCGGACGGTGGTGACGTAGCAATCGAAATTCGGCTTGTTGTAATAGGGCAGGGTCTGATCCTGCTCCGCCGCGCGCACGCGCTTTTCGGGCGGATTGAAGCCGCCGCCGGGCAACGCCAGCGATTTTACGCCGTCGCCGCCATCGTCCCAGTCGACCGTACCGGTGCCGATGATGGTCAACACGCTGGCCTGCGCCTTGCGGTCGTAGCGCCACTGCACATCGTCGATCGTCTGCCAGGTGTCTCCGATCGCCTGCTGGCGGAACCCGCCAAGCAGTTGCGCGGGCGTCAGCGCGGAGAACTGGGCTTCCTGCTGCACGCCCTCGATCCCCCGCCTGATCATGGTGCTCGTGATCCGCGCGGGCTTGTCGAAACCAGCGCGCGCGTCGATCTCGAACAGGTTGATCTCGTCCGGTCGCGCCGCGGGCTTCCACGCCAGCCCCTCGATCGTGCCGCCCGCAGCGGTCAGCGGCAACACCCACTGATAGGGCATCATCGGCGCCTCGCCGGGCGGCACCACGGCGGGCAAGGTGCCATCGAGCCAATAGCCTTTGCCCGCCACGCGTGCGCGCACCAGCACATGATCGAATAGCCGCGGGCTCGGCAGCCGCGCATCGAAGCCATCGTCCCCGCCGCTGTTGTTGACCAGCACCGCCTGCGCCTCGATGCCCAGTTCGCGCAGCAGCGCCAGCAGCAACGCCGTCTTGCCCTTGCAGTCGCCATAGCGGCGCTGCCACGTCTCCTCCGCGGTCGCGGGCATGAGGTTGCCGCCGTTGAGCCCCACATAGACGTAGCGGACATCCTGCTGCACCAGCTTCAGCGCCGCACCCAGGCGGTCGATCGGCTGCGCATGCGCCGCGGCGATGCGCGCGGCCTCCCGCCTCAGCGGAGAATTGGCATCCAGCCGCGATGCCGCCGCATAGAGCGGTGCGAACCGGCGCGAGATACCCGCCCAGTCGGCGAAGCTGCTATATTCAACGATCCGCTGCCAGTTGTAGCGCGGCGGCGCATCCTTGGGCGGCGTCAACGCCGATGGATTGTCGAAGCGATAGTCGATCGCCTGCGCCCCCTGCTGCGCCACCGCCTTCATATCAGCGCTCATCTGCACAGCGGGTTTTGCCCCTTCTTCCCAGCTCAGCCGCAGATGGTAGCGCCCGGGTGCCGGCTCGGGACCGAGCAGCAACACCCCCGCATCGTCCTTGCCCAATGTGGGATCGCTCGAGGGGATCGTCGCGCCGAATTCCACCTCATCCCCCACCCGCAGATCGGGGATGCGCAGAACGGCGGTAAGAACGCCATCGAGCATGGCCTGTTCGAGTTGGTCCTCGCGCCGCAGAATCTCGAACGACGTGTTCTGCAGCACGTCGATCACCTCACCGTCACGGTGGATCCGGATCATGTGCACGACCGGTGCGCCCGCCGCGGGGCTCCAGGCAAGCGAGATGTTGCCGAGTTGCAGCGCGTTGGCGTGCAGGATCTTGACGCGATAGCCCGTGTAGAGCGCCTGCCCCCGGCCATCGAGACGAACCTCGGTTTCGTGACGACGGATGAACACCGCGCCGGCGGCATCCGCCGGCACCGGCATCGGTTCCGCGGTCGCCACCCAGGCGGGCACCGGCCCGCGCTGAACCTCGCCATTCTCCGCATGAGCCGCCCCGCCGGCGATCAGGCTCGCCAGACACGCTGAAATCGCATGACGCACATCATCCCCCTTGTTCAGCGTCATAATGTCTGCGGTGCGGGAATAAGCAAGATGCTGGTTTCCGATACTATCCCCGTCCGCCACTCTGAACCGATAAAGCGAGAATTCTGCACCGGCGCTGCACATATCGACCGCCGCGGGCGGAGATGATCTTTTTTCCGATCGACCATGACGCATGCCGGTTCGACAATCCGCGTCGGCTCATGCGGGGCGGCATTGCGCCACTTTGTGGTATGCGACGGCGGCGGGCACCCGGAAGATCCTGCCGGAGGATGAAGATGAGGATGATGCGACGATCCGTTCTGACGCTGGCCTGCGCGGCAGGCGCATCCTGGAGCGCGCCCGCGCTGGCGGACGAGAAGGATTGGGACAAGGCGAGCGACATTGCGCGCAACGCCCTCGTCGCCGCCGCGCTCGGCGCGCCGCTGGTGCAGGGGGATGGCGATGGCGCGCTGCAGGCGGCGGGTAGCATCGCTGCGGCGAGCCTGATCACCACCGGGCTGAAGGAGGCCTTCCCCGAACGGCGGCCGGACGGCAGCGATCGCAAGAGCTTTCCCTCGGGGCACACCTCCGTCGCGTTCGCGAGCGCCGCGACGCTGCACAACCGCCACGGCTGGCAGGCGGGCATCCCCGCGCAGCTCGCCGCGGCCTTCGTCGGCTTCGCGCGGGTGAAGGCGGACAAGCATCATTGGTATGATGTGGTGGTGGGCGCCGCGATCGGCGAGGCCACCGGCTTCCTCATCACCTCCCGCCGCAACGCGCAGGCGCAGATCGTGCCATGGGGTGACAGCGAGGGCGGCGGCGTGACGGTGGCGGCGCGGTTCTGAGTGGCGGGCGGGCGCAGGCGATCGGCTGCAACAAGCTCGCCGGGCCGCGGCGCACCGGTGGACACCGCGACGCGCCAGGATATGCTGTGCCCGATCGCGCCTGACCCCAGCGGAGCGGACCATGCCGGAAACACCCAGCGTCGGCGCCTTCGCCATCGTGCAGCGCAACGATCTGCCAGCCGCCCTGCCCTGCTGGGAACGGCTGGGCTTCGCGCGCACCGGCGGCGCCAGCGACTATGTCATCATGACGGGCTGGGGCTGCGAGGTGCATCTGACGCAGGCGGGCAGCGGCCCCTGGCGCGTGCCCGCCGAGCACAACCCCTTCGGCGTCTTCCTCCGCACGCCCGATGTCGCCGCCATCGCCGCGCGCGTGGACGATCTGATCATCCGCCCGGGCGGCATCCTGCGCCACCGCGAATGGGGGCTGTACGAGGTCGGCATCGCCGGGCCGGATGGGCTGCTGGTGCGCGTCGGCTGGCCTTCGGCGCTGATGCGGTAGCGGGCTCGCGACGATCGGTCGCAGCCGCGCGTTCTCCATGGAGTTCATCATGAACAGCCTGCTTCCCGTCCTGCTGCTCGCCGTCGCGCCCGCCGGCGCGGAGGCCGATCCGCTACAGACCTGCGCGAAGACGGTCGGCGCGACGGCGACGGCCGATCGTCTCGCCGCCCTGCCGCCGCCCGTGCGCGACGAACTGATCCGCATGATCGGCGCGATGGGCGGCGCACTGGCCGACAGCGGAACTCCGCTGCTCGAAACCGATGCGCCCACCGAGGCAGAGCGGCATCTGGCGCATGAGCGCTTCGAACAGGCCGTGCTGGTTCGCGACACCTGGTTCGTTCAGATCAAGCAGTCGCTGTTTGCGAACGTCCTCACCCTCGGCTTCGCGCGCCAGAGCGACGGCACATTCGCATTTTCCCCCGCGATCGCGTTTCGCGGCCCCGCCTGCGCCTCGATCGAGGCCGCACTCGCCGGCGTGATGATCGCCAGAGGCTTCTGACCGCGCGGCACCGGGGGGACATGCGTTCCCGCCGGCATCATGATGCCCGCGCGGCCGCGCACCGTTCAACCTCGATCACCGTATCGTGCCGGGTGAGAAAGCGCACCAGCGCCGCATCATCGGCGAAGCCCGTGGCGGGATACCCCGGCAGGCTTGCCTTCGCGCAGTCATAGGCGCGGGATTGTTGGTCCTCGATGCGGATCAGCAGGAAATTGCCGCGGCGCCCGAGTTGCCCTTCCGTGACGTCGACCTGGACGGACTCGGTCAGGCGGGATGCGCGCTGCTTGCGCACGCCCAGCCACCCACCGACCACCTCCAGTTCCACATTGCCGGGGAAGGACCGGAAGTCGCCCGCTGAAACGCTCAGCGAGGTACCGTCATCCCAATCCATCAGGGTGATGGAAAGGTCGAGCCCCATCGATTTCAGATAGCGTTCGAAGCTGTGGACATCATCGCCGTCGCCGTGCGTGCGATAGCCGCTTTCGTGCCGGAAGAGGCTGTTGCCGATGGCGAACGCCGAGTGATCGGACGGCACGGCATAGCAGAACCAGGGCGGATCCTCGAAGGGCAGCGAGCCTTCCGGCGGCGTATCGCCGCGCAGCGCGTCACGCGGGCGCGTCGGCCGCGGCGCACCGACCAGGCGCATCGCGGCGGAAGGGGCAGTGGTTGTGGCTGTGGCAGTGGCAGCCGCCGTGGGCTCCGGCGCCGCCGCCCGATCCGCCGCGCCGCATGCCGCCAGCAGCAGCGCAAACAGCAGGATCACCGCGCGCATCCCATGCGCCACCGCGCCGCTCATCCGACGAACCGGATCGTGCAACTGCCGCGCAGCCACGGATCGGGCGCGTCGGGATCATTGCCGGCGAAGCGCAGCCTATAGGTGCCCGGCCGATCGAACAGCGGCCGCACGCTTCCCTCCCATCGCCAATCCTCCAACTGGCCGGTGGCGATGCGATAGATCCGGCGATGCGCGCCGACCCGCCGTATCGCGAACGGACCCGTCCGCCACGCCTCGGCAGGATCGGGATCGGTCGACCAATGTTCGAGATCACTGCCGAACAGCACCAGCCGCCCATCCGGCGCCTCAAGGCTCAGCATGCCGAGCCCGCGATCATCGATCGTCACATCGATCACCCCGCCCCGTCGCAGTGCGCCCCGCGGACAATCCGGCCGAACATCGCCGGACCCGCGCGGGGTGTGCGTTGCTAAGCGCGGCGCGGCACTGCCACCCTCGCCCGCGCTCGCCGCGGTGGGCGGTGACCGCCCGGTGCGATCCGTCAGGATCAGCAACGCCAATGCGAGATTCACGCCGAGCAGCACGAGTATCGCCAGCGCCCACCAGCGCCGTGCGAGCAACCACGCCATAGCCGACCGCATGGAGGTCATGCGGTGTGCCCGACGTGGACACCGCCACGATCAACTCTCGCCGGGCTCATTGTTCCAACTTGCATTGCATCCCACCGCTGCCACATACCCAAGATCTGGCGACAACGCCTACGATTGGGTTCCAGCAGTTGAATAGCAGTTGCCCGGACGGACAAAACGGCAACCCCCTCCGGATCGGATCCGGAACTACGCCGGATCGGAGCAATCGCGCGCTCTCCCATACCCCGCCGTCCCAAAAATCTGAGGACGATCACGGCCAGTGAAGATTCTTGCGATTACTCGCCTGACCATTCACATCTATGTTAAATCGCACCGTAGTAGATTTAACCTTAACACCCTTCCTGGTTTGTTTCCTTTCTACTTCCCTACCAATCTCGTATAATTTCTCACCGTGGGCGCCACCAATCGTGAACATCGGCACGTCACGCATCCACACGCTGGATGGATCGCCCACATAAGGTTCCGGAACCACCCCGTCAGGATGCGTATGCACCGCAGCGACCAGTTCAATTCCGGCCGGCATAGGAATGCCCCCCGATCCGGCAAGATTGCTGAAATTGCCGCCCAGTTCGCCACCGGTACCGATCGCCACGATAACCAGCTCTCCGTCGCTCACACGACGACCAATCATCATATATTTTTCGTACTTTGGCGTACCGCCAAGAGACGCTTCGGTGGTAATGCGGGCAATGTCAGCGACAAATTTGCGAACATCGTCCGCCGCTGAAACCGGCGCAATATTCACCCCGGCAAGCTTCTTTTTCTTCTTTGCATCCTTCTTAGCCTTATCACCCGCCGCGTCGGAATCCTTGTTGGTGGTATTGACTGCACCGGGGCCAGCTTTACCAGCGGCAACGGGATCAATACCCCACAGATGGCTCCAAATACCATCCGCGACGGCCAACCGATAATCTTCACGCGTGAGCACAATACCGTTCAAGCGCGATGGGACACCGCCGACGTCGCTAATGTATTGCCTTCGCTTCACGGGATCGGCGAGATCATCGCGCAATCGAGTCATGGCGGCCACGTCAGCCACCCGAACATCTCCTTGGCCGAGCCGTATCTCGGGGGACGCGGGCGGCGGCGCCCCTTCGATCTCCTGTTGAGGTTCGGGCAACGCCTCACCTGCCGCTCCAGGCTCCACCGGACCCAAGACCTGATAGGCCGCGCGTTGGAAGAGGCCACGCCCCGGCCCTTCATCATCCCAACCATCCCCCAGCTTCGCCGCATATCGGTTGAGCCAGTCGCGCGTGCCCGTTTCCGCGAGCATGCCCTGCACCTCATCCTCGCTCGCGCCCGAATCCAGCATGTCGCGCACCCAGCGCCGCGACCGTGCGACCGCTTCCGGATCATCCGCCCAGGCGGGGTCGAGCGCTTCGGCGGCGAGGCGGTTGGTGGCGGCTTCGATGTCCGGCGCGGAGATCGGCGCGGCGGGCGTCGGTCCGGCATCCGGCTCCCGATACTGCGCGGTGGTTCGGGCGACCGCACCTTCGATCGCGCGGTCGATCTCTTCTATGGTGGGCAGGCGCTTGCCGCCGGTCGCGAGCAGCAATTCGTCCGAAACCATCCGGTAGACGCGCTGGGCGTCGGCGCGCCAGCCGCGCGCGGGGGCGGCGCGCGGGGGATCTTCGGCGTCGGCGAGCAGCAGGTCGGCCTCGGCCTCATGCGCCTCGGTGGGGATGATCGGGGGGAGCGGCGCGGATGCCGGTGGCGTCGCACCTGCCTCACCCGCGGCGGCCGGATCGGCGATCCCGGCGGCAGCCTCGTCAGCCGCGGACGGCGGCAGCGACGGATCACCGGCCGGCGCGACCATGGGCTGAGGCGCGGCCATGGGCGGGGGCGGAGCCGCAGGCGCGGCTTCGGCGATCGGCGCGGGCGCGATCGGTTCGCGATGATCGTCGCGGCGGTTGGGGATCCGGGGCATCAGGCGCCCCCGCGGCGGGTGAGGATATCGGCCATGCCCCGCGGCTAGGCCCGCCCGCCACGGCGGTGAATCGCCGGCGGCGGCCGCGATTCACCGCGCGACCGGCATCAATGCCAGCCGGCGCCGAGCGCGAGCCACATCGTCGACATCTCGCCTTCATCACGCTGGATCACCCGCGCGAAGCCGCGATCGAGATTGTCATGCTGCCCTTCCTCCGCGCCTTCGGGGCACCCCTTCGGCCACCAGACCATGTCGCTCGCCATGGTCGACAGGCACCCGCCCTGGCCCACCGGCCGACCGCCGGCGAGCAGCCGGCTGGCAAGTGCGTCGGCTTCACTGGTCTTGAGGCGAAACTTCAGGAACTGCGTCTCGCCATCGCCGCCGGGGTCGTAAACGAACAGCCGGACGTCCCGGGCAGAGGGCGGCAGCGCCCCCCAGCCACCCTTCATGCGAACCGCGCGCACTTTGGCCTGCGTCAAGGCAACGTCCGGCGCGGGCGGTGTTCGCGTCAGCCACCCGAACAGCGCCAGCCCGCCAAAAAGCAACACCGCGGCCGCGACCCAACAGCCCAGCAACACCAGAGCGACACGAAGCATCCCTTGTTTTTGAGCATGCTCTCTTTCCTGCTGCCAGCCCCAGGACTCAGTGCCAGCCGGCACCGAGGCCGAGCCACATCGTCGACATCTCGCCTTCATTGCGCAGGATCACGCGTGCGAAGCCACGATCGAGATTGTCACGCTCCCCTTCCTCAGCGCCTTCGGGGCACCCCTTCGGCCACCACGCCATATAGTCGGAGAGGGCCCACAAGCAGTTGCCCCGGCCCACCGGTCGCCCCCCGGCCAACAACCGGCTGGCAAGCGCATCCGCCTCACTGGTCTTGAGGCGGAACCGCAGCAACTGGGTTTCGGAGTCCTTTCCGGGATCATACACGAACAGACGGACATCGTGCGCCGAAGGCGGCAAAGGCCCCCATCCACCCTTCAGGCGGACGGCGCTGACCTGCTGGGGCGTCAACGCGATATCGGGCGCCGCCTCGACTGGCCCGATATGGATATTGTCGCACGATGCCAGCAGCAACGCGGCACCCAATGCCAGCACGTGAACTCTCGTTCCTCGCGCCCTCCTGCTCGACGTCATGCCCACCCCTCTCCCAGCGATCCGATCATCTGACGCTCCCGCTTCTAATCGGAGAAAGCAGAACCGTCGCCATTACATCGCTGTAACGGCGCTCGGGCCGAGCCATCAGGTGCCACCCGTGACCGCCTTGGCTCGCCGAGCCGGGCGGATCGAGAGTGTGGACGATGGCATCGTCAGGGCTCCGACCACGTCGAAATCACGTGCCAATCCCGCGCGATGTAACTGGGCAAAATCCTTGTCGAGATAAGCGCGCGTAAATTCATGGCCGAGGATGCTTCCTTTGACGGTCGCATAACGCCTGTCCCAATTGTAGCGGTCGAACACGTGTAGTTGAGGAACGATCGATACCGAAACACTGCCGTCAGCAGACGGCGTCACCGAAACCTGTGCGCTATGCGCGAAATGAAATCCGTTCAGCGCATAGTGCCAATCCGCCGCCGGCGTTCCATCCACCGGCGTCGTTCCCTCATAGGTCGACCAGTCCGCTCCCACTCGAAACGACATAGGTTTCCCAGCGTAGTTATTTTTCACATAGTTCGAGACCCATCCATTCAACTGACGCAGGCCTTTATCAGAATCCCGTTTAAATTCCGGAATTTCGTCGCGCATTGCCACGATATCCGGCCTGACGACCGCACCATCGCCGTGGAGATAGTGCCACATCATCCTCCTGGCTTGCGGCATCCCCTTCAATATTGCGCCACCAACGAGACCATGGGCTTCCACACGCATCTCGTAATGCCTGAGGGTTGGGCGCTCGGACCGATACTTGCCCGATCCCGGCCCAAAATAAGGCGGCGGCGCCGGCAATTCATCATGCCAAGCCTGCCAGCCTTTCGGCCGGACGAGCGGCAACCTGCCCCGCCGCATCGGTGACGGCCATGCCGGCGGCAAGATCCGGATGCGCGGGCGCTGCTCTCCCGAGACGCGCCGGAACAACCCCGCCCCACCCGCCGCCGGCACCCTATAAGGCTCCGCCCGCAGCATCGCCCCGCCGCTCTCCCCCGGCCGATACACGCCATCGTCGAACCGCGGCGCCATCTCTTCGGCGCCCGCATCCTCCGTGCCGCCCAGCGCCCGGCCCACGCCCTCGAACACCCGGCGCTGCAGTGCCAGTTCCGGCCCGTTGGGGGCGGTGCGGATCAGCTCCTGCATCTCCGTCAGTTCGTCGAAGCTGCGGCTGGTCAACGCGCCCCGCCAGCCGCGCAGATCGGTGTCGAGAAAGGCCTGCGGGTCTTCATGCGCCAGCGCCTTCAGGCTCCACGCCGCGTCGCCATCCTCCTTCGCCGGGCGCAGATCACCATTGATCAGCGCCAGCGCGTCGAACTGATCGCGCGCTTCAGGGGAGAGCGTCGCGCGGATCGCGGCGGGCAACTGGCCAAAGCTGGTGAAGCCGCCCTTCCCTCGCGCCTCCACGAAGTCCCACGCCGCGCGCTCGGCGGCGCGTTCGTCGGCGCGGCGCGTGATGGCGGCGGCATTCTCGCGCCGGACGAGTTCGTCCTTGGCGGCACTGCGGTCAGCGGGGTCGAGGCTGCGGTCGGCGTCGAGCGATGCGAGCAGCGCGGCCAGCCGCTCGCGCGGTGCCATCGCCGCCAGCCCGCCGCCCTGGTCATCGGCGCCTTGCGCCTCGGCCACGCGCGCCTCCGCGCCATCGGCGATCGCGCGCACGCGGGCGCTGCGGCGCGGCGCCTCCAGCGCCCGTTCGGCGGCGGCGCGCTCCGCCGGCGCCATTTCCGCGCGCCGTTGGACCAGAAAAGCCTCCGCCGCGCCCAGCCGCTCGCCATCGACGAAGCGCTGGATCCGCCGGCGATCGACATCGCTCATATAGGCCCGTCCGCGCTCGGCGATCGCCGCCGCATCCTCGCCGCGCCGCCGCGCCGCCGCCGTGATCTCGTTGAGCCCGGTGCGGAGCTGGGTATGATAATCCTCCTCATCATCCGCCTCGACCGCGAGGCGGGCGCTCTGCGTGGCGCGATCCTGCGCAACCTGCTCGGCGCCAGCGCGCACCTCCCGGTCGAGATGCGTGGCCATCAGCCGCCGCGACAAGGCCATGCGCCGTTCGAGCGATTGCGAGACCGCCGCCCGCTCCGGATCGGTGCGCGCGCGTTCGAGGATCGCGGTCGCCATCTCGGTCAGGCGCCGATCGGCATCCGCCGCCGCGGCCGGCGCCGCCTCCCCCTTCGCACCCAGCGCGTCGCGCTGAATCGCGGCGATGCCGTCGCTGGCCTCGATATCGAGCCGTTTGGCGCCGTTGATGTCCGAAATGGTCTTGGCGTCGTCGCTCATCTGGTTGAGCCCGCCGCCCAGCGACTGCAGCCCCTGCGCCACGCCGCCCCACACGCCGCCGCCATTGTCGACCGGACGCAACCGCGCCCCCATCGGCGAAGCGGGCGCCACGCGATCGCCCTCATAGACCGGAACCCGCGCCATCAGCGCAACTCCTCGCCCAGTGGCGCCAGCGGCGCCAGCGCGTCCGCCACCCGCCGCCGCCGTGCCGCGACACGCGCGGCGAACCCCTTGTCACCCACCCGCAGCGCCGCCGCGCGGCAATCGACGCGGCCGAGATCGAGCCCGGCGCGCGCGAGCAACCCGCCCAGGATGATCCGCTCGCGCCGCATCGGCGGGCGGACGGTCTCGATCGCGTCGGCCAGCGCGGTCGCGCCGCCGAACGCATCCGCGAAGGGTCTGAGCGCGGAAGCTATGGCGGCGCCGGCGGCATCATAGCGCCGCGCCGCCTCCCCCAGCAGCGCCAGCGCGGCATCGATCTCACCGGCGATGGTCTCGCGGGTGGCGAGTTCCGCCTCGACGGCGTCGCGCGCGGCCGCACGCGCGGCGCGGCGCTCGGCCGCCGCGACGATGGCGGCGCGAGCCTCCGCCTCACGTGCTGCGGCATCATGCGCGACGAGGCTGTCCTCGGCTGCACGCAATGCGGCAGTGGCACGGGCGAGTGCCTTGCCGTCGCCGGTGCCGGTCTCGGCGGCATAAGCAGCCTCGGCGTGCCCCTGCCGCGTCTCGGCCAGCGCGCGTTCAAGCACATCACGACGCGCCGCACGCGCGGCGACGGGATCATCGTCGATCATTGGACTTTCTCCTGAAGAGGGAGGTTTTTTCTCCCTCTCCCCTACGGGGAGAGGGCCGGGGAGAGGGGGAGTCGCGCCTGGCGTAAGGGTTTGGAGAGCTTGGCACGGCTGCTTGGTCGGCCTTGTTCAGAGCGAACCCGTCAGGCCTTTACGCTTGGCGCGACTGCCCCTCTCCCTGATCCGCTACGCGGACCTTTCCCTCTCCCCGTAGGGGCGAGGGCAAAGAGGGGGTTAGATCGGGCCCATCCCGAACGGCAGGAACATCACCCCGCCAATCTCCCGCGCCGCATCCTCCACCACGAACCCCCAGCGCCTGAGCAGCCGGATCGCGCGTGCATTCTCCACCGCCACCCGGTTCGACAGCCGCGGCGTCAGCGCCTGCATCTCGGCGATCACCCCCGGTCCCAGCGCCAGCAGCGCGCGGCCTTGCGTCATCACCCGGTCAGTGCCGAGCAGCCAGGGCATCCCCTCGCCCGCCACCGCGGATCGAACGACCAGGCCGATCATCGCCTCCGGCTCGCCATCCACCAGCGCCGTCCAGCACAAGGCCGATCCCGCCAGCCCGCGGCGCAGCGCCGCGCGCGGATCGAGGCCGAACGCCGCGCATTCGCGCCGGTCCACGGTGCGCATCCCCCGCGCGATGCGGCGCACATGGCGCGGCCGCGCAGGCACGATGCGCACCTCAGCCACCGATCACCGGCTCCATGAACAGCCCCAGCAAGGTGAAGGGCAAGGGCGCATCCTGCCGCACATGCACCTCGGCATCGCCGGAAACATGGTTGGCGCTGTCGACCAGATAGGCGCCGTTCATCAGCGCATCGGGATCGCCCCACGCCTCGTCCAGCCTTTGCTTCACCGGAAACAGCTTGTCCGGCGCCACGCCGGCGCGGATCGATCGCGTGTCGGCGAGATCCAGCACGATCTGCCCCGCCTGCTGGCGCCGCCCGATCGTCCAGCCCTCACCTTCCGCGTTCACCCGCAGCGGCAGGGATCGCACCTCGGCGGCATAGGGCAGCCCGAAGGTCACCTTGCGGCCGGTGCCGATCGAGGGCGGCAAGGTCACCCGCCCGCCGCTCACGCTGAGCCCGGTCACGGCCGCGCCGTCGACGATGCCGGCCACGTCGCTGCGCCCTTCCAGGTGCCACAGCCCGGTGAAGCTCGCCTGCGCCTCGTCGAATTCGGCGGAAACCGCGCAGTCGAGATAGCAGCTCTCCGCCACATCCTCCCACCGCGCCGCCGCCATCCGCTCGACGAAGCGGCGGGTGCCGCCGGGCATGTCGCGCTCGACGATCAGATAGAGCCGGTCCTCGCCGCCCTCGCTGATCGCGCAGACCGAAAGCACGCGCCCGTCGGTCTCGCACAGCGTCCAGCCCCACACATTCTGTTCCTGTTCCCAGGTGAAGCAGAGCAATTTGCCGTCCGCGCGCGCCGCCCAGATCAGGGATCGCGGCTCCTGCGCATAGGCCCAGCTGACGATGTCATGCCCCTCGAACAGATGCGGCGAGAAGATCGAGACATCGTTGGATTTCAGCCCCTCCACCTCGAACGCATAGTTCAGCGTGCGCACCGCATTGCCCACCGAGGGACGGTAGAACACGACATTGTCGATCAGCAGCGGGTTCAGCCGCGCGCAGCCGCGCCCCACCTGCCGCCGCACCGCCTGGGCATTGGCGGTCAGCACCCCGCCCTGCCCGTCGCCATCGACGTTGAAGATCGCATCGCCGGTCAGCGCGATCAGGCTGGTGGTGGAAACGAGCTGGTTGACCGCGTTCACCCGCCCCGCCGCGATCGCGAAGCTATAGGCATCGCTGTCCCGCAGCGGGCGCGACCGGTCGAAATTCTCGAATTCGGATGTGCCGGCGCGCGATCCCCACACCGCATTGGGGTGGTTGGCGGTGCGCGCAAACAGCAGCCGCTGCTCGTGAAAGGTCACAGTGGAGGGATAATCCCCCGCCGCCGCGAAAGGATTGTCCCCCTGCGGCGGCGCACGATCGAGCGCCGGGCCGATATTGTCGTCGCGGAAGAACAGGTCCTCGGTCGTGCCGATATAGCCGTAGAATTGCGAGTTGTCGGCCTTGTAGAGATTGTAGCGGCTCGCCCCCGTCACCGCGCCCCAACTGATGCCGTTATAATTGCGCTTGAGGGTGAGGTCGTTGAACGCGCTGTCCGGCGCCGAGGCACGGCTTTCCTGACCGCTCTCGTCATTCACCGCGGTCACCACATAGGTGGCGGATTGCGGGAAATAGCCGTTGCCGTCATTCTCGGAATCGGTGTTGGCGACGGTGGCGACCGCATTGACGCCGCCGGGCGCCGCGATTGCGGGGCCAAAGCTCAGGCTCACCACTTCCCAGTCGGCATGGCCGCGCCGCACCAGCTTGGCGGGCGGATGATCGAGATGGGCGAGGTAGAGCGTGTCGGCATTCTGCTCGAGGTCGAGCTCGGCCAGTTCCACGCCATTGAAGGGCGACCCCGCCCGATATACCCGCGCGACGCCCATCAGGCCTCATGCTCCCGTACGATCTTGATGTTGTGGCTGAGCACACCGTTGGAGACATAGGTGTGCGCATGCTCGACCATGATCTTCACGACCAGCGCGCGGCCCGCGGGTGTGCCGATCGTGCGCATCTCGTGCCAGCCCTTCGCCGGCGTCCACACGCGATGCGCCGGCGTCGCGACCAGCCGCCGCCCGTCGATCACCGCGGCGACGACATCCTCTTTCACCACCTCGACCGCGGCGACGGGGTAGACGCCCCATTCCATCGCCACCTCATGGCGGGTCATCACCCGGTCGCCCGCATTGAGCGCCAGCGCGACACGCTCGCTGCCGTCGGCCATCAGGATCATCGTGTCGGCCGCGACGCAGAAGCCGCCGCCACCGCCGCCCGTCCGGGGCGGTTGCGGCTGCGGCGCGGGCGGCGGCACCGCCGGCGTTTCGGGTGCCGGTGCGGGCGGCGCGGTGCGATCGATGCCGCCGGTCGCACCCGCGAACACGTCGAGCGCGCTGGTATCCGCATCGATGATGAAATGGTCGGCATCGACCACCTCCACCACCCGCCAGAAGCGACCGTTCAGCCGCTCGCCGATCGACCCCGAAATGCCGCTCAGATAGACATGATCGCCTTGGGCATAGCCGTGGAAATAGGCGGTCAGCCGCGCCCTGGGCTCGTTGGAGACATCGGCCAGCCGCAATTCATCGCCCAGCACCGCGCCGCCCGCCGCGCAGGGGCGGATATAGCCATGGCCGAATTCCAGCGCATAGGTCTGCGTCAGCGAGAATTGGAACGGCACCAGCCGCACCGGCCGGGTCGGATCGAGCACCTCGGCCACCAGCCGCGTGCCCGGCCGCTTGGTGATGCCGCCATATTTCATCACGATCATGTTGCGCGCGCGCTTGAGCGCGGCGGCATAGGCTTCCACGTCGAAGCGGCCATAGAGCCGCGGCGCGATCTCGCCCTTTGAGAAATTGACCTGGCCGGCGCGAAACATCACGCCACCTCCCAGCCCAGCCGCGCCGTATCGACGGGGCTGGCATAGGCCGGCGTGTGGCGCGGGTTGCGGTTCTCGTCATCGGCGATGGCACGCGCCCGCGCCACCTCCGCCTGGCGGATCAGCCCTTCCTTCAGCCGGCCATCCTTCTTGACCGGGAAGGCGATCCGCGCCGCAATCTCAAGCACCAGCGCGCGCACCAGCAATGCCGGCAGTTCGGCGGGCGACACGCTGGCGCGGCCATAATCGAACAGCGCCGGCGCGACGTCGCAGTAAAGCTTGCCGCCCGCGATCAGGAAGGAGATCGGCGCCGCATCCGGCGCCCGCGCATCCGCCCGCCGCACCCGGATCGCATTGCCGAGATCCACCGGCAGCGCATAGGCATGCCGCCATTCGCCGGGCCGGTCATTGGGCAGCTCGGCCAGCGCCGTGCGCCGCTCCGCAAAGCCCCATTCGGCCATTTCGAGAAGTTCGCCCAGGCACTGATCGAACGCCCGCGCACATTCGCGCGCGCTGACCGATTCCTCCTCGAGCGAGGCGATCGCATCGGCACCGATCTCCGCCAGCGCCATGTTGCAGATGGATATGCTGCTTGCCATGGCGGCGGGGGTAGGGGTGTGGCGGCGGGGCGTGAATCGCGGGCGTCCGCGCAGGACGCCCCCGGTTACCATCCGCCCCCTGCTAGTCGCGCTTTCCCACCGTCACACCCGCAAAGTTCGAGGTATCGCCATACTGGCCCGTATTGGGGGAGATTCCCAGGTTGAAGCTCGCCGCGAATTCCTGCGCATTGAAGCCGTTGAACTGGCCGATTGCCCAACCGCTGTAGCGCGACCCCGCGTCGAGGGCGAAGCGGCTGCGATCGCCGCCGTCTGCGGGGCGGCCCAGCGATCCGGAAAAGCTGACGCCGTTGATCGCGCGCGTGGCACCGGTCTCACGATCGGTAGAAACCAGGTTCATCGTCAAACGCATTGCACCGTTGCCGAAGTTCGCCGTGAGGTTGCTCGTGCCTGACAGTGCGGCGTCGTTGGAGAAGCTTCCATCCCTGCCCCGACCATAGACCACGCCACTGTAGCTGGCGCTCCCGCTCGTCGGCACCTGGAATGCCGGCGTCCGCCCCCCGAACACGATATAATGCGTGGCGATAACGTCACGGCCATTGGACCGCCCCTGTTCGGTTATCTCGGCAAAACTCGTATAGGTCAGCGCCAGTTCGGTATTGCCGTTGCCCGGGCGGTAGATCCGGCCATCATAGTTGGCACCATGGAAGACGTCGAACCGCGCATCGCTTTCCGTCGCGCTGCGATCGGCGGCGCGGAGCGTCAGATCGACCGGCAACGGCGCGCTGGTATAGCCGCCGGGCGGGCTGCTCTTGATCGCATAGCTTCCGGCCGCTGGATCATAGGTGATCTGCACCTCATCGATATAGACGCCTTCTTGCGGGCGATGGGCGAACTGCGTCTCCCCGCCCTGCAAAACCGTGGGCTGCGTCAGCGCCAGCAGGCCATTCTGCGCCGCCGAGATATCCGTACCTCGCCCGCCATTCAATTCGGCGACGAGCCGGTTGCCGCCGGCGCCGTTGGCCTGGATCACGGCACCCACTTCCTGCGCGGTGGCGCCGAAGAAGCCGCCCTCGATCGTGCCTGAGTAGGTCAATGCGCCCGTCAGATCGATCGTGCCCGTGATCGCACCATCGCTCGCTACGATCCGGCCATTGCCCGTCCAGGCGCCGGTGCCGGTGACCGGCGTTCCATAGCCTACCAGCGAATCGCTGTAGAGCGAGCCCGAAGTGAATGCGTGGGTATTGTAGCTGCCCAATGTCGAGATCGTGGCGCTACCGAAATCCGCGCGCAACGAGCCACGCCCTTCAAGCGACTGCATCGCCGCGCCGTTCGGCATCGCCAGTCCTGCCAGCACGACGTCGAAAGAAGCCAATCCCGTACGCGGTATCGCCGCGAGGGGCGTATCGCGGCCAAACAGGATGGCGTCGGCAACCCAGGTCGGGCCGGTCGCGTCCAGTTGCAGGCCGGCAATCAGGTCTGTCCTGGTCGCAGAGAGATTGCTCATGATCCTGTTACCAGGGGCGCCGTAGCGATCGATACGCGTCGGCGTGCGATAGACGAACCGCGCGGTAGGATTATCCGTGTAGAAAGCCCTGATCGCTTCGGCCTCGGCAACATCCGAAAACCGGCCGCTAGTCCCGCGCGTGCCCTCGATCGATGCAGAGACGGGTACGAAGAAGGTTGGGCTGAAAGGCTCCAGACTGTTGCCCTGGTTGGGCTGTGTCGTACCGCGCTTGCCCCAGACGGCACCGGCCAACGCCGCATTCTGCCCTTCGGCGAAAAGCGCTGCCCCCACCTCCTCGGCTCCCGGGCCGTAGAAGGAACCGTTGATGCCGTTCGCACCCGAAAAGCGCGCGTTGTCGAACCGCAGCTTGCCAGAGAACTCATTGCTGCCGCTGCTGATCAGTCCCTGGATGCGGATTTTGTCACCGCCGCCCACGATACCCGTCTGCAGGTCTGTTTCCGCATAGTCGACGAACCCGTTGATGCCGCCGCTGGCGAAATCGACATCCAGCCGCCCTCCGCCGGCCACCCCATAAACATTTGTGTAGAAGGTCGAGGCGCCCACCATCTGAATGTCGAAGCCGGCCGCGCCGGCCCGCGGCACCGCGTTGTCGGGGGTCTGGACACCATAGGCCGTGGCATAGAACCGGCCACTCACATTGGCGGAATCCTCGCTCTGCCGCTGCCAGAAGGCAGCCCCGACATAGCGCGTCTGGCCGGCGCCGGTCCCGGCATTGCTCAGCGTCAGGAAGTCGGTCGTCCCGCCCTGTGTCTTCTTGTAGGTGGTGATCTGCGCGTTGCTCTGCGCCGGATCGATATCGCCGCGCGCGAAGGTCTGGCTGAGGCCGCCATCGCTCACCCGATAGCTGTTGCGTGCCTGGTCATAGGCGATGGTCAGGTTTGCCGCCCGTGCGCCTTGCGTGGTGGCACCGCTGCTCTTCGAGACCGATATCGTGCCGAGCACACTATCATTGGCGAATGTTTCGGACACCAGAGGCGCGATGAGATCGGGGTTCCGTCCCGTCGGTGTCGGCGTTGGTGTGGGTGTGGGTGTGGGTGTGGGTGTGGGTGTCGGAGTGGGCGTCGGCGTCGGCGTTGGCGTTGGCGTCGGTGTCGGGGGCGGCGTCGGCGTACTGCCCACCCCGCCACCACCGCCGCCACAGCCGGAAAGCGTGGCGCCGACCAGCGCCAGCGCCATGAAGGATGCCGAGTGGATCAGACGCGCCCTGTTCATCATATGCCCCCGCTTCAGAATGCCGATGTCACGCCGAATTCGGCGGCCACCCGTTTGTAGTCATAGAGTTCGATCGACGATCGGTTGCGCTCCCACCGCAGGCGGACCAACGGCGCGAAGCTGCCGACATGAAGCGCGCGCAGGGTCGCGGCGAGGCTCGCCGAATAGCGATCCTCGATGCGTCGCCGCGGGTAGAGAAACAGCCGTGCGTCCGCCTCGAGATGGCTGTAGCCGAGCGTCGCCACCAGCGTCGTGCGGCCGATCTCGCGAAAGCCGTAGATCGCGGCTCCCCCCGTGCTCAACGCATAGCCGGGATCGCGCGCCGCCTCGCGATAGCCATAGAGCTGGATGCCACCACCCAACCGCGCGGTGATCGCGCGATCGAGGCTCGCGGACGCGCTGAGGCTCGTCCCCGATTGCTGGTCGTTGCGATGATTGCTGATCCGGCCGATGCCGCCCTCCAGCCGCATCTGGCTGCGCCTGCCGGTGGGATGCTGCAGGCTGGCGGTACCGCCAAGCGTCACGCTGAACGGCCGGTTGCCATACCAGCGCCAAACCGGGCCGGCGGAAATCGTGATCCGATCCTGCCCCGATGAAATCTGCGGCCCCGCGTCGAGGCCCAGCGAGATGTCGTTGAAGTCGCCGGCGCGATAGAGAGCGGCGTTGCCGGAGGCGCGCAGCAGCAGATCGGTGGTCTTGCCGATGCCTTGCCGGAAATAGCCCTGGCCACGCAGCGACAACCCGATACCGGATCGGGCGCGCGCATCCTCGTCCAGCGTGAAATCGCCGATCACCGTGCCGAGGCTGTTGGAGCGTGTGGCGCGGTTGATGTTGCTGTCCGGCGCGATCGCCAGTTCGAACGATCCTCCGATCGGTTTGCGTGCGTTCAGCGCCTGCGCATAGAAGCGGATAAGCTTCTCGACCTGCGGCGGCAGGCCGGTGGCCTGCGCCGCGCGCAATTCGCGCCCGGCGGCGCCGAGATTGCCGAGCATGGCCTGCATCCGGGCCAGTTCCAGCCGCACCCGCGCTGCCCCGGGCTTCTCATCGAGAATGCGGCGGAATTCGATCGCGGCGTCGGTGTAGCGGCGCAGATCGTCGGCAAGCATCATGCCCAGCCGGAAGCGCGCCTCGCTGCGGACCTCCACGTCACGATCCTGCGCCAGCGCGCGATAGGCCGTCTCGGAGCTGGCAAAGTCGCCGCGGCCCCTGGCCGCGTCGGCAAAGGCGAACACCTCCACCGCCGAGAGGTCCGCAGTCCGCGCATCTTCGCCAGGCGTCGCCGCACCCTGCGCCGCCACCGCCGGCGCCAATACGCCGCTCGCCAGGCACGCCGCAGCGGCCGCGATCAGAACATGCGAATCAAAAATGCCCCGTCTTCCCCCAACCGAGCCCTAGAGAAAGCGCGCTATACTGTCCATATATCTGAATGATTTTCGGTATTTGCGGCACATCAACAAAAATGGGCGAGCCAGACGGCCCGCCCCTTCTTACGCCACAAGCAGATCCCTCACCCGCTCTGCCGCCCCGCCGAGATCGCCGCGGTGATCCGCCCCGCCGTCGCGGTGCCCGCCGGCGTATAGAACAGCCGCATATACCGCTCGTCCGCCCCTTCCGGCACGTGATCCGGAAAGCTCGGGCGATAGCCCGCGACCAGCGCCGCCACCGGGATCGCGCCCGAACTCGCCACCGTCTTGGGCGAGGAGAAGGCGGCATTGTCGTCCACCTGCAGCGAGATCGTCAGCGTGGTGAGGCCGGCGAACGCCTCCGTCACCGCGATCGAGATCGGCACGCGGCCGCCCTTGCCCACGTCGCGCGCCAGCGGGGCGGCGTGGCCGAAGGCGGTGCCGATCGCGCCGAGGTCGATCACGTTTGCCGATCCCGCGGCGGCCGTGATCGCCTGGTTCTCCGAAAGCACCAAAGTATCGTCGATGATCATGTCGAGTATCTCCGTCGAAAAGAGGGCTCAGGCGACGAGCGCTTCGTTGTTCACCAGCGCATCGGTCTCGCGGATCGGGATGCCGCGGTAGGACATCACCTCCTGCCCCTCGAGCTGCATCGGCGTCAGCCGCACGAAATTGTCGCCGGCACCGTCATTGGTGGCGAGCGCGTCCAGCGCCTCCAGCATGTCGCGGTTCATGTAGATCACGGTGCGGCCGTTCTTCGCCGCGTTGGGATCGTCCATCTTGGTCGCGCGGCGGCCCTGCAGCTTGTAGAAGGCCTGGCGCATGAAGCGGTACAGGTCGACATTGCCGGCCTGCGCCTCGCTCACGTCGATATTGGCGATGCGCACGTTATAGCGCCAGTCGCGCACCGCCAGGCCGACATGCCAGCGGAACTGTTCCTCCATCGCATAATAGGCGTTGTTGTCGCCATCCAGCACGCGCTGGCGGCCCATATCCTGCCGCTGCAGGCCGGCGCGGGTGCCCTTGGGGAACAGCAGGGTCGTCTGGCTCTCGCCCCAGGTGACGAACCAGATGCTGGTATTGTCGGCGCCCGCGCCGCCCGCCTTGACGATCTGGTTGCCGGCACCGCTGCCGCCCGACACATTGTAGCGCGCGGCGAGGCCCCTGAACTTCTCCGGCGTCGAGGCGACGTCCGAATAGAAGATGCCGGTCTCCACCTCCTGCACCATCGCTTCCAGAAAGCCCTCCGCCTCCGAAAGCCGCGTCGCCGCCGGATTGGGCGAGATGTCGAGCAGCCGCTCGTCGATCGTCGAGAGCCCCTCGACGAAGCCGGTGGTATCCTCCACCTGCGCCTTGGTGCTCTTGGACTGCGGAATGCCCTGATAGAGCCGCCCCCAGGTGACCGAGGGCAGGCCGGTGCGGATCGTGTGCTTGTGGGTGGTGCCCATGTTGCACTCGGTGGCGATCGCATCCTTCACCGTCGGCGAAAGCCGATGCAGCACCTCAATCACGCTCGCATCGATCTCCCCCTGCGGCCCCATCGAGCGGTAGAGATCGATCAGGTTGACGAAACTATTGCCGATCGTTGCCATGTATCACTGCTCCTTGAGAGAAGAAGAAGCCCTTTCCCGCATTTGGCGGGCGTGGGGGGGGGGGGGGGGGGGGGGGGGGGGCCCCCCCCCCCCCCCCCCCCCCCCCCCCCCCCGCCGCACGGGTTGGGTGAGGGCGCGAGCGAAGCGAGCCTCTTCGGCTCCGAAGCATCCGCCCACGAAAAGTTGGAAAAAGGGGGCGGAAGATCACTCCCCGCCGTACCAGATCTCCTCGGTCGACCGACGCCCCCGCGCCCCGGCATCGCCGCGCACGAACTGGCCGTCCTCGCCCACCATCGCGCCGAGCCGCGCGAACAGGCGGATCATGTCGGGGTGGTTGCCGAAGCCGGTATCTTCCAGCGCCTGCCGGAACGGGTGGCCGCCGCGAAACCCGAACGCGTCGAGCGCGACCCCGGCGCTGCGCAGCGTCTCGTTCCAGCGCCGCCCGCCGATCTCGGTGTCGGCGCGCGCCGCCTCCAACCAGTCGCGCCGCTGCCGCTCGCCCGCCTCGATCAGCCCGTCGAGCGCCCGCGTCCCCGCACTTTCCACCAGCTTCGCCGCCACCGGCACCAGCTTGCTCGCCGCCTCATTGCTGAGCCCAAGCTCGCGCAGCACCGGCGTCGCCTCCAGCACCAGTTCGGCGTCGAGTTCGACGCCTTCTGGCGCGGCCAGCGCATAGCTTTCCGGCACGCCTTCGTCCGCGACCGGTGCCGGCGCCCCCTCCGTCGCCGCCGCCGGATCGGGATAAAGCCGCGCCTCGAGATCCTCGGGCACGGGCGCCTCGCCGCCCAGAGCGGTCGGCAAGGATTCAGCCGGCGGCGCGGCCGCCTGCGTCGAGAGCGGGATCGGGTTGCTCGTCGTCGATGTCGTCATAGCGTGGGTCAGGCTCCTCGCCGCGGCGCGCCGCCGGCTGTGGGGGACGGGAAGGCTTGGGGGCGGTCAGCGCCGCGACCAGGGTCGCCACTGCATGCGGATGCCGCGCCGCCACCGGCTGCCCCGCCTCGGCCTCGCGCAGCAAATCGAGCGCCAGGCTGCGCCGCCCCTCATGAAAATGAAGATTGCGCCCATCGGCGCCGTTACTCGCGGGGGTGAGAAGCCCCGCCATCTGCACCATTCGCGCGAGGAACCGACAGAAGGCGGGCTCGGCGAGGAGCAGGGCCATGTCCTGCTCATGGGGGTGGGGCGGGGATTTCACGAGGCGCGGACTAGGGGGAGTCGTCCGCGGCTTGAATCGCGGGCGACGTCACGCCGTCATCGGAAAGCCTCTGTTCCCCGTCACCCGTGGATGGAGGCTGGTCGTCGCACGGCCCTCACTCCAGCACCGTCGCGTCCCTCTCCGCAGCGCAAGGATAATGCGCCAGCCGCGAAGCCAGCGTGCCGATATGCACCTCCAGACGGTGCCCGTCCGGATCGAGGAAATAGAGCGAGCCGCCCTCGCTGCGATTCTCCTTCCAGATCACCGCCTGCGCGCGGATCGCGGCGCAGAGCGTGTCGAACCCGGCCGGATCCACGTCGAACGCATAATGGGTATAGTCCCCGCGCGCCGCGTCCACCGCCGCGGGATCGCGCGACAGGCACAGCCACAGCGGCCCGGCCTCCAGATAGGCGCCGTCCGCCCAGATCGCGCGCAACCGGCAGCCCAGCAGGTCGCGATAGAAGGCGACCGAGCGTTCCACGTCGGTCACCGCCAATGTCAGATGGTTGAGGCCGCGGATGGCGGGCACGGCGGGCATGGCGGCGGCCCCTCCCTCACTTCCGCCGGATCGTCTCCTCGAGCGTCGCCACCTTCATCCCGAAGCGGTGGATCGTCATCTTGTTGAGCGCGCTCTGTCCGTCAGGCGCCAGGGTGATCACCTGCGCAACCTTCTCGCCGCTCTTCATCTGATAGCTCAGCGTCAGCACCGGCCCGGCGACCTTGCCCGTCACCGGCGTCTTGGCGTCGCTCAGGCTGCCGCTGATCTGGCCACCGGCGCCTTCGCGCAGCCGCCACTGGCGCTGCATCGGCTTTTCGCCTTCCTGCTCCACCCGCTGGTCGAGCACCAGCGTGCCGTCATGCTCGACCCGGCCCACCGAGCGGACGTGGATCGCACGCGCCTTGTGCAGCACGATCTTCACCGAACCCGTTCCCTCGGTCACGCCGGTGAAGAATTTCTTCGGCACGAACACATGGCCCTGCGCCTGCGCCGCAGTGCCCGGCAGGCCTGCGACCCCGACAAGCCCGGTGAACATTGTGGCGGCACCCGCCGCTGCGATCAGGATCCCACGCATGTCAGCCGATCAGCCCCGCGCCCGCGGCCGTGCCCGTCGCCTCGCCGGTGGGGCTGGCCGCGGGCGAAGGATCGCCCTGGCGCTCGCCGCCCAGCACTTCGGCGGTAATCGCCGCCAGCGCCGCGCCGGAAAGAAAGGCGGTCGCGCTGCTCACATCGCCGCTCACCACGAATTTTTCGGCGGCGGCCTCGGCCGCCGGCTTCACATCATAACGGATCGCCAGCCCCGAACTGCGCACGCCGCGCGTGTTGCTGACGATCGCCTGGGCACTGCAGGTCACGCGCGAAACATCCTCATCCTTTGACTCCAGGGTCACCTGTTCGAAATCGATCGCGAAGCTTTCGATCACGCGCTTCGCATCCGCCTCCGCCATGGTGGTGAAGGCGAAGCTGCCCGGTTCGGGGCGGATCATGGTGCGCAGCACCTTCTGCACATCCTCGGCCACGCATGCCTTGGGCGATCCCTGCTCCAGCAGGTCGAGCGTCGTTTGCGCCGCGCCCGGCAGTTTGCCGCACCCCGCCGCGGCCGCCAGCAACGCCGCCAGCCCGGCATAGCCGGACATCCTCACCATCGCCCCCGTCCGCATCGCTCCCCCTCGCGCGCCATCTTGCGTGGCAAACCCTACCAGCCGTGGCGCGCCTTTCAATGGCGTCAGGAAAAGCCCTGCATCCACGTCAGGAAGCTGATGAAGCCGAACACCGCCGCCAGGGTCAGCACCACCAGCAGCAGCGCGATCAGCGACAGCACAAGCCCCGCGGTGCTGAGATAATAGCCCGTCCGGTCCGCCAGCCCACGGCCGGCAGTGCGCCCCATAATGCCGAACACCAGCGCCGGGATCACGGTCAGGATGCCGAACGGCCCCAGCATATAGGTGAACAATGCGCAGGAGAGCGAGACCGCGCCATAGATGATGCTGCGCCGCTCCGGCGGTTCCGCGCCGGCCACCAGCGCGCCCGCCGTGCCAGGCACCACGAAGATGTCGGCGGCGCCATCCTCCGCCAGCGCATAGTCGACCAGCCGGCCGGGCAACGGCTCGCCCGGACTGCGCCACGCAGCCCGCATAAAGCGCACGCGCCCGCCATCCTCGGTGGCGATCACGCCCTCTCCGACCGCCGGATCGAACCCCAGAACCGTTCCACGCATCGCCTGCTCCCTCGGTCCATGCCTCCCCGGCCGGACGGCCCGAGGATAGCCCCGCGCCATCCGCTTGTCGAAGGGCGATGATTCGCGATTTGCAGGCCGCCATCAGCATGTTAGTCTCAACGCGCAACTTTCCGGAGAGATGCATGCGCACCCTCGCCTTCGTCGCTGCAATCGCGCTCCTGGTGCCGGTTGTGCCCGTCGCGGCGCAGCGCTCGACCGGGCCCGCACCCGCCCCGGCGCTGCCGGGCTCCTCGGTGGTCGGCCCCAGCCTGGGCCGTGCCAGCGACGCGATCCGCGACGGCCGGCGCAGCGGCCAACTCTCCCGCGGCGAGGCGAAACGCGCGCGCCGCGAACGCGGCCAGATCGACACCTTGGCCGACCGCTATAGCGCCGACGGCTATCTGTCCGACAGCGAACGCCGGGAGATCGACACCCGCGCCGAGGTGCTGCGCGCGACGGTGAATGCGGAGCGGCTGCGCGGCGACACCAGGCGCCGCTGACCGGCAGTCAACGCTCCACCGCGCCGGGGCGACGCCCCACCCCCGCGGCCCGGCGCCGCACATGGTTCGGGTTGCGGCTGCCAACCGCGCTTGTTAGCGGTTGCAGCATATGCCCGCTTTCCCGCTGCTCCGCCCCCTGCTGATCCTGCTGTTCGCGATCATCGCCCTTGCCGCGCCGGCAACCGCGGCACCCCCGGCCAATCGCCCCACCCCGGGCTATGTCCGCGTGCGCATCGAAACCAGCGCGGGTCCGATCGTGATCGCCGCGGATGTGAAGCATGCGCCCAAGACCAGCGCCAATTTCCTCGCCTATGTCGATGATGGCCGGCTCGACGATACCAGCTTCTATCGCTCGGCGCGGCGCCGGACCGATCCGAAATTCGGCTTCATCCAGGGCGGCATCAGCACCGACCGGCGCCGCTCGCTGCCCCCCATCGACCATGAGCCGACCGACAGGACCGGCATCCGCCACCTCGACGGCGTGATCTCTATGGCGCGCGGCGGCGATCCGGGCTCGGCGATGGGCAATTTCTTCATCATGATCGGGCCGGTGCCCGGGCTCGATGCACGGCCGGGCAAGCCCGGCTATGCCGCGTTCGGCCATGTCGTGGCGGGAATGGACGTGGTGAAGCGCATCCTTGCGATGCGCACCGGCGGCGGCGTGGGGGCGATGAAGGGGCAGATGCTGCAGCCGCCCGTGCGGCTGATCAGCGCGCGCCGGCTGGATGGCAAGCCGCGGCCGACGACCACGATCAAGCCGTGGCTGTTGAACATTCCGGGAAGGAAATAAGCGGCATCAAACGCACGCCTCGCCGCTTCGGTTGCACAGCCTGCGGCGAAGCGAGACTTTTCGCCGTCGATCTGCTTTTCGCGCCTGCGAGATTCGCGCTATCTTCCGATTCCAAGGGCATCAGGCGCGAACACGCGCAAGCCGGGTGGGATATACGGATGAGTGATCTTCTGCTGTTCTTCTATGCGCTGGTGGGCATGTTCGTGCTGGCGAGCTGCCACCGCAACGTCCGTCAGCAACGGCCGCATTCGCGCACGCTGACACTGGTCGGCTGGGGCATGATGTCCTCCTCCGCCACGCTTGGCGTGCTGCTCGCCGCCTATGCGACATGGCTGCTGGTGACGCCCAACCTCTAAGCTCATACGGGCGGTTGCCATCGCCGCCCGGCGTCCTTAGGTGGCGCGTCTCCCAGACAATGAAGGCCTTTTCCATGTCCAAGACCATCAAGCTCGCGCTCTCGTCCGACGAGGTCGAGATCCTCATCGATGCGCTCGAGGCCGACCAGGAAAGCTATGTGGAGGCGATGAAGGAAGCCCGCGGCAACAACAACCGCGCGGACGTCGCCACCTTCACCGAAGCCGCCGAGCGCATCAAGGCGCTGATGGAAAAGCTGCGCGCGCTGGTCGACTGACCGCCGTTCCGGCGCGTCAGGCCGCCAGCGGCGGCGTCTGCTGGTGCTGGACGACGCGCCATTCCTCATGCCCGAGACGGCGATAGGTGGAGGTGCAATGCGCCTCGTAAGGATCGCCGTCCGCGCGTGACGCGACCACCCGATAGGCGACGACGATCAAACCCTCCTGCGGCCGCACCACCTGGCGCTGATCGATTTTCACCTCGGACCAGCGCGGCGTGTCGCTGACCGCTTCGATCGCCTGCTGGCCGGTGAAAACGAAGGGTGGCGTCGGCAGCACCATCAGGCAGGCCTCGTCGATCGCCGCGCGATAGGTTTCGGCGTCACCCGTCCACAGGCTTTCCTCGAACGCCCACACCCGATCATCTTCCATCATCCGCCTCCTTGGCTGTCGCATGATGGGCAATGGCCGGCGGAGATCAGGGTTCCCCCTGCCCGCTCAGGCGAGCCGATGCGGCGACGGATCCCCATGTTCGGCGACAAGCTGCGCCCGCGCCCGCGCGCAGCACGCTGCCCACAGGCCGGCCAGCGCGGCGGCATCGGTCACGTCCTCCGCCACCAGATCGTCGCGAATCGCCGCATCCGACTTCAGCGCGACCCGGGCCGCCATCTCGTCTGCATTTCGGCCGAGTTCCGCCGCCAGCAATCGCATCGTCCGCACGCGCAGGCGAAACTCGAAATCGGCGAGCCGCGCCGTCTCGTTCTCCTGCTTCTTGAGCAGCGCACCGCCTAAGTCCCAGACCATGGCGCCAGGATGCGCCTCCCGCATCCGCCTGCCAAGCGCTCTGACGCCCTCACCCCGCCGCCTGCACTTCACCTACGATGCTGCGTGCCACCGCCTCGGCCACCTTGATCCCGTCGATCGCCGCTGACAGGATGCCGCCGGCATAGCCAGCGCCCTCGCCCGCCGGGAACAGCCGCTCGACATTGAGGCTCTGAAAATCGCGCCCGCGGGTGATCCGCACCGGCGATGAAGTGCGCGTTTCCACGCCGGTCATGATCGCATCGGGGTGGTCGTAGTCCGCGATCTGGCGGCCGAATATCGGGATCGCCTCCCGCAGCGACTCGATCACGAACGGCGGCAGGCAGGCCGCGAGATCGGTGGGCGTGACGCCCGGCTTGTACGAGGGCACGACCTCGCCGATCGCCCTCGATGGTCGGCCGGCCAGCAGATCCTCCACCCGCTGGGCCGGCGCGCGATAATCGCCGCCGCCCGCCGCGAACGCCATTTCCTCAAGCCGCCGCTGCAACTCGATGCCCGCCAGCGGGTGGCCGGGATAGTCGCGTTCCGGGTCGATCCCCACGACGAGGCCCGAATTGGCGTTGAACTCGGCGCGCGAATATTGGCTCATGCCGTTGGTGACGACGCGCCCCTCCTCAGAGGTTGCGGCCACCACCCGCCCGCCCGGGCACATGCAGAAGCTGTAGACCGTCCGCCCGTTCGAGCAATGGTGCGACAAGGTGTAGGCCGCGGCGCCCAGATCGGGATGCTTGGCGCACGCCCCGAAGCGCGCCTTGTCGACCCAGCTTTGCGGATGTTCGATGCGCACGCCGATCGAGAAGGGCTTGGCCTCCATATGGACGCCGCGCCCGTGCAGCATCGCGAAACTGTCGCGCGCGCTGTGGCCCAGCGCCAGCACGACATGGTCGGTCTCGAGGAAGCTGCCATCGTGCAGGTGCAGCCCGATCAGCCGGTGCCTGCCATCCACCCCTTGCGCCAGCTCGATATCGTCGACGCGCGTGTCGAAGCGATATTCACCACCCAGTTCCTCCACCTTGGCGCGCATATGCTCGACCATCGAGACGAGGCGGAAGGTGCCGATATGCGGGTGCGCCTCGGTAAGGATATCCTCCGGCGCGCCGGCCTCGACGAACTCGGTCAGCACCTTGCGGGAAAGGAAGCGCGGATCCTTGATCTGGCTCCACAGCTTGCCGTCCGAAAAGGTGCCCGCCCCGCCCTCGCCGAACTGGACGTTGGATTCGGGGTTGAGCGCGCTGCGCCGCCACAGCCCCCAGGTGTCCTGCGTGCGCCGGCGGACATCCTTGCCGCGTTCGAGCAGGATCGGCCGGAACCCCATCTGCGCGAGGATCAAGGTGGCGAAGAGACCGCACGGCCCCGCCCCCACGACCACCGGCCGCCGCGCCACCGGCGGTTCCGGCGCGCGGGTGACGAAGCGATAGCGGGTGTCGGGCGTGGGGCGGACATGATTGTCGCCGGCGAAGCGCGCGAGGATGGCGGCCTCGTCTGCCACTTCGACATCGACGGTATAGACGAGCAGGATGGCGGATTTCTTGCGCGCATCATTGGCGCGGCGGGCGATGGTGACGCCGAGCACCGCTTCGTCGGCCACGCCCAGCCGCTGCACCACGGCCTCGCGCAGCGCCTCGGCCGGATGGTCGAGCGGCAGCTTCAGTTCGGAAATGCGGATCATCGGCGTGCGGTAGCGCGTTGGGGGCCGAGGGGCCAGCGTTGCGATGCCGGGGAGAGGGCTTTAGGTCCGCATCAAAAACCAGACGATCGCCGCAATCGCCAGCGCCGCAACCACCAGCATCAGCAACACCGGCCGCTTCGTCGGCCCCGCGACATCCGTCGGCTTCACGACAGGCGCCACCGGCGCCACCACCACCTCCGCGCGGGCCACCACCGGCGGGGGACGCAGTGGAGACGGCATCAGCCGTCCCAGCGCCCTGCCATCCGGCCCCGCCGCCAGCGCGCGCGCGACCGCCGCGGTCAGCGCATCGAGTTCGGCATCACTGCCCCCTGCCCCCGCCACCGTGGCGACCGGCGCCGGCGCGTCGGGCAGCGCCAGGCCGGCTTCGGCCAGCCGCTCCGCCGGGATGAACAGCGACAACGGCCGGGACGGCTCCGCAGGCGCCACCGGTGTCGGCACGGGCACACCGCCCGCCGCGCCGCGCGCGACCGCCCAATCCTCCAGCTCCGCGCGCAGCGCCTTGGCGCGCGCCGAATTCGTCTCCGCGGCCAACGCCGCCTCGCGAGTCCGCGCCTCCGCCTCGTCCAGCGTCATCGCCCGGATCAGCGCGCCGGGCGCGGCGACACCCAGCGCCTCCAGCGCCGCACCCAGCCGGTGCCACCCGGCATGTGCCACGCCGCCGCCCTGCCAGCCATCCAGCGCGATGCTGGGCACGGTGTCGAACATGAAGGGCGGCTCCTCCGCCCCCCACAGCAAGTTGATCAGCACGCCGCGCTTCTGCGCCGCGCCGGCATCGTCCCAAACCAGATCGGAATTGATCGAGGCGGGCGTCCACAGCGCCAGCACCGCGGCCGGGGGCGGCGGCAGCGGTGGCGCGCCTTCCGCGCCGACCACAACCGCAGCCGGTGCCGCCTGGGCCGGCTCGATCGCGACGCCCAGCGCGGCAAGGCCCCGGGCGATCCGCCCGGCAACCGCATCGTCCGCCCGCGCACAGGATATGAGAACCCCCGCCATGGCCCCTCCGGCAAGTCCTTGATCCAAGGATGAGAGTAGCTGTTTTCCCAAGTCAAGCAGAAGCCCCCTGCCGGACATGTTTCGACATCGAGCAGATACGGCCCCCGCCCATAAAAGGTTGCCCCGCGCCGGTATGGACCTTACACGAAGGACAAAATGATAGCGCTACCGGGAGTTGGATCGGCATGATCGCACGTGGGATGACATCTATCGCGCTGGCGCTGACGCTTGCCGCCGTCACCGCATCCCCCGCCCGCGCCGCGCGCGAGGAGATCCGGATCTCGTCCGACTGGCGCTTCACCAAGGGCGATCCGCAGGGCCTCGCCACCGATCTGCGCTATGACATCCGGCCTGACGCCAGCGACACCGGCGACGGCAAGCTCGCCGATGCCCGGCCGGATGCCGCGGTCGCAACCGAAGATGCCGGGCTCAAGGTGCTGAAGCCTTGGATCCTGCCCAGCGCCAACGCCTTCATTGCCGACCCCGCAAAGCGCCACCAGCGGCCCGCCGGCAATCCCGGCGGCGACGTCTCCTACGTCCAGCCCGGCTTCGACGACACAGGCTGGCAGCGCGTCGACCTGCCGCATGACTGGGCGATCGCCGGCCCTTTCATCACGGAAGGCCCCTATGGCGGCATGGGCCGGCTGCCGAGCTGGGGGATCGGCTGGTACCGCAAGGCGCTGAGCATCCCCGCGGCGGACAAGGGCAAGTCGATCTTCCTCGATGTCGAGGGGGCGATGTCCTACGCCACCGTCTGGCTCAACGGGAAGCTCGTCGGCGGCTGGCCCTATGGCTATAACAGCTTCCGGCTGGACCTGACGCCCTATGCCGTGCCCGGCGGCGCCAACATGCTCGTCATCCGGCTGGACAATCCGCCCGCCTCTGCGCGCTGGTATCCGGGCGGCGGCCTCTATCGCGACATCTGGCTGACCAAGACCGATCCGGTCCATGTCGGCCAGTGGGGCGGCATCGTCCGCACGCCCGAGGTGAGCAAGGACCGCGCGACGATCGCGGTCGACCTGGCGATCGACAATGACGGCGCGGCGCCCGCCGAGGTCAGCGCCACCACCGCGATCTACGCGCTCGATGCCGCGGGCAAGCGGGCCGCGAAGCCCGTCGCCACATTGGCGCCGCAGCGCGCGAGCATCGGCGCGCGCGCCAGCGCGGTGCTCAAGGCCAGCACCAGCCTCGCCAATCCGCGCCTGTGGGGGCCGCCGCCGACGCAGCAGCCCAACCGCTATGTCGCGGTCTCCACGATCAGCCGCGGCGGCCGCGTCGTCGATCGCTACGAAACCGCCTTCGGCATCCGCACGATCGCGATGGATCCGAACCGCGGCGTGATCGTGAATGGCGAGCACATCCCGTTGCGCGGGGTGAACAACCATCATGATCTCGGCGCGCTCGGCGCCGCGTTCAACCGCCGCGCCGCGCAGCGCCAGCTCGAGATCCTGCGGGACATGGGCACCAACGCGCTGCGGATGAGCCACAATCCCCCCGCCCCCGCCCTGCTCGATCTCGCCGACGAGATGGGCTTCCTGGTGATGGACGAGGTGTTCGATTCCTGGGAGCGCAAGAAGACCCCGCTCGATTTCCACCTGATCTTCCCGGACTGGCAGGAGCCGGACCTGCGCGCGATGCTGCGGCGGGATCGCAACCACCCCTCGATCATCATCTGGAGCGTCGGCAACGAGGTCGGCGAGCAATATACCGGGGAGGCCGGGGCGGACCTCGCCCGCCGGCTGGTGAAGATCGTGCGCGAGGAGGATCCGACGCGCCCGACCACCAACGCGATGAACTATGCCAAGGCGGATATGCCACTGCCCGGCGCGGTGGACGTGATCAGCCTCAACTATCAGGGTGCGGGCATCCGCGGCATCATCGGCCAATATCCGGCGTTCCGCGCCGCCTTTCCGAACAAGGTCATCCTCAGCACCGAAAGCGCCTCAGCGCTCAGCAGCCGCGGCGAATATCTGTTCCCGGTGGCGGGCAATATCAGCGGCCCGGTGCGTCCCTGGTCGGGCGGCAACCCGGATACGCACCAGGTGAGCGCCTATGAGATGCACGCGGCGGACTTCGGCTCCTCCCCCGACCGCGTCTTCGCCGCCGATGACCAACATCCCTATGTCGCGGGCGAATTCGTGTGGACCGGCTTCGACTATCTCGGCGAACCGACGCCCTATTACACGTCGCGCAGTTCCTATTCGGGCATCGTTGACTTGGCCGGTTTCCCCAAGGACCGCTTCTGGCTTTATCAGGCGCGCTGGCGACCCGATCTGCGCTTCGCCCACATATTGCCGCACTGGAACTGGGCGGGCCGCGAGGGGCAGATCACCCCGGTCCACGTCTTCTCCTCGGCGGACGAGGCGGAACTGTTCGTCAACGGCAAATCCCAGGGCCGCATCAAGAAGCGCGACTATGAATATCGCTTCCGCTGGGATTATGTGACCTACGCCCCCGGCGAGGTGCGCGTGGAGACCTGGAAGGCCGGCCAGCCCTGGGCGACGGCTTCGGTTCGCACCACCGGCGCGCCCGCGAAGCTGGAACTGATCCCCGACCGGAAGGAGATCACCGCCGACGGCCGCGACCTTTCGTTCGTAACGGTCCGCGTGCTCGACCAGAACGGCGCCATCGTGCCCGACGCCAAGCCCGCGCTGCGCTTCACACTGTCAGGCCCCGGCGCCCTCGCCGCGACCGACAACGGCGACCCGACCGACATGACCGCCTTCCCCGAACCCCAGCGCAAGGCCTTCAACGGCCTCGCCCTCGCCATCATCCGCGCGACACCGGGCCGCGGCGGTGCTGTGACGCTGCGGGTCGAGGCGGACGGGCTGGCCCCGGCGGAGGTGAAGGTGATGGGGGTGCGGGGGAGGTGAGGCCGTTTCCTCGCCCGCGCGCAACGTCGGGGAGAGAGCGAGACGGGGTCGATCGTGCCGTCATCGAACGAAAGCTCGTCACCTCACGATATAGCGTGAAATCTCGTCCCCATGCAGCGCGTACGCGATCGTTCCGCCTCTCACGTCTGCGCCAGCCTCCAGCGCCTTGTTCACGGCGTCGAGCGACGAACACCCCCCTGCGATCCGTTCGTAAACCTCTTGGTCCAACCGACCATATTGCAGATGAGCACGCGCCAATTTGACGCCGCCCACATATTCCGGTTGCCGCATCAACCTGGCCGTCACACATGATCCATCCGGCTTCATGATCCTCATTTTCGAAACGATGTTGGTAATGCCCAACTTTTCCAGGATGGGGCGGCCGAACGCCATCGGCAGCAACTCGATCAGCCGCCAGGCCTCCGCCTCCGTAAAATCCTCCAAACGAAGTGCGGCCACCTTCTCTTCGTAACCACCTTCCCAGGTGCGCGCGATAATTTCCGCGCTGCGGATCAGCCGCTCTTCCGACATTTCCGCCTGCGGCCCCAGCAATCGCATCAACATGTTAAACCCCAGTTTCGAGGACACAATCCGAGATAGACCAACGCGGCAGTCTTCACTCCCCCGCCGCCGGATCCGCCGCGATCATGAGGTTTCCGGGACACAATACAAAATCCCAACACCGCAGGCTCCTGGACCATGTTCCGGAACCAACGCGCCGCCGTCACTGCCTTTGCGCTGCTGGCGCCGATCGCCGCCGGAAATGCCATTGCGGCCTGCTACGATGTCGCCGCGATTGCGCGACCCGCCGACGAGATCGCGGCGCAGCTTTCCAAACAGGCTACAGCTAGAGCCACTTCCTATTGCGCGAACTGATCGCCAGTTTTTCAACCAGTTCGCCAGGGATCGGGTTCCGCACCGAGAAGATGGACACCACTTGGTCGCCTTGAGCTTCAAGGCTGCAATCTCGTCGGCATGGGCAGCGATCGCGCCGGGATCGACATAGAGGCCGCATTGCTTGCTGAAGGCGGCATAGCCCGCGACGATCGTGCCTTCGATCTGGAACGCGGGCATGTCATATTTGACGACTTCCTCGGCACCCGGCAGCGCCTGCGCCAATTGCATGCGCAACTGGCTCAACAGCCCGCGAAACGGATCCGGCGCGGCCGTGATATTGGCATCATGCCTTCCAGCCATCCCCAAGACAAGAAATAGCAAAATTTCGGGGACATATACGAGATGGCCGCCGCGATTGTCAGCGGCAGAGTTTAGTATTATGTCCCCGAAATACCACGAAATTGGCAGCTGCGAGCCTCTCAACACCCCGTTAGCTTGATCTCGAACAGCTTCGGCCAATTCTTCCCCGTCACGAACAGCCGCTTGCCGGCCTTGTCATAGGCGATGCCGTTGAGCACCGCTTCCGATCCCTCGGCCCCCGCCTGTTCGCGCAGCCCGGCAAGGTTGATCACCGTGCCCACCGCGCCCGTCGCCGGATCGATCCGCAGCACATAGTCGCTGTGCCACACGTTCGCGAGGATCGCGCCGTCGACATATTCCAGCTCGTTGAGGTTGCGCACCGGCCGCCCCTGCACGGTCACCTCGATCCGCCGCGTCTCGCGCATTGTCGCGGGGTCGAGGAAGCGCAGGTCGGCCGTGCCGTCGCTCAAAATCAGCGCGCGGCCGTCCTGCGTGATCCCCCAGCCCTCGCCCGGATAGGCGAACTCGCCCTTGCGGCGCAGCGACTTCGCATCCCAGCGAAACCCCTTGCCGTTCTGCCAGGTGATGCTGACCAACTCGCTCTTCCAGTCGGTGATGCCCTCGCCGAACAGCCCCGCGGGGATGTCGATGCGCTGGAGCACCTGCCCGTCCTCGATCCGCACCCGCCGGATCGTCGACTGCCCGACCAGCCCGGTGCTCTCGATGAGCGCGCCGTCGCGATAGATCAGCCCCTGGGTGAAGGCATCGGCATCATGCGGAAAGCTGCGCTCGACGGTGTAGCCGCAGATCTTGGGTTGCGCGGGCGCCGGCACGGGCGGCTTCGCGGATTGTACGGTGGCGCTTGCGAGCAGTGCGATGAGGATGCCGATCATGGCGCGCTCATGCCACAGCCGCGCGCGCGGCGGAATGGCGCGGAAGCCTTACAAGCCCTCCCGCCTGATCCGCATCCCCTTCGTCCGGCTGGTCAGATGAAACTGCCGACACAAGGCGCAGCGATAGGGGCGCAGCACGACGTCCGCCTGGCGGATCAGCACCCACGCCGCCTCCTCGGTCGCGAAGCGCTTCTTGCGGAGGCAGATGCCCGGTCGCGTGCGCATGCGTCTCCCTCGCCCCCCCGCGCCGCATCCCGCCCGCGCACTACCGCCGTAGCCGAAGCCGTCCGCATGCGAAACCGCGCGGCAATCCCCAATCCTCCATAGCCGAGCATCCTCAATTGCCGGCGGAAAAATTGCGGCCATGCGCGTGCTTCAATCGAGACAGAACCCCAACATCAGGATCGATACCTATCATCTGCTCGGCGTCTGCGAATATCTGACGCGCAAGATCCTCACCAGCCGGCCGGAGGGCGACGGCACGGCGCAGAACCCCTATGCGCCAACCACGCCGAAGCAATGGGCATGGTGCTGGCAGAAGGAAAATGCCAAGGGTCATAAATATTATCGCATTCTTGGCAGGATCATCGAAAAGAAGCCAACCCATTATGTAAGCGACGTCACGGCAAAATATCAGCCCACGTCCAACATCAACCTCAACCAGAGCCTCACGAGCGATCCGAAATATCGACAGATCGCCGAAATGATCGACAATCCCGCCACTATCATTCAGGACGTAGGTGAGATCGGCCCGATCAACTATGCCACCGTTTTCAACGGCCGCGACATCACCGGCGCAATGCTCGATATCCTGATCGGGATGCGATCCGAGTTCGGGCAGCCGAGCCCGGCAAGCAATGAAGGCCGGTTGTTCGACAGCTTCCTGCCAGTCGTGATGGCGGCGATGTTCATCGCGGAACCGGCGCGAAACCCGCGGGCATGGCCGATCAACCTGATGATCCTCGACCTCATGCAGCAGGAAAGATGGACCTATTCCTGGAGCGAGATTCTCTGGCATCCGGACGACCGGACGGACCTGCCCGATACGCTCGCTCAGCCGGTTCAGGCGCCAATCGGCGGCGGCCGCACGATGATCGGCACCAGCAACAAGTCAGACCTCCATCTCATCGGCGGGCTCATGCCGTCCAGCCCGACCCAGGGGGGCATCATCGGCAAGCGGCAACTGATCAATCACAGCATGCCGAATGCGCCGGGGGGCGCCGAGAAACTCAGTTTCGGCTCGATCGCCTTCGATTATATCCACGAGAAGGAGATCGGCGTCCTGGTGCCGTGGCTGCAGTCCGTCCCCATGCTCGCTATGCAATGGTCGGTGGTGCCGAACGGCAGCCCGGAATCTCACCCGTGCCAGAACAAGTCGAAGATCGTCAGCGTCATGCCCGAAAATTCGATCCGGGATCTCCACATGGAGATAAAGAGACTCATCCTCGATGGCTGAAGCGCCGCCGAGGGGCGTTCAGCGAAAATGCTCCATCGCCAGTTCTCCCGCCGCCATCGCCCACGGGTGCTGCCGCTCGTCATAGACCGACACGTGCGGCGGCGGGAAGGTCGGGTCGGCGAACTGGCCAACCGGCACGGCGATGACGTCCGGCGCAGCGTTCATATCCCAATAGACGATCGATCCGCAGACGGGGCAGAAATGGAAGGTCGCCGCAGTGCCGCTGTCGCCCACCCGCGTCCATAGGGTCGAGCGCCCCTCGACCACCACCCGGTCGCGCGGGAAGCGTGCCTGCACCGCGAAGATGCTGCCGGTGCGCTTCTGGCATTCGAGGCAATGGCAGATCGAGACGCGCACCGGCTCCCCGGCGCAAGTGGCGCGGAGCTGGCCGCAACTGCAGGAAGCGGTGCGGCTGGTCATTCGAACCCCAATCGATCCAGCGACCGAAAACCGGCCAGGCCCAGCCGATCGAACGCGTCGCCGCCCGCCTCGGCGATCACGCCGAGCGCGGCCAGGCCCTCGCTGATCGGCGAGGTCGAAGGTTGCGGCGTCTTGCTCGAATGGACACCCCGCCAGACCGAAGCCCCATCCTCGAACAGCGCCGCGCCCTGCCCGCCGATCCCGCCGAAATAGTCGGTCTCAAGGTAGAGCGCCCGCCCGGCACCAAGCGCATCTCCCATCGCGCGCGCCATCGTCGGCGACAAATAGGTAAAGCCGTCGAACCGCGGTTCGCGCGACATGGCGATCGCGTCCAGCCGATCCTCGTCCAGCGGCACCAGCAACAGATCGAAATCCAGCGCCACGGGATCGGGTGCGCCGAGCCGCCGGACCAGTGCCGCGACCGTCTCATGGCGCCCGATGATCGCGGTGAGGTGATGGCCCATGCTCGCGAGCGTAGACCGGTGGGCGAGCGCGCGGCAACGCTCCACATCCGCCAGGCGCAGGGCGACTGCAATCCAGCGGCGGATCGATGCGGCCCCGCCTCCGTTCTATGATCAGGCGGCATTCAGCAGGCGAACTTCGATATGGTCGACATGTTCAAGACGGTGCGCAAGGCGACGCGCCTGATGAAGAAACGACGACCGGTCTCGGCCGCGCTCGAACTGCAGAAGCTGCTCGTCGCCCCCGTCCAGAAGCCGCCTCGCAAGCGCGCAGCGCGGCCGGCATCCGCCAAAGCGCCACGCCGGAGCACCGCGGTCCGCGCCCCCGCCCGCCCCGCGCCCGGATCCTTCATCGCCGAGGACTTCACCTGCGCGCACGGCACGCTGGCCTACCGCTTCTACACGCCCACCGGCTCGAACCGCAGGCGGATGCCGCTGGTGGTGATGCTGCACGGCTGTTCGCAAACCGCGCGCGATTTCGCCACGGGCACCGCGATGAACCGGCTCGCCGACGAACTGGGTTTTCTGGTGCTCTATCCGGAGCAGGCGCGCACCGCCAACCCGGCGCGGTGCTGGAACTGGCATCGCCCCGACAATCAGCGGCGCGGCAAGGGCGAGCCAGCGATCATCGCCGCGCTCACCCGCCATGCCATGGCCATCGGCCGCGCCAATCCGGCGCGCATCTACATCGCCGGCATCTCCGCGGGCGGCGCGACCGCAGCGATCGTCGGCGCCGCCTATCCCGATCTCTACACGGCGGTGGGGGTGCACTCCGGCGTTGCAGTCGGCGATGTCGCGACGTTGAGCGGCGCGATCGCGGCGATGCGCGGAACCGGCGGCCCCCGCCCCACCGGCAAATTGCCCCGGCAGCAGCCCACGATCGTCTTCCATGGCGATCATGATCGCATCGTGCACCCGTCCAATGCCGCCGGCTTCCTCTCCAACCTGGAGCGGGCGGCACCGGGGCCGCTCACCGTTCGCACGCTGTCCGGCCAGTCGCCGGGCGGCCGCATGTTCACGCGGCGCGTCTATCAGGATCGGGCGGGGCACCTGATGCTCGAGGACTGGACGATCCACGGCAGCGGGCATGGCTGGTCGGGCGGCAGCCTGCTCGGCTCGCACACCGATCCCGCCGGCCCCGATGCATCGCGCGAGATGCTGCGTTTCTTCCTTGCGCAGAAGCGTGAGGACGCGAAGAGAAAGCCGCCAAGCCCGGCTTGATCCGCCCCGCTCCTGCCGATGGTATCGCGCCTCCGATTGCCGCTCTATCCTCGACGTGAATCGAAGGGGGCCGGATTGAGCAGCGACACCATGCCGACGATGCGCCGCGGGCGTGCGCGATGAAGCTCTTCGCCGCCCTGCTCCGCACCCTCATCCGCAAGGGCCAGTTGACCGTCATCGATGCCGGCGGGCGCACGCATCGCTTCACGGGCAGCCCCGCCGATGGCCCGCCCGTCACCATCCGCTTCACCGATCGAGCCACGCCGCGGCGCGCCGCGCTCAACCCCGCTCTGGCGCTGGGCGAGGCCTATATGGATGGACGGATGCTGATCGAGGAGGGCGACATCCGCCAGTTCCTCGACCTCATCGGCCGCAACACCCATTGGGACGATGACGATGCGGTGCGGCTGAACGTCTGGCGGCCGTGGCGCAGCAGCGCGGGGCCGTTCGCGGCGTGGAACTGGCAGCGCCGCTCGCGCCGCAACGTCGCGCATCATTATGACCTGTCGGACCGGCTCTACGCGCTCTTCCTCGATGCCGACTGGCAATATAGCTGCGGCTACTTCCCTCGCCCCGACATGACCTTGGACGAGGGGCAGGCGGCAAAACGCGCGCATATCGCCGCCAAGCTGGATCTGCGGCCGGGGCAGCGGGTGCTCGATATCGGCTGCGGCTGGGGCGGGCTCGCGCTCTACCTCAACCACATTGCAGACGTTGAGGTGCTGGGCATCACCTTGTCCGAAGAGCAGTTGAAGGCCGCCCGCGCCCGCGCCGCGGCGGCGGGGGTGGCGGATCGGGTGCGCTTCGAACTGCGCGACTATCGCGACGTCGAGGGCCGCTTCGACCGCATCGTCTCGGTCGGCATGTTCGAACATGTCGGCCCGCCCTTCTACCAGCGTTTCTTCGAGACCTGCCGGTCGCTGCTCACCGAAGACGGCGTGATGCTGCTCCACACCATCGGCCGGTCGGATGGCCCCGCCCCCACCGACCGCTGGCTGGCGCGCTACATCTTCCCGGGCGGCTATGTCCCCGCACTCAGCCAGATCTCCCCCGCCGCCGAACGCGCGCGGCTGTGGGTGACCGATGTCGAGGTGCTGCGCCTGCATTATGCGCTGACCTTGGACCATTGGTATGATCGCGTCGCGGCGGCGCGCGACGAGATCGTCGCGCTCTACGACGAGCGCTTCTTTCGGATGTGGCAATTCTATCTGGCCGGCGCGACCAACGCGTTCCGGCACGATGCGCATGTGAATTTTCAGCTGCAGTTGACGCGCCGGCGCGAGGCGCTGCCACTGGTCAGGGATTATATGGGGGTGGCGGAGAAGGGGTTGGGTTGAGGGGGAAGGAAGCCGCCGCACTCCCTCTCCACTTCGGGGAGAGGGAGCCATCTTTCCTTATTCCGGAAACCCGTCGAACCGCGGCAGATCGTCCACGATCTCAAACCACACTGCCTTGTCCTTCACGAAAATATGCATCTGCGGCCGGATCGACGGCGCGTCGATCAACGTCCCCATCGTCACATGCACATAGGCATTGTCGCGCACGACCGACCACAGCAGCGATCCGCAGCGCCGGCAATGCACGTCATGCGCCTGATCGGGGTCGCCATGGATCAGCAGCGCGTCGGCACCTCGCGTCAGCGCCAGATGCGCGCGCTCGATACCGGCAAAGGGTTTGAAGGCACTGCCCGTGGCGCGGCGGCATTGGCCGCAATGGCAGTTCATCGCATAGCCGAAAGCGTCGGCCACCGTATAGCCGACCGTGCCGCACAGGCAGCCCCCGGCCAGCTGGCGCATCGTCAGTGGAAGCGGCCGATGCGGTTGACGACGATCTTCAGCCGTTCGGAAACCTGGGCGGGCGGCCGCCCGAGCTGTGCCGCGATCTGTTCCGCGGAAAAGCCGCGATCATGGAATCGCGCCACCCTGTCGAGATCGACATCGGTCCATTCGTGGCTGTCGATATGTCGTCCGTCGGCCATGAGGGTTCTCCTCGTACCTTATCGCTCAATGCCCCAACCGCGCTCCTGTTCCGCAGCGCAGCAAATTCCTCGCCTGCCCGCCGCGCCGGATGGCAGCGGTGGCAGGCAAGGAGCCACTTTAGGCAAGCCGGTCTGAACCTCAGCCGAACGCAGCTGTTAAGCGGCAGTCATGTTGCGAGGCAGCACATGACGGCAACCGGCATGAACACGAAACCGTCCGCGCGCCCCGGTGAACATGCTGATCCTCACCTGCCCCGAGAACGGGTCGCATAATTTATCAAATCCGTTGCACTCCCGTAGTCGAGGGGAGAGTCGCGCCGAAGTCGCACCAAGCTCTCGCGCCGGTTTCCCTGTCGCTCGACTTCACATGCGACGAAACGCGCAAGGTGACGAAACAAATTCGTTGAGCGTCACCCCGCCGGCCATTAGCGTCGACATCCGCCCGATATCGCGGAGGATCATGATGGCGACACAGGCAATGCGGGCGCCGATGTCCGCCGAACATCGTTTCTTCCTGTTCGGCGCCATCGCGATGGCGGTAGTGAATATCGCAGGCTTCTCGATGCAGTTCGCGATGGGCCGCTCGACCTTCGCGGCGCCGCCGCTGCTGCACCTCCACGCCATCACCTTCTTCGGTTGGACCTTCTTCTACGTGCTGCAGAATGCGCTGGCGACGACCGGCGCGGTCGCGCTGCACCGCCGGCTCGGCTGGATCGGCGCGGGCTGGGCGGCGGCGATCGTGCTGCTCGGCATCGTCATGACGGTGGGCATGGTCAGGCGCGGCGCGGCGCCCTTTTTCTTCGAGCCGGCCTATTTCCTGTTCATGAATGGCCTCAGCGTGATTTGCTTCGGCGCGCTCGCCACCGCCGCGATCCTGCTGCGCCGGCGCACCGCCTGGCACCGGCGGCTGTTCTTCTGCGGCATGACGATGCTGATGGGCCCGGCGTTCGGCCGCATCCTGCCGATGCCGCTGCTGATCCCCTGGGCCGGCTGGGCGGTGTTCGCCGCGATCATGATCTTCCCAGCGATCGGCATCGGCCGTGAACTGGCGCGCGGCCGCGTGCATCCGGCCTGGTGGTGGGGCGTCGGCGCGATGGTGGCGACTCAGATCGCAATGGGGGCGATCGCGTTCAGCCCAATGGGGCTGGCGGTGTATGAATGGGTGACGGCGGGAACGCCGGGTGCCGCGGTGTCACCGGTGGATTTCCCGCCGTTTCCGCCGGGGGTGTGAGGGGGCACCCTGAGCGCCCCCACCCTCCGTTCGTCCCGAGCGCAGTCGCGGCGGGAGACCCGCTCCGCCCTTATGAAATCCCCCGATCTCCCCGGTACGCCGCGATCAGTTGCTGATACTCGTCTATCCCCGGAAACCGCTCATAGCTGCGCACCGCGCCGGTCTGCGCCCAGGGCAGTTTCTCCGCGGTCTGCGTCTCCATCCACGGCGCGAACCAGCCCGTCTCGTCCAGCAAGGTGGCGCGGATGTTGACGAAACCCAGATCAGCGGCGGGTTTGGTGAACACCCAGCCCTTGCACCAGTCGCAATGATGATGGTGCGCCTCGTCGCCATGGAGGCCGCCGATCACGGTCTCGCCGGCGATCTGCTCGAAGCCGTCGGCAGGGATGATCAGGGTGGTGGAAAAGGCGCTGCCGCTCATCTGCTGGCAGCCGCGGCAATGGCACACGGTTTCCATCCAGGGCGCCTGCGAGACACGGAAGCGCACGCGGCCGCAGCGGCAGCCGCCTTCGATCGGCAGGTCGGGCAGGGTCATGGCGGTGCGCTCCCTTGGGGTGATCGCAGGCTTGCCCGCTGGCGGCATTCGATTCAACCTAACCCGTTCGTCCCGAGCGCAGTCGAGGGACGAGTCACACGAAAATCGTTCGACAGAAACTGTGCGGGGTCGCTCGGGACGAACGGAGGATGGGGAGCCCCGCTCCCCCTACGCCCCCATCTCCCCCAGCACCTTCATCGCATCCGCGCCCTGCTTCATCGCCGGCGCCATCGCCGCCAACTGCTGCGCCTGCGCCGCCTGCGCCCGGCTCTCGCGCATCGCCGCGACCGCTTCCGCCGGGCGGATGATCCGTGCCGGCGCGCCGGCGCGCGCGGCATATTCGTCGACGAGCTCGTCGATATCGAGCTTGTCCACCGCATCCGGCGCCATGCCGGCGAGGCTGCCGATGAAGCCGGTGGTGCGTTCGATCTGGCCGATGCCCACCATCCGCTGCATCTGCGCGAGGATCGAGACGAATTCGACCTGCAGTTCGCGTCCCTCCAGCACCTCCGGCGCGCGCGGCAGCAGGTCGCCGCGTTCCATGATGCCGAAGGCGCGGTCGATCACCGCCGACAGTTTCTCGGTCGAGACCCGCTCGATCGTCGGCCCGAGCTGGGTCAGCTTCTCCTCGTTGCGCGCGGCGATCTCCTCGACGGTGCGCGGCTGGATGCCGGCCATGTTGGTGATCGCATTGAACAGGTCGGCAAAGCTCGCCGCGTCGATCTGCGCCTTGCACTTGGCGACCTCATCCCCGATCGCCGCCACCGCCTGATAGGGCAGTTGGTAGGGCACGAGAATCGCATCCTTGTCGACACCCGCCGCCGAGACAAGGTTGCGCGGCTGACCGGTCAGCTTCAGCCCTGGCGGCACCACCTTTTCCGGGTGGACGAGCAGGTCGATCGCCTCGTTGCGGCGCTTCACCTGAAGCTGAAGTTCGCGCAGCGCCGGCAGCGCCTCCATGCCCGGCGAATAGCCATAGACGTCCGCGCCGGTGGTATCCCAGCGCGCCGCCCAGAACGGCTTTTCGCGATAGCCGCTGACCCGCAGCAGCTCGTCCCCGGATGCGCGCTCGTCCCAATAGACCGAGCGCCACGGCTTGGAGGCGGGGTTGCGGCCGTCATGGTCGGGATCGGGCTCGATCGCGTGGAACACGTCGACCATCTCGTCATAGCGGCTGCCGTCATAGGCGGTGCGCACACGGCTGCTCACCGCCTTGCCGAAGCTGTCGACGGCTTGGCGGACCGTCATCGGCGCGCGGCGATAGAGCGTGTCGGGCACCAGCGCGTCGCTGAGCGCGATCCAATATTCGCCCGCGGTCAGCGCATGGGCCACCATCCCCGCATCGGGATGCTCGACCAGCGCCACCGCCTCGGTGCCGAACAGCCCGCTTTCGGCATAGCCGGTCTTGGCGGCGCCATAGAAGTTGGTCTGGGCGAGGAAGGCATAGAGCCGCCGCTCGACCTCGGAGAGCCAGGGCTTCACCCCTTCCGCATCCATCAGCGCCGCATCGCCCAGCGCCAGGGTGAACCAGGGCCTGGAGGAAGAGGAAAGCCCACTGGTCATGCCGTTGGCGAGGGTGCGGAAGGCGACGATGCCATGTTCGTCGCGCAGCGATCCATTGCGCAGCCGGCGGTTGCGGTTGGTTTCGGCGTTGAGGAAGCGGCTGCGCGCCGGCTGGGCGAAGCGGGCGATCTCCTTCCACTCCGCCTCATAGTCGCTGCGGATCGCCTGCATGGCCTTCAGCCGCGTTTCGCACGCGTGGCGGAGCGAGAGCGCCATCAGCCGAGCGTCGGCCGCGCGGTGGAGGGCGGCGTGCCGAGCGCGTCGGCGCGGGTGAGGGCTGCGAGCAGCGGCCCCAGCCGGGCGCGACGGTCGCGCACGCCGGGTGCGGCGCCCTGGTCGGGCAGGCGCAGCGCCTGTCGTTCGGGGATGGTGGGGACGTCGGGGGTGGAAGCACACATGCGGCGGGGCTCCTCGCGCGAAGATGATGGGCGGCAGCAGCGGCTAAGTGACGGACGCGAAAGATTGAATCGCCGGCGTTCGATCACGGGCCGCCGCAGCCCTGCGTCGCTCCGCCCCGGCGCGATTGACCGGCGCCGCGCGCGCATGTCCATCCTCCCCGCGAACGAACAACCGGCGAGGCAGTCATGGGATGGTTCGGCAAGAAGGGGCGTGACACGGGCGATGGCGGCGGCAACGGCTCCGGCCCCGATTATTCCGCGATCGATTCCCGAGACAAGGTGCAGGCGCTGGTCGACAGGGGCGAGCTGGTGCCGATGCTGATGCTGCCGGAGGCGTTCGGCGGAGAGGCGATCCCGCCCAACATCCTCCACGTGCCCCGCTTCGCCGCAGACCTGAAGGCGAGCACCGACGCCAATGTGATCGCCCCGCTCGCCGCCTCCGGAAAGCTCAGCCGCTACAAGGTGGAGCCCGAATATGAGGGCAACAGTTTCGTGCCCGTCGCGGTGCGGCTGATCGCCTGGGATCCGGGCAGCTTCAACTATACCGTCGCCATCTGGGGCAAGGCGCTGGAGCAGCGTCCCGAAGGCGCGCGTGTGAACTGAAGGGAGCTGGGCGACGGGGGTCCAGATTCGCTCCAGCACCCCAACTCCGTTCGTCCCGAGCGACGTCGAGGGATGAACGGAGGACAACGTGCCCCCTACCGCGCCGTCAGCTCCACCCGCCGGTTCTGCATCTCCCGCACGCCGTCAGCGGTCGGCACGCGCGGCTGTCCTTCGCCGAAGCTCTGCGTGGAGATGATCGAGGCCGGAACGCCGTGGGACGTCAGATAGGCGCTGACCGACCCTGCCATCCGGCGCGACTTTCCGGCATTGTACGCCGCACTGCCCTCGCGATCGGTGTGGCCCGCCAGCATGATCTGCGGCGATTTGCAGCGCTGCCAGCTGCCGATGAAATTATCGAGGATCGCCGCAGCCTCCGGCGTGATGTCGGTCTTGTCCCAGTCGAAGAAGACGATGTACGGCCCCAGCTCGCACTGGCCCGGCGCGGCCAGGCCGCTCACGGCGGCGGGTTCCGGATAGGCTTCCTCATCCGGCTCCACCTGCCACACCGGCGGCATCCACTTCACCGTCCCCGTATAGCGCCCCGCGACCTTCGCGCCCGCCGCATCCAGCGCCGGATCGAAGCGTGCGCGTGCGGTCACCAGCCGGCAGGTGGCGCCGTCATAGGCGGCGATGCCCGATCGATTCACCGTCTCGCAGCCCAGCGGCTTGCCCGCCGCGTCGACATCCACCGCGATGCCGACATCGCCGTTGCGCGTGGCGCCCGGCGGATAATCCGCTTCGCCCACCCACATCCGCGCGTTGAGCGGCTTCGGCGGCGTCACCGCCGGCCCGGCGCCCTCGACCGCGCCGTTCGGGGCGTCGATCGCATCCGCGGCATTGTTCAATTCCTCCGCCGCCGCATCGTCCATGTTGACGATCAGATCGCTCGCATTCTCCGCCACTATGCCACCGCCACCCCGCAGCCAGCCGGCATTCCACGCGAGCAGCCCGCCGGCGCCGAGCGCAGCGAGCAGCACCAGCGCGAGGATCGCCATCGTCACCGGCCCCTGCCCGCCCTTCGCTCCCGCAGCGGCGCGCGACGGTGAAGGCGCGGTCGCCACATCGCGCACGGTGGTCTGGGCGACCGTCGGTTGCGTCGCAGCGGGTGGCGTGGCGACGGGTGGTGGCGCCGGCCCGCGCATCGTCGTGCTTGCCTCGTCGCGCGACGCGCGCAGCCGCCACATGTCCATCGGCGTGGGCGCCGGCTGCGTCGCCTTGCCCTCCGCCACCGCACCGCCCGCGACCACGCCGAGTTCGCGGCGCCAATGGTCCGCGCTCGCCGGCCGATCCTCGGGCCGCGGCTGCAGCGCATGGTCGATTGCCGCCAGAAACCCGCGCTGGAAGCCCGGCGGAGCGAGCGCCACCAAGGTGCTGTGATCGCCGCGATAGAGCCGCCGGCTCGCTTCCTGCGGCGGCTCGCCGGTGATCGCGCGATAGAGCACCGCGCCGGCGCTGTAGAGGTCGGATGCCGGCCCGGGCGCCTCGCTGCCGGCGCCATGATATTGCTCGACCGGCGAATAGCCCGGCTTCACCACCGCCGCGACGCTGCGGGTCAGCTCGACCATCAGATCCTTGGCGGCGTTGAAATCGATCAGCACCGCCCGCCAGTCCCGCCCCGGGGTGACGATCACATTGTCGGGCGCGATGTCGCGGTGGAACAGCTCCTGGTGGTGGAGGAAGGCGATCGCGTCCGAAAGCTGGTCCGCCAATGTCATGATATCGGCGGGGTCGCGCATCGCGCCTTCTGCCAGCACCGTCGCCAGCGGCTGCCCCTCCACCCGCTCCATCGCCAGATAGGCGGTGTTGTTGGCGGGAAAGGCGGCATGGATGCGGACGATGCCGGGATGGTCGGGCAGCGCCGCCATCCGTTCGCCCAGCGCCAGGAAGCGCTCCACCCCGCGCCTGAGATCCGGCGCCCACGCCGCGCGGGAGGCTTCGGCAACGCCGCCGCTCCCGCGCGAGATCAGCTGCTTGGGCCAATATTCCTTGAGGAGCACCGCGCCGAAGCGCGGATGGCGCGCGGCATAGACGATGCCCTCCCCGCCCTGGCCGATCGCCTCGCCCAGCACGAAATCGCCCACCGCCGTGCCTGCCGGCAACGCATCATGGAAATCGGCCGCAGCCTGCATCGTCTGCTCGTCCCCACCCGATTGCGGCACCCCCCGGTGCCGGCCACTTGGAATTGCACGGATTCCGCGTTCAGTCGATGCCCGCGGTCACCCGGCCTGCTTTGCGATCCAGCGGCGGATCAGCGCCTGCAATTCGGCCTCCGCAATCGCCGCCGCCGCGTGCTCGGGCGCGAACCAGGCGCGCTCGCGCAGCGCCTGTTCCTCCCAGCGATCCAGCTCCTCCGCCACCTCCAGCGGGAACACACTCACCCGCAGCCGCCGCACCCCGCCGGCGGCCAGCAGCTTGTCATATTCGAACGTGCCCATCTTGCCGCCGACCCGCCCGGTGACGCCGGCTTCCTCCAGCGCCTCCTTGGCGGCGGAGGCGGCGGCAGTCATCCCGCGTTCGATATGGCCCTTGGGGATGATCCAGCGCCGCGTACGGCGCGAGGTGACGAGCAGCACCGCGACGCCGCCATCCGCCAGACGGCGCCACGGCAGCGCGGCCGACTGCGTCACCCTCATTTCCAGTCTCCCGCGATCCCCTGTGGAGAAGTCTGCACATCGGCAGCACCTCGCGCAACCATCCGGTGGGAACCCGGTGCGGGGTTGCTCTGTTCTTGCCCGCACCGGGGGCTGTGAGGAGAACCGGAATGGCTTATACAGAAGAACGTCGGGTGGAACCGGGCACCACCACCATTATCGAGCGCCGCAGCGGCGGCGGTAGCGCCGCTGCGCTGATCGCACTGCTGCTCGTCGTCGTCGCCGCGGTCGCGGTCTACTTCTTCGTCATTCAGGACAAGCGCGAAAGCGATGCCGTGACCGGCGCTGCGCAGGCAGTTGAATCGACCGCGCAGAAGGCAGGCGGGGCGATCGACGAGGCGACCGGCCAGAAGTAAGGGCGCCCCGGCGGGTGACACCGCCGGACCATGCGTGTTTTCGCACCCCGGGCATGGCGCTTGTCCAAAGCCTTCGTACGTCTCGCGGCCCGCCGCCGGGATGACGAAAGCCAGGGCAAGTGGCCATACCCGGGGTGCGCCTTGTCCGCGACAGGCGCGGCCTGCACGGCAGGCGCTGACATTCGTCCATCCATCCGCCTGCCAGCCGGCATGACGGCGCATGCAACTGATCGGGCTTTTCGGCTCGCTTCGCCCCGCCTATGGTCGGGCGCTGCTCAGCCGAAGGTAAACTCAATGACGCTCCGTCGCCTTGTTGTCGCCGCCCTGCCTCTCTTCCTCGCCATGCCCGCCGCTCAGGCGGCGTTGCCCAAGGGTGCGAAGGCACCGTCCTTCAGCACGCCGGCGGCGCAGGCCGGCAAGCCCTTCGCCTTCTCGCTGACGAAGTCGCTGCAGAAGGGCCCCGTGGTCCTCTATTTCTTCCCGAAGACCTTCACCCAGGGCTGCACGATCGAGGCGCATGAATTCGCCGAGAAGACGCCGGAGTTCGAAACATCGGGCGCCACCGTGATCGGCATGTCGGCAGACAGCATCGCCGACCTCCAGCGCTTCTCGCGCGAGGCCTGCCGGGACAAGTTCGCGGTCGGCATCGCCAGCCCCGCTATGATCAAGGCCTATGATGTCGCGATGGCGGTGGAGCCCGGTCGGTCGGAGCGCGTCTCCTATGTGATCGCGCCCGACGGCAAGATCCTCTACGTCCACAATGATCGCGATCCGCGCGGCCACATCACCGGCACGCTGAATGCGGTGAAGACGTGGCGCGCACAGCACCCCACGAAGAAGGCGAAGCGCTGAGGGGGCGACCGTTTTTTCCCCTCGCCCCTATGGGGAGAGGGAAAGGTCCGCGTAGCGGACCAGGGAGAGGGGCAGTCGCGCCGAGCGTAAAGGCCTGACGGGTTCGCTCTGAAAAGGGCCGACCGGCGGCGCTGAGCCCTTCGAACCTCTACGCGGAGCGTGACTCCCCCCTCTCCCCGTCCCTCCCCCCATAGGGGCGAGGGAGCGCGGCGGCAGCACCGCTCAATTCATGCACGATCGAATACCTCGCTACCAAGTGCGGGAGAGGGCTTTTTGCTCGGTGCGCGCGCCTCAGAAACTCCCCCAATACGTCCCCGCGCCGTCCACCTCGATCGCGCGGCCATAGCGTTCGAGGCGCGCCTTCACGTCGGGGCGGGCGCGCGCGGTGGCCATCACCTTCGCCAGCTTCGCCTCGAGCGGGGTTTCGGGTGCGGCGCGCTTGAAGCGGATGAAGCCGGTGAGCGCGCCGCCGCGCTCATCCGGATCGTCGAGCCGCGCGATCAGCTGCGCCTCGATCGCCGCCACGTCCCCGCGGCACGCCGCCGCCATCGTCGCTGCCGCCTGGTTGGTGTCCGCCACCAACTTCGCCTCCAGCGCCGCCGCCTCGCCGGCCCGGCCCAGTTCGCGCAAGGTGCAGGCCTTGGTCGAGAGGATCCACATCCGGCCATAGCCGCTCACCGGCGTGCCCTCCCCCTCCACCGTCGCCAGCACGGCGAGCGCGCGATCGGATCGCCCGGCCTCCATCAGCGTTTCGGAGAGGTTGATGATCTGCGAGATCAGCGCGGGATAGGTGTCCAGCCCCAGCGCGACGATGCCGTCCAGCGCCGCCACCGCATCGTCGGTGCGCCCGACATCGACCAGCGCATAGGCATATTCGTTGACCAGCCAGAAGGCCTGGCCCCCCGTCGCCTCGATCCGCGCGCGATCCTCCGCCAGCCGCTTGCCCGCCGCGATCGCGCCCGCGGGATCGCCCGCCAGCCGCAGCGCGCGGACATGACGCAGCACCGCGTCGAAATCGTCGGGTGCCGCCTTCGCCGCCGCCGCGGCATCTGCCACCGCCTTTTCGATCGGCGCGCGGAAGCCGTTGCCGCGCATCTTCTCAATATCGGGCCACAGCGCCTTGTATCGCTGGTCGATCGCCAGTTCGACCAGCCCGTTCACCGAAAGCCCCCGCGCCAGCAGCGCCCGCGCGCCCGGCAGGTCGCCGCGTTCCAGCGCCACCTTCACCGCGCAGCCGACCATCTCCTCGCCTTCCATCGTCGGCGGCTGCTGCTGCCAGCCGCCTCCTGCCAGGATCGCGCAGCTTTCCTCGCGCAGGCGCTTGCGCTCCGCGGGCTTCAGCCCCTGCAGTTGCGGCCAGAAGACATCGCGCAGCCAGTCCGCATCGATATTCGCCACCTCGCCGGGATGATGCTCCGCCATCAGCTTGAGCGTCCTGACGAAGCCGGCCGGATCGCGGCTGTCGAGCTGCGTCGCCAGCAGCATGCGATAGATGTGCGGCTGCCCCTGATACTGATCGATGCCCGATTGCAGCGCGGTGCGCGCCGCGGCGTAGCGCCCGAGCATCGCCAGCAGCACGCCCTTGGTGCCGTCGACCAGCCCCGCCGCGGCCGACGGGCGCGGCACCTTGGCCGACACGTCATTGATGATCGACAGCGCCTCGATGCGCGATGGCTGGTCGGTTTCCTCCATCAGCTTGGCGACGCGATCGAGCTGGTCCTGCCACGGCGCGAGCTGGGCGCGGTCGAGGCCATCGGCCTGCACGCCGCCCTTGCCCGCGCTCTTTTCGATCCGGTCGAAATGGAAGGTCAGCCCGCTTTCCTCGACCACCTTGTCGGACAGCGCGAACACGCCCTCAGCGCCGGTCGCGGGCACCGATCCGCCGGCGCCGCTCGACAGGCGGTAGACCATCTTCAGCGTCTCGCCCGACACCGTCGACTTGCGCACGAACGAAACCCCGCCCGCCTGCATGTCGATATCGTCGGGAACCACCGCCGGCCGACCCTTCACCACCAGTTCGATGGTCTGTTCGCGCGTCACGTCGCGCGGCAGCGCCAGCGGGTTGCGCCGCGCGCTGCTCTGCCGGGCGGGCAGGATTTCCGTCACGGTATAGGCGTTGGTGACGAGATCGGCGAGGATCTTGCCCTTTTCGAACGCCGCCCTCGAGAGCGTGTAATTCTCCACGATCGTCACGACATTGCCGTCGCGATCGTCGCGGATCGCCAGCGGCACTGATTCGACCAGCCCGGGGAAGCGCTTCTGGTAGAATTCCAGATTGGCGCGCGCCTGGTCCGACACGGGCTGAGAGGCGTTGCGCGACCGCGCATAATCGGCCTGCCCGTCGGTATAGCGGGTCTCCACCGCCAATGTCAGCGCGGTGGCCGCCGCCTCGTCAATCGCGAAGCGTTCCACCACCACCATCGCCCCGGCGCGCTCGCCGCGGCCCTTCATCTCCTCCAGCGCGGTCTGCCCGGCGCGGATCGGCAGCGCATAGCCGAAGGCCGCCGGCACCAGCGCGAGCCCGCGGCCGCCCTGATAGGATGCGGTAGCATCGATCCACGTCACCTGCCCGCCCAGCGCGGCGCGCACCACGACATGGTCGAACGCTAGCGGCGAGGGCAGTCTTTCGGGCAGGTCATAGCCCGGCCGCGTCGAAACCAGCGCGGGCACCGCGTCGATCCCCAGCCGGCCAAGCACCACCGCGAGCAGCAGCGCCTTGTCCTTGCAGTCGCCATAGCCGCGTTCCACCACCAGCGCGGGGCGGCGCGGCACATAGGATCCCTCGCCCATCTCCTCGCCGACATAGCGGATCGTATCCTGCACCAGCCGGGTCGCCTCGGTCAGCCGATCCTCGGGGCGCGGCCAGCGTGCCGCGATCGCATCCAGCTTCGCGGCGAAATCGGCGGGCAGGCTGGTATCGCCGGCATAATGCGCCACCGCCCAGTCGACCACTTCGGACCAGCGCGCCATCGTGGAGATATCGACGCTGCCATATTGCGGATACCAGTTCGGCACAGCCTTCTCGTCCTGCTCGAACGGCGGATCGGTGCCGACCCATTCCCAGAGCTGCATGTCGCCCTCACGCCGGCTGGTGAAGCCCATCGTGGTGTTGCGCGGGCGGAACTGCAGCGGCCGCCCCTGCGGCCACAGGATACGCACGTTGCGCTGGCTGAGCGGCACCGAATAGCGCGCGGTGAGCGCGTTGAAATAATGGCCCGGCCACAAGCTGGAATGGATATCGAGGGTCACGGCATAGTCGACGATGTCGCCCACCCGCACATCCTTCAGATGCGCGATCGCGCGCAACTGGCCGCTGATGATCTCCTCATCCAGCCGGTCCTCGCGCTCGACGATGGTGAACGCCGCGTCGCCGGTGCGGTCGATCACCTTGCCGTCGCGGACGATGCGCACGAAGTTCAGCGTGGCGGTTTCGAAACGCGGATCGAAATCGATCTCGATCTTGCCCGCATCCTCCAGCCCGCTGCGCTCCACCACCTTGGATGCGACGCGATAATAGGATTGGTGGCCGCGCTCGTTGCCGCGCACCTGCCAGTCGGTCAGGAGATAGGCGGCGCCGCCGCGTGCCAGCGCGAGTTGCGCGGTGGTGGGCTCGGGCAGCGTGCGCTCGGCCAGCCAGGCGGGGATATTGCCCTTGGCGATCGCCGCCGGCCGGCCATCGGTGGGGGACGGCGCCTGCGCGTGTGCCGGTGCAGTCGCGGCGATTCCCGCCAGCGGCAGGCCAAAAGTGACGGAAGCGCGCAACAGCGCGGCAAGCAGAGTCATCAAATCCGGTCCCCCCACGGCCAGACGGCCATCCATCTGTGCTATTGCCCCGCCGCAGCCGTTTCAAGCCGCGCGCATCTAGCGTCGCGCTGCAGAAATCCAGTGATTCCAAGAATTTGCGTCAATCCCGAAAAACCGGATCCGCAAAATTCGGTCCATAATGGCATGACATTCTTGTTGCGGTGCAGTATCAAGCGACTATCCACGTCACCGCCAACCGCCCCTTGCCGAATGCGAAGCCTATGCGTTTCTATCATGCGACCCGCTTCCTGTTCCCGCGCAGTTACCATCTGCGCATCTTCGCGATCTGCTTCGCGTCCGTGCACCTGCCGCTGATCGCTTTCCTTGTGGCCGAGGCGCTGCGCGGCGAATGGCATCTCGACATCTTCATGCCACTGCTGCTGGCGACGTTGGCGGGTACCGTAATTGCAATTACCGCGCTGGCTGCACTGCTTGCACCGATCCGCCACGCCACCGCGCTGCTCAGCGCGGTGCAGGCCGGCAAGCGCGTGAATGCCGTACCCAAGGGCGGTCAGGATCTTGCCGGGCAATTGCTCGCCGGTGTCGGCCTCGCCGCCGCCGCGACTGCCGCGCGGATCGATCAGCTGACCGACGAGGCGGCGCGCGATCTGCTGACCGGGCTCTATAACCGCCGCGGCTTCATCGGTGCCGCCTCGATCCGCCTGATGGCGGGGCGCAAGGCGGCGGTGGCACTGCTCGATCTCGACTACTTCCGGCTGGTCAACGAACGCTATGGCATGGCCGAAGGCGATCGCGTGCTGCAGGATTTCGGCGATTGCCTGACCGAGAATCTGCGCGAGGCTGATGTCGTCGGCCGCTGGGGCGGCGAGGAATTCGCGGTGATGATCTTCGACATCGAACCCGAACGCGCCCGCCAGGCGCTCGACCGCCTGCGCCAGCGCATGCGCGTCTCGCCGCTGGCCACGCTGGACGATGAACCGCTGACCTTCTCCTGCGGGATGGCGACGGTGAACAATGCCGACCAGCTCGAGTCCGCGATCCGGCTGGCGGATTCCGCGCTCTACACCGCCAAGCTCGCCGGCCGCGACCAGGTCCGCGCGGCGCCGGTGGCGGAGTAAGGGGCGGTCGAGGAATTGGAGAGGGCTTAACGCCAGCCCCCTACCCCACCTCGATCTCGATCCCTTCGAACGCCAGTTCCACCGTCTCGCTCAGCACCGCATTGCTCTCAGCATCGAGTGCGCCGTGGCTCAGCAGCACCGGCCGCGCGCCCTTCACGCGCCAGCGCAGCGCCGGCCGGCCCGCGCCATCGAGCAACGTGATGGCGACGTCGCGTCGCCCGCTGCCGGGCTTGGCGCGCTCCGCCTGCCACCAGTCGATCAGCCGGGCATCGCCGCTCGCCGGCCGGCGCAGCACCACCCGCCCCTCCGCCGTGCCGCGCTCGGCGGCCACCGCGGGCAAAGGCGGCAAAGTGACGGCGGAAAAGCCGGCATCCTCGTCCAGCCCATCGATCGAGACGAGGAAGCGCGACGCCACCAACGGCTCCGCCCCGCTCATTCCAGCTCGAGCCGCTCGTGCGCCAGCACCAGTTCCTCGATCGCGATCTCGCGGGAGGCGGCGACCAGCGGCGCGGCGGCGAAGCGCGCCGGCCAGGCGCGGCGCAGCCTCCACGTCGTCACCACCGCGGTGCGATCCTCGGAAAGCAGGCTGATCGTCACCGTGCGGCGCGCATTGACGTCGCCATTGCGGACCTGATCGATCCACTGAAACAGGTTGAGGCTGCCGATGATCCCGCGTTTCAGCGTGACGTCGCCATAATGCGCCCGCCCCGGTATTTTCAGCGCGCCGGATTCCGGCATGTTGCCCACGCGATATTCGATCACGTCCAGCCGCATCGAGAGGCCGGATACTTCGTTGAACCCCGCCGGGTACCCTTCGGTATTGCCGTCGCCCAGATCGACCAGAAAGTTGAAATTGCCATAGGGAATGTCGCGCAGCACAGCCATTGCCCGCCTCCATCGGTTGTGAAGCCGGTGTGACGCGGCGCGCGCGTGCCGTCAGTGACGGCGGGCACAGAAAGGATATGGTTCCTTCACCTAGGTGAAAAATGCCATTTGAACCCCGGTCGCACGGGCATTAGAGCATGCACCATGGTATCGCGTCGTCTCATCGTTCTGCCGGCACTGCTTGCCGCCCTCCCGCTGCCCCTCGCGGCGCAGACGTCTCCGCCGACCCTGCAGTATGAAACGCTGCCGGCGCCCCTTCCCACGCCCGTCGCGCCGCAGCCCGCGCTGCCGCCGGCCGCGCAGCCGCTGCCCAGGCTCAGCGACGCGCAGGCCGATTTCCTGCGCGACTGGCTCGCCGAAGGCGCCGAACAGGGCCTCACCAGCGGCACGATGGCGAAGCCGGCCAGCCTGAAGGGGGACGCGCTGGCCCGCGCCGCGCTCGACCGGGCGAGCGCGCTGCATCGCGGCCGCATTGACACCGCCGATTTCCTCCAGGTCTGGGCGCTGCGCCCGGAAGCCTATGATCCGCTGCCCGCCTTCGCCGCGGCGGTGAAGGATGATCGGCTGCGCCAGTGGGCCAATGGCCTCACCCCGCGCTATGCCGGCTACGAAGGGCTACGCAAGGGCCTCGCCAATTACGAGAAGATCCGTGACGAGGGCGGCTGGAAGGCGATCACCGCCAAGTCCGCCGATGCCGATGTTCGCGCGCGCCTGCGCGTGGAAGACAGCACGGTGACCGACAGCGAGCCGCTGACCGCCGCCGTACAGCGCGCGCAGCGCCGCTACGGGCTTGAGCCCACCGGCCAGCTCGGCCCGCGCACGGTGACTGCGCTCAACGTGCCGGTCGGCGATCGCATCGCCGCGATCATGGCGAATATGGAGCGCTGGCGCTGGCTGCCGCGCGAACTGCCGGTCAATCGCGTGCAGGTGAACATCGCCGCCGCGGTGCTGACCGTGTTCGAGGGCGACCAGCCGGTCACCTCGATGCGCGCGGTCACGGGCAGCCCCGGCAATGAAACGCCGATGCTGGTTTCCAACATCCATTCGATCGTGGTCAACCCGCCGTGGAACGTGCCCTCCTCGATCGCCAAGCGCGAATTGTGGCCCAAGGGCCGCGCCGCGCTGGCCGCGCAGGGCTACAAGATCGTCAAGACGCCGGGCGGCGGCGAGCGCATCGTCCAGCCCGCAGGGCCCAACAGCGCGCTCGGCCGGCTGAAGTTCGATTTCGACAATCCGTTCGCGGTCTACCTCCACGATACGCCGTCGCGTGCCAAGTTCAGCAGCTATGACCGGCTGGCCAGCCATGGCTGCGTCCGCCTGGAAAAGCCGGTGCCGCTGGCCGAACTGATGGTGCAGGACGATCCGGCGCTCAACGGCCAGGTGCAGACGCTGATCGACACCGGCAAGACGCAGCGCGTGCAGCTGCCCAAGCAGGTCGCGGTCTACCTGCTCTATTGGACGGCGTTCGCCGGCGGCAACGGCCAGATGAACTTCCGCGACGATCCCTATGGGTGGGACAAGCTGCTGGCCTCGAAGATCGACGCCTCCACCCGCCGCGCCCAGGCCGTCGTCACCGCTTCCAAGGAGTAAGATCCATGCGTCTTTCGCTTCCGCTGCTGGCGCTTGCCGGCGCCCTCGCGCTCGCCGGCTGCGGCAGTTCGGGATCCGATGCCGAGCCCGAGGCCAATAATGCCACCGAGGCGCCGATCGTCGAGGAACCGGTGAACATCCCGGTGATCAACGAGGTCGAGGAAGAGGAAGAGGTCAACACCGTCGATGTGGTGCCGCCGCCGGCCCCGCCGCCGGTGGTGAGCGACGACGAACAGATGCGCGAGGATGCCGACGCGACCGGCCTCACCACCCGCCTTCCGGACGACGATGGCGGCGAAACGCCCCCTCCGCCCGGTGAAGGGAGGAACGATTCCGCTCCGAACCCCTGAGTAGCGGGTTTAAAATCCGGCCGAGCGGGGTTAAATTCCCCGACATGGATCGCCGCACATTTGTGAGGCAAGCCTTGTCGGGGCTCGGGCTTGCCATCATTCCATCCTCGACCTTGCGCGCTGCCGGTGCACCGGTGGCATTGCCGCCCACCGTGCTCGCGCCGCTGGGCCGGTTGCCGGTTCCGGTGCCCGTTCCGGCCACGCCGGGGCCCGCCGCGCAGCTCGACACGCTCCCTTTCGCCCGGCTGCTCGATCGCGCCCGCGGCGCGCTCGATTCGCATGGCCGCGCGTTCCAGTTGCGCGACCGCGTCGGGCTTGCCGATTTCAACGCGGCCTCGCGCGAACATCGCTTCCACATCGTCGATCTCGTCAGCGGGCAGACCAGTTCCTATCTGGTCGCGCACGGCCGCGGGTCGGATCCGAGCCATTCGGGCTTCCTGCAGAGCTTTTCCAACCAGCCCAATTCGCTGGCGACCAGCGAGGGCACCTACCGCACCGGCGCCATCTATTATGGCAAGCATGGCGTTTCGATGCGCCTCGACGGGCTCGATTATTCGAACAACAATGCCGAAGCGCGCGCGATCGTCGTCCACGGTGCCGACTATGTCAGCGAGGCGCATATCTCGAGCTGGGGCAAGGCCGGCCGCAGCGAAGGCTGCTTCGCGGTGGCGCCGCACCTGATCTCGCAGGTGATCGGCCTGCTGGGCCCGGGCCGGATGATCTACGCCGCCAAGGTCTGATTGCCGCCTGATCCGGCCGATTTTTCGGTTTGCATCCTGCTTACCATCGGTGACACGATGATGTCGGCCGGGTCGTCGATCCGCGCCGGGGGATTCGCGACAGGAAGCAGACGCCATGCCGGCCGCCGTGCAGCCGCAGGATGATCGCAATGCGCTGATCGACGCGCTGCGCGCCATCGCGCTCTATGGCGTGATCAGCTTCAACATCGTCGGCATGGTCGGCGCGTTGGTCGGCGGCAGCGTCATCGCCCGGGCGAACGGCGCGGACATGGCCTTCCTCGCTTTCGATCTCATCCTGATCCAGGGCAAGGCGCGCGCGGCGTTCGCGCTGCTGTTCGGCGTGGGATTCGGCACATTGGCCGCGCGCGCCGCGGCGAACGGGCAGCCGATCTGGCCGCTGCACAGCCGGCGCATGCTGGTGCTGCTGGCGATCGGCCTCGCCAACCTCGCCTTCCTGTTCTTCGGCGATATCCTCATCCTCTACGCGCTGCTCGGGCTTGCGCTGCCGCTGTTCCGCAACCTCGGCAACCGCGCCCTGGTCGCCACCGGGCTCGCACTGCTGATCGTGCCGCCGCTGGTGATCGGCCTGGTCGAGGCGGTCACTGGCGCACCGCTCCCCAACATCGCCGGCCTTTCCCCCGCCGCGGTCGATGCGCTGATGCCGGCCACCGCGCCGATCTACCAAGGCAACGACTATGCCGCCTTCATCCGCGCCAACCTGGCCTATTATGTCGATCATTACCGCGTCGAGACCGGCTATGCGCTGATGTATGACCTCAGCGTGTTCGGGCTGTTCCTGATCGGCGTGTGGGCGGCGCGGAACCGCGTGCTGACCGATGTCGCCGCGTGGCGCCCTTTCCTCATCCGCACAGCCGCGATCGCCATCCCGCTGGGGCTGGTGCTGAGCATTGTCCACGCATCGCGGCGGCTGGGGATCGAGGCGGATGGCGCCGCCTACGGACTCGTCACCGCCGCCTATGCCGGGCTCGCGCTGATGAGCTTCGGCTATGTCGCGCTGTTCTCGCTGTGGCTGGCGGGCAGCGGACAGCGCGTGGCGCGCGCGCTGGCGCCGACGGGCAGGATGGCCTTGACCGGCTATCTCGCCTCCAACGCGATCGGCGCAGCCACCTGGTATGGCTGGGGGCTGGGGCTGATGGGCCAGTGGAACGGCATGGCGATGAACCTGTTCGCGCTGGCGATCTTCCTCGGGCTCTGCCTGTTCAGCACATTCTGGCTCCGCGCGTTCCGCCATGGTCCGGTCGAATGGTTGTGGCGCTCGCTGGCCTATGGCGCGGTGCAGCCGATGCGGCGGCGGGCCATGCCCGATTTGCATTCGTAACATCTGCAACGATCCATCGTTGCGATGGCGTAGCCGAAACCCGCGATTGGCACCGGCAACGACAATTGCTCAGGTGCCAATCGCATGTTTTCCCTTACCGCCACGTTCCGCCCGCTCGCCTCGCTGATTAGCGCCACCGGCCTGACCGCCCTGCTGCTGGCGCATCCGCCGCTCCGCGCCGAACAGGGCCAGCGCAGCGCCATCGTGCGCACGGACGATCTGGACCTCACCCGTCCCGAAGGGCAGGTACGACTCGATCGCCGCATCCTCACCGCCGCGCGCCGGCTGTGCCAGGTGACCGGCCCCGCGCCGGCTTGGCGCTATCACGAGATGGAGCAGTGCCGCACGGCCGCGATCGCCAGCACCGCACAGGCCCGCGCCGTCCTCGTCCAGCGGGCGGCGGCGCACTGATCGCAGCGCGCCGGCCGCATCAGCGCCCGGCCGCCGCCTCCCCGCGCAGCCACGCGATCGCCGCCGCCACTGCCCCTTCGGGCGGTTGCGGCGCGGTCGTCACCAGATGATAGGTCAGCCCGTCGAGCACCGGCCCGAACGGCTGCACCAGCGCGCCGTCCGCAATCTCCTCTGCGACGAGCGCGAGGCTGAGCAGCGCGACGCCACGCCCGGTTACCGCCGCCTGGATCGCCAGATTCTCGTCCGAGAAGCGCAGGGCGGCGGCCGCCGCCGGTTCGGCAAGCCCCGCCGCCGCGAACCAGGTCGCCCAGGTCGGATTGCCCGGATCGGGCCGGCGCCAGTCGAAATGGATCAGCGGCGCCTGCGCCAGGTCCGCTGGTGTCCCCAGCCGCAGCCGCGGGCTTGCCACCGGCGCGAAGCGATCCGCGAACAGCGGTTCCGCCGCCAGCCCCGGATAGGGGCCGCGGCCATAGCGGATCGCGATATCCACGCCGCCCGCGCCCAGCGCCGCGACATCTTCCGACGATTGCAGCCGCAATTCGATCCCGGGATGCGCCTGCTGGAAGCGGGCGATGCGCGGCACCAGCCAGTGCGCGGTGAAGGCGGTGGTCGCGGAAATCGTCACACGCCCGCGCCGGTTCTGCTGCGCCAGCCCGCCCAGCGCCGCATCGAACGCATCGAACCCGTCACGCAGCACCGGATAGAGAAGCTGCCCCGCTTCCGTCAGCACCACCTTGCGCACGCGCCGGTCGAACAGGCGGGTGGCGATATGCGCCTCCAGCGTGCGGATCTGATGGCTTATCGCGGTGGGGGTCACCGCCAGCTCATCGGCCGCCTGCTTGAAACTGCCATGCCGCGCCGCCGCTTCGAACGCGCGCAACTGGCCGAGAGGAAGGTGGGAGCGCATCCGGCAATCCTCGGATGAATCGAGTTCATCCATTGGCTGAGAAACCATCCTTTGTCGATTGCCCGCGCCAGCGCCAATTCGGCAGCAACCGCCCGGCATCGCGCCGGGCTTTCCGAAGGAGTTGCGCGATGCGCGAACAGGTCATCACCACGCCCGACAATTATGCCCCCTATCTGCTTTCGCAGGGCATCCGCTTCGGCGATCTGCTCTTCATCTCCGGCCAGGCCGGCGCCGGGGACGATGGCCGGATCGTCGAGGGCGGGTTCGGCGCGCAGGGCGAGCAGGCGTTCGCCAACCTCCGCCGCGCGCTGGAAGCCGGCGGATCGAGCTTGGCTGATGTGATCAAGGTGACGATCTTCGTCACCGACATGAGCCAGTTCGACGAGGTGGTCGACCTGCGGCGGCGCTTCTTTTCCGCGCCTTATCCGGCCGACACCATCGCCGAGGTCAGGGCGCTTTACGATCCCGCGGCGATGATCGAGATCGAGGCGATCGCAGCCATCCGCTGAGGCGCCTCCCCTGGGGTGGGGAGCGCCGCCAGGTCACGGCCGCTGCGTTTCCATCCACGCGATCAGGTCGGCGCGATCCAGCGGATCGCCGATCCCGGAAAAGGTCATCGAGGTGCGCGGCACCAGCTTGTGCGGATCGGCCACCCAGCGGTCCATCCGCTCGGGCGTCCAGGTGCCGCCCAGCGCCCGCAGCGCGCCGCTATAGCCGAAGCGCGGGCTCACGGTGGCGACGGGCCTGCCCATGATGCCGAACAGGTTGGGCCCGCCGCGGTCGAGCGCGCCTGGGCTGATCGGGTGGCAGCCGGCGCAGGCGTTGAACAGCCGCGCGCCGCGCGCCGGGTCCGCCGCCTTGCGGTAATCCGCGAAGGTCGGATCGGGGCCCAGCGCCGCGCGCCGTGTCGCCCGGTCGCCATCGCCGCAACCGGCAAGCGCGACCGCCGCCAGCGCAAGCAGCGCGAAACCGCGCATCGCGATCAATCCCGGTGCGCGAAGATCGCGCGGCCGGCGAGGACGTTGCGCGCGATCTCGCCGCGGTCATGCCCGGCGAGCGCGCCGCCGGGCAGGCCATCGTCCCAGAATGCGTCGTCGGCATAGCAGGCGAGCCCCGCCTCCAGCCGCTGCTGCCGCGCAAGCACCGTGCCCAGCACCTGCCGCGCCGCGACCAACTCGGGGAAATCCTCGGCGCCGCCCGCCTCGACCAGCGCGGCATCGCCTGCCCGCCCGGTGGCGCGCAGCAGTTCCGCGACGATGGCGCGGGCGGGATCCGCGGTCATTCCGGGCCGGCGGCCTTGCCCGCGGCGATCCGCCCCTCACGCGCGCGGAAGAAATATTGGCTGCAGATCAGCCAGCCCTTCAGCGGCCTGAGCGGCGGAATGCAGGTGAGCAGCAGGAAAGGCAGCGAGGTCAGCAGATGCACCCAGAAGGGCGGACTGAACTTGATCTCGATGAGCAGCGCGATCGTCACCGCCGGGATGCAGGCGAAGCACAGCACGAAGAAGGCCGGGCCGTCCGCCGGGTCGGCGAAGCCATAGCTCAGCCCGCAATGGTCGCATGCCGATCGCAGCTTCAGGAAGCCGTCGAACAGGCGGCCGACGCCGCAGCGCGGGCAGCGCCCGCGAATGCCGGTCTTGAACGGCGGCAGGATCGGCCAGTCGCCCTGCGACGCCGCCTGCTCGTGGGGGCCCTGATTCTGCATGGAAGGGATATGGTGTTTGCATGGCTTTTGTGTCAAGACAATTGCCATGCAAAATTGGACGCCCGACATCGTCGCCGCCACCGGTCCCAAATATCTCGCCATCGCAGAAGCGCTGGCGCGCGACGTGCGCACCGGCCGGCTGGCTGCCGGAGACCGGCTGCCGCCGCAGCGCGCGCTGGCCGAGGCGCTGGGGGTGGACCTGACCACCGTCACCCGCGCCTATGGCGAGGCGCAGCGGCTGGGGCTGATCGAGGGCGACGGCCGGCGCGGCAGTTTCGTGCGCGCGTTGTCCACCCCTGCCACGGCAGTCGCGCTGAGCGCGCCGGTCGATACCGGCATGAACGCGCCGCCGGACATTCCGCAGGTGCTGGCACCGGCGCTCCAGCGGACGATGGCGGCGCTGCTTGCGCATCCCGATGCCACCCCGCCGCTCCATTACCAGCCGGCCGGCGGCATGCCGGCGGTGCGCGCGGCGGGCGCGCGGTTGCTCGGCACCCGCGGCATTCCGTGCGGCGAGGATGATGTGCTCGTCACCGCGGGCGGCCAGCATGCGCTGCACGCGATCGTCAGCGCCGAGCTGCGCGCCGGTGACGCGGTGGGTGTCGCCCGCCGCGCCTATCCCGGCTTTCTCGGCCTCGCCCGACGTTACGGGCTGCGGCTGGTGCCGATCCCCGGCGATGCGGGCGGCCTCAATCCCGATGCGCTCGACGCCGCCTGTCGGGAGACGGGGCTGCGCGCGCTCTATCTCGTGCCGACCAACGACAATCCGACCACGATCACGCTCGACATCGACCGCCGCCGCGCGATCGCCGCGGTCGCCGAACGCCATGGGCTGATGCTGATCGAGGACGATGCCTATGGCCTGCTGGCGGAAGCGCCGCTGCCGCCGCTCGCCAGCCTCGCACCCGCGCTGACCTGGCACGTCGCCAGCACCTCCAAGATCCTGGCGCCGGGACTGCGCGTCGCTTGGGCGCGCGCGCCGGATGTCGGCGCCGCCTGGCGGCTGGCGGGCGACCTCCACGAGACCGCGATCATGGCGCCACCGCTCAACGCCGCGCTCGTCGCGAGCTGGGCGGAGGATGGCACGCTCGCCACGCTAACCACAGCGGTGCGCGCCGAGGCGGCGGCACGGCAGGCGATCGCCCGCGCCACCCTGACGGAGGGATCCTACCACGCCCAGCCGGAAGGCTATCACCTCTGGATGGACCTGCCTCCAGCCGCCAACCCCGCAGAAATCGTCGCCGCACTGCGCCCGACCGGCCTCTCGGTGGTGGCCGGCGATGCCTTCGCCGTCGAACGCACCGATGCCGCGCCAGCGCTGCGCATCTCGATCGGCGGCATCATCCCCCACGACCGCCTCGAACGCGCCCTCACCCTGCTGCGCGCGCTGACCGGGCCGGACGCGCGGCTGCGGATGGCGATGGTGTGAGGGCTTGAGCGCGGCGGCGACCGAATAACCGCGCTCGCCATTCACCAACGAGGAGAAACGTCCGTACAGGGGCGGATGATCGCCGCAACCTGATCGGTCGCTCTTCGTATGCTGGCCGGGCCGCAATGCCGCTCCCTCGCCTCACCCTTCATCCGCCGAAGCTTGAATATCTTGCTGCAGTTGGTCGATCTTCGTGCCGGCCCATTGCCGGGCGTCGTCGCCGAACACCAGCCGCGACAGGGTTTCGGGCTGAGATGCGAGGTTCACGATCCGTGCGGCGAGGCGTTTCGGGTCGCCTGGCTGCGTGCCGTTGGCGCTGTCCACGAAGGCGCGATATTGTGCGATCGCATCGGCATAGTCCGGGATGTCGATGCTGCCGAAACCTGCCGATCTGGCGTCCATGAATTCGGTGCGCAGCATCCCCGGTTCGACGAGTAGCGAGCGGATGCCGAGCGGCGCCAGTTCCTGAGCGAAACCCTCCATCCAGCCCTCGACCGCGAATTTCGACGCGGCATACACCGCTCCGCCGCCGTTGGAGACCAGTCCGCTGACCGACGAGATGGTGACGATCAGGCCCGATCGCCGCGCCCGCATATGCGGCACGACTGCGCGGGCGACGTTCATCGTCCCGAACAGGTTGACCTCGAACTGGCGCCGCACCTCGGCATCGGTGAACGTCTCGAAGAAGCCCAGTTCGGCATAGCCGGCATTGTTGACCAGGACGTCGATCGCGCCGAACCGCTCGATGACTTCAGCGGCAACCGCGCTCGCCGCGTCAGCGTCGGTGATGTCGAGCGGGAGCACGTGGAGGCGATCTTGATCGCCGCCGAAGGCGGCGCGCACCGCCTCCACGGACCGCGCCGTCGCCACCACCGTTTCGCCCGCGTCGAGCGCGGCACGCGCGATCTCGTGCCCCAGCCCCCGGCTCGCGCCCGTTACCAGCCAAATCCTGCTCATCGTTCATGCCTCGCATCTGCCACTCGTCTCGATCAGGTAGTGATGCTAATCGATCGCGATAATGCGCTAATCAGTCATGAGCCCCATTAGCCGGGATTATCAATGCGTCCGGATCAGCTTGCCGACCTCGCGATTTTCGCCGCCATCGCCGCCGACCGCAGCTTCACCCGTGCCGCGCGGCGGCTTGGCGTCACCCAATCGGCGCTGAGCCAGACGATGAAGCGACTGGAAGGCGCGCTCGGCTTTCGCCTGCTCGCCCGCACGACGCGGAGCGTCGCCCCCACTGCCGCCGGTGAGCGCCTGCTCGCCACCCTGTCCCCTGCGCTCGCCGGTCTGGACGACGAGATCGAGGCGCTGTCGCACGAGCGCGGAGCAGCGGTCGGCACCGTCCGGATCACGACGGGCAAACATGCCGCGGACACGCTGCTGTGGCCGATGCTGCCCGCCTTCCTGCGGCGCCACCCCGGCATCGAGGTGGAGGTTTGCGTGGAGGGGGAAATGACCGACGTCGTCGCGGGCCGCTACGATGCCGGCATCCGGCTCGGCGAGCGCCTGGAGAAGGACATGATCGCGCTCGGCATCGGTCCGCCGCTTCGGATCGCGGTGGTCGCCAGCAGCGACTATCTGGGCGACCGTCCCATGCCCACCGAGCCCCGCGACCTGATCGTGCATCGCTGCATCGCCTATGGCGACACGCATGGCGACCTCTCTCCCTGGTCGTTCGAGCGCGATGGCCATGCAGTGACGGTCAGGCCGGGCCGCGGGCCGGTGTTCAATGACGGTGACCTCATGGTCGGCGCCGCGATCGAGGGATTCGGCATCCTCTACATTCTGGAGGATCTGGTGGCGGCGCCGATCGCCGATGGCCGCCTCATCCGCCTGCTGGAGCCCTGGTGCCCGCCTTTTGCGGGCTATCATCTTTATTATCCGGATCGGCAAGGCACGGCGGCGTTCGAGGCGTTCAGGAAGATGCTGGTGGCGAGCAGGGTTTGAAAGCCCCCTCTCCCCTCGGGCGAGAGGGTTGGGGTGAGGGGAGGTCGCGGTTGGCATAGGAGTCTTGAGGTTTCGCTGCGGAGGCCAGTGCCCAATCCGACAAGGCTTTACGCTCGGTGCGACTCCCCCTCACCCGGCCCTCTCCCACGAGGGGAGAGGGCGTCACTCCAACTCCGCATACCGATCCCCGCCCTTCGCCGCCGCGCGCAATTCGTCCCATGTCTCGGTCTTCAGCGTCGCCATGTTGGCCATCGCATAGGCATCGCCGAAGTCCGGCGACCGGCCCAGCCGCGCCTTCTGCGCTTCCTTGGGTTCGATGAAGATGCCGGTCGGGCGCAGTTCCCAGCGATAGCTGGTGAGATCGGCGCGCAACTGGGGATGCGGGGGGAGCGCGGCGGGCACGGGGGCGGCGGGATCGAGGGTTTCGCGCAGGCGCCAGAGGGTTTCGGCGCGCAGGTTGGCGAAGGCGAGGCGCCCGTCGGCGGTGCGTTCGCGGCTGGCGCGGGCGAAGTTCACCGGCACCACCTGCACGTCATTGGCGCTGAGGAAGTTTACGCAGGCAAGGCCCCAGCCGACGACGTCCGCATGCACCACCGCCCGGTCCCGCCGGGCCATGATCACCCGCGCCGCCGCCTCCGGGCCGGCGCGGTCCTGCGGAATGTCGCGGCCGGGGATGATGATCGGCGCGTCGAACCAGGCGCCGTGGCGGCGCGCGATCACCATGTCGTCGCGCCCGCCGGCGGCGATGTCAGCGCCGATGCTGTCCATCGGCCCCGTCGGCGTCGCGGAGCCGGTCCGCCAGCGCGCCATCGCCGCATCCACCCAGCTCGCCGGAATCACCGCCCAGGGATCGTCCGCCACCCCCGCGGCGAAATCGCCCTGCAGCATCTGCGTGCGCAGCGGCTCAGGCAACGCCTGCAAGGTGTTGAGATAGCCCGAGCGCACGTAGAAATAATTGTCGGTCACGCGGCTGGGGATGAAGGTGCGGCTGACCGGCACGATCACCTTTTCGGGCGGGAACTCCGCCGGGTCGAAATCGGTCAGCGGCGCGCCCCGGAAAAGCACGAACGGCTCCGGCCCCGGCGCCTCCACGTCGCGCCCGCCAAGCGTGGTGAACCAGCGCAGTTCGCCCGGTTCGGCGGGGCGCGGATGGTTGGGATCGAGCCACGGCGCGAAATAATCGATCACCCAGCGGCCCTCGCTGGTGGTCGGCGGGTTGAACGTCATCAGCACGCGGCAGCGCTGCGCGGGGTCCGCCGATCGCGTCCACCCCATGGTGAAGCGCACCTGCGCCTCGCGCATCTCGGTGACCTCGTCATAGGCCTTCAGGTCGTGCGGGCGGCCCTGCCATTTGCGGTGATCGTCGGGCGCGTCGAGCCCGCCGAACTCCACCATCGCGCCGCCGGGCAGCCGCCACACCCCCTTCTGGCCATTATGCCCGACGGTGGAGCCGAGCAGTTCGGCGAGGCGCTGGATGACGCCCTCGGTCTGGATCTTCTCGCGCCGGAAGATCACGCTGCGGCGGTGGCGGGTGAGCGCGAGGCCGGCGATAAGATCGGTCTTGCCGCCGCCCGCCGCCGCGCCATAGCCGGTGACGAACGCAGCGCTTTCCGCACATTCCGCCTGCCGCCCGACCTGCGGGCGCCAGGGCATGTCGCGCAGGTCCGCCGCGAGGATCGCCTCGATCTCGGCGCGCTCCGCGGGGGAGGCGATGGCGAGCAGCTTTTCCCACTCGGCCGGGGTGCTGGGGATCATCGGCTTACTCCTTGCAGCCCAGCCGGCGCTGCAGCGCATCGGCGAGCGCGGCGAGGCGGGTGAGCGCCAGCACCTCGTCGATCGGCTCGGGCGGGTCGTCCGTGGTGTGGGTATCGCCGTCGCGCCCGGCATAGCGGCGCGGCGCGACAAGCTGGGCGTAGCGCAGCCGCGTGTCGATGCGCAGCTTGGAGCGGGCGACCGCTTCCGCGGCATCCTTGCCGGTGTCGGTCACGCCGTCGGCGATGTCGAGCGCCTGGTCGAGCATCGCCTCCGCCCCCGCCTCCCGCGCACGGGCGAGCCCGGTGCGGACGGCTTCATCCTCCATATACCAGCCCCAGAAGGTGCGCTCGGCCGGCATCCGCTCCGCCCCGGCGCGCAGCACCGCGGAGAGCGAGCGGCCGGTGGCGACCTCCGCGAAGATGCGGGGGATGATGGCCGCGCGGTCATAACGGCGGGGGATTTTTTTGCTCTCTTCGGCAGCGGGGGGAATTTTCCCCTCCGAGCTTTGATCGGGGAGGGGGCAAGTGGGGTCGATCGTGCCCCCGGCACGATCTTGGATTGCCGGGGGCAATCCAACCCCATTCGCCGCCGCAGGCGGTGGTGCAGGGGCCGGCTTGGACCTCTTCGCTCGCGCGACTTTGCCACCGGATGCTTCGGCGCCGGCCCCACCACCACGCGCTGGCGCGCGCGGTCCCCCTCCCCGTTCCGGGGAGGACATATCCGCCCGCCCGCAAACCGAAGGCGAGGACAGCAGACTCGTCACCTCACCCACGATCCTGCTCCACCTGCCACCCCACGAACACCAGGTCGCACAGCGCATCCGCCAGCGAGACGCCGCGCTTCTGCGCCCATGCCGCGATCTCGGTGGCCATCACCGGCTGGTGCGTCGCCACCACAGTGCGCGCCGGTGCGGGCACCCCGGCCTTGGGCCGTTCGCGCCAGTGGGGCTGCTGGTTGGGCGGTTCCGCCGTCCACTTGCCCGTCGCGACGATCTGCACGCGGCGGCTGCGCTGGTAACGCTCGACGCGGATCAGCCCCTTGCGCTCCAGCCGGCCGACGATGGTGGGCGTGGTGCTGGGCGAGGCGCAGCGGATCAGCGCGCCCAGCGCATCGGCGTTGGGGCATTGCGCCCCCGCCGCCGCGGCCTCCACCAGCGCGCGATAGATGGTGAGTTCGTTCCACGACAGGCCAGTCAATCCGGCATGGTTCGCAACGCCGTTCATTGCACATCTCCCTGCATATTCGCCTGGCTTTCCCGGTCATGCCGCCACGCCAGCATCCTGAGCCGGCCGAGCTGCCATTCGCGCAGCGCCAGCGGACTGCGCGCGCTCTCGCGTATCTCGGCCACCGTCGGGAAGAAGCGGCAGCGGCGGATGCAGGCGGCCACCGCCTCCGCCAATATGTCCGCCGGCAGATCGGCCAGTGCCTCGCGATACAGCGCCAGCCGCGCGGTGGCGGCGGCCTCGCTCTGCTTCACCGGCGGAAAGGCGAGCGCCAGCTTGCCGATCGCAAGATCGATCGTCGCCACCGGCGGGCCCTGCCCCGCCGCCTCCATCTCGGCGATGGCGCGGGCCAGCGCGCTGCGTTCGGCAGGCGTGGGCAGCGGCAGCTCGAACAGCGGCTCAGTCCCCGCCAGCGCCCCGCCCAGCCGCGGCGGCAAGCACGGCGCCCAGCAGCGGGTTGTTGAAGGCGGGATCGTCGTCGGCGGTGGCGGTGCGCCCGGCGGAATGTCGGTGAAGCGGCCGTTCGCGCGGGGGCCGATGGCGCGTGCGGTTGTCATTGCGATGCTGTTCCCATTGTTCTGCGTTGCCGATCCAGGTGCGCCAGCGCGCCTGCCAGTCCGCCGCCAGCCCACGTTCGCCGGGGGCGGCAGCATAATGATCGCGGAAGCGCGCCAGCTCGCGCTCGATGCGACCGGGTTCCCACGCGCTGACGGTGGCGTGGGCGATGGTGCCGGGAGTGAGTGGTGCCGGCTGCCAATCCGGCGCCAGCCGCGATGCCGTGGTGCGGCGGCGCACGCGCCGGGCACCGCCATCGGGATCGATAAGGGGGTTAATTTCTTTGGGGGGTGTGGGGGGCGTTTCTTTATCGGGGGGCGGTGCGGCGGCCTCCGCCGGAATTCCGGTGGAGCGCGCGCCCCTTGCCCCTGCCCGCTTCCGTTCCCGATCATAGGCACGGCGGCGCTCGGCGACGGGATCGATCGCGGCTGCGGCAAGCGCTGCTTCCGCTGCATCGAGCCGGCCGAGCAGCCGTGCCACGCGGGCCAGCAGCGCGGGCGCCAGCCCGGCCTCGACCAGCGCGGCGACGAGCGCGCCGGCATCGTCGCCGCCGCGGCTCATCGCGCGCCGCCCGCGCCGGTGATGGCCGGATCCAGCCCCGCCGCCCCGCAGGCCGCCTCGAACGCCGCGCGAGCCGCCAGCGCATGCTGACCGGTTTCCAGCATCCGACGCAGCAGCAGCCGCGATCCCTGTTCGGCCCAGCGCGCCGGATGTTCTTCCTCATCATCGGCCTCGTCCTCCACGGGCGGGCCATCGGCGCGCGCGCCGAGACGGCGGGCGCTGCCATCGGCGACCATCTCGCGCCGCAGCCGGCGGATCGCATCGACGCTGACGCCGAAGCCCTCGGCGCGAAGCTGGCGCACCGTTGCGGTGCCTGACATCGCGAACAGCAGCGCGCGGGCGCGCGCCTCCATCCGCGGGTTCATCGCCGGCGCAGCGCCGGCCGGGGGGCGAGTCTTTAGCATGAGTCGCGTTATACGATTCTCGTATATACGACGCAAGCCCCTGCGTGGCTGGACGATCGCCACCCTCGCCGGTAGATGATGGGGCATGCGATCTGCGCAGGAGATATTGGCGCTGCTCAAGGCGCGCGGGGTGACCCAGGCGGAAATCGCCCGCGTGCTCGGCGTGGCGCAGCCCAATGTCGCGACGCTCTACAATCCGGCGAAGACCGGCCGGCTGCGCAAGCTGGGCTATGACGAGGCGATGGCGCTGATCGCCGCGTTCGATCTCGGCGAGGATGCGGACGGCGCCGGCGAGGCGGCGCGGCTCAGCCCGCCGCCCGCCCCTGCCCCCATCAGTGCAGCCGCGCTCGCCCCGGTTTTACAGGCACTTGTGCCGCTGGCGCCGCCCGGCCCGCTGTCGGCGTCAGCTGCTGAAGCTTTGGCTCTAGCATTGCGACATGCGCTTCAGCTTCTTCCATCTGAAGGGTCCACTGAGCCCTCTTCGGATCAGATCGCGATGGCCGCTCGCGCAGCAGCGCTTCGATTTCGCGAAGCCTTGCCATCATGACGATGCGGCACATCGCACAATCCAGATAGCAGGGCTGGCAACCGCCCTCGCATTCCGGATCGGGCAAAGTGACGCGCTCCAGCTCGCGCATGGGCGACTCGACTCCTTTGTTCTTATTTTGTTCTGGCGGTCGCTTTCCTATTCCGCAAGGAAGATCGCAGGAAATTTCCTATCCGAATTGGTGTTGGATCGGGCTGCGGTTGACGGAATAAAACGATTATCGTATATTCTGGGATAGTCGATACGGAGCCCGCGATGACGCCCCCATCCCCCGAATTCATTACCCTCGCCAACATGCTCACCACCTCGTGGACCGAACTCCGCACCCGCCCTGCCGCGGAGCGCGACGACGAGGCCGAACGCTACCACGCGGCACGGGCGGAAGTGCTGGCATATCTCGCCGGGTGCGGGGTGGATGCGGAGGGGTTCGTGGCGGCGGTGGCTTGAAAAGTAATCCTCCGATTGCGCGCATCGATGTTCCGCGCGACCATAGGGTGATGACCGGCGATCGATTGCTCACGAGAGACGAGTTCCTGCGGTGCTTCAGGGAACCGATGCGGGACGTGACAACCTCCTCGGACGCCGCTGTCGACATTTGGCTCTATGTGGACCGATTTGATCCGGCGGCTCTCGGCGTCATCGAAATCGGCGATGTCGTCCAAGTCTATCGTGATGCGGACCATCGCTATGATCATGTTCTGCTTCGAAGCGAGACTGCGGATGTCTATGTGGTCATCGTGGTCAATGTCTCGGCAGGCGCCGTCTTCGGACATCATCTGCTCAACCCGAACGACGAATATGGCGTGGCTGGCGCACAGTGACGGCAATCCCGGTTTCGGGGACACAATACTAAACTAAATCATATGCTGAGCGTCGACGGCCATCACCAGAGTTTCGTATTATGTCCCCGAAACTTATCGCGTCACCTCACTGCTGATCAAGACGCTCAGCAACGCGGTGGCGACAACCGACCGAAGCGCCGCATGACTGGCTGCGGGAAGCGCGTCAGGAAGCGGCGCAACCCGCTTTCGCCGTCACCCGTGTAGTCCAACCTCGCGGCGCGAGCGAGTTGCAGCCGGTAGGCCGTCATGTCACCGATGTTGAGATGGGTGATCGCCAGATTATAGGCTGAAACCGTGTCGCCCCGATGAGCCGCCCTCCGCAGCATCACCGCGCTCGGCGCTCGCCGCCTTGAATCGCACCCGGAAAATCCGTATTTTCCGGGCAGGAGGTTCGGCATGACTCGATCTGTAAGTTCCGTCGAAATGGCAAAGTCGTTCGGCCGCTTTAGCCGCGAGGCACTGATCGCGCCGCTGACCATTACGCATCATGGTCATGACAGTCTCGTGCTGATGTCCGCCGCGGAATATCAACGCCTCAAGCGCCGCGATCGTGAAGTGCTGACGCTCGGCGATTTTACCGACGAGGACCGCGCCGCGATCGCGGCGTCTCGCACACCATCCGAGGCCGTTGACCATGATGACGAACTCCGCGACCCTTGATGCCGCTTCCCGAACCGGTCGCGGGTCTGGTGATCCGTTACGCCTTTCTCTGGAGTCATGAGGCAAAAGCGGGGAGCGAGGAAGGCAGCAAGGATCGGCCCTGCGCCGTCCTGCTCGCCACCACGACCCGCGGCGGCCGGAAGATCGTCACCCTCCTCCCCGTGACGCACACGCCACCCGCCGACGAGCGACTTGCGGTGGAGATTCCCGCAGCAACCAAGTCACGCCTCGGCCTCGACGACGCGCGCCCGTGGATCGTGCTCACCGAGGCGAACCGCTTCGAATGGCCCGGACCGGACCTCCGCCCGATCTCGGGCGACACGGATGCCGGCATCGCCTACGGCCTGCTGCCCGCGCGGCTTTACGATCAGGTGCGGACGAAATGGCTGGCGGCCTATGACGCAGGCAAGGCCGGCCAGATCAAGCGAACGTCATAAATGGGCGCATGGCTTCCGTCGCGGAGGTCCTTAGTTATGTATTATGTCCCCGAAACGAGGTCGTGGACTCTTAAATACTGGCGCTGGCCGGCAGACTACGCCATCATCTGGGGATGGATGGCGTTGAGGATTTCCGGCGACGAGCTTTGATTTTTTGGTAGTGCCGTTGTGTTGGTGGCGTTCGTCGTTGTGGCAATCTTTGCACCTGGCCCGCCATCACTTTCACTCGCTGATGGCATTTATGTAAGCCGATGCTGCGGGACACTATCGTTCAAGGCGGGACCCCTCATCGTGGGCGGTGTAGCCGTTCCCTACGAATTGCAGAGAGACAATCAGGGCCTCGCGGCAGTTCCCACCCTCTATGTGGGCATCGCGGACGGCAAGCGGCTGATTGTGGAGCGATCGAGACCTGCCATGAAACTGCGCTTTGATCGGAGCGATGCTCCTCTGCATTCGGTCACGATTTGGGATGCCAATAGATCGCGAACATATGATTTTACCAAGCGATGAGGCTTAATTTCGGGGACACAATAGCAAACTGCCCCGGCGCCGCCGCCAAACCACCCGCCACCGACAGTTCAGCACGGCATCCCCGAAACTCACACATCCCTCAGGCGATGGCCCCGCCATCCGCCGTCAGCACCGCGCCCGTGATCACGCTCGCCGCCGGGCTTGCGAGGAACACCACCGCGTTCGCCACCTCGCGCGGTTCGCCGTAGCGGCCGAGCGAGGTCATGCTGCGCTGGAAATCGGCCGCCTCGCCATTGGCGGGGTTGGCATCCGTGTCGGTCGATCCGGGCTGGACGAGGTTCACGGTGATGCCCTGGGGGCCGAGTTCGCGGGAGAGACCGCGGGTGAAGGCGGTCAGCGCCGCCTTGGACATCGCATAGGCGGTCACGCCCGGGAACGGCACGCGCTCACCCAGCCCCGAGCCGATCGAAACGATGCGGCCGCCTTCGCCGAGGTGTGGGATCACCGCCTTCGCGAACAGCACCGGCGCGCGAACGTTGACGTCCATCATTGCCTGATAGGCGTCGATATCGAGGTCGGCGATTGACCCGTAGGCGCCGATCGCGGCGCTGTTGACGAGGATGTCGATGCCGCCAAGCGCGGCGACGGTCTCGTCCACCGCGCGGGCGATCGCGGCGGGATCGGCGCTGTCGGCCTGGATGGCGACGGCGCGGCGGCCCGTCTTCTCGATGGATCCGGCCACCGCCACGGCCTTTTCGGCCGAGTTCTGATAGGTGAAGGCGACGTCGGCGCCATTTTCCGCAAGCGCCAGCGCGATCGCCGCGCCGATGCCGCGGGAAGCGCCGGTCACCAGCGCGCGCTTGCCGTTCAGATCGATCATGGTCTGTCCTTTTCTACCAATAAGGGCTGAAATCTGGATGTCGTTTCAACCGCCAGATAGGAGGACAGCACCCTCGAGCCATTCCCGATCATACCTTAGGCTTGCCTGATCCTGCCAAGCACCTATCTCTCGCACCATGTCCAACCTTGAGAGCATGACCCGTCGCCTGCTCGACGATGTCGCCCCCTATGTCGCGGCCGGCCCGGGGCTGGTCGGGCGCGAGACGCCGGTGCCGCGGCTGATGGTATGGTCCAGCCCCGCCGCCACCGCACCGGTATCCGCGGTGTTCGAGCCGATGTTCTATGCGGTCGCGCGCGGCACCAAGGTGCTGACGATGGGCGCCAACCGCTTCGAACTGGTCGCGGGCGCCTGCGCGGCCTCTTCCTTCGGCCTGCCCTACAGCCATGAACTGACCGGCGCGACGCCGGCACTGCCCTATGTCGGTATCAGCCTCCACCTCGATGTCGATCGGCTGACGCGGGTGATGCTCGACATGCCCAAGGGCGATGATCGCTGGACCTGCGCGGTGGCGGCCGGCAATCTGGATGGCACGATGGGGGACGCGTTCGCGCGGCTCGTCGGGCTGGTGAACAGCCCGGACGATGTCGCCATGCTGGCCCCCCATTATGAGAGCGAACTTTATTACCGCCTGCTGCAGGGCCCGATGGGTGACATGCTGCGCCAGATCGGCCAGCGCGACGATCGCGTGCGGCAGATCAAGGCCGCCGCCGACTGGCTGGGCACGCACAACGCCGAACCCGTCGTGATCGGCCACCTGGCGGCGAACGCGGGGATGAGCGTCACCTCGTTCCACCGGCATTTCAAGGCGGTGACCGGCTACAGCCCCCTCGCCTTCCAGCGCCACATGCGCCTGCTGGAAGCGCGCCGGCTGCTCGCCGCCGGCACCGCCAATGTCGAGCGCGTCGCCTATGCCGTCGGCTACCAGAGCCCCTCGCAGTTCAGCCGGGAATATAAGGCGATGTTCGGCAACGCGCCGGTGGCGGATCTGCAGCGTGGGGGTGTGGTGAAGGCGGTTGTGCGGTGAAGGGTGTCCGCATTCACCGCATGTCGTGCGGCGGATGGCTCTCCTCCGCCACCAGCCCCCGCAGCGTCCCGATCGGCATGAACAGCCGCAGCGGCTGCGATGGCAGTGGCGTGAAACCATAGCCGGTATAGAGTCCCAGCCGCCGCTCGACCGCGGCCGGATCCCCGCAATCCAGAACGTCCAGCATCACCGCCGCAATGCCCACCTGATCGGCGGCGCGGGCGATCCGCACGAGCGCGTCGACGAGAAGATCGCCGCCGAAGCCCTGTCCGGCGAAACGGCCGTCGACGCCGATCATCGAGATATAGGCGGCCGGGATCTGGCCGTGGCCCGGCCGCGTTCGCGCATATTTCCGCGGCAGGTCAGCAAAGTCGATGCTGTGCGCGTTCAGGCTGTAGAAGCCGATCACCGCGTCGTCCGGCGTGGTCATCACATAGAGTCGGACATTGTCGGCCCGCGCCAGCTTGTTTGCCGTCCTGCGGAAATAATTGTCGACCTGCTCCACGCCGCACGCGAAGGCGACGCGATCATGCACGTCGGGATCGAAGGCCGCGATGCGAGCGCGGCCGTCGGCCGGGGCGATCACCGGCTGGCGATCGTCGCCTTGTGGCGCGCGAACGCAGCGCGCAACGCATCGGAGGGCACGGGGGGATTGTCGAGCGCGGCGAAGAAGGCGGCATGATCGGCCGGCTGCAGCACGGTCCGTTCATGCGCGGCGATCGTCTCAAGTGCGGACCGGTAGGCGGCGTTCATCGTGAACACGGAATCATCTACGCCCGACAGCGCGGCCGCGCGCTGGATTGCTTCCTTGATGCGTGGCTTGGTGCGGAAATTCATCCGCTCTGTGCTCCGCTCATCCACTTCGCTCGCGCGATCATGGAACGGGAACATATTGCCTCTCCATCCGATCCCGCCACCTATGTACGCCTTGAAGGCGTACAGATCAAAAAGCATAACGCCTTAGTTTCGGTAGTTTCGGGGACATAATACCAAACTCACGTCCCGTCCCATATCCGGAGAATCAGGCAAGAGAAGCGCGCGATCCGGCAACCACGCATCGTCTCCAAGGGGCACATGGATGGGGTCACACACCCCACCCTAAAGGAGACTTCCAATGACCACCATTTCCCTCGTCACCGGTGCCAATCGCGGCCTCGGCCGCAACACCGCGCTCAGCATCGCGCGGCGCGGCGGCGATGTCATCCTCACCTTCCGCAATGGTGAGGAACAGGCAAGGGCCGTCGTCGCCGAGATTGAAGCGCTGGGCCGCAAGGCCGTCGCCCTGCGGCTCGACGTCAGCGATGTGGCGAGCTTCCCCGCCTTCGCCGCCGATGTCCGCGCCGCGCTGTCCGCCACCTGGGCCCGCGACAGCTTCGACCATCTCGTGAACAATGCCGGACAGGGCGAGATGGCAAGCATCGCCGACACCACCGAGGCGCAGTTCGACGCGCTGTTCGCCACGCATGTGAAGGGCGTGCTCTTCCTGACCCAGGCGCTGCTGCCGATGCTGGCGGATGGCGGCCGCATCGTGAACTTCTCGTCCGGCCTTACCCGCGTGTCGGTCGCGGGCTTCGCGGCCTATTCCGCCGCCAAGGGCGCGGTCGAGACGCTGACCGTCTACATGGCCAAGGAGTTCGGCAACCGCGGCATCACCGCCAATGTCGTCGCTCCCGGCGCGATCGAAACCGATTTCCTCGGCGGCGCGGTGCGCGACATGGCCGACCTCAACAAGCAGTTCGCCGACATGACGGCGCTCGGCCGCGTCGGCATGCCGGATGATATCGGCCCGATGGTCGCCAGCCTGCTGGGGCCCGACAATCGCTGGGTCACCGCGCAGCGCATCGAGGTGTCCGGCGGCCAGACGATCTAAGATGGCGACCGCTCCGAGGGGGCGCGACGCTCCCTCGCCTTGATCGCTAGAGATTGAACGTGCCAATATACGGACGAACCGCTTGATTATCCGAAGAAATATAGCAGCATGCGAGCAATTTGTGTATGGTGAAATCGAACATTGTCGGTGACCCGAAGAATCGCAATAGGTGATTTTTCGGATATCAAGATGAGGAATCTCCATGTTCAGATGGCTCGGCGGAAAGAATAAGGACGATCAACTCGCCGAACAGCTCCGTAATGTGCGGGGAGAATTGGAGACTATAGGCAGGCTGATCGCCGCCTCGCAGCAGAGGCAGCAGGAAACCATCTCCGTTCTCCGATCGATAGAGGAATTGAGCAGAGCGCAGCACAGTTTGATGGCGTCCTGGATCATGGGCAGACCGTTCGAGATGGACGGACGGTATCAGGATCTGAAAAGCCTGTCCCGCTACAACCGAAAGGTCTATAGCCAACTTGGCGAAGACGGGATCATTTCGGAGATCATCAGCCGAATAGGGCGCGTTGATGGCATTTTTGTGGAATGCGGTGTCGGAAATGGATTGGAAAACACGACACGTTTTCTTCTGGAGAATGGCTGGACGGGATATTGGTTCGAGGCGAATGACGATGATGTCCGCGCTGCCGGTGAAATATTCCGGACATTCATCGATGAAGGTCGACTGAAGATCGTCAACGCCTTAATCACTATCGATAACGTCAATGAGCTGATGGACGAAGCTGGCGTTCCAGCCAAATTCGATTATCTGTCGGTCGATCTCGATTATGTGACTCCACAGATCTGGGAAACGCTCGATCGAAAGTCGCGTATCGCATGCGTGGAAATGAATCCGTCGCTGCCTCAGAATATTGCGGCGAGGATGCCGTATATCCCGGATCAGATGTGGGATGGAACCAACTGGTATGGCGGCAGCCTCAAAACGCTCGAAAATATCGGCCGCGACAAGAATATGGCGCTGGTTGGTTGCGATCTCACCGGAACGAATGGTTTTTTCGTCGACTATGACGAGACCGGTGACAAATTTCGGAGGCCGTTCGACGCCGATACTCATTACGAACCGCCGCGCAATTTTTATCCCTTCGGTCTTCACCATCCATCGCCTCACCTCCCCCGCGAGTGGCTGCGAAAGGAACCAATAAGACGTTCATCGATGCCAAATTCACAGAATTCCAAAACGTCTCCGAAATGATGCCGTTTCGTGGGGAAGTTATAACAAGTTATAAGATGCCTTGAACTCCACCGACGATTAAATGGCAAAGTTAGTATTGTGTCCCCGAAACTCGCTGCCGCGCCGCGCCTCTCGACTACGTCCGACACGAACGCTAATAGGCGGGAGCACCCGCACCGGCCCGCTCCGAAAGACCCCGATGAACGTCATCAACATCATCGCCCCCTATCGCTATCTCGACATGTGGGTGTTCGACGATCCCCGCGTTGGATTGCAGGCGGAGCCGTTCGTCGGCGGGGCGGATACGATGATCGATCGCGTCACCGCACATATTCCCAATGCCGCGGACGGCTTCGTCATGATCTTTTCCGGCACGCCGTTTCCGGATCACCAGTTTCGGCTGGAATGGCGGCGCGAAGAGAATCGCGGGAATGTCTATTATTCTGAGGCGCTCGATGCCGAAGGCTGGCTTTGCCCCGCGTTGCTGCTCTATTTCGACGAGAAGCCTCCGGAAATCTATGTGCAGGTGAAGGCAAAGAGCGGTAGCTGACGGGCGCGCCTGATTTCGTATTGTGTCCCCGAAATGTGGCACCTCATCCGGTGACGAGCTTCGGTAACCGGGCTTTCAACGCCGGGTAAAGCGCAAGCAGATGGCTGGCGCCGAACACGACCAGCAGATCGTCGTGCCAATCCAGGTGGCGCAGGATCAACCGGCGGAGATGGGCGTTGCGCGCCCCGGTTTCGCCACGCACGATCCTTGCGACCAGATCCCTGCCGCAATGGGAGCGAGGCCCCTGCCAAAACGGTGCGATCGTGAAATCTGCGGCACACTGGGCGCTTCCGCACCCCTGCGCCGCCCATGGCAAAAGCCGCCCACCACCCGTCGTACAGCGCATATTCATTCTCCGCTGTGACGAGGATCATTGTCTCGGTCCGCGCTTTTATTCCAAACATTCCAACGTCGTATCAAAGCGTAGAAGGATGATCATGGTAACGAAGCTGAAAACCGGTGCAGTGTGTGCAACCCTGGCGCTCTCGTTTGCCCTTTCGGCCTGCGGCGGTGGCGGCGATGCCGCAGGCAACGCGACCGGCGAGCCTTCGGGCACATCCGGAGGCACCGCAGCGGGCGAAACCGGCGGCACGGTGGCCGCGCCGACCCTGGCCGAGGGGCCGGACGTCTGCTTCAAGGCGATTGCCAAGCATCTGGGGGCCGAGACCAAGGTGATGGAGATCACCTCCTTCTTCAGTGCCGGCAAGGATATCGACGGCAATGCGGGCGAACCCGAAGGCACGATGACCACCTGCACGGTGCAGTATCAAAACCCGGCCGATCCGCGGAAGGTGCTCGCCACCCGGCTCGATACCAGCACCGGCAAATTCTCCGAGCCGCAGCCGGTCGAACTCAGCGTGATGGGCGGCAACGCCTCCGAATTCAAACTCGACGATTATGTCATCCCGCTCGCCAAGGTCGATGCCGGCGCGCTGAAAGGCGTGATGGACGCGCAGAAGGCGGCGCTCGGCGGCGTCTATTCCAAATATGCGTGGACGGGCGTGCGGCTCGAGGCGCCGGGCTCGTTCAGCAACGACCACCGGCTGCGCCTCGACGTCGATGGCCGCCTGGCCTCCAACGACCTCAAGGAAAATGGCTACGCCTCGATCTCGATCGACGGCAAGACGATCACCACAAACCACCTGCTGCCGTAAGCGACACCGCGGCGCATCGTGGCCAGGGCTGCGATGCGCCGTCGGCTCTCCCCGGAACGACGTGCTTTCCCGATAGTCCGGTGCGGCGCAAATCAAGGGGGAGCATCATGCGAAGGATCCTGTTTTTCGTTGCCGCCTTCGCCATCCCGGCCGCCGTTCTGACCGGGGCAACGCCCCCTACCCGCCGAAGCGCACGCTTCATCGCGCGTCCGGTTCATCCACACGGTCGCGGTGGCTAGGCGGCAACCCTGCCGCTTGGCCCCGAGGAGTGCGTTCTCACGATGTTGCGACCGATGGCCCGGATCTGCGCGGTAATCCTGCTGGCGCTGGCCGTGCCGCAGGTGCAGGCCCAGATCGTACCGGCACCGGCGGCCGAAGAAAACAAGGCGGCGGCGGCCCCCGCGGCGCCGCCCGCCCCGGCGCCCGATCCCTATGGCCGCGAGACCCCGCGCGACGCCGTGTCGGGCCTGCTCTCCGCGCTGGCCGAGCGCGACTATGCGCTCGCCGCGCACTATTTCGATGCGCGCTCGAATGGCGAGCAGCTCGCCCGGCAGCTGCAGACGGTGCTCGACGCGGGCGGCACTCTGGTGCCATTCGCCGCGCTCTCCAACGATGCCGCGGGCGTGCTCGACGATGGGCTGAAAGCCGATCAGGAGCGGATCGGCGACCTCGGCGATGCGGAGAAGACGCCGATCCTGCTGACCCACGGTACCGCGCCCGGCGGCGCGCGCGTGTGGCGGATCTCGCGCGCAACCATCGCCGCCGCACACACGCTGCAGCCGAAGGCAGCGCCCGAACCGGAGGACGAGGGCCCCGAGATCGCCGGCGCCTCGCTGGAGGACTGGGTGCGGCTGCTGGGCATCGCAGCACTCGTCTTCCTCGGCTTCCAGATCGTCAACGCCGCGATCCTCTTCGCGATCGGGCGCAGCGTATCGGACAAGGAGAACAGCCGCATATACGGGCTGGCGCAGGCAGCGATGCCGCCGCTCAGCCTGTTCTTTTCCACCGTCGCCTTCTCGATCTGGGCGGGGTCGATGCCGGTGTCGATCGTCGCCCGGCAATTGCTGCTGCGCTATGTCGGCATCTTCGCCTGGGTGGCGCTGGCCTGGTTCCTGTTCCGCATGGTCGATTCGGTCTCGCGGTTGCTGATCCGCCGCATGGCCGGGCAGGAACGGCGGCAGGCGGTATCGGTCGTCACCCTGGCGCGGCGCGCGGCGAAGATCTTGCTGCTGTTCATCGCGATGGTCGCGGTGCTCGACACGTTCGGGATCGACGTCACCACCGGGGTCGCGGCGCTCGGCATCGGCGGCATCGCGCTGGCGCTGGGCGCGCAGAAGACGGTGGAGAATCTCGTCGGCAGCATCACCCTGATCGTCGACAAGCCGGTGCAGGTGGGCGATTTCTGCAAGGTGGGGGACGTGACCGGCACCGTCGAGGATATCGGCATCCGCTCCACCCGCATCCGCACCCTCGAACGCACGATCGTCACCATCCCCAATGGCGACTTCTCGTCGCGCCAGATCGAGAATTTCGCGCAGCGTGACCGCTTCCTGTTCAACCCGGTGATCGGCGTGGAATATGGCATCGGCTCCGCCAAGCTACTGGAGGCGGTGGAGCGGATCGAGGCGATCCTGGTCGAGCATAGCCGCATCATCAAGCCCGGCGCCCGCGCGCGCTTCAAGGCGTTCGGCCCCAGCTCGCTCGATATCGAGACCTTCGCCTATATCGAGGCCGCCGACTTCGACGAGAGCCTGGTGATCCGGCAGGATCTGCTGCTGCTGATCTTCGCCGCCCTGGAACAGGCCGAGATCGGCATCGCCTTCCCGACCAGCACCATCCATCTGCTGCCGCACGAAATGCCGACCGGCCGTCCGGCGACGCTGCCGATCGATGCGGGGGTGAACCAGCACTTGTAACCCGGCACCAGACGAGCATCAGGCCGCAAGCAGGAGAGCGCGCATGACGATCGAGACCATCCGTTCCAGAGCCTTTCCGCCCTGCTCCGCGCCGGGCTGGGCGACGCGCTGGCGCCGGCCGAGGGGCTGCTCGAAATGTTGACCGAGGATGTCTCCTTCGAATTCCCCTTCGCACCCCCGGGCGGGGTGGCGCGGCTGGAGGGCAAGGCGGCGGTGGCGGCCTATCTGCCCAAAGTCGGCATGCTCTTCACCATCGAGGGGCTGAGCCCACCCCGCACCATGATCTCCGCCGATGGCCGCCATGCGGTACTCGAATTCAGCGGCCGCGCCCATGCCCATGAGGGCGGGCTGCGTTACGATCAGGATTATGTCTCCGTGCTCGATCTGCGCGACGGGCGGATCAGCCGCTACCGCGATTATTGGAACCCGGGGATCCTGCTCGCGGCGCTGGGGGGCGTGGAGCGGTTGAAGGCGGTTCTGGGCGGCTGAGCGCCCGACCGGGCGCAGCGATGCAAGGAGCCGCCATGACCGACCTCGCCCGCAACAAGGCGACCGTGATCGCCTTCTACGATCTGATGTTCAACCAGTGCCGCCCGCGTGAGGCGATCGCGCTTTATGCCGGCGCCGACTATATCCAGCACAATCCGCACGTCGAAACCGGCAAGGCCGGCTTCATCGCCTATTTCGCGCGAATGGCGCGCGAATGGCCGGGCAAGCGCGTGGAGATCCGCCGCGCCTTCGCGGACGGGGATCATGTGATCCTCCATTGCCTGCAGCATTGGCCGGGCGACCATGATTATGCCGGCATCGACATCTTCCGCCTCGACGATGCGGGCCGCATCGTCGAGCATTGGGACGTGCTGCAGGTCATCCCGAATACGAGCGCCAATCCCAACGGCATGATCTGACGCGGCCGCGAATTCCCGGCCACACCCATTGCCCCTGTCGGCGACCGCCCGGCTCTGCTATCGGTGGCGCATCGCCGGCTTCGGGGCCAAGTGCCGGCGACGAAGAGAGCATCATGCTCCCACCCGTAACAGGAGCATGCGCATGGAACAGCGCCTCATCGAGTTGCGCCGCGCGCATGCCGCGCTGGCCGCGGGCTGCGCGTTCGTCGCCGGCGAAGCGCCGCACCCGATGTCGGCGGCCTCGCCGCTGGCGGAACTGGCGCGGATCCGCGTGCAGGGCAATCATCTGCGCGAACTGGATCGGCTGCTGTCGGTGCTGATCGATGCCGTCGCCAGCCTGAACCCCGGCATCGCTGGCGAGCGCCGCCGTCTCGTGCGGATGCGCAACACCGCGCACAAGCTGGCCAGCGTCGAACCCGCCCCCGCGATCAAGGCCGAAACCCAAAGGCTCCACGCGATCGGCCGGATCAGTGCCTGCCTGCACCATTGCGGCGGGGTGGTGCACACCACCAGCCTGTATCGCGACGTCCGGATCGCCGAAGGCGGGGCCTTGCCGATGCTGCTTCCCGTGGGCGCCGCAAAGGATTTCCCACGCCTGCTGCTGTCATCGCGCGCGATCGGGATGATTTCCGTTCTGTATCGGGAAATCGGCGATCGTTTGATCGTCGGAATAGGCGGTGCTGCCACCGACGTTGATTTTCGGCATGCCGCCGCCTATATTGAGCGGGCTACCGTCGCTGGCGACGAAATTTGATGCCTTGCGGCTCTTTTTCCTTTCTCGCGCTACCAGCTTCGCCCGCGATTCTGCGGGCGAATAATCCATTCCTTGAAAGGAATCCCCCATGCCGATCGGCACCGTCAAATTCTTCAACGCCGACAAGGGCTATGGCTTCATCGCGCCCGAGGATGGCGGCAATGACAGCTTCGTCCACATCACCGCCGTCGAGCGCGCCGGAATGGTCACGCTTCAGAAGGACCAGCGCCTGAGCTACGAGATCGAGACCGATCGTCGCGGCAAGAGCTCCGCGGTCAACCTCGAAGCCGCCTGAGGCGGGGCGGCCGGGGCGGATCGCGAGATCCCGCCGGCCGCATCGCCCCTTGGCCGCGCGCGGTGCCGATGTGCACCGCGCCGCGGCACGGCCTCCCTCTTCGTACCCTTCCCCTGGTACCGTCGCCGGCCCGCCGGGCGACCGCCCCCGATCGAGGAGCAAGCCGATTTCCACCACCAGCGAATTCTATCTTGCGCAGGCCGCCCAGAGCGCGCGGGCCGCGCGTGAAACCAACCTCGCCAATGTCCGTGAGCGCTGCCTGCGCGCCGAGGCGGCATGGCAGGCGATGGCCGACCGGCTGATCCGGAATGAGCAGGGCCGGCAGACCCAGGCTGCGGACAAGCAGCGCCAGCAGGACGCCAATTCATGAACAAGCCCTTCAAGAGCCGCTTCAACGCGCCGCGCCTCTCCTCCGAGGAAGCCGAGCGCCAGGGCCGGATCTCACGGCTGGCCTTCGCCCGGCTGGGCCGCGAAGGCGCGATCGCCTTTCTCAACACGCATGACGAAGGGCTCGGCGGCCGCCCGATCGACCTCGCTGTGCAGGGCGTGGAGGGCGCCGCCGCGGTCGAGGCCGCGCTGAACGCGATGCCGGGCGCCGCATAGCCGGCGTCCGCGCGTCCGCATCGATGCGAACCGCGACCTGTGACCGTCAGCACTGCCCGGCCCGCATCCGCTGGTAGGGTAAGCCATGGACATCGCTGGCAAATTCCGCACGCTCGCCGCCCTCGCCTTCTGGCTGGGCGTGCAGCACCCCGCCGCCGCGCAGGATGCACCGCGCATCGTGAAGGTGGTGCCGACAATCGCGCCCGCGCCTGAGACCGCCGCCGAACCGGAAGCCGCCACCGAACTGGCCGGGCCCGCGGACGCTGAGCCGGAGGCTTCGTCCGGCGCCGCGCTTCCCGCCTGCCTGATGGTCGATGACGAGGCCGACCCCGCCGACGCCGAGGGCTGCCTTGCAGCCGCGGATGCCTATGCAGAGGGCGATGGCGTGCCCCGCGACGATGTCACCGCGCTGCAGCTTTTCGCGCGCGCGTGCCAGCTCGGCGCGATGCGCGGCTGCACGATGGCGGGCTTTTATTATGGCGAGGGGCGCGGTGCGGCGCAGTCGATCGACCGCGCGATCAAATATTATGCCTGGGCCTGTGAGGGCAATGAGGCGACGGGCTGCTCCAACCTCGGCCTCGCGCACATCAATGGCGATGGCGTGGCGCCCGACGCGAAGCGCGCCACCGCGCTGTTCCGGAAAGCCTGCGATCTGGGCGGCCGCGCCGGCTGCGCCAATCTCGGCGCCTCCTATTCGCTGGGCAAGGGCGTGCGGCGCGACCAGCGCCGCGCCGCCGGCCTTTTCCGGCAGGCGTGCGACAAGGGCGACGACCATGCCTGCTACAATCTCGGCGTGCTCTATCGCGACGGGCTGGGCATGAAGCGCAACCTGCCTCGCGCCGCCGAACTGTTCGACGCGAGTTGCGATGCGGATGAGGCCAGCGCGTGCGGCAATCTGGGTATGATGGTGAATGACGGACGCGGCGTCGACAAGGATCGCGAACGTGCGCTGACGCTGTTCGACAAGGCCTGCACATTGGGCGAGGCGGAAAGCTGCTTCACCCTCGGCCGCGCCTATCAGACCGGCAAGGGTCGCCCCCGCGACGACGCCCGCGCGATCGAACTGCTGGAACGCACGCTGGCGCTGAATCCGGACACACCCTCCGCGAAAGAGGCGGTGAAGGCGCTGGCACTGTCGCGGGGCGAAGCGACGGAGGAGGATCGGTAGGACGCGCGAGGATCAATGACCCTTCTCCCCTCCCGCTTGCCGGAAGGGTCGGGGGACGGCCTGTCCAGCATCGGCGCCAACGTCCGGACAGCCCCAAGCTGGCCCGATTTCCCTATCTCATCTTCTATCTCGATCGGGGCGATCATATCGACGTGTGGCGCGTGCTCCACGCCCGGAAGGACATGCCGTCATGGATAACTGCATAGGCGAGCACCAGCCCCCTCATCCGAACGCCACCCCGGTCAGTTCCTCCGAGATCTGCCACAGCCGCGCGCAGGCGGCCTGATCGAGCGCGCGGGCGGGGACCGCGGCCAGTGCCGGGTGGCCGCGGGTTTCGCTCAGGCGATCCGGCCCGTAGTAGCCGCCGCCCTGCGCGTTGGGATCGGTGGCGGCATAGAGCGTCGGCAGCGCACCCTGCGCGGGGGATTGCATCAGCAGGCGCAGCACCGAGAACAGCGTGTTGGCCAAGGTCCGCGGGCCCGGCGCATTGGGGATCAGGTCGGTGCGGGAAAGGCCGGGATGCGCGGCGATGCTGGTCACGCCCCAGCCCTGCGCGGCGCTGCGCCGTTGCAGCTCCAGCGCGAACATCAGGCAGGCCAGCTTGGACTGGCCATACCAGGACATCGCATCATAGCGCCGCCGCGCATTGAGATCGTCGAAATGGATCGCCGTGCCACGGCCGGCGGCGATGCTCGACAGGGTGACGATGCGCGCGCCCTGCCCCTTCGCCAGCAGCGGCATCAGCCGCCCGGTGAGCGCGAAATGGCCGAGATAGTTGGTGCCGAGTTGCAGCTCGAATCCGTCTTCGGTCTCCAGCCGCCGCGGCGGGCGCATGACGCCGGCATTGTTGACCAGCAGGTCGATCGACGCACCGGCATCGCCCAGACGCTCCGCAAAGGCGGCGACGGAAGCGAGGCTGGCGAGGTCCAGCGCCTCGAAGCGGATCGTGGCGGCCGGCACCGCGGCGCGGATCCGCGCGATCGCCGCCGCCCCCTTCGCGGCGCTGCGCCCGGCCAGGATCACCGTCGCGCCAGCACGCGCCAGCGCGAGTGCATCCTCGAAACCGAGCCCGCCCGTGCCGGTCACCACTGCGGTGCGGCCATGCTGGGGCGGAATGTCTGCGATCGTCCAACGCGCCATGGAAATGTCCTTCGTTAAGCCACGCACGGACATATGGCGGGGGTGGCGGGTCGCCATGCCGGAACCCGCAGAAAATTTGCCTGATGCTGCAGGGCGGCCATCTCCTCCCCGAACGCTACGCGTCGGGGAGGAGAAGAAGCTCACTCACCGCGATCCATAGGCGAGCAGCGCCTTGTAGTTCATCACGTCGCGCTTGGGCGCCACGCCGAACATGCGCGCATATTCGCGGCTGAACTGCGACGCGCTTTCATAGCCGACGCGATAGGCCGCCTCGCCGACATTCGCGGCGTCAGCCACCATCAGCCGCCGCGCCTCCAGCAGACGCAACTGTTTCTGATACTGCAGCGGCGTCATCGAGGTGAGCGCCTTGAAATGCTGGTGGAAGGAGGATGGGCTCATCCCCGCGGTGTCCGCCAGTTGCTCCACGCGCACCGGCTGGTCGAAATTGTCGCGCAGCAGGTAGATCGCCTTGGCGACGCGCTCAGCATGGGTCTCGGGCAGCGCCAGCTTGCAGAATTCATCGCCATGCGGGCCGGCGAGCAACCAGTAGGCGATCTCGCGCATGATGGAAGGATAGAGTATCGGCACCGCATCCGGCGTGCTGGCGAGACGAACGAGGCGGACGATCGAATCCGCCAGCCCCGCATCCACCTTGCCCACGAACACGCAGGGCCCGCCCGACGCGCTCGGCGCCGGCGGCGTCGCGATCTGCTGAAGCACCTCGCGAACCATCGCGATGTCGAATTCGATGGTCATGCCCAGAAAGGGTTCGGTGGGGCTGGCTTGCACGATGCGACCGATGCCGGGCAGTTCCATAGAGACGACCAGGCATTCCATCGCGCCATAATCGAGCTGGTCTTCGCCGAACAGGATCTGCTTGGCGCCCTGCACCACAACGCACAGCGACGGCCGATACATCTGCCGCATCGGCATGCGCTGTTCGAAGGATCGGATGATATGGACGCCCGCCATCGGCGTCTTGAAATGCCCCTCGCCCCCGCCGCGGTCCTCGACGAAGGCGTTCACCGCGTCGAGAAGCGCTGACGACATGCGGGTCTCCGGCTGGCGACGCGGCCCCGACCGCCCCGCAATTGGCGTGGCGGGCATAGATGGATTTGGAGAAAAAGGCAAAATTTTCGCGGTTTCGGGCATTCTGGCCATGGGGCGCTCCCTCTAGCATGATGATGCAGATCAGCCCGAGGAGTGATGCCTATAGTGTCGAAAGGGGAAACGTTATCAAGTCATCATTCTTCATTTCACCCTTACGGACATAAAATGAAATAGAATGACACTATAGATGGCGCCTCCAGTGGCACTTGCCGCTGCCCGTCGCCTATTCGCCCAGCACCATTACCGGCGCAAACCCGCCGAAGATCATCCTTTTGTCATCGAATGGCATCGGATTCTTCTCGGGATCCATGCGCTCGTCGGTTTTCATCAGATCCTCCATCCGCGCCATCGCGGTGTCTCGCGTGGCCTTGTCGGGCCATTCGATCCACGAGAAGACCACCGTCTCGTCCGCGGTCGCCTGCACCGCGCCGCGGAAATCGGTCTGCTTGCCATCGGGCACATCATCCCCCCAGCATTCGAAAACGCGCGTCGCGCCGAGTTCCATGAACACCGCATCGCCCTTGCGGGCATGTTCGATGAACTTGTCCTTGTTGGCGGTCGGCACCGCCAGCACGAAACCGTCGATATAGGCCATGAGCGCTCTCCTTTTCGCTTGGCGGCTGACGAACGCATCGGGACCGGCATCGCTCCGCGGTGGCGGCAGCGCGCGGCCACAGGTCGAGACCGTCAGTCCGTTCCCGGAAGCGGCGCAAAACGGCGCCATGCTGCTTCCTGTTCCTCAACGTCCGCCAGCTGGTGCTCGGGACAGGCGAGTCTCAGATGCCTGTCGCCGAAGGGCGCATCCACATAGGCGCAGTGATGAGGATTGGCCGTGTCGCGGTGAACATTCGGCCGGAAGAAGGTGCAGTTGACGCACATGCGCTGAGGCGGAACGTCGCCGTTCACCTGAAGCGCGCGGATGACTTTTACCACTGCTCGAAGGAAGGCGGCCTGTTCGACCGGATCCAACGTGTCGACCGCGTCAGCCAGGAAGTCCGGCCATTCGCGCGTCCGCTCGGCCAGGTCCACACCCTGGGGGGTCAGAATCAGGCTGATCGACCGCCGGTCCGGACCGGGAGCCTTCCCGACCAGTCCCTTGGAGACGAGCGTGTTCACGGCGTCGGTCGCCGTGGGCGGCGATACGCCCAAGAGCTTCGCCAAAGCCCTGAGGCCCATGCCATCCGGCGCATCCCGAAGCAGAGCAAGGGCCTGACCCTGGGTGGGGGTGACCCCGGCCGAGCCCGCGCCCTTCCAGGCGCGGGTGCGCAGCACCAGCCCGATCTTCGCCAATCCCGCCGTCACCCGGCGCGCGATCGGCTCGCTCATGGAGTCAAAGATGGCACTCAAAATTAGGGCTCCTAACGATCTTGCCAAACCAGCAACGATATATAGATAGCAGTCCTAACAATTTCAGTCCAACCAAGATGCGGCGCCGTTTCCACATCCGCGCGAGCCTTTCCCCGCTCCGGTGCCGAGCCGAGGCGGGCACTCCCCCTTTGACCATCCGCCTCGGCGCGTTCGCAAAGAAAGGATTGCACATGTCCCTGGTCCGTCCCGCTCCAGAATGGGAAGTGGCGCAGTGGCTGAATGCCAATGCGCCGCTCAGCCTCGCATCGCTGCGAGGAAAAGTCGTCGTGGCGGGAGCATTCCAGATGCTCTGCCCCGGCTGCGTCACCTATCTGATCCCGCAGCTGAACCAGGCTCATGCCTTGTTTCCCTCCAAGGAGGTCGCGGTGATCGGGCTCCACACCGTGTTCGAGCATCACGCCGCGATGAGCCCGGTCTCGCTCGAAGCATTTCTCCACGAATATCGTGTCACCTTCCCCGTTGGCGTCGATCAGCCAAGCGGCTCCTCTGATCCGCTGCCAAAGACCATGCGGCGATACGAGATGCGGGGAACGCCCACCCTGATGCTGATCGACCGGCTGGGCTTCCTGCGCCGCAAGTGGTTCGGCCACATGCCCGATCTTCAGCTGGGCGCCGAGATCGCTGCACTCGTCGGAGAGACGGTCCTGACAGCAGAGGACGCCGACCGTCGTGCTCCGACAGGCTGCACGGATGCCGCCTGTCCGGCGCCTTGATCGCCTCAGTCGATCACAACGATGAAGACGTTCGGCGCAAGCGATGATTGATCAAGCGAAGATCTTCGATATGTTAGGAGTCCGAACGATCGTAAGATCCGCTTCGTTCGGCGGCCGCCATGCTGGCGGTCACAAGGCTCAGCAAGGAGATGACCATGAGCAGAGTGCCTCTTCTCGATCCGAAGACCGCAACCGGGGACCGCAAGGACGTCCTGGACCAGATCACTGGCGCCTTCGGCGTTACCCCGGCCATGTTTCGCGCGGTCGCGAACTCGCCCGCAGCGCTCAAGATGATGTGGGCCGGCTTCGGCGCGCTCGGCGGCGGCACGCTTGGCGCCAAGCTCGGTGAACAGATCGCCGTCCTCGTCGCAGATCGGAACGCGTGCGAATACTGCCTGGCCGCACACACGATGCTGGGCAAGAAGGCCGGCGCCTCGGCCGAGGAGATGAGCGACGCTCAGGCCGGGCACTCGCAGGATCCCAGAACAGCCGCGGCGCTCGCGTTCGTCGCCAAGCTGGTGCTCCAGCGCGGCCAGGTCGCGGACGCGGACGTCGACGCGCTTCGTGCGGCGGGCTTCCAGGACGAGCAGGTCGTCGAGATCGTCGCTCATGTCGCGCTCAACCTGTTCACCAATTATGTGAATGTGGCGCTCGCCGTGCCGGTTGACTTTCCGGCCGTGAAACTGCGCAAGGCGGCATGATCCCCAGGGACGGCGGCGGCGAACCGCCGCCGTCCCTCGCAAGGCGAACCGCGATAATCATGATCAACGACGCTCTCCATCCCCATCCCGGCCGAGCGCTGCTCAGCCAAGCCGTCAGCCATCGTCCCGAACGGAATCCGGGCGGCGCGATGCGGATGCTGCCGCGCCTCGAAACCGTGAAGCATGGCCGACGGTGGTGCGACATCTGCGTCGAAGATGCCGATGCCGAGGATATCGTCCGCGACCTGCTCGTCCGGCTTCGAATCGATGCAGGCTACCAGGCCGATATTTTCCGCGAGGGGGAAGCGCGCCGCATCATGGAGGTCACCGATCACGCTCGGATCGTCGGCACCACCTGTACCGGCACACCTGATACCGCAGCGGACGAAGCGTCGTGACGGCGTTCCGCGTAGAAGCATTGATGACGGGCACCCTCCGACCGCTCGGATCGAACGGCGTGCCCAGCGGCATCGACAAGCAGCCGATCGACCGATCCGTTCGGCTGACGAGCTTGGGGTTCGAAGGCGACGAGCATGGCGACATGCGCCATCACGGCGGGACCGACAAGGCGGTGCACCACTACCCTCGCGACCATTATTCGGCCTGGCTTCAGGAACTGGGAGACCATCCGCGCCTTCGGCAGCCGGGCGCGTTCGGCGAGAATCTCTCCATTCGCGGGGTGCTGGAACGGGACGTGGCGGTCGGCGATCGCTTTCGGCTCGGCACAGCCCTCGTCGAAGTCTCCCAGGGACGCCAGCCGTGCTTCCGCCTCAACCTTCGCATGGAAGTTCCGGACATGGCGCTACGCATGCAGCGGTCCGGAAGGACGGGATGGTATTACCGCGTCGTCGAGGAAGGCACAGTCGCGCCCGGCGACACGCTCGCGCTCGTCGATCGGCTTGCGCCGTCCTGGACGATCGAGCGCCTCTGGCGGATCCTCTACGTGGACACGCTGGACCGGGATAGTCTTTTGCAGATGGTCGCGGCGGCACACCTGCCTGAACGTTGGCGAGCGATCGGCGCTCACCGGCTTGAGAGCGGGGTCGTCGAGGATTGGAGCAAGCGGCTACAAGGCGCCTGATCCCTGTTGGCGTGGGCCAAGTGGTGATAGGCGGTCCGGGTGACAGTTGACGAGAGCGCCGTAGGCAGGGAATTGGTGATCGAGGGCGCGGCCGTCGTCGACATTCCATCCTTCTATGCCGAGATCAATCGCGTCTTCATGGCGGGCGAGACCTGGGTGCTGGGCGAGAGCCTCGACGCGCTCAGCGACCTGCTCCATGGCGGCTATGGCGCGCTTGCCGGGGCGACTGCGGCACGCATCCGCTGGCGGGACATGGCCGCGAGCCGCGCCGCACTCGGGCCGGCGGAGACCCGCCGCTTCCTGGTCGAGCGGAGCGCGCTGCGCCGCATGTTCAACGGCGCGCCCATCGCTGACCAGATCGAGGCGCTCGATGCGGGGCGCGGTACCACCTATTTCGATATCGTGATGGCCGTGTTCGCGGAGCATCCGCGCATCACGATCATCCCCGCGTGACCGGGATGCCGGCGCTTCAGCCGTCCGCGCGCGCCGCATCATAGGCGCGGCCGGCGCCGTCGATCGCGTCATGATGCGCCAGCGCCCAGGCGCACAGCGCCTCGAACGGCTGGCGCAACGAATGGCCCAGCGGCGTGATCGCATATTCCACGCCGATCGGCGCGGTCGGCAGCACCGTACGCGTCACCAGTCCGTTGCGCTCTAGCCGCTTGAGCGCGTCGGCCAGCGCCTTGTGCGTGATCCCGCCCAGCCGCCGCTTCACCTCGTTGAAGCGGGCGGGCTTCGGGCAGAGCACGGTCAGGATCAGGATCGTCCATTTGTCCGCAATCTTGTCCAGCACCGGGCGCACATGCGTCATATTCGCCAGCGCCTGTTCGGAGAGCGTCGCGAGCTCGGTATCGTCTGCCATATCTAGTCTATTCCAGGTGCGTTCTCGACATCAGATATAGGCAGTATATCTGGATTGCCATCAATCTGGAAGGATAGACGATGGCAGACATGACGAACAGGACGGTGCTGGTGGTCGGCGGCGCGAAGGGCATCGGGCTGGCGACGGCGCAGCGCCTCGCCGCCGAGGGCGCGACCGTGTTTCTCACCGGGCGCGACGCGGGCGAGGTCGCGGCGGCGGCAGCCGCGATCGGCGGCACCGCGCGCGGGATCGTCGCCGATGCGAGCCGCGCGGAGGATATCGCCCGCGCCGTCGCCACGGTGGTCGACGCGCATGGCCGCCTCGACGGGCTGGTGCTCAATGCCGGCATTTCCGAACCCGCCAGCATCGAGGAAGAGACCGCCGCGCATTTCGACCGGCACTTCGGCATCAATGTTCGCGGCGTCGTGCTCGGGCTGCAGGCCGCGCTGCCCGCGCTGGGCGACGGATCCGCGGTGGTGCTGATCGGCTCGATCGCCGGGCAGGCCGGCGTGCCCAACCGCGGCACCTACAGCGCCACCAAGGCGGCACTGCGATCCTACGCGCGGACCTGGACCGCGGAACTGGCGCCGCGCGGGATCCGCGTCAACGTGGTCAGCCCCGGCCCCACCGACACCGCGATGATGGCTGCGGCACCCGAGGAACTGCGCACGGCGCTGATCGGCCAGATCCCGCTCGGCCGCATGGCACGCCCGCAGGAGGTCGCGGCGGCGGTCGCCTTCCTGCTCGGCCCCGATGCCAGCTATATCGCCGGCGTCGAACTTTTCGTCGACGGGGGGCTGCAGCAGGTCTGAAGGGCGGCGTGGATGCGCCCCCAGACTTGTCTTACAGGTTTGACATGTTAGACAGGCGCCCGGTCGGAGAGGGAGTCGGGCATGTCGGGAGCGTCATTCCACGTCGAGGAGCAGGCCGAGTTCGGTCGCCGCGCGATGGTGCTGGGCATGGGGGCGGCCTTCGCCCTCGCCGCGGTTCCGGTTCGCGCGGCGGGGAACCTGGCCGGCTTCCACGACGTCCGCAGCTATGGCGCGAAGGGCGATGGCCGAGCGATCGACAGCGGCGCGATCAACCGCGCGATCGAGGCCGCGTCGCGCGCCGGCGGCGGCACCGTCGTCGTGCCGCCCGGATCCTATCTCTGCTTCTCGATCCGGCTGAAGGACGACATCACCCTGCTGCTCTCCGCCGGAGCGACCATCATCGCGGCCGATCCCGACACCCATGGCGCGCATTATGATCTGCCCGAAGGCGCCTATGAGGAGCAGTTCAACGATTTCGGCGTCGTCCACCACCATGTCAGCCTGATCTATGGCGACGGCGTGCGCAACGCGGCGATCATCGGCAAGGGGCTGATCCACGGCCTCGGGCTCGATCGCGAGGGGCCGGGGCCGCGCTGGCATGGCGTGGCGGGATGGCGCTCCCCCCGCGAGATGGGGATGACGCCGGAACAGGCGCGGCTCGCCGACCCGAAGGAGAAGGCGCAGCAGGGGCGCGGCTCCAAGGCGATCGCGCTCAAGAATTGCCGCAACATCGTGCTGAGGGACGTGTCGATCCTGCAGGGTGGCCATTTCGCCTGCTATGTGATCGGGTGCAGCAATGTGACGATCGACAATCTCACGATCGACACCGACCGCGACGGAATCGACATCGATTGCTGCCGCAACGTCCGCGTCAGCAACTGCATCGTCAACACCCCCAAGGACGATGCGATCGTGCTCAAAAGCTCCTACGGGCTGGATCGGCCGATCATCTGCGAGGATGTGACGGTGATCGGCTGCAAGACCAGCGGCTATCTGCTCGGCACCGTGCTCGACGGCACCTACAAGCCGACCGATTATGGCCGGGGGCCGTTCGGCCGGATCAAGCTCGGCACCGATTCAATCGCCGGCTTCCGCAACATCTTGGTGACCGATTGCACCTGCGAATATGGCCGCGGGCTGCAGCTCGGCGCGATCGACGGCGGCACGCTGGAGGACGTCACCTTCTCCAACATCACGATACGCAACATCGTGAATCATCCGCTGTTCGTCCGGCTGTCCGCCCGCCAGCGCGCGCCGCGCGGGGCGCCGGTCGGCACGGTGCGCCGGGTACGGTTCGAGAATATCAACGTGTCGGGGGCCGGGCTGCCCTTCACCTCCGGGATCGTCGGCAATCCGGACCATCCGATCAGCGACGTGACGCTGGCGAATGTCCATATCTCGGCCAGCGGCGGCGGCGCGGCGGAGGATGCGGCGCGGGTGCCGCCCGAGCGGATCAACAGCAGCCTCGAGCCCAACTGGATGAAGACGCTCCCCGCCTTCGGGCTCTATGTGCGCCACGCCCGCGACATCGCGGTGCGCGACAGCAGCTTCGTCGTCGAACGCGCCGATGCCCGCCCGGCGATCGTGCTGGACGATGTCAGCGGCGCCGATCTGGCCGACATCCGCTCCTCGGCGCCGACCGACGGCGCCGTGCGCGCGCAGGGCAGCCGGGCGGTGCGGATCGGCGCAGTCTCGCGCATCGGCGAGGGATTGACGGCGGGCTGAGCCCGATCGGATGATGGCGGCGATGCCGCCCCGATCGATCCCCGACATCGCTTCCGACGATCTGCGCGATTTCATCGCGGCGGCCATCATCGTCAGCGATCTTGCCCTGCCCCAGCGATATCCCGAGGCGGTTGGCCTCGCCGATCTGCAGATCGGCTATCGCGTGCATGGCATCACCGGCGAGAGCCTGGTCTCGACGAAGCCGGGCGCGTGGCAACCGGGCTGGATCGTCATCGCCGCCAACGAATTCGCCGACCCCTTCTTCATCGACGCGGCGGACGCGACGGACGCCTTCCCGGTCCACTATGCGCCGCACGGCGCGGGGCGCTGGCAGCCGGTGTGCGTCGCGCCCACCCTGCGGCGGTTCACCCAGATCCTCGCGACGCTGCGCGATCTGGAAGACGAGGATGACCGCGCGCTGCGCTTCATCGCGGACGAGACCGATCCGGCCAATCCACTCTGGCGCGAAGTCCTCCAGTCCCGCCGCGAGCGCAGCGCACTGGCGGCGGAGATCGCCGGGCCGGCGCCGGACCTTGCCGACATCGCCGATCATGATCTGGTGATCGTCGACATCGGGCCGCACAGGCTGAAGGTCGTGCGGATACTCAGGCACGCGCTCGGTCTCGACATGGCGGACGCCCTCGCTTTGGCGACGCGGCCCGACATCGCCGTGCGCCGCGCGCCGAGGGTACAACTGCGGCGCCTGCAGGCCGAACTCGTCGAAGCAGGTGCGGCGGTTGAGTTGCGGGCATGTGATCCCGCAAACGGCGATTAGCCGTTCGCGCCATCGCCGATGCTCCGCGACTGCGATCGCTTCGCCGTCATCAATCCGACAGCGAAGGCGGCTGCCCGAGATCCGCTATCCGGCGCGCAGCGCGGCATCCCGGCGGCCGGAAGCGACGCCGGCGTTCGTCGCCACGCCGCTGCACTGACTAGGCGGGCGGGTCGGCGGCCACGACATGGCAGCCGCCGAAGAAGGTCGGCCGGATTTGCGCGTCCAGCGCCAGTTCGGCGGTTTGCTGCAAACGCAGGCAGTCTGCTTGGCGGCTCCGGTAGAGGGCAATCAGCGCCAGACCGACCAGGACGGCTCCGATCGCCAGAAGAATGATCCGCGCGACCATCAGCGCGGGTCACGATCGACAGAAAGCGCAGCGCGCGCGCCGCATCGGCAGACGGTGATCATCGCCCTTTCGTGAGCTTCGAACACGCGCCTGTCTAGCGGTTGGTTGGCGAAGCAGCGCGCTGACCGGACAGCAGAAATCAACGAGCCCAAGGTGCCAAAGGGCTGAACTCGGCAACCAGTCGCTCGATGAAGGCGCGTGTTTTGGCAGGCACGAGGCGCCCTGGCGGAAGCACGACCTGCGCGTTGCCATCGTGGTCCATTTTCCAGTCCGGAAGAACGCGAACGAGGCGGCCTTCAGCAAGGTGCCTGCCGCAAGACCATTCGGAGGACAGCATGATGCCGCCGCCGCAAAGCGCCGCATGGACCATGCTGCTACCGTCGTCAGTTCGAAACTGGCAAGGGACCTGAACAGTAACGCGCTCCTCACCACGGCGAAGGCGCCAATCGGGCCAGAAGTTCGGCACCGTCAGGCCGAGGCAGCGGTGATATTGCAGCTCGTCGAGCGTGTGAGGCGTCCCAGCTTCTTCGAGATAGGCCGGCGAAGCGCAAAGCACCGTCTCGAACGATGCAAGATGACGCACGATCAAGGAACTCTCGGCAAGACCGCCAAGTCTGATAGCCAAGTCGAGTTTCTCTTCAACCAGATCGAAAAAGCGGTTGCCAAGTTCGAGTTCGAGTTCGATTTCGGGGTACTCACGAAGGAAATCGGGCAGCCATGGCACGACCCAGAGCCGCGCGAAGGTTCTCGGCATGGTCACGCGCAGCAAGCCACGCGGGCGGGCCGCGCCCTCTGCCGCCTCCACGTCGGCAGCCGCAAGCTCCGCCAGAACGACGCGTATCTTCTGCAGATAGGCGGCACCGACCTCGGTGAGACCGACTTTGCGGGTCGTTCGCGCAAGGAGGCGAACGCCCAGTCGCCGCTCAAGCGCATCAACCCGACGGGATAGCACCGAGGGATCCTTGCCGAGGATACGAGCCGCCGCCGCGAAGCCACCATGCTCGACGACCGCCGCAAAGGTGGTAATCTGATCAAGCTGGTCGCCAGGTTTTTCGTGCATCGCCTGCATTAGTCATTTGCCAGGATCGTTGATTATCATCGCCAGGAGCATGAACTAGATCTTCTGCGAGATCGAGGACAATCCCGCGGCACAGCCCGATATCGCCATTGCCCCCGATGCATCTGGCGCCGTGCTTCGGCAGCCCCGCCCCACAGGCGAGGTTGTCGACGTGCAGGGCACGTCCGCCGGCGTGGTCGCGGATGCTCGCAGAGTGGCTTTGCCAAGCGCCTCAAACAGGAGAATGATCATGGTTCAAGCCGATGAAAGCGTCGCCGGCAACACCGGTGCGAGCATTGCCGAAGGTTCGAGGTCGGCATCGGCCCCAGCCGGCAAACCTCTCGTTGCAGTCTATGGTGCAACCAGCAAACAGGGGCGCAGCGTAGCCGTTGCGCTTCTGCGAAGTGGCCGCTTCCGCGTCCGGATCCTCACGCGCAACCGAGCCTCGAAAGAGGCCCGCAACCTGGAGGCGCTGGGGGCCGAGATCGCGGTGGTTCCGATGGGTTTGGGCCATTTCAGGCAGCTTGTCACCGCATTCGCCGGTGCAGAAGCTGTTTACTTGATGACGCCCCAGCTCGACCCGAAGGACAATTTGGAGTTCGCGTTAGGCAAAGAACTGGCCGATGCTGCGGTGGAGGCCGGCGTCAGTCACATCGTCTTCAGCACGCTTGAGAATGTCGACAAAATTACGAGCGGCAAGAAGCACGCTCCGCACTTTACCGACAAGGCGCTTGTTGCCGATTACATCCGGAGCCTGCCGGTTTCGCATTCCTTTGTGATGCTGGCGTATTTCTATACAAATCTCCTGGAGTATTACGTGCCTCGTTTTGAGGGCGGCAAGCTCCTGATGCCGATCTACCTGCCGGAGGATTTCAGGGCGCCCTTCGTCGATCCGGTTACCGCAACGGGGCCTGCGGTGCTCGAGCTAATGTCGAACCCCGGCCTGTACGGCGGCAAGACACTCCCCGTCGTTGGAGACGTCATCTCGCCGCGTGAGATGGTCGAAACCTTCCAGCGCGTGACGGGCATCGAAGCTGAGTACCGAAATGCCTATAGTCGAGAAAATCTTCGTCATTACTTTCCCGACTTTGCAAGCAATGACCCTCTGGTAGACGAACTTGTCGCAATGGTCGAATACTCGGTCGAGTACGGATATTTCAGCACGGATAGAGACCTCGAATGGAGTCGCCGCCTGAATCCGTCCTCACTCAATTGGGAACAATTCCTCCTTGCAACGCAGTGGCGGGGTGAGAAGCGTCCGTTCGGCGGCTGAATGCGAGGAGCAGAGCGAAGCCCCTTACGACTGGCTCCGGCGGTGACGTCACAGAGGAAGAAATGAGCATGACCGTACCAGAGAACAAGCAAGCCGTGATCGATTTTTGTGCGCTCTTCAAAGACGCCGCCATCCCCGAAATGCTGGACGCATTGAGTGAAGATGCGACATGGTTGATCATCGGCAAGCCTCACCTGTTGGCTGGCGCCGGGACCAAGTCAAAGGCGGATATGGAGCGTATCTGGTCCGATATCTTCAATCACATGAAGGATGGGCTTGAAATGAACATCATTGGCATGATCGGCGAGGGGGACAAGGTTGCCGCCGAGATCCGCTCCTATGCCGATCTGACCGACGGCAGGGTGTATGAAAATCAGTACCACATGCTCTTCACCCATCGTCGAGGGAAGATCGTAGAGGTAAGGGAATATGCGGACACCCTCCTCATCGCGAAGATGTTCGGCTGATTTCCGCAGCGCGCAGCGTCGGCTCTTGTTTATGCCACTGCAAGCCTGGTTTTCTTCGCCTCCCGGATCCGCTTGCGTCGTCGGCCGCATGCCACGCAACGTCGTGCATCCGCGCTTCAGTCGATCCGTAGAACGGCCTTTCCCTTGAACCGGCGTGCGAGCAACGCGCGCGATATCTCGTCAATGTCGCGCCACGATCCCCTTTGGCTAATGACCGGATCAAGCGTTCCAGCCGCCAATCGTGACGCGAGGTCAGCGAGCAGCGGCGTCGCGATCGCCGGCTCCGGTCGGTTAAGTTCCTCACCCAGGAAGAAACCATAGAGCGAAGTACCGCCATAGGTGCCGCCTGGCCCCAGGCGAAAGACCTTGGCATCGAAGGTGGTGAGTTCGTCTCCCGCGGCGTCACCGAATTGCACGCATACGCCGCGCGGCGCCAGCCAGGACAGCGCGCTCCCCAGCAGCTTGCCCCCAACCCCTTCCAGGATGAGATCATACGGACCTCTTCGAGCGGCGTCTTCCGTGCCCAAAGCAACAGCATGCGCGCCGAGCCGTCGCAGCAATCCGGCGTCCTCCTCGGTTCGCAGGTAGGCGGTCACATGCGCGCCGGCTGCCGCCGCGAGTTGAACCGCCAACAGTCCGACTCCTCCGGTGGCCGCGGTCACGAGCAGCTTGCCGCCGGCTTCCAGCTGCTTCTTGCCCAATGTGAGCAGCGCAGTCATCCCCGCCACGGGAAGAACCGAAGCGGCCTCGAAATCCACCTCGTCCGGAATGCGGGAGAGGTAGGTCGGCGGCAGGACGACCTGTTCCGCCCAGGCCCCCTCGAACTTCAGTCCGACGACGCGCGCTCCGGGAGAAAGGCTGGACCCCGCAGGCGCCGCTTCGACGATCCCGGCAAGGTCCCAACCCGGCCGATAGCCTGCCGGTGCCGAAAGCGAGCCACGAACCTCCCCATTGTTCAGGGAGATCGCCTTCACGGCGACCAATACCTCGTCCGCCCCCGGCACAGGCGCGTCGAACTCCTGCAACGCCAGTCGCCTTTGGCCCTCGGACCCGACCACAGTTACCGCTCGCATGTCTAGGCTACCTCTCCATGCACTATATTCAGACAGGATAGTTGATGGTGATGCAGCCTTCCTCCCAAATTGGGAAGTCGAGGGAGCCGCCGACCGCCCCGGCCGCGAAGGCGGGTGCGCCGGACGAGAGCACCACCTCTCCGTCGTCGATCCTCAAGCGAGCGGCGGCGTGCTGTGGCTCTCTGCCGAAAAGCTCAGCTCAGCGATGGCATTCGCGACGGTCCGGATTGCGATCACAGCGCTGCCGACGCGCACGCTCGGCCATGATCTGCCCGTCCTTGGCGATTTGCGACGTCAGCGCCATTTCCTCCAACGTCTTCTGGCGCTTGAAGTCGCGTCGGCGCTGCTGCTCCAGCATGCATTCGCCATAGGCGGGCGTGCCATAGCGCAACCCGAAACCCGCGCAGGTGCGCGCGTCCTCGCGCTGCTTGCGGCCCTCGGCATGCGCAGGAGGCATGGCGACGACAAGGGCGGCAATGGCAAGCAGACCAGTCGATGTCACCCCTGTGCGCAACGCCGCGAAACGGCTCTTGATCATACCACTTCCTTTTTTGCCAGTAATCGGTTTCGCGACAGGCGAACCGCCCATCACCGGCCCGGCACGGTGCCAGCCGTCGCCTGAGAAACATCTGAAGGTTGCGCGAACATGGCGTAAGCGACGGACGTGGCCATGAAACGAACATGGCCGATGTCGAGCGCGGGTCGGGCCGGCGGGTGCGCACCGGGCACGCTCCATCGAGCAGCGCGCTGGGTTTGTCCCGCCGCCCCGGTCTTATCAGCCCGCGGTCGCCACGGGTGTATTGAGGAGTTGCTGCTCCCAGAAATAGGCGATGCCGCTGCCGGCAGCGTGAGGCCCCATTGCCACGTTCAGCTTCTCGGCGGTTTCGGCCCGGGCCCAGTCACGCTGCCATTCGGCCGCGAGCGCGACCCATGTCATCATGTTGCAGCCCGCTACGATCATACGCTGGATGGCGACCTGATGCGCCTCGAGCGAGGTGCCTCCGGAGGCATCCGTAATCACGGTGACGTCCCATCCCTCGCCGGCTGCCTGGATCGCCGGCATGGCAACGCAGATTTCGGTCCACAGTCCCGCAATGATCAACTGCTTGCGGCCGGTCGCCTTGACGGCGTCCACCGCAACCTTGTCTTCCCAGGTATTGATGAACGTCCGGTCGATGACTTCCTGATCCGGGAAAACCTCTGTGATCGAGGGGAACAGCTTGCCCCCGCGCGCAGCGATGACGCTGGTCAGGATGGTGGGTACCCCGAAGACCTTGGCCGCCTTGGCGAGGCCGGTCGTGTTGTTGACGACCATTTGTGGGTCATGGCTGTTGAGGTTCGCGAGTTGATAGGGTTGGTGGTCGATGAGGACGAGCACCGAATCTTCGGGACGGAGAAGCGAGTCGAGGCCGTTGCGGAAAGTCATTTCGATTCCTTGCAGTGGTCGAGCTGAGCAGATCGCTGAAGACCCGAACCGGTACCGTCAGCGCCTCGGGAAGGTTTGCCATTGCGCGATTCACCGCGATAGCATCGCCTCCTGCGCAGCTGTGTTGCGCACGGGGGAACGCAAGCACGGATATCGAAGCATTGCGAAGGCTGGTGGAGGTTGCCGATGCCGAAGGCGTAACGGCTGCCGCGCTTCGGCTGGGCCTCTTCAAATCGATCGTCTCACGGCGACCCGCGACGCTCCAGGCCGATCTCGGAATGCAGGTGCGCGCGCGGACGACGTTTCGCGATCATGCAGCCGAAAGGTGCTTGGAAATCAGTATCACGCCGCAATCTCCTGTCAGGGCCCGAGAGGAAGGCGCGGTAGCCCATCAGGTGTTCCCGAAACGGCAACACTGAGACGCTTGATCCGGCACTACCATGCCGCCGGCCGCGGTGTCACATGCGCCGCAACTGTGCAGACATGCGGGCAAGTGGCGCGGCGACCGGATCGCGGTGCGGGCTACTTGCCCGTACATCAAGCGCGCCCACTCCGTTGCCTACCCAACGGCATGACAAGGCACGAATAGATCATGAAAATCCTGAAGAGTACGCCAGCGCGATGCCTCGCGGTAGCGCTGCTGATCGCTTTGCTGTTTGGCCCCCTCAACATCCCCTACCGTGTTTTGGTGCTCGCCTTCGCCGCATTGATCTGGGTGCTTCTGGAAGCACGCGAACTGCGGCCGATCGGCCTGGGGCGGCAGCGCCTTGTCCCGACCCTGATGTGGGGCGGTGGCGTCGCAATTGGCGTTGTCGCTGCAGGTCTGGTCTACGATATTCTGATCGAAAAGCTGATGGGCGTCCACAGCGACCTCAGTGGCTATGGGGCGCTGGCTGGAAATGCTGAAGCCGCCCTCAAACTGCTTGGGCTCGCGCTTACCAGCGCCGCCTTTGGAGAGGAGATCCTTTTTCGCGGTTTTCTGTTGTACCAACTTTCCGAATTGCTGGGAACGAGCGCTCGTTCGCGTTGGATTGCCATCCTGCTCGGCGGCGCGCTGTTTGGATTGGGGCATTTCATACAAGGTGCGAACGGGATCATCACAACCGGCCTGGTCGGCGTGGTGTTCGGCTGGGCCTGGTTCCGTAGCGGCCGCAACCTCTGGGCGATGATCCTTGCGCATGCTTTGATCGACAGCTTCGGTATCGGAATGCTCTACCTCGGCTGGGCTTGATCCGGGGCGGGACCGGCAGCCAGGTTGCCGTATTGATTTGCCGGATGTGCCCTCATGACCCTCTGCCGGCATCGCCTGTCCGCCGAATACCAAGATCAGCGGTCGCGGACGATCCGGCGGACGGCGGCCTAGCGCCGCGATGAATTGCCTTTCTCGATGGCGTCTTTCCAGGTGAGCTATCGACCAGCGCATCAGGGCGAACCCGATGCGCTGGCGGTCAGCTGATACATTGCGGAGCCATTGATCATGCGCATCCGTCAATCAGATGCCGGTCCAGTCACTTTGCTTCGTCATAGCCGTTTCCGTAATATCTTACGGGCGACCAGGCGGGGAGCGGCTCGGGCAGTTTCGGTGATTGATCGCTATATTCCAGGGCGCCGAACACGACTTTGCCATTCATGACGGTCAGCACGGAGGATATGGATTTGATCTGGTCCTCCGGCACGGAGAAATAGTCACGGTCGAGTACCGCGAAGTCGGCCAGGTTGCCGGGGGCGATGGCGCCCACCTCGGCCTCCGCATTCATGAACCATGCGCCACCCCGCGTGTACAGCTTCAGTGCCTCAGCGCGTGAAAGGCGGTTGTCCCTGGCCAACGCCTCCGATCCGGACACGGATTTGCCGGATACCATCCAGCTGATGATCACCCATGGATTGTATGTGCCGGCCCGGAACGCGTCGCTGGTCATGGCCAGCGGAATGCCGCTATCCACGAGCGTACGCAGGCGCGGCGTCTGCAGCGCTTTTTCACGACCATGGGTCTTGATGAAACCGTCCGCGTGCACGGCCATCTTGCCATCGAGGGCGATGCCGCCGCCGAGCTTCTTCACCCGCGCGATGTTTTCCGGAGTGATCGTCTCGGCATGCTCGAGACTCCACCTCAAGCCGTCGAGCGGGGTGGATTCGTTGATCTTCTCCAGGGCGTCGAGAAACGGCGTGATGTTCTCGTTGTAGCTGATGTGAAGGCGAAAAGGAATGCGCCGCTGCACCAGCTTCGCCACGTCTTGCGCGACGAATCGTCGCATCTTTTCGGGCTCGATCACAAGCGTGGGGCGATCGAAATTTTCGTGATCATGCACCTCGCCGCCCAGTACTTCGCCGGCACCCCTATACTCATGACCGTGCGCCAGCGCGGGATACAGATTCTCTCCGGGACTGATCGGCGCCGTCTTCGTGATCGCCTCGACTTCGAGGTCCACCATGTTGACCGCACCGCCATCGCCGAGCTGCAGGTCGACGAACGGCATGCGAACATTCAGGCGATCGTCGCGCGTCAGGACCGCGACCCGCGACTGGGCCTCGGGATAGGGCCACCGACCGCCATTGTCGACGATCGCGGTCACGCCGAACCGGTTCAGGCCGCGGATGCTGTAGATCATCGAACTCACCTGCTCGTCCATCGTCGGCTGCGGCACCATGGATTCGAGAGCAAGGAACAACCAGGTGTAGCCGCGGACGATGCCGGTCGGATTGCCGCGGCCGTCCTTCTCGATCTCGACGTCGGGCAGCTTCGGGAACTTGTCGGTCCCGACGCCGAGGGCTTCCATCGCCTGCTTGTTCAGGAAGGCCTGGTTGTAGGCATATTGCACGATCATCGGGCGATCCGGCACGGCCCTGCTGAGCTCGGCCAGCGTCGGGAAGCGGTTCTCCTTGAACTGGTAAGGAGACCAACCCCCGATCACCTTCACCCATTGGCCTTCGGGCGTGCGCGCGGCCTGTTCGCTCAGCATCGCCACGGCACGACGCAACGTCCGCACGCCATCCCAACGTATATTATGGTTGTAGGCCAGATCGTTGAGGACGTGGATGTGAGCGTCGACAATGCCGGGAATGATCCTGCGGCTGTGCGCGTCGATCATCTTGGTCGCGGGCGCCTTCAGGCTGAGCGCATCCGCATCGGAGCCGACGAAGAAGATTCGTCCGTTCCGGACGGCCAGCGCCGAAGCTTCCGGCTGAGACCGGTTGCCCGTCGAAATCCTGGCGTTGATCACGATCAGGTCAGCCCCGGCTTCCTCCCGCGGCGCTTGGGCACGCGCCGCGGAGATCGATGAGATCATCACAACTGCTATGAAGAGCGTCTTGATCATATGGGTCCTCCTCGGCTGCTTTCCTGATGATGTATCGGTTGGACGCCGGCACTGAGCGGGCGTCTGTGGTGCCGAAATGTCGCCGCGTGCCGGAAAGCCCGGCGATCGACGGGCGATCGCCCGCTTGCGGCTCGTGATCCCCGGCAGCCGCCCGTCGCTCATGGCGCCTCGTTCAGGCCCAGCCGGTCCTCGACGATATCGGCATATTCTGGATGGCGTGCGTAGAACGCGGTCATGAACGGACAGACCAGGATGACTTTGCGGCCGCTCGCGCGGATTTCGTCGAAGACGCCGAGCGCCAGTTGCGTGCCGAGCCCGCGGCCGGAAAATCTTTCCGGCACGATCGTGTGCGTCAGGACGTATCGGTTGGCGTGCATCCGGTAATAGGCGGCCGCGACGTCGTGACTGCCGTCGATCGGCAGTTCGAAGCGGCTCTCGGCGCGGTTGTCCTCCACGAAGTTCATGTCGCGGTCTCCCGTTTGGTGATGGCGTTGCGCACGATGGGCGCCGCTGAGAAGATCGCTGCGAGGCGCATCGTCGTGGCGCTCAGAACCGGAACGTCGCTTGCGCGCCGGCCATCCTGATGGTGCGGGCCGGCCCGGTAGCGCGAATGAACGGCCCCGGATCGAACGCGCTGAGCGAGGCGGTGATGTTGAGTTCCGGCGTTGCCTGCCAGCTCGTGGCAAGCTCGAGTTGCTTGCCGACGAAGCGCGCGTCGCAGTCCTTGCCGCTGCGGACGAGGAAACCGGGAATCGAGTAGATCCCGTCGCGGGTGCTCTGTCGCCAATAGGCCACCCCGGTCAGCGACACGGCCAGCGTCTTGTGCGGATGGATCGTCGTCGACGGACGAAGGTGGATGAGGTTCCGGGGACCGACCGGTGACAGCGCGCCGAAATATTTGCCGTTCGGGAAAAGCGCGTTCAGCGTTCCGAGCCTGGGATCGTCAGGGTCGTCATCTCCCGAGACGATATCGGCGGTGAGCCCGAGCTGTGGCTTAAGCGGCGCGTGTCGAAAGCGATAGCTGGTCTCGGCGCCCACGCCCCAGGCCTCCGAGCGATAGCCGGCAAATCTGCCACGCTGGATCGCCGCCTCGGCGTTCCAGTACCAGCTGCCGTCGTCGCCGAAGAACCTCATGCCGAAGCTGTGCGCGCGTTGTCGGCCGGCGCCCTGATCATACACCGCGTTCCGATCGCGCAGGCCGATGTAATAGAGGTCGACGCCAGTGGCGTGCCCCGCACCGAGCCACTGCGTGAAATAGGCGCCCCAGACCGCCTTGTTGCGCGAACGGCGATCGTCGAAATCTCCGAGCTTGGTGTCGACCGGCCGAAGGTAGAACCCGGTGACGCGGCGCGATTTGCCGGTGACGATCGCCTCGAACCCGTCGAACGGCAGCGGAACGCCGGTTCCATAGCGTCGGTCGATGAAGCGTCCCGACCCGAACGACACCAGCTTGCGCCCTGCGGACAGCCGGAGCGACGTCTCGCGCGGCAAGTCGAGCACCACATCGACGAACGCCTGCTGCATGTCGATGCCGGTCGAGTCCGCAACTCCCTTCGGCCGATCCGTGCCGGTGATCGCGGACAGGATCGGCGATACGAACAGGCGGACCTTGCCGACGTGCAGGTCGGCATAGGGCATCAGGCGGTGCCACATGTAATCATCGTCAGGGGCTGCGCCCCAGTTCACATTCTCATAGCCTTCGTAGCGCGTCCGTGCCTCGACGCCGGTCGTGAGGTAGACCGCCCCGCCCGCGTTCAACGGGATGTATTTGAAGGGCTGGGTCCAGCGTCCCGAACGGTTTGCGAGGTCGGCGAGCTCTGACCAGTCTTCCGAGTAGCGCTCAATCGTCAAGGTCGGGGCACGCTCAAGATCGGTGGTCACCTGCCCATTGGCCGCGAACGGCATGGCTGAGGCCGCGGTCACGGAGATCAGCCGCCAGGCGCCGATCGGCAGAAGCTTATCGGCCCGGGATCGCCTGCGGCACTGCAGATGACCTCTGTTCCTGGCTCCTCGAAGGAAGTCGGTGAGCATCAGCACGCCACATCCATGACAGCGAGGCAAGGCCGCCGCATCCTGAACAGGCCACCGGCGCGGCCATCGAGAACGCGGAAGAGCATGACCGCAGCACCTGAAAATATTATCAACTTCTTCAGCGCAGCGACAATGTGCATTATCCACTGAAGAACATCACTAAACAATCCGATGACAGAACAATTGTCGCTGTATAATGTATCTATGTCATCATATTTACGCGATAACTGGCAGAGTGATCCATTGTTCAAGCTCACGACCTTCCCTCTGAACCATCTATGCAGACAATGTGCTGTAGCAGCTTCGCCTTTAGCGACCGTCTACACGGACAGTGCCATCGCATTCTGTGCTATGGCAGGCCCCAGCCAGGACACACGGTGTCGCAGAAACAGGAACAGCAGATGGATATCGAGGAACTGCGCACCTTCGTGGAGGTCGCTGACGCCAAAGGGGTGACGAAGGCGACACGCCGGCTGGGCGTGTCCAAGTCAATTGTCAGCCGCCGGCTGGCCCGGCTGGAGCAGGATCTCGACGTTCAGTTGCTCGCGCGGACGACGCACGGCGCGGCTCTGACCGAAGCTGGCGCGACGTTTCGCGATTAGCCGGCAAAGGCCTGCGAAGTCATCAATATCGCGAAGGAAACCATCCTTCCCTCAGGCGAGCTTCGCGGGCGGCTTCGCATCGCTGCGCCACTGACCTTCGGTCCGACGCATTTCGCGCCAGTGCTGGCGAAGTTGGCGCGGCGATATCCGAACCTTCATATTCATGCCTGCTACAGTGATCGCTTCGTAGACCTCGTAGCCGAGGGGTTCGACTGCGGCATCCGATGTGGTCACCTCGAGGATTCGAGCCTCATCGCAAGACGGATCGGGCCGATTGTCGGCAAGCTGGTCGCCACACCTGAATATATCGATGTGCACGGCGCTCCGGAAACACCGAACGATATTCTCCAGCACGATGTGACCATGCAGAGCACCGAGACCTGGCAGTTCATGCACGGCGAGAAGATCGTCAGGATCCGACCCAATGGCCGCTTCAAGGCCGACAATGGCGCGTCGCTCGTCTCGGCCGCTCTCGAAGGGATCGGCATTGCCTACGTTCCGGAAAAGTTCGTTGAGGAACACATCCGGTCGGGTGCGCTGCTGGAAATCATGACGCGCCATCCCATCCCGCCAGCCGGCATGTTCGTCGTAAGGCCACCGAGCCAGCACCCCGCCAGGAAGGTCAGGATCCTCACCGAGCTGCTTATCGAAACCTTCGGAGGCACCGAACCAGGCGCTCATGCACTGTAGATGATCGAGCGATCGACTGTCGTTCGAGTGCGTCGCACAAATGCCGATACGCGTTTCAGCGGCACGATGAACGGCTGGGCCGAATCACGTCGGAGCGCTGGAAACACCAAACGATCGATAGGGTTCGTCTGCTCAATCAGTTGAGCCAAGACGCCATTCGCCCGAGTGATTGCCGAACGACCGGCGGTGGAAGGACAGACCCGGCGGCTGACGATCAGGACGACGTCTTCTTCCGGCTCCCGCGTGCCGAAAGCGGACCGGCCGGAAAGTCCGCCGCCAATAGCGATCATTCAATCCGGTCGGGCGCGAAGCCGAAAGCCACCGCTCCATTACAGCGCAGCGGCGCAATCGCCGCGCTTGAAGGCAGATCTCTGACGATCCTCGCGCGCCGACCAGTAGCTTCGCCCCCTTAAAAGTGCAGATCGATATAATCCGTCAGATCATCGCACCATTCGAACTCGCGCATGCGGTAATAGGGGCGGTTCTGGGTGATGGCGAAGCGCCATTCCTTGTCCTTCACGCAGGATCGCCCAGCATCAGGCGTGTCGGTGATGCTGATGCGGCCGACGAAGATGAAATAGTCGCTGCCGATCTCGGTGATCCTGCCGTCGAGTTCCAGCCGGCCCGGGCCGCCCTTCGCCACCTGCGAACCGCGCAAGGTCCAGCCCTTGCTGTCGGCGCGGACGCGAGCGGTGCCGCGCGTGTTCCAGTCTATCCATTGCAGCGTCAGCCCCTTGTTGGCGAGCAGTCGCTGCGCCGCCTTGCGATCGAGCACGCGGGTGCCGCCCGAGGCGGGGACCGGGGCGCCGCCGACCACGGGATTGTCCGCCGCCGGAGCGGAAGCCGCGGGGAGAAGCAGGGTCGCGCACAGAGTGGCAAAGGTCAGGCGGACATGCATGCGTACGAATACCTCCGGCAGGCGTCAGGTTACAGGCCGGGGCCCATCTAGAGTGCCCCCGCCCGCCGCTTCAAGTTCGATCGGAAAGTGGCGGCGCCTACAGCCGAGTTTCGGGGACATAATATGAAACAGGATGCAGGCGCAGCCCGTCGACGGTGCCCACGGAGCCAATCCCCCGCCCCGGGCGTTCCCATCCCGAAACGAACGGCTTGCCAGCCGCCCGCCGCTTGCGCATCGCAGCGGCGATGCGGCCGGCGGGTCGCAGCGGCGACGAGCAGGGTGGACAGACGGATGACGATTTCCCGGCAGCGGGTAGAAAATGGCGGGCTGGTCGTGGTGCTGATGCTCGTCACGATCGGGCTGATCCTGATCGTGTCGGGCTTCATCGGCGCGCTGTTCTGGGCGGCGCTCGCGGCGCTGCTGTTCCAGCCCCTCTTCCAGCGCCTGCTGGAACGCTGGCCGGGGCGGCGCAATGCCGCGGCAGCGGTAACGATGCTGATCATCACCTTCGCGGTCGTCATCCCGGCGCTGACCATCGCCAGCCTCGTCGTCGAGCAGGCGGCCGGCGTCTACAACCAGATCCGTACCGGGCAGATCGACTTCGCCCATTATTTCGAGCAGATCCACGATGCCCTGCCGCAGCGCGTGCAGCATGTCGTCGACAATTCCGGGTTCGACAGCTTCGAACAGGCGCAGCGGCGGCTGAGCCAGCTGGTCAGCGCCAGCGCCAGCACCTTGGCGCAGCGTGCGCTTTCGATCGGCGCCAATGCCGCGGCCTTCCTGCTGGTGTTCGGCGTCGCGCTCTACGTCACCTTCTTCCTGCTGCGCGACGGTGAGCAGATCGGCCCCGCGATCGTGCGCGCGCTGCCGCTGGAGCGCGGCGTGGCGGCGCGGCTGACCGACAAGTTCGTTGCGGTGGTGCGCGCGACGGTGAAGGGATCGGGCGTGGTCGCGGTGGCGCAGGGCGCGCTGGGGGCGATCACCTTCGCGATCGTCGGCGTGCCCGCGGCGCTGCTGTGGGGCCTGCTGATGGCCATCGCGGCGCTGCTGCCCGCGGTCGGCCCCGCGATCATCTGGGCGCCGGTCGCGGTCTATCTCTTCGCGATCGGCGACATCTGGCAGGCGATCGTCGTGATCCTTTCGGGCGTGCTGGTGATCGGCCTTGCCGACAATATCCTGCGCCCGATCCTCGTCGGCCGCGACACCGGCATCCCCGACTGGCTGGTGCTGGTGACCACGCTCGGCGGCATCGACCTGATCGGCCTCAGCGGCATCGTCGTGGGTCCGCTGGCCGGCGCGCTGTTCATCACCGCATGGCAGATATTGGCCGAGCAGCGCGATGCTGCGGAGGCGCATGCGGATGGTGTGGAGGATGCGCCGCCGGGATAGGCTCCTCCGCCGTTCGTCCCGAGCGCAGTCGAGGGACGAGTCACGCGAAAGCCGCTTCAAACGATTGCGCAGGTTTCGCCGTCCTTCGACTGCGCTCGGGACGAACGGTGAGGTAGGCCATCACGTCCGACGGTCAGGTGGGCATCACCCCCGCATGCGATGGTGAGGGCAATAACGCCCCCCTCAGTTCGTCCCCATCGCCGCGATCGCCGCCGGGGCCTTGTCCAGCCCCAGTGCCGCCGCCTGTTGCAACAGTGCGCGGGCTTTGGGGCGGTCGGTGGTGCCGCCCTCGCCGCGTAGCAGCATCGCCGCCAGGTTGAACATGCCGTCGGCATCGCCGCGCTGGGCGCCCTGTTCGAACCAGCGCCGCGCCGCGTGATGATCGCGCGGCACCTGTTCACCGCGATAGAAATAGGTGCCCATCGCCACCATCGCGGCGCCATCGCCGGCCAGCGCCGCCGCCTTGTAGAGCGTGATCGCGCGTTCGGGGTTGGCGGGCATGCCTTCCCCCAGATCCTGTGCGCGGGCGAGCGCATAGAGTGCGCCGGGATGGTTGTGGCGGGCCGCCGCGCGATACCAGGCCAAAGCCTCGTCGCGGTCGGGCTTCACGCCGTCATCCCCCGTCCACAGGATCGCGGCCAGCGCATATTGCGCGGCGGGCAGGTCGAGCCCGGCCGCCTTGCGGTACCAGCTGACCGCCTTCGCCGGGTTGCGCGCGGCGCCGATGCCGTCGAAATACATGTCGCCCACCAGCTTGGCGGCGGGCACATGCCCCACATCGGATGCGCGCGCGAACCAGCGCCGCGCCTCCTCCGCATCTTTCGGCAGCCCGTGCAGCCCATTGGCGTAGAGATTGCCGAGGATCACCGCCGCCTCGCCGACCGCGGTGTTGAGCGCGGGCTCGGCGGGGTCGAACACCGGGGTTTCGATGATCGGGTTGAACGGCGCCTCAGCCGCCTTCTTCAGCCATTTCACCGCGCGCGCGGGGTCGCGATCCTTGCCGAAGCCGGCGAGTTCGAGCTTGCCGATGAACAAGGCCGCCTCGTCCCCGCCCTCACGCAGTTGCAGCTTGTCCGCCGCGCGGTGGAAGTAAGCGAGCGCCTCGGCATAGCGCCCCTGATCGAACAGCAGGAACGCCACCGGCAGCGCGTTATCCCGCCGCACCACGGTTTCGCGTCCGCCGAAATTGGCGCCGGGCCCCGGCGTCGGCCCGCCATAGAGCGCGCCCGATCCGGCGCGAGCGCGCAGTTCGGATGCCATGCGCGATCCCAGCACGCCGCCACGGCTGCCGCCCGGCGCGTAGGCATCGAGGCAGGCGGCCAGGCTCGCCGCGCGATTGCTCTGCAGGTTGGCGGGCGCCACGCCCTCCTCCACCGGCAGATCGCCCGCGCCGACATCGCTGCCGCTGGGCTGCAGCCCTTCATGGATGATGTCGGGCACCGCGAAGCGCGAACGCCCCACCTCCGGCAGCGGCGATCCGGCCGGCACTGCGGGTGCCGCGGCATAGTCCGGATTGCGCGGCAGCCGCGTCGGCACGAAGATCGCCGGCCCCAGCACGCCGCGCTCCGCCGCCGTCGCCGAGACCGCGGCGAAATGCGGGTTGCGCACCAGCGCCTGGCAGGTCGCCCAGCGCGGCGCCTCCGCCCGCGGCATGCGCCGGCCGTCGACGGTGATCGCGCGACCATCGGTGTTGATCGGCCGGCCATCGCCGTTCACCGGCAGGTCGGGCTGCGCGGCTGCGGGTGCTGCCGCCGCCGCGATCAAGATCAGTGGCAGGGAAAGGCTGAGCAAGGTCGCACGGCCCGTCGATACCATCGGTCATCCTCCTCCACACCAACCCCGGCCCGCTTCACTGGCTCTGCCGCGATGCTATCAACGATTCTCTCGACAGCAAATATGCTTTGCCGCCAACAAGAAGAGGCGACGTTCTGCTGAACGGATGTTTGCGATACTTGCCGGTGCAAGCAAGTGCGATCGGCGCTGCATCACCTTGCAGAACCCCGCCCGTACCCCGCGGTGCCCGACACCCCCTACCCTTGCTCCGCCAAACCCCGCATAGTCCCGCGCATGGACAATCGCGCGGGCGAAATGCTGGTGTTCGTTCGGGTGGTGGAAGCGGGCAGCTTTTCCGAAGCGGCGCGGCTGTTGATGATGACGCCCTCCACCGTCTCCAAGCTGATCGCGCGGCTGGAATCGCGGCTGGGCGTGCGGCTCGTCGAGCGGTCGACGCGGCGGCTGGCGCTCACCGGTGAGGGACAATTTTATTATGAGCGCAGCCAGGCGCTGCTCGCCCAGATCGACGAGACCGAACAGCTCATCGTGCAGGATCGCGCCGCGCCCGAGGGGCTGATCCGGGTGACATCCTCCGTCACCTTCGGCACCGCCGCGCTCGAACCGCTGCTGCCTGCCTTCTGGGAAGCCTTCCCGAACATCAGCATCGATCTCTCGCTGTCCGACGATGTCGTCGATCTCTATCTGGAACGCACCGATGTCGCGATCCGGGTCGGCGCGCTGCCCGATTCCAACCTGATGGCACGCCGCATCGGCGAGACGCAGCGGCGGATCGTCGCCGCGCCCGCCTATCTCGCGCGCCACGGCGTGCCGCAGACGCCCGAGGATCTGGTCGGCCACAACTGCCTGGGATTCAATTTCCGCCGCACCAACCCGGTCTGGCCGATGCGCGAGGGCGGGCGGATCGTGGAGCGGATGCTGAGTGGATCGCTGCTGGCCAACAATGGCGACACGCTGCGGCGGATGGCGATCGCCGGCGTCGGCATCGCGCGCATCGCCGACTATCATGTCCGCGGCCCGATCGCGCGCGGCGAACTCGTCGAACTGCTCCCCGACAGTGCGATCGCCGAGAGCGACGAGATCCACGCGCTGTTCCGCGGCGCCCGCTTCCTGCCCGCGCGCGTCCGCGCCTTCCTGGATTTCACCGTGCCGCGCCTCCAGCGCTTCCTCGCGGAAGGCTGAAGACGCGGCGCGCTCGGGTTTACCCCTCGATCGGCAGCGGCGCCGCGGGGTTCACCAGCCGCTCTACGCGAAGGTCGCGCCAGAAGCCGGCGGGGATCACCTCGTTCAGCGCGGCGCTATCCTCGGCGATGCGACCGGGCCGGCTGGCGCCCGGGATCACCGCCGCCACCGCCGGGTTGGCGAGCGCGAACTGCAGCCCCGCGGCCTTCATGCTGATGCCGTGGCGGTCGGCGATCGCCTTGATCCTCGCCACCTTGTCGAGGATCGCCGGCGTCGCCGGGGCATATTCGAAGTTCGGCCCACCCACGAGCGCGCCCGAGCTGTAGGGCCCGCCGACGACGATGCCGAGGCCGCGTTCGGCCACCTTGGGCATCACCCGCTGCAGCGCGCGATCATGATCGAGCAAGGTGTAGCGGCCCGCGAGCAGGAAGCCGTCCGGCCGCGGCCCTTCGAGGTCGAGCAGCAGTTCGATCGGCTCAACACGGTTGACGCCCAGCCCCCATGCCTTGATCACGCCCTCGTCGCGCAGCCGGTCGAGCGCCTTGAACGCGCCGTTGCGCGCGCTTTCGAAGATCGACAGCCACTCGTCGCCATAGAAATCCTGCGCCACGTCATGCACCCAGGCGATCTCGATGCGATCGGTGTCGAGGCGCTTCAGGCTGTCCTCGATCGAGCGCAGCGTGGCATCTTCGGAATAATCGTTCACGATCCGGTTGGGGCGGCCATATTTGAAGACCTCGCCCTTCTCGCCGAGATCGCGCGCGCTGACATCCTCCACCTCGTCGAGGATCAGGCGGCCCACCTTGGTGCTGATGACATAGTCGTCGCGCGGCCGGCCCGCGAGCGCTTCGCCCATGCGGATCTCGGCAAGGCCGGCGCCATAGAAGGGGGCGTTGTCGTAATAGCGGATGCCGTCGTTCCACGCCGCATCCACCGTCGCCAGCGCCTCCGCCTCGGGGATGTCGCGAAACATGTTGCCCAGCGGCGCAGCGCCGAAGCCCAGCCGGCTGGGGAGAATATCCTTGAGAGCCATGGGTCGATTCCTTCCAATCGGATTCGCCGACGTCCTTTTCTACGCCGGCCACGAGGAAAGAATAAGCCTTCCGCAGCGCCGCAGTAGCGGGCGCAGCTTCGCATCAGTTTGGAAATGAATTCATGAACAAGCCCTCTCCCGCACTTCGCGGGAGAGGGCTAAAAATCCTAGCCCTGCATCTCTTCCAACTCGCGACCCCGCGTCTCCGTCACCATCGCGCGAACGAAGAAGAAGGAGATCGCCGCGAACAACGCATAGCCGGTGTAGGTGATCGCGAGGCCGGGCGAGACCACCAGCGACGGGAAGCTCACCGAGATCGCCGCATTGGCGATCCACTGCGCAAAGCCCGCCACCGCCAGGCCGGAGCCGCGGATCTGGTTGGGGAACATCTCGCCGAGCATGACCCACATGATCGGGCCCCAGCTCATGTTGAAGAAGACGACGTAGAGATTGGCGGCGACCAGCGCGATCACGCCATTGTTGCCCGGCAGGGTCACGCCGCCATCCGCCGCGGGGATCGCGGTGGAGAAGGCATAGGCGACCACCGCCAGGGTCACCGCCATGCCCGCCGAACCCATCAGCAGCAGCGGCTTGCGGCCGATGCGGTCGACCAGGGTCATCGTCGCTAGGCAGGCGCCGATCGAGAGCACGCCCGAAAGGATGTTGGTCTGCAGCGCATAATCCTCGGAAAAGCCGACGGCTTCCCACAAGGTGGCGCCATAATAGAAGACGACGTTGATGCCGACGAGCTGCTGGAAGATGGCGAGGCCAAGACCGGTCCACACGATCGGGCGGATGCGGCCGCTGGCCTTGTCGACCAGGTCGGACAGCTTGGGGCGGTGATGGTCGGCGGCGAGCGACGCGCGGATCTCGCTGACCTTGCGGTCCGCCTCGGCGGCGCCGAACAGGCGGGTCAGCACCGCGCGGGCCTGTTCCTCATGGCCCTTCACCACCAGGTAGCGCGGGCTTTCGGGGATCACGAACAGCGCGACCAGATAGATCGCCGCCGGAATCGCCTGCAGCCAGAACATCCAGCGCCATGCCGGGAAGCCCATCCAGAATTCCGCGGTGGAGCCGCCAGCATAGCGGGCGAGCGCGAAATTGGCGACGAATGCCCCGGTCAGGCCGGTGATGATCATCACCTGCTGGATGCTCGAAAGCCGCCCGCGGATCGCCGCCGGCGTCACTTCGGAAATATAGACCGGGGAGATCACGCTGGCGGCACCCACGCCCAGGCCGCCGATGATGCGGGCGATGATGAACACTGCGGAGGAATCGGCGGCGCCCGCCAGGAGTGCGCTGACGAGGAACAGTACTGCCGCCAGCATCATCACGCCGCGACGGCCGATCCGGTCGGCGAGCCGGCCTGCGCCGAACGCGCCGATCGACGAGCCGACGAGGATCGCGCCGACATTGATGCCGATGCCCAGCTTGCCCAGATCGAACGCGCTCTCCAGCCCCTTCTGGGTGCCGTTGATCACGCCCGAATCATAGCCGAACATGAAACCGCCGATCGTCGCCACGGCGACGATGGCGGCAATAAATGCCATGTTGACCTTGGCCGCCTCGGGCCCCGCCGTCGTCGCCATCCTCTACTACCCTTCCCTTTCTTATATCTGGTTCAGCCCGCGGTTCAGAGATCGGCCGGCGTGACCGGCAGCCCGGCAACGCCGGGGTCGAACGCGAACAGATTGCCCGCCTCCGGCTGCGCGGCCAGCGCCGCTTCGTCCAGCCCGGCGCGCGCGCTGGTGGCATAAGCGGTGCGCAGGTCCGGGCCGCCGAACGCGATCTTGGTGATGTTGGACGCGGGCAGCTTCTGCGTGCTCACCAGCGTGCCGGCTGGATCGTAGCGCCGCACGCACCAGCCGCCCCACAGCGCCACCCACAAATGACCTTCCGCATCGATCACCGAACCGTCGGGATGGCCATCCTTCTGGTCGATCACGATATGCTTCACCGGCGTGCCCAGCACGCCGTCGTCCGCCACCGGCACGCGCCAGATCACACCACCGACCGTATCGGTGTGGTAGAGCGTCGAACCGTCGGCGCTTACCGCGGGGCCGTTGGTGATCGGCACCGGCGGCAGGCCGGTATCGGCGCAGACGCCCTTGATGCAGCCGAACAGATGGCCGGTCACCGCGCCTTCGCCATCGTCCATGCTGCCGAACCACAGCCGGCCCAGCGAATCGGTGGTGGCGTCGTTCAGCCGGTTGTTGGGCCGGGTCGGTTCGGGCTTGTGGAGCAGCGCGAAGCTGCCGGTTTCGGGATCGAAGCGGTGCAGGCCGGTCTTGAGCCCGACGATCAGCCCGGTCTTCGACGGCAGCACCCAGCCGACCTGCGCCGGCGCATCCCAGCGCTTCGCCTCACCCGTCGCCGGATCGAAGCGGTGGATGTGCTGCTTCTTGATGTCGACGAACCAGAGCGCGTCCTCGATCCAGACGGGTCCCTCGCCCAGCGTCGCTTCGACCTTCAGAACCCGTTCCGCGCTCATGCTATCTCCATCCTGCATCGACGAAATAATCGTGTCCGGTGCACATACGCGCATCGTCCGAGGCGAGGAACAGGGCAAGTGCGGCGACGTCCGCCGGCTGGATGCGCCCATCCAGGCATTGCGCCGCAACGATCTCCGCTTCGCCCTCGGGGGTGTACCAGCGTTCCTGCCGGGGCGTCTGGACGTTGCCGGGCACGATCGTCGTCACGCGGATGCCCGCGCGGCCCAGATCGCGCGCCATGCTGCGCGTCATCCCCTCGATAGCCGCCTTGGCGGTCTGGTAGAGGACGAGTTCGGGAAGCCCCAGATGCCAGCTGATCGACCCGAAATTGATGATCACGCCGCCGCCCGCCGCGCGCATCGCCGGCACCACCGCCTGCGCCGCGAAGAACAGATGGCGCAGGTTGGTCGCCATCCGGTCGTCCCAATATTCGGGTGTGACCGATTCGAAGCTGTGGCGATCGTCGTTGGCGGCGTTGTTGATCAGCACGTCGATGCCGCCCAACTCGCCCGAGAACGCCTCGATCGATGCGTTCAGCGCAGTCAGGTCGCGCAGGTCGCAGGGGAGGAACAAGGGGGTTTCCAGCCGCGCCGCCAGCGCCTCGCCCGAAGCCTGGTCGATATCGACGAAGGCGACGCGCGCGCCCTGTTCCGCGAACGCCTCGACCAGCCCGGCGCCGATGCCGGAGGCACCGCCCGTCACCAGCACCCGCTTGCCGGCGAGGCTGGGATAGAGCGCGCGCGTGCGCTGCGAGGCTTCCACCGCCCCCATCGCCGTCACTTCGTGCCCCCGATCAGCCCGCGCGCGGCGAGGTTGGCGAACAGGCCGCCGATGCCCAACGTCCAGGCCGGCGCATCCGCCGAATAGACCACGCGGTTGACCAGCCGGCCGAGCCGGTCGCTTTCGATGCTGACGATGTCGCCGACCTTGTGGGTGAAGCCGCGGCCGGGCTCGTCACGATCCTGCACCGGCGCGAACAAGGTGCCGAGCAGCAGCAGGAAGCCGTCAGGATAATGATGCTCGCTCAACGTCTGGTGGACGAGGTCGAGCGGATCGCGGCTGATCTCGGCCATATTGCTGATGCCGTCGAGCACATAGCCATCCTCGCCCTCGATGCGCAGCCGCACCTCGGCGCCGCGGACATCGTCGATCGAAAAGCCGTCATCGAACAGCCGCACCAGCGGCCCCAGCGCGCAGGAGGCGTTGTTGTCCTTCGCCTTGCCGAGCAGCAGCGCGGAGCGGCCCTCGAAGTCGCGCAGGTTGACGTCATTGCCCAATGTCGCGCCGACCGCCTTGCCATGGCTGTTCACCAGCAGCGCGACTTCGGGCTCGGGATTGTTCCAGGTCGAGTCGGAGCGGATGCCGATCTCGGCCCCCGCCCCCACCGTGGAGAGCACGGGCGACTTGGTGAACACTTCCGCATCGGGGCCGATCGCGACCTCCAGATATTGCGACCAGAGCCCGTCCTCGATCAGCGCCGCCTTCAGCTCGGCCGCATCGGGCGTGCCTGGCACCACCGCGCGGATCGAGCCGCCGACGCGGCTTTCCAGCCGCTCGCGGATCGCCGACGCCGCGGACCAGTCGCCGCGCGCGCGTTCCTCGATGACGCGCTCGATCGCCGAGACCGCGAAGGTCACGCCGCACGCCTTGACGCATTGCAGGTCGACGGGGCTGAGCAGGTCGACCGCGCTCGGATCGAAGCGGCCGAGCACGGTGCCGCCGGCGCCGGAAAAGTCGCCGGCCTCGACCAAGGCCGAAACCGTGGGCGCCACGCGCGCCATATCGATCAGTTCGCCACCGATCACGAGCACCGGAGTCGGGCCTTCGGGGGTCGCTATGCGCCCGAGAAAAATGCCTGATTCCCAGTCCACAGGCAGGATCGACGCTGATGCGCCGCTTTCGCCGGTCATGTCCCCTCCGCTCGACGCTCGTTGATAGCGCTACCAACGATATATGCGCTATTCTGTCAAGCGCGAACGGTTCCGGCTAGTACCGGCCGCCCGCGAAACGAAAAATATTCGCAAGCTGCTTTCACCAGGGAGAATGACCATGTCCAAGACCAGCATCGGCCGCGACACCCGGCTGTGCATGTCGCTCGCCGCCCGCCCTGGCACCTTCGGCTCGCGTTTCCACAACCATCTCTACGAGCAGCTCGGGCTGGACTATGTCTACAAGGCCTTCACCACCCGCGATCTCGCCGCCGCCATCGCCGGCATCCGCGCGCTCGACATCCGCGGCTGCGCGGTCTCGATGCCCTACAAGGAACGCGTGATCCCGATGCTCGACGGGCTGGAGCCGTCGGCGGCGGTGATCGAGAGCGTCAACACCATCGTCAATGAGGATGGCCGGCTGACCGGCTACAACACCGATTATACCGCGGTCAGAACCTTGCTTGAGGGCGCCAGGCTCGATCGTGCGGCGCCGTTCCAGCTCCGCGGCAGCGGCGGCATGGCGAAGGCGGTCGCGGCGGCGCTGCGCGACGCCGGCTTTGGCGAAGGCACAATCGTTGCCCGCAACGCCGCAGTCGGCGGCGCGCTGGCGCAAGCCTATGGCTTCGCCTGGCGCGCAATGCCCGAGGAAGCGGGAAACGCCGCGCTGCTGATCAACGCGACCCCGCTCGGCATGGCCGGCGGCGATGCCCACGCGCTGGCCTTTTCGGAAGGCGCGATCGCCGCGGCGGCAGCGGTGTTCGACGTGGTCGCGATGCCCGCGGAAACCCCGCTGCTGAAGGCGGCGCGGGCGGCGGGCAAGGTGACGATCTCCGGCGCAGAGGTGGCGGCGCTGCAGGCGCTGGACCAGTTCGTGCTGTATACGGGGGTGCGGCCGAGCGCGGCGCAGGTGGAAGCGGCAGCGACATTCGCGCGGGGGTAGCGAGCGTGCCCTCCCGCTTGCAGAAGGGAGTATGGTGCAGCGCATATCCCACCCTCCGTTCGTCCCGAGCGCAGTCGAGGGACGAGGGGGCACGCGCCGAAATCTCAAACTATCTTCGTGTGACTCGTCCCTCGACTACGCTCGGGACGAACGGAGGAAGAGGAATCCAAGACCGCGACTGGGAGGAAAGAGAACGGGACGGGGGAGAACCCGCCACACTTGTGGTTGCGACCCTGGCCGGGCCCTCCCCCTTACCCCTCCCGCAAGCGCGGAAGGGGAGTTCGGTCACTCACCCCGCCGCCGCATATTCCGGCGTCCACATCATCGCCGCGATCCGGCCGCGCCAGTCGTCGGTCTCCACCGTCGCCAGCCCGTCCGCCACCGCCTGCTGTGCAACCGCGGTCGCCACCGTCAGCGCCACGTCGCGCAGCGCGGTCACCGGCGGCAGCAGCGCGGCGGCGCCGTCCGCCGCCTCCGCCAGCGCGCGGGCGGAGGCCATGAACATCGCGTCGCTCACGCCGCGCGCGCCCGCTGCCAGCGCACCGAGCGCGACGCCGGGGAAGATGTAGACGTTGTTGACCTGCGTGACCGGGGTCAGCGCGGCCTTGACCGGCGGGAAGGGGCTGCCGGTGCCGATGATCGCGCGGCCGTCGGTCCATTCGGTCAGCATGTCGGGGCGGGCCTCGGCATGGCTCGCGGGGTTGGAAAGCGGGAAGATGATCGGCCGTTCCACCGCCGCCGCCATCGCCCGCACCGCATCCTCGTTGAACGCGCCGGACTGGCCGGAGACGCCGATCAGCACCGTCGGCGCCACCCGGGCGATAATCGTCGCGAGATCCGCATCGGCGAGATCGTCCGCCTCGCCCGCCGGCCGCGCGAAGCGGCGCGCGGCCTCGCTGACCTGGTTGGCGCCCTCGCGAATCAGCCCGTCGCGGTCGATTGCCCAGATCGCCGCACGCGCCGCCGCTTCGTCCAGCCCCTCGGCGCGCAGCGCCGCGATCAGCAGCGATCCGATGCCGGTGCCCGCCGCCCCCGCGCCGAACAGCAATATGCGCTGCGCCGACAACGGCCGCCCGGTGCGCCGCATCGCGCTCAGCAAGGTGCCCACCGCCACCGCCGCGGTGCCCTGGATATCGTCGTTGAAGCTCAGAAACTGGTCGCGGTGGCGATCGAGCAGCCGCGCCGCGTTGGCGCCGGCGAAATCCTCCCACTGCAGCAGCGCGCCCGGCCAGCGCTCCGCCACCGCCGCCACGAATTCATCGACGAACGCGTCATAATCGGGCCCGCGCACCCGCTCGTGCCGCCAGCCGATATAGAGCGGATCGTCGCGCAGCCGGGCATTGTCGGTGCCGACATCGAGCAGGATCGGCAGCAATTCACCCGGATGGAAGCCGCCGCACGCGGTGTAGAGCGCCAGCTTGCCGATCGGGATGCCCATGCCGCCCGCGCCCTGATCGCCCAGCCCCAGGATGCGCTCGCCATCGCTGACCACGATCGCGCGCACGCGGTCATAGGCGGGATCCGCCAGCATCTCCTTGATGCGATGGCGGTTCGGATAGCTCAGGAACAACCCGCGCGGCCGCCGCCAGATCTCGGAGAAGCGCTGGCACCCCTCGCCCACCGTGGGCGTGTAGACGATGGGAAGCAGCGCCTCGATATTGTTCGCGACCAGCGCGTGGAACAGGATCTCGTTGCTGTCCTGCAGGTCGCGCAGGAAGGAGTAACGCTGGAAATTGTCAGGCAGCGCGCCCAGCGCGCGCCAGCGCCGGTCCATCTGCGATTCCAGCGTGCCGACATGCGGTGGCAGCAGCCCGTGCAGACGGAACCGGTCGCGCTCCTCCTCGGTGAAGGCGGTGCCTTTATTGGTCAGGGGATCGGACAGCAGTTCGCGCGCGCGGGACAAATCGGGGGGCCTCCTGCAGAAAGCGTTAGAATCGAAAACTGAGCCAGCCGGCGGCGAAGGCGGAATCCCTCAGACCGGCGCGACGCAGCACGGTATCCGCGCGCAGATACTCCAGGCGCATGGTAGCGCTCAACCTCGGAGAGATGGACCAGACGAGTTGCGCCCGCGCCACCTCGGCCACCTTGCTGCCGGGCACGAGCTGCGTGCCGGGCAACGCGGTGCCGTTGGCTCGGTAGACCGCGTCATTCTGGTTGGCCCGCCAGGTCCATTGATACTCCACCGTCGCGCGCAGGCGCTTGACCGGCTGGAAGGTGAAATTGGGGGCGATCGCCTTCAGGTTGGTCGGGGTCAGGAACAGCGCATAGCTGTAATAGATGTTGTTGCCGAAGGGCGAGAACGCCGCCTTCAGCTTGCCCTGCCCGTCCGCACCGCCCCCGCCGCTGGCATAATCGGCGTGGAAGCCGATGCGCGGCGCAGTCGAGGCCGCGCCCAGGCGATAGGTCTGCGCCATCAACACCTGGGTCGCGTCGATCTCGCGCCCGTCGAAATCGCCGCCCTGATGGTTCACCGTCCAGTCGATCGTCAGCCGGCCGACATCACCCCACAGCCGCGCGCCGACATAATTGCGCTCCTCGCGCGCGGTGGTCGCCCCCCAGGTCGCCGCGTCGGTGCGCAGTCGCCAGACGAACGGATCGAAATAGAGCTTGGAGCCGCCGAGCCAGTCGCGCGGGATGACCACGCCGGCGGTAACGCCGGAGAAGCGCCGGCCATCGTCGACCTTGTCGTCGCCGGTGCCGCCATCGCCGAAGCGCGTCAGCTTGAAATCGAACGCGTCGAGCCGCAGCGCCTTGCCGCGTACCCAGCCGCGCGCACCGTTCAGCACGAAGCGGATCGCGTTGTTGTCGCGCTGCGAGACCAGCAGGTTGGGACCGTCGGTGAACTCCTGCCGGCCGTAACGCCCGCCGATGGTGAGCCCGCCGACCTCGCCATTCAGTTCGGCGAAGCTCTGCTGAACGATCAGGTCGTTGCGCAATGTCGCCGCGGGCGTGCCGAGGTTGCGCCCGTCCAGCCCGCCATGCGCGATCTCGCCATAGAAGCGCAGATGCTTGCCGACATGCACGTCCGCCCCGCCGACGAGGCGTAGGATATCCTGCCGCTGATGCGGCGCCTTGCGCAGCCCGGGGTTGGTGGTGAGGTTCACCCGCAGCCGCGCCTCGCCGCTCAAGGTGACATAGACGTCGCCATCATCGTCGAGGGGCAGATATTTCAGGCGGTCGAGGAAATCGTCGCGTTTCGCGGGGTCGCGATACTTGGTCCAGTCCTCGGCCCAGCGCGACAGATTGTAGCCGGCGCTGGTGTTGCCGTCCCCCGCCGCCTCGGCGGGATAGGATGTGGCGATCGGCGTCGCCGGCTCCCGCGTCTGCCCGCTTTCCGATGGCGGGATGCCGGCATCGGCGCTGCGCGCGAGCACGACGATCGGCGATTCGGCGCTGCGGGCGATCACCGCCTGCGCGGCGGAGGGCTGGGTCGCTGCCAGTAAGGCCAGCGGCGACAGGGCGGCGGTTCCGGCTGCTGCGCGCAGCCGGCGAACGGTCTTCGACATATGCGAAAACTCCGTTTGGTCAGCGCCGGATCAGGCGTGGACGGCGACGGGGGCAGGCGCACCCGACAGCGTCTTTGCGAGCTGCGCCCGGTCGAGCGTGCCCTCCCAGCGCGAGACGACGACCGTCGCCACCGCATTGCCGATGAAGTTGGTGAGGCTGCGGCACTCGCTCATGAAGCGGTCGACGCCCAGGATCAGCGCGATGCCCGCGACCGGCACCGTCGGCACGATCGACAGCGTCGCGGCCAAGGTGATGAACCCCGCGCCGGTCACGCCCGCGGCACCCTTCGACGAGAGCATCGCGACGCCGAGCAGCAACACCTGCTGGCCAATCGTCAGTTCCACCCCGGTCGCCTGCGCGATGAACAGGGCGGCCAGCGTCATGTAGATGTTGGTGCCGTCGAGGTTGAACGAATAGCCCGCGGGCACGACGAGGCCGACCACCGACTTGGGGCAGCCGGCGCGCTCCATCTTCTCGATGAGCGCAGGCAGCGCGCTTTCGGAGGAAGAGGTGCCGAGCACCAGCAGCAGCTCCGCCTTCAGATAGGCGATCAGCTTCAGGATCGAGAAGCCGCAGGCCTTCGCCACGCCGCCCAGGATGACGAGCACGAACAGCAGCGAGGTGAGGTAGAAGGTGCCGACCAGCGCCGCGAGGTTGGCGAGGCTGCCGACGCCATATTTGCCGATCGTGAAGGCCATCGCGCCGAACGCGCCGATCGGCGCCGCCTTCATGACGATCGCGACCATGCGGAACACCGCCGCCGACACATCCTCGAGCAGGCCGAGCACGCGGTCGCCCCGCTCCCCGCTCATCGCCAGCGCGATGCCGAACAGGATGGCGACGAACAGGACCTGCAATATGTTGCCGTCGGTCAGCGACGACACCATCGTGTCGGGAATGATGCCGGTCAGGAAGCCGGTGAGCGTGGTGGCGTGCGCCTTGTCCGCATAGTCGCTGACCTTGCTCGCATCGAGCGTGGCGGGATCGATGTTGAGCCCCGCGCCCGGCTGCACGACATTGGCGACGACCATGCCGATGATCAGCGCAAGGGTGGAAAAGAACAGGAAATAGGCGAAGGCCTTGCCGGCGACGCGGCCAACCGCCTTCAAATCGCGCATCCCGGCGATGCCGGTGACGATGGTGAGGAAGATCACCGGCGCGATCACCATCTTCACCAGCTTGATGAAGGCATCGCCCAGCGGCTTCAGCGCCGCGCCGAGATCCGGCCAGAAATGCCCCAGCAGCACGCCGGCGACGATCGCGACCAGCACCTGCACATAGAGATGGGCATACCAGGGCCGCGGCTTGGGCGGCGTTGACGGCGTGATCGATCCGGTTGCTACGAGCATCTGAGCGCCTTTCATCCTCTGTCCGCCAGCGTCTCCCGGCGGTTGCGGCAAGCATCGGCGAACCCGGCGTGCGGCCAAAGAGCCGCTATGCATCATGCCGAAACCGAGGATTTTCAGCGCTTTGGTTGCGCTCGCGATGATCCGGGCGGGTAGATTTCCACACGGCAATTGGACACACCGTGCAGATTTCTGCACAAAGCTGTGCATGGTCGCCCCCTGCCCGACTCGCGCGGCATGAGTCTGTTCCGCTCGCGCCTGCTGGTGCCGCTGCTGATCGCGGTGGCGGCGATCGCGGCGGCGTTCGGCCATTTCGCCGGGCGCCGCGCGGAACTCGGCGCGATCGCGCAATTGCAGGCGGAAACCGTGGCGGACGCGACCTTGCGCGCCACCTTGCTGCGCGGCGACATCGAACGCTTCCGGCTGATGCCGGTGGCGCTGACCGAGGATCGCGGCGTGCTCGCCGCACTCGCCGGCGTGCCCGGTGCTACGGAGGCGCTCAACCGGCGGCTCAAGATGCTCGCGCGTGAGACCGGCGCGGAGAACATCTACCTGCTCGATCCGCGCGGCCGCGCCATCTCGTCGAGCAACTACGATACGCCGCGCAGCTTCGTCGGCCAGGACTATGCCTTTCGCGACTATTACCGCGAAGCGGTGCGCGAGGGCGCGGGCGTGCAGTTCGGCATGGGCACGGTCAGCCGCCGCCCCGGCCTCTACGTCTCCCACCGTACCGAGGGAGGCGGCTATATCGTCGTGAAGCGCGTGTTCGGCCGGCTGGAGCAGGATTGGGCGCGCGCCGGCGGGCTGACACTGGTAACGGATACCAACGGCATCGTCGTCGCGAGCAGCGATCCCGCGCTGCGTTTCCGCGCCACTCGCCCGCTCACGCCCGCGCAGGTCGCCTATTTCCGGCAGGAGATGCAGTCGGGCGACGCCTCGGTGCGCCTTCTGCAGATCGAGACCGCGCTGGGCGGCCGGCTGGTGCGGCTGGAGGGCGATCGCACCCGGCGGGTGAGCGCGCATGTGCCCGCAGGCGATCTCGGCTGGACCTTGCACCTCTACAAGCCCGCCGACCCCGCCGCGACCCGCGCCGGCCGCGCGGTGTGGCTGGCGACCGCGCTCGGCGTCGCGCTGATCGCCGCACTCGCTTGGGCGCTGGCGCTGCGCATCCGCCAGCGCCGCATCCGCACCGCCGCGCTCGAGGAGGAGGTCGCGGCGCGCACCGCGCAGCTTCGCGCGGCGATGGACGAGCGCGCCGCCGGCGAACGCCGCGCCGACGAACTGCGCGAGGAATTGCGCCAGGCCAACCGCCTCGCCATCCTCGGCCAGATCACCGCAGGGGTTGCGCATGAAACCGCGCAGCCGGTCGCCGCGATCCGATCCTATGCCGCCAATGGCATCGCCTTCCTCGACCGCGGCGACAGCGCCGCCGCCGCCGCCAATTTCGGCGCGATCTCCCGCCTGACCGAGCGAATCGGCGCGGTCACATCCGAACTGCGCGGCTTCGCGCGCAAGGGCACAGGGGAGATCGTCGCGCTGCGCGTCTCCGAAGTCATCGAGGGCGCCGCGCTGATCCTGCGCAACCGGCTGACGCGCATCGCCTTCACCGTCGATCTCGGCGCCGACCCGCCGGTGCGCGCGGGTCGCGTTCGGCTGGAGCAGGTATTCGTGAACCTCATCCAGAACGCGCTCGACGCGCTCGAGGGCCGCGGCGACGGCCGCGTCGAGATCCGGCTGGATGGCGATGAGGAGAGCGTGCGCGTGCGCATCAGCGACAATGGCCCTGGCATCCCACCGGAGGTCGCCGAACGGCTGTTCACCCCCTTCGCCACCAGCCGTGCCAACGGCCTCGGCCTCGGCCTCGTGATCGCGCATGACATCATGCGCGAACTGGGCGGCGCGCTCGCGTGGATCCCCGGCGATGGCGGCGCCTGCTTCGAATTGACCCTGCAGCGGGCACAGGCATGAGCGACGGCGCAGACCTGCCCCGCGTCGCGCTCGTCGAGGATGATGCCGATCTGCGTGCGGCGACCGTGCAGACATTGCAGCTCGCCGGCTTCGCGGTGGATGCCTTCCCCGCCGCCGAACCCGCGCTGGCCGCGATCGATGCGGCCTATCCTGGTGTCGTCGTCACCGACGTGCGGATGCCGGGGATCGACGGCATCAGCTTGTTCCACCGCCTGCGGGAGCGCGACGCCGAACTGCCGGTGCTGCTGATCACCGGCCATGGCGACGTGACGATGGCGGTCGAGACCTTGAAGGCCGGCGCCTGGGATTTCGTGACCAAGCCGTTCGATCCTGACGCTTTGGTCGCCGCCGTCCGCCGCGCCGCCGAAACCCGCGCGCTGGCGATCGACAATCGCCGGCTGCGCGCGCTCGCCGAACAGGCTTCCGCCGAGGTGCTGGTCGGCGAGGCACCCGCGATCGCGCGCATCCGCCAGACCGTGCCCGTGCTCGCCGGCACCGACCTCGACGTGCTGATCGAGGGGGAGACCGGCACCGGCAAGGAACTGGTCGCACGCCTGCTCCACCGCGCCGGCCGCCGCGCACGGCACGGCTTTGTAACGATCGCGTGCGCGGCGATCCCCGAGGCGCTGGTGGAAAGCGCGCTGTTCGGCGAGGGCGGGCGGATGGGGCCGGTCGCGGAGGCGCAGCGCGGCACCTTGTTCCTCGACGATATCGACCAGGCGGTGCCGGCGCTGCAGGCGCGCCTCACCCGCCTGCTGGAGGAACGCAGCTTCGTGCCCCAGCACGGCCGCGAGGCGGTGCCGCTCGACCTCCGCATCGTCGCCGCGTCGGCCAGCTCGCTCGACGCCGCGGTGCGCGAGGGCCGCTTCGCTCCCGCGCTGTTCTACCGCCTCGCCGGCATGACATTGACCCTGCCCCCGCTGCGCGACCGGCAGGACGATCTCGCCCTGCTCTTCGCCCACCTGCTCGACCGCGCCGCCGCCCGCCATCGCCGCCCCCCGCCCGCGATCGGCGCGCGCACCCGCCGCCGCCTCGCCGAGCATCGCTGGCCCGGCAATGTCCGCGAACTGGCCCATTTCGCCGAACGCGTGGTGCTGGGGCTGGAAGCCGAGGATGCGGATGAGGCCGGCGCCGACGCCACCTTGCCCGAACGCGTCGCCCGCTTCGAGGAAGCCGCGATCCGCGACGCCTTCCTGGCGGAGGACGGCGATGTCGGCCGCACCGCCACCCGCCTCGGCATCCCGCGCGAGACCTTCTACTACAAGACCAAACGCTACGGCATCGACCTCGCCGCGCTGAGGAGAAGGGCGAAGGGCTAACTCCCCTCCCCCACCCCCGCCGCATCACTCCGCATCTGCCCATGCGCCAGCAACCCGAACAGCCCGGCCCCGCCGATGATGTTCCCCGCCAGCGCCGGCAGCACGAAATCGGTCAGCGCCTCGCTCAGCGGCATGTGCCCGCTGAGCCAGAGGAAGGCGACCTGCGACGATCCGGTCACGACATGGCAGAACCCGCCCAGCGCGATCACATAGGTGAGCAGGGTGATGACCCAGAACTCGCTGCCCTTGGCACTGGGCAAGATCCACGCGATCGCCGCCATCAGGAAGCCCGCCGGAATGCCGAGCGTCAGCGTCTTCGCGCCTTCCTGCAAGGTGAGCTTGCCCAGTATGTCGACCGCGGCGACATGCTGTTCGCGGGTGATGACCACCTCATGCGCCATCAGCCATGCGACGATCACCACGCCGACGAGGTTGGCGAACAGCACGCAGCCCCACAGCCGCAACAACTGCCCCGCCTTCGCCCAGGTCGGCCGCGCGGCGAGCGGCAGCACCGCGGTGACGGTGCTCTCGGTGAAGAGCTGCAGCCGCCCCATGATCACGATGATGTAGCCGACCGGATAGCCCGCCAGGAACACCAGTTCCGCCCAGCGCGTATCCGGCAGCCGCATCCTGAGATAGAGTTCCGCCAGCAGCGACGCACTGATCGCGATCCCCGCGGCCAGCCCCGACAGCAGCAGCGCCGGCACCGGCCGCACCAGCTCCTCCTCCCCCTGCAGCCGCACCACCTCATGCACCACCATCGAGGAACTCGCCCGCCGGTCCTCGACATCCCGCACCTCCTCCTCGGACAGCGCGGCATCGGGCTCATGTTCGTCGTTTTTGGGGGCGGGCTCGGTGGTCATGCGCGGCTCTCGGGACAGGGTGCGGAACTGCCCGGTGAAACGCGGATCATGGGATATCGGGGGCAATGCGCCAGCAGGATTATGCGCGGGCGGATGCCCCGGCCGGGTCATCCCGACCCTGATCACCAACGCCCTATTTCGGGGACACAATACTAAACTCGGCGTGTGATGATCGATCGCGTTCGATCAAGGGAAGTTTCGTATTATGTCCCCGAAATTGAGACTGAAAGGTCGCGCGCGCGCACCCTTACTCTCCCACGCTCTCCCGCAGGTTGCCGCGCATGGCTACCAACGCGTCGCGCAGTGTGCCGAGTTGCTCCAGCGTCATGCCGGTCGCCTGCAATATCTCTTCCGGCACACACGCCGCCTCCTCCGCCAGCTTGCGCCCGGCGTCGGTCAAGGAGACGCGGACGACGCGCTCGTCAGCCCGGTCGCGGGCGCGGGTAACGTAGCCGGCGCTCTCCAGCCGCTTGATCAGCGGGGTCAACGTGCTCGTCTCCAGGAACAGCTTCTCGCCCAGCTCGCCCACCGCCTGGCCGTCGCGCTGCCACAGCAGCACCATCGCCAGATATTGCGGATAGGTGAGCCCCAGCCGGTCGAGCAGCGGCTTGTAGACGCGGTTGAAAGCAAGCCCCGTCGAATAGACCGCGAAGCACAGATATGGATCCAGCGCATCGTCGGGCATGGCCGGCTTCGTCTTCAGCGGAGAGTTGCGCGTTACCATCGTCGCAATATAGGTCGCGCGCGACATGATCGCAATATTGATGAACGGTAGACAGGTGGACGGCGGACGGCAGGCGGCGCGGGGCGATGGGGAGAGGCGCCGCCCGCCATCCTTCAGCCGGATCGGCACCCGAAGCGGCGATCGGATCCGGCCGAACTGATCATCGCCGATGCCGGTCAGCCGATGCGGCGCGCATCCAGGCTGAAGCGCCCCGCCCCCAGCAGCGCGAGCTGGACGAGGCCGCCGGCGATGGCGAGGTTCTTCCAGAAGAACAGATATTCATTGGGGTCGGACAGCTTCGTGTGGAAGATCAAAGCGGTCATCACGCAGAATCCGGCCAGCACCCAGGCCATCGCGCGCGTCTTGTAGCCGGCGATCAGCGCGGCGCTGCCCAGCAATTCGACCAGGATCGCCACCACGACCGAGAGCGTCGGCAGCGGCAGCCCCACCGCCCCGGCATAGCCGATGAAGCTGTTGGGATCGTGGATCTTGGCGAGCCCCGAAAGCAGGAAGATCGGCACGATCAGCAGACGGCCCGCCAAGGCCGCGAGCGAGGTCGGCAGCGCAGTGGCCGGCGCGTCCGGGGAAAGCGGCGGGATATGGGTTGCCAACGTCCATCCTCCTTCAGCGCGGTCGCGGCACGACCGGATCGGCGACGAAACTGGCATGGAGCGGAGGCACGCGACATCCCGACCCGGGGATAGGGCCGCTCACCCGAATGGTGTGGTCGGGCGCCCCCGGACATGGGGGTGCCCAATCCTCGTCCTCCCCGACGCTGCGCGCCGGGGAGGAAAATCATCACCCCCGCTTCAGCGCCGCCTGCGCCGCCGCCAGCCGGGCGATCGGCACGCGGTAGGGGGAGGCGGAGACATAATCGAGGCCGGTCGCCTCGCAGAACGCGATCGAGGCCGGGTCGCCGCCATGTTCGCCGCAAATGCCCAGCTTGATGCCGGCGCGGGTCGCGCGGCCGCGTTCGGCGGCGAGCGAGATCAGTTCGCCGACGCCCTCGACATCGAGGCTGACGAACGGGTCGCGCGCATAGATGCCCTTTTCGACATAGGTCGTCAGGAAGCGGCCGGCATCGTCGCGGCTGACGCCGAGCGTGGTCTGCGTCAGATCGTTGGTGCCGAAGCTGAAGAATTCGCCGACCTCGGCGATCTCGCCCGCCTTCAGCGCCGCGCGCGGCAGTTCGATCATCGTGCCGACCAGGTAGTCGACCGAGGCGCCCTTTTCCGCGAACACCGCCTTGGCGGCCTCGTCGACCACCGCCTTCATCAGCTCCAGCTCGCGCCGCGTCGCGACCAGCGGGATCATGATCTCGGGGATCGGCGCCTCGCCGCTGCTTTCCGCCACCGCCAGCGCCGCCTCGAAGATGGCGCGGGCCTGCATCTCGTAGATCTCGGGATAGGTCACGCCCAGGCGGCAGCCGCGATGGCCGAGCATCGGGTTGAACTCATGCAGTTCGCCGACGCGGCGCTTGAGCGTCGCGACGTCGACCTCGGCGGCCTTCGCCACCTCCTCGAACTCATTCTCGGCGTGCGGCAGGAATTCGTGCAGCGGCGGATCGAGCAGGCGGATCGTCACCGGCAGCCCGGCCATGATCCGGAAGATCTCGGTGAAGTCCGCGCGCTGTTCCGGCAGCAGCTTGGCGAGCGCGGCGCGGCGGCCCTTCTCGTCCTCCGCCAGGATCATCTGGCGCACCGCGGTGATGCGGCCGGCGTCGAAGAACATATGCTCGGTGCGGCACAGGCCCACGCCCTCGGCGCCGAAATCGCGCGCGACCTGGCAGTCGAGCGGGGTTTCGGCATTGGCGCGCACCTTCAGCCGGCGCACCTCGTCCGCCCAGCCCATCAAGGTGCCGAAATCGCCGGCCAGCTCGGGCTGCACGGTCGGCACCTTGCCCGCCATCACCTCGCCGGTGGCGCCGTCGATGGTGAGGATGTCGCCGGCGTTGAGCACGCGCGCACCGATCTTCAGCGTCCCCGCCTTGGCATCGATCAGCAGCGTGCCCGCGCCGGAGACGCAGGGCCGGCCCATGCCGCGCGCGACCACCGCGGCATGGCTGGTCATGCCGCCGCGCGCGGTCAGGATGCCGCGCGCCGCGTGCATGCCGTGAATATCCTCAGGCGACGTTTCCACGCGCACGAGGATCACATCAGCGCCCAGCGCCGCCCGCTTCTCGGCGGTGTCGCTGTCGAACACGATCTCGCCCGAGGCGGCGCCCGGCGAAGCGGGAAGCCCCTTGGTCAGCACGTCGCGCGGCGCGGAAGGATCGAGCGTGGGGTGGAGCAACTGGTCGAGCGCCATCGGATCGACGCGCGCGATCGCTTCCTCGCGGGTGATCAGCCCTTCATTGGCCATGTCCACCGCGATCTTGAGCGCGGCCTTGGCGGTGCGCTTGCCCGAACGCGTCTGCAGCATCCACAGCTTGGACTGCTGCACCGTGAACTCGATGTCCTGCATGTCGCGATAATGCGTTTCCAGCAGGTCGAACACGCGGGCGAGCTCGGCATAGACCTCCGGCATCGCCTCTTCCATCGACAGCGGCTTGGCGTTCGCCGCCTCGCGCGCTGCCTTCGTCAGATATTGCGGCGTGCGGATGCCGGCGACGACGTCCTCGCCCTGCGCGTTGATCAGGAACTCGCCATAATAAGCGCGCTCGCCGGTCGCCGGATCGCGGGTGAAGGCAACGCCCGTCGCCGAGGTGTCGCCCATATTGCCGAACACCATCGCCTGCACGTTGACGGCGGTGCCCCAGCTTGCCGGAATGTCGTTGAGGCGGCGATAGACCTTCGCGCGCTCCGACTGCCACGACCCGAACACCGCGCCGACCGCGCCCCAGAGCTGGTCATGCACATCCTGCGGGAAGGGCTTGCCCCACTGGTCTTCCACGAGCTTCTTGTACTCGCCGACCAGCGCCTTCCAGTCGTCCGCGCCCATGTCGGTATCGAGGACGATGCCGCGGTCTTCCTTGGCGACCTCAAGCGCTTCCTCGAACGCGCCATGATCGAGCTCGAGCACGACATCGGCATACATCTGCACGAAGCGGCGATAGCTGTCCCACGCGAAACGCGCGTCGCCGGAGGTAGCGGCGAGCCCCTCGACGGTCGCGTCGTTGAGGCCGAGGTTGAGGACGGTATCCATCATGCCCGGCATCGACACGCGTGCGCCGGAGCGGACGGAAACCAGCAGCGGGTCCGCGGCATCGCCGAAGCGCTTGGCCGTAACGCCCTCGATATGGGCGATGCCGGCGGCAACCTGCTCGCGCAATTCGTCGGGGAAGGACTGGCCGTCGGTATAATAGCGCGTGCACATCTCGGTCGAGATGGTGAACCCCGGCGGCACCGGCAGGCCGATCGAGGCCATGCCGTCGAGATTGGCCCCCTTGCCGCCGAGCAGATTCTTGTCGCCGTTCCCGCCATCGGAAACGCCGCCGCCGAAGCGGTAGACATATTGAGTCATCGGATCCCTTCCCCGTATATTTGTTGCATCGCAACATATGCCGCGGCCCTGCTCATGGCGAGTCTGGTGTGGCCGTGGCGGAGCCCAATCATGTCTTGGCGGCGGATCAGCCTTCGATCTTCGAGAAATCCGCCACGCGGTGGACGGCGGCACGCACGCGCACCAGCATGGCCAGCCGCGCCGCGCGCTTGTCGGGGTCGGAATCGTTGACGGTCACGGCCTCGAAGAAGGCGTCGATCGGCGCGCGCAGCAGCGCGAGCGCGGCCATCGCCCCTTCGAAATCTTCGGCCTCCACCGCCGCGGCGGCGGCCGGTTCGGCGGCATCGAGCGCCGCGACCAGCGCGGCTTCCGCCGGTTCCTGCGTGTAGCCCGCGTTGAACGCCGGCGCCTCGGTGACGCCCTCCTTCTTCAGGATGTTCGCCGCGCGCTTGTAACCGGCGAGCAGGTTGGCGCCATCGTCGGTCGCGACGAAGGATTGGAGCGCCTTCACCCGCGCGAGCAGGCGGACGAAATCGTCCTCGCCGCCCAGCGCGAACACCGCATCGATCAGGTCATGGCGAACGCCCGCCTCACGCTGCTGGACCTTGAGGCGGTCGGCGAAGAAGTCCGCCAGTTCGCCGGTCACGTCACGCTCGGTGCCGATGATCGCCTGGCTCTGCGCCACCACCGCGCGCAGGTTGAGCCGCGTGCCGTTGACGAGGATCGTCTGGATCACCTGCAGCGCCGCACGGCGCAGCGCGAACGGATCCTTCGAGCCGGTCGGGCGGATATCGCGTGCGAAGAAGGCGACCAGCGTGTCGACGCGATCGGCTAGTGCGACGCAGGCCGGGATGCAGCCCTCGACCGCGGCGACATATTGCTGCTTCAGCGCCGAGACGGTGCCAGGCTTTTCGCCGGCGCGCTCGGCATAATAGCCGCCCATGATGCCCTGAAGCTCGGGGAACTCGCCGACCATCTGCGTCGCAAGATCCGCCTTGGCGAGCAGACCGGCGCGCCGCGCGGTTTCGGGATCGCGCTCGGGGAAATAGGCCTCGGCGATCCAGCCGGCCAGCTTGCCGATCCGCTCCGCCTTGGCGCGCAGCGTGCCCATGCCCTCATAGAACAGCATCGTCTCGAGCTTGGGCAGCACATCGTCGAGCGGAACCTTGAGATCCTGCTCCCAGAAGAATTTCGCGTCCGACAGCCGCGCCGCGAGCACCTTGCGGCTGCCCTCGACGATCAGCGCGCCGCCATCCACCGCGGCGATGTTCGCGGTGCAGATGAAGGCCGGTGCCAGCTTGCCCTCGGCGTCGTTGAGCGCGAAATATTTCTGGTTGGTGCGCATGGTGAGCTGAATCACCTCGCGCGGCACATCGAGGAACGCCGGATCGAAGCTGCCGAGCAACGGCACCGGCCATTCGGTGAGGCCGGCATTCTCGATCACCAGCCCCTCGTCCGGCACCACCGTCAGCCCGGCATTGGCGGCGGCGCGGTCGGCGCTCTCGCGGATGATCGCGCGACGCTTTTCCTGATCGACGATCACATGGCAGGCGTTGAGCTTGGCCTCATAGTCCTCGGCCGAACCGATGGTGATGCGGCCCGGATGGTGGAAGCGATGGCCGACCGTCTCGGCACCCGATTCCAGCCCGTCGATCGCGATCGGCACCACATCCTCGCCCAGCAGCGCGACGATGCCCTGCAGCGGGCGCACCCAGCGCAGGCTCTCGGTCGTGGCGGATGCGGCGCCCCAGCGCATCGACTTGGGCCACGGAAAGGCGCGGACGATCGCCGGCACGGCCTCCGCTAGCACGGCGGCGGTCGGGCGACCCGGCTTCTCGATCACGGCGAACAGCACGCCGTCACGCTCGACCAGCGCCTCGCGGGCAAGCCCGGTCTTGCGCAGGAAGCCTTCCAGCGCCTGCGGCGGCGCGGAGGCGCGCGGGCCCTTCAGCTCCTCGCTCACCGCCTCGGTCGCCAGCGGCAGGCCGCGGACGATCAGGGTCAGCCGGCGCGGCGTCGCGAAACTCTCGATCGCCGCCGCCTTCAGGCCGGCGCGGCCGATCTCGTCGGCGAACAGCTTGGTCAGGTCGGCGCGCGCCTTGTCCTGCATGCGCGCCGGGATCTCCTCGGAGAGGAGTTCGAGAAGGAAATCGGCCTGGCTCACGCTTCCCACCCGTTCTTTTCCATCCATGCCTGGCAGCTTCCCTTGGCCAGATCGCGCACGCGGCCGATATAGGCCTGGCGCTCGGCCACGGAGATCACGCCGCGGGCGTTCAGCAGGTTGAAGATGTGGCTTGCCTTGATCGCCTGGTCATAGGCGGGCAGCGGCAGCTTGTTTTCCAGGCACACCTGGCATTCCGCCGCGGCATCCTTGAACCACTGGAACAAGGTCTCGGTGTTGGCGATCTCGAAATTATATTTCGAGAACTGGCGCTCATTCTCCAGGAACACGTCGCCATAGGAGGTGCCGGCGTCGTTGAAGCGCAGGTCATAGACCCGGTCCACGCCCTGGATATACATCGCCAGCCGTTCGAGGCCGTAGGTCAGCTCGCCCGACACCGGCTTGCAATCGAATCCGCCGACCTGCTGGAAATAGGTGAACTGCGTCACCTCCATGCCGTCGCACCACACTTCCCAGCCCAGGCCCCAGGCGCCCAAGGTCGGGCTTTCCCAGTCATCCTCCACGAAGCGGATGTCGTGGCGGGTGAAATCGATGCCGATCGCCTTCAGGCTGCCCAGATAGAGGTCCTGGATGTCGGGCGGGCTGGGCTTCAGGATCACCTGATACTGGTAATAATGCTGCAGCCGGTTCGGGTTCTCGCCATAGCGGCCATCGGTAGGACGGCGGCTGGGCTGAACATAGGCCGCCTTCCACGGATTGGGGCCAAGCGCACGCAGCGTGGTCGCCGGGTGGAAGGTGCCGGCGCCCATCTCGACGTCATAGGGCTGGAGGATCGCGCAGCCTTGCCTGCTCCAATAGGCATGGAGCGTCAGGATCATGTCCTGGAAGCTGAGCGACTTGGGGTCAGGCACGGTTTCGCCTTCGCTGTTGCAATATATGAAACGGCCGCCGCTTTGGCCGATGGATATCGGCGGGTCAACCGACCGGCTGCGCGGCGGCGGCGATGATCGGCACGAAATCGGCGGCCTTCAGGCTCGCGCCGCCGACCAGCGCGCCGTCGACATCGGGCACATGGAGCAGTTCCGCGGCATTGGAGGGCTTCACCGAGCCGCCATAGAGGATGCGCACGCCTTCCCCCGCCGCGCCGAAGATCCCCACCAGCTTCGCGCGGATCGCGGCGTGCATCTCGCCCACGTCCGCCGGGGACGGGGTGCGGCCGGTGCCGATCGCCCAGATCGGTTCATAGGCGACGACCACCGCCTCCGCATCGACCTCCGCGGGCACCGATCCTTCCACCTGCGCCTCGACAACCGCCACCGCATCCCCCGCGTCGCGCTGCGCCTCGCTCTCGCCCACGCAGATGATCGCGGTGAGCCCGCCGGCGATCGCGGCGTTCGCCTTGGCGCGCACGTCGGCATCGGTTTCGTGCTGGTCGGCGCGGCGCTCGCTGTGGCCGACGATCGCAAAGCGCGCGCCCGATTCCTTCAGCATCGTCGCGGAAACGCAGCCGGTGTGCGCGCCGGCGACATTGGCGTGGCAATCCTGCCCGCCGATGGTGAGATCGGGGCAGCGCAAAGCCGCCGCCGCGATCAGTGTGAAGGGCGGCGCCACCGCGATGTCGACCTCGGGATAGGTTTCCACCGCCGCGCCGATCGCGTCGAGCTCGGCCAGGGCCGACAGTTCGCCGTTCATTTTCCAGTTCCCGGCGATCAACTTCCTGTTGGCCATGATGTTCTGCCCCTGCCCCGTTTTTCAGTGTGTGGGCCCGCGCGATAGCAACCGGCCGGATCGGCATGCAACATGCTTGAAGCAAACCCTGCCGCCCCCTAAAGCGAGGGCCGTTTTCTCATTGCCCGTAGGACTTCGATGCTCAACCTGTTCCGCCGCGCGCTCAACTCGAGGGTCGGCATCGCGATTGCGGGCCTGCTGCTGGCGGTGATCGCCGTCGGCTTCGCGATGACTGATATCGGCAACACGCTGAACGGCAGCGGGCAGCAGCCGGGCAAGGGCGAACGCCTCGCCCAGATCGGCGACGAGGGGCTTTATGCCGGCGATGTCCGCCAGGCGATGGAAGCCGCGCTCGATGCCGAGCGTCAGCGCAATCCCACGCTCGACATGGCCGGGCTGATCGCGGCCGGCGGCTTCGAACAGGTGCTCGACAGCCTGATCGCACAGCATGCGGTCGACCTGTTCGGGCGGCAGCAGGGCCTCAAGGCCAGCAAGCGGATGATCGATGGCGAGATCGCCAGCATCCCCGCCTTCAATGGCCCCACCGGCAAGTTCGACCAGCAGACCTATTTGCGCGCGCTGCGCGAACGCAACCTCACCGAGGCGCAGGTGCGCGATGATTTCGGCCGCGTGCTGATCACCCGCCAGCTCATCGGCCCGGTTTCCGCCGCCGCCAAGGCGCCGCGCGAACTCGCGCTCCCCTATGCCTCGCTGCTGCTCGAACAGCGCGAAGGCACGCTGGTGGCGATCCCCGCGCAGGCGATGGACCGAGGCGCGGATCCGACCGCGGCCGAGCTCGCAACCTTCTACAAGAACAATGTTCGCCGCTACACCGTGCCGGAACGCCGGGTGATCCGCTTCGCGCCGTTCGGCCCGGCGACGATGCCCAAGGTCGCGCCGACCGAGGCGGAGGTCGCCAAGGCGTTCGCCGATCGCAAGGCGGAGTTCGCCGCGCGTGAGACCCGCACGCTGACGCAGGTCATCCTGCCGACCCGTCAGGCCGCGGCCGCGCTGGCGCAGAAGGTGCGCGGCGGCACTGCCATCGCGGATGCCGCGCGTGCGGTGGGCCTTGAAGCCTCCAACAGCGGCGCGGTCGAAAAGGCGATGTTCGCCGAAGCGAGTTCGGCCGCAGTCGCCAACGCCGCCTTCGCCGCCGCCAAGGATACGGTGACGGATCCGCTCCAGTCGCCGCTCGGCTGGCATGTCGTGCGGGTCGATGCGATCACCGCGGTGCCCGCGCGCACGCTCGACCAGGTTCGCGCCGAACTGACGGCGGCGATCGAGGCGAGCAAGGTGCAGGCCGCGATCGCCGCGCTGCAGACGAAGATCCAGGACGCGGTAGACGAGGGCGCGACCTTCGACGAGATCGTCGCCGCGAACAAGCTGGAGGTCACCACCACCCCGGCCGTCATCGCGACCGGCGCCGACCCGGACAAGCCGGACGTGCCGCCGCCGCCGCAGATGGCGGAGGTGCTGCGCCCGGCGTTCGAGGCCGAGGCCGATGACGATCCCGCGGTGGTACCGGTCGGCCCGCCCGCCGCACAGAGCTTCGCGCTGATGGACGTCGTCCGCATCGTGCCGCCGGCGCCGCGTCCACTGACCGACCCGAAGATGAAGGAAGCCGCTACCGCCGATTTCATCGCCGATCGCCAGGCCAAGGCGGCGCGCGCCGCCGCGGTGGCGGTCATCGCCAAGGTCAACAAGGGCATGACGCTGGAACAGGCGCTGCGCGAGGTCGGCCGCCCGTTGCCGCCGACCCAGCCGATCGGCGGCCCGCGCCTCGCGCTGATGCAGGGCCAGCGCCAGATCGATCCGACCGAGGAACTGCTCTTCTCGATGCGCGAAAACAGCGTGAAGCTGCTCGCCATGCCCAACCGCGCCGGCTTCTTCGTGGTGCGCCTGCAGAAGATCGTGCCCGGCGACGCCACCGCCCAGCCGCAGCTGGTGACCAACACCCAGCGCAGCTTCGATCAGACGCTGGGCGGCGAATATGCCGAGCAGTTCGCCGTCGCCGCGCGCACCGCGGTGGGCGTGAAGCGTGACGACAAGGCGATCGCCAAGCTCAAGCGCGAGCTGACCGGCGCCCCCGTCGCGGAATGAGCCAGGGGCAGGGCGTGACGGGGGCCGGGACCGGAGACGCGGCGGCGCTCGCCGCGCTGGCAGCGGGCCGCCCCGCGCTGGTCCATCGGCGCCAGATCGCCGATACCGACACGCCCGTCTCCGCGGCGCTCAAGCTGATGGAGCCGGGGCGCGGCGATTTTCTGCTCGAATCGGTCGAGGGCGGCGCCGTTCGCGGTCGCTACAGCCTGCTCGGCATCGCGCCCGACCTCATGTTCCGTGCCGAGGGTGACGCGGCCGCGATCAACCCGCACTGGCTCACCGATCGTAGCGCCTTCGCCCCGGTCGAGGGCGGCGCACTCGCCGCGTTGCGCGCGCTGGTCGCGCGCTGCCGGATGGACGTGCCGGAGGATCTGCCGCCCGCGCTCGCCTGCCTCGTCGGCTATTTCGGCTATGAGACGGTCGGCCTCGTCGAGCGGCTGCCGCGCGCCGGCACTAGCCCGATCGGCCTGCCCGACATGCTGTTCGCGCGGCCGACCCTGCTGCTGGTGTTCGATCGCCTGGCGGACGTGCTCCACCTCGTCGCCCCGGTCTGGCCCGAAGGCAGCGGCACGCCCGACCAGAAGGTCGCCGCCGCGGTCGACCGCATCGGTGCCGCCGCCGCCCGGCTCGCCGCCCCCCTGCCCGCGCGTGATGCCGATGCGCCCGTCGCCGATCCCACGCTGGCGGTCACGCCGGTGCTGGCGCCCGGCGATTATGAAGGGATGGTGGCGCGCGCGAAGGACTATATCGCCGCCGGAGACATCTTCCAGGTCGTGCTGGCCCAGCGCTTCACCGCGCCCTTCCCGCTGCCGCCCTTCGATCTCTATCGTGCGCTGCGCCGGATCAACCCCAGCCCCTTCCTCTACCATCTCGACCTGCCCGGCTTCGCGCTGACCGGCTCCAGCCCCGAGATCCTCGTGCGCGCCCGCGCCGGCGAAGTGACGATCCGCCCGATCGCCGGCACCCGCCCGCGCGGGGCCACCGCCGCCGAGGATGCGCGCCTGCGCGACGAACTGCTCGCCGACCCCAAGGAGCGCGCCGAGCATCTGATGCTGCTCGATCTGGGCCGCAACGATGTCGGCCGCGTCGCGTCACCCGGCAGCGTGACCGTGACGGACAGCTACACCGTCGAATATTACAGCCATGTGATGCACATCGTCTCGAACGTGGTCGGCCGGCTCGATCCGTCGAAGGACGCGCTCGACGCGCTGTTCGCGGGCTTCCCCGCCGGCACCGTCAGCGGCGCTCCCAAGGTGCGCGCGTGCGAGATCATCGCCGAGCTCGAGCCTGAGGCGCGGGGCGCCTATGCCGGCGGCGTCGGCTATTTCTCGCCGGACGGCTCGATGGATTCCTGCATCGTCCTGCGCACCGCGGTGGTGAAGGATGGCGTCATGCACGTCCAGGCCGGCGCCGGCATCGTCGCCGACAGCGACCCGGCCGCCGAGCAGCGCGAGTGCGAGGCCAAGTCGGGCGCACTGCTCGCCGCCGCGCGCGAGGCGCTGAAGCAGGCGGCGGAAGCGGGTTTCGGGCAGTAATATTCCCGCCCCTGGGGGCGTCGGTTTCACTTGCTCGAGAAGAAGCCGGAAGGTCGCGATATCGGAGAGCTGCGCCGAACCGCCCTCTCCCGCACTCCGCGGGAGAGGGCTTTCAGCCGGTCCCCCACCACTTCCCTCACATCATCGGCCCATAGCCCAGATAGGTCACCAGGAAGCTGATCATCGTCAGCACCAGCCCCAGCAGGAACGCGCGATAGGCCATCCCCAAATACCGGTATTTCTTGCGCTGGAGCACCTGGCCGTTCTGGTAGATGTCGCGCAGCATGGTGCGGAACAGGGCCTCCTCATCTTCCAGCCGGTCGATCACCGCGTCCGCGAATTCCTCTTCCGACATTTCGGTGAAAGTGCCGAAGAACAGGATGTTGCGGTTTCCCATCGGCGCCTTGCCGGTGGCGGGCAGCACCGCATAGACCGCCAGCATCGCCGAGATGAACGAGAAGAAGGCAAGGATCATCAGCGGCAGCGCGAATCCGCCGGCGCGAACCTGGCCGATCGAAATGGTGAACACCACGAACGTGCCGCCCATCAGGATCGAGGCCTTCTGGTCGGCCATCTGGCTGAGCGCCACGTTGATCTGCTGGGTCGTCCGGATCAAGTGCACGGCATGAACGGAAAAATTTCGCTTCCGTTTCGATTCGTCTGCGTCCATGCGCCCCCCGCCGATGTCCCCGTTTTCCTTAAACATGCCCATTTGACGCCGCAATCGCTTGGCAATCGCACATCCACATCGGTAAGGACCGCGCATGACAGACCGTGCCCAGATTTTCGACATCGTCGCCGAGCAGATCGCGCCCTTCAACAAGAAGGGCGTCGCGCTCACGGAGAGCACCACCTTCGCGGGCGACCTGGAATGGGACAGCCTGACGGTGATGGACTTCGTCGCCGCGGTCGAGGACGCGTTCGACATCATCATCACGATGAACATGCAGGCCGAGATCGAGAATGTCGGCCAGCTCGTCGACGCCGTTGCCAAGCTCAAGGGTTGATCGCAGGATGACCGAGGCTGCCCAGACCGCGCATGACGCGCACACGCCCGAGGAAGTCGCCGACGCGCGGGACCTGTTCTCCAAGTTCGACGGGCTGATCGCCGAGCGCCAGGCGCTGCTCGATACCGGCGTGCGCGATCCGTTCGCGATCGTGATGGACGAGGTGAAATCCCCCACCCTCGCCGTCATCAAGGGCAAGGAAACCATCCTGCTCGGCACCTACAACTATATGGGCATGACGTTCGATCCGGACGTGGTGCAGGCCGGCAAGGATGCGCTCGACGCGTTCGGCGCCGGCACCACCGGCAGCCGCGTGCTCAACGGCACCTACCAGGGCCATAAAGAGGTCGAGGATGCGCTGAAGGCGTTCTTCGGCACCGACCATGCGATGGTCTTCTCGACCGGCTACCAGGCCAATCTCGGCATGATCTCCACGCTCGCCGGCAAGGGCGACTATGTAATCATCGATGCCGACAGCCACGCCTCGATCTACGACGGCTGCTTCCTGGGCGATGCCGAGATCGTCCGCTTCCGCCACAACAGCGTCGAGGATCTCGACAAGCGCCTCGGCCGCCTGCCGAAGGATGCGCAGAAGCTGGTGGTGCTCGAAGGCGTCTACTCGATGCTGGGTGACATCGCCCCGCTGCCGGAGATGGTCGCGGCGGTGCGCAAGCATCCCAACTGCATGATCCTGTGCGACGAGGCCCATGGCATGGGCTTTTTCGGCGAACATGGCCGCGGCGTGTTCGAGGAACAGGGCATGGAAGGCGAGATCGACTTCATCGTCGGCACCTTCTCCAAGTCGGTCGGCACGGTCGGCGGCTTCTGCGTTTCGAACCACCCGAAGTTCGACGTGCTGCGGCTGGTCTGCCGCCCCTATGTGTTCACCGCCTCGCTGCCGCCCAGCGTGGTCGCGACCGCCGCCACCTCGATCCGCAAGCTGATGCACGCCAAGGACAAGCGCGCGCATCTGTGGGAAAACAGCCGCAAGCTGCACGGCGGCCTCAAGGCGCTGGGCTTCACCTTGGGCAGCGAGACGCCGCAATCCGCGATCATCGCGGTGATCCTGACGGACCAGACCCAGGCGGTGGCGATGTGGCAGGCGCTGCTCGAACTCGGCCTCTACGTCAACATGGCCCGCCCCCCCGCGACCCCCGCCGGCATGTTCCTGCTGCGCTGCTCGCTGTGCGCGGAACACAGCACCGAGCAGGTCGACCAGATCCTCGCGATGTTCGAGGCGGCCGGCAAGGCGACGGGGGCGATTGCTTAAGGGCGGAAGCGCCGAGCAAAAAGCCCTCTCCCGCGAAGTGCGGGACCATTGCAAAAGTGGATCGGGGCTGATTCACTTCGTCATTGGGAGACGAAGATGTCGGTTCAGCTCGGATTTGCAGATCACGTGGTCGG